>JANRKB010000057.1:0-212641 GCA_033763695.1 Planctomycetota bacterium | reverse complement strand
GTCAATAGCGTCGGGTCGTCGCGAAGCGACACCCGACGAATGCGATCCCCCTTGTACAGGATTGTCGAAACTGGATCGTGCGGGAAACGATCCACCTTCGACGATCCCGTCAATAGGGCCGCTCTTTCCGTGGGTGCCGCTGACTTCCGGGGGCGCGGCGACCCACGGCTATTCACCTCCACGGCTACGCCGTGAAGAAGTGGCAACTCAGCTCCGCAGCTATGCCGTGAAGAAGTCATGCGCGACGACCCCTGACACCGAAGTCCTTTCCCGTGCCACCGAGATGGGAGGCTTTGCGAGCATCTCGGTGCTGAGGAGCCGACGACTTCGTCCACCGATCCTCGGCACTGATGTCGTCGAAGACTCCGACATCAGTGGCACGAGAGACGCCGTGCGGCTCTCACGCTGGACGGCTCATTTGAGCTTTGCTGTTTTTCGCTTTGAGCTTTGTCCTCGCCTCCCCCGCCCCATCAAGATGCTCATTTCAAGATGGTCAACCCCGGCCCCTGGGATGACCATCTTGACGTGAGCATCTTGCGTGAGCGACTCGCCGGAAGCATTCGATCTGTCGCGCGGAAGGCGACCCCGCGACGAGACCTCCGACTGGGAGACCTCAGACCCGGAGACATGAGACATGAGACATGAGACATGAGACATGAGACAAGCGACCGCTGGGTTCTCTCCCTCGTCACCTTGTCTGATGTCTCCTGTCTCCTTGTCTTGTCACCCCCTCACCCCCTCACCCCCTCACCCTCTCTACCCTCCCAGCGTTCAACAAGGAGCAACGCATGGCCCTGTGGGGTGGACGCTTTGAAGGACAGGCCGACCCGCTGTTTCGGCATCTCAACGACTCGCTGCCGTTTGATCATCGCCTGCTGCTGCAGGACATCGACGGCTCGATCGCCTGGGCCCGCGCCATCGCCGGCGCTGGCGTGCTCACCAGCGCCGAACGCGACCAGCTCATCGCCACGCTCGACGATCTGCGGGCCGAGGCGCTCGCCAAGCCCGATGCCATCCTCGCGGCGATCGGTCGCGATGAGGACGTGCACAGTTACGTTGAGCGGCGGCTCATCGAGGCGATCGGCCCCTTGGGCAAGAAACTCCACACCGGCCGCAGCCGCAACGACCAGGTCGCCACCGACGTGCGTCTGTGGACGCGTGCGGCGATCGACGCGCGGCTCAGTGAACTGCGTGCCGCTCGCGTCTCGCTGCTTGATCTGGCGCAGCGCGAGCAGGCGACGGTCGTCCCCGGCTACACGCACATGCAGCGCGCCCAGCCGATCTTGCTGGCGCACTGGGCGCTGGCGTATCAAGAGATGCTGGAGCGCGACGCCGCTCGCTTTGCGGATGCACGCCGCCGCGTGAACATCTGCCCCTTGGGCAGTGCGGCACTGGCGGGCACGACGTACGCGATCGACCGCGACGCGCTGGCGCGTGATCTGGGCTTTGATGCCGCGAGCCGCAACAGCTTGGACGCGACCGCCGACCGCGACTTCATCGCCGAGACGCTGTTCTGCTGTGCGCAGACGTCGGTGCATCTGTCGCGGATGGCCGAGGATTTGATTCTGTTCATGACGCAGGAGTTCGGCTTCGTCGAGATGGCCGACAGCGTCACCAGCGGCTCGTCGCTGATGCCGCAGAAGAAGAACCCCGACGCGTGCGAACTGCTGCGCGGCAAGTCGGGTCGGCTGATCGGCTCGCTGATGTCGATCCTGGCGACGATGAAGGGCCTGCCGCTGGCGTACAACAAGGACTTGCAAGAGGACAAAGAGCCGCTGTTTGACGCGATGGAGCAGTTGTCGCTCTGCCTGCAGGTCGTGCCGCGTGTGCTCGACGGCATGAAAGTGCGGCGTGAAGTCTGCCACGAAGCCGCGCTCGACGGCTTCGCCAACGCGACCGAACTCGCCGATTACCTCGTGGGCAAGGGCGTGCCCTTCCGCGATGCCCACGACGCCGTCGGTCGGCTCGTGCGCCTCGCGCTCGAACGCGGCACGCGTCTCGAAGGCCTCGCGCTCGCCGACATGCAGGCCGTCTGCCCCGCCATCAGCGCCGACGTGGGCGAGTCGCTGAAGATCCAGACCGGCCTGAAGCGCCGTGAAGTCTTCGGCGGCACGGGGCCGCATGCGGTCGCGACAGCCCTGGCTGCGGCACGGGCGAGGGTGTAGAAGGAAGAGACGCAGAGACGAAGAGACGAAGAGACGAAGTGCGGAAGCACGACATGAGACATGAGACATGAGACATGAGACCGGGAGCGTGTCCGGCTTGGCTCCAAGTCTCCGGTCTGATGTCTCCCGGTCTTGCCTCCCCCCACACCCCCTCCCCGCGCCAGTTGTGCCCTCGCCTGCGCTCCCGTAGCATCCGGTTCCCGCGCCGGGTGGTCCCCGCGCGTCTCTCTCGCGACGGAAACACGCACGTTGAACCGCCCACACCTCCGCTTCCCTGACCGCCTGGCCCCGCGAGCCCGTCTCACGCTCCTTGTGGCGTGTGCCGCGGGCGTTGGTCCGGCGTCCTGGGCGTCGCACGCGCTGGCCCAAATCGACCGCCAGATCGACCGCCAAAGCACCGGCCAGGACGCCAACGCCCGCGTCGAGGCCCTGCCGCCGCCCACGGCACAGCCGCTCACGATCTCCACGCCCGCCGCCGACGCGGGCGATTCCTTCTCCGGGCGCGACTTCGGCGGCATGCGCTTTCCGCTCGCCGCGGTCGACGGCCCGCTGGCCTTCAGCGCGGCCAAGGTCTGGAACTGGACCGACGAATCGCCCACCACGCGGCGGATGCTGCTCACCGGCGACGTGCGCGTGAAGCTTGGCCTGTATGAGTTCGCCGCCAGCCGTGCCGTGGTCTGGCTGGAGCGCGTTGAGGATGAAGGACAGGCGGGGGTTCCGGGGGCGGTTCCGGGGGCGAGTGCCTATCAGGTCTTCATCTACTTTGACCGCCTGGGTTCATCGACCGGCGATGCGGGCGTCGCGGTCACGGCCGATCGTCTGCCGGTGCGTGCCATCGTGCGTGCCGCACCGACGCTCAAGGCCGATCTGGTCTACAGCGTGCGTCCGCCCGAGCCGCTGGTGCTGGAGGGCGAAGCCGCGCTTGCCGACACGCTGGGGCAGATGGCCGGTCGCGAACCGACCGGCGCACTGGCGACGGGCGCGACCCCGGCGACCAAGGCGTTCCCGCAGTCGGGGCGTATCGCGATGATCCCCGGCGAAGGCCGGCCCTATCTGCCCCCGACGGGCGCGGGCGGCATCTTCGGCAGTTCGCGCAGCGGCCGCATCCGCACCAGCGCGGAAGAACTCGCAAACGCCGCGTCCAACCTCGACCCCGAGGCTCCCGCGCCGATCTTCGCCAAGAACGGCCTCTTGACGGTTTCGGCAGGCAACATCGTGCGTGTGAGCGGGCAGAAGGCCGCCGAGGGAGCATCGCCGACGCTCGACCTCCCCGCGACCGAAGACGCCGTGATGGTCTCCGACGGGCTGGTGGTGGAGTATGCCGAGGCCCGCACCGGGCGCTTCCTGCAACTCTCCGCGCAGCGCGGCGTGATCTTCCTCAAGCCCGGCACCGACACCAGCAACGGCGCCAACCGCTTCGACATCTCCAGCGTGCTGGGGCTGTACCTCGAAGGCGACGTGATCGCGACCGACGGTCGCTATACGCTGCGCGGGCCGCAGATCTATTACGACGTGGTGCAGAACAAGGCACTGGTGCTCGACGCGGTCTTCTGGACCTACGACCAGCAGCGTCGCCTGCCGCTGTACGTGCGTGCCAAGACGCTGCGTCAGGAATCGTCGACGGAGTTCAAGGCCGAGCACGCGCGCTTGTCGGCGACGGCGTTCTTTGAGCCGCAGCTCTCGATCGGCGCGTCGAGCATCACGATCAGCCGCAAGAGCGAGCCGGCCACCGCGGGCGGTGCGCCGCGTTCGACCACGCTGGTGGATGCACGCAACATCACGCTGCGGGCCTTTGATGTGCCCATCGCGTGGGCGCCGCGGCTCTCGGGCGATCCGACGCAGGCACCGCTCAAGGAAATCCGCGTCACCGGCGGCAACGAGAAAGGCGCCATCGGCACGCGCTGGAACGCCATCACGCTCCTGGGCCTGGAACAGTCGCCCAACCGCGAGGTGGACCTGCTGCTTGATTACTACTTCAAGCGCGGCCCGGCCATCGGCTCTGACTGGGCGTGGAAGAGCCCCGACGGCTTCTCCGCCGGCAGCCTCTCGGCCTATCTCGTCGCCGACGATCGCGGCGACGACCTGCTCAAGACCGGCGCCAAGATCAAACGCGACGGCGAGACCCGCGGCTACATCTTCGGCGAGCAGCGCTGGCAGCTCGACGAACTCTGGTCGCTCTCGCTCGAAGGCTCGTACATCTCTGACGAGGCGTTCATCGACGGCTTCTTTGAACAGCTCGGCGCGACCCGCCGCGAGTTCACGAACCGTGCCCTGCTCAAGCGCGTGGAGGACAACACCTACTTCGCGATGGAAGCCAAGGGCGAGTTCAACGACTTCATCGCCAACGAGTATCTGCTCCAGAGCCAGGGGTACAACGTCGATCGCATGCCCGAGGTGACGTACGTGCGTCAGGCCGACGACCTGATCCGTACGTGGGGCGATCGCGACACGCCCGGTGCGCTGCAGTGGTTCCAGGAGTATCGCCTCGGCCGACTCTCGCTCAACTTCGACGAGGTCACCGCCGAATCGCGCGGCCTCAACACCCCGACCCTCGCCGAGCGCGTCACCGGCATCGCGCCCACCGAGACCGTCGCCAAGCGCCTGCGCGATGAGGGCTACGTCGAGTCGGGCGTCTATCGCTTCGACACCCGCCAGGAACTCACCAGCAAGCTCAACGTCGGACCCATCAACGTCTCGCCCTTCGTCGTCGCCCGCGGCACGTGGTGGGACAACGACTTCACCAAGTTCAGCCCCAACGAGAACGACAACGCCCGCGGCTGGGGACAGGCCGGCCTCCGGCTCTCCACCGAGATCCAGAAGGTCGACAACAGCGTCGAGTCGCGCCTGCTCGACCTGCACCGCATCCGCCACATCATCGAGCCGAGCATCACCGCCAGTTTCGCCGAGACCAACGTCGATCGCGAAGATCTGCCGCAGTATGACCGCGATGTCGAAGGCATCGCCGAGGGCGGCATCGCCCGCATCGGCCTCAACCAGACGTGGCAGACGCAGCGCGGCGGGCCGGGCCGCTGGCGCTCCGTCGACGTCTTCAAACTCCGCACCGATTACGTCAAGGCCTCGGGTGACGTGAGCCGCGAAAGCCCCATCGGTCGATTCTTTGAGTATCGCCCCGAACTGTCGTCGGTCGGCGAGTTCATCGACGTCGATGCCGTGTGGCAGGCGACCAACGTGCTGGCGATCACTGGCGGCACGGTCTATGACATGGACCTGCACCAGCCCGCGCGAACGACGACGGGCTTCGTGGTGCAGCATTCGTCGGACTTCTCGTCCTTCGCCGAGCTGCGCTACCTCAACGCCCAGGACACGACGTACCTGGACTTCGGGTCGTCGTATGTGCTGACGAGCAAGTACACCGTCGCCTGGGCCGCGGCGTACGACGTCAGCGGCGAAGGCCTCCAGAGCGTGGGCGCCGACCTGCGTCGCTACTTCCAGGCGACCATCTTCGGCCTGGGCATCGGCTACAACGCGACCACCGATCGCACCGCGTTCTCCGTCTTCTTCCAGCCGCTGGGCCTGCAGAGCAAGACGCGCACGCGACTGTTGGACACCGAGCCGGAGATCAACGACCCGTCGCGCTTGGAACGCCTGAACGTCGGACGCTGAGGCACTCGCGCGGAGCTGTGCGGAAGGCGTGGGAAGGCGTGGGGGCAACGCCGTGGCGAGCGACTTCGACAACCCGGGCTCCAAGCCGCATCACCACTGGCCCGAGTTTGAGGGCCTGAGCATGTCGCGCCGCGATGTGCTGTATCGGCTCGCGCGGACGCCACGCGAAGCGCGCGGTCGCGTGGTGCGGGGCGTTCAGTTCGTCGGGCTGCTTGCGTGGGGCTTCCTTGTGTTTGTGGCGTCGGCAGTACTGCTCGACTTCTTGAATGCAAAGCGTGTCGCCGATCTTCCGGCGTTGCTGTTGTTGGTGGCCGTCATGGGCATTGGGTTTCTTTCCTTGCGCGGCATCTGGCGCTTCATCCTTCGGCGCGAGGTGCGGCGTCTCCGCACGCTCGACCTCTGCCCCTGCGGCTATGGCCTCCGCGAGGTTGTGCCATTGCCCAACACCGACCCGCTGATGGTCCGCTGCCCCGAATGCGGCTGGCACACGGAGGCGGCTGACCTGACCACGCACGCGTCCGTCCCAAAGACGCCGTCGTGAATCGGGCGTCCGGTCGTCGTGATCGCAGCCAGTTACCGGTCCCGGCACGCTCCCGCGTCCCGCGTCTGGCTCGCCTTGCACTGATCCGGCGAAAAGTCGGGAACGCCCGGGCACGCTCTGCGTATGTGCAGAGACCGGCCCCCGACTCCGCCCGCGAGCATGCCCGACGCATGACGCTGGGAGGGCTTGGCGAAGGGCCGCTGATGGGGTACCTTGGTGCCGGTGCGTTCGTGATCGTTCGAGCGGCCAAGGTGCGCTCACCTCCGACCAGAGAGGACGCAGTCATGCAGCACACACGCGACGGCAACGCAGGCAGCGGTGCAACGGGCAACAGTGGGGGTGGAATGACGACCGGACGTCTCGAAGAAGTGCGTGTGCTGATCGTCGATGACGATCGCGATGTGCTCGAGTCGATCGATGTCGCGTTCCAGTCCGAGGGCGCGCTGACCCAGCCTGCGATGGACGGCAACGAGGCCGTACGCATCTGCCGCGAGGATCCGCCGGACCTGGTGATCCTCGACATGATGCTGCCCAAGCGTTCGGGCTTCCTGGCGCTGGAGAAGATCAAGGGCCGCGAGGACAGCCCGGTGGTGATCATGGTGACGGCCAACGAGGGCAAGCGGCACCAGGCCTACGCGGAGAGTCTCGGGGTGGATGCCTACCTTCTCAAGCCGGTGCCCCTTGAAAGGCTCCTCTCGCGGGCTGTCGAACTGCTCGACGCCGCCGACGAAGCCGACGAGGAATGACGCGCGGCGTGGGGAGTGGCATCTCTCGTGGCCAAGAAGCGTCAGATCGTCTTGATGAAGGCCCCGCCCAAGTCCGCCCGTCCGGGCACGCCCGGCGGCCCGCTCGGCACGGCCCGCGATGTCCGCGATGCCCTCGCCCGATTCAACACCGCGCCCGACGGCTCGCCGCGTGCGACCGGCACCGAAGTGCTGCACGGCCCGGGCATGGTGGTCGAACTGCCCCAGCACGTCGATGAGGTGCAGCAGGCGATGGTGACGGTGCTGGATGACGATATTGCGTGGCCGGTTCTGAGCCGCATCTGTCGCCACTTGCAGTGGAAGATGGTTGATCTGGAAACCGGGATGAGTTTCGGGGGTTGATGCGGGTCGCACATGGCGTGCGAGCTCGCGCGTTTCGGGGGCGCAGCATCATGCGACGTGACATGCGCACAGCCGCTTTCACACTGATCGAGTTGCTGGTGGTTATTGCGATCATCGGCCTGCTCATCGGCATCCTGCTGCCTGCGCTGGGTGCCGCACGCCAATCGGCCCGCGCCACCACCTGCGGCGTCAACGCCCGCAGCATCGGTCAGGCCTCGACGATGTACGCCGACAACAACAAGGAACGCATCGTCCCGTCGTACAACATGACCGGGACCAGCGGCAGCGGCGTGCCCCTCGATGGCTGGGGACCGATCTTTGATCGCGACGGCTTCATCCCCGGCTCGCGCACGCTCAAGGGTTCCGCGTTCATGTGCCCCAGCGTCATCGACGCCGACGGCGTCGGCTCCACCGGTCAGACCGGCACCGATCCCAACAACTCGCGCGGCTGGATGGAGTGGCCCACCCTGCGCAGCGGCAGCGGCTTTGTCCCGCAGACCATCGAGGCCCGCGGCTTTGATCGCATCATCAAGGTCGCGTACTGGATCAACGCCAGCAACCCCATCGGCGGCTCCACCGCCGCGGTGCAGGACGAGTTCTACTCCTGCTCCGTGGGCTACGGCCCGGGGTCCAACGGCGTGACGTTCACCAACGTCAAGATGTCCGCCATCGTCGATCCCAGCAACCTCATCTGCTTTGCCGACGGGCTGTACGCCGGGCGTCAGCGCGACAACCGCCTCGGCAGCACCAACAGCCGCATCGGCTATCGCCACCCCGGCGGCGTCGGCGCGGCCAACGCCATCTTCGCCGATGGACACGTCGCCCCGATCCGCGGCGATGTCTTCCCGCGCGGGCTTGGCGGCTCCGCCCCGGTGGCTGAGATCAAGGCCGAGAATGCCATCGGCAAGCCCGGGCTGTACACCAATCCGGAGCGGTTCATCAAGTAGGCGATGAGGGTGAATCGTCGTTCAGCGCGTGCCGTGCGCGGCGTGCGAACAATCGAGCATGCCGACGTATGTCTATGAGATCCTGGACAAGAAGGGTGTGCCGACGGGGCGCACGTTCGAGATCATCCAGTCGATGAAGGAAGACGCGCTGACCAAGCACCCCGAGACGGGCGAGCCGGTTCGCCGCGCTGTGCTCGCACCCAACATCGCGGGCGAGTGGAGCGACACCAAGGGCAAGGGCAAGCTCTCGAACAAGAATCTGGAGCGGCTGGGCTTCACGAAGTACGAGCGCAAGGGCAACGGCTACATGGAGCGCGTCGCGGGCAAGGAAGGGCCGCGCAGCATCTCCGCCGACGACTAAGCCCGAAACGTCCGCAGCATTCTTTCCGTTTGCCCTCGTGTGCCGTGGCAGTGGCGCTGGAGTTCTTCATGGTCAAGCTCAACAAGATCTACACCCGCACCGGCGACGACGGCACCACCGGGCTGGCGACTGGTGATCGCGTCCGCAAGGACGATCTGCGCGTCGAGTGCTACGGCACGGTCGACGAGGCGAACGCGTGCATCGGGCTGGCCGTGCTGAGCGCCGGCGTCGATGCCGTGTCGCAGTCGATCGCGCGTGTGCTGCGCGACATCCAGAATGACCTGTTCGATCTGGGGGCCGACTTGGCGACGCCCCGCTCCGAGGGCGAGAAGCCCGGCAGTGCCCTGCGGATGGTGCCCTCGCAGACCGAGCGGCTGGAACATGTGATCGATGAGTTCAACGAACGCCTCAAGCCGCTGACCAGCTTTGTACTGCCGGGCGGCACGCCGCTGGCGGCCCACCTGCACCTGGCCCGCACCGTGGTGCGTCGGGCCGAGCGGCTGGGGGTGAGTCTGCTGGCGGCGGAATCCGCAACGGTGAACGCCGAGGCGATCCGATACCTCAATCGCGTCAGCGATTTGCTGTTTGTTCTTGGCCGGGTTGCAAACAACGACGGGAAATCCGATGTACTCTGGGTACCCGGTGCCAATCGCGCTTCCGCCCCCGGAAGCACCCCCGGAAGCACTCCCGGAAGTGCCCCCGGGAGCGCCCCCGCCTGAGGTTCTTCGGGCGGGTTGATGAACCCGAGTTCTTTGCGTCCGCTCACCTTCGGAGCAGTGTGGCCAAGCAGCGTTCCAACACGGCGATCTACACGAGCGACTTCCGCCACGAGTTCGCAGTCCAGACGTCGACGCTGTTGCGCCGCCGCATGCTGTGGTTCACCGGCACGCTGACGCTGGTCGGCCTGTTCTTGCTCACGCTGGCGGGCGTCGCGGTGCTTGCGACTTCAAACATCCCGACCTCGTCCGGGCCGGTGCAGATCAAGACGACCGGATCAACCAATGACGCGATTCTCGCCTTGGTTGGTGCGGCTTTGGCTGTCGCGACGTACATCCTCTGCTTCCTCTATGCCTGGCTGGCACGCCCGGCGGACAGTGAACTGCTGCGCTTGTCGTACTTGCTCGTCTTGGTCGACGGCGTGATCCACATCGCGCTCGACTATCTCGTGCAGCATGCCTTTGGCATCTGGGGCGTCACGATCACGCACATCCTCGCGTGCGCGTTCTTGCCCTGGACGACCCGACAGTCGATCGGCCCAATGGTGCCGCTGGTGTTGATCGACCTGGTGCTCTACATCATCGTCCGCAAGCCCGATGGGCTGTCGCTGGCGTGGATGACCTTTACTGATCCGCTGGTCGCCGCCCCCGGCACGCTCATCGCGTATGTGAAGCACTCCACGCGTCTGCGCCAGTACCAGATGGACTTCCTGCGTCGGCGCTACGGCGAGATTCGGCGCGAACTGGTCGATGCCCGGCGCATCCACGAAGCACTCTTCCCGCAGCCGATCTCGACCGGGCCTGTGCGCTTTCACTACGAGTACGAGCCGATGCGGCAGATCGGCGGCGACTTCCTGTTCGCGCATTCGTCCGGCCCCGCCAACCACAACCGCTTCAGCATGGTCTTGATTGACGTGACTGGGCACGGCATCGCTGCCGCCCTCACCGTCAATCGCATGCACGGCGAGCTTGAGCGACTCTTTGCCGAGCACCCCAATCTCGCGCCCGGCAACGTGCTCAAGTTGCTCAACCGCTACGTCCACCTGACGCTGGCGCGGCACTCGGTTTACGCCACGGTCTTTTGTGTGCGCATCGACCCGGAGAAGGGCGAACTCGAATACGCCAGCGGCGGACATCCGCCTGCGTTCCTGCGCGGCGTGGACGGCACCGTCCAAGAACTGCACTCGACGTCGTTCGTCCTTGGCGCGTGCGGCGATGATGACTTCCAGCCCGCCCCCGAGACCCACAAGTTTGGCCCCGGCGACGTGCTCGTCTGCTACACCGACGGCGCGACGGAGGCTCGGGCGGCCAGCGGACGCATGTTCGGCGTCGAGGGCTTGCAGCGTCTGCTCGCGGGGCACAACCCGGAGATCGCCGCGAGCGAGCCGGATGGGTCCTGGGCGCGCCTGCTGCTGAGTGCGGTGGACAACCATCGCGCCGGGCCGCCCAGCGACGACACGTTGCTCATCGAGATCGCACGTCCGATCGCGACGCGGCGTGAGAGTTCGGCGGGTGCCGCACCCAGCCCGGCACATGTGATGAGTTGAGCGAGCGGCCCACGGCGGGGAACGAGTGCAATCAGCGCATGAAAACGCCGCGGCCTCCCGCGGCGTTTGTGCAGACGTGAACTGTCAAACGGGCTTAGGCCGCGGGAACCTTGATGACCATGCCGGGGGTGAGCTCATCCTCGCTGAACGAATCGCTGGCGTTCAGGTTGATGATCTCCTGGGCACGCTTGCTGGTGCCGAGCACCTTGCGAGCGATGCTGCCAACGGTGTCACCGGGCTTGACGGTGTAGGTGGTGACCTTGGCCTTCTTGGTCGCCTTCTCAGCGGCGAGCTTGTCGTCCTTCTTCTCGTCCTTCTTGGCCAGTTCGGTCGTGGGCTTCACGGCCTTGGTGTCGGTCGTGGGCTTGGTGCTCGGGGCCGTCACCGGAGCCGCCGGGGCGGGCTTGCCGGTCAGCACTTCCTTGGGCGGGATGCTGAGGACGGCGCCGGTCTTGAGGGTGCCGTCCTTGCCAAGCTTGCCGCTGTTGTAGGTGGCGAGCTGCTTCCAGAGCATGCCGTCGCCGTAGTACTTCTTGCAGAGCTTAAAGAGCGTGTCGCCCTCGCCGATCGTGTGCGACTTCTCACCCGGGACAGGGCTGGCGCGCGTCACGGGCTCGGTCTTCTTGGGAGTTTCCTTGACGACCGACGGCGGGTTGAGCGTGTTGCCCGGTCCGACGTGGTTCGGCTCCGAAGGCTTGCCCTGGGCCGGTTGCTCCGCGCCGGTCACGCCCGGGGGCAGCTGGCCAATCGTCGTGCCAGGCTTGCTGTTCGCAGGGGCAGCCGGGGTGGACTTGCCGGGAACGATGACGTCCGGGGTCTCGATGGGCTTGGGAGCGTTGTCCGCGACCAAGCCGGGTGCACCTGCCGCGGGCCCGGGCTGCGACGTCGTGACTTCGGGCTCGCTTGGCACGCTCACCACCTCGCGCTCCGCGGCGGTGGGGATGTTCTTGGGCAGGTAGTCCTGCAAGCCCGGCAGGGGCTTCTCAGGCATGTTGGCCGCGATGACGGCGGGCACCGGCTCGGTGCCGCTCGCCAGTTGTGCCTTGCTTGCGCGCGAGAGGTGATCGCTCACCAGCACGGCGACGACCATCACCACGCAGAAACCCACGACCAGCGCCAGTTTGAGTTCACGGCTCACGTCAGCTCTTCCTTGCCGCCGCCCGGGCCATGATCGCCCGCGGCCATGCGGCCTCCGACTTTCTCACGACCCCGTACGCCGCCGACGAGCGTCCTTGCCCGCGGACCGGCGAGAAATGACTCCACAGCTCTCAGCATCGACCAAATGAGGCTCAACGCCCGAGAAGCCGCATGATAGCAAGTCCAAACCGCGTCGCGCTCGCGCCGACGCCGCCAGACGCGAGCGAGCGGGCAGGTTTGGCGAGGTCTGGGGCTGCATGTCCTATCCGATGCGAATCGCGCGAAGCTTGGCGGAGCGGCTTCGCGGGTTTTCGCGGGTCTCGTCCTCGGTCGGAGCGAGCACGCCGCGGATGATCTCGACCGCCAGACCCCGCTTGACGAGGTCGGTGAAGGTCCGCTTGACCCGGCGATCTTCGAGCGAGTGAAACGTCAGCGTCGCGACGCGAGCACCGGGGCGAAGCCACGCGGCACGACCGTTCGCGATGGATTCGGCTGCCCGAGCGATGGACTGGAGCAGTGCGTCCAGAGAACCCATCTCATCGTTGACCGCGATGCGGAGTGCTTGGAAGGTGCGGGTTGAAGGGTCTGTGGGGCCGTGGGCCGCGGCCGGGCCGACGGCAGAACGGATCACGTCGGCCAGCCTCGCCGTGGTGGTTATCGGTTCGACCGCGCGGGCTTGAACGAGTTTTCGGGCGATGCGCCGGGCGGCGGGGTCTTCGCCGAACTCCTCGATCATCTCGGTCAGATCGCGCTCGCTCATGCTGTTGACCAGTTCCGCCGCCGTGATCGGCAGGGTCGGGTCGAGTCGCATGTCCAGCGGGCCATCGCGCATGAAGCTGAACCCGCGTTCGGGGGTGTCCATCTGGTTGGAACTGAAGCCCAGG
This sequence comes from Planctomycetota bacterium, assembly GCA_033763695.1. Lineage (GTDB taxonomy): Bacteria > Planctomycetota > Phycisphaerae > Phycisphaerales > UBA1924 > JANRKB01. Next base: position 199,613 of record JANRKB010000057.1, on the reverse strand, counting down.
TCGGCGAGCACCATGTCGGCGGCCAGCCCTTGCTCGGTCATCCGGCGTGGCAGGTCGGCGAAGTTGCCTTGGAACGGCGTGACGGTGATGTCCGGAGCGGCGGCCTGGACTCGGGTAGCGGCGTGGGCCAGGTTGCCCGGGTCGGCGTCATTGAGGATGACATGGCCCCCGGGACCGAGTTTGGCCGCGACGAGGGAGGCATGGCCGCCCAGCCCGGCGGTGCAGTCGGCGTAAGTGGCCGCCGGTGTGGGAGCGGGCGCGAGGACGTCGATCGTCTCGCGGGGCATGACCGGGATGTGGCGGGGCGTCTGACTCAACAGAGCCAGCGTAGCGGCGCGGCAGGAGGCTGGACGACGGCGCAACCCACAGGATGTCCATGTCATGTTTGTGAAGAGTGCGTCGCGCGGACGCAAAAGCCCCGCGGCGTTGAGCTTGCCGCTATCCTCTGGGCGTCGGAGTTCTGGCTGTCGGGGGGCGCGTCGGAGCGGGCTTGGCCCGTTCTTTGTCGATTGGTCGTCGATTGGGAGTCTTCCACGGATGCTCAGCGACAGTTTCAAGGCGTTCTGTACCGACTTCTACGTCAACCAGAAGGTGACGGTGAAGATGGACCTGCCGCGCGGGCGTGAGACGGTGTTGGATCTCTTTGAGCGCGTCCGCAAGCAGTTTCCCGGGATGAACCAGTTTCGCAAGTATCGCGATGAGCTCGCGCTGGAGTCGCCGCAGGGCGACGGTGTGCATCGGTGGCTGGCCTTGCGGAGCAACAACATCCGCTCGGGCACGGTCAACCCCGCGAACATGCCCGAGGCCTATGCGCTCCACCTGCATGTGCTCGAGGCCGCGCCGTTCTTCATGAACATCAGCCCGCTGGACGTGGACTATCTCGAACTGCTCTACGGGTTCGATATCGCCGCGGGCGGCAATCATGACGCGATCGTGCTCGATGCGCTGCTGGCCGGCTCGCCGCTGGCGTCGCTGGTCGATGTGCAGGGCGCGACCCCAATCGACTTTCAGCCGATGATCGGCATGGCTCTGGGGCAGCAGGTGCCCGGGCAGCGCGGCGAGTATGAAGTCCACTTTGAGATCAAGACGCGGCCCTCGGCGCAGTCGGCTCCGGCACGCGACCCGGATGCGGGCGAGCCGATCAGCGTCTATCTCACGCTGCGCAAGTTCGGTTCGATCGGTGACCTGAAGGAACTGAGCGCGGCGTTCCGTAAACTCGCGGCCGTCGGCGAGGAACTGGTTGAGAATCGCGTGGTGCCGCGGCTCTTGGTCCCGATTCGCGATGTCATCGTGTCGGGCAACTGACGTGAATCGCGACGAACACACGGGTTGAGTCCCACGCTGAGTCCCCCGCACTGAGTACCGAGTGATGCGTCAGCCCTCAGCGGCTCAGACTGGCGAAGTGCTGCTCTTGGTGGGCGTGCTGATCGCGTTGGTGATGATCGCCGCGATCGCGATCTTGATCATGCGGAAGCGTCTGCTCGGACCAGAGACGGGCGCGGAAGCGGGCAGCTTTCTTGACGATTTGCGAGCGGCACGCAATCGCGGCGAGATCACGCCCGAAGAGTTTGACGCGGCACGTGCGCGGATGATCGAGAAGCTCAAGGGCAGCGGAACCGATGCGGCGGCCGCGCTGCGACCCAAGAAGCCGCGCGAGAACGACGCTGGCACAGACACCGGCGCGGGCAGTGGCCCTGCGGCGTGAATTGAGCGGTTGCCTCCGCCGCGCGGCTCAGAAGTCCCAGCCCAGCGTGACGAAGTACTCCAGGTCGTTGGCCTTGGAGCGTGTGCCGTCGTCGCGTTGGCCCGGGTCGGTGTTGTAGCGGTGGGTGATGCCGAACTTGATGTTCATGTGCGTCTGCGGATCAACGAGCAACTCGTAGCCGGCGTTGCTCTCGATGCGATGCTCGGGGAAGTCGGCGAGGTTGGGCAGGATCTCGCTGTTGGCGTAGAGCTTGGAACGCTCGGAGAGTTTGTGCGTGAGTTCAATGCCGAAGAGGGCTTCGGGCAGCACCTGGTTGCGTTCGCTGCCGAACTCACGCGTGACGCCCAGACCGGCTCGCCCGCGCAGCGACGTCGTCTCGGAGCGGATGAACGAATAGCTCGGACCGAGGAAGAGGCTGGTGCGCAGATCCCACGGCTGGAACTCGTCGTACTCGCCCTTGCCCTCGGCGAAGAAGCCCCAGCGCGAGGATGTGAGCAACCAGTCGTTGCGGACGTCGAGTTCGCCGCGGCTCTTGCTCTTGATGCCGTTGTCGGTGACGTAGATGTACTGCAGCGACGCTTTGGTTTCGAGCGTGGTCGTCATGCGACGCGCGCCGAGCACGCCGCGGGCGGAGAACGTCTCGCTGTTGCCGTCCGAGCCGTGGACGCCCAGATCGACCGAGCCTTTCCAGCCTTGCCAGAAGTGAAGTTCGGGCGCGGCAGGCGCAGCGGGCGTCCGCGCAGTGGTTTGTGCCGCTGCCGCGTCGGCAGACGGCGCGGCAGCGCCATCGGGCGGTGTCGGCGTTGGCGCGGGTGTCGCGATCGCGGCGGCGGGCGCAGTTGGTTCAGCGGGCGTTGAAGGCGATGCGGTGTCGATGGTGATCGAGGCGATCTGCTCATGCGGCAAGGTGAGCAGTCCGAGCACGCGATGCTTGAGAATGATGGCCTTATCGTTGCGTTCGACGACCTGGCCGACGAGCACGTCGCCGCCGCGCAGACGCACTTGATCGGCATGAACGCGCGCCACGCCAGCAAGCAGCACAAGGGCGACGAGCGAGCCTGCGAAGAATCTATTCATGACGCCGCGGCGTGGCGCGTGCGAACGCGACACGACTCCAGTGTCCCTCCTTGGACATGCACCACCAGTTCGCATGCGCGAGGATAGGAGCGTGATCTCGCGACCGGCGCTAGGCGTCAAACGTGATGCCGTGCTCCTCTAGCATGGAGCGCCAGGCGAGAGCGGCGGGTGCGCCGCGTTCGGTGAATCGTCCGCCGCCGGCGGTGCGGATGAGGGACTTGACGTCGTCGAGAGAGAACTCGAACGACAGCCCGCCGTGCGATGGGCCGCGGACGCGGGCGGCCTTGCGGATCATGTCGAAGGTCTTGCTCGACAGATCGGCGGCGTGAAGCAAGTCCTGCTTAGTGAAGGTCGGCTCGGGCATCTGTCGATGGTTGGCGCGCCGGGCGTGCAACGCGCGACGTTCGCCTCAATAGCCCCAGCGCCAGCGCAGATCGCTGCGAGCCTCTTCCGGCGTGCGGAAGTATGTGTACGAACCCGCGGTCGAGGGGAAGGAGTAGCGACGCGGATAGTCCAGCGAGGGGCGCGACTCGGCGGGATACATCCGGGGCACGTTCAGCACATCGGAGTGAACGCCGAGGGCAAGATCGCGGCGCGAGGACTCGGCGTGGAACTGCGAGGCCGCGGCAGGGCGGGCGGAGACGGCGAGCGTCGGCAGATAGCCGTCCCACGTGCGCTCGATCGGAGCGGTCAGCGCTTGCGGTTCGCTCGCGCAGGCACCGAGGCATGCAATGGTGGCGAGCGCCGCGAGCCGCAACGCAGCCCGGGCTGTGATCGCGCAGTTGCGGTCAAGATCGCGGCCGAGTTTGCGGCTGTGGGGGGGCATCTCTGCTATAAGCATGCCCCGAGATTGAGCAAAAGCACGCGGGACGCCGCGTGATTGGCCTGTACAGCCCGCACAGGGCGAACCTGCGCGAGCCTTTGCGAGCGATGACGCTGATTCTGGGACGTGCGGCGAAGCGGCACGAGGGTGCCGCAGCACGGAAGCGCGCCCGGACAGATTCGAACCGTCGACCTGCGGTTTAGGAAACCGCCGCTCTATCCAACTGAGCTACGGGCGCGTCGGAGAGAACTGTAGAGGCACGGTCCGCGCGACGCCGCGCGAGGGCGACGGCAGCGTTCGGTCGCGCGGTCAGAGGGGCTTGCCCACCTGCGGCACATGCGGCGGGAAGGACGATTGCCAGCAACGCAGTGCGGAGCGATGCGATGACTGAAAGCCGCATTCAGGGCAGACACGCATTGTGTCGGGCGAGTCCGAGTCGCGATGCACGTCGTAGAGGCACTGCGGGCACATCGTCCAGCGCAGGCTGCCACCCAAACGGTGGATGAACTGATGCTGGATCGCACGCAGGATCATCACGCCGATGACGCTGGCGACCGCGACGATAAAGCCGATCAGTGGTCGGCCGAGGGAGAGCCCGACCACGAACGCAACCGCTGCGAAGAGCAGCCCGGCGCGAAAGAACCACACGCGGCGTCGGTCCCACGGCGCGGGCGTGCCCAGTGGGCCGTAGGTCTCCTCGAGCATGCGCTGCTTCGCTTGGGCAGTTTGGCGGGCGTGAGCACCGCCGGGGATGAATGGAAGGGGGCTCATCGAGATCGATTGGCAGACGCGGTGTGCAGTCCGGTGCCCGACGGGCAGCGGGTTTGGCGGGCGATTTGTCCGACGTTCGGCGAATCTCCCTTTGGCTTGTCGGACGAAAGATCCTATCGTTGCACCGTCTTGTTCGGAGGCGATTCGGCGGGCTGACTTTGGCGTCTTGATCGGCGGCTTGGTCGGCGTGGCGTGCGGCTCCGGGCGAGGCTCCAGATTCATCCGTGCCCCGCTCGCATTGAGAACGGAACAAACCCAGTCATGACGACGATCCAGCCGCGTCCCGCCCGCCCCGTCTCTGTGGAGGTTTGCGTGAACGATTCGTCCGTTGCCCGCTCGCTGCTCTCGCCGTCGGATACGTTCGTGCACCGTCACCTCGGCCCGAGCGAGGCGGACATCGCCGAGATGCTGGATTCGCTGGGTGTGGCATCGCTGGACGCGCTGATCGATCAGGTCGTGCCGCCGGCGATTCGGATGAACAAGCCGCTGAAGATCGAGACGGGCGGCGGCGGCGGCGAACTGCGCGGCGAGCATGAACTGCTCAAGCAACTTCACGCGATCGCGAGCAAGAACCAGATCTATCGCTCGATGATCGGCATGGGGTACAGCGACACGATCACGCCGCCGGTGATCCTGCGGAACATCATGGAGAATCCCGGCTGGTACACGCAGTACACGCCGTATCAGGCAGAGATCGCGCAGGGGCGGCTTGAGGCTCTGCTGAACTTCCAGACGATGATCAGCGATCTGACGGGGTTGCCGCTGGCGGGCGCGAGCCTGCTGGACGAGGGCACGGCCGCGGGCGAGGCGATGGCGATGTGCTACGCGATCGCAGGCGGGCATGAAGCGAGCAATCCGCGGAAGACGTTCCTTGTTGCCGATGATTGCCACCCGCAGACGATCGACGTTGTGCGCACGCGGGCCGATGGCCTGGGCATGAGCGTCGCGATCGTGAAGGCCGCGAGCATTGATTGGGCCAAGGTCGGTCCGACGGCGTGCGGCGTGTTGCTGCAGTATCCGACGACACACGGTTGCGTTGAGGATTACAAGCCGCTCGCGGCGGCGGCCCATGCCGCGGGCGTGACGGTGGTGGCGGCGGCGGACTTGCTGGCATTGACGCTGATCACGCCGCCGGGCGAGTGGGGCGCGGACATCGCGATCGGCAGTGCGCAGCGGTTTGGCGTGCCGATGGGCTTCGGCGGGCCGCACGCGGCGTACATCGCGACCAAGAGCGAGCACGCCCGCAAGATGCCCGGTCGCATCATCGGCGTGTCGCGCGATGCGCACGGCAACTCAGCGCTGCGCATGGCGATCCAGACCCGCGAGCAGCACATCAAGCGAGAGAAGGCGACGAGCAACATCTGCACCGCGCAGGCTCTCTTGGCGATCATGGCGAGCATGTACGCGGTCTATCACGGCCCGGGCGGTCTGCGCCGCATCGCGCAGCGCGTGCGGGCGTACACGCTCGGCGTCGCCGCATCGCTCAAGACGCTCGGCCATCAGGTCATGACCGGCGTGACGTTTGACACGCTGCGCGTCAAGCCCGCGGGCAAGGGTGCGGCGGAAGTGTTGGCCGCGGCGCGTGCGGCACGCATCAACCTGCGTGAGTATGCCGACGGCACGCTGGGCATCGCGCTCGACGAGACCACGACGCGCGACGATTGCCGTGCGCTGCTCGCGGCGTTTGGCGGCACGGGTCGCGAAGACCTTGACGCGATCATCAAGACCGTGTCGCTCGATCTGCCCGCGGCACTCGCGCGCCAGAGCGGCTATCTGACGCACCCGGTCTTCAACAGCCACCACAGCGAGCACGAGATGCTCCGCTACATCCGCAAGTTGCAGGGACGCGATCTGTCGCTGGCCAACAGCATGATTCCGCTGGGATCGTGCACGATGAAACTCAACGCGACGAGCGAGATGATCCCGGTGACGTGGCCGCAGTTTGGCGCGTTGCACCCGTTCGCGCCGGCGGATCAGTGGCGCGGCTATGCGGAAGTCTTCGCGCAGCTTGAGACGTGGCTTGCGGAGATCACGGGCTTTGCGGCGGTCAGTCTGCAACCCAACGCGGGGAGTCAGGGCGAGTACGCGGGGCTGATGGTGATCCGCGCGTATCACCACAGCCGCGGCGACACCAAGCGAAACATCTGCTTGATCCCAGACTCGGCGCACGGCACGAATCCGGCGTCGGCGGTGGTCGCGGGCATGAAAGTGGTCGCGGTCGCCTGCGATGAAAACGGCAACGTCGACGTCGCGGACCTGCGGGCCAAGGCCGAGGAACACAAGGATGATCTGGCCGCGCTGATTGTGACGTATCCCAGCACGCATGGCGTGTTCGAAGAGCAGATCCGCACGATCTGCGAGATCATCCATCAGCACGGCGGACAGGTGTACATGGACGGCGCGAACATGAACGCGCAGGTCGGGCTCACCAGCCCCGGCCTGATCGGCGCGGATGTTTGCCACCTGAACCTGCACAAGACGTTCTGTATTCCGCACGGCGGCGGCGGTCCGGGCATGGGCCCGATCGGCGTGGCGGCGCACCTTGCGCCGTTCCTGCCGGGGCATCCGGTCGCGTCGCCGCATGCGAAGGGACACACGACGGGTTCCAAGGCGATCGGCGCGATCAGCGCGGCACCGTGGGGCTCGGCGAGCATCCTGCTTATCTCATGGGTCTACATCGCGCTCATGGGCGGCGAAGGACTCAAGCGGGCGACGCAGGTGGCGATCCTCAACGCCAACTACATGGCCAAGCGGCTGGAGAAGCACTATCCGGTGCTTTATCGCGGCACGCACGGCCGCTGTGCGCACGAGTTCATTCTTGATTGCCGCCCGCTGGAGAAGACCAGCGGCGTCAAGATCGATGACATCGCGAAGCGCCTGATGGACTATGGCTTCCACGCGCCGACGATGAGCTTCCCCGTGCCGGGCACGCTGATGATCGAGCCGACCGAGAGCGAGCCCAAGGCCGAGCTTGATCGCTTCTGCGACGCGATGATCCAGATCCGCGAAGAGATCCGCGAGATCGAAGAGGGCAAGGCCGATCGCGCCGACAACGTGCTCAAGCACGCGCCGCACACGATCGCAGCGGTGAGCAGCGACAACTGGACGCACGGCTATTCGCGTGAGAAGGCGGCCTATCCCGCGGCGTGGCTGCGCGACAGCAAGTTCTGGCCGCACGTCGGTCGCGTGGACAACCCCTACGGCGATCGCAACCTGGTGTGCGTGTGCCCGCCGATGAGCGAGTACGCGTGAATCACTTGGTGTGAAGTGTCGTGATGCTCGCGTCAGTCGACGTTTCTGTCGGCGCGTCAGTCCTTCACGCCTTCAACGCGGCCCTTGTCGGTGTACTTGCTGACGGCACGCTCGAGGTCCACGCCGTGGATGTTGGCGAGGGTGGTGAGCCACGCCAGCACATCGGCGAACTCTTCTTCGAGGTTGTGGCGTTGCTCGGCGGTGGGGGTCTTGCCCGGGGCGGTCTCTTGCAGGCTGGTGGCCAGTTCGCCGACCTCCTCGATGAACCACATAAAGGTGCCGGGCGTGCCGCGGGCCGAGTCGGTCGCGAAGTAGCGATCGCGGATGAGGGTCTGGAAGGCGGCGAGGGTGATGCCAGCGGAGGAATGGCTGGCGGCCGAGGATGTCGCGGCGGTGGTCATGGGGCGAGGTTAGGCGTGCGCACGGATGATTGGGGGCCAAAAGAGGCCTGGCCCAGGATGAATCGGCGGGCAGAGGGGGGGAAGAACCTGTCGCGCCTTGTCTCACCCGACCGCTGCGCTACTATTGCGATCCCCGACGGCGCGCACCTCGCGCGTTGTTCGGACAACCGCACGTGTTTCTGGACGATCCGATGCCCACGATCAATCAGCTGATCCGTTCGCCCCGTCGCCCTTCCGCCGCCAAGTCCAAGGTCCGCGACCTTGCTGAGTGCCCGCAGAAGCGCGGCGTGTGCGTGATCGTCCGCACGATGACGCCCAAGAAGCCCAACTCGGCGCTTCGCAAGATCGCCAAGGTGCGCCTCTCCAACGGCAAGGAAATCACCGCCTACATCGGCGGCGAAGGCCACAACCTGCAGGAGCACTCGATCGTCCTCGTTCGCGGCGGCCGCGTGCGTGACCTTCCCGGTGTGCGCTACCACGTCGTCCGCGGCACGCTCGACTGCCTCGGCGTCGAAGGCCGCCAGCAGGGGCGCTCCAAGTATGGCGCCAAGCGCGGCAAGGGCGGCGCGAAGGCCGGCGCGAAGAAGTAAGACATTCAACGGCGAGTAATCGCGAGGAGGCCAACAGCCCCTCGCGGTGAAGAGAGACGCGCGTCGCGTCTCAGATCGCCACCACCCGCCGCCGGAGCAACGAACCCGGCGTGCACAGCACGGTCGTTGGCACTCCTGCCATCGACCAAGGGAGTTTCGAGATGGGTCGCAAGTCATTCACCGCCGCCAATGAGCAGCTCAAGCCCGATCCTCGCTACGGCGACAAGGTTGTGAGCCGCTTCATCAACTGCATCATGTACGACGGCAAGAAGTCCGTCGCCCAGCGCGTCGTCTATGACGCGTTCGACATCATCGACGGCAAGCTCGCCAAGGAAACCAGCCCGGACGCGCCCAAGAACGCTCTTGAGCTCTTCCAGATGGCCCTTGATCGCGTCAAGCCGTTCGTCGAAGTCCGCTCCAAGCGCATCGGTGGTGCGAACTACCAGGTGCCCATGCAGGTCAATCAGAAGCGTCAGCTCTCGCTGGCCTTCCGCTGGCTGCTCGAAGCGACCCGCGGCGAGAAGGGCCGCCCGATGGCCCAGCGCCTCGCCGACGAGCTCTACAACGCGGCCCGCGGCGAAGGTAAGGCGATGATGACCCGCGAGCAGACGCACAAGATGGCCGAAGCCAACCGCGCCTTCGCCCACTTCGCGAACTGAGTCGCTGCAACTCACAGTCGATTACTCAAGACCTCGACCTCGCGTCGGGGTTTTTCTTTGGTTTGCGCCCGCCGCGGCGTCTTCACCAGAACTTGCAGGCCGCACGTGGGCGTACGACTATGAAGTCGGCACGCGTCTTCGCACGCATCGGTCGTCCATTCGTCCACTCGCCCGCGCGGCATTTTCACCGATGAAGCAATCGCTCCGACATCCCTGGCTTCTCACGTGGCTTCTTGGGTGGTTGCTTCTGAGCGGCGTGCTCTTTGGCTGTCTCGCGCTGCACACGGGTCTCGTCAGCGGCGAGGTTCGCGGCATCGCCGACGGCGCGGCGGCCCGCGCGGGGCTCACCTTCGCGTGGGTGCTCTGCACGCCGGTCATCTTCTTCCTGCGGTTTCTCATCGGCCCCGTCGCGTATGTGTCGCTGTGGATTCATGCCCTTTCTGCGCTGCTGACTGCCGGCGCGATCGTCGGCGCGTGTCGCGTCTTTCTCACGATGCGGCGGCGATTCGCGACGCGCTCAAGAGCAAAGTCGACTGCGACCCAGGATGCGCGAGCTGATCAGAAGCCCGACGCTCCGTCGCGGCGGCGCTTTCTGGTGGATGGGGCAGCGGCGGCGATCGTCGGCCCGGCGACAAGCACGCTGGCGATTGGCACGATTGTGACGCCGTGGGACCTCGTGATTGCCCGCTATCGCGTGCCGATCCGTGATCTGCCGGGCGAACTCGACGGCCTGAGACTCGTGCAGATCTCTGACACGCACCTGGGGCGATTCATTCCCGCGTCGTTCATCAGCGAAGCCGTCAGCAAGGCGATTGAGCTGCGGCCTGATGTCGTTGTCTTGACCGGGGACTATGTCTTCGGCGGGGCTGAGTTCATCGCGCGGGCCGTGCCGCTGTTCGCGCCGCTCATTGCGAATCTGCCAGGCGTGCCGGTGCTGGGCGTGCTCGGCAACCACGATTGGTACGCCGACGGGCCACGCATCCGGCGCGAGCTGGAGGCGATCGGTGTGCGGATGCTCGACAACACGCGTGTGTACCTTGACGCGCGAACGCGGCATGTCAGCGAGCTCTACTCGGGGACACCATCGCTCTGCGTGGCAGGTGTCGGCGACTACTGGACCGATCGTGTTGATTTGCGTGCCGCGCTTGATGGAGTGCCTGCCGATGTGCCGCGGCTGCTGCTGTCGCACAATCCGGATGTCGCCGAGTATCCGCTGCCGCAGTCGGCGGTGCGCGTGGACTTGATGCTGTCGGGGCACACGCACGGCGGGCAGGTGCGTCTGCCGTGGCTGGGAGCACGCTTCGTCCCAAGTCAGTACGGGCAGAAGTACGCGGGCGGGTTGGTGCAAGGCCCCGCGTGTCCTGTGGTGATCTCGCGCGGCGTCGGCATGTCGGTGACGCCGGTGCGTTTCCGCGTGCCGCCGGAGGTTGTTGAGATCACTTTGACGCGGCAGGCCTGAAATCGCTGGCACGCAGCGGGAGACGCGCGGTCGTCCCTATCGTCGTTTGCATGCACGGCGACACTTCACATGCACGCTATGCGCGACAGACGCGCCTCCCGATGATCGGCGACGCCGGTCAGCGGCGTCTTGCCGCGTCGCGCGTGGTGATCGTCGGATGCGGGGCGCTGGGGTGCGCGACGGCGGATCTCCTGTGCCGCGCCGGTGTCGGCGCGATCACGATCATCGATCGCGATATTGTCGAGCTCACGAACCTGCAGCGGCAGGTGCTGTTCACCGAGGCGGACGCCGCGGCAGGCGTGCCGAAAGCCGAAGCGGCACAGCGGCGGCTGAATGCGGTGAACTCGCATGTGCGTGTGACCGCCGTCGTCGCCGATGTCCACCATCGCAACGTCGTGGAGTTGACGGGAATCGGCGGCCCCGAATCGCCGCACGTGATCGTCGACGGAACGGATAACTTCGGCACGCGATACCTGCTCAATGATGTGGCGATTCGGTTTGCGACGCCGTTTGTGTATGCCGGCGTGGTGGCGACGCATGCGATGCAGATGAGCGTGATTCCCGGGCGGGGGCCGTGCCTGCGATGTGTGTTCCCACAGCCGCCCGAGCCTGGGTCGCAGCCAACGTGCGATACGGCGGGGGTGCTTGGTCCGGCGGTGACACTGATCGCGTCCCTACAGGCGACGGAGGTCTTGCGCGTGCTGCTCTCGCGCGGCGGAACAGACCCGCGTGCAGCGGGCGAGATCGCCGCACGCTCCGTGCTGCGCGAGATCGACGTGTGGGAGATGCGCTGGCGCGAGATCGATCTTTCGCGTGCGCGGCAACTCGACTGCCCTGCGTGCGGCGAGCGACGCTTTGAGTTTCTCGAGTCGAGCGATGCGCCGGCGACGGTCGCGCTCTGCGGCCAGAACGCGGTGCAGGTCGCCGCGCCGGCGATGCGACCCGATCTTGGCGTGCTCGCGAAACGATTGCAGAGCGCGGGCGTCGTTGCCGCGGGCCCGTTCATGCTGCGTCTCACGCCCGCGAGCGGGCTGCGATTGACGGTGTTCGCCGACGGGCGTGCGATCGTGCACGGCACGGCGGACCCGGGCATCGCGAAGGCGTTCTACGACCGGCTGATCGGTTCCTGATCGCGGAGATCGGAAACCTGACGCTCGCGGCGTGCATCGAACCAGCGATATTGTTGATTCAAACCTCAGGAGAATGACCATGGGCCAGTACTCGTCCATCATCGCCGACGCCGCCGAACGCACGCAGGGCCTCGCCGCCAAGTTGCTCGTGGGTGTGTCGGCGCAGACCTTCGCACGCAAGCCGCACCTTCACAAGGACGGCAAGCCGTTCGTGGTGGATACGAATCACCCGGCGTTTGTCTATGGCCATCTTTCGATCTATCCCGCACGCGTGCTGACGATGATGAAGCTCGACGCCGCGGCCCACACGATGAGTGACGCGTATATCGAACTGTTCAAGGCCGGCGCGCCCTGTCTGGATGACGCCGAGGGGCGGATCTATCCGAAGATGGATGAGATCGTCGCGAACTACACCAAGGGATATGCAGCCGTCATCGCCGCGACGCGTGGCGTGAACGATGCGCTGCTGCTGGAGGCCAATCCCGACGAGCAGCGGCGACAGTTCTTCCCGACGATCGGGCATGCCGTCGTCTTCATGCTCAACAACCATGTGATGATGCATTTGGGCCAGGTCAGTGCGTGGCGTCGCTGCTTTGGGCTGGCTTCGGCGATGTGAAGCGTCGGGCGATCAACAGCCCGCCTCAAAGGTTGCGACGAACATATCGAAGTCGGTGAAGTCCAGGAAGCTGTCCGCGTTGAAATCAGCGGCGGGGTTCCCCGCTTCGAATGCGCCCACGAAGTCGTCAAAGTCGGTGAAGTCGAGGAAGCCATCGGCGTTCAAGTCGCTCGAAGGCGAGGAGCCGAAGTCCATGACAAGCAGGCGATGGTCGGACGCGACGCTGTCGGCGGGTTGAATGCCGAGCGCCGCGAGTTCAGTGTCGCTGAGTTGTCGTGAATCAAGCAGGAACGAGTTGCGGAGGAATGTGCTGCCGCGTGAGTACATCAGCAGGTCAAGGACGCCGGGCCAGAAGTCGAGGCCGTCGGGGGATGACCAGGTGACGACGTCTTGCCCGATGAGGTTGCGGATGGTCGCGCGCATGAGTGACGGACCCGACGCGGCGGCCCAGAGATCGACGGGCGTGGTGCTGCCGACGAGATTCCAGTCGCCGACAAGGACCATCGGCACGGTGCGATAGGGTGCGAGCGTTGCGCCGATTGCACCGGCGCGAAAGTTGTTGTAGAGCGTGATCGCGCCCTGGGTCTGGGTGATGCGCTGCTGGTCGTTGGTGTCGCCGGCGTAGCCGCAGCACTTCATGTGGGTGTTCATGAGCAGAACATCCATGCCCGGCACGCGGACGACGGCGGCGTAGTAGCCGCTGGTGGTCGGCAGCGGCAGCATTGGATAGGGGCTTGTGATGACAAGTTCGCCGTTGCGGATCACCGTCCACGTGCGGCCATCTTCGAGCGGATCGATCGCGTTCATGACGCTCGCGACCTGCGACGCGTTGCTGTTGTACTCCTCCTGAAAGACGTAGACGTCGGCGTTCACAGCGTCGAGCAGACGCTTGAACTGATTGACGCGGGTGGAGTCGATGAGGCCGCTGAAGTATGTGTTGAAGCTGGCAACGCGAAGCGGCGAGCAGGCGTCGCGCGCCGGAGAACGGCGTGTGGTGGGCGCAGTGTCGGCCGGACCCATGATCAGGTTGATCGGCGTGCTCAGTGTGTCCGAACCGGTGAGTTGGACCGAGACTGCCGTGCCCGCCGTGACGCCGATCGAGCTGAGGTTGATGCGCATCTCGTGGCGTGTCGAGGCGGTCGTGGGCTGAGCGACAAAGTCAATCTGCGGCCAGGGAATCACGACGCTCGTGTTGCCGTCGCGATACGCCTTGCGATTGCGGAAGTCGATCCACACGCTGCGACCCGCGGGCGCAGAGATCTCAAGGCGAAGCGATGGCGACTGCGTCGCGGCAGACGAGAGATTCAGCGCGTCAGCGAACTGAAGCATGACGCGCAGGACCGAGCCCTCGCCGACGGCATGGAGCGAGACGACATCGAGCCGAGGCGTCACGCCGGCGAGCGCGTCACCCGCAGGGTCGCTCGCGCGAAGCGTCGATGCATTCCACTCGGAGAAGTCGCCGTCGATGGATGGCGGCGCGGCGTGGGAGACACCACAGGTAAGGAAACCAGCAACGATGGCAAGAGTGCCGAGGAATCGGCGTGCGAATGGGCGAAGAGCAGGAGCAGCGTGTGGCATCGCGTCATGGTCGCGGATCGCGCGGAACGCGTCAAGAGAAATCAGCATTGAAGTGGAGGGCGACGCCCGACGCCGCGGCAAGGGAAACCCTGTGCGTAAGGCGACTCAGGTGCGTCCGAAAAGCCGCTCGAGTTCCTTGATGGTGAGGCGGACGGTGGTCGGCCTGCCGTGCGGGCAGTTGCTGCTGCGTTCGACGGCTTCGCGGAGGCGGAGGAGTTCGGCGAGTTCCTGATCGCTGAGGTGGTCGCCGGCCTTGACCGCGGCCTTGCACGCCATCATGTCGAGTACATCGCGGAGGGCTGCTTCGCTGGCGGGGACGAACGCGTCGGACTCGGCCTTCTCCAGCAGGTCTTGCATGAAGGGCACGGGATCGACATTGCGTTCAAAGAGGAATGAGGCGAAGGCGTGCAGCGCGACCTGCGTGGGTCCAAGCGGTGCGGCATCGATGCCGATCAGATCGAGCAGCGGCTTGAGGTCGTTGAGGCGATCGACGCGTGCGGCCGTGCTGGGCACGACGATGGGCGTCAGCAGTCGCTGGCTTTCGAGCGGGCCTTGCAGGACGCGGGTAGGAGGGCCTCGAACATGACGCGTTCGTGGAGCGCGTGCTGATCGACGATAACGACGCCGTGCTCGTCCTGCGTGACGACGTAGGAGTTGTGGACCTGGAGCATGCGGTACACAGGACGCGGCAGGGGAATCTGCGGCGGAGCGGGTTGAAGCGCGACATTGCCGTCGCTTGTGCCGTTGCTCGTACCCAACGCAGCGTGGTCTTCACGAGCCCGAAGCGCAAGCGAGGGCGGCAATGAGCCACCGTCAACGGCGTGCGTTGATGACTGCGTATCACTTGCAGGTGATGTGAGCGTGTCTTTGGTTTCAACCTGCTGCGCGGTCGGAGCGCCTTCAGAGGTGCCGAGTCTTACTTGCGTCGGCGAGACGCGGCGGAAGAAGTCGACGAACGCCGCGGCGTCCGCACCGGCGCTCTGAGGGTTCGGCAGGATCGCACGCTGCTGCTCGGCATACGACGCACCGCTGAGGGTGCTCCCGCGCGAGCCAAAGCCGCCCGAGAAATGCGGCGAGGGCGTGAGGTCGGCGGCACGCAGCGCACGCCGCACGCTGTTGAGGACGACGGAGTGAATCAGGCCCGAGTCGCGGAAGCGCACCTCGGCCTTGGCGGGGTGGACGTTGACGTCGACACCTGCGGGGGACATCTCGATCATCAGCACGGCTGTCGGGTAGCGCGACGGCTCAATGAGGCCGCGATACGCCTCACCAAGTGCGTGCTGAATGCTGCGATCGCGAATGGCGCGGCCGTTCAGGAAGATGTGCTGACTCTTGTTGGTCGCGCGGGCGATCGCGGGCAGACCGGCGAGGCCCCACAGCACCACGCCCCGCGCGTCGTCGAACTGATCGGCGTGGACTTCGAGCACCTGATCGGTGAGTTCCTTGCCGAGAATGGCGAGCGCACGCTCGCGCGGCAGTTGGCCGGGCGGCAGATCGAGCACGGTGCGGCCGTCGACCTTGGCGACGAATGCGATCGCAGGATGCGCCAGCGCCAGTTCACGCACGCAGTCCATGCAGCGGGTCTGCTCGGTCTGAATCGTGCGGAGGAACTTGCGACGGGCGGGCGTGTTGAAGAAGAGCGTGCGCACCGTCACCGACGTGCCGACCGGGCCGGCAGCGGGGCGCGGCGTAGCGATCGCGCCGGGCGCGTGCTCGTCATCGAGGCCCGCGACATCGATCTGCATCGCGGCGGCAGCGCCGGGTGTGCGTGAGCGAATGGAGAGACGTGAGACCGACGCGATGGACGCCAGTGCCTCGCCGCGAAAGCCGAGCGTTGCGATGTGATCCAGATCGGAAGTGTCGGCGATCTTGCTGGTGGCGTGCGGCAAGATGGCCAGGGGCAGATCGTCGGCGACAATGCCGTGGCCGTCGTCGGTGATGCGGATGAGTTCAACGCCGCCTTGCTCGAGTTCGATGAGGATGCGGGTCGAGCCGGCGTCGAGGGCGTTTTCGACCAGTTCCTTCACGACGCTCGCCGGGCGTTCGACGACTTCGCCGGCGGCGATCTGGCTGGCAACCAGAGCCGTCAGCGGCTTGATGCGACGGGGCGCGATGGCGGCGGGCGAATCGCTCACGGGGCGATGATATTCCCTCGCTCCGCGGCGGCACGAATCGGCAGTGGGTGCGGGCTTCGGCCCGCGGAGTGTTCAGGCGAGCTTGTTGCTGGCCCACAGGCCGCCGATGCACAGCACGGCCAGGAGCCACATCACCACGAGCGAGGTGACAAAGTACGGGAACACGCACATGCCCACGCCCGCGACGAGCGACGGGACATGCTGCTGCTTCTTGCCGTAGATGAACAGCGCCATGCCAATGACGCCGATGATCAGGCCCGAGAACAGCGCGCCGGGCTGGGTCAGCTCCATGACAGGGTTATCGAGCCGCGGCGTGCCTCGCGTCAGCGGCTTGAGCCAACCGTCGCGATGAAACGGCGGCCGCAGCACGCGTGACGGCAGGGGCGGCACAGACGGCACGTTGCGCGCGCCGTATCGCGTGTTGGTGTCCACGTCACGACGGCATCGATGTCCGCAGGCGTGCAACACATGCGCCGACGATGGCCGCGGCTTCGAGCACTTCGGCGCGGGTGGTGTCGCGTCCGAGGCTGAAGCGGAGCGAGCCGTGCGCGATCTCAGGCGCGATTCCCATCGCAAGCAGCACGGGCGAGGGTTCAAGTGATCCGGATGAGCACGCGGCACCAGCGGAGGCATACACGCCGCGTTCGCTGAGCAGCAAAAGCAGAGCCTCGGCCTCAAGCCGCGGGAAGCCAATGTTGCTCGTGTTCCACAGGCGATCTTCGTCGCGTGGCGGGCGATTCACGATCGCGTCGGGGACGTGAAGCAAGACGTCACGCTCGAATGCGTCGCGCAGCCCGCGGCAGGTTTCGCGTCGTGATGCATCGGCGAGCCAGGCGACTGCCTCGTCGGCCGCAACACCGGCCGCGAGGATCGCGGGCACGTTCTCCGTCCCGCCGCGGCGACCGAGTTCCTGTGTGCCGAGCAGCGTGGGACGCATGCGCACGCCACGTCGCGCGAGCAGGACGCCCGTGCCCTTGATGCCATGCCACTTGTGAGCAGCGCACGTGAGCAGATCAAACGGCGGTTCGCCCTCAGGAAGCGGCATCTTGCCGACCCACTGCGTGGCGTCGGTGTGGACGAGCATGCCGCGATCGCGGGCGAGTGCTGCCAGTGCCGCGAGCGGCTGGATCACACCCGTCTCGTTGTTGGCCCACTGAACGCTCAAGAGTCCGGGGCCTTGCACGCCGGCAATCAACGCTCGCGCACGATCCAGATCAACAACGCCGCCTGCGCCGAGCGGCAGACGCACGACACGCCAGCGTCCGGCTTTCTCCATCGCGTCGGCCAGTTCACGCACCGCGGCATGCTCGATCGGCGTGGTGATCAGCGTCGGTGTTGCACCTGGTGGCGTGATCGCTTCAAGCGTGCCGCGCAGGGCGAGATCGATCGACTCCGTACCGCCCGACGTGAAGATGACATCACGCGGCTTGGCGTTCAGCAGTTTTGCGATGCTCTCGCGCGCCAGTTCAACACGCCGCCGCACCGCCTGTCCAGCGCGATGAACGCTCGATGGGTTCTGCCACAGCGAAGTCGCAGCCTCGTGAGCGGCTGCCGCTGCCGCGGGGCTGGGCTGGGTCGTCGAGTTGTGGTCAAGATAGATGATGCAGAAGGAAAGGTGGCCCGCCCGTGCCGGGCAACCTCGCCGCGAAACTTGATGCCTCGATGCCGCCTGCCTCATGTCTTCTTCGCAGCCGAAACCCAACAAAGGAAAGGTGCGAAGACAAGGAAGGCATCGAACCGCAAGGCATCAAGGCACGCGGCAAACGCCCGCGAAATCAGGAAACCCCGCCCAGTCCGGGGGATGGTCGGTGCCGCCGCCGACGAAAAAAGTGAAGCGACCAAAGTCGCCCCATAATCGGCCCGATCTCTCAACGGACCTTTCTAAAGGGAGATTGGGCATGACCGCCGTTCAAGAGCAGCGCGAGCAAGTCGTCAACAACGCGATCCGCGAAATCAGCCACATCGCCACGCTTCCCGAGATCACGATGAAAATCGTTGAGCTCGTGGAGAACCCCAAGTCGACCGCTCAGGACCTGCACAAGGTCATCTCGAGCGATCCGGCGCTGTGCAGCCGCATCCTCAAAGTCGTCAACTCGTCGTTCTACGGCCTTCCGGGCCAGATCGGCTCGATCAACCGCGCGATCGTGATGCTCGGCCTCAACGCCGTGAAGAACATCGCGATCGCCGCCAGCCTCGCCAAACTCTTCCGCGGCGGCGATCTCACGCCGGGCTTCTCGGCACGCGACCTGTGGACGCACTCCAACGCCACCGCCGTCGCCAGCAAGGTCATCGCCGACACCCTGCGTCTTGGTCTGTCGGACGAGGCGTTCCTCGCCGGACTCATCCACGACATCGGCATCATGGTGCAGATGCAGTTTGATCGCAATCGCCTGATCGAAGTCTTCCAGCGCGTCGGCGCCGACAGCAAGGGCGTGCCCGCTCAGAACATGCTCGAGATCGAAACGGCCGTCTTCGGTGCGACGCACCAGGACTTCGGCGTCGGTCTGTGCGAGAAGTGGAAGTTCCCCAAGTCGTTCGCCGCGGTCACCGGCTATCACCATCGCCCGATGGAACTCCCGCCGGAGAATCGCACGCTCGCCGCGATCGTCTATGTCGCCGATCGCCTCGCCGCGGACTGCGCCGGTGGCTTCCGCCACGATCTCATGAACACCGAGATCGATCCTCAGGTCCGCGAGTTCCTGAAGCTCTCGGCCGAGAAGATCGAAGAACTCCGCAAGAACCTTCCCGAGCACATCAAGGCCGCCGGTCAGCTGCTGGGCTGATCCGCTCCTGAGTCTCGGCAAAGAAACACGGCGGGCGCGGCAAGGACGCCAGAACCCGTCACGATCTCTCTCTTTCTCCCTCCGGGCGGCGCAATGGAAACATCGCGCCGCCTTTTGCATTGGGGCTCGAGCCACAGAGAACGCACGCGAGATGCGATCAGTTGAGTTCGACGCACACCCAGTGCTCGCCCGCCGCCGTCGGCACGCGGGTGAGCAGATGAATCTTCAGATGCGTGTCGAGCAGGACGCGAGCGTCCTTGGGCCGATCGGTGAGCAAATGCCCGACGATCGCCTCGCCGCGCGTCGCCGCGAGAACCGGGTGGCCCAGTTCCAGCAGTTCGCGATGCGCCTTGGCCCACGCTTCGACCGTGGTCAATCGCTGGCTCGCCGCTTCGACAGTTTGCAGCGTCGCGCCCGTCGCGGCATACACCAGGCCATGCAAACGCCCGGCGTCATCGACGGCGAGCTGCACTTCCTTGGCATACGGGCAGCGCGTCGGCAACGCCCGCAGTCCGGCGATGTGCCGCGCAAGCACGCCGTCGGCAGCGGCCACGCGTGGCGCGTGCGACGCCATCGGATTGCTCGCCGCGTCATGCGTCGCCGTCGTCGCACGCTCCGCGGCGGGCTTGGCCGCGGGCGGATACGGCTTGACGACGATCTCCGGCATGCGAATCGGCGATTCGATCACCGGCGTTTCAAGAGCCGCAAGTTCAGACGCCAACGGTTGAACCGGCGATGGCTCGGGCATGCTGCCCATCGCAACCGTCACCACTGGCTCGACGCTCGCGGGTTCGAGCACGGCAGGCAGTTCCGCCGCGATCTCATCCGTCGGCGTCTCGGGCAGCGTCACCGGCACCGGCGGCGTCACGCTCGGCATCACAATCGCCGCGGCATCCTGCTCATCCAGCAGGTGCGCCACGATGTCCGCTGCGTCCATGTCGCACTCGCCGCGATACACCTGCAACGAGTTGCGAGGCGTGATCTTCTGGCCGCAGTCTTCGATCTGCACTTCGCGCCCGAGGAACTGCTTGGCCGCGCTGGCAATCTTGCCGCACGCCTCGCGAGCCTTGTCAGGGGCTGCGCCCAGCACGCCGACGCGCAGCGCCCGCGTGCCGTTGTCCTCACCCAGTCGCGTCTTGAGTTCGCGATAGCACGCGACCACCGCCGAATCGTCCGCCGTCGTCAGCACGGTCAGCCCCGTGAACTCTGCGGCATACTCCTCGGGCTGCTCATCGCGGATGATCCAGTGCGGCGTCATCGCACGAGCGGCGGCCATCGCGGCGTCCAGCCCCAGCGCTTCGGGCTGGCGGAACTCTTCCGCGCCCGGGCCGATCAGATCAAGTTGTGCGACGCCCTGCTGCACGCGGAGCAGTGCGACCGGCGTGCTCAACGAGTCCGCTCGCCGCGCCGCATACTGCATCACCCACGCCGACGCCAGCACCGGCAGGTGTCCGACGATGACGAGTTCGATCGACGTCCGCGGCCGGTCGGTCGCGATCGCCGCATCGTCGTTGTCTTCCTCGTGCAGGTCCGCCTCATCGACAAGAACTTCTTCGCCCGCGTCGTCTTCAATGCCCGCGAGTTTGAGCGTCGGAGCATCGTTCGGGTCCGTCTCGCGCCGCGACGCGGTTGCCGCGACGGGCCCGAGCGTGCCATCGCCGAGGAACAAATCAGCTAGGGCTTCGTAGGTTCCCGGATCGGGCGACAAGTCGGGGACGCTCAGCGGGCCAAAGCCCAACGAGCCGCCTCCCAAGTTCGCGGGCAGGTTCGACGGCAAGTTCTGCGACGGGTTCGCCGCACCGCCGCGCGAAATCGGGTTGCGCGAACCGGGGCCGCGCGAAGACGAACCGTGCTGGGGTTGAAAGCGGGATCCGTCCACGCCGTCCTCCGTGTGTCGGCCTCCGCCGACGTTGTTGCGTGCATTGCAATCCATGCCCGCCGCTGACGCCGCGGGCACAGGTGAAGTTCAGTCTACCTCACGACGCGAGCGCGTGAGTCGTGCCGTGGGTCATCGTGTGGGTGGCCGCCTGATCGACGGGCGCCGACACCTCGATGATGCTGTTCGCCTCGCCGAAGGGATTGAGCTCGGCATTCTCGTTGTGCGGGTCGGCGGTCCACTGGCCGTCGAGCACCAGGCGATACTGATGCCGCCCCGGCTCGATCCGCAGGCAGAGTTCGTACACGCCCAGCGCGTCGTTGCGCTTCATCTGGTGCATCTCGGTGGACCAGTTGTTCCACGTTCCCGCGATGCACACCTTCGCGCCCGCGCTCAGGGGCTGGACGAACAGCACGCCCTGTCCCGTCTGACGCACCCCCAGCAGGCGACGCGTCATGTCGGTGTTCGCCGCCGGCAGCTTCACTTCCATCGACTCGACCAATCGCAGCGGCGTCGGCAGCGGGATGTCATCGTCCGCCGTCGCACGCGGCGCGGGCGAGTACGGCAGATCGTGCGGCGCGGGCGTCTCGGCCACGCCACGACGCAGCAACTTCTGGGCCCGATACACGAGCTCCGCCGCCCGGCTCAGCGGCCGCGGTGCGGCACCGGCGCGGATGTCCGCGATCTTCGCCTCGCTGATGCGGCCCTCAGCCAACCGCTCTGCCTGTGCCTGCTGCACGATCGTCGCAGGCGTGACCGGCGCGAGTAACGGCGTCGCCGTCGACCCCGCGACATTCTTCTGCGTCATCGCGTGGCGCAGCGCGGCCGCCAGTTCGGCGGGCGTGGGCTTCACGCGCTCGACCTGTGCCGCGCTCGGCTCGGGCAGGCTGTCTGCTGCCATCGGGTCCGGGTCGTTCGAGACCTGCGCAAGGCCACTCGCCTCGACATAGGACGGCGTGGTGGGGGTCGTGGGGGTTGTGGGGGTTGTGGGGGTTGTGGGCTTGGCCGCGGCGATGGGCTTGAGTTCGCTCAGGTCGATGTCCACCGACGCCGAGTCGCTCTTGCCCGCGAAGGGCGCGGGCGCGTCTGAATCAAAGATCGGCGTGCCTTCCATCGCGGTCATGCCGCTCGGATTCGTGTCCGTATGGATCTTGTCGACGTGCACTGCCTGCTGGGGCTCATCCTCAGGCTCGATCAGCAGTTCGGGCTCGTCGTCGTTGATCGCAGTGGTCGCCGCCGTCGTCGCGGCGACATCAACCGATCCGTTCGTCGTGCTCGTGATCGGCTTGCCTTCCATCAGCAACTGCTCGGCCACGACCAGACCCAGCCCGCCGTGCTCGATGAACCACTCGCACACCGCGGCATAGTCCTGTGCGCCGATCGAATGTGGCGCGAACTCAATCGCGGGCTGGCCAAAGCTCGCCGCCTCGCGCAGCACCGGGTCGCGACGGATGATCACCGGGATCACCCGTTCATCAAACCGCCGCTGCAACTCGCCCAAGATGTCATTGCTCACCCGGCTTGTCTGATCGTGGATCGTCGCGAGCAGCCAGATCGGGATCTCGATCCCCAGTCGCTTGGCGAGCGTGCGCACCGTATTAATCTGCTTGGCCGCGCCCTGCAGCGCGAAATAGCTGGTCTCGACCGGAACCAGAATCGCATCCGCCGCGGCGAGCGCATTGAACGTCAGCAGGCCGATCGACGGCGAGCAGTCGATGAGGCACACGTCATAGTCGTTCTTGAACCGCTGCAGCGTGTTGTGCAGGCGGCGTTCCTTGTCTGGCTTGTCGGCCAGGCCGCCGCGGGCTGCTTCCAGCCCCGCCAGCTTCATGCGGCTGGGTGCCAGGTCGAGCCGGCGACCGACGCGCCACAGCAAACGCGACGTATCGAGCGGGCGATTGCCCGGCGTCAGCATGGCGTCGCCGATGTCCAGATCGATGCGGTTCTCGGGGACGCCGAGTCCAGCCGCGCAGTGCGACTGCGGGTCCATGTCCACAAGCAGCGTCCGCAGGCCCTGCTTGGCAAAGGTGCCCGAGAGGTTGATGGCCGAGGTGGTCTTCCCGCAGCCGCCCTTTTGATTGATGATGGTGATGATCCGCACCGGCGACTCCTTGCCCAGCGCCCCGCCACGCCGCGCGAGCGGAGCGTGTCGGGGTCAATCGCGTCTTCACGCGGGCCACAAAGGCCAACGCGAAGCCGGGCGGGAGACGCGCCAGAAACGGTGTGCCGGTTGCCGGGCGACCATGCCCGCACGACCGACCTGTGCCGCCCCGCATCCTGCGGGAGTAAGAAACCAGCGGACCTCCAGCCCGGGGCGAGGGGACACCTCGCCACGACAGTCTCATCGGCCCCCGCAAACGGCATGCTTGAAACTGGGAAAAGTGGGGAGGCTCTCGCGCGATTCTTTGGCCGGGCCAACGATCCTCAAGTCCAGCCGTCGGCCCACCGCGTCACCCCTCCGACGCGGGGGGCTTGACCCGCCTATAGTCACTCGTGATCTCTGCTCCGGTCCCGGCCTCTGTCGGTCGAGTCCTGTCAGGTCTCCCGACGCTTTGGCTTGCCCGAGTCCAGCACCGGTCCAATCAATCAGGTTTGTCGGGCAAGGCAGAAAAGCGATGAAGCTTTACGTCGGTAATCTCCCCTTCAGCACGTCCGAAGCCGAACTCCGTGAACTCTTCTCCGCCCACGGCGAAGTCACCAGCGCGTCGCTGGTCATGGATCGCGAAACCGGCCGCCCGCGCGGCTTCGGCTTCGTCGAGTTCGCAAACGCCGACGATGCCAAGAACGCCATCAACGCGCTCCACGGCAAGAACATCAACGGTCGCGACCTCACGGTCAACGAAGCCCGTCCGCGTGAAGGCGGCGGCGGCGGCGGTCGTGGTGGCTTCGGTGGCGGCGGCGGTCGCGGCGGCTTCGGCGGCGGCGGCGGTGGTCGCGGTGGCTTCGGCGGCGGTGGCCGCGGTGGCGATCGCGGCGAGCGCGGCGGCTGGTAAGCCCCGGCTTCCTGGCAGTCACACTTTCGTCTCTTGAAATCACGCCGCCTGATCGCGGCGACAACCCGATTTCTCGCGTCGGCGTCGAAAGACGCCGACGTTGTTTTTCCCGGGGCCCGCGATCCGGGCTCTCCTGATGCTCACGCGCCATTCGCCGGTATCGCGCCCCGTTCCAGCACTGCCGGCGGCAAGTCATGCGCATTCCGCCGCTCGCTTTGCGCGACGATTGTCGTTTCTCGATCCGGTTTGGGAATCCGGCCCGCAACATGCCCGTCCCGCTTGACGTACACTTGCCCGGACGCGACACTCTTCCTCCCGCGTTGATCAAGTTGACGCCGGGAGGCCCTCGTGTCGGGCTCGGAGTCCGCTCCGGGCAGAGACAACGGGGTCGTGTGGCGGGTCGATTGGCAGTGTGTGAATTTGTCCTCGGCCGACGCGGGTCGCGAGGACTTCCCGGCGGAGGCGGTGCCTCCCCCCTCTGGAGTCAGTGAATATGGCGGGTCGGACTTCTTCGAGCGTTGGCGTTGGAATCACGATCGGTGTGCTCAGCGTCACCTCGCTCGCACTCTTCATCACTTCCGCCGTCTTCTTCGCCCAGTACAACAACGTCAAGGAAAAGCTCAACGCCGCCGGCTTGTCCAGCGAAGAGTTCATCCGCCAGGGTGAGCGAGAGCGTGACGACATCCGCGGCCTGCTCGCCGAGGCCAAGAAGTCGGGCGGCAAGTCGCTCACCGGCTTCCTCGTCGACTCGCTGCAGGACACCGCCCGTGTCGTCAGCGGCAATCGCAACGACAAGCCCGCCGCACTGGCTGAAAAGGCCAAGGCCGCAACCGGCAGCGAAGCTCCGCTCCTCGTGTCGCTCAACGACATGAAGGCCAAGATCGCATCGCTGACCGACGCCAACGCCAAGGCAGAGGAGGCTCGCAAGACCGCCCTCGCCGACCAGCAGAATGAGGCCGCCCGCGTCGCCGGAATCGAAGCCCGCTACAAGGAGATGGTCGACGGCCTCAACGCCGAGATCGGCCGCTACAAGGATGAGATCAACCAGTACCGCTCGGGTGGCGAGAAGGTGATCGCCAGCCAGAAGAAGGGCATCGAGGACGCCGTCGCCGAGGGCAAGTCGCGGGCTCTTGAGCTCCAGGCCCAGATCGACAAGCTCCAGCAGGAGAACCTTGTCCTGCTCGACCAGCTCAAGCGATTCCGCGATGAGAAGGGCAGCGAACTGCTGCGTGGTCAGGCCGAGGAATCGCTGGTCGACGCTGGCGTCATCGGCATCAACCCCGGCGAGCGCCAGGTCTTCATCAACATTGGTCGTCGTCAGAAGGCCGTGCTAGGGATGAGCTTTACGGTCTATGCCAACGCGTCGGCGATCCGCAAGGACCCCAAGACCGGCGAGTACGTCCCCGGCAAGGCCACCATCGAACTCATCAGCATCGGCGAAGACACCTCGACCGGCCGCATCATCAGCGAGGCCAAGGGCCAGCCCGTGGTCCGCGGCGACGTTGTCGCCAACGCGGTCTATGACCCCAACAAGACGTACAAGTTCGTCGTCTTCGGCGCGTTCGACACCAATCGCGACGGCGAAGCCACCCCGGCCGAGCGTGCGGATCTCACCGCTCTGATCGAGTCGTGGGGTGCGAAGGTTCAAGACGACATCACCGGCGATGTCGACTTCCTCGTGCTGGGCAGCAAGCCCGTTCTGCCCCCCAAGCCCACGCCCGATCAGCCGATCGAAGTGATGCAGGAATACATCCGCCAGGACAAGGTCGTCCAGCGCTACGACGCCCTGTACAAGCAGGCGATCAGCTCCAGCGTGCCGATCCTCAATGAGAATCGCCTGTACACGCTGATCGGCAAGGTCCCTGCTGGCGCGAAGTAATCACGCTCCCCCCGGGCGGGAGCCAACGCCCCGATCTCATCAGGGCCACGTCGCACACGCGGCGTGGCTCTTTGCTTTCCTGGTCGATCACGCTGCTGGCCACCTTCCGATGGCGAACAATTCCGCGAAACACATCAAGAAGCCCAAGAAGCCGTTCCCGCGGATGATGCAGACGCCGCTCTCGATGGCGATCCGGCTTGCATTCACGCCCGCGCTGGCCGTCGGACTTCCGACCGCGACCAACCTCGCGCGCGGCATCGCCCGCGGATTCGCCGCCGCCCCCTTCAATCGCAAGCGGCTCAAGCGTGCGATGGATCATCTGGCGATTGCCTATCCCGATTGGGACGAAGAACGCCGGCGCGTCTATGCGATCCGCGGCTATGAGCATCTCTTCGAGCTCGGTGCCGAACTCGCATACACCACGCGACAGATCAACCACGACGGCTGGCTGCGCCATCTCTCGCTCACGGACATCATTCCCGCGATTCGTCCGCTGCTTGAAGGCAAGCCCTGCATCCTCATCACCGGACACTGCGGCAACTGGGAGCTCATCGGTTACTCAATCGCCATGCTCGGCTTCCCGATGCACGCGGTCTATCGCCCGCTGGATCTCAAGCCGCTGGATGAATGGGTGCGTACGAGTCGCGAGCGGCGTGGCCTGACGCTCGTCAACAAGTTCGGCGCGGTCCGAGCCCTTCCGCCTGTTGTGGGGGCTGGCGTTCCCGCGGGCTTTGTCGCAGATCAAAATGGCGGCGATCGCGGCGTGTTCGTGCCGTTCTTTGGCCGCCTCACCAGCACGTACAAGTCGATCGGCCTGCTCGCGATGCAGTTCAACGCGACAATCATCTGCGGCTGCGCGCGGCGTCTGCAACCCGGTGAGGTCTTGCCGCGTCATCCTCTTCCGGTCGGGCCGGTTCTTGATGGTGCGCCATCCATGCGCTATGCCGTCGAGACGACGGATGTGTTTGGGCCCGCAGAGTGGAGCACGCATCCGGATCCGCTGTTCTATTTGACGGCACGCTATCGGCGCGCGATTGAGATGATGGTCCGGCGCGCGCCCGAGCAATATCTGTGGATGCATCGGCTGTGGCGCAGTCGTCCGGCTCACGAGCGGCAGGGGAAGCCATTCCCGGACGCGTTGAGGCGCAAGATTGAGCTGTTGCCGTGGGTCAGCAGTGCTGATGTGGAACAGATTGTGGACCGCAGTCAGCGTGATGCGGCCGACATCTCATCGTTCTGACGCATGTGAATCTGGCGAACCGCTGCGGAATCGGCGTTTGACGCGATTCCAGGCGGATGTGCGGCCTGCGATCGCGCAGACGGCGTAGGTCCGACCCCACGGGATAACCAAACGAAACCCATCCATGGGCGTCAAAGGATGCCTTTGCGCTGTTTCAGAGGGGTCTTCACGAGAACTTTTCAGTCGAAGCGCAATCTCAGACAACATTTTGCTTGACAGGGATGGGTTTATCCACTAGATTGTGCCCACACCTCGTGTTTCCGCGTGCGGGGTGGTATCGGGTCGTTCTCACGTTTCCCATAGGAGAGAGTCATGAAGAAGGTTTTCGCTCTTGTTGCCCTCGCTGGCATCGCGTCCGTCGCCACCGCCGCCCCCAAGCTCAGCTTCCAGGTCTCCACCGACGGTGGCGCGACTTGGGGTTCGAGCGCTGCGGTTCTCGCTGGCTCGGCTGTTCAGGTCCGCATGGTCGTTGACTGGACCGGCTCGACCGCGTACGGCTTCTCGGGCACCCTCGCCCAGCTGCAGTACTCGAACGTCGACGGCAGCGACAACATCGTTTCCTCGGGCGCCAACAACCTCCGCACTGCCCCCTTCATCTTCGGCTCGGGTGGCACCCTCCGCAGCAGCGCCAGCGGCAGCAACCTGCTCGTTGGTCTCGCTGGTGCAGGCACGACGATCGGCTTCCTGAGCTTCTCTCAGAACGCCCCCGCCTCGGCTGGCGCTGGTTACAGCACCGCCAACCCCGCCGTCATCGGCTCTTGGTCGATCACCGTCGGCGCTGGTCGCGCCCTCGGCTCGACCCTCGGCATCGGCGGCCGCGTGTCGGCTGCTCAGGGCACCGGCACGGGTAACCCCGTCGGCGCCTTCGCGTTCCACGCGGCTGCTGGTTCGACCTCCACCTCGTTCCGCGAGAGCGGCTCGGTTGAAGGCGCTCTGATCACCGTCGTCCCGACCCCGGGCACGCTGGCCCTCGTCGGCCTCGGTGGTCTGGTCGCTGGCCGTCGCCGCCGCTAAGTTCGGCTGCACGGTTCCCGACTCTCTTCCTCGGCTCTGCCGCGGTTGAGACGAGGATGTCCTGATTCCAAAGTCCCCGTCCGAAAGGGCGGGGACTTCTTTTTTGCTCTTGCGATCTCGCGGCACCGTGTGCAGTCGGACAGACGCTCCAGTCCGGCGGCATCGCGGCCCAACGCCCGTCACCAAGGCGATCGACATCCAGGTGATCGAATAGAGCCACCGCCGCGAGCAGATGGTCTGCGCGGAACCAGATTGCTGTCTCTCTTGACCTCGTGCTTACGGCCCGATCAGCGATCGCGGGTTCGGCGGAGCTTTGGGAATCAGTACCAGCCGCGAGGCGAGGACTTCTCTGCCGCGTCGGAACTCGATCGCAGTGACATCGCCGACCTGCTTGCCGTCGAGTACGCGCACCAGTTCGGCCAGGTCGCGGGTCGGGCGGCCGTCGATCGAAAGAATGACATCGTCCCGGCGCAGACGAGCGGCCGGTGCAAGGTCTTCCGGGAACTGAGCCTTTGTCGGGGTTTCCACCAGGCGCACGCCGTCGCCCTCGCCAGATTCAGCAGTGACACCGAGGCTGGCCTTGCCGACGGCGATCTCCTCAGCGACATCGGGAATGGTCCGGACCCAGAGGCGGTAGGCGCGATTGATGGCGTCCCATGAGGCCGTGTCGGAGCCGCCCAGCACACGCCGCGTCGTCGTCGCGCCCGTGGGGTCGTCGGCGAAGTGCGCCACGTAGTCCGAGTACCACGCGCTGAGCTGCCCGCGGCTTTGCAGATACATGAAAAACGTGCGGCTCTGGGCGTAGTTGCCCATCACCTGCGATGGATGCACGAACTGTTCGCGCGTCATGGCGCAGAGTTTCTCGAGCGGCATCAGGATCGCCGAACGCTCGCGCCGTTTTGCCGTGTTGGTGCGCCACGACGGGGCCGCGACGAGTGTGCCGTTGGGCTGGAGATCCGTGTCCTCAACGAGGCAGCCCAGGCCCTCCTGAATCCAGAAGGCGTGCTTCTGCCCCAGGCGGTCCATGTGGCGCCAGTGGAGCGCGTGCAGGAACTCGTGCCGCAACGTCGCGCCCAGATCCTGCGCGACCAGTTGCTTGGTGTCGTGCAGATACTGTCCGCCGATGGTGGAGAAACCCATCATCGCCGCGGGGCCGAAGGACGCGACAGACCAGCGACGAAAGTCGTCGCGGCGCGGCAGCGTCACCATCACCCAGGGATCGAGCGCGGCCTGGGAAGGCTCAAAAAGGCCTGAAAAAAGCGTTTTTTCGGCCCAGGTCGCGAGCACATCAAGCTCGCGCCGGGCCTGGGCCGTGACCGCCGGTTCAAAGGCGGAGAAGTACACGATGCGTCGCGCGTCCTCGGCGACACGCTCGTACTTCTCCTTGAAGACGTTGGGGAACGCTGCCTCATTCGCCTGGCGGCGGGCATCGAGGATCTCAGGCCAGCGGCTGATCAGTTGGCGAACCTCGGGAGTGTCTCGAACGGCAACCAAGTCGGGGTCGCGCTGGAGTTGCCGCACATCATCAAAGCCTCGCTCAATCGCGGCCTTGAGTGCCGTGATCGCCTCGGCGGAACGCCCCTGATGGGCCAGTACGCACGCGAGGTTGTAGTGCAGCGTGAACTCATCGGGCTTGAGTTCAAGCAGTCGACGGGTGAACGCCTCAGCGTCGGCCCACTTGCCCTCGCTCATCAACATCTCAAGATGTGCGCTGGGGTCGGTCGGGAGCGGCGGCGCTGGCTGGGGCTGGGCTTGAACGATGCCGAGGCTGAGTGCAAGACCAGCAGTCAGGACGAGAATGGTGCCACGACGAAGAAACCGTTGCCCTTGCGTGCGGGCGTACATGCGGTGGTTCGCGGGGGCGTTCAGCCGGGCTTTGGCAAGTGGTCTCATGGCGTTCCTCGGCGGTGGCGTTCTGTGGATACCGGCGGCGCGGATCCCAGGTTCACGCGGCACACCAAGCCGCGCATGATCGTGATCGGTCTTATCGGCGATTGCAGGAGCTCTCGCGATCGCGCTACTGTTGACCCCGAATGACCGACCCGAGCCCAAACAATCCGAACGCTGGCCCGATGCTCGATGCTCGCGGCCTGCCGCCGAAGTATCCGTTCAATGCCGAACTGGAAGTCACGCCGCGCGATGCCGCGGCCCGGCTTGCGGCACGTTCGGACCCGAAGCAACTGATCATCATCGATGTTCGCCTCGATGAGGAGCTCAAGGTCGCCCGGGTGGCTGGAGCGATCCACCTGCCGCTGGATCAGTTCCCCAGCCATGCGGAGAAGTTGGACATTCCCGAGGACGCCGAGGTGTTGACGCTTTGTCACCACGGCGTGCGCTCGCTGAAGGCGGCGCTCTTTCTTCGTGAGCAGGGGATCGCGCCGCGTGCCAAGTCGATCGCCGGCGGCATCGAACTGTGGTCGCTGGCGGCTGACTCGAGCGTGCCGCGCTACACCCGCAGCGGCAACGTGTGTACGCCGCTGGCATCTCGCTGAAACTGACGGTTGATGGATCAGGCATGGACCAGTTTCAATCGACGCTGATCGTGGTGCTCACGCTGCTGGCGGCAGTGGTGGGGCTGTCGGCGTTTTCGGCGCGCACGCGCATTCCATCACCCACGCTCATGATTCTCGCGGGGTTGGTG
The DNA here is from genome assembly GCA_033763695.1 of Planctomycetota bacterium. Taxonomy (GTDB): domain Bacteria; phylum Planctomycetota; class Phycisphaerae; order Phycisphaerales; family UBA1924; genus JANRKB01. The sequence continues at coordinate 168,991 of JANRKB010000057.1, read as the reverse complement.
GTGGCCCTGTTGCCGGGGCAGATGCACATCGCCCTCAAGCCTGAACTGGTGCTGATGATCTTCATGCCGCCGATTCTGTACGGGGCGGCGTGGGACACGACATGGCACGACTTCTGGCGGAACATCCGCCCGATTTCGCTGCTGGCGGTCGGGCTGGTCTTCGCGACGACTGCGGCCGTGGCGCTGGTGGCCAAGGCCCTGATCCCCGGCATGCCGTGGGCGGTGGCGTTTGTGCTGGGGGCGATTGTCTCGCCGCCCGATGCCGCGGCGGCAACGGCGGTGTGCTCGAAGTTGCGAGTGCCCAAGCGGATCATCACGATCCTCGAAGGCGAAAGTCTCGTCAACGATGCGTCGGGACTGATCGCGTACAAGTTTGCACTCGCGGCGGCGATGACCGGCGTCTTCAGTTGGGGCGATGCTGGGATCGAGCTCGTGCGCGCGGGCATCGGCGGCGTCGCCTATGGCATCGTCGTCGGCTGGATCATGTCGCTGATCCACAAGCAGGTGAAGGACGCCAACGTCGCGACCGCGCTCTCGCTGCTCGCACCGTATGTGGCGTACGTGCCCGCAGAAGCGATGCACGTCTCGGGCGTGCTCGCGGCGGTCAGCGCGGGAATCGTCGTCTCGTGGCGGAGCCCGCAGGTGCTCAACGCCGAGGGACGCCTGCAGGCACGCCCGGTGTGGGAAGTGCTCATCCTGCTCATCAACGGGTTCCTGTTCATCATGCTCGGCGTGCAGATCGACCCGATCCTGCGCGGGGCATCGGCGTACAGCCCGGGGTTGCTCGTCACGTCGTGCGTGCTCATCAGTCTGACGGCGATCCTCATTCGCATCGCATGGGTCTTCCCGGCGGCATGGATTCCGCGGCTGCTCTTCCCGCATATTCGCCGCCGCGAGCCGACGCCGCGCAGCGGGGCGCTGGCCGTGATCGCGTGGTCGGGCATGCGCGGCTCGGTGTCACTGGCCGCGGCGCTGGCGATCCCCGAGACGATCAGTGCGCACGGCGGCGACACCATGCCGTTCCCATATCGCGACCTGGTCGTCTTGCTCGTCTTCGCGGTGATCCTATCCACGCTCGTGGTGCAAGGGCTGACGCTCGAGCCCATGATCCGCAAGCTCGACATGGAAGTGGGGGAGGATGTCGAGTGCACGACCGAAATCGAGGCACGTTCGCGCGCGGTGCTCGCGGGGTATGAGCACCTTGAGAAGCTCGGGACGCCGACGTCCAACGAGCCGGAGGTGGCCGCACGGGTGCGCGAGCAGTATGAGAAGCGGCTGGAGCAGTTGAAGGTTGCCGCGTTGCTGGATCGCACGGCGACGGCGGCACTGGAGACCAAGGCCGGCGTGCGGGCGAGGCTGGAGCTGATCGGCGTCGAGCGACGGACCATCGTCGCGATGCGAGAGAGCGGCGAGATCAACGATCAACTGTTCCGCAAGCTCGAAAAAGAACTGGACTTGGACGAGATCCGTCTTGGGCAGCTTCTGGACTAGTTTCTCCGGGCTGCCCGGGGCTGGAGGTCGGGTCGCGGTCTGGCGCGGCGGCGGCTACCATGCGCTCGCATGAGATACCTGACCAGCATCGCCATCGTGTGCAGCGTCATGACCGCGACGGTCCGGGCCGACGACTTTGTCGACAAGGCCAACGCGCTGTACTCCGACATCCAGGCCGCCAAGCGCAGCGACACGATTCTGCTGCCTGTCTTGGCCAAGCTCGACAACGCGCCGACCGTGATCGCATCGCGTGAGCAGGCCGCGTTGATGACGCCGTCAAGCCCGGCATGGGCGCAGGCGGCGGCATGGGCGCAAGGTGCGAACCAGAAGGCGGCGATCGAGTCCCTGGCAAAGGCCACCCAGCCGCAGACCACCGGCGTGCCGATGGCATTCGGCCAGGCGTACGGCGCGGAGGCTGTGACGCCCGACATGGTGCGTCTGAAGATGTACACCGACCTGGGTGACCCCCCGATGCTCGCCAGTGCGCAGCATCTCTACCTCCGTGCGATGGACACGCTGGTGCTGCTCACGAACATCGAGGCGACGCGGCTCGCGACCAGCGGCGACGCGGACGCGGCGGTGCAGTTGCTGTGGAACCAAGTGATGCTGGGCCGCCAGATGGCGGACCGCCAGTTCTTCCGCGAAGCCAAGTGGGGCTTTGAAGTCGCGAATCAGGGGCTTGAGCGCATCCGCGACATCGCGTACGAGGATGATCGCGGGGCTCGCAAGCTGAGCGACGCGCGGATCAAGGAGATCATCAATCGTCTTGACCCGATGAAGGGCGAGATCCGCTCGGATCGCATCCGCTTCCCGCGGGCTGAGCGTCTGAGCGCCGAGCAGGCGATCGGACAGGTCTATATCCCGCGCGGCGGCGTCGACCCCAAGAAGTTTGCGATCGTCATGTCGCGCGTCGGCTCGGGTGATCTGCCCCTGCGCCGCTTCGGCGAGTCGGCCCACTGGCGCACCTCGGCCGCGACCCAGAAGAGCTGGTTTGACGCCAACGACAATCTTACGCGCGTCTATTCGGACTTCGAGGGACGCTGGCCGCTGGATTGGTTCGACCAGCGCAACCAAGTGCCGTTCTACATGAACAAGGTCGATCGCAACACGCTCGCGGTGCTTGATGTGACGCTCGGCGATCTCTCGCCGCTCTTCTCGCTGCGTCAAATCCTGCGGACCGAAGTCGTGGGCACGCAACAGGCGCTCGCGGTGATGGGTTATTCGCGCGAGACCAAAGGCTTCCCGCCGCTGCTCACATCCGTGCGCGGCCGCGACTGGATCCAGACGCTCGAGCCTGATCCGTTCAACCCCAATCGCCAGGCGGGCGGTCGTCCGCCGATGCAGTTCTTCGTGCCGATGCGCGACACGCGTGATCGCTTCGGGCCGCGCGAGGATCCGCGTCCGCATGACATCACGATCGTCACGGGCGAGGGAGCCAACTTCAAGTTGTCGCTCACGCAGGACCAGTTCGTGATGTACTCGCTGGGGTCGGACTACAAGCGTGACTGGGCCGAGCGTGTGCAGAACACGGCTCAGGCGACGGCGGGTGCGGATTATCTGATCTGGCCGCCCCTGCTCAGTCTCTATCGCCAGCACCTGGTCGATACCGGCCAGCTCAAGTGAGGTGGGCACGCCTCGCGTGCAACCGCACGCGAGCATGCGGCACCTAAAGGTTGGTGCGTCGGCGCGTGGGTGTTGGCTTTTGCGGGTCGGCGCTGCGTGATGTGTGGGTGAGGGGCGACTGTCAGGCCGCGTGGGCGGCGGGCGCGATCGGTATCGAGGTTCACATGGGCAACAGCGGCGTACACAAGGTCGTGATCATCGGATCGGGTCCAGCGGGATGGACGGTGGCGATCTATGCCGCGCGTGCGCAGCTTGCGCCCGTGGTCTACACGGGCACACCCAAGCAAGACCCCGCGATCTCGCTGCCCGGTGGGCAGCTGATGCTGACGACCGAGGTTGAGAACTATCCGGGCTTCCCCGAAGGCGTGATGGGGCCGGAGATGATGGCCAAGTTCCAGCAGCAGGCCGAGCGGTTTGGAACCAAGGTCGTCGGCGAAGACATCGAACGATGCGACTTCAGCAAGCGTCCGTTTGAGTTGCACGTCGCGGGCGGGCAGGTCGTGAAGACCCACGCCGTCATCATCGCGACCGGCGCGACCGCCAACTGGCTCGGCTTACCCAATGAGATGCGCCTCGCGATGTCGGGCGGAGGCGTGTCGGCGTGCGCGGTGTGCGACGGTGCGCTGCCGTGCTTCCGCGGCCAGCCCCTCGCGGTTGTCGGCGGCGGCGACACGGCGATGGAAGAGGCGACGTACCTCACGAAGTTCGCGAGCGAGGTCTATGTGATCCACCGTCGCGAATCACTGCGGGCCAGCAAGATCATGCAGAAGCGATTCCTCGATCGCCCCAACGCCAAGGTGCTCTACAACAAGATCGTCGAGGACGTTATCGGCGAGGAGAAGATCAGCGGCGTGAAGCTACGCGACACCGAAACGGGCGCGATCTCGACGCTCGACGTCAAGGGACTCTTCATCGCGATCGGTCACACGCCGGCGACGCGATTCCTTCAAGGCTCGGGCCTGAAGTTCACCGACAAGGGCTATGTCGAGCTCGCGAGCCGCGGCAGCCGCACCAACATTGACGGCGTCTTCGCCGCGGGCGATGTGGCCGACGCGGAGTATCGCCAGGCGATCACGGCGGCAGGTATGGGGTGCCAGGCGGCGCTGGACGCAGAGCGATGGCTCGCGGCCAACGACGTGCACTGAGTGCCCGACGCGCCTCGAAAGGCCGCCTGAACCGATCAGAACATCGAAAGCTGCACGCCGCTGATCGCGGGCACGACGGCGGTGGCACGCGCTGCGCGCACGGCGACCGGGCGAGCGGGCTCGTCCTGCGACGCGATCGTGAGCTCATACGCGGCGTTGCGATGTTCGTGTGCCGCAAGTTCGGGCGTGTTGCAATCCTGCGACAAGTGCAGCAGCACGACGTGTTCGCGCGGCGCGATGTCGCGCACGGCCTGAGCGCACTGCTGGTTGTTGAGGTGCCCCGCGCCGCCCATGATGCGACGCTTGAGGAACTGCGGGCGCGACGAACGCTCCTGCAGGTGCGGGCAGTGGTTGCTCTCGATCGCGAGCACATCGACGCCGGCGAGGTGATTGACGATCGAAGTCGGAACGCAGCCGAGGTCGGTGGCAAAGCCCAGCGTGCCGTGGCCCGCGAAACTGATCCGCAGCGTGGATGAGCCGAGCTCATCGTGTGCGGCGAGTGCCGGGGCGACGCTCACGCCCGGCGCAAGCTCGAACGGCTCATCAAACGGGAGCGTGCGATGGTACAGCAGACCTTCGCGATCGCCGCGCCGCAGATGCCGTTTGTGCAAGTGCAGCGGCGCATGTTCGGGAAGGGCGCCGATCACCGGGGGCGAGATGTGGTCGTGGTCCAGGTGCGTGAGCAGCACGCCGGATAGGTCGTCGAAGCTCATGCCGAGTTCGCGCAGCAGCACGGTCATGCGTCGGATCCCGACGCCGGCGTCAATCAGCCAGTGGCGTGTTGTGGGTCCGACGGGCGCAGAAAGCAGCGAGCAGTTGCCGCGGCTGCCACTCGCGAGCACGCGCAGCGTCGGGACGGGCGCGTGCGTGAGCGCGGGAGATGGATCGTCGCGGCGTGCCGTCATGTGCGAGCAAGTGTGACGGCGCGGGCTGATGCGGTCAAGCCCGACGATGCTGGAATGTGCGGTATTCCCGCGGAGATTGCGGGCTATCCGCGCTTGGCGGCTGCGGCGGCGTGGCGGATCGCCGCTTCCATGCCGTCGACCATCGAGGCGAGGCTGAACTTGCCGAGTACGGTCTGGTGTGCGGCGCGGCTCATCGCGCCCTGAGCGTCGTGATCTGCCAGCAGGCCATCGAGCACGCGGGCGAGATCCTCGACGCTGCCATCGCGATACGTCATGCCGTTCACGCCCGGCTCGAACGCGTCGATCTCGGGGTTCTGGCTTTCGCGGCTGTCGGTCGTGACGACGGGCAGCGCGTAACCGAATGCGTGAATCAGGCTCAGCCCGATGTTGCGGGGATAGCAGAAGACCTTGGCGCTGAGCCAATACGGAGCGATGTCGTGCTCGCCGTAGACCGCGCCGGTGAAGACCACACGCTCGCTGACGCCCAGTTCGCGGGCAAGGGCCTTGAGATTCTCCAGTTCCGGTCCTGCGCCGACGACGATGGTCTTGACGCTCGGCCGCGCTGTTGCGATCGCTGCCGTGGCGCGCACGAGCAGGTCGACGCGATTGGCATACTCAAGGCGTGAGACGAAGATGATGTTGTCTTCGCCGTCGATGCCCTTCTGCGTGCGGAACTGGGCGAGCAGTTCGGGCTTGCTCAGCCACGCATCGCGTGCGGTCTGAATCGGCCCTTGGTCGAGGGCGTTGGGTGCAACGAAGAGCTTGGATGGATCCGGCTCACCATGGGCGAAGCGATCGCGGACGCTGCGGCTGTAGAACATGGCGGCGTCGGCCAAGCGAACCGGGCGGCGGCGGATCCACGCGCGCCACGCGGCTTCCTGCTTGGAATAGCCGTGGCCCCACAGCACCGTGCCGATGCCGCGCGAACGGGCCATCACGAGCGACGGCAGCAACGTGAGAAAGCGCGTGTTCCACGGCAGCACGATGACGTCCGCGACGGACTTGTCGAGCGAACGCAAGTGATCCGGGACCCAATAGAGCTGCGGCCGCTTCCAGCGCTTGCACTGCACGGGGCGGCCGTCGAAGCCGTCGGGTGCGACACTGGGCAAGCCTGGCTCATCGGCGTACCAGACGCTGAGCGCGATGCCCTCCCGTGCCGCGAGTTCGCGAAACACGGGCACCCGATACTTGGGCAGGGCGGGCTGGTGGATGATGACGCGGATCGGTTCGGGCACGACTGGAGCGACCGGTAGAGGGGTTCTGGACAGGACACTGTCGGACGCGGCACTGCGTCAACGGGGCAATCAGGGGCCCGTCGCGGCGTTGAGCCCGGCCCGCCGACAGGCGACGGGCAGGCTTTCCTTCGTCCGACGGCTCCGATATCGGTTCGGGTCGGGGACGCGGGTGAGCGGCAAGCGTACGTCGTCTGCGCTTTCCTCGCCGGACTGCGCTAAACTGCGGACCCGGTTGATGCTTGGGCTCTGACCGGACGATAGCTCGAAGTCGCGCCCGTTCGGAGGGGTCGCTTCGTTCAAGGTTTTCGGACCGCGTTCTGTGGAGCGGCCGACCCGAGATGCTTGGAAGAACGTGGGCGGGACTCAAAGCACCATTTTGGCCGAATCAGACGTGGTCCACGCGGGCCACGCCCCTGGCGCTGGAGCACAGCCGGCCAAGGTGTGGATCTATCAGCCCCACGTTGAGCACTATCGCATTCCGATCTTCGATGGCTTGGTGCAGCGCGGGCGTGCCGACGGCGCGTATGACCTCACGGTCCTCGGGACGCTTCAGAACGGCAAGACCGCGTATGGCGGCGAAGCGCGGCCGTACTTCGTGCACTGCCCGCTGACCACCGATCGTTTCCTCAAGAAGATCACCTACTTCTGCTGGCCGGGGGCTGAGCAGCGCATCCGCGAGGGGCGGCCCGACGTGCTTGTGATGGGCGCGAATCCGCGCAACAGCACGTGCTGGAAACTCCCGGGCGTGGTCAAGGCTCAAGGCGGCGCGGTCGTCGGCTGGAGCAAAGTTCACAGTTATGGCGGCGTCCCGCCGTGGATCATGGGCCGCGTCAAGGCACGCTTCTATCCGCGCTTTGATCGCATGATCTGCTACGGCGATTCGTCGCTGAAGGAACTCCTTGGTCTGGGCTATCCGCCCAACCAGGCGGTGGTCGCCCAGAACACGATCGACACGCGGCGGATCTTCAACGAGAGCGAGCGAATCGCCGCTCGCGCGAAGGAACTGCGCCGCGAGGCCGGACTGGAAGACAAGAAGATTCTGCTCTGCGTCGGGCGGTTTGACCCGGACAAGCGGCATCAGGACCTGCTCGATGTCTGGCCGCGTTTGCGCGAACTCGATCCGTCGATGGTGATGGTGCTGGTGGGCGGCGGGCAGTTGCTCGAAGAAGTGCGGGCCAAAGCGGCGGCGCTTGATCCCAGCCGCATCATGCTTACAGGCCGTGTTGCTGAGGGCGATGACTACGCGTGGATCGCGGCGTCAGATCTGACGGTGTATCCCGGCGCGGTCGGACTTGCGATCAACCAGTCGCTGGCGCTTGGGCGTCCCACGATCATCGCCGACGAACGTGGCGCGGATTCGGAGATCGTCGAGCACGCGATCACCGGCTGGCGCTATCCGCGCGGCAATCTCGATGAGCTCTTCCGTGCCGTGCGAAGCGTGCTGGCCGATGCCGAGTCGGCCCAGCGTGTGACCACTGCGGCGCGGACGCTGATGCGAGACAAGGTGACGATCGACAACATGATCGGCGCGATTGATCGCAGCATCCGCCTCGCGCTCGAAGTCCGCGATGCACGACGTCGCGCAAAGGCTTGATTCTGTTCGCGGGTACGGCATGCACGCCGCAATAACCCGCGGGCGGACCAAACACATCCCCAAGTGAATCCCCGATCGCGTCGATATCCCCCATGGCCATGGTTGGCCGGAGGGTGTGCGTGCGCATGGAGGATGACAACCCGGTGCTCCTTTTCGCGGCGTCGCCGGGCGTCACGGATGCCCAAGCGCGATGGCTGGAGCCGGTTCTGCGCGCATGGCCGGGTCCGACCCCGCCGACGATTCAGCACACCACGCCCGCCGAACTCACGTGCCATCTCGACGTGTCGAGCGTTTCGCTCGAGCCCGAGCACCCCACGCTCGTCGTGCTCGGGCCGCATGACGATCTGCCCGAGACCGCACGCCTCGCCGAACTGCTGCGGCAGTCGCTCGCTCCGGCGCTCATCATCACGCCCAAGGCCGATGTCGCCCGCGCGTTCTCGCAGCGTGATGGCGTGCTGATTCAGCCCGACACCACGAGCGCCGAGTCTGCCGCGGCCATGCTCTTCGCGCTGCTTGAGCGTCAACCCGCCGTCGTGACGCTCGCGCGTGAACTTCACTTGGCGCAGCTTCACACCGGCGGGCTGCGCGGCGAACTCGAATCGCTGCAGGATGAGCTGCACTTGGCCGCCGCAGTCCAGCGTGACTTCCTGCCGTCGGACTTGCCCGCCCTGCGAGGCGTCGAGTTTGGCGTGATGTTCCGACCGACGAGCGCGGTCAGCGGCGATATCTACGACGTCAAGCAGCTCAACGACCACACGATCGGCTTCTTCCTCGCTGATGCGGTCGGGCACGGCGTGCCGGCAGCGCTGCTCACGATGGTGCTGACCAAGGGCCTCGTGACGCTCAACAACGACACGGGCACGCCCGCGCCGATCGAACCATGCGACGTACTCGCGCGACTCAATCGCGAGTTGTGCCAGCATCGCGGCGGACAGCATCGCTTCGCCACCGCGCTCTACGGCGTTCTCGACACACGCACGATGCGGATCACGATCGCCGGCGCGGGCCACCCGCCGCCGCTGCGGCTTTCGCGCTGGTTCAGCGAGCGCGTGATGACCGAGGGGCCGCTGCTGGGCGTCTTTGAAGAAGCGCCGTTCAACCAGGCAAGCTGGATCATGCAGCCGGGTGAACTGCTCCTGCTGCACACCGACGGCTTTGAAGTCTGCTTCCCGGACGCCAGTGCCGAAGAACGGCGCATGCTCCGCAAGCCCACGCGCCGCTATCTTGAGCACCTGACGCGGCTCGCGGGGGACCGCCATCCCGAGCAGCCTCTGTCGCAGTTCATGGAACGCGTGAGCGAGCTTCTCGATGAGCAGGCTGGCTCACTGCATCAGGCTGATGACATCACGCTGCTCGCGATTGCAAACACGAGTGCGGCACGTGCGACGATCGCGCCCACGCCCGCCGACGTCGCCCCGCTGGCGGCGTGACCGACTTCGCTCAGGGACTGAAAATCGACGCTCGATCAGTTCTCGCCAGCGGACTCGGCGGCGTCGGATTGGCCGCGCACTTCTTTGTAGACGCTGCCGTCGACAAAGCCTTGGAGCTTGCGTGCACGGACCGGATGCTGCAGCTTGCGAATGGCCTTGGCCTCGACCTGACGCACGCGTTCACGCGTGACCTTGAAGATGCGGCCGACTTCTTCGAGCGTATACGTGTAGCCGTCGCCGATGCCGTAGCGGAGCTTGATGATCTCACGCTCGCGATAGGTGAGCGTCTTCAGCACGTTTTCGATCCGATGCTTGAGCATGTCGGCGGCGGCCGAATCGCTCGGCGCGGCCTGACGCTCATCCTCGATGAAGTCGCCGAAGTAGCTGTCCTCACTTTCGCCGACGGGGCGATCGAGTGAGACGGGATGCTTGCCGACACGCATCACGCGGCGGACTTCGGCGATGCTCATGCCCGCGCGATCCGCGAGCTCTTCGGTCGTCGGCTCTGCGCCTTGCTCCTGCAGGATCAGCTTCTGGATGTTGCGCAGCTTGCTCATCGTCTCGATCATGTGGACCGGGACGCGGATGGTGCGGGCGTGGTCGGCGATGGCGCGGGTGATGGCCTGGCGGATCCACCACGTGGCGTAGGTGCTGAACTTGTAGCCGCGCTTGTATTCGTACTTGTCGACCGCGCGCATCAGGCCGGTGTTGCCTTCCTGGATGACGTCGAGGAAGGACAAGCCGCGATTGCGATACTTCTTGGCGATGGAGACGACGAGGCGCAGGTTGCCGCCCGAGAGGTCGCGCTTGGCCTGCTCATATTCCCAGAAGACCGTCCGCAGGCTCTTGACGCGGCGGTAGAGGTCTGCGGGCTCTTCGCACAACAAGTTGCGCAGGCCGTCGAGTTCTTCACGCACAACCAGCAGATCATCGGTCTGCAGTGCCTTGGAAATCTTGATGCCGTTGGCTTTGGCGATCTTCGCCGCCTTGCGCAGTTCGCCTTCAAGCTCGTGCATTTTGTTGGCGATCGAGCGCAGCTTGCGCATCAGCGGAATGATGCGTCCGGTGCGGAGGCAGAGTTCCTCGGTCAGCGCGGCCATGCGACGACGGCGGGTCGTGATCCGCTCGCGCAGGTCGGCCATCCGCTCGTTGCGGTCTTTCTCTTCCTGACCGGTGACCTTCGACTTGCGCAGCGTTTCGAGTTCGTCCCACTCGCGGCGATTGAGCACCAGCAAACGCTCAAGCGTGATCAAATTGACCGGGATGCGCTTGGCGATCTTGTCCTTGGCGTTGGCCTCGGCGGTCGAGATGCGCATCGTGCGATCAAACGGCAGCTCGCCCTTGTGCACGAGCTTGAGCGTCTCGATCGCCTGCGCGACGACATAGTCAGATTCGAGGCACCGCCGCCGGAAGATCATGCGCGTCGTCTCGATCTTCTTGGCGAGGCGGATCTCTTCTTCACGCGTCAGCAGCGGGATCGTGCCCATCTGCGACAGGTACATCCGCACCGGATCGTCGATGCGCTTGCTGCCCGCGTCCTCGGCGACGGCCTCTTCAAGCTCGCGCTTCAGTGCGGCGTCGTCGAGCAGCTCTTCCTCTTCAAGCTCCGCGGCTTCCTCGGGGCTGGCCGCGTCGATGGCTTGGCCCTTCTTGCCCTTGCCGCCCGCGGCCTTGCCAGCCTTGGCTTCGACCTTCGCGTCGGGCTTGGCGGGGCGGGTGGGTGCCGCACCGGGCTTGGCGGGTGCTTCGTCCGCGGCTGCGTGCGCCGCTGCGTCAGCCGCGGCGGCGTTGTTGAGTTCGCGCAAGAGCCACGCGGACTCAGCGCCGCGTTCGCCACCGGCGACCGTCATCGCGCGAAGTGCGCGCCCCAGCGCCTTGGGCGAGGTCGCGTCCACGTCGCCGCGATCCTTTGCCTCACGGAAGCGACGGGCCTTGAACTCCAGTTCGTCGACGAGTTCGATGCGCAGGCGGTCGATGAGGACCAGAAGCTCATCCAGACGTTCGGGATCGACCCATTCGTCGGGGAGCGTGTTGTTGATCTCTTCGTAGCTGAGCCAGCCGCGCCGACGCCCGAGGTCGATCAGTTCGGCCAACGCAGGATGCAACTCACCAATCACTCGAACGCCTCCTGCCGACTCAGCCGCCCCAAAACCCCTCTGACGTTGCGCCGCCGCCACGCTGGCTTGCCCAGTCTCGTCGTCTGCGTGCGATGGCGCGAAAGTCCGAACCCAAAACCGTCACCCGCGAGGCCCGCAGAACACAAGGCGATCCGGGGGGCAACTGTACGTCGCGCGGGGCAGCGCCGTCCCGGCGTCAAATCGAGCGTCATGCGGGCCGCCGACGCGAGCACTAGTGGGGGCGTGGGAGCGATCGGGGGTTGCCTCCAAGGGCACTGTGCCGATCCCGAATGGCCTTGAGCTGGGCCGCGATATCGATCGGTGTCTCCGCGGGCGTCGCCAGCGATCGGCGGGCCGCATCGCGTGCCGCGGTCGCCAGACATGCCGCGAAGTGCTTCCGCAGGCGCTCCGGGTCCGAGTCGACCTCGCGATCAACCCGGGCTTCAAGCTGCGTCGCCTCCTGGCGTGCCGCATCCTGCTCCAGTCGATCGAGCACGGCACGCAGTCCCGGAGCCTCCCCTTCGTGGGCGAGCTCCTCGACTGCATGCACGACGACATCGAGCCAGCGCGACGCATACACGCCCGCGGCCATGAGATCACGCTGCTCTTCGCTCAGGCTCAACCACAGACTGCCATCGCACAGCACGCAGCCCAGCAGTGCCTCGGGCGTCGTCAGCGATCGCCCCAGCAGCGGCTTGTGCGTCGTGCCCGGCACCAGAATCGGCGGGGCTTCCTGCTCACTGTTCACGCTCGTTGGCGTCGTGTCCTCACGACGGCCCGGCCGCCCTGCGGGGACCATCGCCTGCACGTCCTGCCACTGCACCCGCAGCAGCTCCGCGATGCGCTTGATGATGAGCGTCCGGGTCGGCGGCGCGATCTCGTTCAGCCCCAGTGCGGCAAGCGCTTCAAGCTCTTCCTTGAGCGCACGCTGAATGCCCGCGAACCCCGCGCCCATCGTCTTGCTCGCCAGACGCTGAATGCGATAGTCGATCAGGCCGGTGGCCTGCGCGATCGCCTTCTCCAGCACCGCGGCTCCGCCCTCCTGTTTGAGCAGTTCGTCGGGGTCTTTCGCGCTGGTCACCTTCGCCAGCGACGCCATCGAGACGTCCATCGACGCGAAGAAGAACACTTCTGTGAGCCGATCGATTGCGCGATCCGCCGCGCGCTTGCCTGCATCATCTCCATCAAACAGCAGCACCACGCGATCGCACAGCCGACGGATCTCCTCGGCGTGTTCGCGTGTGAACGCCGTGCCGAGTGCGGCCACCGCGTTGGTCAAGCCGCCCTGATGACACGCGATGGTGTCGGTGTACCCCTCAGTGACGAGGGCATAGCCCTTCTGCTGGATGGACCGCGACGCCTGATACAGGCCGTAGAGCGTCGTGGACTTGTGAAAGACGGGTGAGTCGGAAGAGTTGAGGTACTTCGGCTCATCCTGCTCGTCGATCTTGCGTGCGCCGAAGGCGATCACATTCCCCATCTTGTCGTGGATCGGGAACATGAGGCGATTGCGGAACGCGTCGTAAAAACCGCCGCCCGATTCGCGGGCCTTCATCAGCCCTGCCGCGACGAACACGCGCGGATCGAGTCCGCGCTTCTGCACCAGCGATGTCAGGCCGTCCCAACCCGGCAGGCTGAGGCCGATGCCGAACTGCTCCTGCATCGTGGGCGAGATGCCGCGCCTCTTGATGATCCCGCGGCCGACTTCGCCTTGTGCACCGGCGAGATTGCGTGTGAAGTGCTCCTGCGCGATCGCATTCGCTTCGCGGAGCGCCGCACGCGAGAACCCCGAGCCTTGTGCCTGACCACCGCCCTCCGTGCCGCCGACGGGCTTCCGCGGCGTGAGCACCACGCCCGCACGCTCGGCGAGGTACTTCATCGCTTCGACGAAGTCGAGTTTGTAGTAACGCTGCACGAAACTGAAGACGTCGCCGCCCGCGCCGCACACGAAGCAGTGAAAGATCTGCTTGCTCGGCACGACCATCATCGACGGGTTGTGGTCGTCATGAAACGGGCACAACCCGGCATACTCGCGGCCCTTGGGCTTGAGTGCCACCCGCTCGCCGATGATGCGCACGATGTCGGTCGCGTCGCGGACGCGTTCCTTATCGTCGTTGCGTTGAAAGAGCGGGCCAGCGGCCATGATGTCCAACGGTACGCCGCCGGCATCCGTGGCGGGGTCAGTTCCGGGCGAACGGATCCAGCATTTGGTCGCTCGGAATACCCAGCAGCATCGACGCAATCGAGATGCCCAGCGAGGCGACCAGCATCGCAACGCCCCAGGCGTATTTGGAGGCGACGAAGAACACGAACGCGAACGCCGCGAGGCCGATCCACTGCGCGTTCGGGCCATCGAGCGCGCGGTCATACGCGGGGATCAGTTCGCGGGCGATGGTTCCGCCATCGAGCGGCGGCACGGGGATCAGATTGAACACGAACCCCATCGTGTTGATCATCGCGCCGGTCCAGAGGAACGTGAACGCGTTCTGGCGCACGTTGTCGGCGATGCCCCCCGAGAACTTGTTCCAGAATGCCGCGCCGAGGATGCACAGCACCGCCAATGCGAGATTGACCAGTGGCCCGGCGAACGCGACGAAGGCGTGCCCGTACCGGCCGCGCATCCGTGACGGATTGACCGGCATCAGCCCCCACGTGAAGCCGAACATCGCGAACATCACCCAGGCCATGCCGGGGATGTGGACCAGCGGGTTGGCGGTCATGTGACCCAGTTCGATGGGTGTGCGATCGCCGCGGCTGATGGCCGCATAGCCATGCCCGAGTTCGTGCAGGCAGATCGAAATGACCACCCACAGCACCCACGAGTACAACAGAACGTGGCTGACGGCGTACCAGTCGGAGACCCACCAGGAGTTCATCGCTGCCTCCATGCTCGCGGCATGCGTCGGCAGTTGGCCCCCGGGCCGCCCGCCGAGCGTGGGTGGAGTGTACGGCCCGTCAACAAACGCGCCCCGCAGGGGCCGGATGAGCCGGGGCCGGGGCGGGGCGCTTCATGAGTCTGTAGATCGCGGATCGCTGCAACCCCGCGACGGGGCGGAGGTCTCAGGCGGGGGCCTCAGCGCAGTTTGCGGGGGTTCGGAGCGGGCAGGCCGTCGGCATACTCCCAGACGGTCACGTCGAGGGTCTTCTTACCCCACTTGCGGGCCTGATTGTGGGTCGGGTAAAGCACGTCCAGACGACGGCCCTTGATCTTGCCGCCGCAGTCGAGCACGGGCACGATGCGATCTTGGTCGTAGCCGGGGACGGTGAGCAGCGAGCCGTACTTGAGCACGCGCGGGTCAGCCGCGACAAGGGCAAAGCCGTTGGTCTCGACGGAGTGCAGGGTCGCGGTGATGCCGTCGGCCGAGTCGTCGCAAGAGCGGGCGTCGGCGGCGTAGGCCGTAACGACCATGCGGATGACCTTGGCCGGGCGGACCGGGCGGCCATTGAAGTAGCGGATGGTCGGGTCAGACTTCCACGCCGGCTCGTCATCCGTCGTCAGACTGGTTGCCTGAATCTCGACGTTTGCTTCGACCTCAGACGTCTGGAGGGCGAGCGGGGCGTTCAGCGGGTCTTCGATCTCGGGCAGTTCCGCCGTCTCGACGGCGTGGGCATTCAGGCTCTGCACCCGGGCCAGAGCAGGGGCGTGCTGGTATTCCTTGACGATGATCGCCGAGAGGGCGACAAGCCCAACCAGCAGAACTGAGCCGCCGATCGACGCAACTCGGCGGAGACGGTCCTTCCAGACCAGCCAAGGCTGCTGGGTCGGGGCACCCTCCGAGGAGAGCGAACCCGCGCACGGGGCCATTCCATCTGCAAGGCTGTTCTTGAGTTGCAACTGCTGCTCCACCAACGGCCATCCGACGTTCAGACACGGACCACCATCCGCTGACTTGGGCATCCTGCTTTGGGGACGTTGTCCTTGGGACCTGATGCGCAAGCCGGTCCGAACCGGCGTGACCTCACTCCAAGAGTATCCCATCCCGGCCATCTGTGCCTCCTCGCCGACCCTGACGCTGCCACTTCGACACGCCGCGGCAGCGGTCACGCCGCGCAGATCGTCCATGTCGCGCAGTTCTCGGACCTCGAAACGGTTGTGATACCAAACACGATACGAGTATGTCGGCTGCGGTGCAAGACTTTGTCCACAAGAATACCGATCTTTTTATGAACGAAAGATTTTCGATCGGAGCGAGACATCCAAAATCAAACCAAACCCGCGGCACGCCGTATGCTCGCTGGAAGTCCAAGAATCCCCGGGGGCAGTGCCATGTATGGCGACGGGGGATCCAGCAGGAGGCTCGACGCTCGACATGACCAAGCTCTGGAACAATGTGAAGACCGCGTTCTTGATGGGTGGCCTGTTTGGCCTGTTTCTCTTCGTGGGCTCGCTCTATGGCCAACAGGGCCTGCTGATCGCGCTTGTGCTCGGCGGAGCCAGCAACATCATCGCCTGGTTCTTCTCCGACAAGATCGCGCTCGCGGCAATGCAGGCTCGCGAGGTGACGGCGGAGGAGGGCGGCGAGCTGTACCGAATGGTGGACGAACTCCGCCAGCGGGCCGGTCTGCCGATGCCTCGGGTGTACGTCTGCCCGCACGACGCGCCCAACGCGTTTGCCACGGGCCGTTCGCCGAGCAAGGCGGCGGTTGCCGTCACCGAGGGCGCGTTGCGACTGCTCAACCGGCGCGAACTCGAAGGCGTGATCGGGCACGAACTGGCGCACGTCAAGAATCGCGACACGCTGACGTCGTGCATCGCGGCGACCGTCGCCGGCGTCCTTGGCTTCATCGCCCAGTGGGGCATGCTCTTGGGCGGCGGACGCGACAGCGAGGGGCGGTCCAATCCGCTGTTCGCGCTGGTCGGGGTGCTCGTCGCGGCGGTAGGCGCGGCCCTCATCAAGGCGATGATCAGCCGCAGTCGTGAGTATGTGGCGGACGCGGACGGTGCAGCGATCGCGGGTTCGCCCGACGGCTTGATCTCCGCGCTGCAGAAGCTCGAGACGTATTCGCAGCGGATCCCGCTGGTGCAGCCTAACCCTGCCCAGAACAACCTGTTCATCGTCGAGCCGCTGTGCGGCGGCGGATCGCTCGTGAATCTGTTTGCGACGCACCCGCCGACGGAGCGACGCATCGAAGAACTCGCGAAGCTGCGCTGAATCGACACTCGCGAGGCATCTGAGACGGCAACGAAGAAACCGCAGGGCACGGCCCTGCGGTTTTCATTCCGGCACATTGCGCAGGGCAGCGGAAAAACAAACAGGCCTCTCGTGGGAGAGGCCTGCAAGAGCGAACAGAGTTTTCGGGAGCGATTCTCTCAACTCCCCTCCCTCTGGACGGGAATCGTGGGATCAGTCGCGCGGCGAGCGACGGCGGGTCCAGTTCTTGGCGCCAAACCCCTTGGCGGCGGGCTTGCCGCCCTTGCCCGCCGACGCGAAGTGCGGCCCGCGCGGACGCGAGGGGCGACCCGAATTCTGGTCGGCAGCGTTGGCTTCGCCATCGACGAGTTTGAGGTGCGGTGCCTTCACCGCTGGCTTGCCTGTGTGCTTGTCGTTGGGCTTGGCGTGCCCACGCGGGTGCTGGTTGCCATGGCCGTGGGCGGAGGGCTGGGAGTGGCCCTGCGGAGCGCGATCATGATGGCGCGACTCGCGGAACGGACGACGCTCGCGATCGCGGTCGTCACGCTCGCCATGCAGCGGAGCCTCGGGCTTGAGGCCGTCGGGCAGCGGCGTGGTGGGAATGCGCTTGCCGGTCATGCGTTCGATGCCCTTGAGCAGGCCGCGCTCGTCGCCGTCGCAGAACGCGATGGCGATGCCCTTGGCCCCTGCGCGGCCGGTGCGACCGATGCGGTGCACGTACGCCTCGGGCTCCATGGGCAGGTCGAAGTTGAAGACGTGCGTGATGCCGTCGACGTCGAGGCCGCGGGCGGCCACGTCGGTGGCGACGAGGACGCGCGAGCGACCGTTGCGGAAACCGCCGAGGGCGCGTTCGCGGGCGTTCTGGGCCTTGTTGCCGTGGATCGCGTCGGCGCTGATGCCGGCGGCGTTGAGCTTCTTCGCGACCTTGTCGGCGCCGTGCTTGGTCTTGGTGAAGACGACCGCGCGCTCGATGCTCGATTCCTCAAGCAGGTGCTGGAGCAGCGTCTGCTTGTGCGTGCGCGGCACGTGGTAGAGCTTCTGCTCGATGAGCGGTGCCGCGCTGGCGACGGGCGTCACCGCGACGCGGACAGGGTCCTTGAGCAGCGAGTCGGCGAGGTGCTGGATCTCGCGCGGCATGGTCGCGCTGAAGAGCAGCGTCTGGCGATCGGCGGGCAGCGTTGCAGCGATGCGGCGGATGGGCTGAATGAAGCCCATGTCCAGCATGCGATCGGCCTCGTCGAGCACGAAGATCGCGATCTCGGAGAGGTTGACGAGCTTCTGCTCCATCAGGTCGATCAGGCGGCCGGGCGTGGCGACGATGACATCGACGCCGCGATCCAGCGCGCGAACCTGACGGAACTGGCTGACGCCGCCGAAGATCACCGTGCCGGTGACGGCGGTGTGGCGGCCGTAGGTCTGGAACGACTCGGCGATCTGCGTGGCGAGTTCCCGCGTCGGCGACAGAACGAGCACCTTGGGGATGATCGGGCCGCGACGCGACTTGTCGGGCACCATGCTGACGAGTTCATGCAGGATCGGCAGCGCGAACGCGGCCGTCTTTCCGGTACCCGTCTGGGCGCAGCCGAGCACGTCCTTGCCGGTCATGATTGGCGGGATGGCCGAGGCCTGGATCGGCGTGGGGGTCGTGTAGCCCTCTTCGGTCAGCGCCCGCATGATGGGCGTCGCGAGGTTGAGGGCGGCGAAGGTCGGACCAGAGGGCTGCATCGGGGCAGCGGCCGCGACCGGGTCGGCGGCGTCGTTCATCGAATGTGAAGCGTGATTGGCAGCGTCGGACGAGTGCGGGCGGGACTGAAGCAAGAGCGATATCTCCGGGCCTGTCCCCCGGCACGACCAGCGCGCAGAAGGACAGCCTGTGTTGTGTTCGGCGTTCTTTGGCCGTGGTTTGGCGGCGAAAGTCGGCCGTACTGGGGGCTCGCCCGGTTGGGTCACGGACCCGGTTGGGCGTCGCCAGCAGATTCCCAGGACGGTTCGGGCATCTCCCCGAAAGCAGACTGAGGCCACCGGCAGTTGAGGGGGACTATAGGCACGGTCGGAGGCCGGGGTCCCGGGGCCATGGCTTGGTCCCGTCTTGTCGCCCCTCGCCGTTACATGGGCGGCATGCTCGCGTCGGAGGTCGGATGCTCGCGGGCTATCATCCGTGCTTGCAGCGCAGGCGAAGTGTCGGACGAGGGTCCGGCCCCCGTTGTCAGCGACTTGACGGGCGGGCGGCGGACTTGGGTTGAGAGGTTTGGATGGCGTGGGGCTTTCCCCGGGTCGTCCGCAGGGTTTGTGTGGTCGTGAGCACGCAGATTGACAGCCCGTCGCATGCGTCAACCCGGCCCAGCGCCGAGGTCGAGGCTGTCGTCCCGATCGGCGAAGCGGCTGAGCCGGATGTGGATGCTGCGCCAGGCGAACTCGCGGTGTCGGGACGCAAGCCGCTGCATGTCGGGCATCGCAAAGGCTTCATCGATCGGCTTGAAGCCGGGATTGCGCGACTCAGTGCGCGAAACAACTTCTGGCATCGCGTCTGCTCGATGATCTGGCTGCCGTATGCGTTCCGCAGCGGCATCCGGATGAAGCAGGTGGACGAGAACACGTTCGCCGCGGAGTTGCCGTTTCGCCGGTTCAACCGCAACTGGTACAACGCGATGGCGGGTGCCGCGCTGCTGGGCAACAGTGAGATCGCAGGCGGGATGTTCGTCTTCGGCGTGTGCGGCGGGGACTACTCGGTGGTGTGCAAGCACCTGGAGTACAAGTTTCTGCGTCCGTGCTTCGGCCCCGCGCTCTATCGCATCACGCCGCGCGAAGACATCAAGGCCTTGGTTGCGACCGGGCACGAGTTCAACATCACGATCGACATGGAGATCGTGCAGGTGGGCGTCCTGCCCAACGCACTGCGCGGCAAGAAGGACAAAGACGGCAAGGCGAGCGTGATCGCACGCATGGCGGCAAAGGATCGGCGCGTGGGCAAGTGCACCGCCGTCTTCCATGTGACGCCGCAACTTCACAACAAGGCCAAGCGGGGCCACGTCCGCAATGTCGGATGAGGGGCGTCTGCCCGCGTCGTCGTGATGAATGCGACGAACTGATCAAACGCTGAAGCGTCACGATGACCACCAACCGCCCAGCCCACGCCGCGGATGCCGCATCGACGAATGCGGGCGGCGGCCTGCTGCGAACGCTCGGCTTTGGGATGTATCTCGCGTCGTCGTGGACGTGGTGCATCGGCATGTTCCTGCCGCTGCTGCTGCTGCGCGACTACGGCATCGCGTCGTTCGTGGCGTTTGCGATTCCCAACGTCGCTGGTGCCGCGGCGATGGGGTGGGTGCTGCGATCGCGTGAGCAGGCGGACGGGTTTGTCCGTGCCCATCGCAGGGCGGCACGCGGATTCTCGATCATCACGATTCTCTTTCACGTGTTCTTCGTCGCGTGGCTGGTCAAGAGCACGACGTGGGCCGCGCCCATGCTGGAGACGCCGACGCTGGCCGCGGGGCTTGGTGTTGGTGTTGCCGCGGCACTGTTGTTGCTCGGGTGGCTGGTGTCGCGCGTGCCGATGGGCTGGGTGCTCGTGCTGGCCGTGCTCGCGTGGGTTGGAAGCCTCGTGCTGGGGTTGAGTCTGCCGCGGCCGTCGACCGAGTTCTTGAATGCGCATGCCGCGACGCAGCCGGGCTTGCTGTTCCTTGCGCCGGTGATGGCGTTCGGCTTTGCGCTGTGCCCCTATCTGGATCTGACGTTCCTGCGGGCTCGACGTTCGCTTGAGGCGCGGCAGTCGCGTGTGGCGTTCACGATCGGCTTCGGCGTTTTCTTCGCCGTGATGATCGCGCTCACGCTGCACTACAGCGAACTCATCTTGGGTGCGACGTTTGGGGCGTTCCCGCTGGCGCTGGCCGCGCACATGGTGCTGCAAGCGGTCTTTACCGTCGGCGTGCATCTTCGTGAACTGATGCGGAGTGATGATGCGACGGCGGCTGGTGATGCGGTCGGGGCTTCACGCCGCGGTGCCGCCGGTCGTGCGGCCAAGTTTGTGGTTGCCGCGCTGGGCCTGGGGGTGGCCAGCGTGCTTGCTCCGCCGCAGGATCTGCGGAGTGTGGTCTGGCCACCGACGTTGATGCCGTCGTGCGAGAACGTCTATCGCGTGTTCATGTCGTTCTACGCGCTGGTCTTCCCGGCGTATGTGCTGCTGGTTGTGCTCGCGCGGCCTGCGGGGGCGGGCTGGACGACGCCGCCGTCACGAGCGCTTGTCGTGCGCTGGTTGATCGTGACCGCGCTGGCCTCGCCGTTCTTTGCCCTGGGTGTGTTCGCGCGGGCGGAGGGGTGGTACGTGCCGGGGTTGGTGGTGCTGGCGCTCGCGTTTGCGTGGACGCGGCGCGGGCTTGCCGCGCGTGGGTGATGCCGAGCGTGGTATCCTGAGGCTTCACGCGAGGCACACCATGAGCACTTCACAAACGAGCTTCACCAAAGACACGTTCGGCGTCGTGATCGGGACGAACAGCGGCGAATCGCTGCTGGTGCGGCACATCATCGGCATCGGCATGAACTACGCCGCCCACGCCAAGGAGCAGGGCAAGGGCGTGCCCGAGCGGCCGGTGCTGTTCACTAAGAATCCGATGGCGGCGAGCGTGGACGGCGCGCACATCGTGATTCCGAAGATCTGCCAGGACAGGCCGCAGGTGGACTTTGAGGCGGAACTGGCGATCGTGATCGGGCGTCAGCCCTCGGGGGCGTTCGTACGCGATGTGAGCAAGGACGATGCGTTGGCGTGCATCGCGGGGTTCACCGTCGCGAACGATGTCTCGGCCCGCTGGTGGCAGAAGGACGGATCGGGCGGGCAGTTCTGCCGCGGCAAGTCGTTCGACACGTTCTGCCCGTTGGGCCCGCGGCTTATCAGCGTGCGCGAGTTTGGGGCGATCGGGCCGCAGCGCGTGATGTGCCGCGTCAACGGCGAGATGATGCAGGATTCACCGGTGAGCGACATGATTTTCGACGTGCCGACGCTGGTCCACGAATGCAGCCGCGGTACGACGCTGCTGCCGGGTACGGTGATCCTGACGGGGACGCCCAGCGGCGTGGGCTTTGCGCGCACGCCGCCGGTGTTCCTCAAGCAGGGCGACGTGGTTGAGGTCGAGGTGCAGGGGATCGGCGTGCTGCGAAATCGCGTGGTGATGGGCGATCGCTGATCGGCGGCGATGTGTTGCCTTTCGTATGCTGGTTGTCGTTCGCTCAAGGAGCCTGATGTGTCGCAGATCGCCCAGCTCAATGCGCTGATTCGCAATGTCCCGGACTTTCCCAAGCCCGGAATCATGTTCCGAGACTTCACGCCTCTGCTCGCGGACCCGCGCGGGCTTGCGCTCGCGGTCGAACTGATGGCCAACCCGTTCCGCGGCCAGCGGATTGATCTGGTGGTGGGGGCCGAGTCGCGCGGCTTCATCTTCGGCACTGCGATCGCGCAGGCGCTCTCGGCGGGTTTTGTGCCTGTGCGCAAGCCCGGCAAACTGCCCGGCAAAGTCCACGGCGTGGATTACGCGCTCGAGTATGGCACAGATCGACTCGAGCTCCACGCCGACGCGATCCCCGCGGGCAAGCGGGTTCTGCTCATCGACGACCTGCTCGCGACCGGCGGCACGCTGCGCGCGTGCTGCGAACTGCTCACCAAGTGTCAGGCCCAGATCGTGGGCATCGCGGTGCTGATTGAACTGGCGGGATTGAACGGTCGCGAGAAGTTCAAGCAGTATGGCGAACTGCACTCGGTGCTCAAGTACTGAGCGTTCGTTGAACACCGAGTGCGTTCGGCCGCGCTGCTCCGCGACGTGTGCGGTGGGTGTGTGATTTGCTGTGCTCGTACTAGGAACGGCGCCGACGCCCGAGGGCGAGCGTGAGGAGCAACGCCGCAGTGCTGGGACTGGGCATGAGCGTGACGGAGGCGCCGTCGGTTTCGGCCCGGAGCTTGATTGGTGGGAGGCCGGTGACCGGGTTGCTGAAGAAGAACATGTTGCTGCCACCCGAGAGATTCTGAAGAGCGGCATCGATGTTCAGCGTTCGTCCATGGCCGGTTCCAACGGCAAGGTCAAACTGGATCACCTTTGCGACGATCGATGTGTCGATCGGGTAGTTTCCGCCGCCCTTGGCAGGCGCTGCTTGAGAAGCGATGAGGTAGCCGCCCCATGCGTTGCCCGCAATGTTGTAGATTGAGAAGTTGTTGACGCCGCCGGTGACGACCGACTTGATGCGCATGGAGACACCGTTGTACGGGTCAGTGCGCAGTCCACCATTCGCGTAGCCGGCGATGAACGTATCCGTCTGGATGCTCGTCGAATTGGTCGCATTCCAGCCAGCGATGTTGAGTTGGTAGCCGAAGCCGTTGAGCCCGACGGACCCAGCGACGCTGGAACGATCGACGATGCCGCGCACCTTGACGGTGGAACCCTCCGCGGCGTTGACGTGATCGTGCCACGTCACCCCGCCGTCGGCGGAGACTTGCAGGTCAAACTTGACGCCGCCGAGTGCGTTGCCTGCGAGCAGACCGATCGCGCAGGCGGCGAGCACGCCCTGAGACACCCGATTCCAGTTGTTCACGATTGCCGACTCCTTCACGTTGTGGAAACACGTGGGCATCGGTCTTTACCGGCTTGGCACACACCGCGTTGCAGATGACCAAGAAAAATCTTTGCTCGCTGAAAACCTGCAACCGAAACTGGGTTGGCCTTGTATACTATGGCACACATAGTATGTGCCGCCGCGATGGGGTGGCCGCGAACGAGAGTCTCCGGGCGATCGAGTGCACGACGAGGTGAAACCATGAAGGCCGAAACCGAACTCCTCCGTGGCGCGGGGCCGATTGCCGTGCTCAAGTTGTTGCAGGCCCGCGAGATGTACGGCTACGAGCTCGTCGAGGCGCTCGAACGCCAGTCCGGCGGCGTGCTGGCGATGGGGCAATCAACGCTCTATCCGCTGCTGTACAACCTCGAGGCCAAGGGGTTGATCGAGGGCGAGCGGCGCGAGGCCGAGAGCGGGCGCGAACGCAAGTACTACCGGCTGACGCCCAAGGGACGCAAGCGCCTGGAGAAGGACTCCAAGCAGTGGGCCGCGCTCGCGGAAGCGATGCGGAATCTTGGGATCGCGGCGGGGTGTGTCCCGGCGAGGCTCGTCGCCGAGGGAATGAGTTGTGCGAACCACCGCGCGGAGGTGGAGCCATGAGCACGCGCTCTCCCAATCATGAGTCTTCGGACGCGAGGGTTGCGGACGCACTGCCGAAGCGTTCGTTTGCGCAGCTCTTCTTCCGCACATCGATCTTCGAGATCATCGCGATGCGAGGTCGGCGCGAGCTTGCCGCGACGCGCGGGCTCGAGACCTTGCCGATGCGGGTACGCGAACTGGTGATGCGTGTGGTGCGCAAAGCGCGGCTGTGGAGGCATGAACGCACGGATGTCGCCGCCGAACTCGCGTCGCACTTCCGTGAGGGGCTCGCACGCGGCGAAAGTGAGGACACGCTCATTCGTGGCTTTGGCGACGAACGCGTCGCGGCCCGCCTGATCCGGCGCGGCATGCGCCGCAAGCGGCCGCTGGCATGGAAGCTGTGGTTCTACTGGTCGAGAGGCAGTGTTGTGCTGCTCGGCGTGCTGATCGCGACGTATGTGTTCCTCTACTGCCGCGCGTGGCTCGATACGCCGTCGATCAATCGCAACTACAGCGCGGAGTGGAACGCGGCGGCGATGGCCGTTCCCGAGGCGGATCGTGCCGCACCGCTCTACATACAGGCGAATCGCGCGATCGCGGCGACGCCGGGCCTGAAGGACGGCGAGCGATTCATGGTTGAGCGCGATCCGAATGAACGCGGCTATAGCGTGTCAAAGGCGTTCCTCGAGGCGAACCCGAAGTTGCTGGAGTTGATCCGTGCCGCGACGGCCAAGCCGAAGATGGGTTTGATCGTGAGCGACGCGGACCCGCTGCCGGACTGGGCCGTGGGGCAGTTCGACGACGCCGCGAATGCCACGCGAGTGAGCCAGAAGGCAACCGAGAATCCGCCGCTGATCACGGTGCTGCTCCCGCATCTTGGGCCGATGCGACAGATGGCCCGATTCCTGGCACAGGACGCGGCGTTCGCGCTGCACGAAGGTGACTCGGCACGCATGGTCGACAACTGGGCGGCGATGCTGCGCCTCGCCCGGCACGCCAGTGAAGATCAAACGTTGATCGGCCAACTCGTCGGTGTCGCGGTGATGTTCATGGTGTTCGATGATGTCGTGCGCGTGATGCAGTCGCACCCGGACCTCCTGGACTCCGATGCGCTGCGCCGCGTCGCACATCTGCTCGCCGCGGCGTCGTTGCGCGAGCAGCCTGGTGATCTGACGCTCAACATGAGCCGCGAGCATGACATGATCGAGGACACGCTCCAGCGCGTGTTCACCGACAATGGCCGTGGCGACGGGCGGCTTGCGCCGCGTGGGCTCGCGGCGATGGGTGAGTACATGGTGCCCGGCTGGGCAAAGGACGCGAACGAGACGTTCGGGGTGACGAGCCAGAATGCCGCTGTTGGGCCGGCAGCACCCGCCGCCGTGGTGATCAGCGCGTCGCGGCGCGAGACGTCAGATGCGTATCGCGAACTGTTGGGTGCATTCGATGCCGAGCGGCGTGTGCCGTTGTGGGACCGTACCGCGCGGAATCAACTCGCGGATGTGTCGGCGAAGTACGACAACGGCGTCGGCAGGACGCGGTACTTCATCCTCGGCGCGCTTTGGCCCGCGTTCGGGCGCATGGTCGAAGTGGAACGTGGGGTGGGGATGAAGCGCGATGTTGCGGTGACGTGTGTCGCGCTCGCCGGGTATCGCGCACGCCACGGGGCTTGGCCAGCCGCGCTTGACGAGTTGGTGCCCTCGTATCTGCCGCGTGTGCCGCTGGACCCGTTTGACGGCAAGCCGCTGCGCTATCGGCTGAAGGATGGCAAGCCGCTGCTTTACTCGATCGGTGCCGATCTTGAAGACAACGGCGGCGTCGCGCCCACGAAGCAGATCGATCTCGAAGAACTCCAAAGGATGGCGCGAGCGTGGATCGTGACCAAGAAAGGTGCGGCGGGGTTCGACGCGGTGTACTGGCCGACGCCTGGGTTTCCAAAGCCGAGCCCGTCGCTGGAGTAGTTCGGAGTCACAGCTCGGGAGTCAACGACGCGCAAGTATCGACCAATGCGTAGGTTGGGACGTCGGCGTGTGAAACGCGCAGAAGATGCCGGAAGGGGAGGCACCCGGTTGCTACTCTGGCCATCATGTCCGAACCGACGACCCGTGCAACCACTTCGAGTACGAACGGCCCAGCCGCGAGTGCCGCTCCTGCTTCCCAGCAGTCGGCCTTGGCCGAGCCCAAGCTTCACGCCCACGCCGCCGCGGCGGACGCCTGCGCCGACGCGGTCGGGCAGCACGCGGTGTCGCACACGATGCCCGAGACGCCCACGTTCGACGTGATGGGCGGGGCGGCGCGCCATGAGATCAAGATTCACGAGCACGGTTTTGTCGCGCTGGTCGATGTGATGCCGCGGCTTGTGCCGATCGGTCAGACGGCGGACAGTGCGATCGTGCAGGCGGCCCGCGTGTCATACGGCGCGGGAACCAAGATGGTGAACGAGGACAAGGGCCTGATTCGCTATCTGCTCCGGCACCGGCACACCACCCCGTTTGAGATGGTCGAGTTCAAGTTCCACGTCTGCATGCCGATCTTCATCGCGCGGCAGTGGATCCGCCATCGCACCGCGAACGTGAACGAATACTCCGCACGCTACTCGATCATTCGCGATCGCTTCTACACGCCTTCGCTTGAGCAGGTGCGCAAGCAGAGCAAGTCCAACCGCCAGGGCGGCGAGGAACTCTTCAATCTGGGCGATGCCGAAGACGTGAAGACCGCGCAGGACTTTGTGGACTATCTGTCGCGCGTCGAGCAGTTCTACAAGGAGTATCTGTCACTGGCGGAGCGCGGCGTGTCGCGCGAGCTGGCACGCATCGGCCTGCCGGTGAACATGTACACCGAGTGGTACTGGAAGATCGACCTGCACAACCTGCTGCGATTCCTCGCGCTGCGCATGGACGGGCACGCGCAGCTTGAGATCCGCCAGTTCGCGACGGCGATGCACGACCTCGTCAAGCCCATCGTGCCCATCACGATGCAGGCGTGGCGCGATTATGAGTTCGAGGCTCTGCACCTCACCCGTCTGGAGATCGACGCGCTGCGGGCGATCTCACGCGGCGAACGCGGGGACATCGCCACCGAGAACAAGCGTGAAAAGGCCGAATGGGTCGAGAAAGCCGCTCGTCTGGGCTTCAGCGTCGAGTGAACCCGTGAGCTACGGCTCATGCCGCGATGTGCATCGGGCATGACTCGCGACGGCGGCGAGAGCGTCCGCGTGATCAGAGGCCGACGCGGACGCCTTCGCTCTTGATCTTCTCCGCGAGGCTCTGCACTTCGGCGAGGGCCTTTTCAAGGCGCGTTGCCGCGTCCTTGAACGAGTTGTACAAGTCGGGGTTCTTGGCGAGTTGGCCGAGCGTGCCTTCGCCGTTGTTGATGCCCACAACGACCTGATTCAGCCCCTCGGCGGCGGTCTGGATCTTCTGCAGTGCGGCGAGCGCCTCTTCGGTGGTCTTGTCGGCCTTGCCGCCGATGCGATCAACCTGGGTCTGCACGCTTTCGCCCGCCTTCTTCCACGCCTCGATCGTCGTGCGTGCGTCCTTGGCGGCCAGTGCGGCCTCGGCGGCGGTGGACTTCACATTTGCGAGCAGTTGCTCGTCGGCCAGCCACTTCTCCGCGCCGGCGAGCACGCGATCTGCGCGCTCAACGGTGGAGACGATGTTGGCCTGCTTGCCGTTGGCGACATCGCCGACGCCGCGCGGCTCAAGCATCGCGTTGACACGCTTGCCGACCTCGGTGTAGGTCTTGGCGAGTTCCTCGATGCTCTCCGACGTCTTGACGAGTCGATCGAGCGGCTCACGGACCGCGCCGGTGATCTGGCCAAAGAGCGTGTCGGGCTTCAGCCGCAGCACATCCTGATTCTGCTTGTCCTTGCTGATGAGGTCCGTCGATGCGCCCGCGGGCGGGATGACCAGGTCGAGCGCGGCTTCGCCGATGAACGCCTTGTCGATGTAGGACGAGACGTTCTTGGGGATGTCGGTCTTGACCGAGTCGACGCGCACGAGCACTTCGACGCCGTGCCACTCGCCTTCGGTGATGTTGATCATGTCGGAGATCTGTCCGACGCGAACACCGTTGAGCGTGACGGGGCTGGTGTTCTTGAGCCCGCCGCCCGAGTCCATCCGGACGCGGAAGTGATAGTTGGGGCGGAAGACAGCCTGAAGGCTGCCGATGATGAACAGCGTCGCGCCAAGCCCGGCGACGCCGATAAGTGTCGTGAGGCCGATCATGAAGTCGCGTCGAAAGGTGTTGGCCATGGCGAAGTATGGTGGGAGAGGCGTGACAGAGGCGGGGACCAGCGACGCTTGATTATTGCTCGTCGGCGATGTACTGCCCGGCGAGGAACTGACGCACCCAGGGGTCGTGGCTCTGCGTGAGGCTCTCATAGGTGCCTGACGCGGCGACCTTGCCCTTGTGCAGCATCACGACGCGATCGGAGACCTTGGCTGCGGAGACGAGGTCGTGGGTGACGACGACGCTGGTGACGCCCAGTTCGGCGTTGAGGCGCAGAATCAGTTCGTTGATGCCGTCGGCCCGGATGGGGTCCAGACCGGTGGTGGGTTCGTCGTACAGGATGACGCGCGGGCGGATGACGATGGCGCGGGCGAGCGCGACGCGCTTGCGCTGGCCGCCGGAGAGTTGGCTGGGGAGCTTGCGTTCAACGCCGTCGAGATCGACGAGGCGGAGTGCATCGCGGACGCGTTCGCGGCGTTCGCTGATGCTCATCTTGGTGTGTTCGCGCAGCGGGAATGCGATGTTCTCCTCGATGTCCATCGAGTCAAAGAGCGCGCTCATCTGAAAGACCAGGCCGATTTGCAGTCGGATCGGCCCGAGGTCGCGTTCGCGGAGCGTGTCAATGCGCACGCCGTCGAACCAGACTTCGCCCGCGTCGGGGCCGAGCAGGCCGACGATGTGCTTGAGCATGACCGACTTTCCGCAGCCTGAAGGGCCGAGGATGACGGTGGTCTTGCCGATCTCGATATCCAGGTCCATGCCGTCAAGCACGACCTGCGGGCCGAAGGACTTGTGAACGCCGCGGAGGGAGATGATGGATTCTGGGTGCGGGCGGCTGGCGTCGTGAGCCGCGCTGGCGGGGGCGGCAGTGGGCGAAGCGACGGGCGTGCTGGTGTGAGCTTCTGGCATCATGCCGACCTGATGTCGCAGGCGTGACCGACTCGTGAACTTTCCGCGGCCCACCGCGGAAGGACTCGGATCGGACCCTGCATCGCCCGTTCGGGGCACAAGCGTGCCGCGCGGGGATGGAGCGATCGTAGAACCCCCGCGTGAGCATTGCGGCGTTTCGACGGAGGCAATCATGCAGACGCACGCCGCACGCCGAAGGAAGATGTGGGTGCCGAAGCAGGCAACGCAGGAGCGAGTGATGGAACGATCGGGAACCCGGATGCCAGCGTCGATGACCGAAGTCTCGCGGGAGACGATCCTTGCGGGCGCAAAGTTCTCCTTTGAGCAGGTCACGGTCCGGACCCACGCTGGTCAGACCCTTCGCCGGCAGATCGTGCGGCATCCAGGTTCGGTGGTGATTCTTCCGATTCTGCACGAGGCCGGAAAGCCGACCCAGATCGTGCTGATCCGCAACTATCGCATCGCGCCGGGACGGGTGTTGCTCGAGTTGCCCGCGGGGACCATGGAGCCGCCCGAGTCGGCGGCGGTGTGTGCGGCGCGGGAGTTGGAGGAGGAGACGGGCTACGCCGCGGCACACGTTGAGGAACTGGCGTCCTTCTATACGACGCCCGGGATGACCGACGAGTACATGCATGCGTTCGTGGCGACCGGGCTGCGGCTGGTGGGCCAGCACACCGAGGCGGACGAATCGATCACGGTGGAAGCGTTGGGCGTCCGCGAGGCCGTCTCGCGGATGGACTCGGGGGAGATCTGCGATGCCAAGACCCTGCTGGTGCTTCAGTGGGCATTGCGGCGTCGGGTGATCGCGGCGGACTGACGCGGGCGACGATCGGATCACGCTGATATCAATGAAGAACGCGGTTCTCGGCCCCGGATGGGGTGAGAAACCGCGTTTGCAGCGTTTGGCGCGGGGTGAGGCCGGCGATCGGCCCGGAAATCCGCCAAAAAAGTCAAATCATTCGTCAAAATCGTTGGCATTGCCCATTTCTTGAGGCATTGTCTCTTTGGGTCCAGAACGAGTTGTTCGTTCTATCAAACGTGTGGAATCGGGTTCAACCGAAGATCCGTGAGGAGACTGTACGATGAAGGCTCAGATTGCTGCTCTTGTTGTTCTCGCTGGCGCCGTGTCCGCTGCGAACGCTGCTCCCAAGCTCGTCTGGCAGGTCTCGACCGACAACGGCGCGACCTGGGGCGCTGCTCGTAGCGCGACCGCTGGCTCGACCGTCAAGGTCCGTGGTATGGTTGACTGGACCGGCACGACCGGCTACGGCTTCGGTGGTCTGACCCATCAGATCTTCATCGACAACTACCTCGGCACCGACGGCGGCGCGCAGATCGCCTCCAACGGCGTCGGCAACCGCGTCGGCCCGTTCAACTTCGGCGCCGCGACCCTCTCGGCTCGCGTGACCGGCAGCACCCAGCGCATCGTCGCCCTGGGCACGACCGGCAACGAAGGTAACATCTCCAGCGGTCAGCAGGCCCCCGCCTCGGCCGGTGGCGCCTACAGCACCGCCAACCCCGCCCTCATCTTCACCTTCGATTACGTCCTGGGCGCTGACGCCTCGGCCCGTACCCTGACGATCCGCAGCGTTGTTGCGGCTTCCTCGGGCGTCAACAGCTCCTTCGGCTTCCACGCCGCGGCTAGCTCGACGAGCACCAGCTTCCGCGAGAGCGGCACGGTCGAGAACGCGACGATCACGATCATCCCGACCCCCGGCGCTCTGGCTGTCCTCGGCCTCGGCGGTCTGGTCGCTGGCCGTCGCCGTCGGGCCTAATGGCCTGACCCGAGTCCCTCCGGCGGTCAACGCCGCTGGAACTCTCGGTTCCTGAATCAACACGACCCCTCGTCGACCTTGAGTCGGCGAGGGGTTGTTGTTTTTGCAGAATGGCAACCCCATCCATTCATCCGGATAAATGGATATAGTGAGGATCGCCTCGCCCACCCGTTCTGCCCCGTCACCATGCACATCCGCGACCACGTTGACAACCACCGGACGACGTTCTCGTTCGAGTTCTTTCCGCCCAAGAGCGACAGTGCCGCGGCGGAGTTGTTCACGTCCATCGCCGAGCTCGAAGCCCTGAAGCCTTCGTTCGTTTCGGTGACCTATGGCGCGGGCGGCGGCACGCGCGAGCTCACGCACGATCTGGTCGTCAAGATCAAGACCAAGACCTCGCTCGATCCCATCCCGCACCTCACCTGCGTCGGCCACGATCAGGAGCAGATCGCGGCGATTCTGCGGCGATATGCCGTCGCCGGCATCGGCAACATCATGGCCCTGCGCGGCGACCCGCCGAAGGTGAGCGACGGCACAGACCCGTGGCGGCACTTTGGCTTTGCCGCCGACCTCGTCGCGTTCATCAAGCAGTTCAACCAGCGCGAAGCGAAGCAGTGCGGCCATCCCGACCCGCGCGGCTTCGGCATCTGCGTCGCCGGATATCCCGAGGGCCACCCTCAGACGCCTAATCGCCTCATCGAGATCGAGCGGCTCAAGGCCAAGGTCGACGCCGGTGCGGACGCGATCGTCACGCAGTTGTTCTTTGACAACCGCGACTTCTATGACTTCCGCGATCGCTGCACCCTCGCGGGCATCAAGGTGCCGATCATCGCGGGCGTGATGCCCATCAGTTCAGCCTCGGGCATGAAGCGGATGGCCGACCTGGCTCAGGGGGCACGCTTTCCCGCGCCGCTGATTCGTGCGGTGAACCGCTGCGCCGATGAGGACGCGGTGCGGCGTGTGGGGGTGCACTGGGCGACGGAGCAGTGCCGCGATCTGCTCGACCACAACGTCGCCGGCATTCACCTCTACACCCTCAACCGCTCAACCGCGACGCGTGAGATTTACGCCACGCTGGGCGTCAAGGACTCGTCGGGGCTGAGGTGACGCGATTGGCCCGCCGCGACCCGTCCGGGCCGGGGCGTGCTATGCTCGAAACCGGCGGCGGAGCCGTCCCGACGCGTGCTTACGTGTCGGAGCAGGAGCGAGCAGGATGAGTGTCGCGAGCAGTTCGTACTCAGTCTCAAAACCCGTGGGCACCTGTGCCGCCAGTGGCGTCGTGATCGCCCCCGGCGAGCGTTATGTGGCGACGCTGGTGCAACGCGACTTGGGCGAGACGCTGGAGCGGCTGGACTTTTCGCACAGCGCGTGGGAGCGTGGCGAGCGGCCCATGCCGCCGCTCAGCCTCTTCGCGTCGTGGGCGGCCGTGATGCCCACAGGCGAGAGCAAGAAGAAACTGCTTCTGAGCGATGACGAGGTGCTCGATCTGTTCGAGCAGCTCGGCGAGGCGAACACATCCAAGCAGCTGGCGTTCCGGTTCATTCTCGCGCTGCTGCTGGTGCGACGGCGCGTGCTGGTGCTCGAGGGCAACAAGCCGGGGTTCCTGTGCGTCAAGGTCAAGCGGCCCGCCGCGGAGATGGCGAATGAACCCGTCATCGATGTCGTCGACCCGGGAATGGATGATGCCGCGATCGCCGATGCCATCGAGCAGATGACCGGACTGGTTCCGATCGAGTGACGATCTCCGATCGCGCGAGGCGCGGCGATCGGTGCGGCGGGGACCAAGA
The DNA here is from genome assembly GCA_033763695.1 of Planctomycetota bacterium. Taxonomy (GTDB): domain Bacteria; phylum Planctomycetota; class Phycisphaerae; order Phycisphaerales; family UBA1924; genus JANRKB01. The sequence goes on along the minus strand of JANRKB010000057.1, from coordinate 136,448 downwards.
CTGGGCAACGATTCCGCAAGACCCGCTGCGATCCGCCGAGGCTGACGAGCAGAACTCCAGAAGAAGCGAGCGTGCGATGCGTGGTGGAGTAGCAAGAACGATTGGCAGCCTGCTGATGCTGGCCGCCGCGATGCTTGTGTCGGGTTGCGCGTCGCAGCACGCGGACGACGATACCGATGTCATCACACGCGATGGTCCGCCTCCTGCCTTCGCGGCGATCGCCGAACGCTATGACGCGCGGGTGCGGCGATTGGAGCGGCTCTGGTGCTCCGTCAGTTTGCGCATCATGGGCGTGGATCAGGCGGGCGACCCGGTCGACGAGCAGGCCGAGGCATATCTGCAGGTCATCCGCCCGCGCAAGGTCTCACTTGAGGTCAAGAAAGTCGGCGAGACGTACTTCTACATGGGCAGTAACGACACACGCTATTGGTGGATCGATCTGCACAGCGAGGATCGCCCCGCGCTTGTCGGGACGCACGAGAACGCGACGCCCGAAGCGTTCCGGCAACTTGGCGTGCCGCTGCATCCGCTTGATTTGATCGAGCTGATGGGGATCACGCCGATCGGCAGCACGGTGAATCAGATGGGTGCGAAGGTCGCGTGGTCGAGCGACGGCCGCTTCATCGCGATGCGACTGCCCGGGCGGTGGGGGCCGCGCGATTACTTGCTCGATCCCGAGACGTTTGAGCCGCAGCGGATCGCGTTGCTCTCGCCCAAGGGCGAGGTGGCGGCGGCGTGCGAGTTGCAGTCGCCGCTGCCGGTGGCGGTGCGCGATGACGTGAGGGCCGAGCCGCGGATGGCGCGGCGATTCCTCGTCGATGTGCCGCCCAACACGACGCTGACGATGAAGATCGAGCAGGCAGAGAATCGCGAGATCAAGGACAAGCCGTTCGACTTTGACTATCTCAAGAAGATCTTCCGCGTGCGCGATGTCCGCGACGTGGATAACGAGCGTGGGGCCGGAGTGCAGGGCGGGAGCTCCACGCCTGCCGCGGCTGCGCCGACAAAGGTACAGTAACCCCGCGTGAAGGATCTTCTCTCAAGCCGGTTCTGGGGACGCTTGCAGCGCGTGGTTGTTGCCTGCTGCTGTGTGCTCGGAATCTTGATGATTGATCGCGGTGCCTCCGCCCAGGAGGGTGGCCCATCGACACCGCCGCCGGCCGCCTCAGGCTCAGAAGATCAATCCGGCCAAGCTTCCAAGGCGGCTTCAGCCGCAAACATCAGCGGCGCATTGCAGGCCTTCCCCTCGGCGGCAGCGCCGGGTGAGTCGCTCTCGGGGTCGCATTCGTGGCTGGCGGTTCCCGCGCTGGGCTCAAAGCTCGACGAGGACTCGTGGCGACTTTTGCATGTCACGCCGCGTCGGACGCTGTGGCGCGATGGCGTCGCGCATGGTTCGGATGACGGTGTGCTGCGGCCTTCGGTGTCGCTGGCGTCGCGGCCTCGCGCGCTCGCCGCGGTTGACAATGTCGTCTACATCCTCTTCCCGACGCTCTTGAACACGCCTGACGCGAAGCGAGAGGTGTATTCGGTCAGCGTGATGCCGACGGGCGTCGCGGATCTGTGGGCCGATGATCCGCCGGGGGCGGCGCGACGCGAGCCGTCGCTCGAAGGTTCAGGCATCTTGCTCGGATTCGTCGGGACGCAGATTGGTCCCGTCGCGATGGTGCGCGAAGCCAGCACGACTGCCCTTCGCATCCTGCGTCGCGGCGAGTGGATTCCTGTGCCCATCGACCTTGGGCCGCTGACGGATCTGGGGTCTGCCAGGCCCGAGACAATCCGTCTGGTGCAATCGGCGGAGGGCTTTCGTGTCGTCCTCCTGCGTGATGATGGATCGGTCTGGATCTGGAACGCGGCACTTGAGGAATCGACCGAGCCAGCAAGCGTCGCGCCGAGTCCTGCGGGCGGCGTCGCGTCCGCCACGCCCGGTTCAGGTTGGCGCACCGGTGCCGATTCGTGGCGAGGTCCCTCCGGTGGCTCAACGTCGCGGCGCGGCGTCAACGTCATTCGGGCCCGCTGGAACTCGAACGGCTCGACGCTTCCATCGGACCTGCGCGACCCCAGACAGTTCGCTGGGTTGCGTGTGATCTCGTCGGGTGGGCAGTTGTTGACGGCTCATCGAGACGCCAAGGGCGATGTGCTCGTCGGAACGCTCTGGCCCCGTGGTTGGCTGCCGCTGACTCGGATCGAGAGCGTGCCCGCCGAGTTTGCGTTCGTTTCGATTGATGGCATTGGGCGCTGCGCCGTAGTGTGGCAGGCGGTCGACGCGACGCCGCAGGAGACCGGCTCGGCACTCATGTCGCGCCGCGCCGGTGTGGGATCACATCTAGAGATTCGCGAGGTCTCTGCGTGGACGGGTCGGCTCATCTTCCAAGGGGCGTCGGCGCGGGCGGGGATCGTCGGCGCCGGTGAGTTCCGCTTGCTTGCGCTGAGCATGTTCGCGCTGATGGCGATCGTGCTCACGCTGATCGTGCGCCGCGAAGACGACGAGCCGGTGTTCACGCTGCCCGACGGCGTCGCAATGTGCGAGCCCGGGCGGCGGGCGGTTGCCGGTGTTCTTGATCTGCTTCTGGTGTTCGTCGTTGCATCGCGGATCATGGGGATCTCGCCGCTGCAGTTCATTGATCCTGGCGTGCTTCTCTCGGGGTTGTCGGTCTCGATCATTTTGCTCACGGTGCTGCTGGGCGCGATCGTGGGAACGCTGACCGAGGCGTTCTTCGCCCGCTCGCCGGGGAAGTTGCTCGTGGGGTGCGAGGTGCTGGCGATCGTCAAACCCGACGCGGGCCCGCCGAATGTGTGGGGCGCGTTGTGGCGAGCCGCCGTGCGGAACTTGGTGAAGTGGGGGCTCCCGCCGCTGGGCGTCTTGGGCGTGCTTGACCCGTCCGGGCGGCATCGCGGCGACCACATGGCTGGCACGCTGGTCATCGTGCGGTTTGACCCCGACGAAGAAGACGCCGACGGCGGCGATGATGACGCCCGCTCATGAGCCACTGGGTTAGCTTGGCCTTGATTTCGGCGACCGTGGCACGGTTGGCGTTATTCGGACGCAAGCTCGTCAAGACACCCCCCCAAAGCACCCGATAATCCTGCGGAGACATCTCGCGCCGCGCGGGGTGTGCGCGATGGTTGCTGAGTGCTCTTTGCAAAGATCCTGACCCTGCCGTGAGCGACGCGAAGCACAGTCCGGACCACGCCAAGGAAGCGGAAGCTTCCAAGGGTGCCAAGCCCGAGCCAGCAAAGGCTGAGGTGCCGGCGCGTCCGCCGAGCGTGCGTGAGATCTGGCAGATCCCGGCGCTCGTGGTGGCAGGGGTGTTGTTGGCGGGCGGCGTTGTGCATGCCCTGCGCGCGGTGCCCAAGCCCGAGTACGGCGGCAAGTTTGAAGAGGTCCGTGCCGCACTGGCGGGTGAACGCTACGAAGAGGCGATTGACCTGCTCAACGCGAATCTGCTGAGGCCGATGAGTGAGCCGGGCGCGTTGTCGCTCGAGCAGCAGCGTGAGTTTCACCTCAGTCTTGCGCGGGCGCTGTACCTGGGCCAGAAGTCCAAGGGGATTGATCATCCGACCAACAACCAGAACATCATCGATGAGTACGTCGCGGCGGAGCAACTGAACCAGACACTCGAGCCGCGCGATCTGGAGTATGTGGCGCGGGCGTTGATTTCATCGGGTGAACTCGAGAAGGCCCGAGCCCGGATGGCGATGCTGCCCGACAACGATGTCGCGCGGCGCACGGGGCTGCAGCGGGCGATCATCAGCAAGACACTCGATGCGCCAGTCCCGGACAAGGAACTCGCGCTCGACCTGATCACTGCCATGCTCGCCGACCCGGAGGTGCCCACGCCGGATCAGAACTGGGCCTTGGCACGGCAATCGGAACTGCGGATCGACGAAGGCTTTGCCGAGCAGGCGATCAATGGCCTGCTCCGCCGACTGCCGCTGGGTTCGACCGGTACGCCGGATCACGCGGAGTTGTTTCTGCTGCTGGGGCGGGCCTACTTGGAACTAGGCCGCGTACGCGAGGCCGATGAGCAGTTCGCGCGGGCGGCGTCGCTGGCGGGCGAACACAGCGACCTGTCGCCGCAGATCGAAGTCATGCGAGCGCGGATCGACGAGGCACGCGGCGATCAAGCGTCGATGCAGTCCGCCCGCGAACGCTACCAGTGGGTGATCGAAAATCCGGGCCATGCGGGTGCGCACGCCAGCGAGTGGCTGAGCACGGCCATGCTTGGGATTGCCGAGGCACACGCCGCGCTCGGCGATATTGATGCCGCGACGGAGGCGTACACGCAACTGGTTGAGCAGACGCGCTCGGGTTTGCACAGCCGGCATGTGAGCACGGAGCGAATCGTCGCGAGCCTGCTGTCGCGCCACAAGGATCGCATGGATAACGGGCAACCGGAGTCTGCGCTGCGATTCGCGACGCTCGCCGAGCGTCTGACGGGTACGGACAAGGCATCGCCGGATGTGCTGCTCGCGCTCGCGCGGACGCACGCGACGCTTGCGGAGGATGTGATCAAGAGTGCGGTCCGCAGCGGCGATGAGGCGGCGAGCCTGTCGCAGTTGGACCCAGCCGCGCAGGCCCAGGCGCGTGAGCATCTGATTCCCGCCGGACGCTACTTCCGGTTGCATGCCGATCGCGTTGTGCTGACGGACGACAACGCTTCGGCAGCGAGCCTGTGGGCGGCGGCGGAAGCCTTCGATCGCGCGGGTGACGCCGATGCCGCGGTCCCTGCGTTCAAGCAGTTTGCCGACACGCGGCCTAGTGATGATCGCAACGCCGAGGCGCGATTCCGCCTCGGTATGGCACACCTCTCACGCGGCGAAGTCGATCTGGCCACCAAGCTCTTCCGCGAACTGATCGAGGGGCGTGATCGTGCGCCGGGCACCAACGGCGGGCCGTGGGCCGATGCCAGCTATGTGCCGCTGGCGCGATGCCTACTGCTTGACAAGGATGCCGGAAACGACGCCGAGGCGGAGCAACTGCTTTCGAGTGCTCTCTCGGGCAACTTCAGCCCCGACAGTCCGACGTATCGCGGCGCGCTGCTTGAACTTGGGCGCGTGCTGTATGAGAACGGCCGCGATGACTACGCCCCGGCGATTGAACGGCTCGGCGAAGCGGTGGCGCGGTATCCGAGCGATCCAGAGATCCACATGACGCGTTATCGCCTCGCCGACGCGCACCGACTCAGCGCGTCGCGCATCGCGGCCCGCCTGCTTGAGGCGATGCCCGACAGCGAGCGTGTCGAACTCGAACTGGCGCGGCGTGAAAGATTGACCAAGGCGGGCGAACTCTTCGAGCAGGCCCGGCGCGGGCTGGAAGACGTGAAAGAGCAGCAGCGCAGCGGCCTTGAAGAACTCTTCCTGCGTAACTCGTACTTCTACCTCGGCGACTGTGCGTTTGACCTGGGTCAGTGGGATGTGGCCGTGCGGCAATATGAGGCCGCGCGCGAGCACTACGCCAACGACCCGGCGGCCCTGGTGGCGATGGTCCAGATCGTGAGTGCTCACTTGAAGCAGGGCGATCTGAGACGTGCCGCGGTGGCGAACGAACGCGCCAAGAACTTCTACAAGCGTCTGCCTGCGAGCGTCTGGGACGATCCCAATCTGCCGATGGGCCAGACCGAGTGGAAGCGATGGCTTGACGCCAGCGACACGCTCGATCGTGCGGCACGCGGCGAGCTGCCCGAGGCAGCGCCGACGGCGAACGCCGAGAGCAAGCCGGCGGGTGAGTAAACCCCGGGCAGAGTCTCACTCGACATCGGCACGATCGTGTGCGTGTGACGTGCAAAAAAAGACACGCCCCGCGTGTTTCCGTGCGCGGGGCGTGCGATTGGATCGGGTCAGTGATAGATCAAACCGCGTGCATCGTCAGCGTGCGGAACACGCCGCGATGGTTGAACAGTTCAACGAGAAATCACTTAGCGACGACGACGGCCAGCAACAATGCCGCCGAGGCCGAGCAGCGCGAGGCTGCCGGGGGCGGGGATGCTGAGCTCGAACGAGTGCTGGAGGCCGGTGGTGTTGCCGCTGACGTCGGTGATGCCGAAGCGGTCATCGGTGCCGACGGTCGTGGGACTGGCGGAAAGGAACCAGCGGCCAGTGGTCGTGGACTGCGTGCCGTAGATTTCGAGGAGGCCGGTGCTGTTGACGTCGAAGCCGCCGAGATCGCTGATCGTCCAGATGAAGTTGCCAGCGGTGGCGAACGTGGCCGTGAACGAGTTGACAAGCGTCGAGCCCGAGATGTCATAGAAGTCGAACGCGAGCGTGGTGTTCGCCGTCGTGACGCCACCGACGAAACGAAGGCTGTTCAGCGAAGCGGTCGGACCCGAGACGGTCGTGGTGTAGTCATCGAAGCCGAGGTAGTTGGCGGCGGCGAAGGCCGAGTAGGGGCCGGGGATGTGGCTGTAGACCACGGTGTCAACGCGGGGGCCGTACTGAACAGCGCTGTTGCTCGAATAGACGAGAGCGCCGGTCTCGATCGAATGGGCGGTCAGGGTGATGGCCTGAGCGGCGCCAGCGGCAACGCACAGAGCGGCAACGGCAAAACCAAACTTCTTCATGTCTGCTCTCCTAAAGCACGCGAACCCGAACCCACACATCGTGGGCTCTGACACACCGAAGGTCGTGCGAAGGAGGCTCTCTGCATCCGCCCGCGGAAACGGAGCGGAGCGCAATCGAGGTCTCTCAGGTCTCGACGCGCATGGCAAACGCCAACAGAGGTGTCTTGTCTCTCTCGCAGACTCCGGACTGCAAGATACTGACAGAAAAGGCGGCGTGGGTCAATGGGTTTTGCTGTGCTTTCAGCATTTTGCGACAGTTCCGGACCGTGTGGGCCGATCGCAGGCCATATCTCGGACCGTCTAAAAGCCGACTGCATGATCCACTATTGCGTATGTGCCCCAGTTCAGGGGGCTTGCCGGAAGAGAAACACCCCGCGCTGGTGAACGCGGGGTGCTCGGGTTTGGACCAATCGTGTTGTGGCCGTCCGCGTGAACGGCGGTGGCTCGGCGCGATCACTCAGCGGCGGCGGCGGCCAGCAACAAGCCCGCCGAGGCCCAGGAGGGCGAGCGAGCCGGGGGCGGGAATCGCCAACTCGAACGAGTGCTGGTTGGTGGTCGTGGTGTCGCCGAAGGTGCGGCTGTCGCCGCCGACGGTCGTCGCGCTGGTCGAGAGGAACCACTGGCCGGTCTTGCCTGTCTCGCACTGGAGTTCAAGCACGCCGCTCGAACCGACGTTGAAGCCGCCGAGGTTGGTGATGGACCAGATGAAGTTGCCGGCGGTGGCAAAGGTGCTGGTGAACGAGTTGAGGAGGACGGTGCCCGCCGAGTTGTAGAAGTTAAAAGAGACGGTCGTGTTGGCCGCGGTCACGCCGCCGACAAAGCGGAGGCTGTTCAACGAGATCGTCGGGGCCGCGATCGCGGTGGCGTAATCGTCAAAGCCGAGGTAGTTGGCGGCGGCGAAGGCGGCGTACGGGCCGTTCATGTGGCTGTACACCACGGTGTCAGCGCGCGGGCCGAACTGCACGGCCGTATCGCTCGACCAGACCATTGCGCCCGTCTCGATCGAGTAGGCGGTGAGGGTGACGGCCTGAGCAGCGCCTGCGAGCGCACACAGAGCCACGGCAAAACCAAACGTCTTCATGTCTGCTCTCCTGCGAAACGAGATCCCGACGCGCGATCGCGCGTCATGCAACAACCGGGGATCCGAGGCGGGAGAGAGCCGATTGCCGCGCGGAAAGCGGCAACGCGAGGCGTGATGACGCCACGCAAGGACGAACCCATCGGCCGTTGTCTTGTCTCTCTCGACGCGGACTCCGGACAGTGCAATTGTGCAAGAAGTTGCGTGTGATCGCAATGGTGTCTCGCGCGGTTCGCAAGGATATTGCATCACCGCGTCCGATACGGCGGCGATCACAAAAACGTGCGAGCCTGCGAGGCGTCAGTGACCGCAGTCGAGGCGTGATGTGCTCACATCGCGAAAAGCACCTCAATCTCCGTGTCTTTCCCGCAGTTTTGCACTCAGTCGCAGAAGCAGATGGACGCGCTCGAGTTCGTCGAGCCAGTCTTGTACGGTGTCGGTGAGTTCGCCGCCGGGCACCAGCGCGCCGGGGAGTGCGCACGCTGCTCCCAGAGTCTTGCTCGCTTGGGCACGCAGTCGATTGAGCGTCTTGTCGCCTAGGAGCGAAACGAAGTCGAAGTCCTCGTTCATGAAGATGGCGAGCGGGACGCGCCGCCCGCCGCATACTTTGATCTGCTCGGAGAGTTCGGCGTGCTTGTCGCGATCGACGAAGCGCACGCGAACAAGCCCCGCGGCGTTGGCGCGGGCGAAGTGGTCGAGGATCGGGCATTGCTGCACGCAGTCGCCGCACCAGACACCGGAACTGACGAGGATGTTGATCTGGCGGGTGAAGCTGGCGATGAGTGATTGCTGCGCGGCAGTGAGCGAGACGCGTTTGTGGGCGGCATCCCAGTTGGCACGCTGATCGAGCGTGCCGGTCGCGACGTAGTTGGAGTAATCGAGGGCGGCGGCAAAGGAGGAACGCAGGAAGTCGGGAGTGAGCATGGTTGGATTGTTGGATGCCGGCGCGGGCTTGGGGGTGCGGCGGGGGTACGGCTGGACGCGTTCTCTTATACTTTCTTGCGTGGGCGAGGCGGACGCACAACCCCTGACGCGGATGCTGCTGGACGAGATCGCAGTGGGGGACGCGAGCAAGGCCCAGGAGCGGGTGCGGCGGCTGGTGCCGCTGGTCTATGACCAACTGCGGGCCTCGGCGGAGAAGAGCCTTCGTTCGGAGCGGCCGGGGCACACGCTCAGCGCGACGGCGCTGGTGCATGAGGCGTTTGTGAAGGTGGCGGGGCCGCGCGAGGTGCCGTGGCAGAACAAGGCCCATTTCTACGCTGCGGCTGCCCAGGCCATGAGGCAGATCCTGATTGACCACGCGCGGGCCAAGGCTGCACACATCCGTGGCGGGCCGGAGGCGAGGCGGGCGGCGGTGACGCTTGCAGGGCTGCCCGATCCGGCGTCGGAAACAGAATCTGCCGGATTCCTGATCCTCGACGAGGCGATCGCCCGCTTGGAGGGTGTGGACGCAGAGTCGGCGGCGGTGGTGCGGCTGCGATACTTCGCGGGGCTGAGCCTCGAGCAGACCGCACTCGCGCTGGGCCGCTCTGTGCCCACGGTAAAGCGGGCCTGGGCGTTTGCCCGCGCCTGGTTGCGCGACGCGATCGTCCAAGAGCGCGAGTGAGCACGTCAGAGTGGTCGGCGTCGGGTTCGAGGGTGTGACGGGTTGTGGGGCAGGACGTGGGGGCGGGCGTGGGGGCGGGCGTGGGGTAGGGTGTGAGGTCGGAGGGGGGAGAAACGCGTGAGCGAGTTTGATCATGGTGAACTGCGTCGGATCTTTGATCTTGCGGCAGCTGCGAAGCCGCAGGATCGAGACGCCTTGATCGATCTGGAGTGCCGCGGCAATGCGGGGCTCGCTCAACGCGTGCGTGAACTGTTGGCGGCGGCCGAGGACGATGAGTTCCTCGCGACGCCGACGGCGGACGTCTCCCCCTCCGGCACGCCCTCGGCGTCGGACATCGCGCGTGTGGCTGCGGCGATGCAGGAAGCGCCGGGAAGCCGCATCGGGCACTACAAGATTCTGCAGCTCATCGGTGAGGGCGGCTTCGGCTCGGTCTTCATGGCCGAGCAGGAGAAGCCGGTCGTCCGCAAGGTCGCGCTCAAGATCATCAAACTTGGCATGGACACGCGCCAGGTGATCGCACGCTTTGAGGCGGAGCGGCAGGCGCTGGCGATGATGGATCACCCGCACATCGCGCGGGTGCTTGACGCTGGCGCGACGGAGACTGGGCGTCCGTACTTTGTGATGGAGCTGGTCAAGGGTGATCCGATCGTCGCGTACTGCGACAAGAACAATCTGTCGATCCCCGAGCGGCTGGAGTTGTTCGCCCAGGTGTGCCAGGCGGTGCAGCACGCGCACACCAAGGGCATCATCCATCGTGACATCAAGCCCAGCAACGTGCTGGTGTCGACGCAAGATGGCAAGCCGCACGCCAAGGTGATCGACTTTGGTATCGCGAAGGCGACGCAGTCGAAGTTGACGGAAAAGACGCTGTTCACCGAGCATCGCCAGCTGATCGGCACGCCGGAATACATGAGCCCCGAACAGGCCGAGGGCAGCCTCGACATCGATGCGAGGACGGACGTGTACTCGCTGGGCGTGCTGCTGTATGAACTGCTCACGGGCAGCACGCCGTTCAGCAGTCGCGAACTGCGCTCGGCGGCGTACAACGAGATTCAGCGGATTATCCGCGAGGTCGATCCGCCGCGGCCGTCGACGCGGCTTTCGCAGTCGACGCAAAGCCTGCCGAGCGTGGCGGCACAGCGTCGGAGTGATCCCAAGCGGCTGGGAATCATCGTGCGCGGCGAGCTTGACTGGATCGTCATGCGCGCGCTCGAAAAGGATCGGGCCCGTCGATACGAGACCGCGAACGGCCTGGCGGCGGACATCAAGCGGTATCTCACGGGGGAGCCCGTGAACGCCGCTCCGCCGAGCAGCACGTATCGAATCCAGAAGTTTGTGCGAAAGAATCGCGGGCTGGTTGCCGCGATCGGCGTGGTCGGCGTGACACTGCTGCTGGGTGTCGTCGGCACAAGCGTCGGGCTGGTGATGGCCAACCAGCAGCGCAAGCTTGCCGAGGCAAGCGCGGCACAGGCAACCAAAGAAGCAGAGCGTGCGAATGCCGCGGAGAAGGCGGCGACCAATCGGCTCGCGGAGACGCAGGCATCGCTGGACTTCCTTGATGACATGCTGGCCGCGGCAGACCCTGAGGCAGAAGGCAAAGACGTCACGGTCAAGGCGTTGCTGGATCAAGGCGCGGGCACACTGTCGAAACGGTTCGCGGATCGGCCGCTGACGGCGGCGCGTTTGCATTCGACGATCGGTCGCACATACGCGGGGCTGGGTCTCTATCCGGTCGCGGACACGCATGTGCGTGAGGCCTTGGAGATTCGCAAGCGCGAACTGGGGCCTGAGCACGAGGACACGTGCCGCGCGGTGAATGACTTGTGCGCGTATCTGTTCAAGGCGGGCGACTACTCGGGCGCGGAGTCGTTGGGGCGCACCGCGATCGCGGACCACACGCGGCTGTTTGGCAAGACGCACGCGATCACGCTGCAGAGCATGGAGAATCTGGCGTCGCTGCTCATCGAACAGGAGCGGGCCGAAGAGGGCGCGGCGATCGCGAAGGAAGTGCTTGATGCGAGACTCATCACGCCGGGCAAGAACGATCCAGCGACCGTGCGGGCGATGAATCTGCTGGCGACGGCAGACGCGGAGATCGGAAACGCCGACGAGTCGGAGAAGTTGTACGCCGAGGCGATTGCGATCACGGAGTCGACGCTCGGGAAGGACCATCCGACGGCGCTTGATCTGCGATCAAATCTCGCATGGGCTCTGTATTGGACGACGATGATGCAGCCGGACATGCCTGCCGATCGGAAGCAGGCGCGGTTGCAGCGGTCGCGCGCAATGAGCGAGGAAGTGCTCGCGGCTCGGGAGCGCGTTCTGGGGCCGGACCATCACGCGACGATGAGTACAGCCACCAATCTGGCGTCCGTCTATCGCGAGCTCAAGATGTGGGACGACGGCGACAAACTGTCGCTGCGAGACATCGAAACCAGCACACGCATGCTCGGCGAGGAGCATCCGAGCACGATCGTTTCGATTGCGAATCATGGAAACTCGCTGCGGATGCGTGGGAGAATCGCTGAGGCTCTGCCTTTCCTTGAGCGGGCCATTCGAGCGTCGCGCAGGGCGCTACCACCCGACGCTCCCGGGACGGCATACGCGCTGGGTTGGTACTCAAGCTGCCTCAGGGCGCTTGGTCGATTCTCCGAGGCGGAGCCAGGCGCGATCGAGGCGTATGAGATCATCATCAAGCAGATGAAGCCGACGGAAAACATCCCTCAACAGATTGCGAAGGATGTCGTGAATCTGTACTTGGCTTGGGATAAGGCCGAGCCGGGAAAGGGCTACGCGGCGAAGGCAGAACAGTGGCGAGCCAAAGCTCCGCCGGAAGCAGATGCAGACAAGCGTTGATGCCGGTTCAGGCTTGGCGTGGTCCAGACTCGCGGGCACGGTGTCACGTGAAGTACTGGGAGCGCCGAGCCATAGTTCGACGCCCCTAGCGCTGCAACGAGAAGCCGTGGATGACGACTTCGCCTTCGCGCGGCGTGCCGCTTACCTGAAGTCCAAGGTTTCGGATCGCCTTCATGTCGATGCTAAAGCCGCCGCCCTGATTGCCAAAGAACGGCTGGCGGCGCAGCGCGATGATCGGCACTTTGTATGTCATGCGCTTGCCTTCGCCGTAGAGCGTGTTGCTGATGTACGCCTCGCCGTCGTCGCCTGCGCTCATGTCATAGGTGGTGTTCATCGGCCCTGAACCGGCCTCGGCGAGCACGATGTTGAGCTGCAGTCCCTTGGGCGCTTCGAGATCCAGCACGATCGTCGAGTAACTGTCGAGATCGACCGCGAGCTTGGGGCCGACCTTGAGTGCGCTGGCCTTGGGGCCGAAGATGTTGATGCCGCCGCCATACTGTGAACCCGTGTCGTACTTCAGGACGATCGGCGCATCTGCGCCTTCGCCACGGCGCGACCAGACGATCTTGGAATCCGGCACACCCCAGATCTCGGGCTCGCGCACCCATTCCACGAGCAGGCTCTGCGTCGGAGCGCGTCCCGGATGCTGGCCCGGCGTGTAGGTGACGCTCTTCTTCTTGGGCAGCTCGTTCGGCATCTGCCGCGTGGTTTTGGCGTGCAGATCGTGGACCTTGGCATTTGTCGCCTTCATGGCGGCGAGCAGTTCGGTGTAAGGCTTGTTGTGAATGTCGATGATGCCGTAGTTGCCGTCCTCGCCGTCGAAGCGGCCTTGGGGCGACTGATCGGCGAACTCGAACCAGTGTGAGGCGATCATGTAGGGCACGGTCGCGGTGTCTTCGATGAGCGACGAATACGCGGCCGCACGCTCGGCCTGGGTGTCGACGATCGCGCTTGCGCCGCGGGTGTTGGGGCAGCCGCTGGTGTTGCTGCGGGCCCGCCAACTGAACTCGGTGTGCATGATCGGCTTGCCGCCCAGCACCCAGAATCGCGTCATCGAGTGAACGTTCACCTTCGGCTCGAACACATACTCGTTGACGGACATGACATCGCAGTACTTGCCGCAGGCGCGAATGACGCTGTCGGGAGCGTTGCCGGGGATGCGCGTCCCGAGGATGAGTGTGCCGGGCAGTTCTTCGCGGACAACGCGCGTGGTCACCTCATAGAAACGCTCGGCGAGCAGTGCGGTGAAGGCCTCGCGATCAGCCATTGCTGCGTCGCTGCTGCTGCTCTGCAGATATGGCGTGTCGATCGCGTCCCAACTCTTGCCGCCTTCGATTGGACGCTGATATGCCTCGGCGAGTGCTGCGACGGAAGCATGCCGTGACTGCAGGAACTTCAGCGCGGCGGTGCGGCGCTCATCGCTCGTCGGCAGTTCAAACGCACGCTCAAGCTGGGTGTACGTCGGGATGTCGTCCCACCCCGACTTGCCGTACCACGGCATTTCGTTGTCGAGGAAGACGCCGAGCAGCCCCTCGCGGCCGGGCAGTTTCGCAATCGCGGCCTTGGTGTTGGTGCGGACGAACGCCTCGAAATCCGCACGCAGAGGCGTCAAGCAGCGGTAGGCGTCGTGCTCGACGACATAGAGCACCGGCGTCGTGAACATCGAGCCGCCCGCGGTGATGATCGGGGAACTCCAGCCGCCGAGCGTGTTGAAGCCGTGCTCCTTCAGCATCGCGCGCGTCGCGGTTGCCCACGCATTCACATCGCCTTTGAAATCCGTAGGCACGGGGTTGTAGAACTTCGTGCCCTCACGCGGCATGAACGGCTCGGGCGACACGTTGCTCACGCCCAGCGAGTAGAAGCGCGAGCCGTCGGGGCCTTGGAACCACCACACGCCGCGTTCGTCCTTCACGACGCTGAAGCCCGCGGCAGTCGCGACCGCTTGCGCGATCAATAACGCGGCACTGGCAACCGTCAGACGCAGGAAGCGATGCGTGAACATGAAGAGTCTCCCGATATCGCAAGGCGGCGTGAGCGAGGAGTTCGCTGTCGAAACGCCGGAGAAAGCGTACCCGAGCGCACGCCGCGTTCGTCAACCAGACCACGATGAAACTGCATGAAACGGCGGCTGGAATGACGTGGCGGGCGGGCGAGATCTGATTGCTTCCCGTTGGTTGCGTTTCAATCCGTTACACTCGCGACTTGGTTTCACTCAGTCCGGAGGAGTCTGTCTTGAAACTCGCATTGCACTGGAAGATTCTCATCGGACTCTCGCTCGGCACGGCCGTCGGGCTCGCGCTCAACGTCTGGGGTGGCTCGATTCGTGCCGGTCTCGCGGACGTGCCGCTTGCCAGCGGCGTGATCGACTTTGTCGTCAACCTGAATCAACTCGCGGGCGACGTCTTCAAGCGAGCACTGCAGTTCATCGCCGTGCCGATCATCCTCTTTGCGATGATCCTCGCGATCGGCTCGCTGGGCGACCTCAACAAACTCGGTCGCATCGGCGGCAAGACCGTCGGCATCTTCATGTGCACCGCGCTGCTCAGCGTCACCGTGGGCCTGCTGCTGGTCAACGTCATCAAGCCCGGCGGCGAACGGTTCATCAGCGCCGAGGCACGCGAGAATCTCATCGGCGGGCTTAAGACCGACGCCGCCGCCAAGATCACCAACGCTGCCGGCAGCGTGCGCGGCTGGGACCTTGCACGCGACATGATGCCGACCAATCCCTTCGACGCGCTCACCCGCGGCGACATGATGCAGGTCGTGGTTTTCGCGCTGCTGCTCGGCATCGCGCTGAGTTTGCTGCCACGCGAACGCTCTCATCCGGTGCTCACAGTTGTTGAAGGACTCAACGAGGCATTCCTGCTCATCGTTCGCGGCATCATGCATCTCGCGCCCGTCGGCGTCTTCTGTCTCATCGCGCCGATCGTCGCAAACCTGGGCTTTCAGGTGCTCTCGTCTCTCGCGGCGTACTTCGGCACGGTGCTGCTCGGACTGGTCACCATTCAACTGGTCATTTATCCCAGCGTCGTAATGCTCTTTTCTCGCGTCGGCGTCGGCACCTTCTTCCGCGGCATCGCCCAGGTGCAGATGGTGGCGTTCAGCAGTTCGAGTTCCGCCGCCACGCTTCCGGTGACAATCCAGAATGTGCGAGATCGGCTCGGTATGCCCGCGGATATCACGAGCTTTGTGTGCGCGATGGGGGCGAAGATCAACATGGACGGGACGGCGCTCATGATGGCCGTGGCCACCGTCTTTCTTGCGCAGTTCTATGCGATCGAGCTCACGCTCGGGCAACAGATCTCGATCGTGTTTACGGCGGTGTTCTCCGCGATCGGCACGCCGGGCATCCCAAGCGCTGGCATGGTCATGCTCGTCATCGTGCTGCGTTCGGTGGGCGTGCCGAGCGACGGCGTCGCGATGATCCTCGCAGTTGATCGCCTGCTGGACATGTGCCGCACGATCGTGAACGTCACGGGCGACGCGGCAGTCGCCGTGGCCGTGGCGGGGACGGAGGCCAAGCGAAGTGGGGCGTGAGTGGGTCGACGGAAAAAGCAACAAGGCCCGCGTGAGCGAGCCTTGTTGAAGAAGTCGGAGATGTCAGTCTGGGCCGTGGAGGCCCGACTGATTAGATCTCGTCGTCCGCACCGACCGCCGCGGGCTGCGCGACGGGGGTGGGGGCGGGGATCGCGGCGGGGTTGGCGGCGCGGAGCTTGGCCTCGGCCTCGAGCTCGGTGCGGCCGTCGGCGCCCTGCATCTGCTCCAGCGTCATGTGATCGGCGCGGAGGATGAGCGAGCGGAGGACCTTCTCCGACAGGCGGAAGTCACGCTCGATGTGCTCGAGCTTGTCGTTGGGAGCCTCGAAGTAGGCGAGGATGTAGAGGCCGCGCTTCTGGCCGGCGATCTCGTAGGCCAGGCGGCGGTCGTCCCACTTGCGCATCGCGATCACGTTGGCGTGGCCGCGCGAGAAGATCTCGTTGATGTGGGCGAGGGCGCCGGTGAGGTCGGCGGCAACGGCCTGCCCGAGCAGGATCATCGCCTCATAGCGGTAGTGACGGGTCTGGGACATGAATCGATCCTTTCTTGCTTGCCTTTGGGGCTTGCTGGGTTTCTGACGTTGTCGACCGGGCCGCGGGCACGCCGGTCGCTGGTTACTGCTTACGGATTGGACGAGGGCTTGGACTTGGTTCCGTCGCTGCCGTTGAACTTGTTCATCGCCGCGGCGAGCCCTTTGGACACGAACATCTCACTGGCGTCTGCGGCCTTGTCGAGCGCGGGCTCGAGCAAGGGCCACTCCTCCTCCGTGAAGCGTTGCAAGACGAAATCCGCCTGATCCATCAGCGGATGCTTGCCGACGCTCCCGTCCTCACGCTTCAGACCGACGCCGACGCGGCAGCGCGGATAGACATCAGCGCCCAGGGCACGCTGAATATCCGCGAGACCGTTGTGCCCCGCCGTGCCGCCGTCGGGCCGCAGTCGCAGCCCGCCGACCGGCAGGTAGAGGTCGTCGACGATCACGAGCAGATCGGTGTAAGGCTCGAGCTTGAAGAAGCGCACAGCCTCGGCGACCGACTGCCCCGAGCGGTTCATGAACGTCAATGGCTTGACGAGGATGCACCGCTCGCCGCCGATCGTCGTTTCGACGGTCGACGCGTTGAAGCGAGCCTTGGCCGGTTCGCTCGCCGCGTGGCGCTGGACAAGCCGATCCACCACCATGAACCCGGCGTTGTGCCGCGTCTTGGTGTATTGAGGACCGGGATTGCCAAGGCCGACGATGAGTTTCATGACCAGAGGCTTGAAGGTGAACACAAGGGACGGAACGGAAGAACGAACGACGCGCGTGAAACGGATGGCACGGATTACTTCTTGGGAGCGGCCTTGGCGTCCTTGGCGGGCGCGGCAGCCTTGGCGTCCTTGGCAGGAGCGGCGGCCTTGGCGTCCTTGGCGGCGCCTTCGGCACCCTCTTCCTTCTTGGCGGTGAGGACTTCGGGGCCGGCGGCGGCGGTCGCGTCGGCGGCGGTCGCTTCGCCCAGCTTGATCTCTTGCTGGATGATGATCTGCGCGACGATCGCGTGCGAGTCGGTGATCATCTTCATGCCCGGGGTCGGCAGCTTGACGTCCGCCGCAGTGATCGCGTGGCCGACGTCGAGCTCGAGGATCGAGACTTCGATGAAGTCGGGCAGTTCGGTCACCACGCACTCGACGACCACTTCGGCGGTCGGGTGCATGAGAATCGCGCCGGCCTGCTTCAGGCCCGGGGCTTCGCCGATGAGGTGGATCGGCACGCGGGTGCGGATGCGCTCGTTGAGGTCAACGCGGGCGAAGTCGGCGTGAACGATGTTCGTGCCGAGGTAGTCAAACTGCAGGTCCTTGAGCAGCACGACCTGGCCTTCGTCCTTCTCCTTGGTGCCGGGAAAGTCGAGGCGGAAGATCTTCTCGCCGGCGTTGATGTGACGCATGGCGTCGCGCGCCTCGAGGGTGATCGGCGAGGGTGCCTGGCCGTGGCCGTAGACGATCGCGGGCAGGCCGCCCGACTTGCGGACGCGCTCGCAATAGCGCGTGCCGGTCTTGTCGCGCTTGGTGGCCTTGAGCATGGGGGACTTCTCGTGCATGACTGACTCCCAAAAAGTGTTGTGAACCGTGTGAAGAACCGTGTTCTCGTGTGCCGCATTGCTCGCCCACCCGGCGAACGGCGCGGCACGAACGACCGAAGTGAAAACCTACCTCTTGGTCCCCGCCGTCTTACGGAACAGCGCGGAGACCGACTGATTGCTGTGGATGCGATGAATCGCCTCGCCAAGGAGCGTGCCCACGCACAACTCGACCAACTTGGACTTGAGCGGCCCGACGCGCTCGGGCAGCGGGATTGAGTTCGTGACCACGACCTTGTTGATGGGCGATGCGGCGAGGCGTTCGACGGCGGGGCCGACGAGCACGCCGTGCGTCGCCGCGGCGATCACTTGCTTGGCGCCGCGATCCATCACCAGCTTGGCCGCCTCGCAGACCGTGCCGGCGGTCGAGATGATGTCGTCGAACATCAGCACGGTCTTGCCCTCGACCGAGCCGATGAGATTGCCGGTGACGACCTGCGAGCCGCTGAGGCGGCGCTTGTTGATGATCGCCAGATCGCCGCCGAGCAGGTTGGCAAGGCCCTCAGCGACCTTGACGTTGCCGACATCGGGGCTGACGAGGCAGAGATCGCCGAGCGTGCCGCGGATCGAGTTGAAGTAATCGACGAAGACGGGCGTGGCGGAGAGGTGATCGACGGGGATGTCGAAGAAGCCCTGGATCTGAGCCGCGTGCAGGTCGAGCGCGAGCACACGCGTCGCGCCCGCGGCGGTCACCAGATTGGCGACGAGCTTCGCGGTGATCGGGACGCGGCCTTCGTCCTTGCGATCCTGGCGGGCGTAGCCGAAGTACGGCACAACCACGGTGATGCGGTTGGCGCTGGCGCGACGCAAGCAGTCGCAGAACACCAGCAGTTCCATCAGATTCTCATTGACCGGCTCGCACGTCGAGAGCACGACGTAGCAGTCACGCCCGCGGACGTCCTCTTCCAGTTTGACGATGAGTTCACCGTCGGGGAAGACCGTCGTGCGGGCTTCGCCCACGGGCAGCTTCAGGTGTGCTGCGATCTTGGCGGCCAAGTGCTGGCCGGAGCGGCCCGCGAAGATCTTGAGCTCATTGTTGTGTTCGCCGTTGCTCGTCACGTGTGGTTCTTCCTGCTTGGAGAAGATTCCGACGCCCGCTCACAGACACGCTGCCAACCCGTCATCCACCGATCACTTCGCCGCACGACTGCGATAAATCCCGTCCACCTTCGCCAGATCCTCGAGCGTGTTGATCGAGAGCACGTCCTCCGGCGGCACGGCCTCGATCACTTCAACCCGCTTGCCTTCCTTCATGAGCAGTTCCGGCACGTCGGTGACGTAGTACTCGTTGCTCACCGGATTGCGCTTCACATGCTTGAGCGCCGCGAAGAGGTCCGCGGTGCGGAAGACGTAGTACGAGGGATTGACCTCGCGGATCTTGAGTTGCTCGGGCGTGCAGTTCTTCTGCTCGACGATCGCGCGGAAGCGGCCCTGCGCGTCGCGATCGATGCGGCCGTAGCCCGTCGCGTCGTCGAGTACCGCGGTGGCGAGCGTGGCCGCGGCTCCGCTGGAGCGGTGACGATCGAGCATGAGCGCGAGCGTCTTGGGACGAATCAGGGGGCCGTCGCCGCAGAGGACGAAGACGTCACCAGCCTGATCAGCGGCGAACGCATCTGCCGCGCACATGACGGCGTGACCGGTGCCGAGTTGCTCGGCCTGTACCGCGAACTCGCAGTGGTCGTCCTTGAGCGCGTCGCGCACGAGTTCCTGCTTGTAGCCGACGATCGCGACGATCCGCTTGGTGCCGACGTTGCGGCAGGCATCGACCACGGCGCGGACCATCGGGCGGCCGCCCACGGGGTGAACGACCTTGGGCAGATCAGACTTCATCCGCGTGCCCTTGCCGGCGGCGAGGATGATGGCCGAGAGGTTGTGTGAAGCGGTCGTCATCGTGAAGGCTCAAGCAAGGACATTCAACACAGAGGCACCGAGAGAAGAATTGGCAGAGTGGCAAAGTCGCAAAGTGGCAAAGTGAAATGGTGACGGACTCTGCTCTCGCTTTGACTCCGTGACTCTTGACGTTCTGACTCTTGACTTTCCTCGCAATTCGTCTCTGCGTCTCTCCGTCTCTTCTTCCAACAAAAACAGGGCGACTAGGATTCGAACCTAGACGAACAGAACCAAAATCTGTCGTGCTGCCATTACACCATCGCCCTGTGAATGCGACGGCGAGGAACGCCGACGCCGGATGGTGCGAATCAACCTCCATCTGCGGGGGCACCCTGCCGGGCAGGTCGTGCTCAATCACCCGCGCCAAACCTGATCAACGCCTCGGCCCTTGTGGGCTCATGGACCACGCCCCGATCTCGCGATCAAGACGCTGCGGCGGTTCAGGCTCGGGGGCGAAGCCCTCGGACGGAGAACCGCGGCGGTGGTGGCACCGGCCGACAGGCCGACACCCAGAGCTGGATCATCCATCAGCCGCGATGGGATGACCCCTGCGCACGCCTCGGGCTTGGACTCACGCGTCCGGCCTTCCGTCGTGCTCGGCTCCAACCCCCAGAGATGACGTCCGGAGACGCATTTCTGGGGAGGTCAATAGTTGGGAACAAAGTCGGGGGAGTCAACCCCGCTCGGAATCTGTCGCGATGCCCCGCGCGGCCCCAAACTCGCGACATCGCCAGCGGCACAAGGTACGCTGAAAGCATGTGCGATCGCATCCGTCGGATCATTCTGGGGATCGTTTGGTGTGTGCTGGGCTGCGGGTTTGTCGCGGCGCTCCCCGGCTGCCATGCAGCGCCGAAGCACGCCGCCGAGGCGTGGTACGAGCCTGAGATCCGCGCGTTCGAGGCCGCGGATCGCGCCAGTCCTCCCGCGCCAGGGCAGATCCTCTTCATTGGCAGTTCGAGTTTCCGACTCTGGAAGACGTTGCCAATCGACATGGCGCCGCTTCCGATCATCAATCGCGGATTTGGCGGCGCGAAGACGCCCGATGTCCTTGCCGTCTTCGATCGTGTCGTGCCCGCGTGCCGCCCGAGCATCGTTGTCTACTACTGCGGCGACAACGACCTTGGTATCGACAACACCGACATCGCGCCAGTGGTCAA
The DNA here is from genome assembly GCA_033763695.1 of Planctomycetota bacterium. Classification (GTDB taxonomy): domain Bacteria; phylum Planctomycetota; class Phycisphaerae; order Phycisphaerales; family UBA1924; genus JANRKB01. The sequence continues at coordinate 115,653 of JANRKB010000057.1, read as the reverse complement.
CAACTTCATCGCGTTTGATCGGCGCGTGCAAGCGCTGTGGCCCGGCACGCGCGTCTTTTACGTCTCGATCAAGGCCAGCGTGCAGCGCTGGAAGAACTGGCCGGCGATGAAGGCGGCCAACGACACCATCCGCGCGTACTGCGAGCGCACGCCGGGCCGCGGCTTTCTGGATGTTGCACAGCCGATGCTCAACGCCGACGGCGTGCCGGATCCATCGCTCTTTGAGGCCGACGGCCTGCACGTCAACGCCGCCGGATATGCCAAGTGGACAGCGGTGGTTCGCCCGGCGCTGCTGAGCGCATGGAAAGAAACGCAGCGATCACCTTAATCGTTGCGCGGCGTGTCGCTGCGCAAGGGTGATCGCTGCGTGCGTCCCATCAAGACGCGGCGTTTGAGATGTCGCGTCCTAGAACGTGAAGTTCGACATCAGATAGACATACGAGGCATCGCCTTCCTTGGGGCTTGACGGGGCGTCTTGCGTAAACCCGCCCGCGAAGAGATAGGCCATGCCCGCCTCGAAGCGCAGATTGCCGGGAATCGCGTCCCAGCCGATCATGATCTCGGGCTGGTTGCCCAGGTAGCGCCCCGAGCCGCCGGTGGTGTCCTGCAGGTTGCCGTTTGCCCAACTGTCGGAGGCGTCGGCAAGCCAATAGAACTTGTCGGCGATCGTGAAGTCGGTGTGCTCGGTGGGCTTGAAGCTGAATCGCGGGCCGAACGCGATGAGGTTGCTGCGCGAGAACGGACCGTAGATGCCAGTGGGGCCGAAGTCGCCGCGACGATCGCCGTAGAGCGGGTCGAAGCGCTGGTTCTTGCCGTCGGTGGGCTTGCGATCGCCGCTGGCGTAATCAAACTCCATCGCGACGCGCGCCTTCTCCGCGCCCTCAAACATGTAGCCGCCAACCAGTCGCACGGCATAGGCCACGTGATCCAGATCGCGGGTGTCCGACGCTGAGGTCGTCAGGCGAGAATGCCCGACCTGGAACATGGGCTCCACGTCGTAATCAAACGAACCGGCCGTCGGCTTGGCGTACATGCGGACGCCCATCGTCGCCAGTTCGCGATTGCGGGTTGCGTTGTCGTCGTCATCGTCCTCAAGCAGACCGAAGGTGTACGCCTCGAGGTCGGTCTTGGCGAAGGCGTTCGCCCACTTGCCGTGGACGCCGAAGAACTTGACGTCAAAGTCCTCGTGATCCAGCGCGACGTTGTTGCTCAGGAGGCTCTGCTTGTCCGACGGCAGGCGCGTCAGCGGAAGAACCGCAAAGGCCTGCAGCGTCGAGCCATCCTCGGTCGTCCAGATCGCGTTCAGGCCGTCGAAGGTCTGCGGCGCGTTGCTGTAGTTGGAGCGGCATACCAAGCGACGGCTCCCGATGTCCATCGTGAGGCGGCCGGCCTGGACCATCAGCTTGTCGCCGGTGGCCATCGCGTCCTTGAAGTGCAGCGCACCATACCCCTGAATCACTTCCAAGGCGTTCACTTCGCTCGTGGTGATGCTCGACCCGGTGTCGGCGAGTTCCTGGCGGGCGTCAAGGACTTCGATCGTCCCTTCGTAGTTGTCCTGCTTGGCCGTGACCTTCAGTCGCGTGCGGAAGAACAGGCCCTGATCGCCGCCGTTGAGGCCTTTGCGGAACTGACCGTCAAGCGTTTCATATCGGGTTCGCTGCTCGCCGCTGATGTCCAGCCACGACGGCAGGCCAAGTGCGGTGGTCAGACGCCAGGGCTTGGGAGCGTCGGCGGCCGGTGTCGCCGGAGCGGCCGCGGGCGTTGGCGATGCCGCAGGTGAGGCTTGGCCGAGCGCATGGCCACAGACAAGGAGGAGCAACGCGACGCTTCCGCGCGAGACAAAAGAGACGTTTTTCACGGCGATCCCCACAAGTGGGCCGGACGCGTTCCCTGCTCCAACAGCGCACGCGTCCAGCGTGGTCAACGCAGAGCATATCGACCGCGGCGCGGACGATCCTCAGGACAGCAAGGTCTTCGATCTCCTGAAGTGACGCGAGGCGCTGTCCCGCCATCGAGAGTCTTCTCAATCTTGCAGTCAAGGGACGGTTCACGATCGCCCTCGTCCCTGAACTTGGGGGAAAAACAGCGCGGCGTACCTCGGTGCTCATCCCGTCTACCCTCCTTCCCATGCCTCCTGAGTCGTCCGATCCCCGCCAAACGCCTGCGATGCAGCAGTACTACCGCTTCAAGCGGCAGCACCCCGACTGCATCCTGCTGTTTCGCATCGGCGACTTCTATGAGATGTTCGATGACGATGCAGTCACCGTCTCCAAGGCGATCGGCCTGACGCTGACGCAGCGGCAAGGCGGCGTGCCGCTCGCGGGTGTGCCGTATCACCAACTCGAGACCTATCTCCGCCGCCTCGTCGCGCAGGGCTTCCGTGTCGCGGTCTGCGAACAGATCGAGGACGCATCGCAGGCCAAGGGCCTCGTGCAGCGTGACGTGACGCGTGTCATCACGCCGGGCACACTCGTGGACGAATCGCTTCTTGATGATGCCGCGAGCGTGCATCTCGCCGCGATCTGCTTCCCCGATTCTGGCGAAGACTCGCGCGTCGGCATCGCCGCCATCGAAGTGTCGACCGGCGCGTTCATCGTCTCCGAGGCAACTGCCAGCGGCGTCATCGACGAACTAGCCTCACGCGGCGTGCGAGAGCTGCTCTTTTCCGAGACCGGCGACGGCAAGACCCCGCCGCGCGTCGATCGCATCCTGCGGGCCCTCGGTGCATCGGCCACGCCTCGCCCGGCGTGGCAGTTCCGCTCGGATGAAGCTCGGCGCGTGCTGTGCGAGCACTTTCGTGTTGGCACGCTCGCGGGCTTTGGTCTGCGCGACGATGACGCCGCGTTGCCTGCCGCTGGTGCCGCACTGCTCTACCTCAAAGAAACCCAAGCCCGCGATGCAGAAGCCCGTCGCGACGGACAAGGCAACCGCGAAGGACAAGGCAGTCGCGAAGGTCAGGCCACACGCGACGACGTCATCGGCACGATCACGCCCAACCGCCCGCGTCCCACGCTCGATCACCTCCGCCCGCCGCGTCGCCAGAGTTCCGCCGATGTCTGCGTGATCGACGCGGTGAGCCTTCGCTCGCTTGAGATCGAGCGCACGATCCGCGCCGACGCTCCCCAGTCCGCGGCGATCGGCGGCCGCATCGCGGTTGATCCGTCGCTGGTGGGGCTGTTCCTGAGAGCGGGCGTCGGCGCGGGCACGCCGCGCACGCCGATGGGCAAGCGTCTGCTGCGTGAGTGGCTCTGTCGTCCGCTGCGTGATGTCGCCCAGATCACCGCGCGCCAAAGCGCAGTGGCGATGCTGGTCGAAGCACGCCGCACCGCCGACGAGCTTGGCGAGCAGCTCGCACAGGTTCAGGACGTGGCACGCATCTCGGGTCGCATCGCGCTGGGGCGCGTGACGCCACGCGACCTGGTCGCGCTGGGCCGCTCCTGCGTCGCGATCGGCGATCTGCTCGTGGTCTTGCATCGTGCAGGTGGCGTCGAAGCGCAGGTTGCGCGATTGCAGGCCGTGCGTGACCCGCTCGTCGCGCTCTCAAAGAAACTTCTCGACGCGTGTGTCGATGAGCCGCCGCCGCACTTGCGCGAGGGCGGGCTGATCAAGGACCGCGTCGATGCCGCGCTCGACGAGGCTCGCATGCTGCAGCGCGACGCGGGCACGTGGCTCGCCGCCTATCAGGAGCGGATCGCGGCCGAGATGAACCTGCCGGGCATCAAGGTCGGCTACAACAAGATCTTCGGCTACTACATCGAGCTCACGGCGGCACAGGCCCGCAACGCGCCGCCCACTCTGGCTCGCAAGCAGACGCTCAAGAACGCCGAGCGCTACACCACGCCCGAGCTGCACGAGTTTGAACGCAAGGTCAGCACCGCCGAGGCCCGCGCACTTGAACGCGAACGCGCGATCTTCGATGCGCTGTGCGCCGCCTGCGTTGCGCGGCTCGCGGACATCAGCGAGTACGCCGGCGTCGTCGCCGAACTCGACGTGCTGCTCGCGCTCGCGGATCGTGCGCAGCGCCGCGGCTGGACGCGACCCGAAGTCACCGACGCTCGCTCCCTCTCGATTCACGCGGGCCGCCACCCGGTGCTCGAAGAACTGCTCGGGGCCGACTTTGTCCCCAACGACTGCGAACTGGGCTTGCCCGGCCAGAACACCTCCGATCCGGCCCGCGTCGCGCTCATCACCGGCCCCAATATGGCCGGCAAGAGCACGTACATCCGCCAGGTCGCGCTCATCACGCTGCTGGCACACGTCGGCAGTTTCGTTCCCGCCGATCGTGCCAGCGTCGGCGTGTGCGATCGCATTTTCACGCGTATCGGTGCGGATGATGCGCTGCATGCGGGGCAATCGACCTTCATGGTCGAGATGACCGAGACCGCAAACATCCTCAACCACGCGACGCCGCGCAGTCTCGTCATCCTCGACGAGATCGGTCGCGGCACCAGCACGCTGGACGGGCTATCCCTCGCGTGGGCGATCGCCGAGCATCTCGCGGGAGACGCCGCGGCGGACTCATCGCCACGCACCCTCTTCGCCACGCACTACCACGAACTGACCGATCTGGAAGAACGCCTGCCCGGGCGCGTCAAGAACCTGCACGTGTCCGTCCGCGAGTGGCCGGGCAACGATGGCCACAGCGAGATCATCTTCCTCCATCGCATCCTGCCCGGCCGTGCCGACCAGTCCTACGGCATTCACGTCGCTCGCCTCGCGGGCCTGCCCGGCGAAGTCGTCGCTCGCGCCCGCGATGTCATGAGCAGCCTTGCCGTTCAGCACGACGGCACGAGTGTGGCCGGCGGCGGTACATCAGGCTCGGGCGTCGCACGTGGCAAGGCCGACACCAGCGTCGTGCCGCGCCAGCACGACACCGGCGGGCAGTTCTCGCTCTTCACACAGTACCTTGAGCACCCGGCGCTCATTGAACTAAAGAAAATGAAGATCGAGTCGCTCTCGCCCCTGCAGGCGTTTGACGCGCTGCGGCGACTGCGCGATGAGGTCACCAAGAAGACGTGAGCAGCGGACGCGGTCGGCTTACTTTGGGCCGTAGACGCCAAACTCCCATAGCGAAATGCCGTACTGGTTGTAGCGCTTGTGCCCGGTCAGCCGCACGTATCGCGCGGTGGCGTCGCACGACACCATCTCTTTGCCGCCGCGCCCGTCAACGACGTGCTTGATGTTGGTCCACGTCTTGGCGTCGGTCGAACCTTCGATGGTGTAATCGATCGCGTGCGAGTCTTCCCAGTTAAGCGCGATGAGCGTGACTTTCTTGGCCGCGCCCAGATCAACCATGATCCACTCGTTGTCCTGGAAGCGTGAACTCCAGCGCGTGCCCGGGCGACCATCGGTCGCGCGGCTCGCACCCAGCCCGTCGTTCTCACTCCCCGACGCCGTCGTTTTGTGGCCTTTGGAGAGCAGCACCGGCGCATCAGGGTTGTGCTCAAAGATCGGCGTGATGTCCACCGATGCGTTCATCGTGAGCGTGAGTTCAGCCGACAACGCAGCTTCGCCAGACTTGGCGATAGCGTCCTTGGGCAGACCGTCCCAACGCACGAACTTCGCGCCGACGTTCGGCTCGGCGCGCAGCGTGACCGTGTCACCCTTCTTGAACTGCCAGCGGTTGGGCGTCGTGACGACATTTCCCTCGTCGCTCAGTCGCACAAGCAGATTCGGCTCCGCGGCGTCGGCCTGGCGATAGACGCGCACCCAGTCCACCAGCATCGACTGCGGCAGACGCGTCGTCTCATCCGGGAAGCCCGGCCAATCGCCGCCGACCGCGACATTGAGAATGAAGTAGAACGGCTCGAACGGCGTCATCGTCCGCTGCGTCGAGTGCTTCACGCCGTCAACGAAGAAGTCCACGCGATCGGGGTACCACTCGCACGCGAAGACATGGAAGTCCGCCGAGAAATCCGGGCCGCTGAACTTCTCTGTCGTGTGCTTGTTGTGCGGCACCTTGTCATAGTGCGTCGACATGTACACGGTGAACGGGTCGTGCCCGAGCAACTCCATGATGTCGATCTCGGGCGGCCAGCCACCCGCCTGACGCAGCATCCAGATCGCCGGCCAGACACCCTTGGTCTTGGGCAGCTTCGCGCGACATTCCCAGCGGCCGAACGCCATCGCGAAGCGATCCCGCGTGTCGACCAGCCCGGACGTGTAGTCACGCCCGCCTTGCGCCTTCTTCTCGGCGAGCAGCTCGAGCATGCCGTTGCGGAGTCGCACGTTGGCGGGTGAGTAGTACTGCTTCTCGTTGTTCTTGACAAGGGCGGCATCCTCGACGCGCCACTTCTTGGGGTCGAGCGTCGCGCCGTCAAACTCGTCGGACCAGACGAGCTCCCAGCCCGGTGGAGAGGCCTGTGCAGCCTTCGCGGCTTTGCCGTCGTCGGCGGCTGCGGCGTGGCAAGCGGACATCGACAGCGCGAGGAGCGCGCGCGGCAGCGTGTTCATGATTCAGTTCCTGTGGTGATCCGGCGGGCGATGCACTCAGCACCCCGCTTCAAACTCCGACACAAACGCATCAAAGTCCGTGAAATCGAGGAAGCCGTCGTTGTTGTAGTCGGCGCTTGCAGTGCCCGCGTCAAACGCGTCGACGAAGGTGTCGAAGTCCGTGAAGTCGAGGAATCCGTCGGCGTTGAAGTCCGGGCGGCATGTGCCGAGCAGTTCCATGTTCACGTCATCGAAGAACGCCGCGCCGGCGTTCATGCCGGTCTGGTAGAAAAAGAGCACAATGCGAGCCTTGGCCGTGCCCGGCGGCGCGACACCCTCGATGGTGCGCTGCGTGTAGTTGTTGATCGCGGACAGAGATGTGAGCGAGGTGTCACTGACGACCGAGAGCAGGTTGTTGCTGGCGTCGCGGAACTCGATGTTGGTGTACGCCGTGTTGCCCGACTGCATGCGATCGCCAAACCAGTTCTGCCAATAGGCGCTCGCCCGCCAGCGCTGACCGGGCGAGGCGACGACATCCTGCCAGAGGCCCGAGCCGTTGGGCGAGCCGGTGAAGTTGCCGTAGAGCTTGCCGCTGCGGGCGGTGCCATTGCGGCCGTTCTGGTTCACGTTGTACGCATTGCCGAACGTGCCGCCCCAGCCGTAGAACGGCACAGTGCCGGTCGGGCCTTGATCTTCAAGCGTGATGTTGTTGAGGTAGCGCGAATAGGCCCGCACATAGTCCACGCGATAGAACTGCGGGAAGACTGTGGTTCCATTGGGATAGCCGGGCCAGTCGCCGCCGACCGCGGTGTTGAGGATGATGTAGAACGGTTCGGCGGGCACGCTGTTCACGTGCGTCGCGCGGAGCACATCATCCACGTAGAAGAGCAGGCGACCCGGGTCCCACTCGACGGCGAACGTGTGATACGCCGCGCTGAAGTCCGGGCCGGTGTACGGCGTCGTCTGGTGCGAGTTGTTGGGATACACGCCCCAGTGGTTCGACATGTAGACCTTGTTCGGCTCGTGGCCGAGCAGTTCCATGATGTCGATCTCGGGCGGCCATCCGCCACTGGCGGGCAGCATCCAGAATGCGGGCCAGATTCCCTGCGTCTTGGGAAGCATCGCACGGGCTTCGAAGCGTCCGTACTTCTGCGAGAACTTGCCCGCGGTGGTCACCTCCGCGCTGCTGTACTGTCGGCCGCCGCGCGGCACATTGTCCGAGCGCAGCGTCAAGACGCCGCCGCCGACCGTCGCGTACTGCGAAGTGTAGTACTGGGCCTCGTTGTTCTTGGTGTACGCGGCATTCGTCGCGTTCCACTTCGTTGTGTTGAGGCTCAGCGCGGGGAACTCATCGCTCCACGTCATCTTCCAACCTGGAAGAGTCTGCGCGAGCGCAGGCGACGCGAAGGTCGAACCAAGTAATGCGGCGGCAACGAAGGCCGCACCAGTGTGCTGTGTTCTCGACATCGTCTGAACCTCCCTGAACGAAACTCCCCCATGAGAACAACAAGCGACGCGTTATCGAACCCCGGCGACGGCGGGGCGACCCTTCTGGATTGTGACGACAGGACGCTCGCCGTTCAAGACGCCATTGGCGTGAACCTTGTCAGCGCGACGGTCTTGGCCGTCATAAACGTTTGCCGAGGACAAGTGTGCACCGTTGGTCGTGATCACTTCGCGATACCAGTACGCCGAATCCTTGGGCGTGCGATTCTGCGTCTGGTAATCCACGTGCACCAACCCGAAGCGCATCTGGTATCCCTCGGCCCACTCGAAGTTGTCGAGGATCGACCAGTGGAAGTAGCCCGCGCCGAATCCCTCGGCCGCGGCCCGCCCGAACTGGAGCAGGTACTGGCGTGAGAAATCGATGCGCTGCGGATCGCGGACATGTCCGTCGGGCGCGACCCAGTCGAGCCCGGCCATGCCGTTCTCAGTGATGACGATCGGCAGCTTGTAGCGATCGTGGATGAACCGCGGGCACCAATAGAGCGCACGCGGCGCGACGTTCCACTTGAACGCCGTCTGCGGGTTGCCGGTCTCCCACGAGCCGTTGTGCGGTTCGCCGCTGTAGATGTTCAGCCCGTAGAAGTCCAGCGGCTGCTTGATGATGTCCATGTCGCCCGGCGCAACAGAGCACATGTCATCGCCGAAGGCTTTGATCGCGTCCTCGGGATAGTGCCCGAAGTTGACGGGGTCGCCCCACCAGGTGTTGCTCCACAGATGCTTGCCGTGGTGCGTGAACGTCGCCGTGCGTGCCGCCTCAATCGCCTCGGGTGACTCGCTCAGCGGGAATTGGCAGCTGCCGACAGGTGCCCAGCCGATCTTCGCCGGCTTCTTGGCGTACTGCCGGATCGTCCGTGCCGCCTTGCCGTGGGCCAGCAGCACGTTGTGCCCGGCGATCAGCTGCTCCTTGAACGAGAGTTGCAGGCCTGGCGCGTGCGTGCCGCTGCCGTGGCCCAGGCCGATGAACACCTGCGGCTCGTTGATCGTCATCCAGTGCGTGACGCGATCGGACAGTCGATCAACCACCGCGCGGGCATAGGCTTCGAACCACGTTGAGATCTGCGGGTTCAGCCAGCCGCCGTTGTCCTGCAGCGCCTGCGGCATGTCCCAGTGGTAGAGCGTGAGCCACGGCTCGATGCCGGCCTCAAGCAGCGCGTCGACCAGACGCTCATAGAACGCCAGCCCCTTCTCGTTGATCGCACCTTCGCCCGTTGGCATCACGCGCGGCCACGCAACCGAGAAGCGATAGGCCTTGAGGCCCAGCGACTTCATCAGCGCGACGTCCTCGCGCATGCGATGGTAATGGTCGCACGCGACATCGCCCGTGTGCCCGCGCACGACTTTGCCTGGGGTGTGGCTGAAGGTGTCCCAGACCGACGGGCCGCGCCCGTCTTCCTTCGCCGCGCCTTCGATCTGATAGGACGCCGCCGCCGCGCCCCAGATGAAACCTTGTGGGAACATAAACGCAAAACCTCCTGCGTGATCGGCCGCCGCGTCCGCGTCGGACTTGTGTTCACTCTCGATCATTCCTTGACCGCTCCCGACGTCAGACCAGAGACCAGTTCACGCTGAAGCAAGAGAAACAGGAAAAGCACGGGGACGATCGACACGACCGTGCCCGCCATCTGAAGACCATACTCGGCGTAGTAGCCGCGCTTGAGCTCCGCCACCGCCACGCTGAGCGGAAAGAGCGAACGCGATTGCAACACGACCTGCGGCCCGATGAAGTTGTTCCACACGCCCAGGAACGTGATCATCAGGAACGTGCCGATCATCGGACGCACCAGCGGCAGCACCATGCGGAAAAACAAGCCGACTTCCGATGAACCATCGATGCGGGCCGCCTCGAGCAGTTCCGCGGGCACGCTGGAAATCGACGCCTGGCGGAAGAGGAACACGCCGAATGCCGGAGCGAGCGCGGGAAGGATCAAGCCCATCGCGTTGTCGAGCATGCCGAAGTTGTGCAGCAGTTGATAGCCCGGCGCGAGCAGCAGAGGACCGGGGATGATGACCGCGGCCAGAACCAGTGCCGTCACCAGTTTGCTGCCGCGGAAGCGATAGTGTGCCAAGGCGAAGCCGCCCATCGCGCAGAACAGCGTCGCGAGCACCGCGGACACCGACGAGTAAAAAACCGAGTTCAGCAGACTGCGGCCGAAGTTGATATCCAGTTCCGGGTCCGTGAACAGCCGCGCGTAGTTGTCGCCGGTCAGACGATTCCACGCGAACCCGAGCGCGCCGTCGCCGCGCGGGATGAATGTCGATTCGAGGAAGACTTCGTTGGTCTTCAGGCTGCCGCAGAAAAGCCAGAAGAACGGCACCACCGTGAGCACGCTGACCGCGAGCAGCACGCCGTGCGTGAGCCAAAGCGACATGCGGCGCGAGGCCTGCATCGACGAGCCACGGCTCACGCTGGTCTGTGTGGAGGCTTGGCTCATCGCGCCACCTCCTCGCCGCGGGCCGTCATCCGCTGGGCGATCGTGAAGCCCAGCAGGATGAGCGTGAGCGTCCAGCCGATGGCGCTGGCATAGCCGAGGTCGCCGGTTTCAAAGCCGACTTGGTAGAGGTACATCACCACGGTGAGGCCGCGGTTGTTGGGGCCGGCGCCGCCGTTGAGCATCAGGTACGGCAGTTCGAACAACTGGAAACTGCCGATGATCGACAGCAGTACGACGAACGCCGCAACGGGCCGGATCGCAGGAACCGTGACGTGGAAGAACCGCGCGACGGGGCCGGCACCGTCGACGGTCGCGGCTTCCTTGATGTCCTGGCGGATGTTCTGGAGCGCCGCGCTGAAGAACAGCATGTTGAAGCCGGCGTACATCCAAAGCGCGGCGACGATCAACGCCGCCATCACATGCTGCTCCAGCCAGCCGAAATCAAGGCTCCACGCGAGGTCCTTCCCGCTGAGCAAGCTCAGCCACGCGGTGGCACCGTGCAGGCCTTGATTCACGAGGCCGGTGCGCTTCTCAAACATCAGCGCGAACAGCACGGCGGCGAAAGACACACCGACGAGCGACGGGGCGAACAGGATGGCGCGATAGACGCCCTTGCCGCGAAGACCCTTTGCCTCCAGCATCATCGCCATCGCGAGCGACACGGGCAGTTGGACGAACACCGAGCCGAGGGTGAAGACGACGGTGTTCTTGAGCGCTGTCCAGAACAGCGCGTCGTTCATCAACGCGGCGAAGTTCGAGCCGCCGACCCACTTGGTGTAGCCCGGGCCGAACGTCTGCTGCCCCGCAAGCATCATCGCCCGGATCAACGGATAGAGCGTGAATGTGGCAAACACCGCGAGGAACGGCAGCAGGAACAGCCACGGGGCGCGACGGGTTTGTGAGGAAAGCGTCGCCATCAGCGGCTTTCCTCCTTCAGGAACACGTTGCGATCGATCTGCACCTGTACCTTCTTCGCCGCGAGACGAAGTTCCTCAGACGCTCGCTTGAGCAGCGCGTCGAAGTTCAGACTGCCGGGCTTGGCACGTTCCTGCTCGCGTGCTTCTTCAGTGATCTTCACGAGCGCGTCCTGCACGCGGTAGCGCGCGAAGTTGTTGTAGGGCGACGAACTCCGCATCGGCACTTGCGGCGCGAGGTTGATGTACATCCGTCCAGGGGCCTGGCCCGCGAAGTACGCGGATGGCTCGTCGAAGATCGGGTCCTTCCAGTGCGCCTTCACCGGTGTGACGATGCCGCCGACGCGATAAAGGTCGCGCGCAAGTTCGTCATTCAGGTACAGGTGCTTGACGAACTTCCACAGGTCTTCAAAGTCCTGCGGCGACTTCACCGCAGTGCGCGGGATGCCGATCATCGTGCCGCCCCACACGCTTGTACGCCGCTCGGGCGCGGCGACGCCCGCTCCCCACGCCGGCAGCGGCATGAGCTTCACCTTTCCCGTCAGTTGCGGGATCTCGTGCTTCCAGATGTCGCCCATCCAGTCGGGCATGAGCGTGCAGACGACGTAGCCATCGGCCTTGAGTTTGTTCCCCGACGCGCTGAAGTCCGGCGCGTCGGCCGCGATGCGATCCTTGCCCACGCACCACGAGACGACGGTTGCAAGCACGTGGGCGTTGGTGGGGGAGTCGATGACCATGTGGCCCGATTCATCGAAGAATCCGCCGCCGGCTTGGTAAAGCAGCACTTCGAGATGCTCGTCGTGCGTGTCCCACATGTTGAGCAAATAGCGATCGGGCTTGCCGTCGCCATCGTTGTCGGCCATCAGCGGCTTCATCACGCGGGCGAAATCGTCCCACGTCTTGATCTGGCTGACGTCGATCCCCGCCGCCTCCACAAGGTCCGCGCGATAACTGAGCATCACGGGATGCACATCGTGCGGCACGCCGAAGACGCGCCCGCGACTCGTCCACGGGCTGAAGCTCGGCGCGTTGATGCCGTCGAGCAGACCTTCGCTCGTCAGGCGATCGGTGAGATCAACAAAACCAACCGCATCCAGCGGCCCCGTGAAGGCCCGCGACGCGACCTTGCGCTCCACTTCGATGACGTCCGCCGACGGCGTCTCGGAGAGGAACGCGCCGAGCATCCGCCGCTCCAGCGCGGGGAGGCTGAGCAGGTTCATGTTGACGCGAGTCGTCTGCTCCGCGTTCCACTTCTCGACCATCGGCTGATACATCAGCCAGTGCATGCGGGCAAACGTCCACATGCTCCGTCCCTCTTGCTTGGGGACGGGCGATGCGGCAAACAGCACGGTCGACACGAGCGCAATCGCGACGATCAACCACCCGCCAAACGAAAGCACAGGCAGGCCTTCACGCCCGTGCTCATGGTCTGCGGTGGATTGGCTGCGACGCATGTATGTGTTCCTCGTCCTGAGACGCGCCAACGGATGGGGCGCGAGCGGAACCTCGCCGCAACCGAGGCAACGGCCTCGGCCGCGCCGGGTCGTGCCCCCGACGAGACCAAGGCCGTGCCGCTCGACCGCGAGTTACTGAGGGTTGTTGATCCAGCCGAAGGGGCGACCCTCGCCGGGGCGCAGAGCCTCGAAGTTCACCCACCACTTGCTGTTCTGGGCGTACAGCAGATTGGCCTTGAGTTCGCCGCCGACCGGAGCCTTGTCCTCGGGGCCGGGGTTGGGGGTCTTCATCGAGGTCGCGGAACCGTCGAAGAACGCCATGTTTCCCTGGCCGGAGTGGCGCCGCGAGAACGTGTCGCCCGACGCCCACACGCCGTCATAGTTTGACGAGTTGGAATAGCTGCTCTCTTCAACGAACACGGGGATGCTCTGGAGCAGCGTGAACGGTTCGGAGTTCGTGTTGATGTTCGAGGGCGGGCGCACGATCGGGTTCGCGGCCTTGTACTTCTGCAGGTCCGGATAGCCGATGCGGGCCTGGGTGCCCTGGCGAGCGCCGCTCACGTTGAACACGAAGGTGAAATCAAAGTCGATCTCGCTCGTGAGGCTCTGTGTCGTTGTCGCCTTCGTGCCGGTGATCACGTTTCGACGCCGGTTGGTCGGGCACTCCGACGTCTTGTCGACATTGTCCAGGTACTTGTAGACCAGACCGGGGAGAACCTTCTGCTTGGCCGGGTCGGTCGTGTCGGGCAGGCGGGCCCACGCCGTCAGGTAGTTCGCGTGGTTGCGCATGAACGAGTACGGCACGTACTTGCCGTCCTTGTCCACCTTGTCAATCCACAGGTACTCCTTGTTTTCCTGTGAGTAGAGGAGTGAGGCGACGCCCATCTGGCGGATGTTGGAGAGGCAGACCACGCCGCGTCCTGCTTCACGCGCCTTGCCGAGGGCCGGCAATAAGACGCCGATCAGCAGCGCGATGATTGCGATCACCACCAATAACTCGATCAGCGTGAAACCGCGACGCGCTTTACCGTTCTTCATGGCTGTCACCTTTGAAACCGGGCTCGCGCCCTGACCCCCCGACGCGGTGCCGTTGACCACGGTCGCCGCCGGTACCGCAGACTCTTCGACTTCGATGCGATGGCCGTCGGGCATCACCCGCACTGGCCGAAGACTCGGCCGACCAGTCGACTCGTTGAACTCAAGGAACGTGGAACGCTCCAGCCGCAGTTCTTCCGCGACCGGCAGATTGAGCACGCGCTGCGCCAGCCAGCGCGCGGTTTCCAGTCCGATCATGGCAGCATCCTGTACGACCGCGGTGCAGCGCGGATGCGTGTGCTTGCGCAGATCGCTGTCGTCAAAGCCGATGACCGACAGATCCTCGGGCACGCGCACGCCCAAATCCAGGCACTTGCGCAGCACGCCCATCATCGCCGGCGGATCCGCGATGTAGACCGCGGTCGGCGGGCGCTGCGTTCCCAAGAGCGGCACCAGCGCGTTCTCGCCGCCGTCGAGCGTCGCTTCCAGCGATACGATCAGCGACGGATCGATCGGAATGCCCGAATCGCGATGTGCATCTTCCCAGCCGGCGAGGCGATCCAGGTGGTCGGTGTCGGGCACGCGATGCATCATCATCGCGATCCGCCGGTGGCCCATGTCGATCAGGTGCTGCACCGCGCGACGGCTGTCGGTCCGCGAGTCGCACCACACGAAGTTCACGCTCTCATCATCCGAATGGTCCGCCGCCACGACATGCGGCAGGGATTCCTTCGCAATCTCGCTGGCGATGTTCGTGCTGTTGTCAAAGCAGCGGACGATCGCGCCGTTGATCCGCTTGCGCTTGAAGAACTGGGCATAGCTCTCGCCCGGCTCCTTGTCTCGCTTCACGCACAACAGCTTCAGGTCCACCCGCCACTCACTCAGTCCTCGCATGATGCCGTTGAGCAGCGTCGACTCGAACGGGCCGAACTGATACTGGCCCAGGTCGATCGGATAGAGCAGGCCGACGCACGCCGTGCCCTTCTGGGCGTTGCTCGGCGTGGAGTAGTTCAACTCAGCCGCGGCGTCGAGCACGCGCTGCCGCGTCGTCTCCTCGACGTGCGGATGGTTGTTGAGGGCCCGCGACACCGTCGCGACCGACACGCCGAGCTTCTTTGCGATGACGCGGACGGATGCCATGGGGACCTCGCGGGTGTGAAAGTCGTATCTGAAACGTTCCAGATACGATACATACTACCGCGCATCCGTGTTTCTGTCAACAGGCATCATGGGCCTGTACGCGGCCACAAAAACCGCCCCAAACTCGGTGGATAACTCAGGAAACCCCTGCTGCGGAACGTGTTACGGCACCCTTGGCCGACGCCCCGCCCGGGACGGCCGCCGCGGCCTGCTCCAGATTCCGGCGGATTTCCGCCGGCAACCGCGCTGAAACACCCAGCCGGTCAAGCGTCTCCAGCAGCGATTGAGCCTCCATCCCCGCCGTGACGGCAACCGCATCGATGATCGGCTTGCCCATGACGTCCTCGAGCATCTTCTGGGTGTACTTCGGACGTTCGGCGGCGGTGCTCTCGGTGCCGTACTGGTTCAGGTTCGACGCGAAGATCCCCGCCGCGCTCACGGGCAGGAAGTCCTCGTAACGCAGTCCTTCATAATCCGCGTAGCCCAGTCGCACCAGTTCATGGATGTCGGTCGTCGTGATGCTCGCCTTGTTCGCCAAGCCCGCCGCAGTGGGGGTGTAGCGTCCGAACACCAGCCCGGCGCGCAGCAGCTCCGGCAGCGTCTTGGGGAAGGGCTTGAAGTGCTTGGCGTACATCGCTTCGTACGCCGCGAAGTCCTTCTTCTGCAGGCCCGCGTTCGCGTCCTTCTCCGCCTCGGCCGCGTTCAGGCATACGTCGTAGAGCTCGCGGCCTTTGGGCGTCGTCGCATAGAACCGCTGCTCGATCTCGCCGAAGCGAGCGGTGTGCACCGTGTTGACCACGCTGCCGTCGGGGTTCGTGAACGTCACCGGCTCCGTCAACGCCTTGTACGAATCCTGGCGCAGAAGCACGGGCGTGTCTTCCGAGGGCCCCTCGGTCGTGTCCTTGAAGCCCGAATGCTTCAGCGTGGTCAGGACCAGATCGCTCTCCTGGAGTCGTGTGCTCAGCGCATCGACAAGTGCTGCGATTTGTGCCTGCGACGCCGAGCCGCGGCCAAAGCCGTCAATCTCGCCGCGTGAGAGATGCTTGAAGCACAAGCGAAGGAAGTCGCGATCGCCGCGCGCCGCAAGCCGCGTCAGGGCGATCGTGGCCTGCGTGCGGAACATCCCCTGATCAATCTCCCCCATGCAGAACTTCATGGCGAAGGTGTACAGGTCCATGCAGAACGTGTTGGGCGTCAGGTGATTCAAATGGTGCGATTCAAAGCACGCGATATCCGCGGCGATCTTGAATCCGCCGTCGCACAACTCCTTGTACAGGTCGTGCGCCCGCGCCTTGCCGGTCCACTTGAAGATTCGTCCCGTGCCTTCGCCGATCAATGAATCGGCGTCCGCCCACTCCAGTCCGCCCTGCCGCTCGCTCTTCTCAATGAGCTGCTTCACGCGATCGGAGAAAATCTGCCGCTGCGCGAGCACGGCCTCGATCCGCTCGCGCGTCGCGACATCGAAGTAGTTGGTCTGCAACAGCGAAGTGAAGACGCGATGCTCGGGGTTGTGCACCGAGCGGAACGCCGTCGCGATGATCGGCTGGCTCTTGGCACCGACGTCTGCCATGTTGTAGAAGTTGTGCGGCTCCATCGCAAAGCACGCGAAGAACCGCGCGATCCAGCGATACTCGTCAGGCCGCCCGATGCGGATCGCGCCGTGCCGCTCGCCGCTGGTTTTATCGAGTTGCGCGTCACTGATCGCAAAGCCCGGATGCGTCATCCCGAGCAACGCGCACACGGCCTTGTTGCACTCGCGATTGACGAGCAGGCTCTTGTCATACAGCGGCACTTCGCCCGCGAACATGCGTGAGAGTTCGGCGAACAGGCGATTCTGCATGTCGATCTTGTCGGCAAACATCGTGCGACTCCTCATCGGGGCGTGCAGAGCGGCGGGCGAACCAATTCACTTCACGCGACAATCATATCGGCTTGATTCTCGGCCCTATTTGCCGCGGCGATTTCGTCTTCCTGTTCCGTGCCGCAGGCTCCGAGGCAGTTGCCCCGTGCCTGATGCCCAGTGTCCCATGGCTTGATGCCTTCTTCGTATCCAAACCCCCGTTCGATGTCTCGCTTCTGGGGGTTCGGTTGAAAAGAAGGCATCAAGCCACGCGGCATCGAGGCATCAAGGCGTCGTGGCCAGTTCCCGCGCCGAATGCCGAAAGCCATCACTCCGTTTTGCGCTGCCGCACGGCGAAGCCGTGCAGGTGACTAGCGTCGGGTCGTCGCGCAGCGACACCCGACGAATACAACCCCCTTCGTACGGGATCGTCGCACATGGATCGTGAGCCGAACGATCCAACATCGACGAGCCCGGCCAGGGGCGGATGCTTCCCGTGGGTGCGGCTTCGCCGCGACCCACGGCTATGAACCCCAACCGCTTCGCGGTTGAAGAGACAGAGATGCAAGCGCACCGAATGCCGAATGCCGAATGCCGAATGCCGAATGCCGAATGCCGAATGCCGAATGCCGAATGCCTTCCCCGTCTATTCCCCCGCGACGGCCCCGAGCCGCACGATCACGAACGTCACATCATCCGTTTGGGCCGCCCGCCCTTGATGCTCTTTCAATGCGGCTTCGAGCGCATCCGCGATTTCCCGCGTCGGCTTCATCGCGTTCTTCCGCAGCACCTCGCGAAACCGGTCCTTGCCGAAGAGTTCCCCAGCCGCGTTGGGCATCTCCCAGATGCCATCGGTCCCGATGCACAGCAAGGCGCTCGGGTCCAGCCCCTCGCGCCGATACTCCTCGTACGTCGTGTCTTCGATCAGTCCCAGCGGCACATCGCCGTCGGCGAGTTCGCTGAAGCGATCCGGCCCAGGTTCGTACACGATCACTGCGTCGTGTCCGGCACTGGCCCAGCGTGCCTCCCGCGTCGTCGGGTCCACCCGCAAGAGCGACATGGTCATGAAGCTGCCGTCGCGCACGCTTGCCGCCAGCAGCGCGTTCACGCGCGTCATCACCTCGCCCAGCGAGGCTGTGGGGGTCGCGTACGCCCGCAACGCGGCCCGCGCCGTCGCCATCAGCAGCGCCGCCGCGATCCCGTGCCCCATGACGTCGCCAAGCACCAGGATCGTCCGCGCCGCCGCACCGCCCTCGCCCGGCGTCGTCACGAAGTCGAAGTAGTCGCCGCCCGTGTCGTCGCAGTAGTGTGTTCGACCGGTGATATCCAAGCCCTCAAGCCGCGGCTGCTCGCGCGGCAGGAGCGCCTGCTGTACCTCGCGCGCCAGCGTGAGGGACTGCTGCAGTTGCATCCGCTCCTTGAGGCCAGCCGCCATCGCGTTCACATGCTCCGCGAGCTCGCGAAACTCGCGCGCCGTTCCAAGCTCCAGTCGCTTTTCAAACGCGCCCGCTCCGACCCGATCGACATGCGATGAGAGTTCCTTCACCGGTCGGCTCAGTCGCCGGCCCAGCACAAGCCCGATGAGTGCACCGCCCGCAACCGCCGCACTCGCCAGGATCGTCGCACGCCGTTGCCCGCTCTGGACTTCTGCGAGGAACGCCGACTCTGGCAGCACGGTAATGACATTCCACTCGATTCCCGGCTGCGGCGAGACCTGCGCGATCCGCAGTCGCACCGGGCTTCCTCCCGCATCGTCGCGTGCGGTGCGCGAACCAGCACCGTTCGGATGCGCCGCGAGAACCCGCGCCGCCGCATTCGCTCCGCGATCCGAACACTGCGAGAGCAGCATCCGCTCGCCGCCCGCGCTGATCGAGCCTTCCGACGCCGCGATCAATCGACCTTCGCCGTCGGCGATGAACACGCGGCCCACCTGGGCCACCGGCAGTTGTCGAAGGAAGCGGCCGAGTGCGCCGAGCGTGATGTCGATCACGAGCACGCCGCGCGTCGCGCCCGCGTTGTCCTTGATCGCGCGCGTGTATCCGATGCCGATCGACGCTTCGTTCACATCGTCGGCGTACCAGGCGTAGACGGGTGTCCATGTCGGCGCGTCGCTCGCAAGTCCCGCCTTGTACCAAGGGCGTTCGTGCGCGAGATACGTGTACGTGCGAATCGCGGGTCCGTCGATTGCGCCGCGTGCCGTGACCGGAAACTCGACGGCATTGGTTGCACCAGGTTCGACCGCCCCGCCGCGCACGCGCCCGACTTCAAGCCCCTTGCGTCCTCGGAGCAGCCATGTCGTCTCACCATCGGTGCTCGCGAAGCAAATCGACGCCACGCCCGGTGTACGGGCGAGGTCGTCCGCCATCACGGGTTCCCATGCCTGCAGCCCGGTGGTGGGCAGCCTTCCGTCGTGCAATTGTCCGGCGTACACATCACTCAGCCTTGCCGCCACGGCCAGGTAATCGCTCACCTCTTTCTGAACGTTGCTCGAGACCGAGTCCATCAGCGTTCCGACGAGCGACTCCGCCCCGCGCTCGCCCGCCGCCGTGCCCAGCGCAAGCAGCACCGCCGACGTCAGCACGAGCGGCACGACGACCACCCATGTCACCACCACGCGCACCGACGGCAGCCGCGATGGCCTCGCAGCCGCTTCGTTCGCGGCCCCCGTCGCCGGGTTGGTTGTTCCAGCCGCGTCGCGCGGCATCACATCAGGGCGGGGGTGTTTTGTCTCGGCGTTCGACATCTGCCGCAGTCTACATCACGCTTGCATCTTTCCCTGCGCGGACGGATCATGGTGCCAGGGGCATCCTCGTCAGGAACACCGACAGACGCCGATGTTTCGCCGGGGCACGCTTGGCTGAAGCGAAAGCACTCGCGCAGGCCGCCCCGCGTTTAGGAGCAGTGCGATGAGCGAACTCCATCTTTCCGCCGGTCGCTTGCGGGCCACCATCTTTGCGCACGTCGGTGCTGGCATCGCCGACTTCTCCATGCAAGGCCCCAGTGGCTACTACTACCCCATCATGCGTCGTGCCGCACCGGGCGAGATGAATGCCTCGCTGCTTGGGTCGTTCATCATGGCGCCCTGGGTTAACCGCATCAACGGCGCGAAGTTCACATGGAACGGCAAGGAGTATCAACTCCGCCCGACCACCACCGACAACATGGCCCAGCATGGCGATGTGCGCAAGCGTGCGTGGCGCATTCTCGAAGACACGCAGTCCCATGCCATTCTCGAGTTCGATAGCGAGTCCGTCCGCGGCTACAACTGGCCGTGGCGCTTCCGCTGCCGCGTCGAATACGCCTTGACACCCGACGCCTTCTCGATGGATCTGTCGGTGATGAACACCGACAAAGAACCCTTCCCCGCCGCCTGCGGCCATCATCCCTACTTCATGCGTCGCCTCTGGAGCGACCGCGACATCCTCGAAGTGCGAGCCTCTGTAAGCGGTCGCTACCCGCTCGCCAACGGCTGTCCGACTGGTGGCCCCGTCGCCGAGGACCTCACCCGCGCGCTGGCGAACATGGCGCCGGTGCCCGACACGCACGTCGATGCCGTGCTCTCGGGCTTCGGCGGACGCGCGGAGATGCGCTGGGCGGCGAGCGGCGTGACGATGCGGATGATCACGTCCCAGAACATGAATCACCTGGTTTTCTTCGCCCCGCACGTCTCGCGCGATCGTTCATCCCCGATCTCGTCGGTCGCGATTGAGCCGCAAACCGCGGTGAACGACGCGCTGAATCTCGCGGCCCGCGGCGTTCCGGGCACCGGATCTGCCGTCCTCAAACCCGGCGAGATGCTCAAGACCACGTGCCGCCTCGAAGTGTCGTGCGATGGTGCGGATGGCGTGCCGCTGGCCGTGCAGTCCAAACAAAATCCGTCAACACGCGCGATTGTGTAGAGAAAGTGGCGGATTGTGGCATCCAGAATCGTGTCGGAGGCGAAAAAAACTGCAAATCCGGCATCAATCGACTTGCATTTTCGCAGATTCTGCCGACAATCGGTGTCTGCCCACGCGGGAGGTCATAGGCCCGCACTGCATCCGCACTGGAGAGAGCGGCTGCTGGGTAGGAGGTAGTGAGAGAGAGCGGCCGTGGTGCCGCAAGAGAGGGAGACGAGACTCATGAAGAACGTGACTTTGTTTGCCGTGCTGGCTGTTGCGGGTGCTACGGCATCCGTGTCGTCGGCCGCTGCCGTGCTGAGCTTCGGTTTCACCGACTTGGCTGGTGGCTACAACGCCGGCACCAAGATCTTCAGCGCCAACGCGGTCAACGCGGGCGCGCTCAAGACCGGCGGCGACGTTTCTCGCCTCACCGTTCCCGGTGGCACCGCTTCGTTCATCTCGGGCTTCAAGGGCCTCGGGACGCTCGCGGACTTCAACCTGAACCTCAACGTCTTCAACAAGACGGCCACCACCGCCCTCGGCGCTGGCGGCTTCACCATTACCGACCGCAACGGCGACACCATCGGTGGCACCATCAGCGGCCTGTGGGTGTACGGCGGCGGCGGCGTGGTCTTCTTCAACGGCGCGCTCAGCAACACCGTCCTCACCAACAACAGCGGTGACGGCACCTTCGACGGCGTCCCCGGCGGCTCGTTCGGCATGAACATGTCGGGCCAGCCCTTCGACGGCATGCTCGTCCAGCTGTACATCAACGTCGGCGGCGGCTTCCTGAACTCGTCGTTCGCCAACGTCTCCACCCAGGTCTCGGGCGAACTCATCCCGACCCCGGGTGCCATCGCTCTGCTCGGCCTCGGCGGCCTCGTGGCTGGCCGTCGTCGTCGCTAAGCCTTCTCGAAAACGACTCGGTCGATCCGGTCGTGTGTGAGAACTGGACCCTCCCACACGCGGCCAGCAAAGATTGATCTCAGTCTCCTCGAAACACCCCGGCTCCACACCGGGGTGTTTCACTTTTCCCTACACCTAACCTCGCACGCTTGTCCTGACCCGTGCCACGGCTCCAGAACGCGACCCGCGCGGCACTTCGTCCGTGAACTGCACGCCTGCCGCTGACACCTGTGCCAGCTTTATCGCCTGTGCAGCCTGACGCGTGCGATCACGCCCCGTGAAACGCCCGCGAGCTTTCCTTCTCCTCTCCCTGTGGCATGGTGAAGCACGCGGCCAGCGTGCCGCGCTCATGCACCACATCGCGTGTCACATCACACGGCCGACCGGGCGCGGCCGTCAGAGGAGAGAGAGTCCATGAAGAGCGTCAAACTCATTGCTGCTGTTGTGGTTGCCGCGGGCGCTGCGGTCGCTCAGGCCGATGTCATCGCCTCGTGGGGCTTCACCGATCTGCACGCGTCGTACAACGGCACCACCGGCATGATGTCCGCCGTCGCTGGCGACAACGGCCTCATCCACACTGGCGGCGATGTGACCCGACTGGCCGTTCCCGACGCGACCGCGACGTATGACACGGGCTTCATGTCGCTCGACAATCGTGGCCAGCTCGACTTCCGCATGAATCTCAGCGTCACCGGCAAGTCCGGCTCGCTCGCCTTCGGCGCAGGCTCGGTCACCATCACCGACTTCAACGGCGACACCCTCACCGCCGACATCTTCGGCTTGTGGATCGGCGGCATCGGCGGGCCCGACTCCATCCACTTCAACGGCGGGCTCTCCAACGTCCTCTTCACCAACACCAGCGGCGACGGCATGTTCAACGGCTCGCAAGGCGCGTTCAGCATGAACTTCGACGGCCAGCCGCTCGAAGGCGCCGTCGTGAACGTCACCATCGCGTCGGGCGCGGGCTTCTTTGACAGCGACTTCCGCGAAGTCAGCATGCAGTCCAGCGGCGAGATCATCCCCGCCCCCGGCTCGCTCGCGCTGCTCGGCCTCGGCGGCCTCACGATGAAGCGCCGCCGTCGGTGAATCGAACGATGATCAACCTGTGATCACAGAGTGATCATTCAGCGATCCGACGTCGCGTCGTTCAGCCGCGGCGACAACCAAACACCCCTCGCCCCGCACGGCACACCGCCAACCTTCACCCCGCCCTCGCTCGTTGTACGCGAGGCCAACCGGGTGACATTCCGGGCCCGAGGATGAACCGGCCTCCAGCGATGGAGGCTGGTTCAGTTTTGTGGTTCCCGGTGATCTGGCGTGTCTGAGTGACGCGGGTTGCTATGCGACTGTGGGACTGAGTGCCTCATGGAACGCTCCATCGACAATCGCATCGATGGGCTTCGAGCCAAGATGATCCCAGAGTCCCGCGGCGATGGCATCCCAGACGTCGTACAGGTGCGGCAGTTCGCCACCCCATGTCGCTTTCACGCCGCGCGTTTGGCGGAACCGTTCCATCAACTCGCCGGCGTGGGCGACTTGGACGACAAGACCGCACCAGCCGTCGAAATGAAGGGTCAGCCATTCAAGACGTGCTTCTCCACCATCGTCGGCAAGCCGGTGAATGCAAAATTCATCGGTGATTCCAGCTGCATTGACAGCGACAGACGCGAGGTCAAGTGGTGACATGGTGACTGATTCGATTGGGGCGTAACAAGAATCTTTCCAGTGGGTATTCTGCGAGAGCATGGTACCTGTGTCAAACGCAACTCCGCCCTTGCTCGGCCAACGGGCGTATTACGCGGCAACCGTTGGGGAGTTCCTGTCACATCATGACGACACGATCGTTGCTTCGCTTGCAAATGCATCGTCGTTCGCGATCGAACCCGCACAGCGAGATGCGTGGCATGGACAGATAAAGGCGATGCGAGCGGCGCTCGCTCACTGGGACAGCGGCGGGTTGGTTGCTTTCGAGTTTGCGGTCCCGCGAATGGGGAAGCGGATCGACGTGTTGGTCGTCGCGGGCGGCGTCGTGTTTGTGCTCGAGTTCAAGGTTGGTGAGACCGCATTCACAGCCGATGCCGTGACGCAGGCGTGGGATTACGCGCTAGACCTCAAGAATTTTCACAGCACGAGTCACGCGGCCACGATCATCCCGATTGTGGTCGCCACTCATGCGTCAGACGCTGGCTTGCAAGCGGTGATCGAATCGGATCGAGACGGTGTGGTGCGGCCGCTGCGAGCGAACGTAGCGACTCTTCCGAACCTGATGCGAACGGTGCTTGATTGGCACGCGGGCTCGACGATCGACGCCGTCGAATGGGCGAAGGGAAGCTACAAGCCAACGCCAACCATCATTGAGGCCGCGATGGCGTTATACGGCGGCCACAAGGTCGAGGAGATTTCGCGGCGAGAAGCCGAGGCGATCAATCTCACGCAGACCTCTGGCACCATCGAGCAGGTCATCCGTGACGCCCGAGACGGTCGACACAAGGCAATCTGCTTTGTCACCGGCGTACCGGGCGCTGGGAAGACCCTGGTTGGCCTGGATATCGCAACCAAGCACATAGACAATGCAAGCGATCTCTACAGCGTGTTCCTATCCGGCAACGGACCGCTGGTCGCGATCCTTTGCGAGGCACTCGCACGCGATAAGGTCGCGAGAGGAAAAGACGCTGGAAAGGTGGTCAGAATTGGGTCGGCCCGAAGTGAGGTGAAGGCTTTCATTCAGAATGTACACCACTTTCGTGATGAGTGCATTCGCGATGGAACGAAGCCGCCGATCGAGCACGTCGCTTTGTTTGACGAGGCGCAGCGGGCGTGGAATCGTGAGCAGACAGAGAAGTTCATGAGGAGCAAGAAGAAGCACCCAAACTTCTCGATGTCCGAGCCCGCGTTCTTGATTTCGTGCATGGACCGCCATGCGGATTGGGCCGTGATCGTTTGCCTTGTGGGCGGTGGGCAAGAGATCA
This sequence comes from Planctomycetota bacterium, assembly GCA_033763695.1. Lineage (GTDB taxonomy): Bacteria > Planctomycetota > Phycisphaerae > Phycisphaerales > UBA1924 > JANRKB01. Next base: position 91,144 of record JANRKB010000057.1, on the reverse strand, counting down.
ATACTGGAGAGGCGGGCATCGGCGAGTGGCTTCGCGCGGTGCGGGCCGACTATCCGCACTGGCGCGTTCATCTGTCGCCAAACCTTCGAGACTCGGAATACGAGGCGGGAGCCACGCTTCAGTTGCTCCAAGGTCACACGCACGTGCAGACCCACGAAAGCTTGCATCTTTCCGTGTCTATGCGATCGTTCCGAGCTGAGCATGTGTCAGCGTGGGTCAAGGCGATCCTGGATGTGGATCGCGATGCAGCACGCGAGGCATGGATAAGCATCCGAGAGCGATATCCGATTGTCTTAACGCGGGATATCGCCTCTGCGAAAGCATGGCTTCGCAGCCGTGCACGCGGCAGCGAACGGTTCGGCATGGTCGTGTCCTCACAAGCCCAGCGACTCAAGCCTGAGGCGATTGATGTTCGCGTCGACATCGACCCGGTGCACTGGTTCTTGCACCCGCGAGAGGACGTGCGAAGTTCGTTCTACCTGGAAGATGCGGCAACTGAGTTTCACGTTCAGGGACTGGAGCTCGACTGGGCATGCGTCGTGTGGGACGGGGATCTTCGGTTCGCCGGCACGTGTTGGGAGCATTGGGCGTTTCGCGGCGACAGTTGGCAACGCATCCATAAGGTCGAGCGTCAGTCCTACCTCAAGAATGCCTATCGAGTGCTGCTTACGCGAGCGCGGCAAGGCATGGTGATCGTGGTTCCCAAAGGAAACGCGATGGATCCCACGCGAGATCCGTCAATCTACGACGGGACGTTTGAGTATCTGCGAGGACTCGGTGTGACCGTGCTTGCGTGAAACTTCGGCAGCACCGCTGCCACGAGCCAGAGCATGACCAGAACAAAAACACCCTCTCGCGAGGGTGTTGCATTGAGCAATCAAATGTTCCCATCTCTCGCCGCGTGAATCGCGTTCGCGGCACGGCCTTCGCCTTACGACGCCTGCGCCCTGGGATGCGCCTTGTTGTACGCGTCCTGCATCCGCTGCGTCGACAGGTGCGTGTACACCTGCGTCGTGCTCAGCGACTGGTGGCCCAGCAGTTCCTGCACGCTGCGCAGATCCGCGCCGTTGTCCAAGAGGTGCGTCGCGAAGCTGTGACGCAGCGTGTGCGGGCTGATCGTCGGATCAAGGCCCGCGGCCTTGAGGTACTTGTCCAGCTTGCGGCGAACGCTGCGGCTGCTGAGTCGACCGCCGTGCTTGTTCAGGAACAGCGGACGGGTCTTGCGATCCTCGCCCCACAGCGGCGCGAACTTGGCATCGCCGCGCAGCATCTCGGCATACGAGTTGATCGAAGCGATGGCGTGGCTGCCGAGCGGAACGATGCGTTCCTTCTTGCCCTTGCCGCGGACGTGCAGCGATTCGTTGGCCAGGTCGAGGTCTTCAAGGTCCAGCCCGATGAGCTCGCTGACGCGCAGACCTGTGGAGTACAGCGTCTCGAGCATCGCGCGATCGCGGCGGCCGAGCACGTCGCGCTCGTCGGGTGCGCTGAGCAACTTCTCGATCTGTTCGATCGTGATCGCCTTGGGCAGTCGCTTGCCCTGGCGCGGCGTGCGGATCAGCGTCATCGGATTGCCCGCGGACAAGCCGCGACGATCCGCCCACTTGTAGAACGAACGCAGCGTGGCGATCTTGCGCGCCATGGTCGCGGCGGAATATTGCTGGTCGGCGAGGTGCGCCAGGAACTGACGGATCAGGTCCGCGCCCGCCTGGCAGATCGCCTGCGTGACGGTGGTGGGGGGCAGACTGCCCGCGACCGGATTGTCGTTGACGCTCGCGGTGGTGCGCGGCTTGGCGGCGAGGCGCTCGACGTAGGCACGCTCGGTGTCGAGGTCGGGGTCGATGTTGAACTCATCGACGAGGAACTCGACGAACTGGCGCAGGTCAGCGCCGTAGCAGCGCGCCGTGTAGGGGCTGAAGTGCCGCTCGTCGCCCAGATACGTCGTGAACATGTCGGTGATCGGCAGGCAAGACATCGCAGGCACTCCTCAAGCAACGTTCGAACAAACACGTCCCTGTGTTCCCGCCGATCTCCGCCGGCAGACGACTGACCACACCCATCGAGTTACCGCGGCGAAGTTCCACCCGCCTCGGGCGTCAGAGCAGGTTTGCCCAGACGCACACGTTCCTGTTCAATCAGCCGGCGCACGACATCGTGCGTCGCGAACTCCGTGAACAACTCCATGCTCTTCACATACCGCTGCCAACCCAGTGCGGTCGGCTCTTCGTGTCGCCCGGTCGCATACGCCTTCACGTCGGCGAGCACCTGGTGGTTCTTGCCGTCGTAGTTTTGCGAGGTCGCCGACGCGGGCCGCCCGCCGAAGTTGCTTGTCGTCGCGTTGTCGCGGGTCTGGCTCGTGACGGCGCGGCTGTCGATGCCGCGGGTTTCGCCGGTGGGCTGCAATGAGCCCGGACGAATCGCAAGAGCGACCGACAGACCGATCGAAGGGGTGTACGGGTCGTACGCGGTGATCGAGCCAATCAGAATGCCTTGTGCGCCGAGCGTTTCGGCGAGCAGCATCGCATCTTCGGGCGTCTGCACCTGCGCCATCTTGAGCGCACGCATCGCTTCGATGCTGCGATTCAGCGGCACGCAGCGCACGCCCTGCACTTCCTCTGCGGCGGCGACCAGTTGATCACTGATCGCCAGCGCGTCGGCGTGGGTTGTGCCGCTCTCGTTTCGCAGCGGCGCGACGGCCCACAGTGCCTCGCCGCGTGCTGCGTCATACGGAGCGACAACCGCAGGCGGCGGCGTGAGCTTGGGCTCGCTCTTGCACGCGGCAAGCACGAGCGGCACACACGCCCCGAGCACCAGCATCAGCCGCGCGGCGAAGGTGCTCGCGCGGGTGTGCGTGGTCGCTGTGTTCAGCATGGAGTGTTCACTTGTCATGGCGTCCTGCCGAGTCGGAGTTGCCGCGGGTTCCACCCTTGGCGCTGCATGTCGATCCACTTGCTTGTGGTCCCGGGCAAGACGAACTCGCCCGAGACGCTCGAAACCCCGCGTGCGGCTGTCGTCGCACGCGAAGATGATCAGTGTTCCTGGCCGGGCGTGTTCCCCGCCTCTTCGGCGCTGGCCTGAGGCGGCGTGTGTTCGGCGTTCTCATGCGGCACCGCGGCATGGGTCGGCGCCGTGCCCGCGAGCGGCGTGCCGCTGGCGAGAATCGCATTACCCATGTCCATTGACCAGATGTTGTCCGTGCCGTTCTGATTGCTCACGAAGAACAGACGCGTCCCCGCGCCCCATGCCGGCATGAGCGACACCGCGCGGCCGTTGGTCAGCGTCACGCGACCCGTGCCGTCGATGTTCACCATGCACAGGCGCGACGCGAGCGGCTTGGCATCGCCGACGCCCGGGCGCGTCTCGCTCGGCGGGTTCGGCACTTCAGCAAACACCACGCGCTGGCCGTCGGGGCTCCACGAGGGATTGATGAGCGCACTGTTGGTGCTGGTCGCGAGTTCGGTGGCGTTGGAGGCCTGGCCGTCCTTGTAGTCGATGGTCCAGATGCCGAAAGTCCGCTGGCCGCGTTCGCGACCGAGCTGAAAGAGAATCTTGTCGCTGGCATCATCGCCGGTCGCGGCGATCGGACACCACTGCGGCAACATGCCGTAGCCGATGAACTGCGCCACGCCGGGGCGCTGCACTTCGCCGACCCAGAGTTCCCAGCGGCCACTGACTTCGCCGAGGCGGCAGTACACAACGCGCGAGCCATCGGGCGACCATGACGGATGCAGGTTGTCCCCGCCGCCGGTGGTGATCTGCATGGCCTTGCCGCCGGTGATGGGCATGGTGTAGATCTGCCACGAGCCGGAGCGATTGCTGCTGAAGGCAATGCGCTGGCCGTCGGGGCTGACTGCGGGCATGACGTCGTCGGCCGGGTCGTTGGTGAGCTGCGTCACCGTCTTGCCCTCAACCGTCTTGACGTAGATGTCGGCGGTGGTGCGATGCTGCGTGCTTGCGAAGACGATCTTCTTGCCGTCGCGGGTCACGAACGGATCAAAGTCCGCGCCCTCGGCGGCAAAACTCACTTGCGCCACGCCCTCGACGCCCATCGGCGACGGTTCCTCGACGCCCCACGGCGTGAGACCCATGCGCTGGGCGGAGGTGATCGGGGCAGTCGCCGGCGCGTTCGCAGCAGCTTGTGTGCTGGGCTCGCCGCCGATGGTCTGCGAAGTCGTTTCAGTTGACGTGGTCTTGCTGCTGACGATTCCAGATGTGCCGCAAGCGCTGAGCGTGCTGAGCATCGACGCGGCAGAGCCGGCGAGGAGCAACAGGCGACCAAGGCGGATGGAGTGCGTCCGTGCGATCATGGAATGCGGTCTCGCGCCTTCGGCGGTCCGTGCCGAGGGCGTGGGAGCGGTCAGGACGTTTATCGGACTGTCCTGGCCCATGGCTCCAATCGCCACAGGCAATCGTCACATCGGACGTTGCCGGGGGCTCCATGAGTCCGCATAAGCACTCAGTTCAACTTTTCCGGGCGTGGCGGCCGGGCCGCGGGGCGACCACTGGCGGACGACCCTCAGTCGTCACGCGGCTCGCGGGCCAAGATCGCCGGCGAATCGCCGCGACGCAGCCACGACGAATGCTTGCCGCGCGGCTCTTGGGCGCTGGCAAGGTGCTCAAAGTAGTCCATCAGCCGACGATGCGAGAAGACGCGAAGGAATGCCTCGCTGGCCGTGGGGTTCAGTTCAATGATCCGCTCGACGAGTCGAGCCTTGGTGAGCGTCTCGGTCGGCGCCGGCTCGGGTTCATCGTCGAACCGTGCCGCACTTGGCTCAAGATGGATGACCACGCGTGGCTTGGGAGCGCGGGGCTCCGCATCCCGCCCGGAGGCTGGGGTCGGTGACGCCACAGAAGCCGCGGGGGTCGCATCTGCACCGCGAGACGCGGGCGCGGCAACGAGCAACGCGGTGTCGGTCGGAACGAACTCGAGTTGGGCGACCATCCGTGGTGCTCCCAGTGAGACGAAGCAAGTGCGAAAGCGAACAAGTGTGGGACGAGTCCATCGGCCCAGTCGCCTGCCATCACCACAGCGTGTAACACGCGCGGACCATCAACTGTGGACAACCCTGACCCTCTGTGCGGGCAAACTGAGGGCAAGGTGTGGAGAAGGCGTGGACGACGCGAATCGCCTCCGCGAACTGCGTGCCACGCCGCGCAATCTTCGCTTCGACGCGAATGCTTTTCCCGGCGCGTCATATCGTCCCGCCATGACCACCGCCGCGTCCTCGCCGCTTCGCATCGACGCCGACAACAACATTCGCCTTTCCGACGCCACGCTTTGGGCCGGGTTCGCGGCTGCGTGGGAGCCACGAGCCGATGGCGTCCGCGTCTTGGCCCACGCGCGTGTCGGCGGTGGGGCGGTCGCGGAAGAATCCGACGAGCACCACTGGGCTGCGTGGTCGCCCGCGAGTCGCGCTGCCTTCATCGCGGCGTGCGATGCCGCCGACGATCGGTTTCGTGCCGCCGGAAGCCTGTTGTGCCTGCTGCCGCGGGCCTCGGATGCACTTTCTGATGTGCCCGGCGTGCTGACATTCCTGCGACAGCGGGCAGCGAGTTCGCTTCGGATCGTGCTCGATCCCGTGCTGCTGCTCACGCCATCGATGCTCGGTCACGCCGAGGACCATCTCGCGCGTGCGATCCTGTCGATCGGCGCGATGCCCGGGGTTGCCGCGATCATCGCGCGAAATCTGAGCCGCGACGCCGAGTCGCTCGTGCCGTGTCGGTTGGGCGAGGGCGTTCTGGACCAGCGATGGATTCTCGGCCCGCTTGCAGAGCTCAAGAAGAGTGGGGCGGCGGTGCCGCCGCTGGTCGTGTGTGCAGGCGATGAGGCCGCGGTCGCGGATCTAACGTGATGCAAGGAGCGAGGCTCGTCGCCGCGCCGTCAGTCACGGCACGTCCTTCATCATCTTGAGTTCATCGCGCAAGATGGCGGCGAGCTCGTAGTTCTCCTGCTCCAGCGCCTTCTGCAGGCGTTCCTTGAGTTCGGACTTCTGGCTGACGGGCAGCTTTGGCACGAGCGAATCGCGCATGCCGCGCAGCATCTGCACCTCGGCAGATTGGTCGAACTCGCCCGGCTCGCCGTGATCGGCGAAGAACTGACGCAATACGTCGAGCCCCTGGTCGATCGCGAGGATCGCCGCCTTGGGCTCATTGTCCTTCACGGCCTGGCTCGCCATGGCCCGCGTCCGCATCATCGTGATGTACGGGCGGAACTGCTCCAGGAATTGACGATCGCTTTCGGTTTCCGCGTGCTTGGCGCACAGGTCGAGCACACGCAGGTTGCGGGTGGTGTCGCGGACCACGCCCTCGTAGTCCTCGAGCGCGAGCAACGCGATGTAGCGGTGGTAGTACTGGACTGCCTCTTCGCGCAGCGCCTTGCAGTCATCCTCGTTGAGCTTGAACTTCTCGGGCGAGCCTTGCTCGCTCAGTTCGTCGTGCTTGGCCTCGTAGTACTCCAGCAGGCTGGTGTAGCCGTAGGGCTGCTGGCCATCGGGGCGGCCATCGACGTACATCTGCAAGATGCCCAGATCAATGCGGACCTGGATGCGTTGATCGCCATCCTCGGCCTCGATGAGGCGGGCGTTGATCGTCCCGGGCTCGTAGGGCCACTCGGTGAGGAGTTTGGAGATGTCGAGGTTCATGGCGGGCTCCCTCCGTGAACGGATTTTGTTCGGAGCGCCCGAGGCAAAACCGGGGCGTGCCGGACCTCCAAAGGTATGTTCGACCGGCTCCGGGGCAAGATCGCGCGCATCCGAGAAAGATTTTTTGCTTTTCTATGGGTGCCGAGTTTGCTTTTGGCGCAACTTGTGACAGGTTGAAGGTGGAGGAATCTGGCGGATATTCCGCGCGGGCTTTTGGTCCGTGATCCGTCAGACGATGGAACCGCAGTCGGAGATGGGACGAACCTTCTGGTGTCAGGCAGGTGCCCTACCTATACTTGCTTGATGGTGTGGTGCGTGGTGTAGGCGGGTGTGGTGCCCGCGGAAGGTGGTAGATCGTGAGTCGTGCGAGCGGTCGCGCTACGGCGCAGTCACGCGCGGTGCAGTCTGATATTCAGCTGTACCTCCGAGAGATCAACAAGACGGCCCTGCTGACGCCTGAAGAAGAGCGTGAGCTGGGCTGGGCCATTATCAACGACAACTGCCCCGCAGCGCGGGAGCGGATGATCCGGGCGAATCTTCGCTTGGTCGTTGCTATTGCCAAAAACTATACAAACCGCGGCCTGCCGCTGACCGACCTCATCGAAGAGGGCAACATCGGTCTGATGCGTGCCGTCGAAGGGTTCGACCCCTCGCAGGGTGCGCGCTTCTCCACCTACGCATCATGGTGGATCAAGCAGGCCATCAAGCGGGCCCTCATCAACGCCACCCAGCCGGTCCATATCCCGGCCTACATGGTCGAGCTGATCGCCAAGTGGCGCATCGCTCAGCGCAAGCTCGAGGCCGAGCTGGGCTATCCGCCCTCGATCCAGGATCTCGCCAAGGCGATGGACCTGCCCGTCAAGAAGCTCCGCGTCATCAAGCGTGCGGTTCGCGCCTTCCAGAGCGCGGGCCAGGACTCGCGCGACGTCGGCGGCGACCTGATGAGCATGAGCGACCTGCTCGCCGACGAGCGGACCGCGACCCCGGCCGAGTCGATCCTGCGTGGCGACGAGCTCGTCACGCTCAAGCGTCTGCTCGACGCGATCGACGAGCGCGAGGCCCGCATCCTCCGCCTGCGTTTCGGCCTCGACGGCGTTGAGCCGCTGACGCTCAAGCAGATCGCTGACGAAGTCGGCATCAGCCGCGAGCGCGTGCGTCAGATCGTCGACGAGGCGTTGACGCGTCTGAACGAACGCCTGAATCACGAGGAGCCCAGCCAGTGGTTCCGTGACGCTGGCGAAGAAGAAGAGCAGGCCGCGGCGGTCCGCACCGCTCCCAAGGCCGGCTGATCGAATCGCTCTCTACACGACGGCTTGCAGTCCGTCGTTGCATTGTGGTGCCGAAAGGCGAAACACACCGGACGCCCGGTCCCTCATAAGGATCGGGCGTCATTCTTTCTCTCCGCCATCGGTCCATTGCGTGCGCCTCCGACGCCGAAACGTGGCGCACGAAAAAGCCCCGGCAGTTGCCGGGGCTGAAGAAGGGGTTGCATCAAGATGCCTACCCAGAGCGAGTTGCTCTCACGCCTCAGTTGAGCATGAGGGGCGAACCGCCGAGGCTCGCCGAGCCGGCGGCCGGCTTGGCGGGGATGTTGACCAGGATGCCGTCGACCGTCATGTTGGGAGCAACGCCGCCGGGGATGGGCTGGCCATCGGGGCCGAGCACTTCGCCGGTGACTTCGTCCTTCTTGACGCCGAGGAAGTCGGCTTCGAGCTTCTCCTTGATCTTCTCCATCGCCTTGTTCTGGATCTGACGCACGCGCTCCTTGGTGACGCCGATGATCTGGCCGACCTGCTCAAGGGTCATCGGCTTGTCGTCCGACTTGCCCTCGAGGTTGAAGCGGTGGCCGATCACCGTCCGCTCGACCTCGGTGAGGTCGGCGCGGTTGTCCAGCACGATGCGCTTCACTTCCTCGGCGGCGTCCTTCTCAAAGGTCGAACGCTTGGTCTCGAGGAAGTTGGAACGCTCAAGCTTGGGATCAAAGTCCGTGGGGAAGCGCTGACGGTACTTGCTCAGCTTCATGCCCTGACGGCTGAACGCCTTGAGAATGGCGCGGCAGGCGTAGGTGCTGAACTTGTAGCCGCGACCGGCGTCGAACTTGTCGACGGCGCGGAGCAGTGCCATGTTGCCTTCGCTGACCAGATCGGCGAAGTCCACCTCGCTCATGCGGGTGCGCTTGGCCATTGCCAGCACCAGCGCGAGGTTCGTCTCCGCGATCTGCTCGCGGATGCGATCGGCGCGGCGGTGCCAACGCAGGACGTCATCAGCCTGGTCGGGCGTGGGCAGACGCGTCGGGCTCGCCCAAACGTCCTGCTGCAGCTTCCACACGCGATACCGCGCGTAGTTGAACTGGTGGAACAGGATCTTCTCCTGCGCGCCGGTGAGGATCACCTGCTGGGCGCTCTTCACCGTGCGATTGCGAGCGCTGGAGATGTCGTCCATCACCGGGTGATACCAGGTGGTGTCCGGCTTGGGAGGCTGCTCGACCTCCTCATAGATCTTCTTCTCGGCCCCGTCCTCGTAGAAGGCGGGGCTGTCGATGAAGTCCTGCTCGCTGGAGAGGATCTGATTCAGAAGGCGCTCGTCCTCGGACGAGAGGCGCTTCTTGCTGCTCACTTTGGCGGGAGCCTTGGCGCCGGTCTTGGGGCTGGCCGTCTCGGGCGCAGCGGTCACGCCGACGCGATGGCGGCGGCGCACCTGCTCAAGAGGACCAACGGTGCGTTTGCCGGGGATTCGATTCATGATGCCGTCCTTCACATCTTTCGGGCGTGTTCAGGTTCGCACGAATGACGATTCGATCTTGCTCTGCCTTTCGATGCCGCGGAATCTCAAGCGTCCCCAAAACCCGCGAAAATCGCTGGTCTGCGGACACGTCCGAGAGGCCCAATGCCCTTCGGAGATTCAACGCCGGCGACCGGGGGCTTGTTCGTGCCCGCCGCGGCCGGATTTTGCGTTGTTGTTGGCCCACCCGGCCGAAACAACGCGACGAGGCCATCCACTCCGCCGCGGGAATCCTCCCACGGTGGGCAACACCATCCTCACACCATCGCGATGGAGTCGCGGGTGCGGCACGTCAGACATCAAGACCCAAACCGTGTGCTGCCGGTGACACGCGACGATGCGCGGTGCAAATCCGGCCGAGGTGAGGTCCGATGCCAACCGCATCCGGGTGACGTACTCGCCCACTGTAGTACGCACGCGAACGCGGGAATGTTTCGAAATCTTCCAGCCCCACGCCGAAAAGATACGAGCAGACGCACAACAAAATGACCAACGAATCCGCAAGCGACCAACTGACCAATAGCGGCGTTTGGTATCCGCTGGACTGATGGTTGACGCTGGGAGAAGGTCTGGATAGCCTGCTCTCGGCCGCCCTTCCTTGGACGCGCGACCAAGGTACTCGAAAACGACGGCCACGCCAAGGGGCTGGACAGGTTTTCCACAAGAAACTCGCAAGCGCAGACTTGACGCAAGGGTTTTCTCTGGGTCTGTTCTCGGACGCTCGCCTTTCAAACGCGGCGATTCCACCCCTTCCGGTGATTGAACGCCATCCTCACGGAGCGACCAATGCCCCTCACTCTCCCCGCCCTGCCCTATGCACTCGAAGCCCTTGAGCCCCATGTGGATGCGACAACCATGGGCATTCACCATGGCAAGCATCACAACGCGTATGTGACGAACGGCAACAAGGCCTTGGAAGGGACCGCCTGGGCCGAGAAGGACGCTGGCGAGATCATCAAGCACCTGGGGTCGATCCCCGACGACAAGCGCGGCCCGGTCCGCAACAACGTCGGCGGGCACGTCAACCACTCGATGTTCTGGACGCTCATGGCCCCGGCCGGCCACGGCGGTGGCGGCACACCGAGCGGCGCTCTGGGCGCAGCAATCAACGCGGCGTTTGGCTCCTTCGATGCGTTCAAGGAGAAGTTTGCGGCCGCGGCCGCGGGTCGCTTCGGCTCCGGTTGGGCCTGGCTCGTGCTCAACAACGGCAAGCTTGAGATCTGCTCGACCGCGAACCAGGACAACCCTCTCATGGGCAAGGCGATCGCGGGCTGCGAAGGCACGCCGATCCTCGGCCTCGACGTGTGGGAGCACGCGTACTACCTGAAGTATCAGAATCGTCGCCCGGACTATGTGGCCGCGTGGTGGAACGTGGTGAACTGGTCGAAGGCGGCGGAGCTGTACGCGAGCGCGGGCGGGCGATAGACCTCGCTCACTCTCGCCCTAAGCGCACACACACATGTCCGAAGGCGAAGACTGCGTGTATGGCGTTGATGGCTGCGGCGACGGTCGATGGGTCGCCTGTCGCGCCACGCGCCAAGGGCCGCGCGAGTTCCGCGTTTTCGACAGCGTCGATTGTTTGTGGCAGGAAGCCCGGAACGCTCAACTCATCCTGGTCGACGTTCCAATCGGGATGAGCTGGCAGAAGCGACAATGCGACGTTCTGGCAAAGGCTCGACTTTCGCGATGGAACTCCCGCGTGTATCTAGTTCCCCATCGCGATGCTCTATCTGCGGAAGGTCGTTCCGTCGCGAGCGCGATGAACAAGGCTCGCGCGGGGTGGGGAATCAGTGCTCAATCGTGGGCTATCCGCTCGCTGATCCTCGGTGTTGATCGTTTTCTTGCAGCCAAGCCAGAGGCTCCGGGCCGCGTGCGAGAATGCCATCCCGAGATTTGCTTCTGGGCGCTTTGTGGCAAGAACGTCGTCAAGGAGAACAAGCAACGCCCGGAGGGATTCCAACTCCGCCGCGGGTTGCTTGAGCGCGTGATGCCGGGGATCGGTTCGCAGATCGACGATGCGATTCCACGGCTGCGTGGGCTCGCCAAACCCGACGACATCGTTGATGCGGCTGTTGCTGCATGGACGGCGATGGCTGCGATCGTGGCCCCGGATCAGCTGCGGACGCTGCCGGAGATTCCGCCGCGTGACGAGCGCGGCCTGCCGATGGAGATGGTGTATCGGCTGGCCTGAGAACGCGGCGTGAGCGAGGGCGAATCGGTGCCGGCGGCGAGTGGGCGAGATCATCATCGCCGGGTCGCGTCGGCTACCCTTGGCCCAATGACTGCGGCGACGGTGCTGAGCATCGGAAACTTCGACGGCGTGCATGTCGGGCACGTTGCGCTGATTCGCCGCGCTCGTGAACTGGCGGGCGGCGGGCGCGTTGTTGCGCTGGCCTTTGATCCGCATCCACTGACACGCCTGCGTCTGGCAGTTGCGCCGGCACGGCTCACGGCGTTTGCCCGTCGCGTCGAGCACCTGCGGGCGGCGGGCGCCGACGAAGTGGTGCGTCTGGTCCCCGATCAAGAGACGCTGTCACGTTCGCCCGCCGAGTTTGTTGCCTGGCTCGTCGCGTCGTTTGCGCCTGCGTGGATTGTTGAGGGACCGGACTTCCACTTCGGATCCAGTCGCGGCGGGAATGTGCGCACGCTCGCGGAACTTGGCGCTTCGATGCCCGATGGCAAGCGATTCGGCGTTGAGGTGGTCGGGCCGGTGACCGTCGCGCTGGACGATCAGCTCGTCGCGACGGCGTCGAGTTCGATGACGCGATGGCTGATCAAGGAAGGGCGCGTGCGCGATGCCGCGCTTGTGCTCGGCCGCGGACATGAGATCGAGGGTGTCGTCGTGCCCGGTGATCAGCGCGGCAGAACGATCGGCTTTCCGACGGCGAACCTGCGACAGGATGCGGATGAGGTGCTGCTCCCGGCCGACGGCGTGTACGCGGCGTGGGCCGATCTGGCCGATGGCTCACGCTGCGGTGCGGCGGTCAACATCGGCACGCGACCCACGTTCCACGGCGTCGAGCGTCGCGTCGAAGCGGTGCTGCTCGATGATGCCGCCAGCGGGCGACGCGAACTGCCCATCGGTGATTACGGCTGGCGGCTGCGTCTGTCGTTTGTGTCGTGGCTTCGCGATCAGGTGAAGTTCTCGAACATCGGCGTGCTGCGCGAGCAGCTCGCGCGTGATCTGGAGCGGGCGGGTCGCGTTTTGCGGGTTGAACGCGAGCAGGCGACGCGCGACGCGTCGTTGGGTGTGTGTGTCTGAGTTCAAGTCGAGGAGTGCGGGGCGATGCAGAAGTGGGGCACCAACAGTTCACTCGCCGAGATTGCGGCGTTCCTCGTCACCAAGCGCAAAGTCGTTGTGCTCACGCACAGCAAACCCGACGGCGATGCACTGGGCAGCAGCCTCGCCGTCGCGCGGGCACTGAATCTCCGGGCGCGTGCGGAGAGTCTGAAGATCGGCGTGTCGATGCCGGCACCGGCGACTCCGTGGTATTTCGGGCCTCAGCCGCCGTGGAGCGCGGGGATCATCGGGCACGACAACTACCTGTTGCCCGAGGATCATGAAATCGCCGACATGCCCGAGCCCGACGCGATCGTGATCGTCGACACCGGCTCGTGGACACAACTCGAGCATGTGCAGGCGTGGCTGCGGCCGCGTGCGGATCGCGCGGTGCTGCTTGATCACCATGTGCAGGGTGACCCGGAAGTCGCGGCGCGTCGGGTGGTAGAAACCTCCGCAGCGGCGGCGTGCCAGATCGCCATGGAACTGTGCCGCCTGATCCTCGGGCTGGACTCGGCGGCCAAACTGCCGGGCGAGGTCGCGCAGGCCCTGTATCTGGGCATCGCGACAGATACCGGCTGGTTCAAGCACAGCAACGTCTCGCCAGGCGTGATGCGCGCCGCGGCGACGCTGCTGGAAGCGGGCGTCAATCACGCGAACCTCTATCAGTTCATCGAACAACGCGATCGCCCGGCACGGCTCAAACTGCTTGGCCGCGCACTGGCGAACCTGTCATTTGCGGAGCGTGATCGCATCGCGGTGATGACGCTGTCGCGGCAGGACTTTGCCGACACCGGCACCGAGTCGGGCGATTCGGGCGGGTTCACCGATTACTGCAACAGCGTCGAGAGCGTGCGCGTCGTGGCGGTGTTGTCCGAGGTCGACGGTAAGGAGTATGGCCGCCCCGGCACCGTCGTCACCAAGATCAGCATGCGCTCCAAAGCGGGCCCCAACTGTGTTGACGTCAACGCGGTGGCGAAGACGATGGGTGGCGGCGGGCATGTGCATGCCGCGGGCGCGCGACTGGATCTGCCCCTGATGCAGGCGAAGCAGCGCGTGATCGACGAACTGAGCAAGCAACTGCGCTGAGCGAGCGAGGCTCCGCGGTTGTGTGCTGGATTCTGAGCGAGTCGCGCGTCAATCGTGCGCCGTGATGTACGTCACGTACGTGGCGCACGGCTCGGCTCGCGTGGCCGGGCGGAAGACGCCGTTGCCGCCGCCGTTGCCGTCGTCGCCTTCCCAATAGACGGTGACGTGCCTGAAGCCCGCATCGCGGAGCAGGTCGACGACTTCGGGGAGCATCCAGAGTCGCCAGTGGTACGTGAACGCATTGTTCATGCGTGTGCCGTCGCGGAACTCAAAGTGGATGCGGCAGAGGTATTCGTGCGTGATGGGGTTGAGCCTCTGCTGATCCCAGATGTAGGTGAAGCCCTTGCACCGCCGACGCTCGGGACGGATCTGCATGGCTTCGTGCCCGCCGTAGTGGTCGAGGAAGAAGATGCCGCCCTTGGCGAGCGTTGAACGGACGATGCGAAAGTACTCTAGCAACTGGGCCCGCTCGCGGAAGATCCAGTACGAGAAGTTCATCGCGAGCACGGCATCAACGCCGCTGGCGTCCGCACCGGGTGTCATCACGTTGCGCTGCAGCAGCGTGACGCGCGACTGTGCGGCCTCGGGCAGTTTGGCGACGTGACGCACGCGGCCGTTTGCCAGGGTGGGGGCGTGCAAGTCGAGACCGATCGCACGATTGGTGGGGCGGCGACGCACCCACTCGCAGCATGTCGCTGCGGTGCCGCAGAAGTCTTCGCGGATGAGCGAAGCACGCTTGCCGCGCATGCGTGTGTAGACGCGATCAACGAAGTTGACTTCCGCTTCGGGGTTCTGGACGGCGGACTCGTAGACGGCGTGTTTGTCGGCCGTGCGAGCGGTGAGGGCGGTGGCTGACGCGTTCTTTGTGCGTGCCGCGCGGCGGGCAGTCGCCGCACGAGAGGTTGCTTGGGAGTTGGCTCTGGGCATGGGGTCCAAGTATTGCACGCGAGCGTGTCGCGTGCAGGCAAGCCGGATCGGGACGCGTGAGGGTGTGCGGCGGCGCGGGCGCGTGCTCCTATGATCGCCGGCCGCGTCCGGTGCGGACGCCGAGGTCACTTTGGGACGGAGAACGACGATGGGTCTGCTCGACGGCAAGGTCGGTCTGGTGGTCGGGATCGCGAACGATCGCTCGTATGCGTGGCACATCGCCAAGTCGCTCACCACGCACGGGGCCAAGTGCGCATTCACGCACCTGCCGGGCGAGAAGAACGAGCGCCGCACGCGCAAGGCGGTCGAAGAACTCGGGATCGCTGATCCGTGGCTGGTGCCGATGGACGCGGGCAGCGACGAGGACATTGATCGCGCGTTCACCGCCTACGCCGAGCGCTTTGAGAAGATGCACTTCCTGATCCACTCGATCGCGTTCGCCGATCGCGAGTGGCTGCAACTGGGCAAGTTCGTCCACACGCCGCGGCAGGCGTATCTGTCGGCGATCGACATCTCGGCCTACACGTTGCTTGGGATGGCGCGGCGGGCGCAGCCGCTGATGGCACGCAGCGGCGGCGGGTCGATCCTGGGCATGTCGTACTACGGCGCGGAGAAGGTCGTGCCGGGCTACAACGTGATGGGTGTGGCCAAGGCCGCGCTGGAATGCACGGGCCGCTACCTCGCGGCGGAAATGGGCGGGGACAAAATCCGCGTCAACCTGATCTCGGGCGGATATCTGCGCACGCTCGCGTCAAGCGCCGTCGGCGGCACGGACGGCATGGGTGATCGTTCGGCAGAGCGTTCGCCGCTGCGTCGCGGGACCGAGGGCGGCGACGTGGGCGACACAGCGGTGTACCTCGTCAGCGACCTGTCGGCGGGCGTGACCGGCGAGACGATCTACGTCGACTGCGGCGTGAATCTGATCGGCGTGTGATCGGCAGTCGCGAAGCTTGAAACATCGTGTGCCACACCCGTTCGCACACCGGGTCGGACGCTCCATGCGCCGTAGCCCGTCGCACGCCTGCGTGCGTGACGCAACGCGGCCCGGATGACGCCGTGGGTGCAAAAAGAGGGGGTGTAAAAAGAGATCGGGCGAGCCTTGCGGCCCGCCCGAATGCGGCTGAGAGGAGTCGAACCTCCACGGGTGTGACCCCACTAGAACCTGAATCTAGCGCGTCTGCCAATTCCGCCACAGCCGCAGAATGCAGGGCAAGGTTAGCCCGCTTCCTGCCGCCCGGCAACGTGTCGCGGCCAAGAGATCGCTGAGCCATGCGATCACGCGTACTGAGGCTGAATTAGCACTTGGGCGAGCGGCGTCGACGCGAGAGCGTTGCGAGGCCGGCGCAGAGGGCGAGGGCGCCACCCGGCGCGGGGATCATGGTCATCGTGAAGTCGAACGTGCCATCGCCTGTCGCGCCGCTGCCGTCGCCCATGGCGTAGAGGTCGATGATGAGTTCATACTCCTTGCCTGCCTTGAGCGTGCCGCTGCCGCTGAGGTCGAAGTTCTGGCCAAAGAGCAGGCGATACTGGTCCGGGTTGCTGGCGAAGCTGACGCCATCGCCGAGCAATGAGAAGGAGTAGAACTGCACGACGCTGTTGTCGAACGACGACGCGCTGAAGACGAATGAGAAGTCGGTGTCGGAGTCGACGGTGAAGGTGGTCTTGAAGTACGACTCGCCGCTGCCAAAGCCGGTGCCGAGCGGACCGCCGCCGATGCCGGAGACTGCGCCGGTCGCTGTGATCTTGGTTCCCAGCGACGAGTTCTGATTGGCGTCGCCCTTGCCGCCCGCGCCGTTGGAGTCGGTACCAAAATCAGTCAGGCCTTTGTTGAAGACGGCGAACGACGGCGCGGCGACGCGCGTGACGCCGCTCGAATCGCTGGGCACCGTGACTTCAATCCATCGTTCCTGCGTGAGGAAGTTGACGTCGGCATTCGCCGCACCGGCGAGGGCAGCAATGGCGGACAACGCAATGGCGAGGCCGGGGGCGATACGGGGCGAAGCGGTCGCGGGCATGGATCAGGCTCTCCGGGTTCGGTCGGCGCGGTCGCACGCCCGACGATCCTCAAACGTGCCTTATGAACTGCGTCGGTGCCAGCCGCACCGGAGGAAAACTCGTGATTCTCAAGCCCCGCGCAATCCGTGCGCAGCACAAATCAACCGCCGCGGCATCGCTCTGTACGGCGTGAAGAGCTTGTATCGTCTGGTCCGCGTGTGCGTTGCGTGCATCGTCGCGCGACCGGCATCGCGGCCTGTCACGGAGCGTCTTCGATGAGATCGAACCAGCCCTTGTCATTGCGCTTCACGCGGCGGCATGGGTTGCCCGGTTCATGGTCGAGCACCAACAGCCAGTCGCCGTCGGCGGCTGCTTCGAGGAACCAGCGCTTGCTGATCATGCTCGTGTAAGGCTCGACGTCGTACGCAAGGCTGTACGCGGCTCCGAGGTGCCATGCCGTCGGCAGCACGTCGGGCGTAAAGACGACGGTGCGCCCCTTGGTGTCGGTGAACTTGATGGCCTGCTGGCCCCAGGTGTGTCCCGGCACGTTGAAGACGCTCACGCCGGGCAAGCCGCGCACGCCCTTGAGACCACCAAGCAGCGTCTCGCGCTGTGCGACTGTGCCGAGCGGGTCGGCGTCGCGATCGGGCGTCAGACCGGTGGGGAAGGGGCGCGGCGAGTCGATCAGTTTCATCTGATCCGACACCGGCTCCAGGTGATCCTTGAAGTACGTCCGCGTCATCACCGAGCGATTGTGGATCGCGTCGTTCCACTCGCGAAGTTGTGCATAGATCTCGGCGTTGGCAAAGGTCGGCACCGCGTTGTGCGTTCCGCCGCTCTCGCCTGCGCGCGGCACGCGCGTCAGCCCGCCCGCGTGGTCAAAGTGCAGGTGCGTGACAACGACCGCCTCGATGTCCTCGCAGCGACAGGTCACTTCATTGAGCGCGTCGATGATCGAACGGTTCTCAAGCGCGAAGATGTCGCGGCTCTTGGCGTCAAGCTTGTTGCCGCTGCCGACTTCGATGATGGCGAGCTTCGCGCCGCTCTGGTCGGGCGGGAGTGAGCCCGCTCGTTCGAGCAACAGGCAGTTGTGCTGCACCGTGATGCGCCCGCGATCATCGGTCGGGACAGTCTTGCCCCACACGACGCGCGGCACCACGCCGAACATCGAGCCGCCGTCGAGTCGAAACTCGCCGGCACGCAGCAAACGCCAGGAATACGCGGGAAGTTGGCCTGTCATGCCGCGAGTGTACGAGCGCGACGCAGACGCGGCGTTACCCGATGTCTTCGCGATCGCCATCGCCCGCGCGATCGTCAGTCGATCACGTCGGGAAGTTTGTCCAGGCCTTCGGTGAGCACGCGCGGGCCTTCGGGCGTAATCAACACGTCGTGCTCGTAGTGGACGCTCATCGAGCCGTCGGCCGTCAGGATCGGCCACGGATCACCCGGCGGATGCGTGATCTCGCCCGTGCCCAGCGCGATCATCGGCTCGACCGCGACGAGCGTGCCCGGCTCGCACTTCATGTTGGCTTCCGACCAACTGGTACTGAAGCCAGCCATGACGTTGGACACATACGGCGGCAGGTGCAGTTCGTCGCGATAGGGCTTCTTGTTTCCGGCGCGGCCGTAGCCGTGCCCGCCCAGGCCGCGGATGAGGTGGAACTTGCACTCGCCCTCGACGAAGTTCTGAACAGTGCGGGCCCACGCGCTGTAGGTGTTGCGGGGGTGCAGTTGTTCCACGCCGCGACGGAGTGACTCTTTGCCGCAGTCCATCAGGCGGCGGATCTGCGGCTCGGGCGGGCCGAAGGAATAGGTCCACGCGGCATCGCCGAGCCAGCCGCCCTTGGCGACGCCGATGTCGATCTTGAGCAGGTCGCCGCGCTGAATCGGGCGGGTGATGTAGCCCGCGGTGCCATGGACGACGCAGTCGTTGAGCGAGAGGCACGCGTGCGAGGGGAACGGCGGGATGCGACCCGGGCGATAGTGCAGGAAGCACGAGCGGCAGCCGAGGTCTTCGAGCGTGCGGGCGACGAACGCGTCGATCTGCGCCAGCGTCTGCCCGACCTTGATGAAGTTCACGAGACGTTCGTGGGTGCGCACGACCATCTGGGCCGCGTTGTACATGGCCTCGACATCAGCCGGAGATCGGAACACAGGTGCCATCGTCGCTCCAAATCGGACCAAACGATAGGGCGGCAACGCGAAATCTGTGCTAGATTGAATCGCGAAGGGAAACGGGGCGTGTCTATCGCCCGCCGCACCGCAGGAGGAACCGATGAAGAGCCATCTTGAGAATCCAAGCGCCCGCCGCCAGCGTCTGTCGATGACCTTGGCCGTTGCCGGCCTGATCGCGGCGAGCATGCTCGCGACGGCGGGCGGCTGTGCGAGCGATGAGCAGGTCAGCAAGACGAGCGGCGACAAGCGCACGGTGCGTCAGGCCGAGCCGCTGCGCGACATCCGCAATCAGCCGCCGACGGTGACCGGCGCTCCGCGCTGAGCCACGCGAATCATCCGATCGTGTAGTGGCGAATGTTCGCGAGTTTGCGCGACAGTTCGCTGCGGAAGTCCGGATGAGCGATCGAGATGAGTGCCTCGCCGCGTTGGCGGAGAGTGAGGCCTGTCAGGTCCACCGCGCCGTACTCGGTCACGACGTAGTGCACGTGTCCGCGGGTCGTGACGACGCCCGCGCCGGGTGTGAGCTCAGCGGTGATGCGGCTGATCTTGCCGCCCGCGGCGGTCGAAGGCAGCGCGATGATCGGGATGCCGCCGCGGCTCAGTGCCGCGCCGCGAATGAAGTCCATCTGGCCGCCGATGCCGGAGTAGATGCGATGGCCGATCGAGTCCGCGCACACCTGCCCGGTGAGGTCCACTTCAAGCGCGGAGTTGATCGCGACGACGCGCGGGTTCTGGCGGATCAGGGCCGTGTCGTTGGTGTGGTCGCACGGGTGGAACTCGACCAGGCGATTGTCGTGCACGAAGTCAAAGACGCGCTTTGATCCGGCGACGAAGCTCGTGACGATGCGGCCGGGATAGACCTTTTTGTGCTTGTTGCTGATCGCGCCGGCCTCGACGAGCTTGACGAGCTGATCGCTGAACATCTCGGTGTGAATGCCCAGGTCGCGCTTGCCGGTCATGTTGGCGAGGGCCGCGTCGGGGATTGCGCCGATTCCCATCTGCAGCGTCGAACCGTCGTGCACGAGTGCGGCGACGTGCTCGCCGATCTTTCGCTCAATCTCGTTGGGTTCGGTCGGATCGTGGGCCGCGAGCGGGCGATCGGTGTGCCATGCTGCGGCGAGCGATGCGTAGGGCACCGCGCTGTCGCCGTGCGTCATCGGCATTTGGTTGTTCACCTCGGCGATGACGTATTTGGCGGTGTCCACCGCAGCTCGCGCGGCGTCGACGCTCGTGCCCAGTGTGCACAAGCCGTGACGATCCGCGGGCGAGACCTGCACGAGTGCGGCGTCGAGCTTGATCCTGCCGCTCTTGAACAGCGCTGGGATATCGGAAAGGAAGACGGGCACGAAATCGGCTCGGCCTTCCATCACCGCGGTCCGCGTCGCCGGGCCGACGAAGAACGAGACGGAGCGGATGTGCCCCGCGGCCTCGGGTGAGACAAACGCCGAGGAGCCGTCGATGTGCAGGTGGAAGAGCCGGACGTTCTCAAGATCCTTGCGCTTGGCGAGCGCGTCAAGGAACGGCGAGGGCGTTGCCGCCGCGCCGTGGACAAACACATTCATCCCGCTCCGAATGACGCTGACGGCTTCCTCGGCGGATTTGACGATGGCTGGCATGCTTGAACGCTCCGGAATGTGCGGCAGCGGGTCGCTCGGCCCCGACCGACATCACACCGCAGCGGGCCGACACACGCCAAAAAGCCACACTCCAAAGCATAGGCGAACAAGCGGAGTTGTCTATCCGGTTGTCATGTGAAAGCGTCGAGATTTCATCATCTGGGCATCCCGGCGGCGTGCGTGATCTGTTCTCGGAGCTCTCCCAAAACCGAGAATCGATTCAAGTCGCAATTCCGGGGACTGGGAGGTGAACGCCGTTCCTACGCGTGAGAATCGCTCTGCGGGCAGTCTAAGGCTTGGCACGGCATGTGCATCCTTCTCAGAAATGGGTCTGAAGATTCCCTCGACACCTCGCGCGTTGGCCTGGGTTTCCCGCTGCTGGGCCGCGCTGGTCCTTGCAGGTGTTTGTGGTCTGGCATCGGGCCAGGTGGCGGGCGCGCCCAAGGCTCCGCCGCCCTCGACCCCTGCGACCAACTTCTCGCAGTCCTGCACAACCACCGAGTGTCACGCGCCGATCGTGAAGCACAAGGTGCTGCACAATGCCGCGGGCGCGGATTGCACGGCATGCCACGTTCTGGTGGGTGACCCCAAGGCGCACAAGTTCGAGTATCCGGTCGCGAAGGACCAACTGTGCCTCAAGTGTCACCAGCTGCCCCTCGAAAAGCACGGCCATAAGCCGGTGACCGAAGGTCGCTGCACCGAGTGTCACGACCCGCACGGCTCGGAGCACAAGGCCCAACTGCTGGGCGACCCCAATCGCGATCTGTGCGTGCGCTGCCACAAGCCCGACTTTGCGAACAAGGCGTTCGTCCACGGCCCGGTCGCCGTGGGGGCGTGCGCCACCTGCCACAAGTCGCACTCATCCACCGAGCCCAAGCTGCTCAGCGCTGACGCCAACACGCTGTGCAAGACCTGCCACAGCGATGTCGGGAATGCCAGCGAAGGCACGCACGTGCACAAGGCTCTGGACCAGGGCTGCGTGAGCTGCCACGACCCGCACGCGTCGAATCACAAGTTCCAACTCACTGAGGTCGCGCCCAAGCTCTGTCTCTCGTGCCACCAGGACAAGTTCAATCAGATCACCGCGGGCGCGGGCTTTGTGCACGGCGCGGTGACAGACGAAGGCGGCTGCTCGACATGCCACGAGCCGCATGCGTCCAAACTCGCTGGCCTGCAGCGGACGACACAGCCTGAAGTGTGTCTGAAGTGCCATGACAAGCCGCTGAAGAACACGAGCGGCAAGCCGCTGACCAACATGGCGACGCTGCTTGCCGACAATCCGTCCAAGCACGGGCCGATTCGCGACGGCCAGTGCACGGCGTGTCACGACCCGCACGCGGGCAAGGTCCACAACCTTCTGGGCGAGGAGTACCCGGCCCAGTTCTACTCGCCGTTCTCGATGGAGATGTACAAGCTGTGCTTCAAGTGTCACGAGGCTTCGCTCGTCACCAAGAGCAATGGCACGGGGGTCACGCAGTTCCGCGACGGCAGCCGCAATCTCCATGCGTTGCATGTGAATCAGGAGAAGGGACGCACCTGCCGCGCCTGTCACGAAGTGCACGCGTCGAAGCGTGACGCGCACATCCGCGAGTCGGTGCCGTTCGGAACGTCGAGCTGGATGCTGGAGATCAACTTCGAGAAGGGCGAGCAGGGCGGCAGTTGTGCGCCGGGCTGCCACGCACCGAAGAAATACGACCGCTACAGCCACGTCGGGCCGCAGACCGCTCCGTCGCCCGCTGAGAAGGCGATCCCGCCCACGGCGAGTACGCCCGCACGCAGTGAGCCTGCGAGCGCCGGCGGCAACGCGACGAGCCTGCAAAAGAAGGAGCAAACGCCATGACGCTCGACTCCAAGGGCCGAGCGATGGCGATCTGGCTGGTCGGGCCTGTCTTCCTCGGCGTCGCGGCGTGGCTTGCGACGTCGTCGACCAGCGCGCCGATCCCGCTCAGGCCGGCGTCGGATGTCCCGCGTGAGAGCATCCGGCCCGGAGCGTGGCGCACGCCGCTGAAGCACGCGAACGAAGCGAAGGTGAACGGCGCGGTGCGTCCGTGCAGCGAGTGTCATCGTCTCTTCGGCACGCCCCCCGAAGAAAATCGCACGCTGATCCAGCACAAGGACATTGTGCTGGCGCACGGCATCAACAAACGCTGCCTCAACTGCCACTACGGCGCGGATCGCGACAAGCTCGTGCTGCACGACGGCACGCTCATCGACTTCAACGAAACGCCGCGCTTGTGCTCCAACTGTCACGGCACGGTCTATCGCGATTGGCAGATGGGCGTGCACGGCAAGACGATGGGTTCTTGGGACGCCAGCAGCGGCACGCAGCAGCGTCTGGCGTGCAATGAATGTCACGATCCGCACGCGCCGCGCTACAAGCCGCTCGAGCCGCTGCCCGGGCCGGAAACGCTGCGGATGGGCGATCAGCGGCGCGAGGAAGAGCCGTCCAAGCAGCACGCGCCGCTGCGGCGCTGGTCGATGCCTTCGCACGATGAGCCATCGAAGGAAGAACCCAAGAAGGAGAACCCGTCATGAGCCTTCGCATCTGGGAGGGCAAGTCGGCGGGGGGCGGCTCGGACGCGCCGGAGATGACGCGCCGCAGTTTCCTGCGCACGAGCACGGCCGTGGTTGGCGGCATGACCGCGATCGCCGCGGCGCTCAGCCCGCTCAAGGACCTGAACCCCTCGGAGGAGTTCTCGCTCGAACAGTTTATCCAGAAGCACTACAAGGAGATGACGCCGCGCGATATGGAGATCGCGCTGGATCGCATCCGGCGCGAAGTGGAGCTGCGTTATCGCGTGCGACCGGAGATCCGCGATGTGCGTGCCAAGGCGGGCGTTGAGTTCGTCTACGCGCTCAACCTCAGTCGCTGCATCGGCTGCCGCCGCTGCGTGCACGCGTGCGTGAACGAGAACAACCAGAGTCGCTCGCCGGAGATTCAGTACATCCGCGTGCTGGAGATGCCGCGTGGCACCATGGACATGGAGAAGGGCGACCACCACTACGACCGGCCAACGGTGCCGGATGCGAGCCACTTCTACATGCCGGTGCAGTGCCATCAGTGCGCCAATCCGCCATGCGTGAAGGTGTGTCCGGTTGAGGCGACGTGGCAGGACGCCGACGGCATCACGGTCATCGACTACGACTGGTGCATCGGGTGTCGCTACTGCGAAGCGGCATGTCCGTACTGGGCGCGCCGGTTCAACTTCACCAAACCGGAGGTTCCCGCCGATCGCGTGAACCCCGACATGTCGTACCTCTCGAACAGGCCGCGTCCCAAGGGCGTGGTGGAGAAGTGCCACTTCTGTCTGCATCGCACGCGCGAAGGCCGCTTGCCGGCGTGTCTGGAGGCGTGCCCGACAGGGGCACGCAAGTTCGGCAATGTGCTCGACCCCGAGAGTGAAGTGTCGCAGATTCTCAAGCACAAACGCGTGTTCGTGCTCAAGGAAGAAGTCGGCACGCTGCCGCGTTTCTTCTACTACTTCGATGAGCGCTACCCCAACTCGATCGACCCGGAGGCGAAGCAGATCGCGCTCTCGCTCGGGTATGAGGGCGGGGCCGACGGGATGTTCGGCGCGAGCCGTGGCGGAGGTGTCGCATGATCGCCATCGCCCGCGGCTACATCACCTTCCTCATTCGCTGCTTCCGCCTGAGTTTCGTCGGCCCCGCGCCGTACTACCTCTGGATGCTCGGCCTCTCGATCGTCGCGCTGCTGGGGCTCAACGCCTATTGCAAGCAGTTCGTGCAGGGCATGGGCGTCACCGGCATGACCGATCAGGTGTCGTGGGGCCTCTACATTGCCAACTTTGCGTTCCTGGTCGGTGTGGCGGCGGCCGCGGCGACGATGGTGATCCCTGTCTACGTCTATCGCAATCGTGAGCTCGCACACCTGGTCATCTTCGCGCATCTCTTCGCGGTGGCGGCGATCATCATGGCACTGCTGTTCGTGGTGGTTGACCTGGGCCGCCCGGATCGCTTCCACCACATGATGCTGCGCTTCAACTTCCCGATCTCGATGCTCACATGGGACGTGATCAGCCTGAACGGCTACCTCGTCCTCAATCTGCACATCTGCGGCTATCTGATCTACTGCGCCTACAACCGGCGCGAGCCGAGCAAGCTGTTTTACATCCCGTTCGTGTTTGTCGCCATCGCGTGGGCCTTTGGCACGCAGCTCGTCGAGGCGTTCCTCTACTGCGGGCTGGGCGGCAGGCCGTTCTGGAACTCGGCCGTGATCGCGCCGCGCTTGGTCGCGGCGGCCTTCGCGGCGGGGCCTTCGATTCTCATCATCATCCTGCAGGTCATCGCGGCATTCACCGACTATCGCGTGAACGAGAAGGCGTATCTGACGCTGCGCAACACCGCACGCGTCGCCATGTGCGCCAGCATGTTCCTGCTCGCGTCCGAGGCGTTCACGGAGTTCTACACCGACTCGGCCCACGTCGCCAGCGCGCGATATCTGTTCTTCGGGCTTGACGGCAAGAACGCACTGGTGCCGTGGATCTGGACGTCGATCACGCTGAATGTGACGGCGCTGGTGATTCTGTTTACGCCGCTGACGAGGAATACGCGATTCCTCAACATCGCGTGCGCGATGATCATCGTCGGCGTGTGGATCGAGAAGGGCATGGGGCTGGTGATTCCGGCGTTCGTGCCGACGCCCTTGGGCGAGATCGTGGAGTATCGCCCGACGCTGAATGAGTGGCTGGTGTGCGCGGGGATCGGCGCGTTCGGGCTGCTGATCTTCACGATCCTTGTGCGTGTGACGGTGCCGGTGCTGTCGGGGCGGCTGGCGTTCGATACGCCGTATGTCGCACCTGATGCCGCGACGCCGCGCGTGCCTGAGGCGAGCGAACCAACAACGCGCACGGCCTGATGCCGAGAGCGCGTGATGCAGACAGACTTGTGCAGGAGTTCCTTCTGATGCGAATCCAACTCTGTGCGGTGCTTGTCGCGGGCTTGCCAGTGGCGGCGGCGTCGGCCCAAGCCTTCGGCCCGCGCGAACTCTCGGAGCAGAGCAAGCAGTGCGTCCAGTGCCACAAGGAGCACAGTCCCGCGCTCTATGAGCAGTGGGGCAGCAGCAAGCACTTCCGCGCCAATGTCGCGTGCTTTGAGTGCCACAGCGCCAACAAGGACGACCCCGACGCCTACACGCACTACGGCCAGACGATCGCGATCCTCGTGACGCCCAAGGACTGCGCACGCTGCCACAGCAAGGAGTTCGACGAGTTCACCAACTCGCATCACGCCAAGGCCGGCCGCATCCTCGGCTCGCTCGACAACACACTCGCCGAAGTGGTCGAAGGCAACCACGGCTTCAAGACGCCGGGCGCGCCGGAGGGCCGGTCGGCGGCTGCCGTGAGCGGGTGCTGGGCGTGCCACGGCTCTGAAGTGAAAGTGCTGCCCGACGGCAAGCTCGACGCGACGACCTGGCCCAACAGCGGCATCGGACGCCTGAACCCCGACGGTTCCGAAGGTACGTGCAACTCCTGCCACACCACGCACGCGTTCAGCACCGCGCAGGCCCGTCACCCCGACACCTGCGGCAAGTGCCACCTCGGCCCCGATCACCCGCAGAAAGAGATCTACGAAGAGTCCAAGCACGGCTCGAACTTCTTCGCGAACGTCGGCAAGATGAATCTCGACAACCCCAAGTGGGTTGTTGGCGAGGATTACCACAACGCCCCGACGTGCGCGACGTGCCACATGTCCGCGACACGCAAGCAGGGCGTCACGCACGATGTGGGTCTGCGCATCAGCTGGAACAATCGCCCCGAAGTGTCGATCCGTCCTGAAGTGTCCGACGCCAAGCTCGGCCTGCCCAGCGCGAACATCCCCTGGCAGACGCGGCGGAAGAACATGACCGACGTGTGCATCAACTGCCACGATGCGCAGTTGATCGGCAACTTCTATACGCAGTACGACGCGTTCATCGATCTGTACAACACCAAGTTCGGCACACCCGGCAAGGAGCTTTACACGCTCGCCAAGCCGCTGCTCAACCCCGTGCAGTTCACCAATGAACTCGACTTCACGTGGTACGAGATCTGGCATCACGAAGGCCGGCGCGCACGCCACGGCGTGTCGATGATGGCGCCGGACTATGCCCACTGGCACGGCACCTACGAGGTCGCCAAGCACTTCTATAGCGACATGGTGCCGCAGCTCCGCCACCTGATCGACGCCAACATCGCCAGCAGCGACCCCAAGAAGGCGAAGGCGGCGGCGGACCTGAAGGCCAAGCTTGAGAGCGTTCTGAACTCCGACGACCACAAGTGGTATCTTGGGAAGATGGATGCCGACGAGGCGGAGCAGCGCAAGCAGAGCGTGGATGACTTCAAGAAGCGGTACCAGGCGGCTCCGTCCGCGCCCGCGGCAGTGCCCGATGTGAAGCCCGAGCCCAAGCCCGAAGCCAAGCCGGAAGCGCCCAAGGACATGCCTGCCGAAAAGCCGGCCGGCATGAAGGAGTGAGCGTCGCCCCCCGGCGGCGCGTGAAGGATGATGGATCACACGCCGACCGAGGGTGACGGCCGCCGAGCGCTCCGCGATCACGTGATCGAGCGGGCGATGGCAGCGCGTGAGAAGTACGGCCCGGTGATCGACGTCGACGCGATGCGTCGCCTGCTCGAAGATCGCGCGATCGTGCGCTATCCCACGCTCCTGCGGTTCGACGCCGACGGACTCATTCCAGGCGAGTTCGCTCACGCCGAGCCGCTGGGAGAGCACCCCAAGCACGGCTACGCACTGGTTGTCCATCCGGCGATTGAGGGCCGACCTGACCTGGTCGTGATGGCGATCGCGTACCACATCGCGCCGATCAACTACGGCGATATCGCCGAGCCTGAGGATTGCGAGGCCTTCGGCGCCACGCTCTTGGGCATCGAGAAGGACGCGTACTACGACGCGCTCTGCAAGCTGTCGGACGCCCTCAAGTAGTCAAGTGAC
Source organism: Planctomycetota bacterium (assembly GCA_033763695.1). GTDB lineage: Bacteria > Planctomycetota > Phycisphaerae > Phycisphaerales > UBA1924 > JANRKB01. The sequence goes on along the minus strand of JANRKB010000057.1, from coordinate 63,698 downwards.
GGTACGACGCGTGCATCCGTGCGGCGTCGTCAGGCGGCCCGTCTGATGCTGCTGCTCCTCGCTTGCTCTCGCGCTGCGCTTCCACGCGTCAACTGCGAAGAGCCGTCCGCTTCGAGGTGGCCTGCGCCTTCGGGCGGGCCTTTGTGCTCGGGGAGTAAGCGCAAGGCCTTCCAGCGCGGAGCTTCGCGACACCAAAGACAACGACCGGCGCATCTTCGCGCCGGTCGTTGGTCGCACGACTCAGTTGGTCCAACAGCGAGCGGTTATGCCGCGGCGGTCTTCATCGCCGCCTGGCCGCGATAGCGGAGCCAGCACACGATGATGAAGAGTAGTTCGGCGGCGGCCCACGACGCAACCCACACTTCGCCGCCCGAGCCGAAGCCGTAGCTGTGTAGACCCGTGGCCATCACGTAGTTGACGCCGTAGAACGTCCAGACGATGACGACGAGGCCGAGCACGGCGGACGCAGCAAGGCCAAAGTCACGCAGCCAGTTGATGTACCGCGCGTGCAGCACGGCGAAGTAGACGAGGATGCTGATGAGCGCCCACGTCTCCTTCGGATCCCAGCCCCAGAAGCGGCCCCACGAATCCGCGGCCCAGACGCCGCCGAGGATCGTGCCCGCCGTGAGCAGGAACAAGCCGACCTGGATCGTGCGATACGTCTGCACGACGAGGGCCGCCGAGCGGAACGGCGCTGTGCCGTCGCGCTTGCCGAGCAGCACGTTCTTGATGAGATACGCGTGGCCGAGGACCGAGGCGACGGCGAGCACGCCGTAGCTGGCGACGATCGTCAGCACGTGAACAATGAGCCAGAAGTTGCTGCGGAGGACTGCAGGAAGCGAGTTGCTCCGATCCGTGATGGGCACCAGGCCGGCAAACAGAACGGAGACCATGGCCGCAGCAACGCCCGCAAAGAGATACCAGCCCTTGCCCTTGTTCAACCCCTGGGCGATTGCCCCGATGAGGATGCCGACCAAGCCCATCCAAAGCAAGGACTCGAATGTATTGGTCACCGGCGCACGATCAAGAATCGCGACGCGGAGTCCAACACCGAGGAGGTGTTCCCCGATGCCGATCGCGGTTGCGGCAAGAGCGAGGATCGTCATTGGCTTCTTCAGCCCGAGTTGTGCGACGCCGAAAAGCACGATGGCAAGGCCGTAGAAGATCGCGGTCTTGAGCCACGGGTCATGCCGGTCGTAGAACGTCTCAAGCTTCACGCTCTTGGCATCGCGAGCGCTGGGCGTTCCAAGCGTGGCGATGGCCTTCTCGAGCGCGGCGACTTCGGCGTCAAGCGGCTTGCCGGCGATGTAGGCCGCACCGACAGCCTTCCACGCTTCCTGCACGGCTTCCGCACCCGGATCGGCCATGCCGGCGCTGGCCTTCTTGTAGCCGTCCTTGCCGGGTGCGGGGATGATCGGAAGGGCCATGCCGCCGGCGAGATCGGCGATGCGATTGGCCGCACCGCGGACATCGAGCGCCTTGCGCTGCTCGCGCGTGGGCTGCTTCTGCGGGTCCATCGAGCGGTCTTGTTCAAACTGCCCGAGCAACTCGTTCAGGCCCTTGCACATGGCAAGTTCCTGCGGGCTGAAGAAGCGGCGCTCGGGATCAAGCCCGATGCTCTTCTTGAAGGGCTTGTCCTCGATGGTGATGACGTTGGTCGCCAGCATCTCCTGCCCCTTGAACATGCAGTCCAAGAGCAGTTGCATCGAGTCGCGCTTGGTGAAGCCCGCGGGGCCGTTGCTGCTCCAGCGCTGACGCCCGGTAATGTCGACGGCGAGGCGACGCGCGTAGCCCTCCAGCGGCATGACGCGTCCGCCGTCTTGCACGGGCAACTCGCCGAGGCGCGACAGTCCTGAGGGAACCTCAGACGCCGACGCGTTCGACAGGGCGGGTGACAACGTCAACGAGATCAGGATTGCTGACAGGGCTCGGCGAAACAGCGACAGGCGAAGCATGGACCGACTCCTTCCTCTGCAGGGGCTGATCCTCCGGGCGGATCGGAATGCCCGGGTGGCCCCAGCTCAACGAACGGCTATAGAACGTGATCATCACGCCGACGCACAGCACCACCGACGAGATGTAGGTGAGCAAGAGGCCGGGGTCGCGCATGATGCTGAACACGGACGTGTTGTTGCCCATGAAGCCCGACTGATAGACCTTCCACGGGCCGTGGACATACGGATTGTTCATGTAGATCGAATACTGCTGCTCAGGCTGGCCGTCGATCGCGATGCCGACGTCCGACTCGTACGCCATGGCCATCTCGGTGCCGGGATAGTCCGTCTTGCGGAAGTCGGCCAGACGCACCGTGAACGGCAGTTGGACGCGGCGTGGCCCGAAGTGCAGCACCTGCGTGCCGCCGTCCTTGGTCGCGACGTGCGCCATCGCCTTCCACGCGAGCGTGACGAGTTCGGTGCTGTCCCCGACACGAAGCAGCAACGCTGGGCGATTGTCCGTGGCGATCGGCAGCTTGACGGTCTTGCTCACCTGGTGAGCGCGCGCGAGTTGCTGGTTGATCGTGACATCGCGCGAGCCGAGCTTGAGCGCCATCGGGTACTTCATCTCGGGCTCAAGCACCTGAGTCTTGCCATCGAGGCCGATGTAGCCGATCTTGGTCTTGGCGACGGTGCCGAAGATCACGATCGTTTCAGGCTCGCCCTGCGTGCCGCCAAAGATCAGACGCGACGCGGAGTTCCCGTTTCCTTCAAGCGGCTTGCCCATGACCATGTCGGGGAACGCTTGGAAGGCCGTGTGCTGTTCGATCGTGCCGTTGCCGTCGGCGATCTTCACCTGCACCGCGACGTTGGCGGGCGCACCCATCGGCCCCTCGGTGATCGATTCGCCCGCGACGAGTGCGCGCTCGTAGCGCTTCATCTCGGTGATCTTCCAGCCGGGGAAGACTTCATCGCCGACGTTCTTGAGCGGGAAACGCGTGGTGCCGACGACGAACACGAACTGCGGCGGTTCATTGCCGCGCGGGGCCGGAGGCGTCCAGTCCTGGCCCTCGGGCAGCACGAGGACCTTGAGCCCCAGCAGCATCGGGGCGGGACCGGCCTGATCTTCCTGACCGACCCACGCGGATTGCGGGCCGCCAATCGGAGCGATGTCCACCGCACGCAGCGGCACCGGGCTGTCGTCGGCGATGATGTCCTCATCGCGCGAGTTCTCCCAGCGTTCCAGCACCTGAATCGTCGTGCCCGCGAGCGTCAGCGTGGTCGGGCCGGTGGGGGCCGCGGTGTTGTCCAAGCTGTTGAAGTCGCCGCCGGCGTGCGCGAGCACTTCGAGCTGCTCGTCCGCCGTCTCCATGATGTTGGCCTGCGTGCCTTCGGAAAGAGCGAGGTGTCCCTCGACGCGGCCGAACATGGACCAGAAGCCCGCGACGACCAACGCCACAAGCCCTGCGTGCACGGTGATGAAGCCGATGTGCCGACGCTTCCACGGATACCGCGCGACGACGGCAAAGATCAGGCTCACGCACATCAGCGCCATCACCGCGACGAACCACGGTGCGCCGTAGACATACTGGCGCGCGATGCGGACGTTCTGCGCGGACTCGAGGTACGTGCCCACGCCCAGGCCGATCGCCACGAGCACCATGACGGGCACGGCCAGTTGGACGCTGCCGAGCCAGCGGACTGCACGCCGCGTGAATGACTCTTCACATGTGATGGATTTTGTCATGACCAACTCCGCATTTTCTCTGAGCGTTCGCCCGCGCGGGGCGACGCGTGTTTACGAGGCCATCTGGCTGGGCTTCTGAGAGGACATTCCCGACGCCACGCCGGTTGCACCATTGCCGCTGCTCATGGGCAGCGAAGACGGCGGGGGCATGACGGAACGGGCGAGATCAACCATCTTCTGACCGTCCACGTAGTCAGTCAGCACGACGCGCCGGATGTGCTTGAGCGAGGCAACGGTCTGCCCCATCCGCGCGAGCGTGGTTTGGATGTTCCGGAAGTCGTTGGCAAGGTTCGCGTCGCGCCCGGACTTGCGATCCAGCAGGCTCAACTGCATCTCGATCGTCGCCATCGCGTTGTTCAGGTCGTGGTTGAGCGTGACGGCCAGTTGACGCAGGGCCTCGGCCTTGCGCTCTTCATTGGCTTGCAGTTGCTCGGCCAGCCGGTTGTACGCGCGAGCCAGTTCGCCAAACTCGTCTTGCTGCTCGACACGCACGCGATGGTCGAAGCGCTCGGCGGCGAGTTCGCGGCTGCCGTGCACCAGTTCAGCCACCGGCTTAAGCACCACCTGGGCCGTGCGCAGCAGCACGAAGACCGAGATGTTGACCATGATCAGGGCGGCGAGCGTAAGCCACATCACCAGCCCGCGCAGGTAGCGGCCAAACTCGGCCTGCTCGGTCGCGACATAGGAACGCAGCGATCGGGCCAGATCACGCACATCAGCACGCACGCGGGCGGCATGTGCCGGAGCATTCGGCGAACTCGCGGCAGTCGCATCGAGGAATGCAGGAAGCGACGCCACCAGGGCGCGATAGTCCTTGGCTTGGGTTGTCCCGGCCATGTGCACCGCACGATGCTCGCCGACGCCCGCGAGAGCTCTCGTGAGGCGAAGCGTTGCACCGGCGATCTGGTTGGCGTTGGCATCCGCTCCGCGGGAGCGGCCATCTTCGATCTGCGCGATGCACTCGTCGGCGGTTTGCACGCCGTCAACCAGCACCGTGGTGTCGGCGTTGATGCGATCGATGTCTGAGATCGTGTCCTGAAGCAGGTAGATCGCCACCGCGGCGCCCGCGACGAAGCAGGCGATCAGCAGACCGATCCGGATGAGAAGTTTGCGACGCAGCATCAGACGCCGTTTCTCACGCCTTTTTCCTGCTCTTGCAGGTCCTTGGGGATATTGAGTTCATCGAGTTTGCGATACAGGCTCGACACGCCGATGCCGAGCTTGGCCGCGGTAAGGGCCTTGTCGTAGTTGTGCCGACGCAGGCTGTAGATGATGTGCTGACGCTCGAACTGCATCATCGCGTGCTTGAGGTCTTCGCCGCCGTCGTCGTCGGTCGACGCGTTCTGGAAGGGCAGGTCCTGCAGTTCGACATCACGCCCTTCGGCGAAGATCACCGCACGCTCGATGACGTTTTCAAGCTCGCGGACGTTGCCACGCCACTCGTGATTCAGCATGGCGCGCATCGCGCTGTTGCTGATGCCGGTGACACGCTTGTTCATCTTCTCGGTGTACTTCTTGAGGAAGTGCTGGGCGAGCAGAGGAATGTCCTGGCGGCGTTGGCGGATGGCCGGCAGTTGCAGACGCACGACGTCGAGGCGATAGAGCAAGTCCTCGCGGAACTGCCCGTCGCGGACCTGGGTCTGCAGGTTCTGGTTTGATGCCGCGATGATGCGGACCTCGACGGGGTGCGGGCGGGTGTCGCCGACGGGCACGACCACGCGTTCTTCGAGCACGCGGAGCAGCGAACTCTGTACCTGAATGGGCAGCGTCGAGATCTCGTCCAGGAACAGGGTGCCGCCGTTGGCCGCCTCGAAATAGCCGATGCGGTCCTTGATCGCGCCCGTGAACGCGCCCTTGCGATGGCCGAAGAGTTCGGACTCGATGAGGTTCTCGGGGATCGCGCCGCAGTTGATCGCGATGAAGGGCTTCTCGCGGGTGATGCCGTTGTAGTGGATGGCGCGGGCGAAGAGTTCCTTGCCGGTGCCGGATTCGCCAACGATCAGCACGCTGCTGCTGACGGTGGAGAGCTTGCGAACCAGATCAAACAACGCCGTCATCGCGGGCGATTCACCGATGAGATCGTGGAACGTGCTCTGGGCCGCGAGCTGTTCGGTGAAGAGCGTCCGATTGCGACGCATCTCGCCAAACTCAAGCGCTCGCTTGACGCGAATGAGCACGTCCTCGAACTGCACCGGCTTGAGGAGATAGTCCGCCGCACCAGATCGCATCGCGCTCACGGCGTTCTCGACCGTGCCGAAACCGGTGATCACGATGACGGGCGTCTGCGGGATGATCTGCTGCAGGTGCTTCAGAAGCGTCAGCCCGTCCATGCCCGGCATGCGGATGTCGGTGAGGACGAGATCAAAGACTTCATTGATGGCGGCATCGCGCCCCGCTTCGCCGTCCGCTGCCTGGACGACCTGATACCCCTCGTCGCTCAGGAGCTGAGCGAGCGATTCCCGGAGCATCTGTTCGTCTTCAACAAGAAGGATCTTGGTTGGCATTGGAAGGGCTCTCCGTTGCGATCACTTGCTCGACGCGGGGGCAGCAGCGGGGGCCGTCGTCGCAGCCGCGGCTGGGCTGGCCGATGGGCTGGCCGCTGGACTAGCGAGGTACTCCGCGGGCAGCTTGGCGTTCTCGCCTTCGAAGTCCCAGAAGACGTTCACGATCCACCAGCGATCGCCGTCCTTGAGCAGTTGAATGCTGTTGATGCCGCGGACGTAGGGAGTGGGGTCCTTGGCGCTGTGACGCGATTCAAAGGTGCTCCAGACCTGTGCGATGTTGCCGAACTGCTCGACGCGGCGGGCGACTTCCTTGTCCATGAAGCCGCCCTTCTCGAAATACGTCTTGTTGAGCGCGATGTAGTCGGTGATCGTGACGTACATCGCCATCGCGCCGCCGTTGGGGTTGCCACGCGCGGGGATGAGGCGCGCATCGGGCGTGAAGAGCGAGCGATAGCGATCCCAGTCGCGGGCCTGGCCCGGTTCGCCGCCCGCAACGGAATAGAAGGCCTTGAGCAGTCCGTCGATCGACGAGACGTCCTCGGGCTTGGCCTTGGGCCAGTTCAGCGTCGGGTCGGCGTTGATCACGCCGGGGTGGCCCGCGGGCATCTGGCTCTTGGCGGGCTGCTGAGCGCCCGTGGGCTGGAGCATCGAGGCAGACAGGCTGGCGAGCAGGGCGGGCAGGGCAAGAAGCTTCATGAACGCGCTCCGGTCGGTTGATGGCGTGTCGGGGGAATGAGCACCCGGAAGCCCAAGATGCAAACCCCGTGCCCAACTCCGAACCGCTTCCAAAGCCTGAGAATGGGCCTTGGAATCAATCCTATTCTCAAGAATGGGAAACCGCGAGACGGTGTTCCCGGATCTGGGAAGAGGACGTCTGCCCGACGCGTCACTTCTCGAGGCCCAACGAAAACACCGCGGGGCTAGGTCCCGCGGCGTCGAATGAACATCAAGCTGATGCGTCGTCGTCTACGGGGCGTAGGACAACCCGTTGTGGTTCTCGCCGTGGCACGAAAGGAAGCACTGGCCGCGATACGACCCGGTGTCGCGGAACTCGATCCGCCCGGACGACCGCTCGCCTGTGACGACGCGGGTGTCGAAGTTGATCAGCCGGCTGTTGCCCGTGAGCGTGCCCGTCGTCGATGCGATGCCATGCGAGTCGTGGCAGACGGTGCACGGCGTACGTTCTTCAACGATGTGCTTCTTGTGCTCCTTGAACGATTTGTCGCCCAGAATGCTGTTGCGATCATGGCAGCGATAGCAGAGCGCGTAGTTGGTCGCGCTCTCGCTGGTGCGATCGGTGGTCACGAGGCGCGACACGAGCAGGCCGGCGTTGGTCGAGCCGTGGATGCCCGACGTCGTGCCCGTATCCGACGCGTGGCAGTCGCTGCATGCCATCGTGCTGCTGGTCGACCAGCCGGGCTTGAGGCTCGGCACTTCGGAACTGCGGCCCATCGTGCCGACCGGGTGGTACGAGATCGCGTTGGACGCAAACTGCAGGCGCATGTTCGTCTGCGGCTGGCGGCGCGGAATCGACGCCGCGAGCGGGTTGCCGTCGCCGTGACACTTGTAGCACACTTCCTGCTCGGCGCTGACGACGGTCACCGCGCTGCCAGAGGTGTTCACGCCGTTGATCTTGCCCAGGCGACCGATCGCCGTGCGACGCGGCCCGGTCAACTGTGGCGGGGTCGCGCCGACGCCCTTGGTCATCGTGTGCGGCTCATGGCAGTTGGCGCATTGCAACGACACGTTGTCCGCCGTCGCAGGATCGACCGCCGGATCGTTGTCGTGGGCAAACGCTTTGTGCGTGTCCGCCGAGACGTTCAGAGCCTGCGGATTGGTTCCGTCGTGGCAACTGTTGCACGTCTGGCTGATCGTGCGGCGTTTCAGCAGGTACGGCCCGCTGGGCGCGGTGTGCGATTGATGGCAATCCGAGCAGTTGGCGTGGCCAGTGATATCCGTTGTGCCCATGGTGTGGCACGAAATGCACAGCTCTGAGTTGGTGTTGCGCTTGACGAGGAACTTGCCAAACGCGTTGTTGTGTGCGTCGTGGCAGGTCGTGCACTGCAGCTCGCGATTGCTGTCGAGTTTGATCTCGGGCGGCAGCGTCGCGGGGCTGCGCAGCTTGACGTCCTTGGCGGCAAGCGTGGTGTCAAACGCAAAGGAGATCGGGTGATCGTCGCGCAAGTCAGTGCCCAGGTTGCTCGCGCCGGCGGGCATGGCGATGACGCCGCCGGACATCTGGATCGGTGTGCCCCGCGAGAGCACGCTGCCCAGCGCGATCGTGCCGTCGTGACAGGAGAGGCACAACTTCGACGAACCGGTGGGCTGGCCGGGCTTCGCGTTGAGTGCGCGGCTGGTATAGATCGAGTACGCCGCCGGCGAGAGCAGGCGATTCCACAGCGGCGCTGCGGGCGACGCGTTGTGCGGCGTGTGGCAGAAGATGCACACCTGGTCTTCGCTCGCCGCGCGGATACGGGCCGTGCTCCCCGCCGACAGATCATGCGGACTGTTGATGACGCTGACCATCTGCGCGTGTGCGAAGGTCGCCATGCAGACCCCAAGCACAAGTCCCGCGGCATGAGCCAGCGAGACATGGTGACGGGTTGTGCCGGTCATTCCTGAGCGTGTCACGGCTGGACTCCCTCGCGGACATACTGAAAAACCTGCACCCTCTGGTTGTACGAATCGGCGATCCACAACCGCGCCTCGCGATCAAAGTGCAAGCCCGACGGCAGCCAGAACTCGCCGGGGCCGCGCCCTTCGCGCCCGAACGTCAGCAGCAGCGAGCCCTCGACATCAAAGACCTGCACGGCCTCGAAGTTCGCATCAACCACCCACAGATGATCATCAGGGTCGATCGCGATGCCCTTGGGCTGCGCGAACGTCCCCGGGACATCGCCTTGCTTACCGATCTGGCGCAGCGGCAGCAGTTCGGGCGTAAAGACCTGCACGCGGAAGTTGAGCGAATCGCTCACGAACAGGCGCCCCTGCGAGTCCAGCGCGACGTTTGTCGGATAGTTGAACTCGCCCAGTGCCGAGCCGCGGATGCCGACACGCTGTGCCACGCCGCCGCCGGGTGAAAAGACAAGCACCTGATGCGCGATGATGTCGGCAACGAAGACGCGTCCGTCTGGCGCGACGCACAGCCCGCCGGGGCGCTTGAGCTCGCCCTCGCCGAGTGTCCCCACGAACGCGCCCTTGGCGTCGAAGACATCGATGACGCCGCCGACCGAATCGCTCACGAGCACGCGCCCGCCAGGGTCAAAAGCGACGGCGACCGGCATCGAGAATCCACCGGGCGGAGCCCACGTGGTGTACTTGCGAGTCGTCAGATCAAAGACATGCACTCTCTGGGCGTTGGTGTCTGCGACGAAGACACGCGAGCCAGCGTCCGTACACACGCTCAGCGGCGAGATCATCGCCAGCGGTGCGTCCTTCCCGAAAAGTCCTTCGCCCACGTTCTCAAAGAATGACTTGGCGGGCTTGAGATCCTGATCCGTCGACAACTCGCCCAGATAGCGGAGCCGCGTCGGCTCCGGCGCGAGCGGCCAACGCGGTGCCTCAGCCGCGGGCTGGAGAAGTGCGCCCGCAGGCGTGCCGCATCCGCTCAGGCTCGCGATCGCGGCGAGCAGCGTGATCGACACAAGATGGGTTGCGATGCGATTCATGCGACGTGGTCTCTGCATTCGCGCGATCAATCCTGACTAGAACGTACGGCGGAAGCCGAACTGAAAGAACTGTGAGTCCTGCGTGCTGCCCGGGCCTTCAAGGTTGGAGTTGCGGAACGACGCGTACACGGTGGTCTGCCGCCAGTGCCACGTGAGCCCTAGGGACTCTTCGAGCCCGGTCGATGTGCCGCTCAGCGAACTGTCCTCGTTGCGATACTCGACCACGGCGTTGGCATCCAGCGACTGCGACAGGCGATGCGTGAGCCGCAGCGAGCCGCGATCAAACGTTACCTGATCGTTGGCCTTGCTGAAATCGATCCACTCTCTGGTCCATTCGCTGATCAGCGATGAGTTGGTGTCCAGCGGCAGCGTGTACAACGCTTGCACACGCTGGATCGTGTACGGCGAGATATCGCTCTCGTGCACGTTGTACTCGTATCGCGCTTCGAGTTCATTGCGGCGATACTCGACGCCCAGGAGCAAGTCCTGCGTGTCGTCGAGCACGACGAGCGATGGATCAAGCGTGCTGATGTCGTTGCTCACGGTGCGATAGGTCGAGTAGAGCGATGTGCCGCGGATCCAACCTTCGGTGATCGAGTATCGAATCGAGAAGCTTGTGCTCAGCGTGTTGATGTCGCTCGAGGGTTCGGGGCCGATGTCGTAACTGATCTTGATCTGCTGGCCATCGACGAGCGCGCCGCCGACAATGCCGCGGATCTCGGCGCGATCAGGAAAGACCGAGACGCGATAGTCGATGCCCTCGATGTAGATCGGGAAGCCCGCCAGCGGCGTGACAATGAACGAGCCTGCGACGATGTTGCGGCGCGAGATGATGAGGGGGAAACCGTCGCGATAGGTGTACGTCTCATCGATAATCGAGATCGTCGAGCCCCGCTCGCTGTTGGCCTGCATGTTGTACGACCCGCCGACGGCAGCATCGAGCGTGCCGTAGGGAACACGCTTGGTGTAGGTCAGATCGCCGCTGATGAACTTCTCATCGCTCGTGAATCCGCCGGGCGCGCTGAGTTGCTGCGCGCCGATCGTGCCGCTGGCGACGAGGCTGTCGAAGAGGCGATAGCGGGCCGTCGCGTCGGCGCGGCCGATGGTCTGCTGATCGCCGCGGACTTCAAGCGAATCGACCCGCAGGCTGTAGCGGGTGTCGAATCGCTCGCTGTGCCGCAGGCTGAGTACTTCGTCCCAGTTGATCTGTCGCTGCTCGCGCAGGCCGTCTTGGTCATAGAGACGCAGCGAGGATCGCAGCTCATTCGGCAGACGCTCCTCGCCGAACGTGTAGGTGTGAACGATGTTGGCGTCGTGCCGGTTGTAGGAGTCGGGTGCCGCGCCCTTCTGGCTCTCGTCGATGCGATCAAACGTGTAGTTGACGTCAAGTCGCTGCGATGTGCTCAGGATCACGCCCGACTGCAGCGTGAAGGTGTCCTGCGTGACCTTGCTGTCGATGTTGCCGAAGTTGCCCGTCAGGGTGGTGTCGCGATGGCGGGCCTGCGCAACGACGTTGAATGTGTCGTCTTGATAGCGGGTGCCGATGCCGTACTCGGTGAGCTGTTCGCGGATGTTGCCGCTGAACGCCTGGTTGAAGTCGTTCTGCTCCTGCCGCGTGAAGATGTCGGTGGGCAAGCGGCTTGTGCCCAGCACCAGCGCGTTGATATCCCAGAGCGTGAGCAGCGAGTCGTCGTGAGCGTTCGTTCCCGCGAGCGTGTCCTTGAGGAAGATGTCCTCGCGGCCGATGGACGCCGAGCCGGTGATGTCGAGCAGGTTCTTGTGGCCGATGATCGCCTCGCCCGACAGATCGAGCGTCTCGCGATAGCGCGTGTCGGTCACTTTCTGATCAGCCTGCCCGGTGCGTGAGATCTTGTCCGTCTGATTCTGGAAGCGGAACTCGAAGGCGGTATCAAGCCGCAGCAGATCGACGGTCGACCACTTCTCGCGCTGCTTGCCCACGACCACGGGGCCTTCGTCGTCCGCGATCGGCGCATCGAGCGTCGGCGCGGGCTCCGGCTGGGGAGCAGCGGGGGGCGTCGTCGTTGGCGGCGGCGTCGGCGTGCTCGCATCCTGACCGGCCGCCCGCGACGCGAGCGCGAGCAGTGTGAGGATCATGACTTTCGTCGGCGAGCGGTTCACGGGACTGTTACTTGGAAGCGGGAGTCTCAGAAGAAGCGGGGGAAGGAGTCGGAGCGGATTCGACACGCGCCGGCGCAGCAGGTTCTGGCGTCGCGGGTGTTGCCGTTGCGGGCATCGGCTGCTGTGTTTCGGCGCTTTCGGGCGGCGGCTTTGTTGTCGCGGTGGCACCCGGCTTGAGCATCACGGCGGTCTTCCCGCCGTGCCCATAATGGCAATCCACACAGCCCGACGCGGGATCAGCATGCGCGGGAACGGTGTCGCCCGTCAGCAGCGCGGCGGAGTGACACTGCATGCACAGCTTGCGATCAGGCGCACGCAGCAGCCACTTGCGTGCTGATTCATGCGGCGAGTGACACCACAGGCACGCTCCGCCCGCCACCGCGCCGTGCGTCCATTCGTGCTGGTTCATCACCTTGTCGTGACACGACAAGCACGCGGACGGATCGTTGCGCGACGGGCGATACTGCGTCTTGTGACACGCCTCGCACTTCTCTTCAAGGAACGGCTTGTGCTGAACAACGGCGACCGCGATCGTCGTGTCGCCCGGTGCACCTTTCTGAAGCGTCGCCTCCGGGTCCGGCACGCCGTCAAAGAAGAAACTCAGCGTCTTGTAGTTGGTCTTGGTCACGGTGCAGCCCGCCCACACGCACGCGCCCGCGATCACGCACCAAAGCACGCCCGCGCGGGCGCGGCTGCGCCAGAGCGGGCGTGTTGGGTGGGTGGTTCGCGTCGGCCTGAGCATCAGTTCAGCTCCAGCGTGATCTCAGGGCTTGGGCGTGGTTGCCGGCTTGGTCTCAGGCTTCGCTTCGGGCTTGGGCGTGGCCGCAGGGTCCTGCGCGGGGCCGGTGGGCATGCCTTCGGGCGGTGGTTCCACGCCGCCGATGTTCTGGAACTTCAGCGATTCAGCCGAGGGCTTGCCGACGCCCGTGCCGACCGCATTCGACGCCGCCGCGAGATCACTGAAGCTGTAGTTTGAGCGACGATCGCCGAGCGTGTAGACCGAGATCTTGCCGTCGCCGAACTGGTTGGCAACGACAATGCAGCGCTTGGGGGCAAAGCCCGGGTGCACGCGATCCGAGAGCGGCTCCCAGCCCGTGTCGGTGACGGCGATGCCCACGGGAAGATTCATGGAGCCGGGGAAGTCGCCCATCGAGCCAAAGTGCATGAGCAGTTCGAACTTGTCGTTGAACATCTGCACGTTCTGGAACGCCGCGTCGACGACGTAGATGATGCCGTCGGAGTCGACCGCCAAGTGCTTGGGCCGCGCGAAGCCGCCGGCCTTGTCTCCCAGTTCGCCGAAGCCGCCGACGAACTTGCCCTCAGGCGTGAACTTCTGCACGCGGCAGCGCATCATGTCGGTTACGTAGAGGAACCCCGACTTGTCGACGGCGACACCGATCGGCAAGCGGAACTGTCCGTCCTCGTCGCCGACCGTGCCGATGTCACCGATCTGCTTTCCCGTCTGGGAATCGAGCACGATCACCTGCTGGCGCTTCATGTCCGCGACGTAGAGCCGCTTGCCGAAGATCGCCATGCTTGCGGGCTTCATGCCTTCAATGGGCATCGAGCGATTGAACCGCTCGTTCTTGTCATAGACGAGCACCGCGGCGTGCAGACTGTCCGCCACATAGATCGCGCCGTCATCGCCCACCGTGACCGCGATGGGTCGCTCCAGGCGATTCATGCCCGATGTGCCCATGATGCGGGTCTGCTTCGAGGCGAGGTCAAGCACGACCACGGCCTTGGCGCGGATGTCGCAGACATAGATCTTGCCGTCGCGGCATGCCACGCCGTAGGGCTTGTTGACGTACGCGGTGGTGACCGAGTCCTTGCCGAAGACCACGCTTTCGAGGGCGCTGGTCTTCACCGGCGCGACGTCTTCGCTTGAGTTGAACGCGCCCAGGAACTGGATCCGCGGCTCATCCGGCGCGAGCGGCCAGAACGAATACTTCTGACTGGTCGTCGTCTTCGTCACGGTGCTTGTGCCGGACGCGCAGCCGCTCAGTGCGGCAACAGCGACGAGCATCGAGAGTCCTGCGGCGATGGTCTGACGAATCGCACGGTTGGTCTGCATGGGGCCTCCAGAAGAATCAGTTCTGAGAATGGGTGCAAACTCGGTGCCAACTTTGAGAAGCTGCGCGGGGCGTGCCCGGGAGTAGCGTGTAGCGGAGACTCTGTGACCGGTTCACGCGACTTCTCTGAACGCAACAAAAACCCCGGACGCCGGTGAGGGCGTCCGGGGCTGGTCAATCCGAAGGTGCCACTCAGTGAGAGAGCGAGACTGAGGGCCCCGGTGAGAGACTGTGCCGAACCTTACTTGATGTGGCAGGCCAGGCAGAGCTTGCTCGATGCATTGCTGACATAGAGCATGTGGTCGAAGTTGCCAGCGTTGTGCACGTTGTGGCACGTGCGGCAGCCGACGACGTACTGCTCAACGCCGCCCGCATCGGTCCAGCTCTTCAGACGCAGCTTGGTGGTGGTGCCGGAGACGGCGATCTGGTGATTGGTGTCCTGCGGATTGAAGCGAGTGCTGGTCGTGGTGGGGTACACAGCGTCCTTGCCGATCGGGTGATCGTCGGTCAGGTCGGTGCCGACCTTTGCGCCGCCGGGGATGAAGTTCGTCCCGGTCTTGCCGCCGAAGCTGTCGAGGGCGACGGTGCCGTCGTGGCACGACATGCACAGGCGGCTTTCACGATCGAGGTCGGCCGACGTGCCGGTCTCGCCTTCGAACAGGGTGTAGGTCGCGGTGGAGAGCGTGTGGTTCCACAGGCGGCCGGCGGCCACGTTCGCAAAGTGGGTGGTATGGCAGGGCTTGCAGATTTCGCCGCCCGACCACGCATAGCTGCTGAAGTCGTGAGCCGAGTTGGTGATCTGGCCGAAGGCGCTGCCGGTCAGACAGACGAGGGCCGCGGTGCCGAGGAGGGTCGAAAGCTTCATATACCAGTCCTTCTCTTGTTCCGGCCGGGGGCACTGGTCCACCCACGTGTCTTCCAGCCGTATGCGTTGTTGCCCCTCTTATGGCAATCCGCATGCCAGAGTCCGAAATAGACAAGAACCGCGTTTCCAGCGTCCCAACGCGGTCTGGCAAGATGTACGCTTCCCGCTGGTGGGAGGACATGTGCCGGGTCTGGTAGGGACTTTGGCAAACTTTGAGAGAACTTTGGCAAGGGGTTATCCATGGCTGCCCGATTCTCCTCCCACTTCGGGAGAAGCCATGGAGAAGCGAGGGAGCTCCGAGTCTGTCATCGTGTCCGCCCCCAACCGCCGGGCAGTTTCGCGCTTTGGCGTGGCGGCATCCCTTCTTTGGGGTGTGTGTGCGATTCTGGGCGTGTCGGGTGTGCTTCTCGCGGCCCGTGCCGCCCCGACGCCGACGTCGGGCGTCGTGCGCGCCTGCTCACTCTCCGAGTCGTCCGGCGACGCCGAGCGCGCCGCCACGACTTCTCAGACCTGCGCCTCGTGTCACCACTTCGAGAAGTCCATGTCCCACCCGGTGAACATCCCAGCGGGGGCGGGCACTCCGGCGAACCTCCCGCTCGAGAACGGCATGATCAGTTGCCTGACGTGCCACGAGGCGACGCCGCACCACGACCGGTCCTCTGCCAAGGTCGCTCTGCGTGCATCGTCGTCGGCGGCGTTGTGCGTTGCCTGCCACACACCGAGCGCGACAGACGCGAAGAACGCCCATGCCCTGGCGATTGGCCGTGCTCACCTGGGTCCGACGATGCCGTTCGCTGCTTCGCGCGGGAACGGCACTCTCGATTCTGAGAGTCAGGCCTGCATGTCGTGCCACGACGGCTCGCTCGCCCGCGAGTCGGGGCCGACGGGCTCTCGGGCACGCCACGCGGATCATGCGGACGACCATCCGCTCGGCGTCGCGATGACGGCCGGCAAACGCGTGAATGGCAGTGATTTCACGCTCGCAAATCCGAGAAGTCTGGACCGGCGCGTGAGACTGTTTGATGGTGCCGTCGGCTGCGGTAGCTGCCACAGCGCGTACTCGCGCGAGCAGAGCCAACTGGTGATGAGCAATCGCGGCAGCCGCTTGTGCCTGACGTGCCACACCCAGTAATCACAGCCTTTTCTCACGCTTGAGTGGGGCTGTGCCGGGCGATTCTCAAAACTGAAACGCATGCGAAGCGGGCTTTGACGCCGCCGAACGCGGGTTGTCGCGCTGCGATTGAGCAGCCGCGCTGCCTCGCCGTCGGCTGGCATCCGGCTTGCAACGAACTCGCTCGACGCGATGCGCACTGACGCGGGGTCGCGCCGAAGGACCGCCATGCAACGCGCACATCCCTGGGCCGTGGTCGGTTACTGGAGCCTGACGGCCGTCGTGCTGTTGCTCGCCGTTGTGCTCGCGATCGACGCGCCGGTCGATGCCACGATGGGTCCGATCCAAAAGTTGCTGTACCTCCACCTGCCCGTCGCGGCGAACGCCTTCCTGGGCGCGATGGTTGTGTTTGTCGCGAGCATCGGCGGCATCGGCGGGCGGCGGCAGCCTTGGGAAGATCTCGGACATGCCGCGGCGATCGTGACCGTGCTCAACGCAACCGTGCTGCTCGTGACCGGCGTGCTGTGGGCCAAGACGGCGTGGGGCGTCTGGTGGACTTGGAGCCCGCGGCTCACGTTCAGCCTCGCGCTCTGGCTGCTCTACTGCGGCTACTTGATTGTGCACGGACGGATCTCCTCACCCGCGACGCGCGGCGTCATCACCGCGATCTACGGCATGGTCGCGTTCATCGATGTGCCACTCGTGTATCTGGCAGCGAAGATGTTGCCAGACGTTCACTCACGCGGGCTCGGAATCACCCCGGCGATGCAGCCCGCGCTGTGGATGTGGTTCCTCGCGATCACGCTCGTTTCGGGTGGGTTGATCGACGCACGTTTCCGGATTGATCGCGGCGCACTCGGGCGCTGGCGCGATCAGCATCCTCTGCCGCCGAGCCCCTCGGCAGGAGCGTTGTCATGAGCGACACGCAGGTCACGATCATCGGATTTCTGCTGGGGGCCGCGGTTTTCGTGGGGTATGCGATCCGGCTTGGGCTGCTGCGTGTTGGTCCGGGGACGCGGCAGCCTGAGTCGGATGACGAAGAAGCCCCGCCGATGGCGGGGCTTGGTTCGTCGAACATCGAAATGTCCGGGCTGGGCTCGTCGAAGCTTGATGCATCCGCCAGAGAGCTCAAGCCGATCAAGGGCTCGATCTCAGACCAGAGTCGTGAACGCGGTGCGGCTCAGACTCCTGCCTCGTCGGGCGCCGATCGCATCAAGACTTCTTGACGCCGTCGAGCATCGCATCAAACGCCTTCGCCGCGGCTTGCATGGATGCGGCCGGGCCGGTCATCTTGATGAAGAGCAGGCCTTGAGGCGTCTCGATGATCGCGCCGTGCAGCGCCCAGTTGTCCTTGGGTGCGCCGCCGCCCATACCCGAGAACGAACCGCTCATCGAGACGCTGGTGATCTTCAGGCCGTCGACGGTCTTGGTGGAGCTTTGCGGCGCAACCGGCTGTCCGCTGGCGTCACGCATCTGGCCGCCCCAGCGCGCGATGTTCTCTTCGACAGAGCCGCCCGCGGTGGAGAAGACGACGAGGCAGGTCTTTGACGCATCGCCGCTGGCGTCGGGGACGTCCGCCTCGGCCAGGCGCATCTGATTCGCGGGAGGATTGCGCTTCCAGCCGTCGGGGAGCTTCACATTGACGCCAAGCAAGCTGACGACCGGGTCAGTTGCCGAGGCGGCGGGGGCCGACGCAGTGGCCGCCGGAGTGCCCGAATGCGGCGAGGCGGGCGTCGAACCCGTGGGCGCAGGCTTGGGCGACGCGAGTGGCGGCTGAGGAGCCTTGCTGTCGCAGCCGGCAACCACGACGCTGGCGAGGACGGCGAGAAGCAGAGTCTGGGATTTCATGTGTTGATCCTTTTGTCAGAAGAGTCGGAACACCGAATCTGGGGTTCGCGAGAAACCGTGATTTACCAAGCACAAAGCGACGATTTTGCGTCGCTTTTCGTACAATACACCCGACAGCGGCACTTCACAACCGGCGTGCGCCAAGAGGCACGCGGCGTGTGGCCCGCGATTCGTGGGAGTCATGATGGCTGAGCGTGCTGACAACGAGCGTTCGACTGGGGCCGGCGACATCGCAGGACGCGATGGCTTCGGTGATGGATTCGTGGTTTCCTTACCCACGCCGTGTGCGCTGCTCGATGCGCAGGGCCGGATTGAGTACACGAACGCGGCGTGGGCCGCCCGCCAAGGCGCACACCTGCCACTCGCGCCCGCCGGACGCAATGTCCTCGATGCTCTGCGGAACTTCACCGGTGGAGCCGCCGCGGCTCAAGGACTCGGCGAGGTGCTGTCCGGGCATCGCACCGATTTCTCGTGCGACATTTGCGTCAACGATCGCACCGGAGCATGGGTGCGGCTGTTTGCCTCACGCCACGCCAACGCAACACTCCTCATGGTGGTCGACATCACCGATCATCCCGCGGCTCTCGCGGGCCTTGAGAACGAGCGGCGCTTGCAGCGCATCGTCGAATCGGCGATGGACGGCATCATCACGATCGATCAGAACGGCCGCGTCATCATGTTCAACGCCGCCGCGGAGCGGATCTTCGGCGTCAGCTCCGAGCAGGCTCTGGGTGGCACGCTCGACCGATTCCTGCCGACGCGGGTGCGCGACGGGCACTCCAAGATGGTGGCGTCGTTCGGGCGCACCGGCGTCTCGAATCGCACGATGGGAAACCTCGGCACGCTGACGGGCGTGCGCGGCGACGGCACCGAGTTCCCGATGGAGGCGTCGATCTCGCACGTCACCGTCGGCGGGCAGCAGTTCTTTACCGTGATCCTGCGCGATGTGTCGGAACGCAAGCGGCTTGAATCGCAGTTGCTCCAGGCCCAGAAGATGGAAGGCGTCGGGCGGCTCGCGGGCGGCGTGGCCCACGACTTCAACAACCTCCTCATGGCCATCTTCAACTACCTCGCCCTCGCCACGCGTCGACTGGGGCCTGACCACCCCGTGACGCCCTCGCTGACGCAGGCGAATCAGGCGGCACAGAAAGCCGCCGACCTGACACGCCAGTTGCTGACGTTTGCGCGCAAGCAGGTGGTCGCGCCGCGGGTGCTGAGTGTGCGTGAAGTGGCCGCGGGCTTGACGCCAATGTTGCAGCGGTTGATTGGCGAAGACATCACGCTGCGGACTGCGTTCAAGGAAGACACGGGCAATGTCCGCGCCGACCCGGCGCAACTCGAGCAGGTGTTGGTGAATCTGGCGATCAACGCGCGCGACGCGATGCCGCACGGCGGAACGCTCACGATCGAAACGTACAACGAAGTGCTCGATGAAGCGTACTGCCGCTCGCGGATCGAGGCGGTGCCGGGCGAGCACGTCGTGCTGGCGGTGACGGATACTGGCACCGGCATGTCGCCGGAAGTGCAGGCACGGATCTTCGAGCCGTTCTTCACCACCAAGCCTGTCGGCAAGGGAACCGGACTCGGGCTTGCAACCTGTCACGGCATCGTCAAGCAGTGCGGCGGGCACATCGGCGTGTACAGCGAAGTGGGGCGCGGCACGGCGATTCGCGTCTATCTGCAGCGTGTGAACTCGGAGGCGAGCAAGCACGCCGCGCCGCCAGCGCCCAAGCCCGCGCCCGGCGGCAGCGAGACGGTGCTGCTCGCCGAGGACAGTGCGCTGGTGCGAGAACTCATCGCCGACGAACTCCGCACCGCCGGGTACAATGTGTTGACGGCGGAGTCGGGCCCCGATGCGCTGCGCATCGCGGCGGCGTACGAGAAGCCGATTCACCTGTTGCTCACCGATGTGGTCATGCCGGAGATGAGCGGCGTGCAACTGGCGCAGCAACTGACCGCGCAGCGGCCGATGCCCGTGATCTACATGTCCGGGTATACCGAAGAAACGATCGAACACCACGGCGTCGACCCCGAGCGCGTGCCGTTTGTCGCCAAGCCGTGCATGACCGAGACGCTGCTGCACATGATCAACCAGGTGCTGCGCAAGGCGAATCAATCTTCACAAAGCCGGTAGTTCACCCGCCGTGTCATCGCGAATAGAGTGACGTTGGTGGTGGATCGCAACCGAGCGATTCGGGGGCTTGCGTGAACACCACTCTGACGACAACCGACGCGCGACAACTCCTCAGCCGACTGCTGGAGTTGCGATCCCAGTGTCTCTTGCTCGAAACCGAGCAGGAGGGGAGGATTACCGCGCTCGAGCAGGCCGCACGTGACGCGCACGAGCGGGGTGTTCGCGGGCCGGTGTCAGGAGCCGCGGCCAGCACGAGGAACCTGCTGCACTACCTCGCGCTGCGCCGGGAGGACTTGCGAGATCTGCACGCGCCACTGGCCGAGCTCGGCCTGTCATCGCTGGGCCGGATCGAGCCGCACGTGATGGCGAATCTGAACGCCGTGATTGGCGTGTTGTCGCGGCTGGTGAGAACATCGCACGGAATCGACGCGGGCACGATTGATCCGCGTGAGCAGCTGACGCCGCAGGCGATCACGCTCTCCGAGGCGCAGTCGTTGCTCGAACGCCGGGCGTCGGCTCTGTTGGGGGGAGTCGACGCGAGCGATGACTCGGTGACCGACGGCGGCGACAGCACACGCACAGATGGCGGTACGCGCATCATGGTCACGCTCCCGAGCGAGGCAGCGGACGGATCCGAGCTTGTTCGGGCGCTTCTTGATGCGGGAATGAACTGCGCACGCATCAATACCGCTCACGATGATCCCGAGCGATGGGAACGCATGTGCCGCCATGTACGCACCGAGGCGGCGGCGGCCGCGATCGATTGTCGGATCCTGATGGATGTAAGCGGACCGAAGCTTCGAACTGGACCGATGGAGCCTGGGCCCGAAGTGGTCCGCATCAAGCCGCTGCGTGATCCGCTCGGGCGCGTCATCTCGCCCGCGACGGTTGTGCTGCGCGAAAGTGGCGGCGATGCATTGGCGGCGTCAGAGATCCCGGTCGATGGCGCGTGGCTGCGTTCGTTGCGGGCGGGTGACGACATCGTCTTCGTCGATACGCGTTCGCGGCGGCGCACACTGCGCGTGCGCAGCATTGACGACACCCAAGGCATCTGTCGTGTCACTGCGACGTGCTATCAAACGGCTTACATCGGCAGTGGCATGCGGTTGCAGCGCCTGCGTGAAGGCGAATACGGCCTCGTCGCACATGTCGGACGCCTACCCGCCCTCGCTCAGGCGATCGTCGTGCGCCCGGGAGACCGTCTCAACGTCGCTCTCGATCGCGAGCACGGCAAGCCGGCTGATGGCAACTCTCCTGCGATCTTGACAACGACGATGCCCGACGCCTTTCGGCGCGTGACGATCGGCGACGCCGTCTGGATCGACGACGGACGTGTCGGAGCAACCGTCGTGGCAGTGCGCCCTCACAGTGTTGAGTTGCGCGTCGTGCAGGCGGCGGCGGGCGGCGACGTGATTCGCGAGGACAAGGGGATCAACCTGCCCGACACCGACATCGGCATCTCGGGTCTCACGCCCGAAGACATCGCGATCTTGCCGATCGTCGCACGCAACGCGGACATGGTCGGCATCTCCTTCGTCTGTGAATCTGCCGACGTGCGTGCCGTGCGTGAGCGGCTTGACGCTCTGGGAGGCGCAAACGTCGGAACCGTGCTGAAGATCGAGACGCGGCGCGCGTTCGAGAACCTGCCGAGCCTTCTGCTCGAGGCATTGCGCGGGCCAAGCGCGGGCGTGATGATCGCCCGCGGCGATCTGGCGGTTGAGGTCGGCTACCATCGGCTCGCGGAAGTGCAGGAGGAAATCTTGTGGCTCTGCGAGGCCGCACATCTCCCGGTCATCTGGGCGACCCAGGTGCTTGAGACGATGGCAAAGAAGGGTCGTCCTTCCCGAGCAGAAGTCACGGACGCCGCGATGGGTGAGCGTGCAGAATGCGTGATGCTCAACAAAGGGCCGTTCGTCGTCGACGCGGTGCGATTCCTGGTTGATCTGCTCCAGCGGATGCAGGACCATCAGTCAAAGAAGCGGCCGCTGCTTCGATCGCTGAGTGTTGCGCGGCGCTTTGGCAAAGGCAGCGAAAACGCCGCCGCCAAACGTTGAACGTCGGGCCGCGGCGTGGTCGCCGGATCGTGTGCCGCGATCCAGTTACTTCGACGGAGCTGGCGTTGGCGTCGCGGCAGACGGCTGCTGCGGCTGTGGGGCCGTCGTCGCTTCATGAACAAAGTGCTTCAACGCCTCGCGATAGTGCTCGAGCGCCCCGTCCTTGTCGCCTTGCTTCTCGCAGATGCGGCCCAGGTAGTAGTGGGCGAGCTCCGGATTCGGGTTGAGCGGCAGGGCTTCTTCGAGGACACCCTTGGCTTCGTCGAGCTTGCCGCGAGAGAAGAGCACCTCGCCTCGGAGTTGCTTGGCACGCCGATGGTCGTTGTTGACCGCGAGAATCTTGTTGAGCAGAGCGTCCGCGCCATCAAGTTCGTTGAGGGCGAGACTCAGATCGGCCATGTCGAGCATGAGTTCCTGGTTGTCGGCGTCGAGTGCGAGGCCCTTGGTCAGTTCGGCTTTGGCCGAGTCGAGTTGGCCCTTCTCGCGCATGAGCCGGGCGAGTGAGCGGTGGGCAGATGCCGCACTCTTGGGCGAGGCTTCCTTGCTGGGCTTCGCGGCGAGTCGCTCGGCAAGCTGTTTGTCGTCCAGCGTCCCAAGCGCGTGGCGGATGTACGCGTCGAGAACGTTCTTGTACTCACTGCTGTGCAGCGAGATGACGTTGTCGAGCTTGCCTTCCTTGTTCACGATGACGGTGGTGGGGAAGACGATGAGACCGAGCTTGGCATAAAACGCGCGATCGGCGTCGAGCGCGAGCGGCGACGTGATCGAGCGTTCGCCGCGGAACTTCTCGAAGTAGGCCTTTTGCACGACGTCGGCCGTGACGTGAACCAGTTGCACGGGTTCGTTCTTGAACTCGCTGACAACCTGCAGCGATTCCATCGCTGCAAGCTCGCTGCGGCGTTGCTCCGCGGACAAGCAGACAATGACGAGTACAGCACCCTTTGCCGCGTCGCTGTCGGCGACCTTGCCATCAATGGTGGCGAGCTTGTACGTCGGGAATGGTTCACCACGCTTGACATTGCGGAGGTCATCGGCGCGGGCGAGTGACCCGGCGGCGGACGCGACGAGCAAAGCCGCGGCAAGGCCGATGAGCGGGCGTTGGAGCGTGCGGAGGATGCTGCGTGACATGAGTGTCTCCTGATGTGGGCGTGTGTTCGGGGTAAGTTGGTTCACTTCGGGGTCGGTTGCGGCGCGGCGGGCTGCTCCGGTGTTTGGTCAGCGCGGCTGCCGGGGATCATGTCCTCGCCCTTCCATGCGCCGGGCTCCTTACGCGCCGGATAGGTGAGGGGCTTGACGCGGTTGTACTCAAGCGGCGCGTGGCAGGCTCCGCCGCACTTGCCGCCCTCGGGAAGGCGTTCGTACTTGATGGGCAGTTTCCATCCGCCGGGGCCGAAGGCGACATCGTCACGGATGTGATTGTCGCGGTTGGCGGCGTGGGAGTCGTGGCAGATCTTGCAGGAGCGACCCTTCTTGTCCTTGCTGACGTGGACGTAGTGCAGATTCTCGCTGCCGTTGCGAAAAGCCGTCGCACCGCTGGTCTGGGCTTCGAGAACGCTCGCGCGATCGTGGCAACTGAAGCAGAGGGCGTACGCGTTGTCGCTGAAGGGGTAGTAGAGCTCAGAAGGGAACTCGTTCTTGAGCAGGCGCCGGTGTCCGCCGCCGTGAATGTCGTGACACTCGACACAGCCCTTCTGCGTGATCGCGCCGTGCAGACTCTTGCCGGTCTCGATCACTTTCTTCATGTTGACGAGCGTGCTGTCGTCGGGCATCTTGATCGGCTGGTTGTGGCACTCGAAGCAGATCTTGGCAGGCTCGTCCTTCAACAGCGACGTGTGATCGCCCGCGTGCGGCGTGTGGCAGTTGGTGCAGGCTCGCTTGGTCGTCACCGCCGCGTGCTGCGTGCTCGCGGTGCTGATGGTGTGGGCGATGTCCTGGTGGCAGCGGGTGCAGAGCGACACCTGATCTTCAACAAGGATCGCGCCAAAGTCGGTCGCGTGCGGAGCGTGGCACACGCCGCAGTCGCCGTTCATCGGGGCGTGGACATTGGGCTTGGTGTCGATCTCGATGCCGACGCGGACATGGCACTTGAGGCACAGGTCACGCCCCGGGCGATTGAGAAGGCGTGGGTACTTGGATTGGTGCGGCTGGTGGCACGCGCCGCATGCGCCGACCGACGCGGGGCCGTGCACGCGATCGTGCGCACCGGTGACGTCCTTATGGCACGACGCGCACGCGTCCGCGTAGCGTTCACCGCGGAGCATGCGCGGCTCATTGCTGCCGTGAGGATCGTGGCACGTGAGACACTCGCCCTGCGTGTACGGCGAGTGCGCGAAGGCATCGGGTGCGATGTCTTGCGCGTGGCAAATCGTGCAGGCGTCTTTGCGCTCACGGGCCTGCACGAACTTGTGCGCCGCGGCATCACTCACGGTGTGGCAGGCATCGCAGGCGTTGACGAGCACGGGGCCGTGAAGCTGTGGACGAGCCTTGATGCCTGGGTGACACTCCGTCGTGACGCAGCCTTCGCGCGGGACGTCCGTGGTCGGGGCGGCACGCGTTGACCCGGTGTTGTCAAACAGTCGTGGCGTGGCGGGCGAAGACTGCGCAGCAGCCTGTGGAGTCGGAGGCGTCGCCTGCGCGAACGCCAGATCTGCGAGCGAGCCAGCGAGCGCCATGATGACAAGCGGCGTGAATCTCATGGCGTACCTCCGTGACGCTGCGTGCGCACGCCGCCATCGGCGCGGCTGTATTCGAGTGTCTCATGGCAGGCTGATGCACAGCGTCCGCCGTTGGGCGTCAGGCTGAAACCCATCGGCATCTGCCACGATGACCCCTCGAAGTTGACAGACTTGGCGATCAGACGCGGCAGGTCCCCGCCGTGAACGGCGTGGCACGCGCCGCAACCCATGGATCGTTCGCCGGAGCGAAGGTGCGCTTCGTGCAGGTTGCGATCGCCGTTGCGGAACTGCGTGCGATCGGCATCGGTGACCAGGCGAGCATCATGGCAGGAGTAGCACAGGGCGAAGTTGCGGGCGTCGTACATGCCGTGCGGCGCGATGGCGTTGGCCTCGCGGAGCAACTTCTTGTGGTTGCCGCCGTGGACGCTGTGGCACGCGCTGCACTCGCCGACGGCGATCGCGCCGTGCTTGACGGGTTGCGTCAAGACGGAATCCATCGCAGGAACGGTGCGGCCATCGTTGGCCTTGACGGGCTTGTCGTGACACGACAGGCACACTTGTGCCTGGCTCTTGATCAGCATGGCGGGCTGGTCCGATGCGTGCGGATCATGGCAGCGCGTGCATGCTTCGCCCTTGAGCACCGGATCGTGCGTGACGGTGGCGTCGGCGAGCTGCGTGCCGATATCGGTGTGGCACGAGACGCACGTCTCGCGCGCGGGGCCGGGGAGAAGGCCCTTGGTCTCTGCCGCGTGCGGGTTGTGGCAGCCGAGGCACGAGCCCTTGACGTTCAGGTGCGTGTGCGCGCCGCTCTCGGTGTGCGCAACAGTCTGGGCATGACACTCGCGGCAGTTGTCGATGACGCGCGGCGTATTCAACAGGCCGCGATTGTCGGAGACATGCGTGTCGTGGCACATTTCGCAGTGCTGGCCAACCGCGGCGGCGTGGCGGATCTGCCCGGCATGCGTCGGATGGCACTGCACACAGTTGGCCTGCGTTGTGCCCGCCGCGAGGAGCGAGCGATCACGACCGGCGTGCGGGTCGTGGCACGCCATGCAGGCATCGTCACTCAGCACCGCGTGCTGGATCTTTCCTGCATGCACTGTGTTGTGACACTGTGTGCAAAGGTGCCCCGGCTCGGAACGAAGCGGGTACGTGTGGTTCCCGGCGTCGGGCAAGTGACACGTGCCGCACGCGTTCTGCCCGACGGGCGCATGCAAGACCGGAACTTGCTTCAAGTCGGCGTGACACCGGGCCGTCATGCACCCGTCAGAGAAATGAACTGGCGTCGTCGGGCGGGGCAGGAGCGTGGTCTCGGCCACCGTGGCAACCGAGTGCTGGAGTGCCTCACGCGTCTTGCGAGCGTCTGCGTGGCTCCGCGCGATGCGCCATGTGGCGGCAGCGAGCAGCACGACCACAACCGAGGTCGTGATGATCGCCGTGCGCCGTCGGCGACGCAGAACGGTGGCGATTTTCGCGATGAACGCGGGAGTACGCATGGCAGGACGCCGACTTCAGGTCAGTCCTCCGATCAGGATGAGCGCGAGCAGCAGCAGGCCAAAGCCAACCGAGACGACCGCGATTGTGACGATGAGCGGACGCTGCTTGGGATCCGGTGCCGGAACGCGAAGCGCCTCAAGACGACCTGTCGCGACAAGACGGTCGTACTCCTCGGGACGCTGTTCCTTGAGTTCATCCTCGGGAACCGTGCCATGGAAGAACACTTCGTCGACGGGGAACATGCCCGGGCGGAGGTGGGCGTTGAAGAAGTGAATGGTGAAGATGAAGCAGATGGCGAGCAACGCTTCATAGCCGTGCACGATCATCGCGATGTTGAAGGCCCAACCCGGGAGAACGCGCGACGCGAGTTCGGGGAACCACAGGAGCAGCCCCGATCCGCCGATGATCATCGAACCGCCGACTTCGGCCCAGTAGTCAAACTTCTCCCAGTACGTCCAGCGATCAAGCCGCGGCAGGCGCCCAAGGCCGAGGAACCAGCGGAACATGCCGAAGATATCCTTGGCGTCCTTCCAGCGCGGCAGGAGCGAGTTGGCACCAAACAGCCATTCGCGTGCAGAGCAGGTGCGATTCAGGAACGCCCTGCCAAGGCCCACAAAGTGAACGACAAAGTTGAGGATGAGCAGCACCGCGAAGAAGCGATGCCAGATGCCGCACGCCTCGATGCCGCCCATCAACGTCGCCATGACACGGGCCCACGCATGCTCTGCAAAGATGAGCGGGATGCCTGTTGCAGTCAGCCCGAAGAAGGTGATCGCGACGAACGCGTGATTGATTCGATCAAGCCCCGAGAAGCGACGAATCGCGGTGGCCTGACGCGAATGATGGACGTGGTGCCCGAGCGCGGCGAGCCGGCGGCGCTCCGCGCTCGCCCGGATAAACCACAGAATCGTGTGGACGCCGAAGAACGTGAAGACGCCCGACATCATCACCATGAAGTAGAGCCACACGCCGAAGAGCATCGGATAGTTCTTCGCGTCTCGATGGTTCGCGTGCGGGTCGAAGCGGACGAACTTCGCATTCGCGGCCGGGTGACAGCGGGCACATGTCTGGACGAGGTTGGCTTGCGCCACGCGCGAGGTCGGGTCGGTGAGCTTCTTGATGTCGTGCGCACCGTGGCAGTCCGAGCAGCGTGCCGCGCGATTGCCGCCAAGCTTGGTCACCTGGCCGTGATAGCTGCTGAGATACGACTGGTAGTACGTGCCGACACGCTTGCCATCGGCGTCCGCGCTGTCATGGCACTTGCCACACTCGGCGACCACGTCGCGTGCGAATGCCGGCGTGCCCGCAAGCGTGATCTGGTGCGATGTGTGGCAATCCGAGCAAACCGCGGCGCTGCCGGGCTTGTCGGCGTTGGCGGCGGCGTGCACGCTTGTCTGATACTGCTCGATGATGCCGACGTGACACTTGCCGCAGGTCGTCGGCACGTTCGCCCGATTCACCGTTGAGGTCGGGTCCTTGGATGGCTTGACCGCATGGGCACCGTGGCAATCCGCACAGGTCGCGGCCATCGGAAGCCCGGCCTTGGTCAGTGCCCGCGCGTGCGTCGAATCGAGGTAGCCATTGATGCGGTCCTTGCCATCCTTGCCTTCGGAGCCGGGCTCGTGCTTGGCGTGACAATCGCCGCAGAGATGCAGCGAGTTGAGCTTGTTCTGCGGCGCCTTGCGGTCGGAGACCTTCAAGATCTCATGCCCGCCATGGCACGTGGCGCAGGTGGGCGCGAGGGCATCCTTGCGGTCAAGCGCGGCCTTGTGTGAGCCTGCGGCATACGCCGACGCCGCTGCCTCATGGCACTTCGTCGCGCATGTCGCGGTGTTGAGCTTCGGCGTATGGGGAAGTGTGGCTGCGTCCGTGTGGCAATCGACGCAGGTGTTCTTTTCGTGTACGCCGCCCTTGAAGTGCTCTGGATGCACAAAGAGATTCGGACGCGTCATCGGCTCATTGCCGGTGAGCGGTTCGGCCGGGGCTGACGGAGCTGGCATCGCCGGCGCGTTGACGTCGAGCTTGGTGCCGACCATCGAGCGGCGCTCGGCGGGCGTGAGTTCGGCGATGTGGCTCTGGCCGTGGCACTGCATGCAGCGCCGGTCTGCGGGCGACTCGGCGGGCGTGCCTTGGGCGAGCACGGGCGTTGCGAGCGAGCCAACGAGGCACCACGCGAGGAGACCCGCCGCCCTTGCCAGCGGGAAGCGTCGCGGAGATGTGGGAGGCAGAGTCATGGAAGGATCCCGGAAGTTGCGGCCTGAGGGTTCAGCGCACGTGCCGCGACTAGTGACCTCCAAGCAGGCGTGAGCCCATCGCGTAGACGATCAAGACGAGCAGCACCAGGCCGATGCCGAATGCCAGGAAACCGATCGGATGCAGCACACGCCGCCACTGCGACCACTCGTCCGAGACGCGAAGGCTGTCGAGACGCCCGGCCGCGACGAGACGGTCGTACCAGCGCTTGCGCTCGTGCAGCATCTCGGTCTTTGAGATGCGCCCCGAGAAGATCACCGAATCGATCGGGAACTTCTCGGGGCGGAAGTGCACGTTGAAGAAGTGGAACGCGAAGATGAAGCCCGCGGCCAGCAGCGCCTCATCGCTGTGCACGATGAGCGCGATGTTGATGATCCAGCCCGGGAAGACCGTCGTGAACTTCTCCGGGAACCACATCACAAGGCCGCTCAGGCCGATGACCGCGACACCCCAGAAGACGGCCAGGTAATCAAACTTCTCCCAGTACGTCCACTTGTCAAACTGCGGACGCGGGCCGCGGCCGAAGAACCACTTCTGGTGCGCCCACCATTCCTTGAGATCATCGATGTGCGGGTACGGCAGATCGGGCCCGAAGACGACGCGGATCACCTGGCGGAGCGTGACCTTGTTCTTCACGGGGTCCTTGAACTGCGCGCGATTGATGTAGCCGCGGCGGATCAGGCTGCCAATGTGCAGCGTGAAGTAGGCGAAGGTGATGACAGCCCCGAGACGGTGCAACTGTGCCGCTGCCTCAAGCCCGCCGATCCAGTTGACCAGATGCTTCGCCCAGTCCGTGTAGTAGAACTTGAGCGGCATGCCGGTCGCCACCAGCAGCAGGAAGCTGCTCATGACGAGGATGTGCAGGAAGCGGTCGAAAGGCTTGAAGCGGACGTACGTCTCTTTGTCCTGCAGGCAGTGCAGCTTCGCCTCGCGGAACGCCTTGCGATCGCGGATGTAGACGACCGTCGTGCGCGCGAGCCAGAGAATCGTGTGTGCCCCGAAGAACAGGAACGTGCCCACGACGATCATCGTCATGAAGACGAACGTCCAGTACAGCGAGGGATACAGCTCGCGATTCGTGTGGTCCGCGTGCGCGATGTATTGCGTGAACTTCGGTCCCGCGTTGGGGTGACACTGCCTGCACGTCTCGAGTTTGCGTTCGCCGTGCAGGCGACTGGCAGGATCACTGACCGGGACGATGTCATGATGGCCGTGGCAGTCAAAGCACGCGGCAACACCCGGGCGTCCGAGCGCAAGGGCTTTGCCATGGAACGTCTCGCGATAGTGCTCGATGCGATCCTCGTGGCACTTGCCGCATCGATCGCCGCTGGCAAGCTTGAACTGCACCTTGTCGGGCTGGATGATCTCGTGGGACGTGTGGCAGTCGGTGCAGACCGGGGCGTCCTTGTTGCCCGCCATCGCCTTGGTGCCGTGGATGCTGTTCTTGTAGATGTTCAGAATGCCGACATGGCAACGCCCGCACGTGTTGTAGATGTTGGAGCGGTACACCGGCGACTCAGGATCGCTCACGGCGTGGACGGCGTGGGCACTGTGACAATCTGCACACGTCGGCGCTGCAACCAGGCCAGACTGCGCCACGGCCTTACCGTGCGCGCTATGCAGATACGCCTCGATGTGCTTGCGCGGCTTGTAGCCCCCGGGCGTGTCTTTCATGTGCTTTTCATGGCACTCGGCACAGAGGAAGATGCTGTTGAGGCGGTGCTGGGGCGACTTCGGGTCGCTGACGCGGGCGATCGCGTGTCCGCCGTGGCATGACGCGCACGTCGGTGCGAGCGGATCGCCCTTGCGGAGCGCCTCGGCGTGGGCCCCGCGTGGGAATGCCTCCGCTTCCTTCGCGTGGCACTTGGTCGCGCAGGTCTGGAACTTCAGCACGGGTTCGTGCGGCAGGCGGGCCGCATCTTCGTGGCAGTCGATGCACTTGTTGTTCGCATGCACGCCGTGCGCGAGCGCGTCAGACGCGATGAAGAGCTTGGGGCGCGTCGCGAGTTCTTTGCCCGTCAGCGTGCTGGTGGGCTTCGCGGCATTCGCGGGGGGCGTCCCCGCGTCGAGCCATGTGCCGACCATCGACAGTCGTTCCGCCGGGTTGAGCGTCCCGATCTTCTCCTGGCCGTGGCAACGCAGGCAGCGCCGATTGGCGGCTTCTGTCTCGGAGAGGTCGGCTTGAGCGGATGCTGGGGCCGCACACACCATCGAAAGCACCGTCGCGGTGAGCGCGGCGGTCCACTTCATGCGGCTCGGCATTGGCGTCTTCGTCGGAGTTGGGCGGACAGGTCCTGTCATGGCTCGTCCCGAGGTGGATGCGTCCCTCCACCCCGCGCGATGACGCCGGCGCGACCATCGCGGGCGAGCCACTTCTTCACGGCTCGCCACAAACACAGTTGCAACACGCGTGCCAGAACGGGCTCACGTGAGGCACGCATAAGCGTTGAAAGGACATGGGTTTGGAAACATGCATATTCCGCGCGTTCCCGAAAGTGGGATGCCCGGTGCTCCAAACGCTGAGAAGTTGAGAACTGTCGCGCGTTGGACAGCGACATCACGCGAGCGCATGAACATCTTCCACGAGCATTCGCGGTTGCGTTGATGCCGCACCGTTACAGCATCACGCGCGAAGAACTGGCACGCCGAGCGAGCTCGCCCGCGGCACGATACATCTCGCCAACCAGTTCGGACAGGTAGTAGCGGCCGCGACGCTTCGCGAACGCATACCAGGGATTCATCATGACCGATCGCAGCAGGAACACGCCCTCGCTCGCGTACTCCTCGGTGCCGACACCCAGGCGATCAAGGAACGCGCCGACCGTAGCGACCGAGTATTGCCGTGCACCCAGCGCCGTGCGACTGACAAAGAAGTTCTGCTCGCAGACGCGTTCGTCCGCCGACAGGTTGAACTTCTCGAAGACCGCGCGATTCAGCGCATTGATCTCGTGCAGCGTCGCATCCGCTCGCGTCGGGCGGAACGCGTAGCACACGATGTTCGACCCGGGCGGACACAAGCACACGGCACGCACGCCTTCATCGCCAGCGGCGTCTGGGTAATGCTCGAGCAGCGCGTGCAGTTCGCAGGCGTTGCGGATATTGTCGCGCATCAGCCTGCCGTGCCCCGTGTTGTCGAGTGGAATCAGCGAGTGGCTCAGCCACACGGCCGCAGCACTTGCGCCGGGCTTGCTGCCTTCGAGCACATACAGGCCAATCGAGTCCGACGCACGCTCCGCGTCAAGATCGTGCGACGCCTCCTCCAGATACGCCGCCGTCTGACGCATCAGCGGCTTGATGAGATTGCTGCGGAAGCAGATCGCCCCCGCCGGATACGGGATGTATCCCATCTTGTGCGGGTCGATCGTGACCGAATCGCACGAGCCCGTCTGTTCCAGTGCGGCACATTCGCCGTGCTCCGGCAGCGTCAGCGCGATCTCGCGAACATCGCTTCCGATCTTGACCGCGGCGTGGGCCGGACCAAGCCCGCATCGCTTGGGAATCGTGATGGTGCGCAGATAGCCGCCGTACGCGCCGTCAGCGTGCAGCCAGAACGACGACGTGCCAGCTCGCTCGCGGCGAGCACGCATCGCGACGATCTGATCCACCGGATCGACGGATCCTTCCTCCGTCGAGCCAACCACAGCGACGACGGCCAGCACGTGGCGACCTTCGCGTTCCGCTCCGTCGATCGCCGCTTCCAGCGCATCAACGCGCTGGCGGAAATCACTGTCCACCGGCACGCTCACCAGTGCGGCACGCCCGAGCCCCAGCACGTCCATCGCCTTCTCGAAGCAGTAGTGGTGCGACTCGGGCACCAGCAACACCGGCGACGAGCCGATCGCGGCACAGACCGCGCCGACACCCCGCTCGGCGATGTTGTATTGCGATGCCGCGAACGCGTCGCGTGCGGCAAGCACCAGATCGTCGCCGCCCGACGTCTCCGCAATCTCACGCCAGAGTGATTCGTACCACTTCAGCGCGGCAGTGGGGGACATCGCGAGCAGTTCGGCGTTGCCACAGCGTGTCCATGGATCGATGAGGCCGATTGTGTGCCGCACGTCGCGAACGACCAGCGGCAGATACTTGGTCGCACGGGCCGCCCACAACGCCTCGATGTTGGCCGACGTCCCGCCCGAGCACAGATGAGCCCACGCGTTCGCGTCGTACCCGATCATGCGGCAGAGCAGCCGCCCCGCCTCAAGCTCCAGCGCGACAGTGACGGGCGCCACGTCCGACGTGACGTTGTTGGGGTTGTAGAGCATCGCCGCGAAGTAGCCCGCGATGCCCGGCAGCGTCTGTTCCGCAAGCATGTGGGCGGCATAGCGCGGGCTGTGAAACGGCACGTCGTTCTTGAGCCGCGCGAGCAACTCGAGCAGACGATCTTCGAACGCGTCCATGAACGGCTCATTGTGCCGACGCAACGCCGAGTCGACGACCACGCCATCCTCGGGAAAGTAGTTACGCCGCCAGGCGGAATAGTCCTCGGCGATGCGGCCCAGCCAGGCGTTGAACCACTGGGCATTCTCCGCCTTGGGCCCCGCGAACCACGCACTCATCATCCCGAGGTCGTCGTTCATGGGCGACTGCTCCCAAGCCATTCAGTTCACGCCGACGCCGCGGCCTTGCGTCGCAGTCTGCTTGCTCGGACGCAGGACGACATTCCCGACCACCGGAGCAAAGCGAGCCTGGAAGAAACGCAGGTACTTGGGCTCATAGGTGAACTTCAGCCCCACCACGCGCTCGGGCTCTTCGAACAGCGTGATGATCGATTCGGCGGTCACG
Organism: Planctomycetota bacterium; assembly: GCA_033763695.1. Classification (GTDB taxonomy): domain Bacteria; phylum Planctomycetota; class Phycisphaerae; order Phycisphaerales; family UBA1924; genus JANRKB01. The sequence goes on along the minus strand of JANRKB010000057.1, from coordinate 30,415 downwards.
TCCATGTGTGCCTGGGTGTAGACGCGCCGCGGGATCGTCAGCCGCACCAGTTCGAGCTTGGGGAAGATGTTTTCGCCCGTGTCGGCGTCGCGCCCGCTGCTCACCGCGCCGCGTTCCATCGTGCGCACGCCCGATTCGACGTACAGCGCCGCCGACAAAGCCTGTGCCGGGAACTCCTCACGCTTCACGTGCGGCAGGAACTTCAGCGCATCGAGGAACACGCCGTGCCCGCCGATGGGCTTGACGATCGGCACACCGGCTTTGTCAAGCGGATTGCCGAGGTACTCGACCTGGCCAATGCGGGCGCGGATGTGGTCATATTGCACCGACTCGCCGATGCCGATGGCCATCGCTTCCATGTCGCGCCCGGCAAGCCCGCCGTAGGTGTGCAGACCCTCGAAGAGCACGACCATGTTGGTCGCTTCCTCTGCGAGTGCATCGTCATTCAGGCACAGGAAGCCGCCGATGTTGACGAGGCAGTCCTTCTTGGCCGAGTTGGTGCAGCCGTCGGTCAGCGAGCAGATCTCACGCAGGATCTCTTCGATGCTGCGGGTGCTGTAGCCCGGCTCGCGCTGCTTGATGAAGTACGAGTTCTCCACGGCACGCGTCGCGTCGAGCATGATCAGGATGCCGTGACGCTTGGTGAGTTCGCGCACCGCACGCAGGTTCGCAAGGCTGATCGGCTGCCCGCCCGCCATGTTCACGCAGCACTGCACGCAGACGTACGGGATCTTCACCGAGCCGTACTTCTCGATGGCTTTCTGCAGCTTCGCGAGGTCGATGTTGCCCTTGAAGGGTTCGAGGCTCGACGCGTCGTGGGCGGCGTCACAGATGATGTCAACGAAGCGTCCACCCGCGAGTTCCTGATGGGCCCGCGTCGTCGTGAAATACATGTTTCCGGGCACGACATCGCCGGGCTTGATGAGCATGCGGCTCAGAATGTGCTCCGCGCCACGTCCCTGGTGCGTGGGGATGAGGTGCTTGTAGCCGTAGTAGCGGCGCATCGCGTCTTCGAGGTGGTAGAAGTTCGCGCTGCCGGCGTACGCCTCGTCGCCGAGCATCATGCCCGCCCATTGGCGGTCGCTCATCGCGCTCGTGCCCGAGTCGGTGAGCAAATCGATGTAGACATCCTCACTGCGGAGCAGGAACGTGTTGAACCCCGCGGCCTCGATCGCCGCCTCGCGCTCGTCGGGCGTGGTCATCCGCAGCGGTTCGACCATCTTGATCTTGAACGGCTCGGCCCAGGAACGCTTCTGCATGGATGTGCTCCGAAAAGAGGGAACCAGCCCGTAATAGTGGACTAGTGTATCCTCTTGTCGGCAATAATGGAAGTGTTTGTCCGAAATCGCGGTACACCGCGGGCAAACAAAAACCCAGCAGGGGACGCCTGCCGGGCGGATTGTCTAACAGGTTGTCAGAAAGACACTTACGTCCTCGGCCGCAGCGCCGCCGCGTGCACATCCTTGAGCTGTTCGTCCGTCACCGGCCCCGGCGCTCCGGTCATGAGATCTTGACCGATCTGGGTCTTGGGGAAGGCAATCACGTCGCGGATGTTGCTCGTGCCCACGAAGTTCATGACAAGGCGATCGAGGCCGAACGCGATGCCCGCGTGCGGCGGGGCGCCATACGACAGCGCCTCAAGCAGGAACGAGAACTTCTCCTTTGCCTGCTCGGGCGTGAGGCCCAAGAGCTGGAAGACCTTCGCCTGCACCGCGCGATCATGGATACGCACGCTGCCGCCGGCGATCTCCTGGCCGTTGAGCACAAAGTCATAGCCCGCCGAGACGATCGACTCGATGGTGACCTCGTCATTGACGTCGGCCTTGACGAACATCTCGGCCTGATCATCGCGCGGCGCGGTGAACGGATGGTGCATCGCGACCCAGCGACCCGACTCCTTGTCCTTCTCGAACATCGGGAAGTCGACGACGACGAGGAAGTTCCACGGCCCGCCCTCTGCGCCGGGCTTGGGCACCACACCCATATCACGCGCCACCTTCTGGCGCAGTTCGCCCAGCGCCTTGGTCGCGATGTTGTATGTGTCGGCGACGAAGAGCACGGTGTCGCCCGCTTGCAGGCCCAGCGTGCTCTTGAGTTCGGCCGCGATGGGCTCAAGGAACTTGGCGATACCCGTCTCGAACGCGCCCGCGGCATTCACCTTGGTGACGGCACAGCCGCCCGCACCGAAGCCGCGCACGAACTCGTGGTAGCCATCGGTGATCTTGCGGGTGAGTTTCTCCGCGCCGCCGGGGACGCGGATGCACTTGACCACGCCGCGCTGGCTGTTGAACTTCGGCCGGTCCGCGCCCTTGGCGAGTGTGTCCTTGAAGAAGCCCACATCGGTCTTGGCGGCGATGTCGGAAATGTCGGTGATTTCAAGGCCGTAGCGCGTGTCGGGGCGGTCAATGCCGAAACGCTCCATCGCCTCGCGATAGGGCATTCTCTGAATCGGCGGCACGTCGTACCCGGCGATGTCCTTCCACAGGCGGCGGATGAAGCCCTCCATCATCTCGATGACATGCTCGCGGCGCACGAACGACATCTCAAGATCGATCTGCGTGAACTCGGCCTGACGGTCCGCACGCGGGTCCTCATCGCGGAAGCAGCGGCAGATCTGCATATAGCGATCGCACCCCGCCACCATCAGAATCTGCTTGAACAACTGAGGGCTTTGCGGCAGCGCGTACCAGTTGCCCGCCAAATGGCGATTGGGCACGAGGAACTCGCGCGCGCCCTCGGGCGTCGACTTGTACAGGATCGGCGTCTCGATCTCGAGGAAGCCGTTCTCGTCGAAGTAGCGGCGTGTGCTCTGATAGATCGTGTGCCGCGTCTTGAGCACGTTCTGCATCGCGGGGCGGCGCAGGTCGATGTAGCGGTACTTGCCGCGGATGTCTTCGTTCGCCAGTTTGCCGCCCGAGCCGGTGTCGTCGGGGAGGAACGGCAGCGGATCGGTCTTATTGAGGACCTGCAACGTCTTGACGAGGATCTCGATCTTGCCCGTGATGAGCTTGGGGTTCTCGCCGCCGCCACGCACGCGCACGACGCCTTCGACCGCGACAACGTCCTCGTTGCGAAGGTGGTCGGCGGTTTCCATGACATCGGCGGGCAGGTCCGCGCCGTCAAAGACCAGCTGCGTGATGCCGAAGCGATCGCGCAGATCGATGAAGACCAGGCCGGTGCCGTGACCGCGATAGGAGTTCACCCAGCCGTTGAGACGGACGGTCTGGCCGATGTGGGTTTCGCGGAGTTCGCCGCAGGTATGGGTACGCCGAAGGAGCATGAGAGAGGTTCCTGAAAAATGAGCGGGCGAGTATAGGTGCGATCGCACGGCGATCAGCGACACGCACGACGAAACGCGTTGTGCGTCATCTCGCCAGCGGAGGGCGATCAGTTGCCCGGCGGCGGGGCCGAGTCGGTCGCGTCGGGCTTGCGTGGGTCGTACCACATCCACATTTCGTCGCGGTTTTTGACGATCGACGGGCGGAAGATCGTCTTGAACATCAGCCCCCAGACCCGCAGGCCTGGGTACGCCCGCGCCTTGCGACCCGAGGTGTGCACGACGCTGCGGATGATGACGAATCGCCCTTGCTTCTTCAGGGCGTTGGCAAGGTGAATCTCTTCACTCGCGTAGAACTGCTCGTCCCAGCCGCCTGTCTTGGCAAACGCATCGCGACGACAGAAGAGAAACGCGCCACCCGTGTACTTGGCCAGACGAAAGAGCAGCATCAACGCCCAGAGAAAGCCGCGGACGTGCCACGGCAACGTGCCATCGAGCCGAAACGGCGCCCCGCCGCCGACCGCCCCCGCATCAAGTGCGTCCAGCGCCTGCACAAGGTTCTCGCCGCGGACGCAGGTGTCGGCATCGATGAAGAAGAGCACGTCGCCGGTCGCGTGCCGCGCCCCGAGATTGCGTGTCGCCGCGATCTGGCGGCGATCGTGCTCATGCACGCTCGCTCCCGCGGCATGTGCGATCTCGACGGTCCGATCCGTACAGCCGTCGGCGGCAACGATGATCTCGTAGGAAAGTGGGGGGGTGAAGTGCGTTGTTTCGGTGGACCGCGAACGATTGATCTCGCTCATCGCTCGATGAATGCAGCCGATCGAGCGACCGATCAAGGCCTCTTCATTGTGGGCGGGCATGACGAAGGAGAGATGCATGAGACCCGAGGATATCGCGGGTTTGGCTCGTCGCACTCTCCACGATACTCTGTTCCCTGACATGAGCGAAGAGACCGCGTCCAACTCACCTCTGCGTTTGCACCTTGGCGGCACCACGCCGCGCGAGGGCTGGAAGATTCTCAACATCCAGGCCGGGCCCGGTGTCGATTTCGTCGGAAGCGTTGTCGATCTCTCGCAGTTTGGAACGGGATCGATCGCGGAGGTCTACGCCTCGCATGTGTATGAACACCTGAGTTACAAGAACGAAGTGGCTCGTGCGTTCAACGAGGTGCATCGCGTGCTCGCGCCCGGCGGCGTGTTCCGCATCGGCGTGCCGGACCTTGAGATCATCTGTCGCATGTTTCTTGATCCCAAGTACGATGCGCGAGCTCACTACCACTTCATGCGGATCATCTACGGCGGGCAAATGGATGGGTTCGACTTCCACAAGGCGGGCTTCACGTTTGGTATCCTTGTCGCGTACCTGCGCGGAGCAGGCTTCACGTCGTTCGAGCGCGTTGATCGCTTCGCGATGTTCGAGGATTGCACCGAGGTGACGCTCGACGGAATGCCGATCAGTCTGAACGTGCGTGCCGTCAAGTGAGAATGGCCCCGCCGGGACTCGAACCCGGGACCGAGCGATTATGATTCGCCTGCTCTAACCGCTGAGCGAGAGGGCCACGCGGCGGGCCAAATCCCTGCCCGCGACGGCGGCTTCGGGTGATGCCCAGTGGAGTTGAATCGTGATCGACACGCATTGCCATCTCACATTCCCCGAGTTTGTCGCCAATCCAGAGGCCGTGCTCGCGCGTGCCAACGAACACGGCGTGCGCGGCTGCATCACCATCTCCACGACGACGCACGACTGCCTCGACGCGCTTGCCATCGCAAGACGCTTTCCAAACGTGTGGTGTACCGCCGGCGTGCATCCGCTCTACGCCGATGAAGGGCCGCACGAGTGGGCGAACGCACGCCGTGTCGCGTCGGACGCCAAGTGCGTCGCATGGGGCGAGCTTGGGTTGGACAACCACTACAGCACGCCGCCCGCGTCGCTGCAGCGTGCCGTGCTTGATGAACAGCTCGCGTTCATCGAATCGTGCCGTCGCGACGCGGCTCAGCCGATTGACAAGTCCGTCGTCATTCATTGCCGCGAAGCGTTCGATGATCTGATTCCGATTCTTCGCACCACAGGGTGGCGAGCCGATCGCTTCGTCTTCCACTGCTTCACAGGCTCGCCCGCAGACATCCGCAAGGTGCTCGACTTCGGTGCGTTCGTGTCGTTCACCGGCGTCATCACCTATCGCAACGCCCCCGAAGTCCGCGAAGCCGCCAAGCTCGTGCCCGCCGATCGGATCATGTGCGAGACCGACGCGCCGTTTCTCTCCCCCGAGCCTCATCGCAGCGAGAGACCCTGCGAGCCGTGGATGTCCAGTGTGACGGCGCGGCGGCTGGCGGAAGTCCGCGGCGTGGCGTGGCCCGAGTTCCACGCTCAGATCAACGCGAACACCAATGCGTTCTTTGGGATCGACGCGACCTGATCGCTGAACTCATTCGAGTCACGCCGCGCCGATCATGCGGCGGATCGTCGTCGGAGACTCCGGCTGCGCGGTGCGAGCGCTGAGCAACGCCGCCTGCGCCATCGGCAGGACGCGTCCAACGTCCGCCGGGCCGACATCGGGAATGGCGGGGTCAAGCAGACGCTTGATGGCGTCGGCGAGTGCGAGCACGCCGTGGTCGGCGATTGCCGCGCCGCGGGACGCCTTGCGGAAGCGCGTTTCGTCGGCCTTTTCACCCTTAGCGTCGATCCACTCAAACCCGTCGTCATAGAGCCGCAGACGCCCCGCATCGCCGACGAGCGTGACGCCGCGATTCCAGCGACCCGCGTGATCACTTGCCACGATCGTCGCCGCACGTCCGTCCGCGAATCGCAGAGTGGCGTTGAGATCGCCCGTGAGTTCACGCAGCGTTTCGCCCGGCAGCGCATGCACGCCGCGGGCGTACGCGGGCGACACGAACGCGGCATCGATGACCTCCGGCTCGCCAATCAGGCTGAGCACGAGATCAAGCGCAGAGAACAGATGAGCGCCGAGCGAGCAATGTTCAGGGCGGCCCCAGAGCTCGATCGCCACGCTGCGGATCACGCCGAAGTGCCCCATGACATCGGCGGCCTCGCGCAGCGGGCGCGAGTGACGCAGCAGCGGCACATGGCGCAGCCCTTCGCACGCACCGACCGTTGTGCCGTCGGAGATCCACGCCGCCGCGCTCAGGTCCAGCGCGCGTGCTGGAATCGGTTCCAGCGTTGCGACCCGCGTGCCGCGGGCTTTGGCGGCCAGGATCGCGCTCGTATCCCCCTCAGAGTGTTCGACGCCGAAGTCACCCGGAGCGGCGATCAGCATGAGCGACGCCGCCTGCTCGGCGAGCACCGAGCGAAGGTCATCGACCACCTCAACACCGAGTGCCGCAGCAACCGCGCTCGATTGCCCGCGTGCCGGCGAACCCGCAGCCACAAACTGCAACCCCGCCGCCGCGCCGACCTGGGTGACCAGATCGATCTGCGCGGGGTTGAGCCATGCAATTGCCGTGGGGGCTTCTTTGGCCTGCACGGGGAAATCCTACCCGAACTCGATCATGGCGTGCCCACGCGGGCACGGGCCTGATCGGACGCCTGGTATCAGAGCTTCGCGAGGGCCGCCCTGGCCGCCGCCAGGTCCGCCTCGGCCTTGGTCAGTTGGTCACGCGTTTGCTGCACCATCGCCGGCGGCGCGCGATCGGTGTAGCCCGGGTTTGCCAGTCGCCCTTGCAGCGTCGTGACGGACTTCTCCAGGTCGGCGATCTGCTTCTGAATGCGGGCCTTCTCAGCGTCCGCGTTCACGCCCTCGCCCGCGTCGCTCAGGTTCGACAGGCGATACTCCAGCCCATCGAGCGTCAGCGGCGTGCTCGCCGCCCCGCTCGCCGGCGGCGCATCGCTGATCGTCTCCAAGCCGCCGAGCGTCGTGAGCAGCGTGCTGAATGCCGAGACATTCGCGCCTTGCGCCAGGTGCAGCGTGATGCGACGACTCGGCTTGACCTGCTGCTGTGCCCGCACTTCACGGATCGCCGTCACCAGCGAACGCATGCGCTCAAAGTCACGCTCCGCGTTCTCATCGCGCAGCGTCTCGGCCACGATCGGCCAGCCCGCCGTGCAGAGCAAACCGCCCTTCCGCGACGCGCCCAGCGTGACACCGGCAAGCGACGCACGCGGCACGCGCGACACCTGCTCATAGATCGCCTCGGTCACAAACGGCGCGATCGGATGCAGCAGCCGCACGATCGTCTCCAGCGCGTGGATGAGCACCGTGCGCTGGGCCGCATCGCTCGCCACCGTCGGCTTGATCGCCTCCAGATACCAGTCACAGAAGTCGCGCCACAGCAGGTCATAGAGCGTCTGTGCGTACGCGCTGAACTCAAAGCGTTCCAGCGAGCGATTCGCCTCGGCCACGCCCGCCGCCAGTCGCGAGAGCATCCAGCGATCCGGCAGCGAGAGCGTCGCGCCCGGCTGCACCGCGGCCGCGGGCGGCGTCGCGCCCGGCGCATTCAAGATTCCCAGCGCAAAGCGAGCCGCGTTCCACAGTTTGTTGCAGTAGTTGCGGCCCAGATCAAACTTCGGGCTGGTGTTCTTGCCGCTCGCGCTGTCCTTCTGGACAGGCATGCGGATGTCCTGCGTCTCGGTGCACATCTGGCAGAGCGTGAAGCGCATCGCATCCGCGCCGTGCGTGGCGATGATGTCGAGCGGATCGACGCCGTTGCCCAGCGACTTGGACATCTTGCGTCCCTCGCCGTCCTGGATGACGGGATGGATGAAGACATCGCGGAACGGAATCGGGCCGCGGCCAGAACCAGAGGCATTGGGCATTCGGGATTCGGCATTCGCAGCGACAACGCCGGTCTCGGGCAGGAAGTACCGATTGAACATCACCATGCGGCTCACCCACAGCGTGATGATCTCGCGCGCCGTACACAGCGTGCTGGTCGGATTGAAGGCCTGAAGCAAGCCCGCGAACTCCGAGCCCGCGCTCTTCGCATCCGGCCAGCCCATCGTGGAGATGGGCCAGAGCGCAGAAGAAAACCAGGTGTCGAGGACGTCATCGTCTTGTTCAAATCCCCACTGCTTCAATGCCGAGATAATCTCGGCATCGTCGGGATTGCTCACGCAGACATAGACACGCCATGTGTCTTTCGGCTTCTGTGCGATTCCGAGCGACGGATGCGTGCCCGAGAATCTATCCCAAAGCACAGCGATGCGGCCGCTGGTCTGCCAGTTGGAGCCGCTTTGCGGATAGAGATCGACAAGCGCTTGGCGAAAGTTGTTGATCGACGGGAGATTCTCGATCTCGAAGTCTTTATCACTTCGCGACCACACCGGAATCCGATGTCCCCACCAAAGCTGCCGACTGATGCACCAATCGCGGATGTTGTCGTGCCACTGCTCGTAGGTCTTGGCATACCGCTCGGGGTGGAATGTCATCGCTCCGTCGTGTGCGGCGGGGGTGCGATCGCCGCTCTGCGGTGCTGACGTCCGCTGCCCCTTCACCATCGCCGCGTTTGCGCTCGCCGCCATCCGCGGGTCGGTCACCTTCACATACCACTGGTCGCTGAGGTACGGCTCGATCACCGCCTTGCTGCGGTCCGAGTGCTTCACGCTGTGGCGATACGGCACCTGCTTCTCAAACCAGCCGCGTGCCTCGAACTCCTTGACGACCAACTTTCGCGCCTCGGCCATGGTCTTGCCGACGAAGATGTGGGCGTCGCCGATGTCTGTCCAGCCGTGCTTGTCGCTCACGCGGCCATCGGGCGACATCATGTTCACCATGCCCAGCTTGTGCCGCTGGCCGAGTTCGTAGTCGTTGGTGTCGTGCGCGGGTGTCACCTTGAGGAAGCCGGTGGCGAACGCCGCCTTCGGGTCGTTGGCCTCTTCCTCGGTCCGCGCGAGGGCCTTGGGCAGCACCACATACGAGTCTTCGATGATCGGGATGAATCGACCGACCAGCGGCAGCTCCACAAACAACCCGCGCAGTGCCTTGGCCCGCGGATCGTGCGGATTGATCGCCACCGCGGTATCGCCGAGGTACGTCTCCGGGCGCGTGGTCGCGACGGTGACCCACGCGGGTTCGTCGGCGGGATGATCGGTCGCGCCCGGATAGCCGCGGCGTGCGAGTTCATCCCACGTCACCGGCTGCGGGTCTTCGCCCTTTTCGGTGGCGTTGTGCACGAGCGGATAGCGGAGGTAGTAGAACGCCGCGTCGATTTCTTCGTCGTAGCACTCGTCGTCGGCGACGGCGGTTTGCAGCGCGGGGTCCCAGTTCACCAGCCGCTTGCCGCGATAGATGAGGCCATCGCGGAACAGGACAAAGAACGCCTCGCGCACGGCCTTGGCGCACACCGGGTCCATCGTGAAGCGCTGGCGATCCCAATCGCACGAACATCCCATGCGCTTGAGCTGGTCGGTGATGATCGCCTCGTACTCGTCCTTGAACGCCTGGATCTTCGCGACAAACTCCTCGCGCGAGAACTGATTGCGGCGTTTCTTCTCTTCCTTCATCACGCGCTTCTCGACCACCGCCTGCGTCGCGATGCCCGCGTGATCGGTGCCGGGCATCCACAGCGTTTCGAACCCCTGCATGCGCTTGGCCCGCGCGAGGATGTCCTGCAGCGTGTTGTTCAGCGCGTGCCCGAGGTGGAGTTGCGCGGTCACGTTGGGCGGCGGGATGAGGATGCTGTAGGGCTTCGCCTCACCGCGCAGCACGCGCTGCGGATCGGCGGCGAAGGCCTTCTCGGCGTCCCAGCGGGCGCGGATGCGATCCTCGTAATCGGCGGGGCGATAGCGGCTGGGAAGCTCGCTGGAAGCGGTGTTGGGGGTCGTGTTGGACGGGTCGTTCGACATAGACCCAAGTGTAGGTGCGGAGGGCTGATGGTCAGTCTCCTGAGGGGCCGGGTTGGTGATCATCAGTCCTGAGTTGAGAAGCAGCACGAGGCACCTCCGATCGGGGGGCGTGGGCGAGAAAAGAGCGTCTCTATAGACACGGGTCGCGGTCACGTTTGCGCGCGCAAATGTGGTCATGCGCGGAGGGCGAAATGGGCTTGGGGCAGCAATTCTCGGAAGAAAATAATCTTGAGAATCCGTGTTGCGGTGAGTTTGGGTGTTCACGTTTGTGCGCGCAAGAGTGGATATCCAAAGAAGAGACGGAGAGACGAAGAGACGAAGAGACGAAGTGCGAAGGCAGTTCGCCGAAGCGACATCCGACGAACACATGAGTCCCCTTGCGCGGGATCGTCGAACGTGGATCGTTTTGTGCACGATCCAGCATCGACAATCCTGTGTATGGGGCTGCTTGGTCCGGGGGTGCCGCTGCGCGGCGACCGCCCGGCTATGGACCACAACCGCTTCGCGGTTGCGGGGCGACACCCGACGAGCGAGTCACGCCGGGCGCAGGTGTTCCTGCAACAACACGTCCGGAAGCGCGTCGAGCGTCACGGCGTCGTTGATGGAGTGAGCACCGACGCGCGTGCGGCGGAGTGCGGCCAGATGCCCGCCCGTGCCGAGTGCTGTGCCGATGTCGCGGGCGAGGGAGCGGATGTACACGCCCTTGCCGCAGGTGACATGCAGCGTCAGTCGCGGCCAGTCGTATGACTCCGCGCGGATCGCGTCGATGCGCACGGGGCGTGCCTCGAGCGGCGGGGCTTTGCCCTCGCGGGCGAGGTCATAGGCCTTGCGCCCGCCGATCTTGAGTGCGCTGAACGCCGGCGGCATCTGCAAGATGTCGCCGACAAACCGCGGCAGAACGGCTTCTATCTGATCGCGCGTCGGCGGCGTTGTGACGGCGACTTCTTCGCGCGGGCCTTCAAGGTCATCGGTCGTCGTGAACGCGGAGAGGTCGACAATCGTCGCGTATTCCTTCTGGCCGACCATGATCGCGTCGCAGAGACGCGTGCACTTGCCGACGAGGACGACGAGCACGCCGGTGGCGAGGGGGTCGAGCGTGCCGCCGTGGCCGACTTTGATGCGTTTGGGCGCCCCGCCGCGACGGAGGCGGGTGCGGATGATGGCGCAGACGTCCATCGATGTGAACTTGAGGCCCTTGTCGATGACGAGGATGCCGGCGGGTGTTGGGATCGCTTGATCTGGCGCGGCGGTGCTCATTGCGACGCTCCCGGCGACGGGAGAGACGGTGGGTTGGGTACGGCGTTGTAGTCGGCGCGTTCGACGATGACAAACTCCCACACGCCGAAGATCTTGACTTCGTTCAGTCGACGATACTTCGCCAAGTAGAAGAAGCTGCCTGAGTCTTCGCCGGCGGAGACGTGCTTGGGGCGCGCGATCAAGATGCCGTCGGGATGCTCTGCGAACCAGGAGTCGATGTGTTCGACATCGATGCGTTCGACGTGGCCGCGCGTGCTGAAGATGAGGCTGTCCTCGTGGTAGGTTGAAGCGAGCGGGCGCGTTCGCCAGTCGATCCTGACGCTCGGCTCGTTGAGCGCGAGCATGAGGGTGTCGGTGTTGACGCCCGGCATGAGCAACGGGCCAAGCGCGCCGAGGCCGAGCATGTTCAGAAGCGTGCCGCCGACGATGGCGAAGGCCTGAGATCGCGGCCAGCGACCGGTTCGGGCGGCACGCACCGCAAAGTGCCACGGAATCGCGAAGAGCAGAAGCAACGTGCCGCACATCGCGATGCCGATCGCGAATGATGCGCGGTCCGAAGTGAACTGCAGGACAACAACAATCGACGCGACAAAGAGGGCGGCGATGACAAGCGGCCCCGCGAGCACGCACGCCGTCGCGCCAAATCTCGCCAGTCGATCATTCTTGAGCAGTCTCGCCGCGCTCATCACCGCGCGGCCGCTGAGCAGCGCGAGCGCGGGATACATCGGCATCGTGTAGTGCGGCAGTTTGGTGCTGATCAGTTCAAAGACGATCCATGCGGGGATGGTCCAGGCGAGGCAGAAGAGTTCGGCGTCGCGCCCGCCGCGGCGCTTCCACCAGCGGCTCGCCGCCTGGCCCTTCTCGATCGCACGCGGCCAGCCGATGCGGACAGCACGCAGCACGCCGACGCCTGTCAGCATCGAGCCGGGCCACAACAGCGCGACCATGAGTATGAGGTGATATCCCGGCGGACCCCAGTGTCCTTCCTTGGGCTCGAGACTGCGTGTGATCGTCTCTTTGAAGATGGTGTCGTAGTACTTCTGCCAGCCGACGTGCTCGCCGACCATCCACAGCCACGGCACGCACACCGCGAGCACGATCAACACGCCGGTGATGGGCCGCAGCGACCAGAGCCAGCGAAGACCAACGCGGCCGTGGACGGCGGCGAACGCGATAGCCGTGAGACCGATGACGAGCGGGCCGATCGGGCCTTTGGCGAGGATGCTGATGGCGAGGATGAGCCAGAGAAGAGACGGAGAGACGGAGAGACGGAGAGACGAAGTGCGAGACGCAGGCAGAGAAGAAGGCACGGAGTCAGGAGTTGCGGAGTCATCGGAGTTGCTTCTACTCTGCCGCGTGACCACGCTGTCAGTTCTGCTTCGCCAAAGCCGCCAAAGCCAGTATTGACCTGCGAGGACGGTCGTGAGCAACAGTTGATCCGCGCGAGCCATGTGGGCGTCGACGACGACGAGCGGGCAGACGCCGAGGATGACCGCGCCGAGGAACGCCGCGCGGCGGTCGAACATGCGTCGTCCGAGTCGCCAGGTGAGGAGCGTGCTGGCGATGGCGCAGAGCACGCCGGGCACGCGATACATCCAGATGTGGTCCTTCAGCGGGTCGCCGCCGGTGAAGACCGCGGCTGAGGCCGCCTGCAACCAGTAGACCAGCGGCGGCTTGTTGAGTCGTGGGCGGTCCTGGACCATCGGCACGGCCAAGCCGCCGGAGTGCATCGCGGGGTCGCGCTGGTCGGGGGGCAGCGCGACGGACTCGAACATCTGTCGGCTGGCTTGCGCGAAGCGGCTTTCGTCGCGGTCGATGGGTGCGATGGAGGTGAGCCCGGGCAGATACACTGTCAGGCAGATCGTGACAAGGGCGATCCAGCCGCGCACGCCGTCGGTCCACGGCACAAGTCGCGACCAGAAATCTGGCCCGCCGCCTTGGCCGTGTTCAGTCCTCGCAGACGACTTCATGCCCACCGACTCAGACATCGTGGCCGACTATACCAGCCCCAACACGATGCCCTCCGGCCGCTTGGCTCCGCAGGACGGCGAGGCGCGTCCCTTGCCGCGTTTCTGGTGGGTGTGGGCGTTGCTGGGAGTGGGCGCAACCTTCGCGCTGGTGCCCTTGGACGGCCAAGTCGCGGCATGGGCGCGGACCATCGAGATCGGCGGCGACATCCGGCGCGAGTTGGAAGTCATCCAGCAGTTCGGCTCGTTCACGTCGCTGCTGGTCGCGGCGGTCGTGATCTGGGCGATGGACCCGCGCTGGCGCGTGCGATTGCTCGATGCTGCCGCGGCCGTCATCACTTCGACGCTTGTCACGCACGCCGCCAAGATGCTGATCGGTCGCCCGCGGCCCAAGTTTGACGACCCGACATACTTCTGCGGCCCGTTCGGCGCGTATCCCGTCAAGCCCGGCGTGGTCGCGAGCGGTTGGGAGATCTGGCGCGGCATTTCGTCCGATCTCGCGTCGATGCCCTCGAGCCACACCTCGGCGGCGATGACGCTCGGCGTTGTCCTCGCGTGGTTCTATCCGCGGCTGCGCTGGCTGATGGTCTTCTTCGTCGTTGTGACGAGCGTGTCGCGCGTGCTGCTGCGGGCGCACTACCCCGCGGATGTCGCCGCCGGGGCCACGCTTGGCTATCTCGCCGCGGTGTTCGCGCTCAGCGGGCAGTGGGGGAGCCGCGCCGCGGGGCTTTCCGCTTCGTCGCGCGCCGTGTGACAGTTGTGGGCCGAAGCGCGATGTAGACGACCCAGGGATCGTCGAGTTCGTCGCCGTGTTCGATGGGGCGGACGTAGACGCGTCCTTCGGAGTCGCTCGCGTCGGCGAGGCGGTTGTAGACCTGCATGTCGCCCAGGCCAGCCTCGTGCGCGACATCGCGCAGTTCGGGGAGTGACCAGAGTCGCCAGTCGTAGACGAACGCGTCGACGAGTTTGCGCAGCGCTGTGGTCCGCCCGCCGCGGCGTTTGGCGTGGATGTGAAAGTGCAGTGCATCGACGACGCGGCAGGTCAATGGGTCTGCGCTGCGTTGTTCCCAGATGTAGTCGATGCGCGTGCCGTCGTCGGTGCGAAGTGTCTTTCGCGTGCGGCCGGGCTTGAAGGCGTCGGAACCACCGTAGAGATCACAGACAAACACGCCGCCGGGGAGCAGGAGGCGACGGATGCGCTGGAGATAGGCGACGAGTTCGTCGCGGCGGTGGAAGTAGCCGATTGGGAAGTTGATGGCCGCGATCACGTCGGCGCGGGTTGTCGAACGCATGACATCGCGGCGTTCGCGCGTGACGCGTGCAGTGCCGCGCAGTTTGGCGAGCGGCTCGGCGTCGAAGTCGATCGCGATCGCGCGATGACGCGGGCCGAGTGCGGGCCATGCACGCGCGAGCGCGCCAGAGCCGCTGAAGTGTTCTGCGAGCACACGCGGCGAACCGCCGTGGACGGCGTTAAGAAAGCGGGCGAGGCGAGGGCCGTCGGTGACGGCGCGTTCGTACAGGTCGTAGCGGTCCATGGGTGCTCCAGCGTGCGAGGCAGCGAGAGAGGGCGCGACATGGGGCGGCACTGGGCGAGAGCAAAGAAAAACCCGCGCGATTGCTCGCACGGGTCGGAATGCTGCTTGCGGACGAGGCCGACGCGAGACGCCGCGCCGAAGTCGACGGCTCAGGCCTTCTTCTTGTCGTCCTTCTTGAAGTAGTTGCCAGCGAACTTGCGCTGGAACTTCTCAACGCGACCGGCGGCGTCGACGAAGGTCTGCTTGCCGGTGAAGAAGGGGTGCGAGCCCGACCACACTTCGACGTGCATCTCGGGCACAGTCGCGCCGACCGTCATCACGATCTGGCCGTTGTGGTAGACCTTGCAGTTGGGGTAGTACTTCGGGTGGATGTCAGACTTCATGGCTGTCCTCGTCTTCGGCCGCGGGCGTCCCGAGCCGTTTGCTGCGTGTGAGCCGCCGCCCGGGCGATCAACTGCCCGAACAGGGTTGGGACTATAGCCCGCCACGCCGCCCGGGCCAAATCGACTGGGCGACCGGCGGGGTTGGGGGAGGAATGGCCACATTCCAGCGTCGCGGCGCGAGTGGGGGGCTTATGCCGGGCCGGCGGCGGCGGTGGGCGGCAAACTCGGATCGTGCCATGGATCGGCCGCCGGGCTTGACCGAGAAAGGAGGCCGCCTAGCCTTGTGTCCTTCGCGCCGGAGAGCCGGTCGGAGGCGTGCCGCGTGTCGGGGAGGGCCTCAAAGCCCGCCACTGGCCCGCGACGCGGACAAATCTGATTCCCCGATAGCTCAATGGTAGAGCGACCGGCTGTTAACCGGTAGGTTCTAGGTTCGAGTCCTAGTCGGGGAGCTTCAATCGCCCTCGCGGAAACGCGGGGGCGTGTTGCTTTTGAGAGCCGCGGCCCGTCGCTCCGGGTGGGTTTCGCGGGCGCGGGGCGGCCCGACCAGCACCCTTTCCCATGCGCTCAACAACACCCTAGACTCCGCTTTCCGTTCGCCGCGGGGGGCGGGGCTGACGTCCCGCGCTGCCGCGATCCTTCCGGTTCGCGTTGGCCATCTGGCCCTTTGGCACCTGGCCCTTTTGGAGATTCTCCCATGCCTTCCACCATCACGATGTCCAACGGCCGCCTCACTGTCCCCGCCGATCCGATCATCCCCTTCATCGAAGGCGACGGCACCGGCCCCGACATCTGGCGTGCTTCGGTCCGCGTGATGGACGCCGCGGTCGCCAAGGCGTCAGGTGGCAAGTACAAGATCCACTGGCACGAAGTGCTCGCCGGCGAGAAGGCCTTCAACAAGACCGGCAACTGGCTGCCGGACGAAACCATCGCCGACTTCAAGAAGTACCTCGTCGGCATCAAGGGCCCGCTCACCACGCCCGTCGGCGGCGGCATCCGCTCGCTCAACGTCGCGCTGCGCCAGCTCCTCGACCTCTACGTCTGCCTCCGTCCGGTGCGCTGGTTCAAGGGCGTCCCCAGCCCCGTCAAGCGCCCGCAGGACTGCGACATGGTGATCTTCCGCGAGAACACGGAAGACATTTATGCGGGCATCGACTTTGGCGCGGGCAGCCCCGAGGCCAAGGTCATCCTCGACGCCCTCGCCGAGAAACTGCCCAAGGACTTCAAGAAAGTCCGCTTCGGCACCAAGGACGCCGGCGTCGCATGGGGCTCACAGATCGGCCACGCTGATCTTTACGCCAATGTCGAAGTTGGCGTCGGCATCAAGCCTGTGAGCCGCGCTGGCTCCGAACGCCTCATCTGGTCCGCCATCGAGTACGCCCTGAAGGAAAAGCGCAAGTCCGTCACGCTCGTCCACAAGGGCAACATCATGAAGTTCACCGAAGGGGCGTTCAAGGACTGGGGCTACGACCTTGCCAAGTCAAGTTTCCGAGCCCAGTGCGTCACCGAGCGCGAGTCGTGGATCTTGGGCAACAAGGACGCCAACCCCGCCCTGTCCGCCGAGGACAACGCCAAGATGATCGACCCCGGCTATGACATGATGACCCCTGACCAGAAGGGCAAACTCGTCAAGGAGGTCGAAGGTGTCCTCGCCGCCATCGGCTCCACCCACGGCAACGGCCAGTGGAAGTCCAAACTCATGATCAAGGACTCCATCGCCGACATCACCCTCCAGCAGGTGCTCACCCGCCCCAAGGACTTTGATGTCATCGCGACGCTGAACCTCAACGGCGACTACCTCTCCGACGCCCTCGCCGCCCAGATCGGCGGCATCGGCATCGCCCCCGGCGCCAACATCAACTACGTCAGCGGCCACGCCATCTTCGAAGCCACCCACGGCACCGCCCCCAAGTACGCCAACCTCGACCAGGTCAACCCCGGCTCGGTCATCCTCTCGGGCGAAATGATGCTCCGCTACATGGGCAGCGGCGGCGACAAGATCTGGTCCGATGCCGCCGACCTGATCATCAAGGGCATGGACGGCGCGATCAGCGCGAAGACGGTAACCTACGACTTCGAGCGCCTGATGAAGGCCGAGGGCGACACGAGCGTGAAGAAGGTGAAGTGCTCGGAGTTTGCGGATGCGGTGATCAAGCACATGGGGTGAGCCGTTGCGGTGCGACTGGCAATGATCTGATCCCCACGATAGCCCGTTGAGGTTCGCGCCCCAGCTGCGAGAGACGTGTGCAACTGGCCCGACTTTGTGTTACGCTTTGTTGACCGGTTTGGAGGTTTGGGGTGGCAGAGAGAATGAGAACAGAGTCCGCCTTGCTCACGTGTCCAATACGTGGTCGCCTGAAGGTGAGTCAGCGTGCCGCAGACGGGTTCACGTTCACCGAGGAAAAGCGGCGCATTGACGCGATCCGCTTTCTTCTTGATAAAGGATACCCCAAGGAAAATATCACAGTTGAGACCGTACTTCTGAAGTTTGGCAATGCTGGACGAAACTCTTTCCGTGTTGATTTGGCGGTCTTTGACCGACCCGCTTCGACACTCAAGAGCGCGCCACTAGATGAGCGGCTCAACCACATCCGATTGGCCGCGGAAATCAAGCGTGATAGCGAGGACGCCGTCGCGGCCAAATCGACACAGGTCCGTCCAGCATTGGCGTTCCTGCCCGACACAAGCGCGGTCGCACTTTACTGGGATGACCTGGAACGCACAGTTTTCTACCGAACCTTCCGGGGCACCCAGACGGTCGTCCACGAAGTAGCGGCTGCCATGCTTCCGACGTGGGGACGGAGTATCACACACCGCCCGCTGACATATGACGATCTCAAGCCAACGCGAGAACTCCTAAAGGTTTTTGACCAGATTGAGGACATCCTCCACACCTTTACTGCCGACAAAGCCAAGCGGTACACAACAATACTACAACTAATTCTTGTTAAAGTGTTCGACGAAAATCGTCATAAGCTCAAAAGTTCAGACGCACTGGACATTCAAGATCTCAGCACGTCGCTTTTGTCGGATCGCGATTTGGTACTACATTTGGATTCGCTCCTCGACAAGGCTGTTCAGCATTACCAACGCTATCTACCCAAGAAGATCGAGACTCGGTTCGCGATGAAAGGCGGTGCAATTCGTCGGATTTCAAAGATTCTAGCTCCAATCAATTTGCTCGAATCGCGACAGGATGTGATGCAGACATTCTACATGCGATTTGCAAAGAATCTGTACAAGTGGGATCTGGCTCAGTACTTTACCCCGCCGGAAGTTATCGATTTTATTGTTGATATCGCAAATCCTGTTTACGGGGAGCACGTTAAAGACCCTGCCTGCGGAAGTGCGGACTTCCTTGTAAGTGCTTTCCGAAGACTCAAGGCAGGCGGACCAGAAGCTGGGCAATCGGTATGGGGTTCGGATAACAGCGAGCAGGCGGTGCAGATTAGCATCCTCAATATGCTGCTGAACGGTGATGGAAAAACAAACATCAAAGAGGAAGACAGTCTAGAAACATTTGGTCCAGATTCTCGACAGTACGACGTCATTCTGTGTAATCCACCGTTTGGAACAAAAATCGTAGAAAAGCGCAAGGAGATTCTTGCCAGATACGACCTAGGGAAATCTTGGTCGATCACGTCCGCAGGTCATTTCAAGCCCTCGGGGCAAGTTCTTTCCCAGCAGCAGACAGGTATTCTCTTTGCTGAGCTATGCGTCCGGATCGCCAGTTCAGGGGGGAGGGTCGCAATCATCCTGCCTAACGGCTACTTGGGTAATCAAAGCGATCAGTATCGCGCGCTTCGGACCTGGATTCTCGAACATTGTCGGATCGCCGCTGTCATTGGATTCCCTCGATTCACATTTAAGAAGTCAGGTGCCGATGTCAGTGCTTCCGTGCTGCTCTTGGAGAAGCGACATAAGCCTTTGGTGCGTGTTGAGGACGATCTTGATTACGCCATCCACTTCGCCATGATTGATTCAGTCGGGTGGCGTGCAGGCGACAAAGTGGCTGTGCCGCTGTACGTCAGAGATGAAGAAGACGGATCGTTGATCCTGAACGGCCAGAACGAGCCGGTGCTGGATGCCGACTTCAACAAGGTCCGAAGCGAACTCCTTCGCTCGGCCGCGGCTTCCGAGTTTCCGTGGCTACTAAACGGCAGGGCGGAGCTAGATGGCCCGCAAACTGACGCTGTCTCGGTCAAGAATGTCGTTGACGGAGGCTGCAATCTCGATCCGAAGCGATGGTGCGCGAAGTATCTTCGTGTGCAACAGCAGATTAAGCACCGAAGGCATTTCCTTGTTGGAGATGTACTTGCCCCAGCAAAGGCTCCTGGCCTAAGGCCTGAGGCGAGCAAAATTTACCGCTACACCGAGATCCAAGATATCCGACAGGGCGACTTTGATTGGGTGGAACTACGCGGTTGGCAATTGCCGGGTCGTGCGCGACTGATCGCTAGTCCTGGTGATGTGTTTATTGCATCACCGTGGGGTTGTGCCGGAAAATGGTTCCTTACGCCTGACAATGCAAAATCGCTAGTTGTTACTAATGGTTGTCAACGCTTCCGGCTTAAAGAAGGCTCAGAGGATTTGTGGCCGGACTTGGCGGTCGGTCTTTGTTCCGAAGCGTTCGCCGTTCAGATGCGAGCACTCGCAACAGGATCTGACGGTCTCGCGGATGTTGCCGAAGCCGAGCTTCTTGCCATTCCACTTCCGAAGCTGACGGCCAAAGATCGTGCGGCGGCAGAACCGTTTTTGATCGCGATCAAGCAGGGCAACACTGTGTTTTCACGCGCGGCACGCGAACTGTGGAGTTGTACGGGTGTTGACATTGCGCCGCGTAGGGCACATTGGGCCTTGGTCTGAATCACCATTGTGGGATCCCCGACGTCACCAGTTGAGCGATCGCCCGGTGGTATTGACATGCGAAAGATTGCCCGCTCACACCCACTCCAGTCTCCAAAACGCACAACCACCCGCGGCGTTCCTCGGGTGCTTGCATCGTCGTCGTTGCCCCATCGGCGGCTCTGCCGCCGCGGTCATTCAGCGGCGTCGGCACCCTCAACACCAAGGAATTCCCTTGGCATCGCGGCAGATTTTGACGATACTGACCATTCGCGATTTCTCAGGAGTCCTCTGCGATGGTCACAGTCTGTCAGCGAGCCGCGGCGGTTGCGTTTCTCGTGCTCTCGTGCCTCGTCATTTCGGCCGCACGAGCCGATTCGGCGACGGCCTTCACGTATCAAGGCCAGATGAGCAAAGACGGTCAGCCCTTGAGCGGCACCGCTTTGATCTCGTTCCGCCTGTACGCCGCGGCGTCGGGGGGCACTGCGCTGAGCACGCTTCCGGCGGCAGTCGTCCAAGTTCAGAACGGACTGTTCACAACCACGATCGACTTCGGCCCGGCCAAGTTTCGTGACGGCAAGGCACTCGGCCTTGACTACGGGCGCATCGTGCCGGTCGCGGTGGAAGCGATCAAGCAGCAGGCGGAAGAGATCGCCTGCGACCGCGCCGAGATCGCCGCGCTGAAGGAACGGCTCGACCGACTCGAGAAAGCGTCCGCGCCCGCGGCATCGACCAAGTGATGGACGGACGAACGCACACCGCTGGGCGGCTCAAGCTTGGCTGTGCTTCGATGAGCCGCGGTCACTCACCGGCGTCGGCGTGTGGCGGCGAGGCCGAGCATCGCGAACGCCGCCTTAGCGCATCGCATCAGCGCGGCGGACGGCGGTCTTGGCGGCGGGGTTGGCCGCGGCCACGACTTCGTTGATGGCCGCGGGGTCTTGCTTGCGCATCTCGCGGAGCAGGCGGCGGAGGTGTTCGTCGAGCGCGGTCTGGAAGCGTTTGAAGAAGACTTCAAGCTCGTGGCGGCTGTAGCGGCTGAGCGGGTCCTTCATGCCCGTCTGCATGGCGGCCCAATCGAGCAGGGATGCGCCCTGGCCGGTGAAGCGGTAGAGGTTGAGGGTTTCGGTGAGCCGCCGCTTCATGCCGCTGAAGGGGTCGGTGGCGGGCTCGGGCAGTTTGGTGAACCAATCGGCGGGCAGCGGCGAGGCAGCCGCGGCTAACGGATCGGGTGCGATATCTCCGACGGCGCGAGGCAATTCAACCCCCTCCTGCGCCGCGGCGAGCGACGCGTATGCAGTGCTGAGCGTCTTGGTTCCGGCGCGGTCGAACCGCAGCGTCAGACGCTGGCAGCGTTTGCCATCTTGGACCACGGGCTCGGCGGTGACGACCTGGCCGATGCCCCATTCGGGCCGGCCGGTGTGAACCACGCGCTCCCCGGCCGCCCATTCGCGGTTTGGAATCATGATGTTCCCTGCGGCGTCGTGCCCGGTGCCCCGGTTTGGTCGGTTGGCCGTCGCCGCCCCTGAGTCCGACCCGAACGGGCGACGGCACTGAACGTCAGGCCGCGTCGTTGCGGGCGGTCTATCATCTGATCACGTTTGTCCGGCCCCCAGCGGCTTCCATAGTATCACTGCTCGGGTCCGGCGGCGTCTGTCGTCGGGGCCGAACCCGTCCAACCGCCTTCCCTCCCCCCGTCGGGCAGGGCCAGGCGTCTGGACAATGCATATACGGCTGACATCGGAGCAAGTTGCAGCATGATCGAGGCACTCAAGAGCGACGAGATCGTCAACAAGGTCGGCGGGCGGTTCAAGCTCTGCGCCCTCATCCAGCGCCGGCTTGTGGAGTTGCTCGAAGGCGCGCGTCCGCTCGTTGAGCGCGACGGCCGCACTGATCTTGAGGTGGTGATCGACGAGATCATGTCCGACAAGATCACGCTGGACTTTGATCCGTCGGCGCCGGTGGAGCCCAAGACGTACACCCGCCGCGAGCAGGTGCTGTAAGCGGCTGCCGAGAGTCTGGTTGGCGGCATCGCGGGTTTGATGCGCGGCCGCCGCGAAGAAGAACGTCATGAATCCCAACCCTGCCGAGACCGCGCACGCTGATGTCTCGCCGGATGCCTTGCGCCCGGTGGTGGGGGGCAAGCGGGTGCTGGTTGGCGTTACGGGAGGCATCGCCGCGTACAAGAGCGCGACGCTGGTGTCGCGGCTGGCGCAGGCGGGCGCGGAAGTGACGGTCTTGATGACACCGGCGGCGACGAAGTTCGTGACGCCGCTGACGTTTCAGGCGCTCTCGGCGCGACCGGTGTACACCAGCGCGTGGGAGCATGTGGAGTCAAATGATCCGCAGCACATCTCGCTCGCATCGCGGGCGGATGTGGCGATCGTTGCGCCGTGCTCGATGGATTGCATGGCCAAACTCGCGGCTGGCATGGCCGACGATGTTGTGTGCCTCGCGCTGAGCGCGATTGATCGGGCGACCACGCCGGTGCTGCTCGCGCCGGCGATGAACAGCGTGATGTGGTCGCAGCCGAGCACGCAGAGGAATGCCGCGACGCTGAAGCAGGATGGGTATGTGTTGGTGGGGCCTGCGGATGGGTGGCAGGCGTGCCGCCAGGTGGGAACGGGGCGGATGGTCGAGCCCGAGGCGTTGCTGGCGGCGGTGCGTGATGCGTTGCGCCGAGGAACGAGCGGCGGTTGACGTGCGACTGAGGGTTGGCTCAGGCTTCGCGGAAGCGAGGCGGCCAGAAGTCGGGCGTCGAATGCGTCGATAACCGGAACGGCGGCGTGTTGACGCGGGCCGCGAGCGATCCAACGATGGTGGCTTGCCACCGGATTGCACGGAGAGGTGCCAGAGTGGTTGAACGGACTGGTTTCGAAAACCAGCAGAGGGCGTAAGCCTTCTCGGGAGTTCGAATCTCCCCCTCTCCGCTTGTGAAGAGACTCACCCTCGGGTGGGTCTCTTTTCTTTTGGATTCGCGCCGGAGGCAGTGCACGGCGCGCGAGTTTCTTGGGGAGAGACTCTGGCGGCTCGATAGACACGCGAAATGCGGCGACATACGAGCCGAAAGTCTCTGGGGCGGATTTTCGAGCAAAGGTTTTTGTGCTTGTGCGCGGTGCTGGGGGAGATCGCGCGGAGCGAGTTCGGCGCGACAGTGACGCGGCGATATCGAGCGTCGTGCGACGGGCGGCGATCGTGATCATCAGATGCCAAGGCGGCTCGCTTGGCGCGACCAGTCGAGCTCTGATGCAGCGGCTGTCAGGTCATCGACACCGATCTCTCGTGGAAGTGTGCCGCTCAGCGCGCGTTTGAGAATCTGTGGCGAGAGCCGCGTCAGAAGCAAGACGACGCTCACGCGTCCTTCCGAAAGACCGACGCGCTTGCCAAGCTCACGTACGGTGCATCCCTTGGATCGGAGCTCTTCTTGATATGCAAACGCGCGTCCGATCGCGAATCGGAGGTGCTCGCTCGCTTCGGCTGCGGGCGTCGGCACGAGTGCTTCGCCCGTGGGGCTGACGAGCATGCGCTTGCCGTCGAGTCGCTTGATCTGGAGGCGAAGGGTTAACGCGACGCCGCGCGGCGTGGGTTCGACCTCGGGTGTGAAGGGACACGCCGCGGGTGGCACTGAGGTTGTCGCCTTTGTCGATGCGTGTGCCCGAGCTTCGAGCAGCGCCTCGCGGCACGCCTCAATCTGCTCGCTTGCGAGCTCGACGCGAATGCTCTCGGGCGCGAGCACGACGCGGGCGAGCACCTGTCGCACCCAACGGTCGCGAAGGTCGGCGGGATGGCTCGCGAGATCGAGGGTGTGCTCCGCGAGCAAGTGGTCGCACACGAGTGCCCGCACGAGCTCGTCCAGCCGCGTGGCGTTGATGGTCTTGATCGGGCAGCTCGCGTACCCCTGCTTGATCGCCTTCTGACTGACGTAGTACCGTACGAGGCGGCGTTCGCCGGTGCGCTTGCCGTCACGCTTAACGACGCGCTGGACCGAGGCGGGGCTCATCGCGAAGTCCTCGCTGGTGCGCAGCTTGCCCTTGAGCAGGTGCGTGTGCGTCCAGCGGTGGCGCGTCTCGCGATTTGACGCGACCATCTTTGCCTGCACGCGGTCCCACACGGATCGTTCGATGATCGGCTGGTGCTGGCCGTCGAAGACTTGGGTGACGGACTCGCCGTTGACCATGCGGGTGTGCGCGATCTTGCCGACGTAGATGGGATTGGTGATGAGGCGATAGATCTGCAACGCATCGAACGCGCGGCGTCGGCTGGCGAATACGGCGGGCTGCTTGGCGTGCTTGGCGAGCAGCGCGTTCATTGCCTGCGCAGTCTTCAGCGGCGATCCACACGCGGCGTAATGGTCGAAGATCGCGCGGACGAGCTTGGCTTCTGGCTCGACAATGCGGAGTTGTCGCTCGTTGCCATTGCGATCGAGGATGTAGCCCAGCGGCGGCTTGCCGCAGACCCAGACGCCTTTGCGCTTCGTCGCTGCGATCTTGTCGCGGATGCGCTCGCCTGCGACCTCACGCTCGAACTGGGCGAAGGAGAGCAGCATGTTCAATGTGAGGCGACCCATCGACGTGGTGGTGTTGAACTGCTGCGTCACCGAGACGAACGACACCCGGTGTTCGTCGAAGATCTGCATGAGTCGCGCGAAGTCAGCGAGCGAGCGGGAGAGGCGGTCGACTTTGTAGACGACGACCACATCGATTCGGCCGCGCTGGATGTCGGCGAGCAACTGCTGCAGTCCTGGCCGCTCCATTGTGCCGCCGGAGTATCCGCCGTCGTCGTAGGCGGTGGTTACCGCGAGCCAGCCTTGGTGCTTCTGGCTCTTGATGTAGTCGTGCCCGGCTTCACGCTGCGCGTCGAGTGAGTTGAAGGCCTGCTCGAGTCCCTCCTCGCTCGACTTTCGCGTGTAGACGGCGCAGCGGATGGTGCGTGTGGTCATTGGAGCCTCCTTTGGCGAGGTTGTGATTTGGCTGCGTTGGGCTTCGAACTTGCAGCCGGCGCGGTTCGCGCTGCGTTGGTGCCAAAGAAACGGGGACCCGACCAGTGGGTCCCCGTGATGACGCGGGCGATCTCGCTGAGGCTGCGGTACTCCTTATCGCGATAGCGGTAGCGTTTGCCGCCGTCGAGCACCGTCACCTCGTGCGACACGCCGCCCCAGATGCGGATGAGGCGCGAGGACGAGGGCAGCGTCGTGGGTTGGGCGCGCTGGGGGCGCGGGCGTGCCCGGTGTGGTGACGCGGTGCTCGGCGCGAGGTCGCGGGGTGATGCGGTGGCAGCGATCGGTGCATCGGCACCCCGTTGTTCAGCGCGGCAAGAAGACGCGTCGGCAAGTTGGTGCAGGGATGCGGGATGCTCGGCATTCACAGTGACGGGACCGCGCTGTGCCGCTCGCATCGCGGCCTTGATGAGTCGCTGGGTCTCGATATCGAGCCCGCCGTGGACACGCTCCTGCACACGCCACGCAAGCTCGCGGATCAGCAGACGCTTTTGCATCGGTGGGGCGGCCTTGCCGATGTGCTCGGTCCAAAGCGCACGGAGCCGCGCGAGCGGCATCCGTGGCAACTGATCCAGATCGAGGTCGACCTGTGATCTTGTTGTGCTCATCCGCGGGCTCCGGCCTTGCGCGTGGGCTTCGCGACGGGCGCGGCGAGAGTCTCAGAGGCCTTCATCGTGGCGGGTGCGGCGACGGGCGTGGTGTTGTGCTTCGCCGCGGACTTCGCTTCACCTTTCTGTTCAGCGTTGCGCGAGAGCTTCCGGGTGGCCGAGGTGGCCGCAACGCCCTTTGCAGGTGTCGCGATCCCCGACGCCAATGCGAAACGGCCTTTGGCGATGCGAGCAAAGCGCGACAGCTCGCCCTTGGCAGTAATCTCCCGCACCATCGCGGCGTAGAGCGTGGCCTCGGGCGTCTTGCCGCCCGGGCTTTGCCAGAGTCCGTCGGATCGCATGCGTTCGATGAGATCGCTTGAACTGATGCCGGTGGTCGCGTGGCTCTTGGGGAGCGAAGCGAGCACCAACGCCGCCGCGTCGAGGGCGCTGAGCTTCGCAGTTCGCTTCGCCGCTGCGCTGCTCGTGGCTGCACCGCGCTTCGTGACGCGGGCGGCTTTGGGGCCTGCCGAGGGATTGTCCTTGCTCTGGTTCTTTCTCTTGGGCGTGGCGGTGTTGCCCGCGACAATGGCGTGTGTCGCTGGAACGCTATCGAGGGCCACCCGGCCCGCCCGCCGCTTGCGGGCTGCCGTGGTCGAAGTGGGGGCGTTCAGTGCGAGATTGGCGGCGTTCGTGCTCTTTGTGCTGCTGCTGGCACTCTTGGGGCTGATGGCGTTCTTCGCGTTCGACATGGCGGATCTCCGGTGGCCGCCGTGGCCCGAGAGATTCGCCCGACGCGGGCGGCACGTCGAGCCACGACGGCCGCACCATGTGTGGCTGGACATATCGCGAAGGCAAGGCGTGGGCCCCAGGTATCTGCGGGCGCATGTGGGCGGGTGCCCACATCCGGCCGAAGCACGCTCACGCAATTGCATCGCGCAGCGTCCATCGGCACCCGTGCTGGGTCACTCGTCGCTTGAATCGTCATCCGACACATCGTCGGGGTCCAAGTCCTCATTCGCAGATCGTGTGCGAACATCATCAACGGGACGCTTGGGTACCCACCCGCGGAGCTTCTTGGAGATTGCCTTGCACCGCTCCTTCAAGAACAGTTCGTAGTCGTCGTCCCACACCCCATACGCATCAGGGTCAATGAGGTGAGTCGCCATTGTGTCTGCAAGCTGCTTATTGCCCTTCTTGAACGCTTTCATGTACACCGACGGCGCCTTTGCCTTGATCTCGCGCTTGTTCAGGTAGTCATCGACAATCGTGATGTTCGCAACGTGATTGATGCGATCGGACGGCACGCTCCGTTTCTTAAGGAACGCTCGCGGGAAGAAGTGGTGGTAGTTTTTGCTGTTTGCACGCTTGAGCCAGTCGTTCGCGATGTGCACCTTCGCACCACTCTCGAACGACTCAGGATGGTGGAACGCGTAGACGCAAAGAATCGACTTGATGAAGCTGCGTCCGGTGTTGAAGTACCCGTGGGCGTCAATTGCCTCGGGCGAGATGTCGACGCCATAGTCGTAGCTCGGCTCATTGCCCTTCAGGATCTTCTCGACTCGTTTTATGTCAGACGCTAGCTTGGTTTCCACCGCCGACGTATATCGCCCCGATAGCGAGATTCTCCAGAACAGCTCTCGCAGCCACTCCTTGTGATCACCCATCGGCGGATCCTTGTGCTTGGCAAAGTAGTAGCCAAGCGGCACGACGAGCGACGCATACGGCAGCAACTTGGACACTGGCACGCGAAAGTACGACTTGAAGTAGTCGCACGCGTTTTCAACGGCGTCTTCAACGCGTGGCCACATCTCTCTGAACTTTGCCGTATCCAGGCGAAGGATGTTTTGCTTTTGACACTCACCGACCATCAGCAAACTGGCCAGTTGCAGCACCGCGGATGGTGGGATGGTTCCGTAATCCACAGCCTCCAAGCGTGCTTGCAGTGCCTTAAATCGCTCGGCAAGGTCAAACCCATCCTCGTGGTCATACGTCTTTGCCACCATGATCTCGAACACTGAGAGAGACTGCCCGCTCACATTAATGCGTGTGAAGATCTCGGTCGCGACATCAATCGGTGCGTCCTGAATCAGGATCACCGAGAACTGGTACGTCTGAATCTGCTTCTGGTATTGAAGCAGTCGCTCCCTTCGCTTCTCGCTCAACTTGGCGAGCAAGTTAAACTCGCCCCGGATCACGTCCACGAGACGGACGCTTTGCCCATCCGCCGCTGTCGATGCCACTTCGCCCTGCGGTGCGACTGATACGAGTACCGTTTCGGTGCTCGCCGACCAATCCGCATCGAGATCAACAAATATCTCGCGAAAGTCGTCGTCGCGGCCATCGCGTTTGATCGTCACACCCTTGCAAGCCGCATACAGGCTGGTGAGACGCTGCTGCCCATCCAGCACCTGCTCGGCATAATCACCCTTGGGCGTCGGTGGCAGTTTCTGCCCGCCGATCTCTTTCACAAAGCGCAACTGCTCCTTGGTCTTCCACAAGATGAACGTGCCGATCGGGTAGCCCTTCAAGATGCTGTCGATCAGCTTGGCTGACTTGTCTCGCGACCAAACAAAGTCGCGTTGGAACTGAGGAATCTTCAGCGTGCCAGTTTCAATACCGTGAAGCACTTTGTCGAACGTTCGAGATTGCGGATCAGGTTGATGCATTGGTTTAGACCTGTTGGCTCCGAGCTTGCCATGAACTTCCCGGCCAACTGAGCGCCGCAACGATCCGGCGGCTTCAATTGGTTGGATGCTCCTGCCGACGAGCCCGAGCATACGCCACCGCAAAGAGCCCTCGCCGCTCGCCCCTCCCCAGTGATTCCACTAGCTTTCGGGGGTGCCGCTTGCTGCGATGGCCCCACTTCCACAGATCTGTGCGATACACAGCACATTCGCCACAGTTCTGTGGCGGACACGTCAGTCGCACTCGCTCGCTTCGATCCGCCCATCTATATGTATGCCTGCGTTCTGAACACCAGCTCTCCAGAACGCCCGTCCTTCAATCCGACATCGTCGTCAAGACCAAGGACAATTACCCCACTCTCTGATACCCTGCCCATCCAAGGACCGTACCCTTCCTGTGCTTCCAGTCGACCGGAGTTGTGCTTGACGTTGCCTGCCCCCAAACCCGGCTCCATCGTCTCGGGCCCCATCCTTCCCGAGCCGCTCGAAGTCATGGCCGTAACGCCCATCGGCACTTCTGTCCGGCTCTTTGGCCGCGGCGTGCGCACCGGCATGGCCCACACGCCCGTCCTCAGCGCGGCACAACTCGCCCAGCTCACCGTTTCCTCCGACCACGCGCCGCTCGACGGCGACGCCGCGCTCTTCCGCCTCGGCATCGAGGCCCAGCGCCTCGGCCTCGCTTACGAGTACGACCCCTACTTCTCGCTCTCCATCGCCCGCGTCGATCCGCTGCCCCACCAGCTCGAGGCTGTCTACGACTACTTCCTCCGCCTCCCGCGCATCCGCTTCCTGCTCGCAGACGATCCCGGCGCAGGCAAGACGATCATGGCGGGCCTACTGCTCAAAGAACTCAAGGCTCGCGGGCTCGTCAAGCGCGTGCTCATCGTCACCCCCGCGAACCTCACCTTCCAATGGCAGCGCGAACTCAAGGATAAGTTCCGCGAAGCCTTCGAAGTCATCAACAGCGATGTCCTGCGCACGAACTACGGCCAGAATCCCTGGCAGGACCGCAACCAGCTCATCACCTCAATCTCTTGGGTCTCTCGCGTCGATGACGCCCGCGATAGCCTCCTCCGCAGCCGGTGGGACTTGGTCATTGTCGACGAAGCCCACAAAATGGCCGCCTACGCCGAAGACCGCAAAACCCTCGCCTTCCGACTCGGTGAATCACTTTCGAGCATGACCGACCATCTGCTCATGATGACCGCCACGCCGCACAAGGGCGATCCCGAAAACTTCTGCCTCTTCCTCTCCCTGCTCGACAAGGACGTGTACGGCAACATCAGCAGCCTCGAACAGGCGATGCGCCAGAACGAAGCCCCGTTCTACCTCCGCCGCATTAAAGAAGCCCTCGTCACCTTCCCCGATCCCGAAACCGGCAAGGTCCGCAGGCTCTTCACCAAGCGCCAAGTCAACACCGCCGACTTCATGCTCGACGGCGAGGAACTCGAGTTCTACGACGAGCTCACTCGCTACGTCGAAGACCAATCGATCCTCGCCTCCGCCGAAGACAGCGCACGTGGCCGCGCTGTCGGCTTCACCATGGCCATGCTCCAGCGCCGCATGGCCTCAACGGTCTATGCCGTGCGTCGCAGCCTCGACCGCATGAAGGACCGCCGCGAGAAGATCCTCGCCGACCCCGATGCCCATCGCCGCGATCAGATCGAACGCAAGCTTCCCGAAGACTTCGAAGACCTCACCGAAGAAGAACGGCAGGAAATCGTCTCACAGCTCGAAGACGTCGTCGCCACTGTCGACCCCGCCGCGCTCCGCGACGAGATCGCCAAGCTCGGCAAGCTCATCGCCCAAGCGCGGCATCTCGAACGGCGTTCAGTCGAGTCCAAGCTCACCAAGCTCAAAAGCATCCTTACCGAGAACGGCTTCTTCTCTGACCCCAAGAAGAAACTCCTCATCTTCACCGAGCACAAAGACTCGCTCGACTTCCTCGCCGGCGATGGCCGCGATGAACGTCCGCTCGGCAAGCTCCGCGAGTGGGGTCTCACCGTCACCGTCATCCACGGCGGCATGAAGATCGGCGATCGCGACACCCC
The DNA here is from genome assembly GCA_033763695.1 of Planctomycetota bacterium. GTDB lineage: Bacteria > Planctomycetota > Phycisphaerae > Phycisphaerales > UBA1924 > JANRKB01. Next base: position 35 of record JANRKB010000057.1, on the reverse strand, counting down.
CGGCAGCCGCATCTACGCCGAGCGGGAGTTCAAAG
>JANRKB010000056.1:0-69422 GCA_033763695.1 Planctomycetota bacterium | reverse complement strand
GCTCGGCCCCTCCGGCCGCGTCGTCGTCCTTGAGAAGTCCTTCGGCGCGCCCACCGTCACCAAGGACGGCGTGACGGTCGCCAAGGAGATCGAGCTGGAAGACCAGTACGAGAACCTCGGCGCTCAGATGGTCAAGGAAGTCGCCAGCAAGGTCTCCAAGGACGCCGGCGACGGCACCACCACCGCCACGATCTACGCCGAGGCCATCTATGCCGAAGGCCTGAAGAACATCACCGCGGGCGCGAACCCCAACTCGATCAAGCGCGGCATCGATCAGGCCGTCGCCGCGATCACCGATGAACTCAAGCGTCTCTCCAAGAAGGTCGAGACCTCCAAGGAGATCGCTCAGGTCGGCACCTGCTCGGCCAACCACGACGAAGAGATCGGCAAGATCATCGCCCAGGCGATGGACAAGGTCGGCAAGGACGGCGTGATCACCGTCGAAGAAGGCAAGAGCCTGAACACCGAGGTCGAGCTTGTCGAGGGCATGCAGTTCGACAAGGGCTTCCTCTCGCCGCACTTTGTGACCAATCCCGCGACGATGGAAGTCGAGCTGACCCAGCCGTACATCCTGATCCACGAGAAGAAGATCACCAGCGCGAAGGAACTGCTGCCGATCCTGGGCAAGGTGGCTGAGGCGGGTGCGCAGCTGCTCATCATCGCCGAGGATGTTGAGGGTGAGGCGCTGGCGACGCTGGTCGTCAACAAGCTGCGTGGCATCCTGAAGATCGCCGCCGTCAAGGCGCCGGGCTTCGGCGATCGCCGCAAGGAGATGCTGGCCGACATCGCGACGCTCACGGGCGGCAAGGCGGTGATGGAAGAGCTGGGCATCGAGGTCGAGAAGCTCGAACTGTCGGACCTGGGCCGTGCCAAGAAGGTGACGATCGACAAGGACAACACGACGATCGTCGAGGGCGCGGGCAAGCCGGCCGACATCCAGGGCCGCATCACCATGATCCGCGCTCAGATCGACGCCACCACCAGCGATTACGATCGCGAGAAGCTCGAAGAGCGCCTCGCGAAGCTCGCCGGCGGCGTGGCCCAGATCAACGTGGGCGCGGCGACCGAAGTGGAGATGAAGGAGAAGAAGGCCCGCGTCGAGGACGCGCTGCACGCGTGCCGTGCGGCCGTCGAAGAGGGCATCCTCCCCGGCGGCGGCGTGTCCGTGCTGCGGGCCCGCAAGGCGCTCGACAAGCTCCGCAAGAAGCTCGAGGGCGATGAGCGCGCCGGCGTCGACATCATCCATCGCGCCGTGTCGGCCCCGATCAAGCAGATCGCGGCCAACTGCGGCCTCGATGGCTCGGTCATCGCCAGCAAGGTCGAAGAGTCCGATGTGACCAACTTCGGCTACAACGCCCTCACCCACGAGTACGGCGACCTGCTCAAGATGGGCGTGATCGTCCCCACCAAGGTCGAGCGCGTCGCACTGCAGAACGCGGCCTCCGTCGCAGCCCTGCTGCTCACCACCGAGGCGGCGATCGTTGAGATCAAGGACAAGAAGAAGCCCGCGGGTGGGGATCACTCGCACGATGATATGGATTATTGATCCACGTCCTCGTCTCGAAGGTTTCTTCGATTGACATCAAAGCCCACAGGCCCGGAGCCTGTGGGCTTTCTTTGTTTTCGATCGTTTGACACTGCGATGTTGTCCCGATCTACTTTGTCCATGGCCCGACAGCCCTGGAACGACTGGTATCACATCACCGGTTCGACCTATGGCTCATGGCTGAGAGGTGACCCCCGAGGCTGGCGCACGCGACACCATCGCGAGCATGTTGCGGGGGATTACAAGAATCCACCCAAGCCGGGCACATGGGAGAATCTCTATGAACTCTCGAAGGAGCTGATGATCCCGCGCGAGGCGGTTCGGTTGTCGCCTCAGGCGAGACAGGTCGCCTGTGATGTCTTTGCTTCAGCCCTCACGTTTCATGCTCACGACGTGGTCGCCATCGCGATCGGTCGGATTCACTATCACGTCCTCGCGCGCTTGCGAGATCACAACCCGCGGAAGTGGATCGGAATCGCCAAGTCGCGGAGTGCCAGAGCACTCTCGGAATCCGGCCACTGCGATCCGGGCGGCGTCTGGGGCTTGCGCTGTCGCTGCTGGCCGATCCTTGATCGCGCCCATCAAGTCGCCACAGCGCGATACATCATCAGACATGCGAGCGAAGGGGCTGCGATCTGGAGATGCGATGCGCTCGGCAAAGTGTGAGCAGACGATCGTCGGTACGCGTCAACTCATCACGTCGTCGCACTGGGTCTCTTACTCCCCACTCAACTTCAGCGCGGCACGCGCGAGCAGATCGCTCCACGGCTGCGGCGCGGCTTCGGCCAAGTCCAGCAGCACTGCTTCCAGTTCCGCCTGTGGCTGGCTCGAGAGGTTGCGTCCGCCGGAGGCCAGGCCCGCCGCGACGGCGAGGTAATAGCCGAGCATGCCCGCGAGGCGAGAGCGCTCGTCGTTGGATGCACCGGTGAGCTGCTTGCATTCGTTCTTGAACTGGTTGAGGCGATCGATGCTCCACGTGCCGTTGACGAGGCCGGAGGTGAGGTCGCCGGCGCGGGTGAAGGTGGGAAGCATGAGGACGGTGCGCATCCAGCCGTGCCCGTCGGAGGCCGAGAGACGATCGATGAGTCGATCGACGGGGCGGCGTTTGGTGAGCGCGAGGGCGAGGAGTCGCTTGGCCTGCGGCTCGGTCAGTTCCGCGGGCTCGCCGGGGCCGGTGGAGGGCGTGCCCGTCGAGGGGAACGAGTCGAGGAACGCCGAGCGAAGCGTCGGCGGGTTGTGGTTCGGATCGTGCGGGTGAGGAGTGGCCATTGGTATACCCGGAGGAAGGAACGCAGAGTGTTCAGATGCGCGAAGAGCGCGAAAGTGCCTCAGGCTGTTTGGCGGGCTATTCGGCGGCGGCCGCGCCCAGAAGCACGCGGATCTCGCTCTCAACATCGGTGCAGTGAAGGTCGCGGCTGAGGATGTCGTGAAGCGCCGCCTGGAACTTCTTCTTGGCGGTGCGGGCCATCACGACGCCGCGGGCCGGATCGAGACCCAGACGGACGCACAGTTCGGCATAGCCGTGGCCCTGACAGAAGTGGCCGACGAATACGGCCCAGTGCTGCGCGAGGCCTTGGGCTTCGCAGTCAAGCCCGGCGCGGCGGAGCGCTTCGCGCACGACCGACACGGCGTACGCACGATCAACCGCGTCCATCGGGTCGATGTCATCGACTGGGGCGTTGTCGCGCTCGTCGAAGACTTCGCCCGCGGCACCCGGAGCCGAGCCGCGCATGCGGGCACGCTTGAGCTCCTTCAGGTAGAAGCAGAAGGCGTTGATGATCCAGTGGCGGAGGCGCAGGCCGCTGGACTGCCAGTCGGTGAAGAAGTTGGGCTTGGCGAGTCGATCGGCAAAAAAGCCCTGGACGACATCGTCGGGTTCGCCGAGCCAGCGATCGCGTGTGCCGAGGAAGTAGACGCGCAGCGGCCACGCGTAAACGGTCATGATGTGGCGGTTGATGTCGCGCCGGCCCTCGGGGCCGTGGACCAACCTGTCGTTGATCCAGTCGGACATCGTGGCGGGGAAGACATCTGGTCGGACGGAATGCGTCATGACTCGTCTGTGCAGAGGTCGACTTGGCGCGACGACGCCGAGCATCTCACAAGAGAGACTCAGGCCGCGTCGGCGCGCGCGGCGGATGAACAAAAAACAGTGTACCGAACGGCGTCCGGGTGACAAAGGGTTTTCGGGCGTGCCGCCCCATGCTGCCCCATGCCGTCCCGCGGCCGGTTCTGCGGGTTGCCTCGTGCTGGGGGGTGCCCGGGCGGCGCGAGAAAGAAGGCGTGAAATCTGACACAGATTTGGAACGCGTGCGACACCGCCGGACACGAAACGTGTGAAGCCGCCCGAGGATGCGAGGGCGGCAGAGTGGAGTGTTTATGGCGACGATGCAAAGCAACCCGATGGTGCCGCGAGGAGCAGCAGACAACATGGGCCGCGGCGGCATGCCGGCGGGCGAACGCGGGCTTGTCAGCATGAGCCCCAAGGACGCGCAGGCGGCGATGTCGCGCGGCGAGGCCGTGCTGCTCGATGTACGCGAACCCGATGAGTTTGCGCATGAACGCATCGCGGGCGCGACGCTGTTGCCATTGTCGAAGTTTGATGCCGCCGCGGCGCTCGCGCTCGCCAAGCCGAATCAGCGGCTGATCGTGCAGTGCAAGAGCGGCAAGCGCGCGACGGATGCATGCCAACGCATTCTGCCGCTCGAGTCGGCGGGGAATGTCGTTCTGTTGACCGGCGGCATCGAGGGTTGGAAAGCCGCGGGCTTGCCGACGGTGCTGGGCACGGGAACGAGCGGCATCAGCATCATGCGCCAGGTGCAACTGGTCGTCGGCGTGCTTTCGCTTGTCGGCAGTGTCCTGGCATGGTTTGTGCATCCGGCGTTCGTGGGGATCCCGGCATTTCTCGGCGCGGGGCTGACGTTCGCCGGCGCGACGGGCACGTGTGCGCTCGCGACGATACTGGGCATGATGCCTTGGAACAAAGGTTTTGGCGCGAGCAGCGGCGTGCGATCTGCGAGCGGCGCGTGCTGCAAGCTCTGATCAACAGTGTGCGGCGCGGGCGCGGCTCGCGCGACGTGTGAATGTGTGGTTCGTTGGTTCACCCGCGGCGACCGCCGTCGGGATGGAGTGTCTGTCATGCTGCATGATGCCAAGAAGTTCTACGAGACCTGGCCCGCGACTATGAACGCCACCAAGGCGATGAACCCGGACATCGGCAAGGCATTCGGTGCGTTCTTTCAAGGGCTGATGAAGGACAGTTCCCCCGAGGGCGGGCTGGACGTGAAGCAGAAGGAACTGATCGCGCTGGGCATTGGTGTCACGTCGCGCTGCGACGCGTGCATCTACTCGCACGTTGAGAAGTGCTTGAAGGCCGGCGCGAGGAGCAAGGAGATCATGGACGCCGCGGGCGTTGCGGTGATGATGGGCGGCGGGCCGGTGTACACGTACACGAGTGTCGTGGCCGCCGCGCTGGCGCACTTGGAAGGTGCGTCGGTGTAACGATCACGAGCGTGCGGCGCGTGGAGACGAGCTCGGCTTGACCGTCGCGCTGTGGTTGTTAGTCGCGCTGTTCTTGCTTGTCGCGCTGTGCTTGGGCTTGCGACCGCGACGCGGCTTCGCCGCCGCCCGTTCGGCAGCGTCGCGCCGCGCGATCGCGTTTGCGATGCGCGTGCGGACGTCGTCGGGCATCGGGCCATCGACGGCGGACCGCATGCGCGCGCACGCGTCCTTGACCAGATCAAGTTCACGAAAGACCGCGCGACAGCGATCGCAGACCTCGGCCTGCGGGATCCGCGTGCTGCCGTCGCCGCGATCCATGGCGTCGAGCTTGGCCTTGAGCAGGTCGAGGCAGACCTGCTTTTCATAGATCGGTGCGGGAGCCACCACGCCGCGCGCCTTCGCCGTCATCGCCTTGCGAAGCGCCAGGCGGGCGCGATGCACGCGGGTCTTGATCGTGCCTTCTTCGAGGCCGAGTGCTTCCGCAACGTCGGCCGTGGGCATCTGCAGAACATCGCGAAACACGAGCGGCACGCGCAGGTACTCGGGCAGTCGCGCGATCTCGTGCTGCACCCGCTGGATCGCTTCATCGCGTTCGACGCGGGCATCGTCGCGCACGGCCGCGTGCATGACGGTGGTCTCGCTCCACGGCATGAGCTGCGAGAGCGCCGGGACGCGACGGTCCACGCCGCCCTTGCGACGCAGGCGCGCCTTGCATGAGCGGGCGGCGATGGAGTAGAGCCATGTGGCCGGGTTCGCCTCGCCGCGGAAGGTGTGCCACTTGCGGAAGGCCTGCAGGAAAACATCCTGCACCATGTCCTCGGCGTCGGCAGCGTTGCCGCACATGCGCAGCGCGAGCCCATGCAGCTTGGAGCCGTGCGAGCGAAGCAGCGCGGTGACGGCGTCGGCGGCGGAGACGGTCGGGGCTGAAGACTTCGAACCGGGCATCAACGGAGAGTGTAGATTGATGGCGGAGAATGCGGACGAACGACGAGCGTCGCTCGCAAAGGGCCACACGAGGATGGATCGGAGCGATGGCAGAGAAGCGGACAATTCTGCGCCGTATGCAGCGGCCGTGGGTGTCGGCGGCGTTGCTGGTGGTGCTGCTGATCGAGATTCCTCTGCGCGTCTTTGGTGTGGTGAACGTGGCAGCGCCGACGATGGCATCGAACTGGCTGGCAAGCCGCGGCGCGCCGATTCACCCCACACACATTGTCTCGCTGTACTTCGCGAGAGAGAACAACGAGCTGGTGCCGCTGTTCCGCGACGGCGAGAGCGCGGATCGGATGGCGCGGCTGGCGACGAACGCGCCTGGTGATGTGTTGCGCATCATGCTGTTCCCGCCATTTCGCTCTGGGCTTTGGGCGGACATGTACGAGACACGCGCGTTGCGATTGGATTGGCTTGATGGGAGTGAGGCAGATCTGGCGACGCGTGCGCGAGCCGTTGAACTGCTCGCACGCGAGTTCGACGCGGCCGGGGACACAAACGCTGCGGCGGAGTTGCGTGCATTCCCGCGCGGCACGCAGCGCTGGCTTTGGTCCGGCGTCGCGTACAACGCGGCGGGTCTGGGCGTACTCGCAGCGTGCGTGCTCTCGCTCGGCTGGCTCCCCGCGTGGCTTCGCTCGCTCCGCAAGCAGCCTTGGCAGTGTCGTCGCTGCGGCTATGACCTGCGCGGCGCGACGGCGAACACGTGTCCCGAATGTGGCGGGTCGCGCTGATGCCGCGCACGCATGATTTGGCGTGGCTGGTGCAGCAGCATGCGAGCACGCCTTGGCCGCCTTCTCCCCGGCTCGGCGGAGAGAAGGTGCCGCGCAGCGGCGGATAAGGGGTTCATGGGCTTTCCAAGAGGGCGAATCGCCCCTCACCCCCCGGCTGCGCCGGGACCCTCTCCCCGATCGCGAAAGCGCGATCGGAGACAGGGGGCGACGCGCCAGTACGCCAGAAAAGAGCGAGACGCGTGCGTGAGATGCCCGCCCGCCGAACCACACGAGCCTTCGCCGATCAGGCGTTCTGCCCTACCCTTCTTTATGCGCTACCGCACACTCGGCACATCGGGCATCAAGGTTTCGGAGATCGGCTTTGGTTGCTGGACGATGGGTGGGCCGAACTGGTCCACCGGCAACGGCCAGCCCATCGGCTGGGCCGAGGTCAACGAGGACGACGTCCTCGCGGGCATCAAGGCCGGGCTCGATGCCGGCGTCAATCACTGGGACAACGCGGACATCTACGGCAACGGTCGGGCCGAGCGCCTGCTCGCCGCGTGCTTCAAGAAGCTGGGCGTCAAGCACGACGGCCAGGTGATCGCGACCAAGGTGGGGCACTTCAAGGGCACCGCGCCGCACGCGTATGAGCCGCGGCACATCCGCAACCAGTGCGAGCAGTCGCTCCGCAATCTGAACATCGACTGCATCGATCTCTACTACTTCCATCACGGCACGTACGTCGCGCCCGGATACGACGGCCAGCCGCACGACTATCTGCACGAGGCCGCGGCCACGATGCACGCGCTGGTGAAGGAGGGCAAGGTGCGTGCGATCGGTCAGTCGGCGTACAACGACGATGACTTTGAGAGTGCGGTGCCGGTGCTCAAGCCGCATGTGTTGCAGACGAAGGCGAATCTGCGCGCCGACGAGTTCATCCGCGTCGGTTCGCGCTGCCAGGCGCTGATGGACAAGCACGGCTGCTCGTTTATTGCCTTCGGCCCCGTCGACCAGGGCATCCTGCTTGATAAGTTCGACCCCGCCAACCCGCCCAAGTTTGTTGAGGGCGACTATCGCAACAACCGCAAGGACTTCGATTCGGCGACGCTCGCGAGCGTCCGCGCGAAACTGGCGAAGGTGAAGGAACGGTTCGTCAAGCCGGGCGACGACGCGACGGCGGTGCTGGCGTCGGTCGCCTGCCGCTGGCTGCTGAGCCATCAGAATGTCTGCTCCACGATCCCCGGCTTCCGCAACGCGGCCCAGGCCACCTGCAACCTCCGGGCAGGCCGCGATGAGCCGATGTCCGCGGCGGACGCCCAGTGGCTGCGCGAGTTGTTCAGGGCGTGATGGAGCGACGCCAAGCGCAATTCAGACAACGACACCCCGAATCGTTGATCGAATGCGCGTGCATGAGCTTATTTCACACACACGTTTGAGTTCGGATGAGCCTGCTCCCCTCCGCAAGAAATCCAAGAGCTTGGGGAAGCCAGCGGCTCGTTCACAAACACAGATTTGTGGGACAATTGGAGTTTCCGCACAGATCCGTGTGATTGCGTTTGTTTGCTCGTCCGCAGGGAATAGTTTTGATGTTCGTTTTCGCGAGTGGGGCTTGACGATCGTGAGCCGCGTGGTAAGGTGCGACAGCCTCGCAGGAGACTTCGCATGGTCCGCGTGTCTCGCGCCGCTGGATGTATCCCAGGCTTCTCGCTGGTCGAGGTGTTGGTTTCGATCGGCGTCATGGCGATCTTGCTTGGGTTGCTGCTGCCGGTCCTTGGACGCGTGCGGGGCTATGTTGAGGACCTTCGCGGCAAGACGGCCGTGCGCGAGGGCGCGATCCTGTTGCACGCATACGCGGGAGACCATCGCGACGAGTTTCCGCTGTGGAAACAGGAATCGATGGGCGATTCGACCAACTATTGGTATGTGCCGCTGGTCAAACAGGGGTACCTAAAGACAGCCAAAGAACTTGATCCGGTCGCGGTAAAGCATCGGGGCTATGTGCCGATCCTGATGACGGCAGCCGGTATTGTGGCGCCGAACCACATGTCACCGGGGCAAACACTGCCCTTGCATCTGACACCGCTGGCTGCGCAGAAGTTCTCAGACATTCGCTACCCAAGCGACAAGGGCATCTTGAACAAGTTGCGCAACTCGCGTCCGCCGGTGCCGCCACCCAATCAGACCGCCGACAACGACATCGCGTGGTGCTGCGCCACCACGATCATGCCATCGTCGATCGCGATGGCAGATACGAGTGTGGCATTCGGCAAATGGCCCGACTTCAGCCCCGATGGCACCATCGTGTATGAGAACTGGGTCGGACAGCCGGTGTTTTCAACGTGGTTTGGCACGCTGGGGCGCGACCGACGCGATTCGCCCCAGATTCCCCATTGAACGCGTCATGACGGAAAGGATCCCAAGATGAATCAGATCAAGCACAGGTTCGGGCGCGCACTTGCACAAGGCTCGCTGGTGGCTTCGGTCGGGCTCTGTCTTGCCAGCATGGGCGGCCTGCAGGAGAACGGGGATCCCGATCCGGTCACTTGCTACGAGAGCTATCAAGAGTGCATGTCGCAGGGGGACAACGGGTTCTGCACCAAGGGCACTCTCAAATGGTGCGACGGTGGCTATCGACTCGCGTCCTCCGGATACTCCGCGACTGGAAACCCGCAAGTCGTCGATCGAAAGTGCGTGACATACACGGCGGTGTCTGACACTGACGTGACGCGCACGTCGTGCGATCTCGACCCGCCTTCGGGCTATGCACGCGGCGGGTGCAGCAACTCGTCTGGCCAGTGCTGTGACTACAGCCTTTCTCGGTCGACCACGTCCTCCACGGACGGCAGCATCACGATTCCTGGAACGATGACTTCAGGATGTGTGTCAACGCTGATTCCCTTCGGAGACTGACGATGCATTGCTCACCGGCCGGACCCGCGCGCGTGGCCGCGTCACTTCTTGTGGCGAGCGCGGCGGGTTCGGCATTCTCTCAAATCCAATCGCCCTCAGTTCCGGCACGTTCACCAGCCGCGCAGGCGTCGGATGCCGCGGCGGTCGGCGACGCGGACGTCGATCGTGCGAGAATCGCCGCGATCCTCATGCGTGCAGCGCCCGCGCGAGGGTCGATTCGCGCGTATTACGAGATGGTCGATACTCCGACGAGCAAACTTGTTCAGGGGCTTGATCTGGAGAGCGGGGCATGGTTCAAAATCAACTCCGGCGATGTGCGCGGCTATGACAGCAACGGGGTCTACTTTGCCGGGCGAGCACAACCCAACGCAGTCTGGCCCACCGATCCGGGTCGCAACGCGTCCATCATCAAACTGAGTTCATTCGTGGAGGAGGCGTTCCCGCAACTCTATCCTCGGTTCATCGCGCGGCATCCGGAACTGATCGAGCGGGTTGAACGCAGTGCTGACGGGGGCTGGACGCTCTTCATGACGTTTCCGTGCGCAAACTGGATACTCGCGTTTGCCGGCGCGAAGGACGTTGCCTCCTGTGAGCGCAAGACAACCCAGCTTCACGTGTCAGCGGATGGTACATTTGTTCGTCGTGGCGTGCCGGGCATGTTTGATGAGCCCGAGTTCTCGAAAGACTCGCCATCGGGCTGGCCGGTGCCCGTGATGCTCAACGGGCCGAAAGGGTGGCGGCTCACCGGGATCGACTGGTCAGCAACGCCGCACCCGGAGTGGTTTTCGATTCAAAACGTCGAGGCGTTCGCCATCGAGAACGCCCCGGCGATTTCGGATCTCCCGCTTACCGCAATGCCGGACGGGTCGCTCGCTCGGGTCGCACCCAGCGGTGCACGCGTTCCTGTTGTCCCCGTCGATACGACCAAGGGAACGGCCCCCTGGCGGCCTTGGCTGCTCGGATTTGGCGGTGTGATGCTTGGCGGTGGCCTTTTCGCTTTGTGGTGGCGGCGGCGGGGAGTATGACGCGCAGAGGTTGCAGTCGCTGAGTTCGCCTCGGGTCAAGTTCTTCGCGTCGTGCGGGAGTTTATAGTTCGCTTGGAGTATGAACGATTTCTGTGCGGATCCCCGTCATTGCTCCGGCCGCGAGATTTCGTAGAATGGGCCCGAGGTGGTGACGCTCCGATGGCCCGCTCCCATGATCCCAACGCATCAGACGACCCCGGCGGGGCCAGTGGCCTGCCAGATGTGGCGTCTCAGGACGGCTCGGGTATCCCCGTTGGTGCCGAGGTGATTCACATCCACGACGCGACGGGGAGGGCCGGGGCCGCGGCTTTGGCGTGGCTGCGCGAGCGGGTCGGCCAGATCGGTGTCCACATGGCTCTGCGGGGCGAGGTCCGCGTCCGCATTGTCGACGATGCCGAGATGGCTGAGGCTCACTGGGAGTACTGCGAGATCGAGGGCACGACCGACGTGCTGACCTTTGACCTCATCGACGGCATGGCCGCCGAGGGCGAGCCGCTCGACACCGACATCATGGTGTGCCTCGATGAAGCGACCCGTCAGGCGTCGCCACGTGGCCATCGGCCTGAGCATGAGATCCTGCTCTACGTTCTCCACGGCGTGCTGCACTGCCTTGGTTACGACGATCACGAGGACGCCGACTTCGAGCGCATGCATGCGCGCGAGGATGAGGTGCTCAACGCGATCGGCGTCGGCGCGATCTTCGCGAAGGGCCCTGAGCGCAGCGGCAACGCGTCGGGTCGTTCGTCTGGGGGTGGCGCGTGATCAGTGCCGGATGGATGTGGTTCTGGGTTGGTGTGCTCGCGACGATTGTCGGCGGCGTGCTGGGTACGCTTTTCCACGCGCTGCGCGATGTGGCCCGCTCGACGCTCGAAGACATCATCGCGCGCGAGAACAACCCGCGGCGTTCGCGGCGCGTGAGTCTGATCCTTGATGATGTCGACGCGCACGCGACGGCGGTTGGTTTGCCGCGCATCGCGTGCAACGTGGTTGTGTCCGTGGCGTGCGTCTTCTGGGTGGCGAACGTGCGCGGCACCGCGCTGCCCCAGGTCTGGGACATCGTCATCGGGCTTGCGCTGGCGACGCTCACGCAGTGGGTCTTCGGGTTGATCATTCCCGCGGCGGTTGCCCGCCACGCCGGTGAGCAGGCGATCTATGACTGGTCGCGCGTCATCCGCGGCATTCACGGCGTGCTCGGGCCGCTGCGCGTGGTGGTGCGGTTCTTTGACGAAGTCGTCCGCCGCCTGACGGGGCGTGCTGTCACCGATGAGGCGGAAGAGCTGGAAGAAGAGTTGATGTCGGTGGTGGAGGAGGGGCGGCAGGAGGGTCAGTTCGACAAGCTTGAGCAGCAGATGATCGAGGCCGCGGTGCGCTTCCGCGACACCACGGTGGCCCAGATCATGACGCCGCGGACTGAGATGGAATCGATGGAGATGACCGATGATCTGAGCAAGATCACGGCCTACATCCGAGCGGGCGGTCACAGCCGCATCCCGGTGTATGAAGGCTCGGTCGATCGCATCGCGGGCATCTTCTATGTGAAGGATCTGATGCGCTGGCTCGCAGGCGAAGGCAGTCGCGGCGGCAAGATGTTCCGCCTCCGCCAGATCCTGCGGCCGGCCTACTTCGTACCCGAGTCCAAGACCGTGCGAGAACTGCTGCACGAACTGCTCGACAAGCGCGTTCACATCGCCATGGTCGCCGACGAGTTCGGCGGCACGGCCGGCCTCGTCACCTTCGAGGACATCGTCGAAGAAGTCTTCGGCGACATCCAGGATGAGTACGAACGCGCGGAAGAGAACGACGACGTCAAGACCAACGTGCAGGATCGCACCGCCGAGATCGACGCGCGGGCCTACATCAAGGACGCCAACGCCGAACTGCGGCAACTCGGCATCGAACTGCCCGAGAGCGAGGACTATGACACCGTCGGCGGGCTTGTGACGGTCACGCTCGGCCGCATTCCCGCGGCGGGCGAAACACTGCGCGTCGGACGCGCCTTGCTCACTGTGCTTGAGGCCGAGCCGACCCGCGTTGTGAAGGTGCGACTGGCGATCAGCGACGACGACGGCGAGGGGACGCTCCACCCCGAGGCGCACCCGCCCGAGCAACGCGAAACCACGATTGTCGAGACAGTTCTGAAGACTGACGAAGCCGTTGAGGCGCGGTAAGAGAACCTGTTTTCCCTTGAATCAGCGGTGTTCTCTGTTATGCTGCGCACCTCGGCCCACGAGTGCCCGGGGGGACGTGTTTCCGCACGTGATCGGAGTCTGCGCTTTTGTTTCCATCTTCTGGGAGAGAGTCATGAAGGGTGTTGTGTTTGCGTTGGCGGCTTCTGCCGCGGGCTGTTCGTCTGTTCTTGGGGCGATGGTGTATGACAACCACTCGTCTGATCCGAGCGCGTACCAGGCGTACTTCTCGCCGAAGAACGTGTTCGGCTATCACGCCGGACTGGGCGACGACATCACGGTGACGGACACGACCAACGCCATCGAGTCGGCGTCGCTGCTGTTTGCAAACTTGGGCGGCACGTACAGCTCCAAGCTGTATGTTCAGATCCGCGAGCGAGGTAGCGGGCCGTCCATCGGAAAGGTGCTGGGCCAAGGCTCGCTGGACTTCACGGTGAACCAGTTGTGGACGACGCTCACGGTGAAGTTCGATACGCCGGTTCAGCTCACCTCGAGAGACATCTTCGTGACGTTTTACACCCTTGACGCGAATCAGGACTTTGGCATTGGCTGGGGCGCGTCGCCCACGATCGGCTCGACGAGTCTCTATCGCTACGCACTCGGATTCGCGCCGTGGGGTCAGTCGGATTGGACGGCGATGGATGTCCTGACGTCACAGGCACCGATGGGCCTGGCGATTGGTCTGAATGCGATTCCCGCGCCGTCGAGCCTCGGCCTGCTTGGGCTCGGCGCAGTCGTCGTCGGGCGTCGTCGTCGCTGATGGGCTCTTTGAACGAATGAACAGGCGCGCCGCCGAAGGGCTGCGCGCCTGCTTGTCTTTTGTGAAGATGCTCACGCCGCCGCGCGGGTCGGGTGATGGATGCACACGCGATTGCCGCCGTTGGCGCGGCTCTCCTGCGCGGCACGCACCATTGCGATCACGAGTTCATCGACCTTCTCGACGAGCTTGGCTTGCTCGGCGCTGACCGACGCCAAGCCAAGCGCGGCACGCGCCTGAGGCACGCCCCACTCGCGCTGCAGACGCTCAAAGTCCTTCAAGAACTCGTTCGTCGCCTTGCCCGCTTCGACTTGACCCGTGCCCAGCATGACAACCGCAAAGATCTCCGCGCTCAGGCGGCACACCACGCCGCCCATGGGCAGGAAACTCTTGCACAGCGCGGCACCGATCGCGGTGACGGCGTCATCGAGCCCGACCTGGCCCTTGGCCGCGACGATCGCCTTGGCGCCGTCGAGGCACACATTGAGCAGGCTGAACGACTCAGAGTTGTTCTTGGCGAGGTCGACGCCGTTGCGCACCGCTGAGTCAAAGCCCGAGCGACCAACCAGCCCCGTGAGCGGGTCGATCTCCGAGGCGTTGACGAGCAGCGAGTCCATGCCGCGGATGCCGTCGGGCGCGGGGAGCTTGGCGACAGCCGTGAGCTGTTGGCCGGCGACTTCGAGGAGCTTGTCGGCATCGGCGCTGGGGCCGGTGTTGAGCTTGAAGAGCTGCGACATCTCCTTGGTGCCGTCAACGATGCGCCGGAGCACCTTCTCGACTTCGTCGGCATCAAGCCCGAACCACTCCTTGCAGCGTTCATAGAAACGCTTGAGTGCGGGCGCGGGGTCGGAGTCGGTCAGCGCGTCGTGGGCATAGTTGCCCAGGCCGACCGCGCGGACGATCTCGGCGCAGTCCTTGGGAGCGGCAGTGGGGCGCTCGTGATACTTCACGGGCAGCACGAGTTCCATGGGGAACTTCCAGCGCTGGCACAGCATCGCGCCGATGTCGGGGTGCTGGATCTCAAAGGTCGCGAGTTCGTTCTTGACCAGCTTGCGATGGTCGCCGTTGGTCTGCTTGAGCACGTCCTTGTACTGCGACTTCATCGCGCGATACATCGCCAGCGAGCCGACGTCCTGCAGCAGGCCGCCGAGGAAGGCTTCATCAGCCCACGGGCGGCGTGCGGCTTCGGCGACGCACTTGGCCGCGACCGCGCTGTAGAGCCCGCGCCGCCAGTACGCCGTGTAGTCAAAGGCCTCATCGCCCTCTTTCTTCTCAAGAGCGCTGACGAGGCTGAAGCCCAGCGCCAGGGCCTTGACCGGGCCGAGCCCGAGCATGACGAGCGCCTTGTTGATGGTGGAGCAGCGGGTGCGCAAGCCGTAGAACGACGAGTTGACCGTGCGCAGCACCTTGGCCGCGAGGCCCTGGTCGTTCTGGATGGTGGCGGCGAGTTCGGGGAGCTTGACGTTCGCGTCCGAGGTTTGCTCGATGACGCGCAGAGCCACCGCCGGCAGTGACGGCAGGGACGGGCAGCTGAGGATCTCCTCGAGCAGCTCGTTGTTCATGCGCGCGATCCCTCGGAAAGAAGCGTCCGCTCTCTGCGCCGGATCCGTCCGACGCGACGATCCACGCAAGCAGACGCGGGCCGCGACGCGACCGGGCGATGCTCTGGTGGGCCGGGACTTTGCCCGGCATCCCTTCTTTCGGCAGTCTGCCCCGATGTCTTTGCGCAACCGTCACCGATTTGGAGACTGATCGGTCCGTGAGACGGATTCTGCCGCTGAAACGGACGTTCCTGCACCCCCGAGCGCCTGCCCCGGAGGCTTGCCCGCGCCAGAACCTAGTGCGGCGCCAAGCGCTGGTCCCAGCGCCGCGATGTCGGTCCCAATAACTTCGCGCAGGTACGCGGCGAGCAAGCGGGCCGCGCGATCGGCGTGCGGCTGCGAGTCGGCGGCGGGGGCCCATGCCGGAGCCGCGCTCACCTGAACGAGCAGACGCATGGTCTCAACGCGGACGCGCCACGCGCCGAGTTCTTCAGCACGCTCCCCGCTTTGCAGCGTGAAGAAGCCGCCCAGCCGCGGACTGAAGGCGATCGGCGCATCGGGCTGGGTCTCCAGACGCCCGCCGCGGCGCACGTCCTCGGTCAGTTCCGGTCGATAGCCCGTCTCGGTGAGCGTGGCCCACAAGAACTGCACCAGTGCCGCGGTCGGACCCGAGGTCGCAATCGAGCGCAGCGACAGGAGCATCGCGTCGTACAACCCCGGGTGCGGGTCGTGATCGCGGATCGCGTGATGCACGATGTCGGCGATCGCCATCGCGGCGTAGAAGTTCCCCAGGCTCTGACGCACGGGCGAGAAGATCTCGCGCAGATCCCATTGTGTGAGTGTCGCGAGGGCATCGGCGTTGTGTTTGATGATGACACCGGCCTCGCCGCGCATCGGCACTTCAAAGCCGCCGGAGAACGGAGCCTTCTCGCGGCGTGCGCCCTTGGCGAGCCCACGCACCACGCCGATCTCGCGCCCAAACAACGACACCGTCTGGCTGGTCTCGGACCAGTCCCACACGCGGATGCAGACGGCATCGTCGAAGACGACGGGCATGCGTCGAGGTTAGGAGCCACGCCGCCGTTGCGAACGCGACTCACTCTCATCTGCGGCAATCGCGGCCAAAAGTGGCAATTCCCCGTCATGCCGCACGAAGAATGTGCAGCGGCATGCGTGGTGGCAAAGCCGCTGTGGATACCTGCCATGAACATCTTCCCGCCTCTGCCCGCATGGAATGCAATGCATCCGCTTGTGGTTCACTTTCCGATCGCGCTGCTGCTTGTCGCGCCGCTGTTCGTGCTGGCGGCGCTCGCATGGCGACGCCGCGCGGCTGGCCTGATCGGCGTTGCGGCGACGCTGATGACCTTGGGCGCTGCGTCGGCGCTGCTCGCCACCGCCACCGGCAGTGCGGCCGAGGACGCCGCCGAGTCGGTCAGCGCGGCCAAGGCCGTGCTGGAGCGGCATGAAGAAGGCGCGGAACTCGCCCGCAATCTCGCCATCGGAGCCGCGGCCGTCAGCGTTGTGGTCGCCGTCGTCGCCGCGCGATCGACCACGCCGCCGCGCCCCGCCGTGCACGTGATCACCTGCGGCGTGCTGCTGCTCGTCGTCGCCGCTCCTGCGCTCGTCGTGGCGAACGCGGCCCACGAGGGCGGTCGCTTGGTCCATGAGTTCGGGGTCCGCGCCCCGATTGCCGCGGGTGCGACTCCGGCCGCTGCCGCCGCGCCGCCAATGGGTGGTCCAGCAAAGTCGCACGACGACGACTGAATGATGTTCGGCGAGGCTCTGCAACGCGGGCGTGCAGATGGTGGAACAATCTGCGAACATGTCCGGCGTGTCCGACAGCCTCTTTCGATTTCACTCCGGCCCGCCCGAATCCGACCCGCGCACCGACGCGGAGTTGGTCTATCTGGCCGCTCGGGGCGACACCCAGTGCTTCGACGCGCTCTACGCGCGGCATCAGGCGTGGGTCGGGCGCATGTGCCTCCGCTTTACCAACGATGAAGCCGCGGCTCTCGATGTGTTCCAGGAGACGTGGGCCTATTTCGTTAGGCGCTTGCCCACGCTGAAACTCACCAGCAAGCTCACGACCTTCCTCTATCCGGCGATCAAGAATCTCGCGGCCACGGGCGGGCGGAAGCGCCTCCGCCTCGCTTCCGACGACACGATGGAGTCTGCGGCCGGCGCATCGCGTGAACCCGCGCCGCCGGACGTGGTCGCCCGCATCGGCACCTCGCCGATCGAGGAGGCCGTGAAGGCGCTGCCTGAGGGCCAGCGCGAAGTGGTGCTGTTGCGATTTGTGGATGACATGAGCCTGGGCGAGATCGCCGCGGCACTGGATGTGCCTATTGGCACGGTCAAATCGCGTCTTCACGGCGCGATCCAGACGCTTCGCGCCGATCCGCGGGTGGGTGAGCTGTTCGCGTAACTTGCGCGGCTGTTTCATCGCGTGATCGTGATGACGCGGGTGAACACGTTCAGACTTTTCGATTCCAGCGACTACAGTCTCTTGATGTCGTGGTTCGCCGCACTCTTTGAGCAGCCGACCGTCGCGGGCACGATGCTCGCGATCAGCGTCGTGATCGCCGCCGGGCTCGGCCTGGGCGCGCTGCGCTTCCGCGGCATCGGGCTCGGCGTTGCTGGCGTGCTCTTCACCGGCCTCATCGCGGGCGCACTCCGGATCCCGCTCGAAGTCGAAGTGCTCCACTTTCTCCGCGACGCGGGGCTGATTCTGTTCGTCTTCAGCATCGGCCTGCAAATCGGCCCCGGCTTCTTCGCGTCGCTGCGTCGCAGCGGCCTGCGACTCAACGCCCTCGCCGCATCCGGAGTCATCCTCGGCACGCTCCTCGTCGCGCTCCTCGGCAATGCGATTGGTCTCAAGCCCGGCGTGATCGTCGGCGTCCTCGCGGGCGCGACCACCAACACACCCAGCCTCGCCGCGGCTCAGGCGATGCTCGCCGATCGCGGGCACGCGATCGACGCGACGCTCTCCACCGCCGGGTACGCGCTCGCGTATCCGATGGGCGTCGTGGGCACGATTCTCGCGATGCTTGCCGCACGCGTGGGTCTGTCGCGCCTCGCGGGCAACGCCGCACCCGTCGCCGCACCCGCCGCCGAGAAACTCGGCCGCGCCAACATCGAGATCACCAACGCCAATCTCGACGGCATCGAACTCCGCAAGCTCCACCTGCTCGCCGAATCCGGCCTTGTTGTCACGCGTCGCCTTTCGCGCGGCGTCGTCGGCGTGCCGACGGCACACACGCGCCTCGCTCTCGGCGACGTGCTGCTCGTCGTCGGTCCACCCAGTCGGCTCGAAGAGGCGAGGCTCTTTCTCGGTCGCGAGAGCGACACCGACCTGCACGCCGTGCCGTCGAACGTCACGTCCAAGCGTCTGGTGGTGACGAAGCGTTCTGCGCTGGGGCAATCGATCCGCGAGCTTGATCTGACGAACCGCCTCGGCGTGACGATCTCGCGGGTGAGCCGCGCAGGCGTTGAACTCGCGCCCAGCCCGGACTTCCGCTTCAACTTCGCCGATTCGGTGCTCGCGGTCGGGCCGGAGGAAGGCCTGCGCGAGCTGGCGGCACTGCTCGGCGATTCGGCCCGCTCGCTCGACCATTCCCATCTTGTGCCGCTCTTCGTCGGCATCGCCGCGGGCGTTGCGCTGGGCAGCATTCCCATCGCGCTGCCGGGTCTGCCCGGCACGGTGAAGCTCGGCCTCGCGGGCGGGCCGCTCGTCGTCGCGATCCTCTTGTCGCGCATCGGGCGCATCGGGCCGATGGTGTGCTATCTGCCGCTGAGCGCGAACTTCGTGCTGCGCGAGATCGGCATCGCGATCTTCCTTGCGTGCGTCGGCGTGTCGTCGGGCCCGACGTTTGTCGATGCCGCACCCACAACCAGCGGCCTCACGTGGTTCCTGCTGGGCACCGCCGTCACGATCGTGCCGCTGCTCGTGGTCGCCCTCGCGGCCCGCCTCTTCTTCCGCCTCGACCAGTCGACGCTCTTCGGCGTGCTCGCCGGCGGCATGACCGACCCACCCGCGCTGGCCTTCGCCAACAGCATCACCCAGTCCGAGGCCCCCGGCACGGCCTACTCGACCGTCTATCCCCTCACGATGCTGCTGCGGATCGTCTGTATCCAGTTGCTGGTGATTGGTCTGACGTGATGGACGCGCGCTGCCGCAACGCCTCGCGGTGACGGGAAGTCCCACGACGCTCGGCGACAAAGTGCACTTTGATTGTGTCTCCGCGATGTTGCGTCGTGATCAACTGCGTTTCCTCGCACGGCGAAGCCGTGCAGGTGAATAGCGAGGGGTCGCGGCGCAGCCGCACCCCTCGAACGCGGCCCGCCCCGCACCCTGCACCGCGCAGCGGTGCGGCTGGTTTCGACCATCCGCTGAAACCCACGGCACGCGCGCAGCGGGACGCTGGCTCATGCCAGTGCGGGATTCGGAAGAAGATCGGTATCCACGACGGCCCCAGCGGTTCGCATCCGATTGTCCACCGCTCGATCTGGTTTGCGGTGCATCGTCAACGTCGGAACTCGCGGCACCACCGCGGGTCTAACCCTTTCTCGTGTCTCCCGGGCATTCGCTCCGGGGCTGTTCCCTCGCGTTCGCGGCGTCTTCGCCTCTGGTCTTATCATGTTCCTGCTTGCCGAGTCGTTCTGCACTCGGCCATGGAGAACCCTGTCATGTCCAAGTCGGTCGGCGTTTCGGCGGTCTCTGCCGCCACCATCATCGTGGCTCTCGCGGGCCTTTCGGTCGTCTCGTTGACCGCGTGCGCCCAGTCGACGCCTGCGGCCAAGCCCGAGGCTCATGCCGCGGCCAAGCCATCCGCACCCAAGTACATCTATCCGCCCGCGCGCAAGGCCGACCAAGTCGATGACTACCACGGCGTCAAGGTCGCTGATCCGTACCGCTGGCTCGAAGACCCCGACTCGGCCGAAAGCCGCACGTGGATCGATGCCCAGAATGTCATCACGCAGGGCTATCTCTCCTCCGTCAGCGTCCGCCCGCTCATCGAGAAGCGCATCACCCAGCTCTGGAACTACGAGAAGTTCGGCACGCCCTCCAAGCAGGGCAAGTACTACGTCTATTCACGCAACAGCGGCCTGCAGCCCCAGAGCGTGATGTACGTCGCCGAGAAGCTCGGCGGCGAAGAGCGCGTGCTCATGGACCCCAACACCCTCAGCAAGGACGGCACCGTCGCACTCGCTGGCGTGGGCTTCACCGATGACGGCCGCTACATGGCCTACGGCGTCGCCGACGCCGGCTCGGATTGGAACACCTGGAAGGTCCGCGATGTCGCCACCGGCAAGGACCTGCCCGACACCATCGAGTGGGTGAAGTTCAGCGGCGCGTCGTGGACGATCGACGGCAGCGGCTTCTTCTACAGCCGCTTTGACAAACCCGACGAGAACGACAAACTCCGCTCCAGCAACTTCTATCAGAAGCTCTACTTCCACAAGCTCGGCACGCCTCAGAGCGATGACATCCTCGTCTACGAACGCAAGGACCAGAAGACCTGGGGCTTCTCGGGTGGCGTGACCGAGGACGGCAAGTACCTCGTCATCAACGTCAGCGACGGCACCGATCCCAAGAATCGCGTGTACTACAAGGAACTCGCCGCGGGCGACGCCGTCACCAAGAACCTCGGCGATCAGAACGTCGTCAAGCTGCTCGACGGCTTCGACGCGTCGTACAACTTCGTCGCCAACGACGGCCCCGTCTTCTACTTCCAGACCGATCTCAACGCGTCGCGCGGCCGCCTCATCGCCATCGACACCACCAAGCCCGCCCGCGAGAACTGGAAGGAGATCATCCCCGAGTCCAAGGAGACGCTCACCGGCGTCGGCTTCGTCGGCGATCAGTTCTTCGCCAACTACCTCAAGGACGCCAAGTCCCAGATCGTCGCCTTCGACATGAACGGCAAGAAGATCCGCGATGTCGAACTGCCCGGCCTGGGCACCGCGGGCGGCTTCGGCGGCAAGCGCAACGAGACCGAAACCTTCTACTCGTTCGCCTCGTTCACCGCGCCCCCGATCATCTATCGCTACGACACCACCACCGGCAAGAGCGAGGTCTACAAGGAGGCCAAGGTCGCGTTCGATCGCAACCAGTTCGAGGCCAAGCAGGTCTTCTACACCTCCAAGGACGGCACCAAGGTGCCCATGTTCATCGTCCACAAGAAGGGCCTCGCGCTCGACGGCAGCAACCCCACGCTGCTCTATGGCTACGGCGGCTTCAACATCTCCATCACGCCCTCCTTCAGCGTCGCCAACCTCGTGTTGATGGAGATGGGCGGCGTCTACGCCGTCGCCAACATCCGCGGCGGTGGTGAGTACGGCGAAGAGTGGCACCAGGCCGGCACCAAACTGCAGAAGCAGAACGTCTTTGACGACTTCATCGCCGCTGGCGAATACCTCGTCAAGGAGAAGTTCACCAGCAGCAAGAAGCTCGCGATCATGGGCGGCAGCAACGGCGGCCTGCTTGTCGGCGCGTGCATGACCCAGCGCCCGGACCTCTTCGGCGCGGCACTGCCCATCGTCGGCGTGCTCGACATGCTCCGCTTCCACAAGTTCACCATCGGCCACGCCTGGTCCAGCGACTACGGCAACGCCGAGGACCCGGCACAGTTCAAGGCGCTCTATGCGTACTCGCCGCTGCACAACGTCAAGCCCGGCACGCAGTATCCGCCCACGATGGTGATGACCGCCGACCACGACGATCGCGTCGTGCCGGCCCACTCGTTCAAGTTCGCCGCGACCTTGCAGGCGGCTCAGGCGGGCGACAACCCGATCCTCATCCGCATCGACACCCGCGCCGGCCACGGCGCAGGCAAGCCGACGGCCAAGGTGATCGAGGAAGCCGCCGATCGCTGGGCCTTCCTCGTCAAGGCGCTCAACATGAACGTCAGCGAAGGGTCGCTGATGGTGAAGTGATCGCGTCGCTCGATGCGAGCGAGAATGAGAGCTTGCCTCTTACGAAAGCCGCGGGGTTCTGCCCCGCGGTTTTCATTGCGATTGTGATCGCGTGTCGGTCGTGTGCCACCGTGCCATCGAAGTCGGTTCCTCCGACTTCGATGCAAGGCACGCGAGCCTTACTACTCATCGCGCAGCTTCTCGACCGTGGCACGAATCACATCAGGCCGTTCCCACGGGATGAAGTGATTCTGATCCTTCAGGGTGACGACTTCGACGCGCTGCGCATTCACACACTCACGCGCGATGTAGTCAACGTTGGCATAGGGCACGAGGTCGTCCGCCGTGCCGTGGATCACGATGATCGGGCAGGTGATGCTCGCCAGCAGCGGCCGCAGCAGCGTGGTCTCGCGCTTGGCCGCGTCGAGTTCGCCCATCGAGTGATCGAGCGCCCGCGGCATGATCGCACGCACCACGCCGCTGGTGCCGACGCTCTGCCAGAACGAGCCAGTCTCCATCGCGGGGTCGAGCGAGCCCGCGACGATGACGAGTGCCCGCACCTTGCCGGGGCTGTCTGCCGCCAGTCGCGCCGCGATCGGCCCGCCGAGCGAGTGTCCGACCACGATCGGCCACTGCCCGCCGCGCTCAACCAGCAGCGGCGCGATCGCCGCGGCCTGCATCTGAAAGCTCGTTTCCTCTCGGCTGGGGAGCGACCTGCCAAACCCCGCGCGATCAACGCTGTCCGCGTGCAGCCCGGCGATCGGCTCGACCAGGAAGTCCGCCCACCCCGTTGCGTCGCCCGGTGTGCCGTGGATGTAGATCACCCGCGGCAGTTCATCCGCCGTCGTCGCATCAACGCCTTTGGGCGCGGCATGCAGATACGACACCCGCGGCACGCCGACGCGCTCATCGAGCATCGCCCGCGGGAGCGCGCCGATCTGCTCCGGCGTCGCCTTCGGCCCGGGCATCTGGCACCCGCCAAACACCAGCGCTGCAAGGCCCGCGACACCAGCCAGCACGCCGCCTGCGATCCATGCTTTGCTTCGGCGCGCGGTGTGGCGAAGTGTGCTCATGGTGTCGATTTCGATGCAGGCGGGAACTGGATGTCACAGGACCACACACCGCGGTCAATCACCGTGCGGTGCTGTTTCTCGCTGCATCGCCTCGATGCCGCGTGCCTCATGCCTTAGTGCCTTCTTCGCACCCGACTCTCGATCGCTTTATCCCTGCAACTGCCTCAAGATGAACTGGTTGAGCAGCGGCACCGCCAACGAGTATCTACCGTGCCGATTCTTGTAGATCAGCCCGGCTTCGCTCAGCGAAGTCAGTATCTGGTTCACATGACTGCTTCCAAAGGGTTTGCTCACGACATCGGCGTCCTTGGACCGCTCCACAATCTCCTGCACCGTGAACTCATCCTCGGCGGAATCCAAGTGCGCGATGACGATGAGCAGCTCTCGCTGACGGTCGGTGATCCGCGACCAGCGACCTGCAAAGAAGTCGGTGTCCAGTTTGCGATGGATCTCCACGATCGGCACCGCCAGCCGACGCCCGCTCGACGCCTGCTGGATCCAGATGTCGTACACCTCGCGGCAGATGAACTGGATGAAGTATGGATAGCCCCCCGACATCTTCACGATCTCATCCACCGACACCGGCGAAAATCGGCGCGGCGACTGCGCGATCGGTGTCTCCACAGCCGCACGACTGTCCGTCTCATTCAGGCGATCAAGCGTGATAATGCGGAACATCCGCTCCGCGAACGTCCGCGCTTCGACCAGTTTCGGAAACAGCGTCGGCAGCCCCGTCAGCACCAACATGAACGCCACGCCCTTTTTCTGGATCGACTGAAAGACATCCAGAAGCAGTGAGAGTGGATACTGCCGATCCTCCGCGTGGTCAGCAAGATTCTGCGCTTCGTCGTACGCGAACACGACGCCGCGATACCCGTCCGCCACCACCGCTTCGTGAGCGGTCTCCAGCACCGCCTTGAGTTTGTCCGACACCAACCCGGGCGTGTCGTCGTAGATGCTCCGCAACGCGGCGAAGTCCAGTCGCATCGGCACCGCGCCAGCAGGCCGCGCGAATCCGAACGAAGGCTGCTCGATCTCCGCGATCGTGATTCCCGCAGTCACCACCGCGAGGTCCGTGATAAGCCGCAGCGCAAGGCTTTCTTCGGTGACGCTCGCCGACTCCGACAGATCCGTCCCGACCCACAGCCAGTCCCTGCCGGTGGCGAGCGGCTTGAAGGTCTCAAGCAAGACGGTCTTCCCAACGCCCCGAAGCCCCGTCAGCACGACATTCTGCAGGATCGGGGCTTGATCCAATAGCCGCTCAAACTCGTCGCGTTCCCGAGTCCGTCCCGCCAGATACGGCGGCATATGCCCCGCGCCCGGCCGAAATGGGTTTGGAAAACCTCTGGTCACCACCATCGGCACATCTCCTGCGTCCTGATGCTTTATTTAGTCTATCGACTAAACACAGTCAAGTCCATGAGGAGTTCTGAGGATTATACCTTCGCTGCGTCCTTCGCCACTTCCTTCGCAAAGGTGTCCTTCAGCGTCACGGTACGATTGAACACGAGGTTCGCCGCGGCCGAGTCCTTGTCGACGCAGAAGTACCCCTGCCGCTCGAACTGGAACCGCTCGCCGACCTTCGCCTCGCCCAGACTCGGCTCCACCTTGGCGCGGATCACTTCGAGTGAGTTGGGATTCAGGTCATCGGCAAAGTTGCCCGTGCGTTCGCCCGGCTGCTCGGCCGTGAAGAGGCGATCAAACAAGCGCACTTCCACATCCTTCGCGTGGCTCGCGCTCACCCAGTGGATGGTGCCCTTGACCTTGCGTCCGTCGGGCGCGTCGCCGCCGCGGGTCGCGGGGTCATAGGTGCAGCGCAGTTCAGTCACTTCGCCGCTCGCGTCCTTGACGACGTTCACGCACTTGACGAAGTACGCCCAGCGGAAGCGCACCTCAGCGCCCGGCGCGAGTCGGAAGAACTTCTTCGGCGGGTTCTCCATGAAGTCATCGCGCTCGATGAACAACTCCCGCGTGAACGGCACAACCCGCGAGCCCGCCGCCGGGTCCTCGGGGTTGTTGATCGCCTCGAGGTTCTCGACGTGCCCCTCGGGGAAGTTCTCGATCACGACCTTCAGAGGCTTGAGCACCGCCATCCGCCGCGGCGCGACCTTGTTGAGGTGATCGCGCACGGCATTCTCGATCTTGGCCAGATCGACGTACCCCTCGACCTTGGTCGCGCTGCTCTCTTCGCAGACGTTGCGGATCGCCTCGGGCGTGTAGCCGCGCCGACGCAGGCCGCTGATCGTCGGCATGCGCGGGTCGTCCCATCCCTTCACGATGCCGCTCTGCACCATCTTCAGCAGATTGCGCTTGCTCAGCACCGTGTACGTCGGGCGGAACTTCGCGAACTCGATCTGCTGCGGGTGCTGCACGATCGTGCCCCACGGCCCGCTGCCGTCGCGTGTGCGCCCCTGATTGATGGCATCGAGGAACCAGTCGTACAGCGGGCGATGGTTCTCAAACTCCAGCGTGCAGATCGAGTGCGTGATCCGCTCCAGCGAGTCTTCCAGCCCGTGGGCCCAGTCGTACATCGGATAGATGCACCACTTGTCGCCGGTGTTGTGGTGCGTCGCGCGCAGGATGCGATACATCACCGGGTCGCGCAGATTGAAGTTCGGACTCGCCAGATCGATCTTCGCGCGCAGCGTCATCGAACCGTCGGCGTGCTTGCCGATCTTCATTTCGCGGAAGAGGCGCATGCTCTCCTCCGGCGGGCGATCGCGATAGGGGCTGGTCGCCGGCACGCTCGGGCTGCCGCGCCGCGCCGCCACTTCCTCGCTGGTCAGTTGACAGACGTAGGCGAGGCCCTTGTTGATCAATTCCTTGGCGTACTCGTACATCTCATCGAAGTAGTCCGACGCCCAGAAGATGCCGCCGCCCCAAGGCCCTTCAAAGTCCGCCCCCAGCCACTTCACGTCAGCCTTGATCGCGTCGACATACTCCTGCTCCTCCTTCGACGGGTTGGTGTCGTCGAAGCGCAGGTTGAATTTGCCGTCGTACTTCTTCGCCAGTCCGAAGTTCAGGCAGATCGACTTGGCGTGCCCGATGTGCAGGTAGCCGTTGGGCTCGGGCGGAAAGCGCGTATGCACCCGCGGCTTGCCGGCGCGGCCCACTTCGCCCGTCTCGATGTCGCTCCACTGGCCCCATTTGCCGCTGGCGTTGTCCGCCTGCACGATCTGGTCAATGAAGTGCGAAGGAGCGGCGGGGGTCTCCGCGGGGTTCGGCACCGGTTTGGGGTTGTTGTCGGCCATAGACCCGATGGTAGAGCGCGCACCGACGGCGTAGGGTTGTTCCCGGTTGTGTCTTGTATGCCCGCTTGTCGCGGACGCCGAGCCAACCCCAGCCGACGGAGCCTCTCGCGTGCATACAAGGCCGATTCTCGTGACGGGCGCTGCCGGTTTCATTGGTTCGCACGTGGTCACCGCCCTGATCGCCCAGGGACATCGCGTCGTCGGCGTCGACAACTTCGACCTCTTCTACGACCCCGAACGCAAGCACAAGAACATCAACGAGGCCTGCGCCGTCGCCGCAATGGGCCCGCACGGCCAGGGCGGCTTTGAGCTCATCGACGCCGACGTCGCCGACGCCGCCGCCATGAATCGCGCGTTCACCCGCAAGCGCCCCATCGGCGTCATTCACCTGGCCGCCAAGGCCGGCGTCCGCCCGAGCATCGAGCACCCCGCCGAGTACAGCCGCACCAATGTGCAAGGTACCGCTGTCATCCTCGAGGCCGCCGCCAAGGTCGCTTGCGCACGCGTCGTGCTCGCGAGCAGTTCTTCCGTCTACGGCAACAACACCAAGGTTCCCTTTGCCGAGACCGACGCTGTCGACGCGCCCATCAGCCCCTACGCCGCCACCAAGCGAGCCAACGAACTGCAGGGCTACACGCATTGGCACCTCACCAAGATGCCCACGGCGATGCTCCGCTTCTTCACCGTCTACGGCCCGCGCCAACGCCCCGATCTCGCGATCCAGACCTTCCTCGCCAAGGTGTCGCGCGGCGAAACGCTCCGCGTCTTCGGCGACGGCACCTCAAGCCGCGACTACACCTTCATCGATGACATCGTCCGCGGCGTCATCGCCGCGTACCACGCCATCGACAAGCACGGCTATCGCGTGTGGAACCTCGGCGGCAAGCAGCCCATTTCGCTCAAAGACCTCATCGCCGCCGTCGGCACCGTGACCGGCAAGACGCCCAAGGTGGAGCACCAGCCGATGCAGGCGGGCGATGTCGAGAAGACGTGGGCAGACCTGACGCGCAGCCGCGCCGAACTCGGGTACGAGCCCAACACGGACTTCGTCGACGGCCTGCGCCGCCAGTACGAGTGGATGAAGCAGCACCACGAGGCGTGAGGCCTTTCGCGCGTCATCGCGCCGTGCCATCCCAGCGTGCGATCCCAGCGTGCCATCGAAGTCGCGCCGCGACTTCGATGCTCTTGTGTGCGACCTGACGAAAGCACCAAGGTCCGCAGAGCGGACTTCGAGCGCGCGTGCACCATGTCCGCGCCAGAGCCGGGCGTGAAGAGCCTGCAGAATCCGATTGATTTACAGCTTCTTCAGCGCATCGACGAGCGCATCGATGTGCGCAAACTCGTGTGCCGCGGAGATCTGGCAGCGCAGGCGTGCGTGGCCCTCGGGCACGACCGGATAGCCAAAGCCGATGACGAACACGCCAAGTTCAAGCAGACGCCTGCTCATCGCGATCGCCTTGGCGGTGTCGTGCACGATGATCGGGCAGATCGCAGTGGGGGACTTGAGCACATCAAAGCCCGCCTCGGCGATCTTCTTGCGTGCGTACGCAACGTTGTCACGGAGTTTCTGCACCCGCTGCGGCTCGCGCAGCACGATGTCGATCGCGGTCTTGGCCGAGCACGCAACGCTCACCGGCAGCGCGTTGCTGAACAGCGTGGGGCGGCCGCGCTGCACGATCAGTTCGATCGCCGCCTTCGGCCCGGCGATAAAGCCGCCCGCCGCCCCGCCCAGTGCCTTGCCCAGCGTGCCGGTGAACAGATCGACGCGCGACGCGTGCAGGCCGTGGCCTTTGGCTTGCAGCACTTCGTCTCTTCGTCTCTCCGTCTCTTCGTCTCTCAGAGAGTCGATCATGTTCCAGTGCTCATGCGTGCCGCGGCCTGTCTTTCCCATCACGCCGTGCCCGTGCGAATCATCAACCACAAGCAGCGCGTTGAACTCATCGCAGATCTTCCGCATCGCGGGCAGGTCGGCGATGGAGCCTTCCATGCTGAAGACGCCGTCGGTCACGACCCAGATCTGGCCCTTCACGTCGGGGTTGGCGCGGGCCTTTTCCAGTGCCTCGCGCAGCGAGCCCGGGCCTTCGAGCACGTTGTTCTTGTAGACGCCCTTGAGCAGGCCTTTCTTGATCACGGCAGCCAGGCGGATCGCGTCGATGATGCTCGCGTGGTTGAGTTCATCGCTGATGATGATGTCGCCCGGCTCGCACAGCGTCGGGAAGATCGCCTCGTTGGCGTTCCAGCACGAGACGAAGGAGTACGAGGCTTCGGTGCCCATGAAGCGGGCGATGGCGGCTTCCAGATCGTGATGCGGCGAGAATGTGCCGCAGATGAACCGAACGGATGCGGTCCCGCCGCCGTAGTCGCGGATGGCTTTCTCGCCCGCGGCCAGAACTTCCGGGTGGTTCGCGAGTCCGAGGTAGTTGTTGGAGCAGAAGCACAGGGCTTCACGCACGCTGCCGTCGGGCTGCACGAGGCGCACCGAGGCGTCCATCGGCCCGCGGATCGTCTGCAGGATCTTGTATTGCCCCGAGTCGCGGAGGGTGGTCAGAAGGTCGGACGTGCGACGGGCGAAGGGGGAGTTTGCAAACATGGCAACCTCTCAATGCAGCGCGGCGGAACGGACATCGGTACACGGAGTCACCGCTGGACTCGGGTCCGGCGGCGTTTGGGTACACTAGCCCTACCTATGCGTTGGGTCTTTCGATGGGATCACCGGAAGGTGCTGTCGGCGGGCGAAGAGGCCCGGCGGCTGCACTCTGCCTGGCTTACCCGAGCCTTCGAGCTCGGCGTCGATCGACCCCGCATCCCGGTCCGCCGGGTCGACGAGGGTGGGTTTGATCCGCTGCTCTCCCGCCCCGGCGGCAAGCAGCGCTGCGAGTCCTGGTGGAAGGCCGCCTTGGACCGCGTGAAGTTATGAACGATCCGCCCAGGCCGGGCCAAGTTTGCGGACCGGTCGGCCGATGATCGATCTCGAGAGGAACGCGCCGAGCTATGTCCGATCCAACCGACCCTGCCGCTACCACCACCGCCGCCGCTGCCGAGCCCGCCATCAGTCGCGTGCCGCGCGGCTGGTTCATCAAGCAGGTCATCATCGTCCTCGTCCTGCTGGTGTTTGGGTTCTGGGGCATGGCCGACGCGTTCTGGATCTACCCCAAGCGCGGCCGCGACGCCGCCGAGGCCCTCGAACTCCAATACCTCCAGCAGGCCACGGCCCCCGGCGTCACCGATGCCGTCGGCGTCGCCGATCCTGTCGCCGAACTCGCCAAACTGCGCGAAGCCAACGAAGCCTCGCTCAGCCCGCTCCGCCGCGCCCGCCGCGACTGGCTCGTCGCGCTCAAGAACGTCGGCATGCTCTCTGCCGAGCACACCTCGATCCCATCACCCACCGAGCGTGCCAAGGAACTCACGGCACGCTGGACCGCCGGCGAGGATGGCAAGACCATCTCCGTCCCCAAGCCGCTGAACTCGTACGACATCCCGGTGCAGTACCTCATCATGGCCGTGGGCTGGGGCGGCGGCGTGTGGTGCCTCATCGTGCTCGTCAACGCGCTGCGGACCAAGTACCGCTGGGATGAAGCGACACAGACGCTGACGCTGCCGAGCGGCGTGGCATTCCGCCCCGGTAATGTCGAGGACTTCGACAAGCGCAAGTGGGACAAGTTCCTCGTCTTTGTGAAGTTCAAGAGCAGCTTCGAGCCGCTCGCCGGGCAAGAGCTCAAGATCGATCTGCTGCGCCATGTGCCGGTGGAGGACTGGATCCTCGCCATGGAGAAGACGGCATTCCCCGAGCGGGCCGCCGAGCTGGAGCGCCAGGCCGAAGAGGCCGCCCAGGCCGCAGCCAAGCGCGAGGAAGAGGAACGCCGCAAGCGCGACGAAGAGGAAGGCAAGCCGTAAAAATCCGAAGAAGCCGACGGCGGATGCGTTGGTGTTCGGATGCCTTCTTCGCTTCTGGCGGCGCGGGGCCTGCGCCCGGGCCGCTCGTGAGACGCTCCTGTGGATGTTGCGGCCCTCTGGCATGACTTTCTGAATGCACTCGGTGCCCACGGCCCCTATTGGCTCGTCGGTATCGGCATGCTCATCGCCGGGTGCGTCGGCGTGGTGCTCAGCGCTCTCACACTGCCCGGTGCGTGGTGCGTCATCCTCGTCGCCTTGCTCATGCAGTGGTGGCAGCCCGGCACGTTCAGTTGGTGGACCATCGGCGTCTGCATCGGCCTCGCGGCACTCGGCGAGGTCCTCGAGATGCTCGCCTCCGCCGCCGGGGCGTCCAAGGCCGGTTCATCCAAGCGAGGCGCGCTCGCGTCGGTCGTCGGCTCTGTCGGCGGCGCGCTGGTCGGCACCGTGCTCATCCCGATTCCGCTGCTGGGCACGCTGATCGGCGCTGTCGCCGGTGCCGCCGGTGGCGCGCTGCTGGTCGAACGCGGCGTCGTGGGCAAGACCTGGCAGGAATCGCGCGAGGTCGCCAAAGGTGCCGCCGTCGGCCGCTTGTGGGCCACCGTCGCCAAACTCGGCGTCACCATCACCATCGCGCTCACGCTGATCATCGCGGCGTTTGTGTGATATTCGAAGGAGTCGACGCTCCGCGCAACGTGCCCCTCTGGCACGGCGCAGCCGTGCAGGTGAAGAGCGATGGGTCGCGGCGCAGCCGCACCCATCGTCCGACGCCCTCCCCAAGCCCTGCACCGCGCAGCGGTGCGGCAATCGCCGCGCCTTGCCCGCCCGCCCTCGCGTATCCTCATCTCTCGGCAACCGTCTTCCGCTCCTTGGAGTCTCACGCATGCCCACCGACACCTCTGCCCACACCTACACCGTCCTCGTCACCGGCGCTTCCGGCTTTGTCGGGCGCGAGATCGTGCGTGAACTGCTCAGCCGCGGCCATCGCGTCAAGGCCCACTGCCTCGACGCCGCCTTCGCCCGTCGCGTGCTGCCCAAGGCCGATCCCACCCGCCTCACCATCCTCGAAGGCGACGCGCTGGTCGAGGGCGAACTGACCCAGGCCGCCGAGGGGTGCACGGCCATCATCCACCTCATCGGGATCCTCCGCGAGAAGTCTGGCGGCGTCACCTTCCAGCGGCTGCATGTGGAGGCGACGCGTCACGCCCTCGCCGCCGCCAAGGCCCGCGGCATCACCCGCTTCCTCCACATGTCCGCGCTCAACGTCAGCGAAGCCGGCGTCTGCGACTACCAGCGCACCAAGTGGCAAGCCGAGGAACTGGTGCGCGCCAGCGGCGTGCAGTGGACGATCTTCCGTCCGAGCCTGATTCACGGGCCGCAGGGCGAGTTCATGCAGATCGCCAAGGGCTGGGTCAGCGGGCAGGAGCAGCCCTGGATCTTCATCCCGTACTTCACCCACGGCGTCGAAGACAAGCGCGTGCCGCTGGGCGGCGTGAACCCGCACGACCCGTTCGTTCAGCCGGTCTACGTCGAAGACGTCGCCACCGCGTTCGTGAATGCACTGGTTCGCCCGAGCGCCATCGGCGAGACGTACAACCTCGCCGGGGCCGAGAAGTTGTCATGGCCGCAGCTGCTGCGGTACATGCGTGACCATCTGCCCGGCGGCAATCGCCACCTGCACACCTTCGGCATCCCGGGCGCCCTCGCGGCGATCCAGGCCAAGATCGCAGGGTTCGTCGGGTTGGGCGCGTTGCTGCCGTTTGACGAGGGCATGGCGCTGATGGGCGCGCAGGATTCGGTGGCCGAGACCCATAAGGTGCGCGAGCACTTGGGCCTCGAGCCGCGGCCCTTCCGCTCGACCTTCCGAACGTACGCCGATCAGGTGTGATATTGGAAGCCGGCTGGTGGCGACAGACGCCGCGTCCGGCCGTGGTCAGCATCCTGCTTCAAACGCACTGACAAACGCGTCGAAGTCATAGAAGTCAAGAAATCCGTCGCCGTTGAAGTCGGAGGAGGGCAGTCCGGCTTCAAAGGCCACGACGAACGCATCAAAGTCGCTGAAGTCAATGAAGCCGTCGCCGTTGAAGTCGGCGGAACATGTGGGTGCTCCCGGGCGGAGCGTCCAGGTCAGCGCTTCTTCGCGTGCCGAAAGTGCGTTGTAGCCGCATCCAGCGATGGAGGTGTTGGTGCCGTCGCTTGAGATGGCCTCGGCGTAGCTTTGCGTGTACGTGTTCGGCAGGAATGCGTGAAGATCCACCGAGGACGCGGCGCTGCCGCTCCAAAGGCACGCCCTCGTAACACCATTCACGGTGGCGTAGCCCACCTGGCGCGACCCGTCGGTCGCCTTGGCAACGGACGATGTCGCGCCGGCGGGATGAAGGTCGATCCACGATGCCGCCGTGCCACGCCAAAGACTTGCGCGATTGACCGCGCCAGCGGTGACGGCATAGCCAACTTGTTGACCGCCAGAAGTGGAATAGGCGAACGATGAACTGGCTCCGGCGGGATTCAGATCGACCCAGGATGCCTTGGTGCCGGTCCAAAGAGACGCGTGGAAGAGCGCGGAAACAAGCGCGTAACCGACCTGTTGCGTGCCGTTGGTGCTGAGAACAAAGGACGAGAACGCGGCCGCGGGATGCAGATCGACCCACGAGGCCTTGGTTCCGCTCCACAATCCGGCGCGACTCACGCCGGAGATTCTCGCCCAGCCTGCTTGTTGCGTGCCGGTTGTCGACAACACCTCTGATTGAGTGGCGCCGGTGGGATGCAGATCAAGGCGCGAAGACGCGGTGCCCGCCCAGATGCTGGCGCGGGTCTCTCCGGCGATGGTTGTCCAACCGGCTTGCTGCGGGCCGCTTGTCGCGTTTGCCCGAGACGCTGTCGCGCCGCTCGGATGCAGATCGACCCACGTTGAGGCGTCGCCAACCCAGAACCCGGCGTGATCCGCGCCTGAGATGGTGGCCCAGCCGGCTTGTTGCGCGCCTCTCACCGCCAAAGCACGGGATGCCGTCGCCCCGGGGGGATTGAGGGTTGTGGCGGTGACCGTGGTGCCATTCTGTATCCACATCACCGCCTCGTCTCGGTTGGTCAGTGCGTTGTATCCCCACCCGCTGATCACTGTCTTGATTCCGTCGAAGGAAATACCTGTCGCTCGACTCGATGAAAACGCGAGAGGAAGGAACGCGCTGAGATCGACCCACGATGCCGCGGTTCCGGTCCAGAGGCTGGCACGCGAGGTGCCGCCGACATAGGCGAGCCCGACCTGCTGCAGTCCATTTGTGGCGTACGCGATTGAGACGTCCGTGGCACCTGCGGGGTGCAGGTCAAGCCACGAGGCGGCTGTGCCGCTCCACACGGCGGCATGGGTAACGCCGCCGACCGAGGCGACCCCGACCTGCTGGGATTCGTTCATGCCGAAAACCGCCGACGCTGCCGTGCCGGTCGGGTGCAAGTCCACTCGTGATGCGGCGGTGCCGTTCCAGAGGCTGGCGCGATTGATGCCAGCGATGATGGCGTAGCCAGCTTGTCGAGACCCACTCGCGGTGATGGCCTCTGAGAGGGTCGCACCTGCGGGGTGCAGGTCAACCCGCGAGGCGGCGCTGCCGCTCCAAAGGCTGGCACGGGTCACGCCGCTCAATGTGACCGAGCCGACCTGCTGCGTTTCTGTCGCACCCCAGGCGCGCGATTCTGTGGCTGCGGCCGGATGAAGGTCTGTCCACGACGATGATGTGCCAGTCCATCGGCTTGCACGCGTGATTCCACCAATAGCGGTCCACCCCACTTGCTGTGGGCCGAAGGTCACAACAACTTGCGAATGCGTCGCGCCTGCCGGGTGCAGGTCAACCAGCGATGACCCGGTGCCGCCCCATAGGGCTGCTCGATCGACGTTGGCGACGCGGACATAGCCGGCCTGCTGCGAGCCACTTACGGCTGACGCATACGAGGCGCTTGCTCCGGAGGGATGCAGGTTGGAGACGCTCCACTGGGCGTGGGTTTCGGCCGTGAGCGCGAGCACAAGTGCAGCGGAGGCCAAGCCAACAAAGACCTTCAGACTCATGTGTCTCCCCCTTCTCGCGTTCGCGTGTGCGCAGACGCGCCTAGCCGTCCGCACATGACGAGTTGACACCGTACAGGATGGAATCCCGCAGTGCAATGAAATCTGTGTCCAAAGCGTCGGAAGCGGGCACGGTGGGCTCGACGGCGTTGGCCCGTCAACGTCAGCAGCGCTGCGAGAGCGGGCGACAGGATCACCGGTCAGGTGAAGATCGCTGGCTTCAGGGGGCGGGGCGCGTTGCGGCCGTTCGATGAGGGCATGGCCCTGATGGGCGCGCAGGATTCGGTGGCCGAGCCCCATAAGGTGCGCGAGCACTTGGGCCTCGAGCCGCGGCCCTTCCGCTCGACCTTCCGAACGTACGCCGATCAGGTTTGATTTTGGCCGGCTTGCGGCTCGATGCCTTCGCCGCGTGCCCAGTGCCAAGTGCCTCGTGCCTTCGCCGCGCACACTTTTGCGTGAGCGGTCTCTCTGCATCTTGTGCCTCGCGCGTGGTGGCGTGCGAGATATGGGGCGCGGCATCACAGACGGATCGTCCGCGCGGGTTATCGTTCCACAGGTGATGCACAATCGGGCGGATTGGGCAAGATTGGCTGTCTTTGCGGCGTTCAGCGCCTTTAGAATGAGTCCGAAGAATTCTGCGCGCAATCCTCAATAACCAGCCGCGCGCAGGTCGATGCAGATGTGTGTAGACGCGGGAGACGCTCCCGCCCGTGCGAAAGGATTCGCGCGACACGACGGCCTTACGCAGCACGCTGCACGGAACAGGTGGTGGTCATGGGCAAAGGATCGAGCAAGTCGAAGACCGCCAAGCGCGACGCGCAGCAGATGCAGCGCGCCCGCAACGTCTGGCTCTCCCTGCTCGCCACCATGACCGGCATCGGCGGCCTCATGTATCTGCTCGACTCGACCCCCGGCACCCGTGCCGACGGCGTCACGCTGCCCGCGCTCGTCGCGTCGGCCGGCCCGTCCTCGCTCGAGTCGGTCTTCAAGCTCCCCGCGGATATCAAGAAGAACCGCTGGAAGGGCATCGTCATCCATCACACCGGCTCGCCCTACGCCACCGCTGACAGCCTCGAGCAGCAGGCCCGCCAGATGAAGCTCAAGGGCCTGGGCTATCACTTCGTGATCGGCAACGGCAACGGCCTGGACGACGGCGAACTGCACGTCGGCTATCGCTGGGTGCAGCAGCTCCCCGGTGCTCACTCGGCCGGTAAGGAAGCCGACTGGTACAACAACAACACGCTGGGCATCTGCCTGGTGGGCAACGGCGATCGCGGCACCTTCACTGATGCCCAGGTCCGCCGCCTGATGCAGCTCGTCGACGCCCTGTGCGATGAGCTTGATATCCCCCGCGACAGCGTCAAGCTGCACTCGCAGATCGCCCCGACGACCTCGCCGGGCCGTTTCTTCCCCGCGGCCCAGTTCCGCGAACGCCTCGCCGGCAAGTAACACAGTTTCATTGCACGGTCCGAAGAGAACCACGGGCTGAACCCGTGGTTTTTGCTTGGTGCGCGATTCCCAGAATCCGACCCAGAGCAGTTGCGACGCACGCCGCTGATTTTGGGCTTGGTGCGCGCGGCGCGCTGGGTTAGTCTCATGTGACTCCGGTGCATTCGCACCGAGGCGGAGGGGATCATGGGTACTCGATCGATGACCACTGTGAAACTGTGCCGCGCTCTCGTTGTCATGAGCATGGCAGTCGCGGGAGCCGCGCACGCCCAGACGATGATCGTCGAGCGGTTTGAGTCCGGCAGCGCCAACGGCTGGGGTTTCTACAACGATGGCAAGAACGTGCGTTGGGATGCGGGCGCGGGCAATCCCAAGGGCTGTGTTCGCGCTGACGACGCCGGGCAGGGTGGTTACTGGGGCTTCACCGCTGGCCCGGCGTTCCTCGGCGATCGCTCGTGCATGTACGGCGGCATCCTCGCGTGGGATTTCTTCACCTCGCACACCAGCACAAGCGGCTCAAGCGAACCCGACGTCGTGCTCGTCGGCGGCGGATTGACGCTGGTTCAGGATCTGCCCGAGCCTGCCGCGAATGCCTGGATCAGTCGCATCGTCACCATCGCCGAGGGCGCGGGATGGCGCAAGAACTCGATCAGCGGTGCCGCCGCCACACGAGCCGAGATCGAGGCAGTACTTGCCAACCTGACTGCGATTCGCGTGCGGGCTGAGTTCAGCGTCAGCATCGACAACGCCCGAATCGACAATGTCGTGCTCGCGTCGTTCCTGGTGACGCCGCCGCAGGGACTTGGCACATGCCCCGGCGATACCGTGTCGTTCGCGGTCACCGCAAGTCGCGGCGTCGGGCCGTACGCCTATCAGTGGCGCAAGGACGGCCTCGCGATTGACACGACGCAGAATCCGTCGGCCGCGACTGCAACGCTCACGCTGCCCAACGTGCAGGAGATCAGCACGGGTTCGTATGACTGCATCGTGACCAGTTCCGCGAGTTCGTGCAACGTGATCATCAGTGAGGCCGCCGATCTGAAGGTGTGTCCATCCGACTTCACGTGCGATGGTTTCCTTGAGTTTGGCGACTTCGACGCGTTCGTCGATGCCTTTGAATCTGGTGAGCCGCGGGCGGATTTTGACGCGGACGGCTTCATCACGTTCGAAGACTTTGACGCCTTCGTCTTGCGCTTTGAGGCCGGCTGCTGATCGGCGTGTCCGTGGTGGACACGCGGTTCGCGCGAGCGCCAGCCGCTATCCGCGCGGATGAAACTTGCGATGCGTGGCCTTGAGGTGGCTGCGATCCACATGCGTGTAGATCTGCGTGGTGCCGATGTCGGCGTGCCCCAGCAGTTCCTGCACCACGCGCAGATCGGCCCCGCCGATCAGCAGATGCGTCGCGAAACTGTGCCGAAGCGTGTGCGGGTGCACATCGCGCAGCCCCGCCTTGGCGGCCAGTCGCTTGACGATCTGCCAGATCGCGACGCGTTCCAGCGGCTTGCCGGTGTGTGACAACAGCAGTCGCTCCGGATCCGCGCTCAAATCACGCACCAGCCGCGGGCGACACTCGACGAGGTATCGCTCCACCGCCTCGCGTGCAGCCTGGCCGACCGGCACCAGCCGCTGCTTGCTCCCCTTGCCCTGCACACGCACCACGCCGAGCGTGGTGTTCAGGTCACGCATCCCGATGCCCGCCGCCTCGCTGGCGCGCAGGCCGCTCGCGTAGATCAGTTCGATCAACGCGCGATCGCGCATCCACAGCGGCGCTGCATCGGAGTCAGAATCCGCGCCCGCCTGCGGATCGGGCGACGCCGCGGCGATCAGGCTTTGCATCTGCTTGGGCGACAGCACGCCGGGCAGCCGCTTCCACGTGTGCGGCCGCTCCAACTGCTCCGCCGGATTCTCGCGGCACAGGTTTCGGGCTGTGAGAAAGCGGCAAAAGACGCGGATTGACGCCATGTGCCGTGCGACGCTCGATGCTGCCATGTCGCGCGTCTGTCGCAGTGACGTGATGTGCGTCGAAAGCATGCGCGGCGTGATCTCCGTCGGTGCACCGACTCCCGCGGCACCAAGGTCGGCACACAGCAGTGCGAGATCCGTGGCGTACGCCGCCAGCGTGTTCGCCGACAGGCCGCATTCGACGCGCAGGAAGACCAGAAAGTCATCCACCGCCCGCGCCAGCGCCGGCGGCACGCCCTCGTGGCGTGCCGATCGGTCGAGCGAAACAGGGGCGGAACGCTTGGCCATCGCAGACTTGTAGGCGGGGAGGGGCTGAGGGGGTGAGGGGGTGAGGAAAGACAGGAGACAGGAGACAGGAGACAGGAGATGGAGGCCCGACGGCTTCTTTGCGTGATGCTCAAGCCTGTCGTCGCGTCTCCACGCGCTTATCGATCAGATCCTCTCGGTCTGATGTCTCCTTGTCTGATGTCTCCTGTCTCCCCCCTTTCTTCCGATGCCCGATGCCCGATGCCTTCTTCACCCAACGAAAAACCCGGGCTCTTGCGAGCCCGGGCTTGTTCACGGGATCAGATTGATGCGGTCAGGACTTACCGCAGGAGCTGGAGGACCGACTGCGGGGCCTGGTTGGCCTGACCGAGCACGGTCGTCGAGGCCGAGACCAGGATCTGCGAGCGGGTCAGCTGAGCGGTTTCCGTGGCGAAGTCGGCGTCACGGATGGCCGACTGAGCCGCGGTGGTGTTCTCGACGGCGACGCCGAGGTTACGGATCGTCGCACCGACGGTGTTCTTCTGGAACGCACCGAGGCGGCCGCGGAGGCTCGAGACCTGGTTGATGGCCTCGCTGACGATGCTCTGGGCGGTACCCAGGCTGCTGCTGGTCGCGACGTTGTTCGCCTGACCAGAACCCAGCGAGCTCAGGAAGCCCAGCGACGAGGTGCCCAGCTTACGCACGGCCACGTCGTTGATACCCAGCGTCACCTTACCGGCGATATCCACCTTACCGGCGAGCTGGAAGTCAGCGCCGCCGCCGGTGATGTAGAAGGCCTTGTTGCCCGAGCCACCGACGGTGCCCAGAGCCTGAGCGTTGCCGCCCGAGCCGCTGGTCTTGAGCGTCACTTCGACGTCAAGGAAGTCGGTGTTGATGCGGATGTTGTTGCCCGAGGCCGTGGCCGCGATGCCGTTGATCGTCGCACCGACGTCCTGACCCTTGTCGGTCAGAGCGTTGGAGGCCGAGGCGAAGGCCGTCGCGCCCGAGGTCTTCGAGGCGTTGAAGTTGGTTGCGGCAAGGTCGTAGATGCCCGAGCCAGCCGAACCACCAGCGTTGCTCACCTTGGTGGAGACGAACTGATCCGAGCCGTACTCCTTGCTGTACAGCTTGATGCCGGTGCCCGACGCCGTGGCCTTGATGCCCGTCACGTCGGTGAAGGTGTTGATGGCCGCGGCGATCGTGCCCAGCGTCGTACCCGAGGTGAACTCGAGCTGACGCGAGCCGAGGTTGCCGGCGACTTCGAAGACGAACTTCGAACCGGCGGTCAGGTCGATGGCCGCGCCACCGAAGGAGAGGAACTGACCGGCCTGCTGGGCCGACTGGGTGACCTGGACGTCAACCGCGAGGCTGGTGCCGTTGAACTTCGCGCTGTTGACGCGATAGTCGCTGACGGTGGCGGCGACGCTGGAGGTCTTGAACTCGAAGTTGCCGTTCAGGAGCTTGATGCCCTGGAACGACGTGCTGCTCGAAATACGATCGATCGTCTGGAGGATCGAGTCGACCTGCAGCTGGTTTGCCTTCTTTTCATCGTCCGACAGACCGGCCTTCGATGCCGTGCCCGTCACCAGGCCCTGCAGCTCGGTGAGCAGACCCGAGATCTCCTGCAGACCGCCTTCGGCGATGTTGGAGACCTGGTCGGCGCGGTCGGCGTTGCTGATCGCGGTGTTGAGCGACTTGGCTTCCGAACGCAGACGCTCGGAGGCGATCAGACCGGCCGGGTCATCCTTACCGCGATTGATGCGGAGACCGGTGCTCAGACGCTCGAGCGACGAGTTCAGGTTGTTCGTGTTGTTGCCCAGGACGCGCTGCGCGATCAGAGACGAGACGTTGGTGTTGATGCGACTCATTGAGATCCTCCGTGAACTTGCAGGCCGGACGCCCCCGTGAAGGTGAACGCCGCCAGAACCACTCGGCGAACTCGTCGGTCCTTCGACGAATCCGCTGTGCGGGCCCGGCGGCACGCCGCCCTGCCCACGTCCGGGCTTTCGCTCGGACACACCCGACGTTCCGGACCGCCCGGACAATCGCGTGCATCACGGGCATCGGCGTCTCAAACGAGTCGATTCAGTCGGACTGAAAGAGTTTGACCCGATTTTCTGGAGTTACCCCCGGAATCGGGCTGCCTATCGCGCGGTTTCCGCGCGTTTACGGGCCTCAAGACCGTTATTCCGGACCTTGGCCCGGTTCAGGCGGCATCTCGGCGCGGCATTCTCAACCGCGGCGCAGCGAAAACGCCCGGGCCGGTTGGGCCGCGGGCGTTGCTTGGTGCGTGAGATGTCGGGTCCGGCGTTACTTCAGCGATCAGCGCTGGAGCAACTGGAGCACGTTGTTGGACTGCTGGTTGGCCAGCGACAGCACCTGCGTGCCCGAACTGCTCAGGATCTGAGCGCGGGTCAGGCCCGAGGTTTCCGTCGCGAAGTCAGCATCGCGGATCGCGCTGCTGCTGGCCGTCAGATTCTCAAGCGCCGTCTGCAGCGAACGCGTGTTGGTCTGCAGGACGTTGCGCTCAAACGCGCCGATTCGGCCTCGCAGGATCGAGATCTCGTCGATCGCGGTCTGCAGGATGTCGTTGGCGCCGGTGAAGTCACGCCGCTGGACGCTGTTGGAGATCGAGTAGTTCTGGCCGCTCTTGAGGCTCGACAGGTATTCCTGCGTGCCGTTGATGAGCGTGCCACCTAGGCTCGACGCGGCGACGGACCGCACGCCCACGTTGGCCTGCTGCAGCGCGGTCACATCCTGACCAAGCTGGAACAGCGCGCCGCCACCGGTGATGTAGAAGGTCGAGTTCGTCGCGGTCGGGTTGGTGGCAAACGCTTGCGCCAGGTTCAGGTCCAGCGACAGAGCCGACGAGTTGATGCTCACGTTCAGCCCGCGCCCGCTGGCGAGGTTGCCGTTGATCAGAGCGCTGACATCCTGCCCGTAGTCGATCTCCGCCGAGCTCAGCGAGCCCGAGGCCCAGTTGAACGTTGTGGGCACGGCGGCGTTATTGGACAGGCTCTTGAGAACGAACGAGTCGCCGGTTGCCGGCTTGCCCAGACGCTTGACCGAGACGAACTGGTCGCTGCCGAACAGTTCAGACTTGAAGGCCAGGCCCGAGTTGGCGTTGCCGTTAACCAGCGAAGCCTTGACGCCCGTCAGCGGCGTGAGCTGGTTGATCGAGGCCTGCAGGGCCGCGAGCGTGGTGCCCGAGGCGATGTTGATCACCTGCACGCCGCGATTGCCGGCGACTTCGATCGTCATCTTCGACAGGATGGTGCCCGCCGGCGTGCCGCCCTGATAGAAGAGGCCCGCGGTCTGGGCCGAGGCCACGACATCGACGTCCACCTTGATGTTGGAGGCGTTGACGAGGCTGGCGCCGGTGACGCTGGCCTTGGTGATCTCGCCGATGTTCTGGCCCGAGAGTCGGTAGTCCAGGCCGCCATTGAGCAGCTTGAGCCCGCCGAAGCTCGCGGTGTTGGAGATTCGGGTGATCGAGTCGATGGCCGAGTCGATCTGCAGCTGGTTGGCGTTGCGTTCATCGGCGGAGTTACCGCCGGTGTTGGCCGCCTCGACGATCAGGCTCTTGATCGAGTTGAGCAGGTCGCTGATCTCAGACAGTGCGGCTTCGGTCGTCGAGATGACGCTCGAGGCGCGATCCGAGTTCTTGATGCCCGTGCTCACGCCCTGCACGTCCGAGCGCAGTCGCTCGGAGATGATCAGGCCGGCGGGGTCATCCGAACCGCGATTGATGCGCAGGCCGGTGCTGAGTCGCTCGAAGCGGACCTGAAGTTCCTTCTGCGTTCGCGACAGGTTTGACTGGGCGATGACGCTCGGGATGTTGGTGTTGATCCGTGTCATTGCAATCCTCCGTGATTGCGCGAGTTAGCGAGTTCGAGAAGTCCGTGTGCGTGTGTGCCGCTGGTATTCGACTGGTTCGAGGTCATCAACCGCGCTTCACGGCCGCGGGTGGCTTGACGATGCCCGCCGGCCCGACTCCGGGCGGGGGTGATGAACGCGTGATGGGAATCGGCTCGGCCGAACGCCCCGCCAGATCGATCGGTGCGTCCACCGGCGTCTCCATGGGCGTGCTGCCCGCGGCCAGTCGGCTGGTCGCACTGGGCCGCGAGCGCTGAGGCCCGGGCCTGATTCCTGAACCATGATCCCCGGGCTTCGCACCATTCACGCTCGGCAGACCGTCGCCCGCCGCCAACGCGGCCTGCTCGTTCTCCTTGCGGATCGCCTCGTACACCTCCTTGCGGTGTACGGCGATCTTGGTTGGTGCGTTGATGCCCAGACGGACCTTGTCGCCGCGGATGTCCACGACGGTGATCTCGATGTCGTCCCCGATCATGATGGTCTCGTCGCGTTGACGGGAAAGCACCAGCATGAACCGCCTCCTTGCGTGGCGCGACGAGCGCACGATGCGTCGCGGCGCCTTGGCTCGACGTGCAACAGATGGCGCACGCCGGCTGGTTGAGAGACTGAAGTTGGAAAGTCAACAGTTGCATACGTTGCGGGCCGCCGGGCTTCCGTTCCCGTGTCTCGGCCTTGAAACCGTCTCCACCCATCGTCAGGCCGACATGGCCTGGGCGGGCTGCGCGACCTTCATCAGCGGGTGACGCGTGGTCCACCGCTTCTCGGCCACGACCATCTGTTCTCCGATCTTGTTGATGGTGTTGATCACCAGCGGGCCTTGGAAGTTGCCCGTCAGCTGCTGATCCACCTTGTTGACGATGCAGAAGACCTGCGCGTCTTCCAGCTTGTCGAGGTTCAGCTCGCGCATCTGCTCAGGCCGGATCGGCACCGAGTAATCAGGCACGAAGATCATGGGGTCGGTGATGACGAACGCCAGCGCCGGGTCATCCAGGCTCTGCAGCCAGAAGAAGCACGCATCCTGCCCGGGCTCGAGCAGGCAATAGCGCTTGCACTCCGAAAAGCCCAGAAGGCCCTTGGGGAATGTGATCACGCGATCATCGGCGATCTGAATCACCCCAAACCGAGTCGTCCTCACGTCCATGGGTACGCTCCGCGAACCCTCGACCTTGACTGCCTGGATCGCCTTCCCGCCCACTCCGGGCGGCGACGTCCTGTCTTCCCGCGCGCCGGGTCGAGGCGGCGACGGGTCCATTCGATCCAACTCCCGTGCCGCACTCTCGCGCGGCGACGGATCAACGACGCAGGCAACGCCTCACGTCGAAAGGAAGTCCAGCAAAGTCCGTGCCGAGATTCGTCCCGTCACCTGCATTCCCGCATTCAGTTGTGTCTGAAGCAGGCTGTACCGCGTCGCCGCCTCCGTGAAATCCACGTCCTGCAGCTCGCTCCGCACCTTTTTGTCCACCGTTGCACGGTCTTCTTCCACAGTGGTGGCGAAATCCACGGCCTTTCCGTATCCGCCCACCTCACCGCGCGTCAGCGTGATCTTGTCAATCACCTGCTGCAGGTCCTCCGCCGCCCGCGTGATGCCCACCGTGTCATTGGCGTTGAGCGAATCGCGCAGGTCAATCAGGCGCGTAAACAGATTGTCCACGCGCACCTTTGCGCGATCCTCACCCGTGAAACTTGCGCTGCCCGCGTTGTACGTCCCGCCCAGGAACCCCAGATCCTCCGCGGCGTTGGAGTTGTTCTCCTTCGCCACGCTGATGGGGTTGGTAAACGTGTTGTTCTGCGTCAGCACGATGCCGTTGCCGCCGTCGGACAGCCCCGCGACCAGGTCCGTGCCCGCCAGGCCCGCGGCCGCCAGCTGCGGCCCCGCCTCGGCATTGATCCGCGCGATGATCGTCGCGACGCTCGCCATGTCCTGCGGCCTCAGATCCACGCTGATCCTGGTCGCCGCCGCATTGCCAAGCGTGATCGTGAAGTCCTTGTTGAGGGCATAGGTCGCCGTGCCCGTCGTCGGATCGGTCACGTTGTTGACGATCCGCACGCCGCGGCCTTCGTTGAAGTCGCTGATCGCGGTCGTCGCGGCCAGCGAACGGATGCCCAGCCGCGTCGCGGTGGAGTTCTGTCCGCTCACTTCCTCGATGGACAAGGCCTGCTTCTTGCCGCCCGAGACCTCGCTGAAGATGTCGATACCGTTGCCTGCGTCATTGATCTCCA
This sequence comes from Planctomycetota bacterium, assembly GCA_033763695.1. GTDB lineage: Bacteria > Planctomycetota > Phycisphaerae > Phycisphaerales > UBA1924 > JANRKB01. The sequence continues at coordinate 25,322 of JANRKB010000056.1, read as the reverse complement.
CACGCACACCCAGCCCCGCGCCCTCGATGAGGTTGCGGACATCCTGCAGCGTGCCCGCCGAGCCGAGGTTGATGATCGCCGACTTGCCGGCGTTGTTGATCTTGATCTGACCCAGCGCACCCGAGACGCCCTGCAACTGGCCGATCGATGTCTGCCACGTCAGCTTGGGCTGTGCATCCAGCGCGTTGGCGTTGCCGCTGTTGAAGGTCAGTCCCGCGAGGCCCAGATCCTGTGCCGTCACGCCGGTGCCGGGGTCATAGAAGTCGATGGTGTTCGCGCCGGCGACATTGACGGTGAAGTGATCGCCGCTGACGCTGATGCCCGCAGGGGCAAGCACCGTGGTGCTGTTGGCCGTCTCGTAGGCCTTGATCGCGCTGGTGATCTTGTCGTCGATGTCCTGGGCGGTGTCGGCCCCGGCGAGATCGATGCTGATCCGCGCGCCGCCGTTGATGCTCATTTCAATCGTGCCGAGTGTGACGCCCGCGCCGCGATTGCCAAGCATGTCCGCCAGGCGTGTGGAGCCCGAGAGGCCGGGGTTCAGGTCGACCGAGCCCTTGATGCGTGACGAGACGCCGCCGATGGCCGAACTGCCGCCCAGCGTGATCGGGACGCTGCTGAACATGCCCAGGTCCGTGGTCACGCCGTTGCCGTCGCCCATGTAGCGATACGCGCCGTTGAACTCGACCATCGGTGCCGTCCCGGTCTGGCTGCCGCCGAACATATAGCCCGCGACCGACTGGCCGTTGGCCTGATTGAGCAGGCTGTTGAGGAGCTGGTCGACAATCTTGGCCTGTGCCGCGCGATCGCCCGCGGTGTTCAAGGTCGAGGCCATCTGAGACGCGATGTCCTTGCCCTCAAGCGCGATGTTGTACACCTCCGCCATCGCCGAATCGAGCTGTCCGATCGCGGCCTCGGCGTGCTGCAGGTTCCGCTTGCGTTGGTCGCTGCGATTCAGGCGATCGTTCAGCACGCTGATGCTCGCCGCCTTGACGGCATCGTCGCTCGGGCGATTCACCTGCTTCTGGGTCATCAACTGTTCCTGCACGCGCAACAGATCAAGATTCGTGCGCGTCAGGTTCGCCAGCGACAACTGATTGATCAACAGGTTTGGCACGCGGCCGATGCCGCTGGGAAGGGTGGTCACAACTGGGCCTCCGGCGTGGAGATCGCAACACTCGAAATGGCCAAATCACAAACTCCCAAATGGCCAAAGGCCTTGGTATCGATTTGGCAATTTGGCATTTGGTCTTTGGCCATTTGTCTCTACACCAACTGCATCAACGAATCGAGCAGTTTGTTCGCCACGTCGATCACCCGGGCCGCGCCCTGGTACTGCCGCTGGTAGTTCATGAGGTTGATCGATTCCTCGTCAATGCTCACGCCGCTGAGCGTCGCACGCTGGGCTTCGAGCGATCCCTTGACCGCGGCCGCGCTAGTCGCGGCGGTCTGCGCTCCCGACGTCCGCGTCGCCAGCGCGTTCACCGAATCGATCCACGCGTTGGTGATGCTGCGATCGCCCAGCGCGCTGATCTTCGCGTCCTTGAGCCCCGCCGCCAGCAGTGCGCCCGCGTTCTCGACGAACTTGCCATTCTGCGTGCGCCCGATCTGCAGCATGTCTGGGGTGGTCTTCAGGTCGGAGCGCACCGCAATGTCGCCCGCGTTGCTGCCGCTGAAGAACGTGTTGACGCCCATCACCGCCAGCACTCCCGACGAATCGTCCGACAGCGTGTACTCAAAGCCGGCCTGCGCGTTCAGTTGCAGGCGGCCTTGGGCGTCCCACGTCGCGTCGATCCCGGGCACTGCATCCAGCGTCGCGCGGATGCTCTCGGGCGTTGCGTCATTGGCAGTGCCCGTCGTGCCCGTCGCCGTGATGCCGTCGAGGTCCACATCGATCCGAACGCTGTTCACCGCGCCCGTCGACGCCTGCTTCACGTTGATGTAGAAGCCACCGTTGACCGCCTTGAACGGCAACTGGCTGAACGTCGTGTTCGCCGGGTCGTTGAACGGCACGGTGTGATCGACCGACGGGATCGCCAGCGTGCCCAGCAGACTGGTCAGTCCGTTCTTGTTGCTGCTCTGGCTGTGGATGCGATTGGTCTGGAAGATCACCTGTGCCGTGATGTCGTCCAGATTCTGAATCGTCGTATCGATGTCGCCGTTGCGGGCCGACAGTGTTGCACCGATCTTGCCGCTGGTCACCGGCACAGTCTCGGGGCTGGCGACGGTGCGGATGCTGACGCTGGTCACGCCGTTGGTGGTCTGGCGATCAACCACGAGCCCGCGCGAGTCGCCGCCGAGGATGACCGGCGTGGAGCCGACGAACACATCGACCATGCCGCCCGGCCGCTCCTGCGTCGAAACATCCATCAACTTGGAGAGTTCGGTGATGGCCATGTCGCGCTGGTCGCGCAGGCTGTTGGCGGTGGTGCCGCCGCCCTCGCTCTGGCTGATCGCCTTGTTCAGCCCGGCGACGTTCGTGAGCAGGTCGTTGGCCTTGGTCGTCAGCGCGTTGAGGTCGTTGTCCAGTTGCGTCTTCTGGTCCTGCAGGTCGCTGCGGATGCCGCGGACGAACTCGGCGAGCTGGGCACCCTGCTGCACGACGACCGATGATGACTTGCTGAGGTTGGCCCGCTCGGACCACGAGTTGAAGAACGCCGAGAGCTGCGTCGACAGGTCATTGCCCGTCAGTTCGCCCAGCGTGGTCTCGATCTGGCTCAAGATCCCCAGCGACTGCTGGGCGGCGGCATCATCGCTCGTGCCCTTCCACAGGCGTGATTGCAGCGCGTTGTCCACCTGGCGACGCACATCCGCGATCGTGACGCCGCGACCCACGCTCAGCCGATTGCCCGGATAGTCGCCGCTCAGCGGCTGCATGTAGCCGACCTGGCGGCTGTACCCCGCAGTGCCCGCGTTGGCGATGTTGTTGCCGGCGATCTGCAGGCCGAGTTGGCTCGCCGCCAACGCGGAACGCCCGATCTCGATGGCAGAGGTGAGGCTCATGAGATCGCTCCATTCGTTGCTTGGCGGAGCGCGAAGTTGCCAACTGCCAAATGGTCAAATGGCCAAAGCGCGGGCATCGTGTTTTCATCTGGCAGTTTGGTCATTTGTGCTTTGGCCATTTTCCGCTTCAAGAGCGGACATCCAGCGCCGACACCACCGCCGCTCCCGTCTGCACATATCCCTTGTTGCAATACGTGCCCGCGTGGCTCAGTTCGCGAGCCACCTGCCGCATCAAGCCTTCCATGTGCGCCAGCAGCGCCTTGGTCGTGAGCGTCACGACATTCTGCTCGTTGGCGAGCCGCTGCATGAGCGTGCGCAGGCGCTGCGCCTTGGCGTGGACTTGTTTGCCCTGTTCGGCCGGCAGCGACTGCGCGATCGCGGTCAGCGTGGGCGATGGCGGCACGGGCCGCAGCTCGCGCATCGCGTCGTTCACGACGCTCACACGCTCCTCTTCCAGTTCCGCGACGCGTTGCAACGTCATCGCCTGCTGCTGCACCACCTCCGCGAGGTTGCGATGGTCGGCCTGGCGGATCGCCTCCAGATGCTGCCCGCACAGCGAGAGCAGCGTCTCGTGCTCGCGCGTCAGCGCATCCAGCAACTCAGTCAGGCGATTTGCGATGGCGGTTGTTTGGTTCATGTCATCGCTCCAGTGCTCGGCGGCTTGCCACCGTTGAGCATCCGCTGTGCCAATCGATCCACCAGTGCCCAGTTCGAGCGATGCACGATGTTCTCAGCGAGCGTCGTGTCGGTGACGCCGCGCAGCATCTTCTCGCCCGTCGTTGGGGCGAATGGCGGAGCCGCGTTGTTGCTCTCGCGGAACCGCTTCAGCAGCGGCACCACAAAAGTTTGCGCGACGAGCTGCTCCGCCGCGGTGCGTGCTTCGCGCTCTCTGGCTTCACGCTCTTTGGTTTCGCGTTCCTTCGCCGCGGCTGCCGCGCTCGCATCGTTCTTTTGCACTGTGTTCTGTTCCCGGCTCTGCACCCGTGCCAGCCGCGCCGCAAAGCCTTCCGCCGTGCCGATCGCTCCGCGTGACGCCGCGTCCGCCGCGGCATTGGCCGTAAACACCGACGAACCCAGACTTGTCATCCCAGTCGTGTCCATCGCGCCTTCCTCACCAATGCCGAATGCCCAATGCCGAATGCCTTCTTGCTTTCCCAAGTGCCAAATGCCCAGTGCCCAGTGCCTTCTCTTCACCAATGCCCAATGCCCAATGCCCAATGCCCGATGCCCGATGCCCGATGCCTTACGCCTTCTAGTCATTGATCAACTTCGCATGCAGCCGTCCCGACTTGCTCAGCAGTTGCAAGATCTCGATCTGCTGCGCCGGCGCAACATCAAGCTGCTTGAACGCCGCCAACAAGTCCTGCAACTTCGCGTTGTCGTTCGCACGCGGCTTGGTGGCCAGCGGCACATAGCGCTCGCGCGTCACCAGCGGGTTCGCCGCCGTCGGCACTGGCGCGGGCAGCGTCGTCGTGATCGTCAAGTCCTTGTGCGTGATGATCCCCGGGCTGATCTCCACATCGCCCGTCACCACGATCGCGCCCGTGCGGCTGTTGCAGATCACCTGCGCCGGCAGATCCATCAGCGTCGTGTTCACTTCGGCGCTCAGCACGTCCGCGATGAACGCCGCCTTGTTCGCCCGCTCCTGCGCCGGAATCGTCACGCGGATCAAGCGGTCATCGACCACCGTCGCGACAGTGGGGCCCTGCGGCTGCGCCTTGCCGTTGATCGCGTCCGCGATCACGCCCGCCGACGCCCAACCCGCGAACGACCCGTCAATCACCAGATCAAACGTCGCGCCGATGTCCGTCACCGGCAGCACGTCCTTCATCAGTTGCGCGCCCTTACGCACGCGCCCGACGGTCGGCGTGGTGCTGTCCTCGATCTCGACCTGACCGCTGCCCAGCGCGAACACATCGCTGTTCTTCCACGGCCCGCGCAGCGGCGCGAGGAACAACCGCCCGCCCTTCAGGCTGCTCGCCGAGCCGACCGCCGACACTTCCAGATCAAACTTGTCGTCAACCCGCCCGCCCGCCTCGGGGATCGTGCAGGTCACCATGACCAGCGCGACGCCCTTCATGCTCTGAAGCTCTTTCAGGTTCGCCGGGGCGTTGCCCTCGTTCTTGAGCAGTTCTGCCAGTGGGCGTGCCAGTGCCGCGTCCTTGCCCGAGTCGCCCGTGCCCGGCAGACCGACGACCAACCCCAGCCCATGCAGCGGGTACTCGCCCCGCCCCAGGATCCGCACCATCTCATTGACGGTCGCCCCGGGGGCAACACGCGCAAAACATGCGCACGCCAAAAGCGCGGCAAGCACGCGCAGGGCGGGACAGAAGAGCGCAAGAATGTCAGAACGCGTTCGCATCGAGCCTCCGGCAGGATGAGCCGGAGGGACAAACGCGAAGGATGTGCCAGTTTGGAGTCTGAACGGTCGTGATCAACCGCGGCGTCGGCGAGGCTGCCCGACCCGTGCCTCACGCCACCACGTTCACCAGTTTGCCGATCGGCACCGTCCGCGACGCCTCAAACTTGCGGATCAGGTTCAGCGTGTTGAACGCCGGCACATAGTTGATCTGCTGTGGCATCAGCGTCTGCAAGGCATTGAGCATTTTCACGCTCTGGCGGGCACTCCGCACCGACTCACGCGAGCGAGCCGCGAAGACCGCCGCTCGCGTGTCCGGAGCGCCGCTGCGGGCCAGGTTCTTCTGGGCCGTCGCCAGCGCAAGCTCAAAGGAGATCGGGCCGAGCGGCGTATCCACCACGGCCGACGGGACCGAGCCATTGAAGATCGCCGAGAGTGCGCTGGTCTGGGTGTTGAAGGCCGACATGCCTTCGCCAGACAAACGAAGCCAAGGCCGCCGCCCGGGCCGGCGCCGAGCGCCGATAAGATCGCCGCCGCCGTGACAAGGACGCGGTTTTCGATCCTCGGTGGCGTCGGGCGGCTGGCCGTTTATGCCGCGCGTTGCGTGGGTGCAACAGCCCGATGTGGCGGCGGCAGAACGTGTTGAGCGCGTGCTATGGGTGAACTGAGAACTGCGGACCTCGACTATGTGCTCCCGCCCGAGCGGATCGCGGTGACGCCCGCCGAGCCGCGCGACGCGGCACGCCTGCTCTTCACGCGTCGAGGCCGCGACGGCTCTGTCGCCGACGCCCAGCATCACATTGTCCGCGACCTGCCGACGCTCCTGAACCCCGGCGACGTCCTCGTCTTCAACACCACCCGCGTCGTCGAGGCCCGCCTTGAGGGCGCCCGTGCCGATACCGGCGGCCGCGTCGAAGGCCTCTACCTCCGTCCCGGCTCAACCCCGAGTCGATGGATCGTCATGCTCCGCGGCAAGCGCATGAAGGACGGCGTCCGCGTCGCCCTCAATGCCAGCCCAAGCGCTCACGCCCAACAAGGCGCGCCGCTCAATGCGTCAAGCGCGACCGGCGTCGCTCTGCGGCTCATCCACGCGCTCGACAATGAACCCGGCGCGTGGGAAGTTGAGGTCGAAGAAGGCGGCACGGTTCTGCCGCACGCCGGCCTCGACGTGCTCGCGCGCGTCGGTCATGTGCCGCTCCCGCCCTACATCCTCAAGGCACGCCGCGATCGAGAGATGCATGTCGACGAATCACGCGATCGCGAGCGATACCAGACTGTGTACGCCCACGCGCCCGCGAGCGGCACCGATGATGCGTCTGTCGCCGCGCCGACTGCGGGCCTGCATTTCACGCCCGATTTGCTCGCGGCCCTCGCCGCGCGCGGCATCGAGCGCGTCGATGTCACGCTCGAAGTCGGCCCCGGCACGTTCAAGCCCGTCGAAACCGACACGATCCAGCAGCACCCGATGCATAGCGAGCGGTGCTGGATGAGCGCGGATGCCATCGAGCGTGTGCGCCGCGCCAAGCGCGACGGCCGGCGCGTCATCGCGGTCGGTACCACAAGCTGCCGCACCTTGGAGGCGTATGCGCGGGAAGCGACGCCGCCGGCGAGCCTTGAAACCGACATCCTCATTGCGCCGGGTCACGCGTGGCGCTGGGTCGACGGGCTGCTCACCAACTTCCACCTGCCGCGCAGCACGCTCATGGCATTGGTGGGGGCGCTGCTCGACGATCAGCGCGGCGTCGCACGACTCGTCGCGCTCTACGAGGAAGCCGTCCGGCGCGAGTATCGCTTCTACAGCTACGGCGACGCGATGCTCATTCTGCCGTGAGGCGCAGCCAGTCACCGCACCTTGATGCTCGCCAGCGCGATCACCACCAGCAACACGCTGATGATCCAGAACCGTGCGACGACCTGCTGCTCGGTCCATCCCGACAGGTGCAGGTGGTGGTGGTACGGCGCGCACTTAAAGACACGCTTGCCCTTGGTCGCCTTGAAGTAGCCGACCTGGATCATCACCGAACCGGCCTCGATGATGAACACGCCGCACATGAGCAGCACAACGAACTCCTGCCGGATGATGAGCGCGAGATACGCGATCAGCCCACCCAGCGCGAGCGAGCCGGTGTCACCCATGAAGACCTGTGCCGGTGAACAGTTCCACCACAGGAAGCCCAGGCACGCACCGCCCATTCCGCCCGCGAGCACCGCGAGTTCATCCGCGCCGGGCACGTGCGGCACCAGCAGATATTGGGCCCACGACTCCTTGCCCGCGATCAGGCATAGCACAAAGAGCCCCAGCGAAACCGCGGCCGATATGCCGCCCGCGAGCCCGTCCATGCCGTCGGTGATGTTGGCGGCGTTCGACAGCCCGGTGATCATGAGCATCGACAGCAACACAAACGCGCCCAGCGGCAGATACCACAGCGCGGGGTTGGGCGTGCCGACCGATTCATACGACTTCTGGAACGGCAGATTGACGACGTGCGCCATCGAGTGTGCCGCACCCGAATCGCCGTGGCGATACGCGAAAAGCCCGACGAGGAACGCAAGCCCGAGTTGGAAGACGAGCTTCTCCCACGCGTAGAGGCCCTGCCTCGACCCCGTGCCGCGGCGTGCTGCGGTGAGTTTCAGATAGTCGTCAACGCTGCCCAGCCCCGCGTAGCAGAACATGACGATCATCGCCATCTGGATGTAGAACTGGCGGATGTCCGCGAGCAGCAGCACGCTGACGCCGACCGCAAAGATGATCAGCGCGCCGCCCATCGTCGGCGTGTTCGCCTTGCTCGCGGTGTGGGCGCGGAGCGCGTCGGCGTCAGAGAGTCCCGCGTCGCCGACCTTGAGCCGGCGCAGGTAGGCGATGAAGCGGCGCCCGAGCGCGAGCATGATGATGAACGACAACCCCGCCGAGGCGAGGGCGCGGAACTGGATCTGATCCAGCACGCTGAACAGGCCGTAGAGCGAATGCTCGCTCAGCCAGGTGCGCAGGTTGTCGAGCAGGACGTAGAGCATGGCGGAGCAGAAGAGACGAAGAGAAAGAGAGACGAAGGGACGGAGTGCGAAAGGCAAAAGAGAAGAAGTCACGAAGTCAGAGAGTCATGGAGTCGGCGTATCGCCTTTCCGAAGCGCTAATGTGACAGCGTCGGCCGCGGCTTGGGTTCGGCGACGACGGATGAAACCTGCGCCATCGGCGTGCCGCCTGCGGCAAACCGCTCACGCAGGGCGGCCAGCACGCGCTCCAGCCCCATCCCACGCGAACCCTTGAGCAGCACCGCATCGCCCGGACGAAAGAGTGCTGCGATCGCGCGGCTGTTCTCTGTCGTCGCGTCCGGCAGAAGCGTGATCCGCTCCGGTGGCCAACGCTTGCTCACGCGCTCGGCGGCAAACATCATCAGCGGTCCGATCAGCACCGCGTGATCCGCGCCGCTCGTGAGCACCGCATCACCGATCTCGCGATGCAGGTCGGGTCCGGCCTCGCCCAGTTCCAGCATGTCGCCCAGCACCACCCAGCGCCGCGTCGCGCCGCGCGACAGGCTCTCGAACGTGTCGAGTGAGGCAAGCATCGAGTCCGGGTTCGCGTTGTACGCGTCGTTGATGATGCGCACGCCGCCGACCTCGACGCGCTCCAGCCGCATCTCCGGGCCGCGTGCGATCGCGAGGCCAAGCTCGACATGCTCGTTCGCGATGCCCATCCGCCGACCGACGGCCGCCGCCGCCGCCGCGTTCATCGCGTTGTGCCGCCCCGGCAGCGGCACGCGGAACGCATCGCGCCCGTTGATCCTGAACGCCGCACCCTCGGGCGAGAGCTCCACATCCGTGACGCGCAGTTCCGCATCGTCGGCGACGCCGAAGCGCACGATGTTGAAGCGCGGCTTGCCGCCGGGCTTGGCCGGTGATGCCAGCGCACGCACCGCTTCAGTCAGGAACGGCGCATCGGCGTTGATGATCGCCGTGCCGCCCGGCTCGAGCGCTGCACAGAGACTCGCCTCTTCGACCGCGACGCCGCGCAGCGAGCCGAGCCCTTCCAGATGCTCGCGCCCGACACTCGTGATCACGGCGATGTCAGGCTTCACGACATCAGCCAGGATCGCGATCTCGCCGGGCGCATTGGTGCCGACCTCGCAGATGAGGAACTGGTCGCCGCGCTTGGCATTGAGAATCGTCAGCGGCACGCCGACCGCGTTGTTGAAACTCTTCTGGCTCGCCGTGCCGCGCAGCGTGCGCGACAGCACCGACTCCACCAGCCGCGTCGTCGTGGTCTTGCCGTTCGAGCCGCCGATCGCGATGACTTTGGTGCCTTCGAGGCTCTGACGCCATGCCGCCGCCAGACGCAGCAGGGCCTGACCTGTGTCATTTACCAGCAGCACCGCCGTCTCGCGCATGTCGAGCGCCGTGCCGTCGGGCTTCTTGAGACAGTCAGGGCGATCGACGATCGCGAGAGCCGCGTGCTTGAGCGCGATCTGTTCGAGGTACGCGTGGCCATCGGTGCGTTCGCCGCGCAGCGCGAGGAACACCTGCCCCGGTTTGATCGAGCGTGAATCGGTGGAAAGACCCTCACCGATCCGCGGCGGGCCTGCATCGGCGCGCGCAAGCCATGTGCCGCCGAGGATCGATTTGAGATTTTCTGGGCTGTAGAACGTCATGGTGTGTGCACGTCAGAGGCAGAGTCAGCAAGTCACGAAGTCAGAAAGTCACGCAGTTGCAAAGGCATGAACCCAGTTCGTCGCACGGCGATCGCGATCCTCATCTCCTCGCCCTGCCTTTCGCGCCGGTGGCGACCACGGCATGTCGCCGCCCGCCGTGCAGATGCGCGAGGATCGTCCGCGCTACTTCGCGATCATCAAAGTGCGTGCGAATCGTCCCGCCCGCTCCATCGGGCAGGATCTGCTCCGTCTCGTGGCCCTTGCCCGCGATCACCACGACATCGCCCGGCGTCGCGTGTTCAATCGCATGCTCAATCGCGCGGGCGCGATCAACCTGCACGCTCGTGATCGACCGCCGCGAAGGCGTGATGCCCGCGAGGATCTGATCGACGATGTCGCCGGGCCGTTCCGTCCGCGGATTGTCACTCGTGATCACGACTTGATCCGCGAGCTGCGAGGCGATCTCGCCCATCTTGGGGCGCTTGCCCGCGTCGCGATCGCCGCCACAGCCAAAGACCACCCACAGCCGCGCGGCGTCAGACTTCATCGCCGCCCGCACCGCCATGAGCGCGTTCTTCAAGCCATCGTCGGTGTGCGCGTAATCGACGAACACGTGGATCGGATCGCTCGGGATGCTCACGCGCTCCAGCCGCCCCGGCGGCGCGCTGATCGCCGCGAGCCCTTCGATCAGTTGCTCGCGCGACAGCCCGACGGCATGCGCCGCCGCCACCGATTGCAGCACGTTCATCGCGTTGTACGAGCCGATCAGCGGCACCTGCGCCTCGATCTGCCCCCACGGCCCATCGAGCGCAAGCCGCGAGCCGCCCATATCGCTCGCCAGCGTCCGCACTCGCGCGACGACACCCTTGGCCGACGATGCCTCGCCGCGCTCATAGCAATACAGCACGCCCGCTTTGCTGTCGCGGATCATCCGCGGCGACGCGGCATCGTCCGCGTTCACGACCGCGACGCCGTCCGACGGCAGCATCGCGAACAAGCGCGCCTTCGCGTCGGCATACGCCTCCATCGTCTTGTGATAGTCCAGGTGGTCGCGCGTCAGATTCGTGAACACGCCCACGTCGATCTTGAGCGCCGCGACGCGACTCTGGTCCAGCGCGTGGCTGCTCGCCTCCAGCGCGACCGCCTTGCATCCCGCGTTCACCATCTCCGCCAGCGAGCGACTCATCTCGATGCTCGGCGGCGTCGTCATGCTCGCCGGTGCGACCTCGCGCCCGTCATCGATCACCACCGTCCCGATCAGCCCGCTGCGATGCCCCGCGGCATTCAGCAGTTGCCACGTCAGCCACGCCATCGTCGTCTTGCCGTTGGTGCCCGTGACCGCCACGACATCAAGTTTGCTGCTCGGATTGCCGTAGAACCGCTCGGCAATATGGGCGGCGGTCAGCGCGACATCGCGCGACACCAGCATCGTCGCGTTGTGGATGTGCAGGTTGGGGTCGTCGCTCAGGATCGCCGCGGCACCCGCGTGGGCCGCGTCGTCGGCAAACTTCCGGCCATCGGCCTTCAGACCCGCACGGGCCACGAACAGCGAGCCGGGCACGACCGTGCGTGAGTCCTCGGTGATGTCGCAGATACGGGTGTTGTGGTCCGCCCCCGACCCGAGCGACACGTCCAGCCCGGCGATCAGTTCACCCAGTTTCATCCCCAGTGCTCCTCACTGTCGCGCGTGCATCCATGCACGGCAGAAGTATCGGTCCGGGTCGGGTCCGCACGGCATTTTTGGCGCGTCCACCGCGCCCTGCCCGCGCCGTCACAGCCATCCGCCCGCATCCGCCGAACAAAGTTCGGCCTCTGCGCAAAGATGGACGATATAGTTGGCTTCTGCGCGGCGGCACGGATGTCCGCCAGCGCTCACCGAGTTGTGCGTGGGAGGCGGTTGGCGATGGAGTCAGGTGGCGGCATAGACGAACGCGGCTCTCTCGGCCTGCCGCATAACTTCGAGCAGCGCCTCGCGCTCCTCAAGCGTCGGCTCGTCCGCGAGTCCGCCCAGGCGATCGGCATGCTCGAGGCCGCCCTCGCCGCGCTCTGGACGCTCGACGTCGACGCCGCCCGCACCGTCCGCAACGAAGACGACAAGGTCGACACCGAAGAAGTGAACATCGAGCGCGAGGCCCACTCGCTCCTCGCGCTGCACCACGCCTTCGCCCGCGACTTCCGCGCCATCACCTTCATCCTCAAGGTCAACGCCGACATCGAGCGCGTCGCCGACCACGCCTCGTCCATCGCCAAGATCACCGTGCGCATCGCAAAGCACCTGGGCGACGGCGAGAAGCTCGCAACCCAGCCGCCGCAGTGGCCCACGGCCCTGCGCGAGCTCGGCGATCGCGTGCCGCTGATGTGCCATGAACTCATGCGTGCCGTGCTCGATGAGAACGTCGACGCAGCTCGCGAACTGATGAAGGGCGACCAGACCATCGACACGCTCGATCGCCGCCTGTTTGAAGAAGTCCTCGACCTCATCGAAGAGGCCCCCGACCGGCGCATGCTCGCCGCAGGCATGCTCATCTATCGCATCGGCCGCGAACTCGAACGCGTCGGCGATCTGATGACCAACATCTCTGAGGACGTGGTCTATCTCGCCACCGGCTCGATCGTGCGCCACACCGAGAAGAAGCGTCTGCGCAGCACGGGGTCGTGATCGCGTAACTCCGTGTCACCGCCGCGTGCCTGACGCGCCCACCAGCCTCAGCGTTGCAACAACTGCCTCTCTGAAAGTCGCAGGACTGAGCCTTGCGGCTTCTCGTCGTCCGCGCTGCGGAGTTCGATGGGTCCGCAACGAGCCCGAAGCGCAAGCGAGGGCCTCGGTCGCCCACCGATGCGAGAACTCACAGTGGAGCTTTCTGCGTCTCCTCGCGCCAGGCTCTGAGTTGGTACGCGTCCGCAGCCGTGCCATCGAAGTCCCGTTTGGGGGACTTCGATGCTGCTTGGCACTGCACACTCAACATTCTGGAATCGCCGCAGTTTCCCGTGAACCTTCGCTTCCCTGCTCGGTACAACTGTGTGGCCGTCTGTCCGATGTCAGCATCACTCGTGTCTCCCTCGGGGTTCTCATGATCGCCACGCTCCTGCTCGCGCTCATCGGCTCCATCGCCCTCTCTCTCCTCGTCATCCTCCGCGAGTGGCGTGGCGTCGTGACCAGCCAGTCCCTCAACTGCGGCCGCTGCCAGTTCATTCTCGAAGGTCTGCCCACACCCGTCCGCACCTGCCCCGAATGCGGCTGCGATTTCCAACGCTCGCCCCGCAAGCTCCGCTACGAACAGCGCTACCGCCGCTGGTGGCTGCTCGGCCCCGCGATTGCGCTGCCGATTGTGCTTGTGCTCATGCTCGGCGGCTCGCTCGTCAGCCGCGGCGGACGCCAAGTGCTCCTCCGCCACGCGCCCGCATCATTCGCCCGCGCCCAAGTCACCCTCGGCGGCACGTTCTGCGATGAAGCCCTCACCGAACTCCAATCGCGCATCATGAGCGGCACACTCGCGCCCGCCGAGCGCGACGAACTCATCACCTACCTGCTCCAGCGTCAGGCCGACCAGACCCGCGAATGGCGTGTCAAGATGGGCGATGTCATCATGGCCGCCCGCATGGCGAATGCCGTCTCCGACGCCGACTGGGCTGCCTTTGCCGCCGGCTCCGTCACCGTCAGTGCCAAATGTCGCCCGACCGCGGTCAGCGGCAGAGAGATTCCCATCTCTGTCACGCTCGGCAAGGGCCGCGGCGGCGCAGTCGGTCTGCCGCCCATGGTGCGCGTCTCCGTCGACTGGGCTCCGCCCGATCAGGCCGATCGCGCCCGCGCCAAGCCCCTCGGCGGCGCAATGGCGACAGTCACGCCAACCTTTACCACACGAGGCCCGCGTGCTGTCGTCGCCAGCGGCGAGCAAGCCGTACCCGTCACCGTCTTCCTCGATGTCCCGCCGATGAACGGTTCTGGGTTCGCAAGCAGCGGCACGCCCGCCGCAACGCATTCGTTCACGCTCAAGACCATGGTCTCGCCGCCCACGGTGCCCATCGTCACGCGGCGCAAGGACGCCGTCGCCGCCGAGGCCCTCAAGCGTGCTCTCAAGGTGCGCGAGGCCACGCTCGTCCTCTCCAGCGGCGAAGACGCGCCCCAGTGCCGCGTTGAGCTTCGCGCCGATGCTCGACCCGCGAACTTTGCCTACGACGTCTTCATCCGCTTCGGCCCGCCCGCGCGGGGCGAAGAAACCAAGCTCGGCACCATCACCGGCACCACCAACTCAGGCTTCTCCAGTTGGATCCTTTCGCAGCCCGTCACCGACATCGGAACCGACACCAGGCGCCCGGCAAGCGTTGACGTGATCCTCCGCCCCAGCGAAGAGGCCGCCGTCGAATCCATCGATCTGGATTGGTATCTTGATGAGGTGATTGAGATTGTTGGTCACAAAGTCGGTCAAGAGAAACCAACGCAGTAAGCGCGGCCGCCGCCCGCCCGTGCCGCGGCGCTGCCAATACCGCAACGAGTCTGCGCGGCAAGGCATGTGAGAACGCGACATGGTCTTCTGGGTTGTCGGTGTTCTGTTGGTCGCAGTCGCGCTCGTCGTGTGGGGCGTGCGCGGCAAGGTCGAGCGCGTCGGGCCCACCTGCCGCCGCTGCACGTTCGATCTCTCCGGCCTACCTACGCCGCTTACACGCTGTCCCGAATGCGGTAGTGACCTTGAGCGCTCGCGAGCTGTTGTCGACCGCCTGCGCAAGCGACGGCCGATCGTCATCACGATCGGGCTGCTGCTCTTGCTCGCCTTCGGCACGCTCGGCTCCGTCGCGGCGTGGTCACGCGTGCCGACGCCCGCGGTGCAGGCGACCTTGCCCGGCTTTGTGCTGCGGATCGAGACGATGCTCACGCCCACGCTTCGAGCGGCCGCGCTGACCGAGATCGTGGCGCGTGCCAACGCTGGCACCATCTCCCAAGGTGAGGTGGATGGGCTCATCGCCCGCGCGCTGGAAGTCCAAGCCGATCCGGACCAAACGTGGGACCCGGCCTGGGGAGACTTTCTCTACACCCTGCGCATGCGCTCGGGCATGGTGTCCGACGACGCATGGATCAAGTTCGTGCGTGCAGGCGTCGACATCAGCCTTGTCGCTCGCCCGCGCGTTCGAGTCGGACAACGCGTGCCGGTCGCGTTTGTCATCAAGGGAGGTCGGTTGGGCTCGTCCGGAAACATCGTCGGGCCGATTGAGATCACGCGCCGAACGACGAACTCCGACGGCACGTTCTCCGAAGGGACGTGGTCGTCGAGCGTGTCGCCGCTCGGCACCTCAATGACCGCCTTCCAGCTTCCCAATGTGTTTGACGCGCCGGGTCGTCGATCGCTCGACGTAAGCGCCGCGATCGCGCTCAAGTCCAACAGCGCCGGCTCATCCACGACGCTTGCGACGTGGACACTGCCGCTTCATGCAGACGTCGAGATCGTGTCCGCCGATTCCGTCGCCGCGAACGTGATCCGCTCGCCGGAACTCAAGCGACGCATGACCAAGGCCCTTGAGAAGTCGCGCGTCAGTCTGGTCTCCAGCGACGGCAACCAATTGCTTGAAGTCGCGCTCGCGAGCGACTCATCGCCCGCTCCACTTTCGGCCCGCGTCTTCGCCCGCCCAGCCGGGGATCGGAGCGCCAACGCGATCGAGATCGGCACCATCAGCAAGCAGCCCGACTCCAACTGGACGTACATTGTCGCCAACCCTTGGCCCAATGGCGTTCCGGTACCGATCCGTGTTGATGTCATTCTCAAGCCCGACGCACACATCGCGGAATCAAGCCTTAATCTCAACGAGTTCCTTGACGAAGAGATCGTGCTTGAGAACGTCCCCGTCAATCAACCACCATCGCAAAAGTAAAACGGGGCAGGCTTTCGCCCGCCCCGTTCGCTCTTCATCACTTTGGCATCAAGCCATCACGCAGTTCAGGCATCGCACTCCGACAGCGGCAGTCGTGTCTCAGCACTGCATTCTCTTCGAATGCCCAATGCCGAATCCCGAATGCCTTTCCATTCTTCCCGATGCCCGATGCCTTCTTCGTCAGCACCCCGTCTCAAACGCCGCCACGAACGCATCGAAGTCGGTGAAGTCCAGGAAGCCATCGCCGTTGAAGTCGCTGCTTGACAGGCCAGCCTCGAACGCGCCGACGAAGTCATCGAAGTCGGTGAAGTCCAGGAAGCCGTCGTTGTTGAAGTCCGCGGGGCAGGCCGGGGCGCAACCGCCGCTGACCAGTGCCTCGATCGCCGCCACGTCCGCCGCCGTCACCGCGCCGCCGTCGTTCACCATGTTGAGCGTCGCGAACACGCTGTTGAACGCGCGGCCTTCCCACTTCCAACCGGTGTACGTGACATCGTCGGCGGTGTCGACCGTGTTCTGGTTGTTGGTCTTGGTCTCGGTGTCGTCGAGCGTCGCGCCGAGGTAGGACGTCGCCAGCGCCACGTCAGCGCAGTTCACCACGCCGTCAAAGTTCACGTCGCCGTTCACGAACCGGAACTGCGTGAAGTTACCGCCGTCGTTGAACGTGCCGGGGGTGATCTTGAAGCCCGTGCGGCTCAGATCGTTGAAGCGGCTGCCCAGCGGCTGACCGGGTGCCGTCGGCCCGCCGGAGAACGTCGGATCGAACGCGAGCGCGGCGTTGTTGGGAACATCGCCGTAGACGAACTCTTCATCGGCGGAGGTCGTGGGCACCACGACGCTGCTGCTGTTGATGCGATCGCCGAGATTGGGGTTGGTGAAGAAGTACCCAACGCGGCAGAACGCATCTGGGTTGTAGCCAGGGGTGTCGCTCACGCGCTGGTCGTTGCTCCGGGTGTACTCCTTGCCGCCGCCGTTGCTGATGGCGATGTCATCGACCATCTGGTACGGCTCAAGGATGCTGGGCGAAGGCTGGAGAATCGTGGGCGTCTCGAAGCCGAAGTCGATGCGGCTGTTGAAGTTCGTGTCCGGGTCGATGTCCTTCTTCCACGCGTAGTTCGGGGCATACACCGACTGACCCAGACCGTTGAGCGAATGCCCGGGGCGCTTGCGCACGAGCACCCACGTGGCGGACCCGTCGTTCTTGATCGCGCCGGAAACGTCGAAGGATGGGATGTAGGTTTGGGCGAAGTCGGCGCGGGTGGTGGCTGCGGGGAGCAGGCCCGGAATGAACGACGGGTTAGCGGGGGCGCCGCGGTTCTGGTAGAGCACCAGGAAGCCGTTGCTGCCGATCGTGAGACCATCGAGCGACCAGCCTTCGTCGATCTCGGGGAACTCATCGCCGACGTCCCAGCCGGCGGGGAGCGGGCCGGGGAGCCCGTCGCCGTCGGTGTCCGAGCCGCCGAAGACGGGAAGAATCGCATAGCCGTCGAGGCTCATGCCGGGCTTGCCGTACAACTCGATAAACTCCCAGCGATTGTCGCCTTGACCAGAGCTCCCTGCGGGGTTGGCGAAGACTTCGCTGATGACGACCTGGGCATTGCCGGCGGCGGCAACCATGCACAGCACGATCGAGGCGGGAAGGACACGCTTCATAATCAAACTTCTCCTCAAGCGGGGTGGACTGGGAACACAGACTTTGATCCGCCGCGCCGATCTCTCAGGCGACGTGGCAGAGACACGAACTGACGTGAGGTTGCGTGCGGCGAGGCTCAGTTCTTTGGCTTCACCTGCCAGAACTCGCCCGTCGACAGCACGCCGCCGAAGATCTTGCCTTCGATGTCGTCGTACGGCGCATCCGCGGCAGGCGACGTGCCATCAAGCCAACCAAACTCCCCGTCGCGGTTCTCATCCGCGATCAGACCGACATGCCCGTCGGCAAACAGGAAGTTGGCGTAGTACTTGTCGTGGTTCTTGCGATTCACGCCCGCGGCCGTGTTGTTCGCCTTGCCGCCTGGCGCACGCCCGTGCGCGGGGCCGAAGTCCGAGTACGACTGGCGCCCGACACGGCCATTGACGAAGCCCAAGGGCCCATCGCTGGTGTTTTTCACTTCGCGGAACGAGATCGACTTGTCGCCCTGCAGCACATAATCCGTGCGCCCCGACGCCGTCGCGTCTTCAACACGCCCATCCGCCATCAGCGGCACGTACTGCGCCGGCACCGCATTCAGATACTTCTCATTCAGCGGCCCGATCACATCGCCCGGTTGCTTCACGCCGCCCACCAGCGCGCCGGCAAACTTGAAGTCCTGCCCGATATCGGTGAGCACACGCGTCTGCGTGTACGCCATGTACCACGACTGCGTGTAGTTGGTGTTGTAACCCTCTTTATACAGAGCCGCCTGCTCGGCAAATCCGGTTCGCGCGCCGGGCCAGTTGTCGCTGCCCCAGCTCGATGCGAGTCCCTGACTGCCTTGACCCGGGTTCGTCGGGCACAAGAACTTGCCCGGAATGCCAAAGCCGCCGTTCTTCATGTCGGCCACCCAGCCCGCCTTCTCAACCGGGCCATAGCCGCGCTTCACGCGACCATCAAACGGCCCGCTGCACAGGAAGCCGCGATTCTCCGCCGCGTATCCGAGCGACGCGATGCCGATCTGCCGCAGATTGCTCGCACACTTAGTTGTGCGCGCCGAATCCCGCGCCCCCGCGAGGCTCGGCAGCAGAACACCGATCAGCACCGCGATGATCGCGATAACAACGAGCAACTCGATGAGCGTGAAGCCGCCGCGGCGCAACGCACTGTCGCGCCATCGACCTTGAAGAGACTCACAGCCAGCACCGACGAGGGATTGGTTCATCGATCTTCCGCTCCACAATGATTTCACGCGCCGGCGACGGCCTGCTTCCGCCTCCGCGCAAGGGACATAGTGAAGCCGCGCGACACTGTCAGCGCGTTCCGATCACGTCAAGACTCTGTGAATACAACGTCAAGGAATCGTCAAGATTCCATGAAGCACGCCAAGCTTGCGCTCGTTCTGCACTCCGTGCCATCGATGTCCTCGTCTTCGAGGACATCGATGTTGCCTTTACTTTCCCCGGAGGAACGGGGATCGGGGTAGGTTTGTTCTGCGCACTTATCCCGCGCAAAGCTCGTACTCCTCTTGCCTCCCGTGCCACCGATGTGCGAGTCCGCGAGCACATCGGTGCTCTTCTCTCGGCGAACACCTGCCTCAGCAACAAACCCGCACTCACTCCGTTCTCGTCAATCCTCCTCCACCTTCTCCCCGCCCTGCGGGGAGAAGGTCCGGCGCAGCCGGGGATGAGGGGTGGTTCCCCGTGCCATCGATGTCCGAGTCGTCGAGGACATCGATGCTGTCTTCACCCTCGCCCGTCCCAAGCTTGGCCGATGTCTCACGTCTCGCGTCTTGCGTGTCACGTCTCATGTCCCACGTCTCATGATTCGTGTCTCACCTCTTATCTCTCACCTCTCACGCCCTCGCATCCAGAGGCCCGAAGGGCCGCCAGTTCCAAGCCCGGGGCGTCAGCCTCGAGGAAGCTCACACAAAAACCCCCGAGCCGCGACGCGGCGACACACGCACCATCCACATCATCGCGCCAATCTCAACCCAAGCCGTGCCACTGAGATGCTCGGCTCTGCGAGCATCTCAGTGCCCAGTGCCCAGTGCCCAGTGCCCAGTGCCCAGTGCCCAGTGCCCAGTGCCTCACACCTTCCCCGTACATCCACATGTGCGCGCGCGCCGTGGTGTGACACGTCCCTCCCGCGGCCAAATCTTTGAGATTTTCTTTATCCGAGAATCACTGCACCAAACGCATCACCCATCGCCGCACCGGACACTCCTGCGCGCGCAAACGCGTCCGCCCCCCGTCTCTATAGGGCGTGCATGTGCGCTCCCAACGGAGGCTCCCGATGCGACTCTCTTACATCCGCTCGCTCATGTACGCCCCATTGCTCGACGCCCCTCCGGCCCGCGTGCCGTTTACGCCACACGCTGCCCAGCCGTTCACACCAGCGCAATCTGTTGCTCCGGTGCCCGACGATGCAGCACCGGCTCTTGCACCCATCCATCCCGAACCCGCATCAGCGCTGCCCAGCGCCTCCGCCGAGCCGTGTCCGCAGAGCCTCGAGCCGCTTCGCATGCTGCGGCCGATCGGGCTCGAGCGCAACCAGCGCGAGCAACTGCCGCTCCGCCAGCCCCAGATCGCCGCTCTTGATCGCGATGCTCGCGAGTTGCTCGCGGATCGTCGCGTCATATGGAGCGATCTGGCACGCCCGCGTGATGTGCCGCAGAGCCTTCGCCCAGTCGCCCGCGGCGGCCGCACGCCGCGCCAATTCCACCGCGAACGCCGGCGAATGTTGCTCGCGTGCATCCAGCCATTCCAGATGCTTCACCACCGCTGCGGGATCAATCGTCGCGTTCAGGGCGAGCGTCGCCATCAACTTGTGCGGCAAGGGATCCACCGGACGTGCCGCGGCATACCGCTCGATCAGCGGCACCAACTCCGCCGTCGGCTTGCCGTTCGCATCCTTCAGTTTCGCATCCAGCGCCGCCTCCAGCACGTCCGGATGAGTCGGGTAATGCTCCAGCATCCAATCCATCAGCACGGCCACTTTCGCTTCGTCAATGTCGTCTGCCAGCTTCTCTTCCGCTGGCTTCTCGCCTTCGGCTTTGTTCGCGTTGTCACTCGCGGCCAACACGCCGGCCTCGCGCAGAGCCTTGGTCATGACCGTGCGAAAGCGCGGCGTGCCCTCGGGCAACAGAAGTCCCCACCCGATTGCCTGCTCCTTCGCATAGCCCGCAAAGTCCGCGCTGAACTGCTCGCGCGAGATGCCGAGCACGCTCGGAAACGCTTGTGCCTCAGTGCGGCCCTGTGCATACTCGTCCATCAGTTTCAGCGGAGCCTCGGCCCCGAAGCGCTCGACGATGTACTGATACATCAGATGCCCTTGCGCGTAGGCCTGCGATCGATCGCTCGCCTTCTTGGGCCGCACAAACGCGTTGTTGATCTCTTCCAGGTCAAACAGTGTGTCGGTATCGACCGCCCGCGCGACCAACTGGCACGCGTTGTAGTCACGCGGCGCGTCTTCCAGATACACCGCCGCGGCCTCGGTGAACCAATGCGGCAGACGGTTCTTGGTGCGCGCCAGCGTCACGGTGTGCGTGAACTCGTGCCGCAGCACGCGCACCCAGTCATACGGCCCGACCAAGTGCCCGGGACCATCGCGCGGTGCTTCCATCGCGATCACCGGTCCGGTGGCCGCGGCGATCGTGTGCACCTGTGGCATGCCCGTGATGTGCACGCTGAACCAGTGGTGATCCGGATACAGCTCAATGACCGTCTTGTGCGGCATCGGGAATCGGATGCCGCCGGGCGCATCGCCCGTGACGCGGGCATAGTTCGCCTCCAGCGGGCCGACCATCTCACGCGCGAGGATCTCGTCGATTCCCGGCTTGCAGCGGATGATGTAGTGATCCGACTCGATCCGCGCATAGGTGCGCAGTTCGCGCACCAGCGTCAGGCTGTTGGCGACGCCCGTGTTGAACGGGTCGAGACTCGCCGCGGTTTCCAGCGCGCCCAGCGCGGGCTCATCGCGCCCGGCCTGCATCAGCAGCATGCCCAGGTCGTTCCAAGGCTCGGCCCACTTTGGGGCGCGGCGGACCGCCTCGCTCAGATACGCGATCGCCTCGTCGTACTGCCGCATCTCGGCCAGCGTCTTGCCGACCATGTGCATCCCAAGCGGATGCTCGGGGCTTTTGCCGTCGAGCAGACCAAGGCGATGGATGGTCTCGGGGCTGTCGAACGCCGCGGCGGCGCACGACGCGTGCAGCGCCCGCACCATCAGAACATTCGGATACGCGTCCAGCGATGGCTTAAGTGCCGCGAGCGCGCCTTCGGCATCGCGTTGGCGCAGGCGAGCGCGGCAGTCGATCGCATCGGCGCGCCACGACACGCCCTGCGGGCGTGCGTCGGGCGCGAGCGATTCTCCGCCGCCGGGTGTGAGCGACGCCCAACGCCGCAACTGTTCTGAGCTGGATGCCGCGCCGGCGAAGTTGAAACTGTCGACGGCGATCTTGCCCGACAAGGACCAGCCCTCGGCGATCGACGGGTTGAGCGTCATCGCCTGCGTGAGTGCTTCCACGGCCTGCTCGCTGCTGTCGCGTTCTTCGAGCAGTTGGGCCTCGACGAGCGACGCCGACCAGCAGAGCCGATCGAGTTCCTCGCGGGCCCGCGTCAGCATCGAGATCAACGACTTGGCCTCCCCGCCGGAGGTCCCCGCCCCGCCCACCAGTCGCGATCGGAGCATGAGCCCGCGCACGCCTTCGACCAGTTCCTCGGCGTCGTTGAGTTTCTCCGTGTTCAGGCGCTTGGCGAGCGCTTCGAGCAGGGCCAATGCCTCATCGCGCTTGCCGACGTTGAGCAGCGCCTCGGCATGCAGACGCACGGCGCGGCAGGATGGACTCTGGCCCGCGGTCAATGGCGCGACGAGCGCGAGTGCGGCGTCGGGGTCGCCCCGTTCGATCATCGCCTGCGTGCGATCGAGCACGTCCGCGGCGGGGTCGTTGAACGACGCGTCGTTGTACGCGCCGGCGATCAGCGCGGCGCGGGCGCGGCGAGCCGGTGTGTTCAGATCGTCCAACGTCCACACGCCGAAACGCACCGCCAGATCGCGACGCTCGTCGGGCGTCAGATAGGGCTGTGCCAACAGGCGCTGCACAGCCGGCGCGGGGGTCGCCGCCTTGGCGACGGAGGCGGTGGTGGTTTGTTCGACGACGGCGGGCGGCGGATCGTCGATTGCGCCCAGCGCGAGCGGCGACCACGGACCCGAAGCAGCGAGCAGAAGCATGCCGCAGCGGATGGCGAGGGATCGGGAGGAACGTGTCATGTGCTGGCGCACGCAGAGGCTCCGGCGGCGTGCGCGGCCCGCTTTCCGCCAAGGGCACATCGCACGACGCGTTCAGAGTATCGGTTTGCAGACTCTTCGCGGCCCAAGCGTGTGCGGGTTCGCCGCCCTGTGCAATCGCGCTGGATTGCCGCTCAGCGAGCGTCGGTGGCCGGGGTCGCCGGGCTTGCGGGCCCGTCGGTGGGGGTCGCGGGCTCGCTGGGCGCGGGAGCCTCGGGGGACTTGAGTCCCTCTCGATACTCATGGATGAGCACTTCCCAGCCCGCGGTGGTGCTGGGCGTGGTGGTGTCCAGGGCGTCGTCGGGGATGCTCGCGTCGGTGTTGGTCTTGACGTTGATGAGCTGCACGGTCGACTCGTCTTCGGCGATGTTGATCGCTTTGGCGAGTCGCGGCAGGAGCTTGGCGGCCGTGCCGGCGTCTTTGCCGCCGGGGCGATACCACAAACGCACTTCCTTGAACTGATCTTCCTCGGCCAGGTCCGGGCGCGGCGTCAGCTTGAGCTGCACACAACCCGCGACAAACTCCTTCAGCGAGGCGTCTGACAGGCCGTCTTCCAGCGGGGCGAGCTCGGCGATGTATCGCTTGAGGATGTCGGCCTTGCGCTGGCCGATCGGCAGCGGCATGAAGCCCTCGCCAACGCGGAGCGGATCAAAGCTCTGGCCCGGCGGCACGACTTGGCGCTTGACGAATCGTTTCTCGCCCGGGGTCTTCTCGACGAGCCATTGGCCGTCGAAGATGTACTGCTTCACGTCGTCGCGTTTGCTGTCGCCGATGACAAGGGTGTCGAAGCGCACCGCGAATCGGCGGCCTTGGCGTTTCTCGCCGCTGGTGAGGTAGAGGTCGCCGACACGGATCTGGCGATCGCCAGCGAGGGCGAAGGAGCGGTCGTAGCGGACTTGTGCGCTCAGGCGGCGCAGGTCAGAGTCGGCGGTCTCGAGCGCGTCGAGGAGCGCGTCGGCGTTGGCGTAGGGGCCGGAGATTGCGGCGGGTTTGTCGCCGATGACTTTGACTTCGGTCTTGAGTTCGGGCGCGGCGCTATTGGCGGGCTGGGCAACGACGTGGCCGCAGGCGAGCGCGGAAGCGAGAAGGACTGCCGCGTGGATCGCGCGTGGGCGGGATGAGGAGGTTGCTTGGGCGGGGCGTGGCAACATGGCGCGTCTCAACAGGAGTTGTTCGAGATTGGGGGCAGAGGTTTTCGCCGCCGACCCGGGTCGCGAACTGCGGTTCGTGGGCGGATTCGGGGCAAGCGTAGCGTGGGCGGGGTGAGCGGCCGCGCACGGGCCGGACGGGGGCGATAGAGTGGCGGCGGCCTTGAGCCGCGTCTGTCGTCGGTTCGTGGGCGAAGTCAGTTGCACGGCATGTCGACTCGGCGCGTCATCATCCTCGGCTGCACAGGCTCGATCGGCACACAGGCCCTCGACGTGGTCCGCCACGTCAATGGGTTGTACGACGCTGGGCAGTCGCCGGTGCGGCTTGAGGTGGTGGGATTGGCCGCGGGGAAGAACGCGAGCCTTGCATTGCAGCAGGCGGCGGCGTGCGGCTGCCGCGACGTTGCGATCGCGGATGTGGGTGATCGCGGCGTGCGGGCTGAGGGGATCACGCTGCGGGTCGGACCGGACGCGGCGGAGCGGCTGGTGCGCGAAGTCGCGTGCGATGTGGTGCTGGCGGCGATTGTCGGGTCGGCGGGATTGGCGGCGACATTGGCCGCACTCGAACTGGGGCGCGATGTTGCGCTGGCGAACAAGGAGACGCTGGTGGCGGCGGGCGCGCTGGTGGTGCCGACGGCGCTGCGGCACAAGGCGCGGCTGCTGCCGGTGGACAGCGAGCATGCGGGCGTGTGGCAATGTCTGCAGGGCGGAGCGGGCGGGGATGTGTGTACGCCGCCCGTGGTGCAGGCGCCGGAGGCGATTGCGCGGGTGATCTTGACGGCGTCGGGCGGGCCGTTTCGGACCTGGCCGCGTGAGCGGATCGAGACGGCGACGCGAGAAGAGGCGCTGAAACATCCGACGTGGTCGATGGGCGCGAAGGTGACGGTGGACTCGGCGTCGCTGACGAACAAGGCGCTGGAGTTGATTGAGGCGCACTGGCTCTTTGGGCTGGGTGCAGATCAGTTGGCCGCGGTGATTCATCCGCAGTCGGTGGTGCACGCGATGATTGAGATGCGCGACGGCGGCGTGCTGGCGCAGCTTGCGACGCCGGACATGCGCTTGCCGATTCAGAATGCGCTGACGCATCCGGCGCGGCTCGCGACACCGACGCGCGGGTTGGAGCTGGCCGCGCTGCGGACGCTGGAGTTTGAGGATCCGGATCTGGAGCGATTCCCCGCGCTGGGGATGGCGTTTGATGTGATCAGCGCGGGAGGAACGGCGGGAGCGGTGTTCAACGCGGCAAATGAGGCGGCGGTGGAGCGGTTCCTTGCGGGACAGATCGGGTTCGGAGCCGTGGGGCGGATGGTGGCGGGCGCGATGTCGCGCGTGGGTGTTTCGCCGCTGCGCGATCTTGAGGATGTGCGGCGGGCGGAAGCCGAGGCGCGGCGGTGCGT
>JANRKB010000055.1:0-88979 GCA_033763695.1 Planctomycetota bacterium | reverse complement strand
GAATGGTGGCGTTGGTGTTGAGGCCGATCTCGTGCGCGACGCGGTGCACGTCGAGCCAGACGTCGCTGCGGATCTTGCCCTTGTACGCCTCGTCGTGGATGCGATCGTCAAAGACTTCGGCCCCGCCGCCGGGGAGCGAGCCGAGGCCCGCGTTCTTGAGTTCGCTCAGCACGTGGCGAATGCCGGCGGCACGATCGTCCTGCTTGTACACCTTGGCGATCTTGGCAAGATGCACGACTTCGACCGCGGTGAACGCCTTGACGTGCAGATCGCTGCCCATCGATCGCGCAGTCTCTTTGATCGTCGCGATGAACGAGGTGTAGTAGTCGAACGGCAGATAGGGATGCAGGCCGCCGACGCAGTGCATCTCGGTCGCGCCGGCTTCAACGGCCTTGCGGGCTTCTTCGCGGATCTCATCGATGGTCCGCGTGTACGCCTTGGCGTCGTCCTTTTTGGCGTAAAAGTCGCAGAACTTGCACGAGAGTGCGCAGACGTTGGAGTAGTTCAGGTGGCGGTTGATGTTGTAGTAGGCGTTCGTGCCGTGCAGGCGGCGGCGGACCATGTCGGCCATCTCAAGCACCGACCAGAGATCGGGCGTGGTGAAGAGCAACTCGCCGTCGGCAATGGTGAGGCGCACGCCCGCGGCGACCTTGTCGCGAATGGCGTCGAGTCGCGGATCGCTCTTGCCCATGCGCGGAGCGGCAAGAGATGAAGCGTTGGACGGGGCGGCCAAAGTCGTTGAGTCGTTCGCGGCGTTCAAACCCGTTCCCTCACGAATCGTGCGGCGTGGAAGTCCATCCATGACAATCGGCGACATGCAAAAGGATAGGGGCGGGCGGGCAATGTTTCAATGTTTATTGAAAACACGAGCAGTGCCCCGATCGACCCCCTGCGGCCGTGCTCGTCAGCGAACTTTCGGCGAGGCCCGACGCACCACCCATACCACGGCACGCATCGGGCCAGAGAGGATCCGACCCGCCTCGCGTTGGCGCTCGAGGAACGCACGGAGTTCGGCGCGAAGATGGGGCTCGCGACGAGAGATCTCGCGCGCTCGACGAGACATTCTTGCATGCAACGCCGCCGCACGACGCCGAACGACGCTCGGCGCGACGGTCTCACAGGCGAGGACATGGTCGCCACGCAACGAGATGAGTGCAGTGATGTCATCGCGCGTGGTGCCGTCGCGTTGGTCGAGCCAGACCGCATCATCGATGAAGTAGAGCCCGCCCGGACGCACAAGGCGGCGAAGGAGTGCCGCCGCGCGATCCGCGGGCCAGAGACCGAGCATGAGACCGATGTCGAATGCTCCCGCAGAGCCGCGTGGCAGACGGCGTTCAAACGCATTGAGATCCGCAGCGTCAAAGAGCGTGCGCGACCCGAGGCCGACGCTCGCCGCACGAGCCGACGCGGCGGCGACGAACGGCCCAAAGGCGTCGAAAGCGAGGCACTTGCAGTGAAGATGGCGCGCCAGCGAGATAGAAGCCGACCCTTTGCCACAGGCGAGATCGATGACTCGCGAGCCGCGGCGAGCCCCAACCTGTCTCAGCAGTCGAACGACTTGCGCGGGCGACGAGCCGAGCGCGTCGAGATCGGTAAGCAGTTCTGGAGCATGCGCGAGCAACGACGGCGGGAGGTCGATGGAGGCCGCCACTTCGCGGTCAACGCGGGTTGTGCGTGCGGCCGCGGGGGTCATCGCGGCAAAACATCCACAACAACGGGCTTGTGGTCCGACGCGTCGGTGTCGCTGGCGTCCATGCCCAGGCGTGCGAGCGAGCGTTCGCCAAGGCGCGAGGTATCAAGCACAAACGCGTTGACCGTGCGCAGCGAGGACGCACTCACACCGACCCAATCCAGCCTCCCGGGGCCGAAGAACGTCGGCGGATCGGCCCACGTCGACATCGCGCGATCGCCCAGGACGAACGCCGGAGCGGCGGTGAGCGGAGCACCGGAATCGAGACCGGCAAAGAGGTTGTCGCGTGGCGTCTTGGTGCCGACAAGATTGATGTCGCCGCCGACGACGCGCATCGCAGGGCCGCTCGCCCACAGGCTCGCGAGCGACGCTTGCAACGCCTTCGTCTCCGCAATGCGAAGTTCGTCTTCCCCGCTGTTCATGCTCCCGCAGCACTTGAGGTGCGTCGTGGCGAACGCGATGTCGCCCGCGGGCGTGTCGACGATCGCAGCCGTGGCGCGAACGGTCCAGGGCTTGTCGCGGCCTTCGACATTGACAAGCACCGGCGCGAGGCCGCCATCACGCACGGGGAAGCGAGAGACGACGGCGACCTCAGCACCCGCGGGCTTATGCACGCTCCATTCGCGATCTTGACGTACGTGCGCGAAGAACCATTCCTGCAACTGCGTTGCGTCACCTTCACCCCACTCTTGCAGCATCAGAACATCGGCGTCGATGGCGCGCAGCACGCGAGCGAAGACAACGGGGTTCTTGAGCGGTCCGCTCTTCTGCACGTTGTACGAGAGAACACGGATCGCGCCTGCGGGCTTGATGGGCAAGTCGCCTTCGAGCATCGGCTTGGATGCGGCCAGTGACGGCAGCGTCATGCGGAAGACTTCACTTTGGCCAACGACCTTGCCCGCTTCGCCCTGAAGGACGAACGCGCCCGCCGCGCTGCTGCCCGAGGGCAGGCCGAGCATGTGGCGCGACACACGTCCTTCGTACCACTCGGCGGCGTAGGTCGGCGTCAGCAGCACGTCGGCGTCACGCAGATTGACGAGTTCGCGAGCATCGCCCGTACAGCGATAGACGGCGACACCAGGCAGCGGCAGGCCGCTTGGATTCACGCGTGAAAACTCGATCACAAGGTCGATGCCGAGGCCGGCGAGGGCAGGGCGATCGCTGGCGAAGCCAGTGGCGGCGTTCTCATCCGCGTCGATCCAGACCGCGAGGGTTTCCTTGTTGGCCTGCGGCGTGAACTGCTCGCCTTTCACGCTCCAGCGAAATGCGATCCAGTCCTGATCGGCGGCGGCGACGACTTCCGGCCGCCATTCGCTCACGTCGCCATCAAAGGTGATGCTCGCGGGCGACGCCGCGACGCCTCGCGATGACGTGCAGCCACCGAGGAGCGCGGCGGTCAGGAGCAGCGCCCCAGCCATGACGCGAGACACAAACGATTGAGGGCGGATCACTTCATTCATGGTGAAGACCCCAGAGTGCGCTGCAGATCGCAGCGGTTGTTGCGAGCGAGATTCAAGTCCGACGCGGGAAGCGATTGGTGATGCCATTGGCCTCGTCGCGCATCATCTGCTCAATGAACTGTTGGAACTCATCGTGCATGATCTTCATGGCAGGATTGCGCATCATGCGGCGGAATGAGTCTTCGCGCTGGATGATGTGCATGCGCTTGAGCCACGAGTTGTAGTAATCCTCGGTGATCTGGCCGTGCTTGTGGCTGAACCATGCGATCTCAAACAGGCTGAGCTGCATGAGGTTGAAGAAGTACTGGCGGACCTCGCCGTCGTTGACGAAGCCTTCGATGTCATGCTTGTAGACGGCCGCGAGGCGCGGATCATCGACACGCATCTGGCGCAGGTGCATCTGGAGTTCGACGAGTTTGGTGAAGTTGGCGACGACCGTGGCCTGACGGCTCTGGCGGAAGGAGTACGCCGCGAAGACGAAGCCGCCAGCGATCGCGAGGCAGGAAATCGATTGCAGCACGACGGCGACAAACTGGAGAACGACTTGAAGGTGCTGCTGGTCCATGGGGGTGATCGTTCGCCGTCCCAGAACTCGGGACCACCCGATCCCGCCGTTCAAGTCCGTAAACGCCGAACGGCGGATTCACGAGGCGACCCGCGGCAATCCGAAAGCAAATGCAGCGTTTCACGTATGGTGTGGAAGGGCCCGCCGCATGGCGGGGCCAACTTCCGGGGAATGACCATGACACGCCCGAACGATTCATCGCCCGACTCAACGACGACGCAGATGGTGCTCCTGTTCGCGATGGTGGTCTGGATGGTGCTGACGGCACGGTCGCTCTTCGCCCAGACACCCGCAAGCGAACCCGCCGCGCGCGAGCCCGCGTCAGCCCAAGTCGCAACGCCCGAAGCCAAGGGATCACACTACAAGGCTGAACGCGGCCCCTACGAGACGGGCGAGGTACTGCTGACGCTCAAGGATGCGGCACGCAAGAAAGATGTGCAGATCCGCGTGCGCTTTCCCAAGAACGCGACGGGTCCTGTGCCGCTGGTGCTGTTCTCGCACGGCATGGGCGGATCGAACAACGCATTCACCGAACTGACAACGCACTGGGCAAGCCACGGCTACGTCGTGATCCTGCCAACGCACGAGGATTCGGTCGCGCTCAAGAGGTCCAAGGGCGAGGATGTTTCGGAGTTTGTGACGTCGCCGAACAGGTATGTGCGCAACGTCGATCCGCCGGGGCGCGTGGCGGATCTGTCGCTGATCCTTGATCAGATCGACATGATCCAGAAGGACGCGGGGCTCAAGACCGCCGACGGCAAGGCTCTGGTGGACATGGAGCACATCGGCGTTGCCGGGCACTCTGCGGGAGCACTGACGACGCAACTGGCAATCGGCGTGAAGGCACGCACGAAGAAGCATCCGCTGCGGGCTCTGAGCGAGCCGGAGAAGCGATTTGACTGTGCCGTGGTGATCTCGGGCCAGGGTACGACCAATCGCATGTTCACCGCGGATTCGTGGAGCGCGGTGAGCAAGCCGATGTTTGTGATCGCGGGGTCGGAAGATGTGACGCGCGTCGGCAGTGAGACTCCCGCGTCGCGGCGCGAACCGTTTGAGCGGGCCAAGCCGGGCGACAAGTACCTGCTGTGGATCGAGGGCGCCACGCACTCGTCCTATCAAGGCAAGCAGCACCTGGCACTGATGGGCGAAAAGCCGACGACGGACCTGTCCATCATCACAGCCGCGACCGCCGACGGCACACTCGCGTTTCTCGATGCGTATCTCAAGCAGGACGAGACCGCGAAACGCTACCTGCACTCCGACGATCTCAAGACGATCAGCGGCGGCAAGGCCACCCTCGATCGCAAGTGACTCAACGCGATAGTCTTGTCACGCGTCCGACTGCGATCGGCCGCTGTTCCACCGATCGAATCGGTGAGACGGCGGACATCGTGAACGTGTGCCCGACGAAGGCACCATTCGCATCGCAGAACAGCCGCACGGTGCCGCGGCCGATTCCCGGATGAAACGACCCATCAGGCGCGACACGTGAGTCGCCGGGGCCGTGCCCCGACGCGCTGCAGTCGATCACATCAACCTCCCAGGCCTTGGCGTTTGGCATCATCGGGCGCGTGGCCTCGCTCAATCGCGGCGTGGCATTGACGACCATGACATGCCCCGTGTTCGAAGCGCCCGCCTCGTAGCGGATTGCGATGATGTCACCAACACGGACCTCACCGATCGACGTGATGCGTTGGAAGCCTCGCTCCGCGACAATCGTGTCGAAGTAGTCGCGGGCCCGCGGCCGCCCTCGCCTGAGCCACTCGCTCATTGACGCACGTTCGATGCCCAGCGACTGGGTGAAGACTTCGTTGAGGAGCGAGCTGCAATCGGCATGACAGACCGATGTGCCGTCGCGACGCAGTTGAACATCGGTACGCGTGTGACGATACGACGTCGTCTCTCTCGCGACCGACCCTTCGAGTTCCCGAAGGAACTGCACATGCGCAGGAACTCTGTCATCGTGCGCGACCGGGTTTGTAACCGGCGTGCCCGATGAAACCACACACGTCGAACAGGCGGGAACGCTGATCGCAACGCCCAAGACACCGATGAGCTGCGCAATGCGAATCCATCGTGGCATGGCACGATCGTACTGGGAGGGCCATCCGTCGCCAACTGCCGCCGCGAGCGACGACTGCGGAGGCACACGATTCCAAACCAACTCGACGCTCTCCATGTTCAACGCTCATCCGCCTTCGCCCGCGGCATCGGTACGCGTGGGATCCAGCATCGCACACACCTGCGGTACGCGCGATACTCATCCCCGAAACGACTTTCCAAATCCGCCTCTTCGAGCGGGCGAACGAGAACATTCCACACAATGCCGCCCGCGACGCAGTACGCGAGCACGAGCGGCGAGCCGTCGTACAGGCCGATCGCGACGCCCTGCATCAGCCCCGCACACGCCATCGGATTGCGTACAAATCGATAAGGCCCTCCGATCACGAGGCGTCGCGGCGCATCAAGCGGAAGCGGGGTGCCCCTTCCTCGCGCGACCATTTCCCAAGAACTCCAGAGCCCGACGCAGCCCGCGAGGGCGAAGAGAACTCCAGCGCTCAGCATGCCGATTGATGGAAAGACGAAACGTTCCAGCGGCGTACCACGCTCAACGCGAACCAGCAGCGGCGGGATCACAAAGAGAAAGACACCCCAGAACACGACCACCTGTGCAAGCGTCTTGGCCGCGTTGAACGCGACGCTCGCCTCGCGTGCCTCGCGAAAGAGGGGCATCACCCACGCTCCATTCGCGACGCACGCACGGCAAAGGCGGCGACACAGCTCAGTCCGAGCATCGCGGTCGCCGCGGTCCACGACACGCCCGAGTGCAGCACCGCGGCGACAGTCCACACTGTCGCGTAGACAGCAGCCGCCAAATGCATCGCGCACGCGATTGTCACACGCGGAATGCGCGTGACGAGCCACGCGGCCGAGACGACGCACAGCGGCACCAGCACACACAGGTCGGCCCAGAGGAACCACGCGAACTGTTCCGACGCTCCCGATGGCTCGATCACGCGTTGGAGCGACGGAAGCCGATGCCACGCGATCCAGAATGCGACCAGCGATACAGCCTCACCCGCGAGAAGCGTCGCCGCAGTCAATCGCATCGCCCGTCGATTCATGGCCGCAGAGTTCCGTGTCGTCGCCATCGCGAACGAAAACGGACGATCGGATCACTCCGATCGTCCGTTCAGTGTCTCATGAGACTATCACCAAGTCGCTTACACCGTCACGGGCTGCTTGCTCTCATTCAAGAGGCGACGCAGCACCGTTTGCAGCACGCCGCCATTGCGATAGTACTCGGCCTCGACGGGCGTATCGATGCGGCAGCGGGTGGTGAACTCGACCTTCTTGCCGTCGGGCTTGGTCGCAGTCACCTTCACCTCGCAGCGCGGCTCGACCAGGCCGTCGGCGCTGACATTCAGATGGATATCGAACGCCTCATCGCCCGTCAGGCCCAGGCTCGCCGCCGTCTCGCCTTCCTTGAAGTTGAGCGGCAGCACGCCCATGCCGACCAGGTTGCTGCGATGGATGCGCTCGAACGACTCGCTGATCACGGCGCGGCAACCGAGCAGCAGCGTGCCCTTGGCCGCCCAGTCACGCGACGAGCCCATGCCGTAGTCCTTGCCCGCGAGAACGATCAGCGGCGTGCCCTCGGCCTTGTAGTTCATTGCTGCGTCGTAGATGAACGCGATGGAGTTCGCGCCCTTCTTGCTCATGTCCTTGGTCCAGCCGCCTTCCTTGATCTTGCCGGTGGCGGGATCGATGGCGAGCTTGTTCTTGATGCGGACGTTGGCGTACGTGCCGCGGGTCATGATGCGGTCGTTGCCGCGGCGGCTGCCGTAGGAGTTGAAGTCGGACTTCTTGACGCCCAGGCTTTTGAGGTACGCACCGGCCGGGCTGTTCTCGGCGATGTCGCCCGCGGGGCTGATGTGGTCGGTCGTCACGCTGTCGGCGACGTAGGCGAGCACCTTCGCGCCCTTGATCGCGCTCGGCTTGCCGGGCGTGGCGCTCATGCCCGCGAAGTACGGCGGGTTCTGGATGTAGGTCGACGCGTCGTTCCACTTGTACTGCTCGGACTTGCTGACCGGCACCGCGTTCCACGTCGGGTTGCCGTTGAAGACGTTGCCGTACTCCTTTCGGAACTGCTCGGGACTCAGGCACTGGCTCTTGACCTGCTGCACTTCCTGCCAGGTCGGCCAGATGTCCTTGAGGAACACCGGCTTGCCGTCCTTGCTGGTACCCAGCGGTTCGGTCGCAAGGTCGATCGCGACGCTGCCAGCAATCGCGTACGCCACACACAGCGGCGGGCTGGCGAGATAGTTCGCCTTCACACTCTGATGCACGCGCCCTTCGAAGTTGCGGTTGCCCGAGAGCACCGACGCGACGCAGAGATCACCCTCCTTGATCGCGGCTTCGACTTCCTCCGGCAGCGGGCCGGAGTTTCCGATGCAGGTCGTGCAGCCGTAGCCGACGGTGTGGAAGCCGATGGCGTCGAGATCGGCGGAGAGGTTCGCACGATCGAGGTACGCCGTGACAACCTTGGAGCCCGGCGCAAGGCTGGTCTTCACCCACGGCTTGCGGGTGAGGCCCAGCGCGCGAGCCTTGCGAGCAACCAGACCCGCGGCGATCAGCACGTCGGGGTTGCTGGTGTTCGTGCACGAGGTGATCGCCGCGATGACGACCGCGCCATGGGTGATCTTGCTCGGAGCGGTGCCGTCGGCGTGCTTGACGGTGCCCGTCGCGCCGAAGATCTTGTCCGCGGTCATGCCGAAGGACGTGTTGCCCAGCGGGGCCGCCATCGACTTGAAGAACTCCGCCTTGACGTTCTTGACTTCGACGCGATCCTGCGGGCGCTTGGGGCCGGCCATCGAGGGCTGGATGGTCGAGAGATCGAGTTCGAGCACGTCGGTGAACTCGGGCTCCGGCGTGCCGGGCGCCCAGAACATGCCCTGAGCCGTGCAGTACGCCTCGACGAGCGCGACGGTCGCCTCATCGCGGCCGGTGAAGCGCAGGTAGTCGAGCGTGGCCTGATCAACGGGGAAGAAGCCGATCGTCGCGCCGTACTCTGGGGCCATGTTGGCGATGGTCGCGCGATCGGGCACGCTCATGCTCGACAGACCCTCGCCGAAGAACTCGACGAACTTGTCGACCACGCCCTTCTTGCGGAGGATCTGGGTGACAGTGAGGACGAGGTCCGTCGCGGTGGTGCCCTCGGGCAGCTTGCCCTTGAGGCGGAAGCCGATGACGTCGGGCGTGAGCATGTAGATGGGCTGGCCGAGCATGACGGCCTCGGCCTCGATGCCGCCGACGCCCCAGCCGACGACACCCAGTCCATTGATCATCGTGGTGTGCGAGTCGGTGCCGACGCACGAGTCGGGGAACGCGACGGTCTCGCCCGCGGCATTCTTCTTGGTCCACACGGCCTTCGCGAGGTACTCGAGATTCACCTGATGCACGATGCCCGTCGCGGGCGGCACCACGCTGAAGTTGCTCAGGCTCTGCTGACCCCACTTGAGGAACTCGTAGCGCTCGTTGTTGCGCTCAAACTCCTTGCCCGCGTTGATCGTGAGCGCCTGGGCCGAGCCGAAGGCATCGACCTGCACCGAGTGGTCGATGACGAGGTCGCATTGCACCAGCGGGTTGATCTTCTTGGGGTCGCCGCCGAGGGCCTTCATCGCGTCACGCATCGCGGCAAGGTCCACCACGCAGGGCACGCCGGTGAAGTCCTGCAGTACCACGCGGCCGGGCATGAACGGGATCTCTTCCTTGACCGGCGCCTTGGCGTTCCAGTTGGCCAGGCCGCTGACGTCGTCGGCGGTCACGACGAAGCCGTCGAGGTTGCGGAGCATGGCCTCGAGCAGCACCTTGATCGACACGGGCAGCTTGCTGATGTGGCCCACGCCCTTCTTGGTGACGGCGTCGAGCGAGTAGTAGGTATACGTGCCGTGCGCGGTCTTGAGGGTGGATTTGCTGCTGAACGGGTCGTGACTGGTCATGAGAGCGGCTCCAGGGGTGTGCTGAGCGAAGCGGTTCGAGCAGTCCGCGGCGAGGAACGGTGGACCTGACCGGACGCTGAAACCGAGCAACCCTAGGCCTGTATCGGCATGAATCGAATCAATCGGATTCAGTTGTCTGATCGATCATGTTTATGCAAGTGAGCCGTGGCTGCGCGATTCCCGTTCACACCCACCCACAGCGGCGTTTCATCTCAAGCCATTCACCAGCAACACCCAGTTTGGAAGCCCAACTGTCAAGGTACTCCCTGTCCATGTCTTCGCCGCTGACCTTGATCATCGACGCGACGTCGCGGAGGTGCTTGTCCGACTCGCCCTGCTGGTAAAACTGGAGTTTCTTGAGGATGACGTCTTCAGGGGCGGAGAACCGCACCGGCTCATGGGGCAGCACCTCGATGACGCGAGCACGTTCCAGGCGAACGGTGTTGTAGAAGTCGTCATTGACGACCATGAAATCAATCTCCAGGTCTGTGCCCATCGCGATGACGTTGAACTGACCGCAGTTGTTCATCGCGGCGAGAATCGCGTCACGATTGACATAGAACTCGCTCTCGGGGAATGCCTGCAGGACGGCCGACAACTCGCGATACCCAAAGTCGACGACAATGTCGATGTCCGTCGTCGTGCGCAACTCGCCATACATCATCGCTGCCATCGAGCCGGTCACGGCATACCGAGACCCGGCAGCGTTCAGCGCGCGAGCCGCAACAATCATGAGATCACGCGGCCCCACGCGAGATTCTCCTGCGGACTTCAGCCGTCACTTGCGCTTCGGTCCATTCTGGGTTTCGACTCCGGACCGCGGCAAGCATCATCTCGCGACACTGGATGAACATGTCGTTCGCAAGAGCCATCCGCTCCGCCGGCGTCATCTTGCGAAGTCGCTCCGCCGTCGCGTCGTCAATCACCTCGATGAGCATCTCGCGGCGTTCCATGGTCTCATCGTACGACGCCTGCCCGCTTGCGCCCCTTGGCCCGCTCCAGAAGTTCCCGTTCCACCGCGGCCGCCGCCGGGCTTGGGAAGCGATCGGCGCGACGGCAGATCGCCATCCCTCGCACCAGCGACGACTCTTTGCAGACCAAACCGCCGCCGCCCGATTCCTTGTCGGTCTCCGCAAGCGCAAGCCGCGACACAAACCCGACGCCCACGCCCGCGGCCACCATCTGCTGAATGCTCTGGATCGAGCGAAGTTCCATAATGACATCCAGCGTGACGCCCGCACGGGCCGCGGCCTGATCGACCACCTCGCGCACCGCGGACCCGGCCTCGAAGCCGATCACACGTTCGCCCGAAAGATCGCTCCACTTGAACGACTTCTTGCCCGCGAGACGATGTCGTGGCGGGACGATCAGACGCAGTTCATCCTCCATGAGCGGCAGGATGAGCAGTTCCTTCTCGCCCACGCCGCGCACCGGGAGCGTCACGATGCCCAGATCAAGTTCGCCACTCAGTAGCGCGGCAGCGACCGCCGCGGAGCCCGTCTCACGCACATAAAACCGCAGCCCCGGATGCCGCTCACGCACCGTCGAGATCACCGGCGGCAGCAAGTACGCGGCTGCCGTCGCGCCGGCACCGACGCGAACCGAGCCGGTCTGCAAGCCCATCAACTCGCGCACTGCCTGCACGCCCGCGTCGGCGCGACGCAGTGCGTCCTCGGCATGGCTGAGAAACACACGACCCGGCTCGGTCAGTTCGACGCCGCGCCCAGTGCGATGCAGCAGCGGCGCACCCACTTCGCTCTCAAGCTTGCGCAACATTGCAGAGAGTGCAGGCTGCGACACGCCAAGCGATCGAGCGGCACGCGTCATGTGGCCGACCCGCGCAATCTCGCGGAAATACCTCAGCGGCGTGAGTTCCATGATGTTCAGCGTATCCGCAACCAGCCGCCGATCCTCCCGTACACTCTGCCGCGTGAACCATCCGCCCATTGAACCGCAACCTGCGCCCGCCGCCGTCCGCCCTGACCTGCCGCGAAAGATCGGCTTCTGGGGCGCGATGGCGGTGCTTGTCGGCGTCGTGATCGGCAGCGGCATTTTCCGCACCCCCACCACCATCGCCCAGAACCTCGGCAGTCCGTGGCTGATCCTCGCAATGTGGGCAGTCGGCGGTTTGGTCGCGCTGTGCGGCGCACTCACCTTCGCCGAGCTCGCCGGCCGCTTCCCACACTCGGGCGGCGTCTATGTCTTCCTGCGCGAGGCATACGGGCGCGGGATCGCGTTCGTCTTCGGCTGGACCTACATGCTCGTCACCAAGCCCGCGGCCGCAGGCGGCATCGCGTTCATCTTCGCCGAGCATCTCAACACGCTGACCGGGCAGTCCTTCAACCCCGCAATCACCACCTGCATCGCGCTCTTCGTCCTCACGCTCATCAACGTCGTCGGCGTGCGCGGCAGCACACAGTTTGCGATTGCAGTGACGACACTGAAGTACGTTGCCATCCTCGGCGTGATCGTGCTTGGCGTCTTCGCCGCGCTGCGTGCCCTGTCGGGCGATACCTCTGCGCACTTCCAATCGCTTCCGCCGCCGCGCCCGTTCATCGACGCACTGATCCCCGTGATGTCGGCGATCATGTGGACCTACGACGGCTGGGCGGATGTCGGGTCGATCGCAGGCGAAGTGAAGGAACCGCGTCGGACGCTGCCGCGCGTGTACATCTGGGGCACGCTGTCGGTGATGTTCCTCTATCTGCTGGCGAACGCCGTCTATCTGTGGCACATCCCGCTCGCGGAGATGGCCCAGACCAAGACCGTCGCACCGCTGCTGCTGGAGCGACTGGTCGGCCCGATCGGCTCGACTCTCGTGACGGTGCTCATCATCATCTCGACGCTCGGCTCATCGCACGCCAGCGTGATGACCGGCGCACGCGTCACGTTCGCGCAGGCACGCGACGGGTTGCTCTTTGACTTCCTTGCCCGCGTTGACCCCCGATTCCAGACGCCCGCGATCGCACTGTGGATCCAGCTTGCGCTGTCCTGCATCGCCGTCATCTGGCTCGGCGGCTTCACGGCACTCGCCGACTCATTCGTCTTCACGATGTGGATCTTCTACGGCCTCGGCGCTGTTGCGCTCTTCATCATCCGAGCACGCGAGTCCAAGCGCAAATCCGCGATCTCACAGCTCGACGAGCCGCTCGCCTATCGCGTGCCGCTTTATCCGATCGTGCCGGGCATCTTCGTGCTCGCCAGCGCGGCCATGACGGTTCTGGCGATTCGAGACGATCCACAGACCACGCTCATCTGGGGCGGCGTGCTGCTCGCCGGCATTCCCGTCTACATCGGCTGGAGTTCGTGGCGGAACCAGTCGTGAAGGCACGCGTTGTAAACCCGCGCCCGTTGCGCGAGGACGAACTTACTTGCGTCGCGTCGTGGGACGCACGCGTCCCCGGGCCACGCCGCGCAGCGTTGCTTGCACCGCCTTGATGGCCCGGGCGGTCTCCTTGCGCGTCTTGGCGTCACGCCGCGCGATCTTGATGGCGCGCTGGCACGCGCGAACCCGCTTGGCGCGGTTCTTCGCCGCTTCCGGGTCGGTCAGCGAGTCGCACAGATTGTCATAGACATCCGCGAGCTTGACGAGCCGCACCCGCCACGAAGCCTGCTCAAGGCGATGGTCGTAGTCGGCCTCACGCTTCTTCTCGGGCAGGGCCATGTTCTTGGTCAGGGCCGCGACGCCACGCGCCACTTCTTCGCCGAAGCGCGACGAGATATCGTCGTAGTCGGTGGTCGTATCTTCGATCACGTCGTGCAGAATCGCGATCGTGATCGTCGTCTCATCACGGCACTCGAACACCTGCGAGATGGCCATCGCCACGCGAACAACATGCGCTGCATACGGCGTGCGTCCGTCGCGCCGCAGCTGATGCCGGTGGGCCCGCGCCGCAAATGAGATCGCCTGTTGCCACGACGGAAGCATCGCGTCATTCTCCTTCCGCCCGCGCGCCACGCGCGGCCGAGCCGATTACGTTGTCGTCGGCGCCTTCGCGTGAATCACATGCGCGGACGTGTCAAAGGTGAGCTTCACCTTTGACGGATTCCCGCCGTGCTCATCGAAGAGCACCAGCTCATTGTCCTCGCCCGCCTTCAGCCACGCGTGCGGCACGAGCCAACGCGTCTGCGGCCCGACGTGCTTCCCGCTCGCCGTCGACACCCAGTATCGTCCGACGTGACGGCCGTTGACGTAGAGCTGCCCTTTGGTCATGCCCGCCAGCTCGACAAAGAGCGGTGCGTGCAGGCCGCTGGGCTTGAACTTGGTGCGCCACCAGCGCGGGCCGGTGCCCTTGGGCTTGCCCGCCGAGAACGCCGTCGCCGCCGGCGGCTCCCACTTGGCAAACGCCCACTCCGCCTTCGCAGTCAGATTCTCGCTGAGCGACACGAACGTGATCGCGTCCGACAACCCATCCGCGATCGCGGCCATGTCGAGCGCGGACCCGTCCGGCTCGGCGAGCATCGCGACCTGAACCGTCGCATGGCCCTTGCTGATCTGATCCGCGTCAATGACCACCGTCTCGGGCCCGCTGCGATCCAGGAACGCGACGGGCTTGTCGTTGACCATCAGCAGGCCGCGCCCCGGGAAGGACTTCACGCACACCGCGATCGGCGTCTTCTTCTTGTGCGTAATCGACCACGTCACGCGATCAGGCTCGGTGCTGTCACCGGGACGGACTTCCCAAAGGGGCTTGCGGAACTTCAGCGCCTCGACAGGCTGTGCGTTCACGAGCTTGGGCTTGCCGGGCTTGATCGCCTCGAACTCAAAGAGGTGGCCACGCAGACCCTTGCCCTCGCCCATATTCGGGCCCGAGGCGAAGCGGCCAAGATTCTCGGCCAAAACGACGAGGTGCTGACCAGACTTCTTCAGCGGCAGTGTGATGTCGCGCGTTGCGCCCGGCCCATGTCCGAGGACGCCGACTTCATCGCCGTCCATGAACATGTGGAGACGATCGCCGCTGCCCGGCGCAAGCACGTGCGTCCGCCCCGCGCCCGCGGCCTTGAGCCCGATGCGATACCAGCCGTATCCGCTCGGCGAACCCAGCGTCGCCAGTTCGGCCGGGCCGCTGATCGTCGCGAAGCGCGGGCTGGTCCCGCTCACATAGTCCTCCGTCGACGCGCTGGTCCACGCGCCGATCGTGACCTTGTCGTGCGGCGGTTCCTGAGCCGGCTTGGTGAACTCATTCGCCTTGGTGCTCTGCACCCCATCACTCGACAATTTCAGCGCCTTCGCACCCGCCATCGGGATCGCGTGGCCGTCATCGGTCATGCCCGCAACATTGAAGTACACCGCATTGTCCGTCACATACGTCGAATCGATCTGCTCTTCGTTGCACGCGGCGATGAAGAGGTTCTCGTGCTCAACGACGTGCGGCGTGCGGCCCGAGGGGACCACAAACTCCATCGGTGAGCCGTTGATCGACACCACGCCGCGCGTCCCCGCCGCGCCGTAGCACACGAAGACTTTGCCGACTGTCGCGAGGGCGTTGAGATTGGTGTAGTCCAGACGCGAACGCCCGGTGATGTTGGTGTCAAAGAGACACCACGAGACACCCTGGCCACCGGTGTCGACCGGGAGCGTCGTGCCATCGGGCAGCAGCAGATTCGTGCCGCCGCGCCCCGGCTGATCGGCGAAGACAAACACCACGCCGCCCTGGCTGCCCGTGACGTGAACAACCGAGTGCCCAGGGTTCGCGGGCTTTACGGTCTTGGCTTTGCCGCGGCTCTCGCCTGCGCGAGCATCGTGGAAGCCCGGATCAATGCTCACGGGCTGATACATCGGGTCCAGATGCGCGAGCACGCGCGAGAACCGCGATGCGAATGTGCTGATGCGACGCACCATGGCATACGTCGCGCCCGCCGCGCCAGCTTCGGTCAGCGGCGCGCCGTGATCGCTGCTCGCGGTCGCGAACGAATCCATCGCGTCGTCAAGCCGCCCGGCGCTGAAGCCAAGGAGTTGCCCGCCGCAGAACGGACGGAGGTTGAACTGGCCGCCGCCAGCGAGCACTTCGGCCAAGCGTCGCTGCAACACCCACGGCTCAGCCGGAGCGGTCGGTTCATCGCCCCAACGCGTCTGCGCCCCCGTGGGGAAGTCGAGCACGAATCGCGGCTGCGTGCCGCGAACGCTCGACAACTGCCGCATCGTCGACAGCGGTTCATGCGCGCCCGACCAGCAATCAATGTCGCCCTCGACCGACTGCCACAGGTTGTTGTTGTTCACGCACGGCACATCAATGCCGGCCTCATTGACATAACGATGCAGTTCGCCCAGGTACTGCTCGGCGAGCGTGTCGTCGCCGCAGGTCCACGAGCTTTCGCACTGGATGAGCAGCAGCGGTCCGCCGACGCCCGGCGCGGTCACCTGCATGTCGCGCACCTGATCGGCCAGCGCGGTGATGAAGCGCGAGCACGCTTCCAAATACGGCCCGTTCGCCGTGCGCAACTTGACGTTCGCGTTCTCGACCAGCCACGCCGGAAGCCCGCCCAGGTCGCAGTCGTCATTCACATACGGCCCGATCCGCAGCGTGCAATACATGCCCGCTTGACCGACGAGCTGAATGAAATGCCGCAGGTCGTTCTCGCCCTTGAAGTCGAACTTACCGGGACGCGGCTCGTGCCGGCTCCAGTAGACGGGCGTGTCGATGGTGTTCAGACCGGCCAACTTGGCCGCGTGGATGCGATCGGCCCATGAAGCCCGAGGCACGCGCGCGTAGGCGATGGTTCCGCCCGCGAGCCAGATGCGCCGACCATCAAGCATGAAACTGCGACCGTCGTAGGTGATCGAAGGCATCGCGGCGTGGACTCCCTGCTTCTCGAACCAATCACACCGGCATGCCGCGCTCCTGCGCCCTGCACGACCCCGCCGATGCTTTGTTCCCGTCGCCTCGGGGCGGCCCAAGTTGGCCCGCTCCCGTCGCCCCACGAGCATCCCTCGCTCGGTGTTGCAAGCCTGAACGATAGAATCGATCCGCCCAAAGAGCCATGATGATTGGTTTTCTTTCGGTATAGTTGGCGTTTTTTCCCGCCCCGATTGCGCCAAAAGCGGGCAAGAGGTGTTTGCAACCGCTTACAAGCAAGTAGACTGGGCGGGAAGCGAAGGCACTTGCCCGTTGGCACTTGGCACTTGGCATTCGCGGTGCGGAGGCCGTCTCGCCTGCGATGCCGCGATGCTTGCCCGGTGGCCGCGTTCCGCTTCTTGGTCTGATGTCTCGTGTCTCATGTCTGATGTCACCCCCACACCCGCTCCCCCCTCACCTTGCCGCCCCGCATGCCCCACACCACCCCACGCCACACTCGCCGATTCGGATTCCTTTTGGCATCCTCGCTCGTCCTGCTCGCCGGGTGTGCGGCGGACGACGACGCGATCGATCGCCGCATCAACGAACTCGTGCGAGGCAAGTCCGACGCACTCGGCCCCACCTCGCTCAGCCCCTCGCGCCTGCCTCCCAAGTCCGCCGACGTCGCCAAGGGTGCCAGCACCAACAGGTCTCCCAATACCGTGAACCCCGACATCCCCGAGCTGACGTTCACGCCCGCGGACGAAGCCCGCGATGTCGCGGCACGTCTCGAGCGCTACTCAGATGCGTCCACCGCGATCGCCACCGACCCGAGCACGCAGACCATCGATCTCGGCGAAGCGTTTCGCATCGGGCAGCGGTCATCACGAGAGTTTCTGACGGCCGAAGAGCAGTACATCCTCAGCGCGATCCGCCTGCTCATCGAAGAACACAACTGGTCGCCGCGCCTCTTCAACGACACCAGCACGCGCCTCAGCGGCAGCGGCGATCAGGGCGATTTCCAGCACGCCGCCAGCATCATCAACACGCTCAAGGCGACGCAGCGCATCCCCAGCGGCGGCAGCGTCGAAGCCGCGTGGATCTGGAACGCCACCGAGCAACTCCGCGAGCAAACCTCTGATCGCTACACGCAGGCCTCGCGACTCTCGCTCAAGGGCGACATCCCGCTCCTGCGCGGCGCGGGCGATGTTGCACAGGAATCTCGCATCCAGGCACGCCGCTCGCTCGTCTACGACGCGCGAACCTTTGAGCGCTTCCGTCGCCAGTTCCTCGTCGGCGTCGCACGCGATTACTTCTCGCTCGTGCAGACGCAATCGAGCATTCAGAACCAGCTCCGCAGCCTCAAGAGCAGCGAGGACTTTGCACGCGGACAGGCCGCACGCGTCGAAGCCGGCCGCATCCCCGCCTTCGCGGCCAACATCGCCGAGAACCAGGTGCTCACCGCGCGTGCCTCGCTCGCCAGCCTGCGTGAGCAGTTCATTCTGCAGCTTGACCGCTTCAAGGTGCGCCTCGGGCTTGGCGTGGACGCAAAGGTCGCGCTCTCCCCCATCGCGTTCGATATCGCCGAGCCTGAAATCAGCCTCGAAGAAGCAACCCGCCGC
Organism: Planctomycetota bacterium; assembly: GCA_033763695.1. GTDB lineage: Bacteria > Planctomycetota > Phycisphaerae > Phycisphaerales > UBA1924 > JANRKB01. The sequence continues at coordinate 70,864 of JANRKB010000055.1, read as the reverse complement.
GCCCTCGAGTATCGCCTCGACTTGCAAAACGCCCGCGATCGCCTCGAGGACGCCCGCCGCGGCGTCGCCAACGCCCGCAACGAACTGCTGCCGTCGCTCAACGCCGACGCCAGCGTCGGCATCCCGACCCCGCCGCAGGAAGATCAGGGCGGCGTCGCGTTCAGCCTCGATGACCTGAACTACTCCGCGGGCCTCACGCTTTCGCTGCCCTTGGATCGCGAGCAGGAACGCCTGCGGCTGCGCTCGGCGATCATCGCCGCACAGTCGCAGTCCCGCGCGGTGGATGAATCACGCGACAACATCGTCGTCAGCGTGCGTAGCGCGGTGCGTGCCATCGACCTCGCTCGCTTCCGCCTGCGACTCGCCGAGCAGCAGGTCGAGATCAACAAGCGCCGTCTTGAGGAGCAGAATCTCAAGATCGACACGGTGAACCCCAAGGACATCGTCGACAGCGAGAACGAACTGCTCTCGGCCGAGAACGCACGCGACCAGGCCAAGACCGACCTGCGCAACAGTGTTCTCAACTACCTGCTCGAGTCCGACCAACTCCGCGTCAATCGCGATGGCAGTTTCCAGCCGCTGCCGGGCATGGTGCCGGCACAAGCCAGCGCCGCCGCAAAGTGATCACGCATCAGGCCCGATCAATCGCGACATCGAGTTCGACCGTGGTCGCGGCCAGACACGCGTCGTCGCGACATGCCTGAAACGTCACGCCCACCAGCGGATTGCCCGTCCACGCGCCGACGCGCTCGAGTGCGACGTGCAGTTCGACCTCGCCGCTGAGCACGCGCACGCCCCCCACCGCGGGCGAGCCGCGGAACATCGTGCCGCGTGGATAGTCGGCGTAGACCTCAAAGCCTTCGCCTCCCAGGCGATGCACCCGCAGCGGCACAAGCCCGGTGAGATCGTCCGCGCGACCACTCTCCGCATCGCCATCTTCCCGCGGCTGGGCCGCGATGATGTGATACCCCGGCGCGATCCGCAGCAGCAACGTCATTTCCGCGGGCGTGTCGAGCGGCAGCGTGAGTCGCTCCACCGACGCATAGACCTCGACGGGCGTGAACTCGTCGTTCGACGCAGCGTGTGCAACCTCGCCCGGCTCCTCCAGCGTGGGCGCGCATGCCTGTCGCCACGCCGCATTGCGCAGCACGCGGAACAAGCCCCGCGTCGCATTCGCAACGCCGATCGGCGATTCGGCGATCGGACCGGCCAGCGAACCCAGAAGTCCGCGCACCATCACAAGCGACGCGTCGCGATCGTCACTGCGGTGCACATCGAGCAACGCGTGAAGCATGAGTGACTGTCCCGAAGGCATCGCCCCATCGTGGGTTGATCGAGCACGCACGAACAGATCACGCGCCGCGGCGGGCGTATCAAACAAGCCGCCATCCAGCGATGCGGAGGATGCACCCGCGCCGAACACGCGTGCCGCTGTTGCGATCAGGCCGCTCGCCTCACCACGCCAGCGATCCTCGCCCGTCGCACGCGCGACCTGAGCCAAGCCCCACGCGAGTGCGGCATAGTCCTCAAGAACGCCCGGCGGCCCGTGCACAGCCCCGCGCGACGAGCGAAGCAACAACCCATCCGTTCGCCGATGTGCCGCGAGCAAACCACCCGCGACGCGTGCAGCATGGTTGATGAACGCTCGATCCGCGAGCAGTTCGCCACAGATCGCGAGCGCGCCGATCATCAGACCGTTCCACGCCGTGATGACCTTGTCGTCACGATGCGGCTGCTTGCGCCGATTTCGTGCATCATAAAGAACGCGGCACACGCGCTCGAACCGCTCCCGCTCGCTTGCATCCACCCGCGCGTCCAACCGCAGCACGTTGACCGCTGGTTCGCTGGGGTGGTGCGGATCGCGGAAGTTTGGCCCGCGATCAAGTCCAAAGACGCGCAGCGCAAACGCCGCATCGTCAGAGTCCGTGATCGCCTCTCGCACTTCGGCGGGCGTCCAGATGTAACTCAGCCCTTCGCGGGCGTCGACCTCGGCATCCTGCGCCGAGCAGAACAACCCGCGTGCGTCCTGCATCTCTCGAAGCGCGTACGCACACGTCCGCCGCGCAACGCTCGCGTAGTCCGCGTCGCCAAAAGCCCGCGCCGCCTTGGCGTACACGACCGCCAACTGGGCGTTGTCGTAGAGCATCTTCTCAAAGTGCGGCACGGTCCACTGCGCGTCCACGCTGTAGCGATGAAACCCGCCCGCCACATGATCCCAGATGCCGCCGAGCATCATCGCGTCGAGCGTGCGCCGAATCGCGTGATCGATCGCGCCGCGCGTGGCGTCGTCCGCCGCCTCGCGTGTTTCCAGGAGCAGTTCAAGAAACGATGGCTGCGGAAACTTTGGCGCTGCGCCAAATCCGCCGTGCTCGGCGTCGTGCGTGCGGAGCAGCAGCCCCACCGCGTCCGTCACATGTCGCGCACCAACGCGTGCCTCGCTCGGTGCGCCGCCCAGTCGCTCACGCACCGCATCCGCGATGTGTGCCGCCTGCGTGAGCACCGCGCCGCGATCCGTCCGCCACGCATGCGAGATTCCTTCGATCACCTGCCCGATCGAAGGCATGCCGTGGCGCGGCTCTGGGGGCAGATACGTTCCCGCCCAGAAGGGCCGAAGACTTCCCGGCTCAAGAAAGACGTTGAGCGGCCAGCCGCCGTGCCCGCGCATCGCGAGGATCGCGTTCATGCACAGATCGTCGACATCGGGGCGCTCTTCGCGATCGACCTTGACGCACACAAAATGCTCGTTGAGCTGGGCCGCGATCGACTCGTTCTCAAAGCACTCCCGCTCCATCACGTGACACCAGTAGCACGTGCTGTAGCCGATCGACACGAGCAGCGGCACATCGCGCGAGCGTGCGGCGGCAAAGGCCTCCTCGCCCCACGCATGCCAGTCCACCGGGTTGTGGGCGTGCTGCAACAGATACGGGCTGGACTGCTCGATCAGCCGGTTGGCGTTCCGGGGGTTCCGGGGGTGCTGGGGGTGCTGGGGGTGCGTGTGTGGTGAAGCGGAATCCCCGCCGCGCGTGTCGCTCATGCGCGATCATACGAAGCGCGAGCACGGACCATCTGCCGCGCCCGCGTCAGCGCAGCAGATTCATGACGTCATGGAAGGTGACGATGAGGAACATCGTGCCAATCAAGGCGAGTCCTGCCAGGGTCGCCGCGCCCTGAATCCGTTCGGACACAGGCTTGCCGCGGATCGCTTCGATCACGAGGAAGACAAACTGCCCGCCGTCGACAATCGGCAGCGGCAGGAAGTTGATCACGGCAAGATTCACGCTGATGAGCGCGAGAAAGAACAGCAGCTTGATCCAGCCCTGCTCCGCGACCATCGTTCCCAAGTGAGCGATTCCCACCGGCCCCTTGAGATGCTCGACCTTCACCGTGCCCTGGAAAAGTCGCGCAAATGTCACGTAGGTCGTGAGCATAACGCGCTTGGTTTCCTTGAGGCCCTTGGAAATCGCGGCGACCGGGCCGTCCGCCTTCACGATCGTCTGCTCAGCCTCAAAGAGTTCTGCGCCGATCGGGCTCGTCCAACCCAACCCGTTGAGCTGGGCGATCTCAGCGGAATCGAGAACCCATCGAATCTCAGACCGCGTGATCGCCTTGCCGCCCTCTCCCAGCGGTTCAAGCTGAACCTCAACCCATACCGGGCGCTCGCGCGAGTTCACCGCCGCGACGAGCGCGGCACGCGCCTCTGCGAAGTTCTCCACCGGGCGTCCTTCGATCGCCGCGATCCGCACGCCCGGGCGAGTGATGATCTCCGCCGCGGGGTTCGCTGTCTCCTGCACCTGCCCCTTGTCGTCCTTCGTACCCAGCGGCATGGGCAGCGCGACGATCGTGCTGTCGTCGGCGGTGTCCGCCGGAAGGAAGCCGACGCGTCCCTCGCCTGACACATTGACCGTCAGCGCGACTTCACGCAAGCCATCCTCGCCGCGCCGCAGCACCACAACATCGAGCGTGCGCCCCGCGTGGGCCTTGATCTCGGCGATGCCGCGTGCGACGCTCGGATACTCGACCGCGCCAACGCGGGCAAAAACGTCGCCGGGCATCAAGCCCTGCTTGGGAGCGGTCTCCGCGTCGGTCTCGGAAGAGACACGCAGCACGGGAGTCAGACCCAGCAAGTGACGCTGCTCGATCGTGAGTTCCGGCGTCACCAATTGCACCGACGCCTGATACTCAGGCTTGGGCGCCAGCGTGACGTCGACGCTGCGGCCGTCACCCTCGAAACGCACCTTCATCGGAGCGCCGAGCGATGCCCGGGCAAGTTCAGCCAGATCGTGGAAGCCGGTCAGGGTGGTCTGACCATTGACGGCCGTGATGCGCATGCCGGGCTCGACGCTTTCGAGACCGAGCGTCGCGTAGCGCTGCTTCAGGGTGGCCAGATCCGAACTCGCCCGCGGCCGCACCAACGTCAGGCTCTGGGTCGGCGCGACGCCGAGTTCCATCAGTTTCGACACTTCGCCCTGCCGCGGCGTCACCTCAAACTCGGCGACACCCGCCAGCCCCGGACGCTCGACACCGATGCGCAGCGATTGCCCCGGCGCACTCATTGCCGCCGCAAGCATGACATCGCTGAACGAATCCGGCGCAGTGCCGTCGATTGAGACAACACGATCACCCGGCTTGAGCCCCTGGCCGATGCTTGGATCGATCGGCGTCGCCAACGCCGCCGCCCGCCCGGGAGCGACAAAGCCGATCTTCGGCGGCTCGGCCGGCAGGCCCGCCATGAAGACAAGCACGAACAGCACGGCCGCGAGGATCAGATTCATCACCACGCCCGCCGAGATCACGACCATCCGCTTGCCGGGCTTGCAACTCTGGTAACTGTCCGGCTCGGCGCTCGTCGCGAGCGGGTTCATGTCATCCTGGCCGAGCATCTTCACGTAGCCGCCGAAGGGCAGCACGTTGAGGCGATACTCCGTCGGGCTGACGCCGCGTCGATCGGCGAGCGCGAAATACTCCGGTTCGCTCGACCCCAGCCGAAAGCCCAAGCCCTCTCGATAGGACGCGACCGCTCGTCCGAAGCCGAGGGCAAACGCGAGCACGCGAATACCCGCCCAGCGTGCCGCCACAAAGTGGCCGAGTTCATGCACGAAGACGATGAACCCGAAGCCGAGGATGACGAGCGAGAGATCAAAGATGGTGCGGATCAGGTCGAGCATGGGAGGTCGTGGGTTGAGGCATCAGGCATCGGACTTCTGACTTCAGGCAGCGGGCATCAGGCATCAGGCATCGGGCATCGGGCATCGGGCATCGGGCATCGGGCATCAGAGAAGACGTGGCACAGGAGCAGCGTGTGTTCGGAGTTCTTCGCTCATGACGTTGTGACTCGTTCTTTGCCTTTCGCACTCCGTCTCTTCGTGTCTGCGTCTCTCCGTCTCTCCGTCTCTTCTTCTTAGACAATCGGCGTGCCGGGTGTTGCCCCGACACGCCGAGTTCACTTTTCTTGACGCATGCGGCATTCCGCCGCGTCAGGCGTGTGTTACTTGGTCGCGTACTTCACGCTGCAGCCGTACGGCTTGGTGCTGGGCACCGAGACTGGCTTGCCCGCAAGCAGTTCATCCACGGCCTTGGTGACGTAGTTCGTCTTGCCGATGCCGTTCATGCTGCTGTCATCATCGATCGCGCCGGCGTAGGCGAGCTTGCCGTCCGCCGCGACGACGTACATCGCAGGGGTGTTCTTCGCGCCGTAGGCCTTGCCGACCTTGCCATCTTCATCGAGAAGGACGGCGTAGTTCATGTTCCACTTCTTCTTGGCGGCGACCGACGCGTCCTTGCCCGCGCCTTCCTTGCCCGGAGCGCCGCTGTTGATGCCGACCATCACCACCTTCTTGCCTTCCCACGCCTTCGCCATGTCGTTGAAGGTCTTGGCCTTCTCATAGTGCTTCACGACGAACGGGCAGCCGGGGTTGAACCACTGGATGACGACGATGTTGCCCGCGGCCGTCAGGTCGCTGAGCTTCACGTCCTTGCCGTCGGTGTCCTTGAGGATGAAATCGGGCGCGAGCGAGCCGACCACGGCCTCGCTGGCGTTCTTCTTCTCATCCTTCTTGTCTGCGTCCTTCTTCTCGCCGTCCTTCTTGTCCTTGTGTGCCTTCTCGCCGTCCTTGTGGCCTTCGCCGTGTTTGTCTTTGGCCGGTTTGCTCGGCTGCGTCGCCGCGGGCTGAGCCTCGGGCTTGCTGTCCTGGGCGATCGCGGGGGTCGCCATCGCAAACGCGGCCGCGGCACACGCAGCGAAGAGCATCTTGGTCGTACGAGTCGTCATTGCTTCCATTCTCCTGCCCGCACTTGAGCGGGCTTGCTCGGCGCGCTCTGCTCCGGGCCACACGCCCAAAGCCGCACGCCGAATTCCTGCTTACTCAACACACCCGGTCCACGCCGTTCGCAGACACCCGGGTCACACATCTCGGCGGTCGCCTAAGCCCACGGGGGCCTCAATCGTGAGTGCAACGGCCTACAGCCGCTTGCCCCAAGTCATCGACCTCTCGCGCTCCGCCGCACGAATCACCTGTCGCTCGCGGCCGCCATGCCGCAGAACGCTCAACTTCCGCAGTTATTGGGCGTCTGCCTTCGACGCCGGTTCCCCCACCTTCCCCTCGTTTGTGTGTTCCTGCTCGGGCGAGACCCAATCATACTCCCAACGCGATGTCGGCTCAGTCCGCCATGCGACGATCCCGGCGGCCTTGCCCGTCGCCGCGGCATCGGCAAACTTCACCCGCAGTGCATCGCCACGAGCCGCCGTGCCCTCAATCGGGCTGACAGGCTCGGATGCATCGCTCGCGGGATAGAACTCGATCTCTGTCGCGCCGGCAACGTTCAACACGAGCTCGCTCGCGTCGCGCCGGATCGTCGCGCGCGAGGTCGCTTCCAGCGCGAGCGTTCCGCCGCGCGGGATCGCGGCCCGCGCCGCCTGCACAGCCCAAACCCCCGGCTCCATCCGCTCACCTTCTCGCTTCGGCGCTCGCTTTTCAACCACGGCCAGCGCGATCGAGACGTCCTGCTGCTCGAGCACGCACATGGTGTCGCACACCATCCACTCAACGTGCAACGGCAACGTCACGGTTGAACCCGGCTTCGCGTCGCTGGGCACCTGCACCTCAAGCACGACGCAGAACTCGTCCTCATAGATGTGGTCGCGAATATCACCGGGCAGCACCATCCGGCGTGGACCAGGCCAACCGCTCGCGGTGATCTCAAAGCCGCGCGGCCAATCGCGTGTCTGCCACGATGCGGGCAGACCCGTGTCGTTCTGGCCGTTCCAATACATGTGCCAATGTGGACGAATCGCAAACTTCAGCACCAGCCGCGTGCGCTCGCCGGGCACCACCTCGCGATGCTCGGCAATCAGCGTCGGCTTCGCATGCAGTTCCGTCTTCTCCGCAGCTTGGGTTTTTGGTTGCTCGCTCGTCGCGCGCGGCGTCGAAGGCGGCGCGGGCTGCGCCGGAACGCTCGCGCAGCACGGCACAAGCATCGCACCCGCCGCGCTCGCGACGGTCAACGAACGACTCCATCCGTGGAAGACGTCAGCCAAGATCAAACCTCCACCCCGCGGCTTTGATGCACGCCGCCACTCGGTGATACGCTATCACACCAATGAGCACCATGAACCTACGCCCGCTCGCCTTCCCCAGTTCGCCCGTTCGCACTCTGATCGTGCTGGCGGCTTCCACGCTGCTGCTGGGCGGGTGCGGCATCGATGACACGAAGATCGAGAGCGTCTCACTCGGCGAACTCTCCACCGCGATGGCAAATCGCGACAAGGACTCCAAGGCGCTCCTCCTCGTCGATGCACGAGCACCGCAGGACTTCGCCACCGGCCACCTCCCGGGTGCAAAGAACATCCTGCTCTCCGATTTGCCCGAGCAGCGCGGCCGCGACAAGCGCCTCGAGGTCTTCGATCGCATCATCGTCTACGGCAAGGACCCCGCCAGCCCGACCGCGCGCGGCCTCGTCAAGCGCATGCTCGCGCTCGACTATGACGACGTGAAGCTCTACCCAGGCGGCATCGAAGAGTGGACCGGCTCAGGCCGCACGCTTGAAATGCCCGAGCCCGCCAAGCCTGCAACTGATGCGGCGAAGAAGTCTGCGGCGGGCGTCGCGCCTCAGCCGACAAAACCAGCGTCGCCGAAGTGATCACTCCCACCGTCGCTGAGTTGAGATCGAGTTCCATGCCTGCCCAGCCGCGTTCAAGCCGACGTTCGACCAAGCCGCCGCTGGCACGCTCGGTGGGCGGCTTCTTTGGCGAACTGTGGAAAGCGGTGACACACGATCCCGCGCCGGCGTCGAAGCGTTCTACCGCTCCGGCTTCGACGCGCAATCCACGCAACGCCGAAGAGCGTGAAGCGACGGATCCGCGCGTTCGTGTGGTTGATCAACGGGTGGAGGAAAAGGTCATCGACACGCCGCACGGCCCGATGACCCTGCGTCGCACCACCATCGACGAAGTTGAGTATCCCGAGCAGCGGTGATCGACCTGGCCCATGTGAGGATCGACACGGGAGGAACCCGCGGCCCGCGGTGCTCTCAGCATGCGTGCATTAGGACTGATGCCCAGTGCCCAGTGCCTTCCCGAAACAACACACCCCGGACTTTCATCCGGGGTGTGCATCGGGGGGAAGCGCTGTAATCGTTGATCCGTCGGCACCACGCACCCGATCGCATGCCGCGGCGAAATCACTTACTTCTGCGTGCGACGACGGCGGGCGCACACGAGGCCACCGAGGCCGGCAAGCGCGAGCGAGCCGGGGGCGGGGATCATGCTGGCCGTGCCGTTGTACGACGCCTCGGCTTCCCAGCGAGCCGTGGGCAGCTTGCTGATCGCGTCGATCGAGACACCCGAGCCGCCGTTGACGGTCTTGAGCGCCGTCAGGCCGAAGGCGAAATCAACGTCCTTGAGCGCGCCGGGGGCAAGGTCATAACCGGCGAGGTTCAGGTCCGTGGTTGCCGCGACGCTGGTGAACTGGTCGCTGCCGAGCACCGACCCGGTCGTCAGCCACTTGTTGTTCTTGGACTGCACCGTCATCACGGCGTCTTCGAAGTTCACCGTGAGCAGGTTCATCGATCCGGCATCGCTGTTCTGCGTGAAGCTGAACCAGCCCGAGAGCGAGTACACCAGCGTGGTCGTGCCGGCGTACGTCGATGAACCACGCAGGGTGATGCCGCTGAAGTCGGCGTTGAAGATCGTGTTGCCGAACGTCAGCGTGGGCAGCACGCCGTTGTTGTCGTCGATGAGCAGATCGACGCGGCCGTTGAGCAGACCGCTGCCCATCGAGCTGCCGCCGCCGCGGAACGTCGACTCGCTGCTGAGGTTGTCCGACGCGAACGAGAAATACGCGGCGTTCGCCGAAGCGGCGGCGAGCGCGAGGCCCGCGAGGGCCGAGAATGCAAACGTCGTCTTCATCTGTCTTCTCTCCTGGAACTCGAGTTCCCGTGCTCCCACGCCAGTGGGACGGAACCGTCGGCCGCACTCATTGCGGCGATGGAGAGATGTGCCACACGCCAACGACTTTTCCAGCGTTCCGCGCCTTGCGGAAACGATAACCGCCGATTGACGGTCGGTCTGTAGCGACCGGCACATCAATCGGCGGTTATCAACGAAGGTTGCGAGGCAGTGATCCAGGCGTCGGTCTTCAGCCCACCACAGACGTGGACCGCACCAGCATCATGCCGCGATGAACTTGGGTCGACTCAACCTGCCTTAGCGGCGACGGCGAGCGGTGACCAGGCCACCCAGACCGAGGAGAGCCAGCGAGCCCGGGGTCGGGACGAAGGTCTGCTCGATGAGGGCGATACCCGCGAGGTCAAGACCTTCGCCATCCTCAGCCGAGAGGATGATGGTCTTCTTGACCTTGAACGAGCTCGAGGCCCGGTTGAAGACGATGTTGGTGAACTGCGGGGGCGGGTTGCTGGTGCTCAGCGTGACCGACGCGCTGGCGAGGATCTCGCCTTCGTGGCCGGCTTCACGGTCCTCGATCACTTCGTTGAAGATGATGGTGCCGCGACCCGCAACCGCACCCAGGATGCTGAGCACGTCGAGGTTGAGCTTCTCGCCCTCGGTCGTGTCAACCAGGAAGGTCATGGTGATGATGCCCGAGCGGACCGGAGCGACGGGGTCGCCGACGGTTGCGAGCGGGAACACCAGGTCCACGTCGATCGCACCAGCGAACGCCTGAGCGCCACCAGCGAGCGAACCGCCGAACTGGAAGTCAGAGAAGGTGATGCCAGCGTTCGCGGAAGCCGCGAGACCAGCAGTCGCCACGACAGACAGAATCAAAGAACGGGTCATTGGTACTCTCTCTTCACGTATTGAGTTGTGCCCGAGGCGGAATGCCGCGAGACACGCTCTTTTCCGACACTCCCCGAAACAGCGGTCTGCAAACCACCACTCGGGCCCTCTTTCACTCTCGCCTTTTCCGTCGGATCGCTCCGAAGGCCGGGACGCACCACACGCCCGTGGCCGAGTTCGTTTCAACAATCACTCGATCTCCGACACCGACACGCACTTAGGCGCGGCGGCGACGGCCCATCGCCAGCACGCCCATGCCCAGAAGGGCCGCGGCGCCGGGGGTGGGAACCAGCTTCTGCTCGACGAGCGCGACGCCCGCGAGGTCAAAGGCCTGCGTATCGACAGCCGACAGGATCAGGGTCTTCTTGACCTTGACCATCGTGCTCTCGCGGCTGAAGTGGATGTCAGCCGTGTGCGGGAGCTGGCTGGCGCTGTTGAGCGTCACGCCGTAGGTGGCGATGATGCCCGGATTCACGAGGTCTTCGACAACCTCGTTGAAGATGATCGTGCCGCTGCCGAGCAGACCGCCGAGGATGCTCAGGCCGAGCTTGTCCAAGTTCAGGGCGGTGTCGCTCTTGGCGATGAACGTGATCGTGATCACGCCGCTCCGCAGGTTCTGGCCGTCACCGACCAGAGCGCTGGGGAACGAGAAATCGATGTCGTCACCAGCTCCGCCGGTCGCCCAGGTGGCGCCCGCGGCGAGCGTGCCAGTGATGTTGACGTTGCTGAACGTGACGCCCGCGTTGGCGGTCGCGGCAATGCCGGCTGCGGCGGCCAGGGCCAAGGTCGTGATCGTGCGGCGCATAGGTGCTTCTCTCTCAGACGAGGTGGTCACAAACTCCCAGCGCGGGCTCTACGAAAAGCCCGCTTCTCCACGTCGAACATGCCTCAGGAATTGGCAAGTGCCAGAAAAGCACGCGCTTTTTTCCGCCTTTTTGAGTGATTCACCCGTGAGTGCGCGAACCCGGAGCGCCGAAACCCCCGCGAAGGGGTCCGGAAACCGCGCAGACTTTGCCTAGCTTCACATCCGCGGCCAACAGCGGGCCAACTTCAGCGTGTCGACGCGCCGCACAAGAAAAAAACACGCCCCGAGGCGGCTCGGGGCGTGATGAAGCTCAGTTGCTTGTGGTCGCGTCTTGTTTGGTGCTCGCCGCAGCGATCCTATCTACTACATCGGCTTCTTGTTGATCGTCACGTCGTACACGTGCAGGAGCTTCTCCTTGTCGAAGATCATCTCCTGGCGGCTGCGGCCCACGATGTCGTACTCCGTCGTCAGTTCGATGGCGTCGACCGGGCACGCCTCTTCGCACATGCCGCAGAAGATGCAGCGGAGCTCGTCGATCTCAAACTTCTTGGGGTACTTCTCGCGATCGTCCCAGGGGCTCTCCGCCGCCTCAATATGGATACAGCGGGCCGGGCAGATCGTCGGGCACATCATGCAGGCAACGCACTTGACGCGCCCCTGCTCATCCCGGTTGAGCCGGTGAAAACCACGGAAGTTGGGGGCATGCAGGCCGCCCTCTTCAACGGGCAGGTGTTCGCGGCGTTCCTCCGGGTACTGCATCGCCCGGGTGGTCTTCTTCATCCCCAGCAGTGCCGCCGGCTTGCTCTGGCCAAAGCTGGTGAACAGGTGGCGGAGCGTGGTGCCGAAGCCCTTCACGACCTCGGGCACATACACGGCCTCGAGGCGGGTCATCGGAGGGACGCTGATGTTGAGAACTTCATCGTCGCGGATTGCCATGCGCGGATGATAGCAATCCGTCAGCGCGATGGGGAGTGAAGCGGCCAGTTCCGTGCGGCATCATCAGACGCCCCGCACCAAAAACAACGCCGACCGCCCATCGGCGGCCGGCGCGATCTTCATTGGTTTGTTCTGGTCCGGATCACGCAGCGATGTTCGTCGCGGCCTCGATCGACTCCACCACCTGGCGGAGCTGGAACGGCTTCTTGAGGAAGCCATCAAAGCCCTGACCACGCAGGCCCGCGGCCTGGCCATCGGTCAGCTTGCCCGACATCGCCACGATCTTCGTGTGCGCGAGCGTCTCACTGGAACGAAGCATGTCGGCGACGTTGCGGGCATCGCCCTCGCCGAGGTGGATGTCCAGCAGGATCACATGAGGCTTGAACTTCTCGGCTTCCATGCCGGCGCCGAAGCCGCTGTTGGCACAGCGCACCTCGTAGTTGGTCTGCTCCGTGAGCACCTTCTCCATGACGTCGCAGATGTCCTTCTCATCGTCAACGATCAGGACGCGGGTGCGGCCCGACTGAACACCCTCAAGCGGGATGTTGTGGGCCTTCATGAACTTGACGAGTTCCGCCGAGGGAATGCGTCGATCGCGGCTTCCCGGGATGCGATAGCCTTTCAGGGCCCCCGAGTCGAACCACTTGGACACGGTGCGCGGCGCGACGTTGCAGATCTTCGCAACTTCGCCCGTCGTCAGAACTTCCTTTTCGATTGGCATCGCCTCACCTCTCAACCAAGGGTCTACTCGGTCCGCCATCCCCGGTACAAACGCACCCGGCGGCGACCGCCACACCGCAGGATCGGCCGATCCAACCCCCCTCTTCACCCTTGTCGTCACGATCGGCGCAACTTTGCGTTTTCGGACCACCGGCGACCCCCGTCCAATCCGCCCGGACCTACACTCCTCTCCCTCGTCTGCGGGGAACCCTTTGGGAGGTTTGACACCCCGAGGTTCTTCCTTGTAGAGTCCCGATCCGCGGTCCCCGCCGCGGCCCGGGCAACCGTTCGGGGTCGGGCGGCGTATCGGTGAGTCCCTCGCGGGCTGGCCGGTTCTCGGGCCGACCACACACCGTTCGTGGGGACTCAGTCGGGGCGGCGAAACGGACGCTTTGCCGCTTCCTGATTCGAGAGCAGCATCCGCGCGGGCCTCGGCACTGGCTCGCGAAGCGACGGATCGACGACGGCACTGTCCCGGCACGCGGTCGCTGGCCCCCGCCAGCACTCGACGCCGAAACCTTGGGTCTTGCAGGAGTCTGCGTGATGCACCTTCGTCTGGCTATGGGCTCGGTTCCTTCGACCACCTCCGGCACCTCGTCGCCCACACGCGGCTCGTGCATGTGGATGCGTTCCGCCGCCACCGCGCTCGCGGTCGTCGGTCTCGCGACGTCGATCTCGACGGCGCAAAGCGCCACCGGCGGCAACGACGCCACGCCCCAGCCCGCCGCCAATCAAGTCTCCGATCTCGACCTGCTCCGCGACTTCATCCACTATGTCCGAATCAATCGCGCGGACCTCGCCGAGGCGATGGCCCAGCAACTGCTCGATCGCAAGATCTCCGGCCAGGACTTTGTCCGACTCGTTGAGGCGGGCGGCGAACTGAACCGCTTCGAGGACAGCGTCGGTCGGGCCATCCGCATCGGCGGCAACCTCGAGACCACCGCCGCATCGCTGTCCAAGCTCTACGAAGCCGGCAAGCGCGAGCGTGCACGCGACCCCAAGGACATCGCCGCCAACATCAAGGACCTGACCAGCGGCCAGGCCCGCGCTCGCGTGCTGGCAGAAGAGCGTCTGCGCACCGCCGGCGAGTACGCCGTGCCCCAGTTGCTTGAGGCGCTGCTTGATCGCAAGGATGCCATGCTTCAGAGCGCGGTGCAGCGCGTGCTGATCGGCTTGGGCGCCCAGGTCGTCGCGCCGCTCTCGGCCGCGCTTCCCAAGCTCGACGCAGGCTCGCAGGAGCGAGTCGCGGACATCCTCGGCTTGGCCGGGCACACGACTGCGATTCCGGCTCTGGCCGATGCGCGTGACTCGACCAAGAGCGAGGCCGCCAAGACCGCGTGCGTTCGCGCGATTGAGCGTCTGAACGCCGCCGCCGCGGGTACGCCGACGACGTCGCTCTACAACGCTTTGGCCGAGCGCTATTACGCACAGAGCCCCGAGGTGACGAGCTTCCCAGGCGAAGACTTCCAGATCCTCTGGAACTTTGAGCCCAGCACCGGCCTTGTGCCGCAGGCGATCCGCACGCAGGTCTTCCACGAGGCTGCGGCGATGCGCGCCAGCGAGCGGGCCTTGGCACTGACCAACGACAATGCCGAGGCGTTGTCGCTTTGGCTTTCGAGCAACCTCCGCCGCGAGATCCAGACGCCTTCGGGCTACGACAACCCCGCGTATCCGGCGTCGCGCCGCGATGCGATGTATTACGCCATCGCCGCCGGCCCGGCCGCCGACCAGGCCGTGCTCGCCCGCGCGATCGCGGCCCGCGACACGCTGCTGGCCCGCAAGGCGATCGCGGCTCTTGAGAAGACCGCCGGCGGTCGCGCTCTCATCGGCGACGCTGTTGCCGGTGGCTCGCGCACCGCGCTACTCGACGCTCTGGACTATCCCAACCGTCGCGTGCAGTACGAGGCGGCGTTGGTTCTGGGCAAGGCCCAGCCGACGGTGCCATTCGCGGGTGCCGAGCGCGTGGTCCCGACGCTCGCCAGCGCGATCCGCGAGGCGAGCAGCAAGTATGCGGTGATCGTCGCCAACGCCGAGGTGTATCAGACGCTTCGCAAGGTGCTCGAAGGCTCGGGCTACAGCGTTCTGCCGCAGGGCCGCACGCTTGAAGATTTGGCCGCGCCGATCGCCGAGGCGGCGGCGGTGGACCTGATCGTCGCCGTGCAGCCGAGCATTGAGACGGGACAGAACTTTGTCTCGTCGGTGCGCCAGAATCCCAAGCTCACCGCGTCGCCCGTGCTGCTGCTCTCGTCGCCCGAGAACATCCCGACACTGCGCCGCTCGCTCGACGCTGATCCGGGCGTCGCGGTGCGTGCGTCGGCGATCAGCGAGGCACAGATCTCCAAGGCAGTCACCGAGCTGGTGCTGAGCGCGACCGGCGGCCCGATCGAGGCCAACGAAGCCCAGGACTACGCGATCCGCTCGCTCACGACGCTGCGTGAGCTGGCCATCAGCGGCAACCCCGTGCTGCAAGTCGCCGACGCCCTGCTGCCGCTGAGCAGTGCGCTGGGCGAGGCCAAGGGCACCAAGCAACTGCAGATCGCCGACATCCTGAGCCGCATCAACGATTCGCGCGCTCAGGTCTCGCTGATGGACGCAGCGCTCAACGCCAACGGCGGCACCCGCATTGAACTGATCGCCAAGGTCGGCGAGTCCGCCAAGCGTTTCGGCTCGATGCTCGAGCAGCGTCAGATCAATCGCGTCATCGAGATGGCGTCGGGCAAGGATGAGATCGAGGCCACCGCGGCCGCGGCTCTGGCTGGCTCGCTCAACCTGCCCAATACCACGCTCGTCCCGCTGATCCTCGAGAAGAAGTAAGCGAGCGTCGGCCCGGACTCCTTCGCACATGCACTCTCAAACCCCCGCGATCCGCGGGGGTATTCTTTCGCAGTCATAACCTTCCTCGTCAACCTCGCAAGCGCCTCACAGGCGTACACGCCACCGACACGAGCATCGTTACTGGAACGCCTTTCACGCCAAGGCGTCTTCACCGCGCAGCGGTGGAGGCGAATAGCGTCGGGTCGTCGCGCAGCGACACCCGACGAATGTCGCGCACGATTGCGCTGCACCGCGCCGCGGTGCAGCCTAGCGCGACAGAAGCCCACGCGGCCGCATCGCTGCGCGATGCGAAACCAGAGCAACCGCGTCGTCGATGGGTGCGGCTGCGCCGCGACCCATCGCTACTCACCCGCACGGCTTCGCCGTGCAACAAGCCATAAACCACGATCCGGTCGCCGACCGACATCCTGGACACTGCGTCGGCGCGATCGCTTCATGCTCCGCGATCCGCTCAGAACACCCGCTCTCGCGTAAACTCCCCCCATGCCCAAACGTGCCCTCATCACCGGCATCACCGGCCAGGACGGCTCCTACCTCTCTGAGTTACTCCTCTCCAAGGGCTATGAGGTGCACGGCTTGGTTCGCCGCACCGCGCTCGAAGACCCGCTGCATCGCATGGGACGCATCGCCCACCTGCGCGACCAAGTGACGCTGCATCCGGCATCGCTCGAAAGCTACCCGAGCCTCTTCAAGACCGTCATGCAGCTCCAGCCCGACGAGTGCTATCACCTCGCCGGCCAGTCGTTCGTGTCGTACTCGTTCGAAGACGAGTTCAGCACGCTCAACACCAACATCAACGGCACGCACTTCGTGCTCTCGGCGATCAAGGAAGCCGCACCCAAGTGCCGCCTCTATCACGCCGCGTCGAGCGAGACCTTCGGCAAGGTGCGGGCCACGCCGCAGGATGAAGGCACACCCTTCCACCCGCGTTCGGCCTACGGCATCTCCAAGGTCGCGGGCTTCGAACTCACCCGCAACTATCGCGAGGCCTACGGCCTGTTCGCGTGCAACGGCATTCTCTACAACCATGAATCGCCGCGCCGCGGCTTTGAGTTCGTCACGCGCAAGATCACACGCCACGCCGCACTGATCAAGATGGGGCTCGCGACCGAGCTTCGCCTGGGCAACCTCGACTCCAAGCGCGACTGGGGCCACGCCAAGGAGTACGTCGAAGCGATGTGGCTCATGCTCCAGCATCACACCGCCGACGACTTCGTGATCGCGACGGGCGCGATGCACTCCGTGCTCGAGTTCTGCGAGCTCGCGTTCGACACCGTCGAGCTCGACTATCGCAAGTACGTCGTCACTGATCCGCTCTTCTTCCGCCCCGCCGAGACCGAAGTGCTGTGCGGCAACCCCGCCAAGGCGCGCCGCATCCTCGGCTGGGAGCCGCGCACCAAGTTCCCTGACCTGGTCCGAGAAATGGTGCTGGCCGATGTCGCGGACATCGAGCGGCGGATGCGCCCGAGTACCCCCACTGCGCACGAGATCGCGGCGGGCGTCAGCCGGATCTAGAGCCAAACAAATCGATCCTGAAAGCGGTTCCTGGGCAAATTTGCCCAGTTTCTTGCACTTTTGCGAGAGTTGCGGCAAGGCCCGAGAGTCCGCAAGGGCGTGACAGCGACCCGATTCCGGTGGTCGAAACACGATTTTCCTGCGCGTGGTTCCAGTTTTTTGCTTGTCTTGCTCGCAAGGTTCTGGTATGTTCCCTCTTGGCCCGGGCTGCTCAGGCGTTGGGGGTTTTTGTTCTACCCCTGAAATCTCAGCAGTTTGGAGCCGTTCTCGGGGAGTCGTTGCCCGAGAGTTCGCGGGTTGATGGTGTTGAGCAGGAGTGATTGAGAGAGGTTCTTTGAGCACTGCCGAGATCTTGCGTCCCGAGTCGCATGGGAGGCACTGGGCGCGTCTGGCAGTTTCTTGCTCGTGAGGGTCGGTCGGCGTGCTGCGGGTTCTCCGCCCGCAGGCAGTGGTCCGCAGGACCAGCGTCGATCGGAAAACACGGTATTCGACTCGGCGGTGCGGACGCCGCCGGGTTGTTCAGGTCGGGTTCTGTGTGAACCCCGTTGTCCGGTGTGTTTGTCTCTGTGTCAATCAGAGGAGTGTGCCATGAAGAAGAGTCTGATGATCGCGATGCTGGCTGGTGTGGCGGCGACGCCCGCTCTGGCTGCCGATGCCCTGCCCATCAAGAAGCTGGGCCACATTTACATCAACATGAAGACCGGCGAGCGTCAGATGACGCCGTATTACACGGACCGCGCCGGCCCGGACATTTGGAACAACGACGACAGCGGCGTCTGCGGTAACTTCTTCTACGGCGTTGACCGCCCGACCCGCGCCACGACCGACCCGCGCCCGCGCTTCGGCGGCGGCGTGTTCAACACCGGTGACATCGCGGGCGCCGTTGGCGTCGGCACGACCATCGACGGCGTCGGCTTCGGCACCGCTTCGGTCGGTATCCTCTCGACCGACACGGTCAACCACGCGACCGCTGGCTTCGACTACATCGTGTCGTTCTATGACAACGACAACGGCGGCACGACGCCCGACACCGGCGCCGCGGCCCTGTTCATCCTGACCGTCGGCGACGTCCCCGGCGAAGAAGGCACCGGCAACGCTTGGACCTTCTCGGTCGACCTCGCGGGCGGCAATGAGTTCGTCCTGGGTGATCAGGACATCGACGGCGACGGCAAGCTCGACTTCGGCTGGGGTTACAACCTCGTCCAGAACCAGAGCCTGACCGACGGCATCAACAGCGCCAAGGGCATCGCCGGTCCGTTCCTCGTCGCCCCGGGTGGCTTCACGAACGAGCTGGGCGTTGCGTCGACCTCGACCTCGACGGTCACCCGCAACAGCATCCACTGGTACTCCTCGGTCACCTTCGACTCGACCGGTGGCGTCCAGCCCCGTACGTCGCAGTCCTTCGTCGGCAACTACGGCTTCGGCACCGCCACCTCGGCCAACCCCTACTCCAGCACCTACCTCGTCCTCGCTGGTCCGGCCGCGGCCTGCCCCGCTGACTTCAACGGCGACGGCTTCATCGACTTCACCGACTTCGATGTCTTCGTCTTCGCCTTCGAGAGCGGCGACCCCTCGTCCGACTTCAACCAGGACGGCTTCCTCGACTTCACCGACTTCGATGAGTTCGTCGCTGCGTTCGAGCTCGGCTGCTAAGTCCTGACGGTCTGGTTTCTCAGACCTGAACTCAACAGAGTTCCGTGCCGCCCCCGAGCAATCGGGGGCGGTTCTTTTTGCCCGCTGCACGAGCCCGAAGCGCCAGCGAGGGGCTCGTCAACGCACGGCTTCAGCAGGGCATCCGCTCACCCATCGACTTCACCACGCGCTCTCGCGATCGGCTACGCTCCTGCTCGCATATGGCATGGTTCATCGCACCAGCACGAGTTCTTGTCGCGACGTGTGGCATCCTGCTCACGACGCTGCTCGGCGCGTGTTCTGATCCGAGCATGCCGCAGGACTCGCCCGAGGCGACGATCAAGACCGCCAGCAAACTGATCCAGGACAACAAGGCAAAACTGCTGCCGCGCCTGATCGATGCTGATTCGCCGGACATGCGGCGTCTGCTGGACCGCTTCGGCGTGCTGCTGGGCAACGTCCAGACGCTGGCGGCCGAAGCGCAGCGCGCCTTCCCGGATGAAGTGAAGAAACTGCGGGAGAGCGCCGAGCAGTCGGCCAAGGCCGCGGCCAACAACCCCAAGGCGCAGTCGGGCCTCGCGTCACTGTTTGGCGGCATGGGCGGCGGACAGGGCGGCAACCGGCGCGGCCCCGACAAGGAACGCGAGAAGGCGGCACAGGACCTGGTCAATCGCCTCTTCACCGATCCCTACGCGTGGCTGCGTGACAATGCAGACCGACTGAGCACGACCCCCTTGAGCGAGGATGCCGTGGGTCTGTTGTGGGACGGCAAGCCGATCATTCCGGGCATCGGACTGACGATGACGCGGCGCGACGGCAAGTGGTACTTCGCCGTGCCCCAGAACATCCCGTTGGTGTCGGCATATCTGCCGCACGACGCCAACGGCTACAAGGTGTGGGGCAGCCTGATTGTGATCGTGGACAACATGGTGAAGGAACTGATTGCCGACCTGCGTGCCGGGCGCGTGCGCACGCTGGATGAACTGTCGCGCAAGGCGGGCGAGAAGGCATTCATCCCGATGGCGATCGGCTTCTATGCCGTCAGCCGCTTGAACGAGCCGGAGAAGCCGGCCAAGCCATGACGCGCGACAGCGCGTGACGTGCAGCGGGCGCGGCTATTCTGAAATCGTGTCTGCACCGACGACACGATTGGCCCCATCACCGACCGGCGCGCTGCACCTGGGCAACGCACGGACGTTCCTCGTCACGTGGGCGCTGGCACGCCAACGCGGCTGGCGCATCGTTCTGCGGATCGAAGATCTCGACGGCCCGCGCGTCAAACCCGAGGCGGTCGACGGCATCGTGCGCACGCTTGAGTGGCTCGGCATGGATTGGGACGTCGGCCCGCTGATCCAGTCGCATGAACCCGAGCCGCACGAACAGGCGATCCGCTCGCTTGCGGAGCGCGGACTCGCGTACCCGTGCGAGCTCACACGCACGCAGATCGAAGCCGCGGCGAACGCACCACAGGAGGGGGCGCACGACACGCCGTTTCCGGCATCGCTGCGGCCCGCGCGCGTGCCGAAACACTTCACCACACGCGATACCAACTGGCGGCTGATCGTGCACGATGAAGCGGTTGCGTTCGAGGATGGGTTCCTCGGAAGCCAGACCTTCAACGTCGCGCACATCGTCGGCGACTTTGTCATCTGGACCAAGCGCGGCCAGCCTTCATACCAGCTCGCGGTTGTCGTCGACGACCATCGTCAGGGCGTGACCCACGTCGTGCGCGGCAGCGATCTGCTTGACTCCGCGGCGCGCCAGATGCTGCTGTATCGCGGGCTGGGAATCGGGCCGCTCCCCCACTACCTCCATCTCCCACTCGTGCGTGGAGAGGACGGCAAGCGTCTGGCCAAGCGACACGGCGACACACGCGTGGATGCCTATCGCGGACGTGGCGTTCGACCCGATCGCGTCATTGGACTGCTGGCGGAATGGTGCGGCATGACGACGCGCGAGAATCGACGCGCGTTGTCGGCGGCGGAGTTTCGCGATGCGCTCGACCTTCGTACCATGCCCAAAGTCGATGTGGTCTTCACCCCGGAGCATGACGCATGGCTTTTAAACTCGTGAATCGCTGGTCCGCCGCTGCCGCAGTTGGCGTTGCGCTTGTCATGCCGCTGGCGGGGTGTGAGCACAACTACGACACGACTGACACGCACACGCGCGTGACGATCGGCGGCAAGACGTTCAAGCTGGGCCTGGCACTGGACGACCAGACGCGATTTCATGGGCTTTCGGGCGTTGATCCGATCCCCGAGGACGGCGGCCTGCTGTTTGTCTTTCCGGATCAGGGCGTGCAGGTGCATGAGTTTGTGATGCGCGATTGCCCGAAAGCGATCGACATCATCTATCTCGATGACACGATGCGAATCACGGCGTTCTACACAATGGCCGCCGAACCGCCGCGGGCCGAGGACGAGAAGGAACTGCGGGCGCAGTTCGAGGGCGCGCCGGACTGGGCGAAGATGAACGCGAAGTACGAGTCGCGACTGAAGAAGTACTCGAGCCGGTATGCCGCCCGGTATGCGATCGAACTGCGCGGCGAGACGATCAAGGGCATGGACCTGAAGGTGGGCCAGACGATCGCGATCGATCCGAGCCTGAAGAAGCGGGCGAAGTGAGAGACACTGGGTACTGGGTACTAGGTACTGGGCGCTCGAGCTCTTGTCGCGTTCAGTCATTAGCGGCGCTGCAGTGTTCATTGCTCCGCGTGTTCTCGTCGCGTTTCTTCCTCCCTTCACGGCGAAGCCGTGGAGGGGAGTCGCCGAGGGGCGCCGCGCAGCGTCACCCTCGGAACGCGCCGCCATTCAAGAGGATTGTCGAGGCTGGATCGTGCGCGAAGCGATCCACGCGTATCGAGCAAGGAGAAAGGGTCGCGCTGCCGTGGGGTGTCGCTGCGCGACGACCCCACGCTATTCACCCGCACGGCTTCGCCGTGCAATGCACCGGAGTTGAGCGGCCGTGCTCTCAGGCGACGGAATTCGGCGCGTGCACCGAGGTGCGCAGTCTCCTGCCTTTCGCACATCGTCTCTTCGTCTCTTCAAAAATCAATCGGCCCCCGCTTGCGCGAGGGCCGATTGGGTGTGACACTGCTTTGACAGCAGAGAGATCAGGCGTTAGCAGCCGCCTTCGAAGGACGCGACGAAGTCATCGAAGTCGGTGAAGTCGAGGAAGCCGTCCTGGTTGAAGTCAGACGCGGCCTCGCCCAGTTCGAACGACACGACGAACGCGTCGAAGTCGGTGAAGTCAAGGAAGCCGTCGTTGTTGAAGTCCGCGCGGCAGACGGGCGCCTGGGGCACTTCGAAGATGTAGCAACGACGGTTGCTGAAGTCGAGAATCGCGAGACGCTCGTTCTTCGCATCCCACGCGAAGTCCCAGTAACCCACGCCCGCGGCGGGCTGGGTGAAGGTCGTGCCGTCCGCGTTCTGCAGGTTCAGCGTGGCGGGCGTGCCGTCGGGGTTGATGAACTTGATCTGGCTAAAGGTCTGACCAGCGGCGTTGCTCGAACGATCGTTGTAGACGAGGATCTCGGAGCCATCCTTGAAGTTGAGGATCTGACCATTCTGGCCGTTGATGAACGCGCCGTTGGCCGTGCCGATGATCAGGCTGGTGCCCGAGCCGTTGGAGCCGGTGCGGGTGAAGACGACGCTCTGGTTGCCAGCCCGTGCGAAGATGCGGCCGTTCGTCGGATTGATCGACAGGTCGCGCCAGATGACGCTGCCCATGCCGGTCGAGATCGTCGGGCCGCCCGTGGTGGGCTCGTAAATCGTCGCGCCCAGACCCGAGCTCAGCGTGGCGGGGTCAAGGCCGAAGGGGCCGTTGTTGTCAATGCTGTAGGCCATGACAGCGGGGATCGGGCCCGTGCCGCCAGCGGGGAGGGCAAAGCCCAGGCCGTCGTAGCCATAGTCCCATGCCGGGCCAGCGATACCGCGATGGCTATCGTCGGCGGGCGTGCCCTTGAGAAGGATGGGGTTGAGCTGCGAGCCGATGTCGTAGAGGCGCGTCGAGTTGGCCGTGCCGTTGCCGCCCGAGTCAAAGCTGGCGAGCAGGCGAGCGCTGGTCAGAGCGCCGGCGTTGTCATACGTGGCGTCGATCGCCATGCCCGTAAAGCCGCGGCTCGAGGGAAGCGACGAAAGCGACGCGGGAACCTGACGGAACGAGCGGGTACCGAAGATCGTCTCGATCTTGACGATGTAAGCACTGGTGGTCGGACCGTTGGCCCATCCGGCGACGAAGAGATTGTCGTCGATCAGGGCGCACGCCGACGGGTTGTTGCCAATCCAGAAGCTTGAGGTGTTGCTGCTGCTGAGGCTGAAGAGGTCCTGGTCGCTCTTGAGCTTCAGGTCGACTCCCTGAGCCGCGCCGGCGGCGAGGGACAGAAGCGCGATCACCGTTAAACCAGTCGTCTTGGACATTGCACGATCTCCAATCACAGGGTTCTCTCTGCCTCGCTCGCACACCCGCGGGCGAGTCTTTCAGAATCTACTCCGGGGCCGGACCCCCGACTGAAACAGTTTACTGCGAGCCGCCCCCAATCCAAGCAGAATTAGGCGGTATTTCATAATGATTTTGGCGTTTGCTGCGCGGCTGGGGTGCGTCAATGCGCGGTTGGCCGCGAACATTTCAGAACCTCTAGAGCCGAAATTGGGGGGCTGCCGGACTATTCGACGTGCGAAAGTCGGGCCGCGCCGCACGCCGCGTGGAACGCGTGGGACGGCCCCTGGAGCGTCCAGCCGGGGCGGGCGACGCTCGTGAGGTCAACGGCGACGGCCGCGAGCAGGTCCGAGAGTCGTGGCCGCAGGACCATGCCAACGCCACCAAGCAGCGCGATCACATTGGGGCGGTAGATGCCGTGGCAGATGCGGAGAGCCCGAACCAGCGCGGCGAGGGGCGGATCCTTGAGGTCTTGGCCGACCAGGCCCGGACCAAAGTCAGCTCCAAAGCGACGTATGAGGGCTGGCACGCCCATGTAGGCCTCAAGGCTGCCGCGCCCGCCGTCTGGCCCGATCGGAACGGCGTGGCCGGACTCGGTGACCGAGACGTCGATCTGGCCGAGGTGTCCGGGCGAGCGTCCGGAAACCAGCAGCGGCGCGCCATCGTCAAGCACGCAGGCACCAACGCCGGTGCCCAGCGCGACGCCAAGGAATCGCGTGCTTTGGGTTGGGTGACTGGCGAGGGACGCGGTGGTCGTGATCCACGCGTCGTATGTCGCGGCGTACGCATCCGTCACGATGCGAGCGGGCGGAATCGGCGTGCTTGCAGTCGCCGCGAGCGCATCGGCGACGAGCTCATCGAGCGGCACGCCCACCAGACCGGGGACATTGACCGACAGCGTGATCGCTCGCGTGGCCTCGTCGAAGAGGCCCGGAGCGCAGAGGCCGACATGCGAGATGATCGCGGCGGAAGCGCCAGCCTCGCGCGTCACGGCGGCGACAGCCTCACGCAGCGCACGCCGCAGCGTGTCTGTGTCGGGCTTCGCGTAGGGCGCACTGCGTGCGGTGGCGAGCGTGGCGGTGACGGCGTCGCGCGGGGCGTCAGCCCGATCGGCGTGCGCGAGATTAGCGAGGATCGCACACTTGACGCTGGTGCCGCCGATGTCGAGACCGAGAGAGGGCATGCGAGCAGCGTATGCGGATGCCCGCGTTTGACACAAGCGTCGCACGATCGCGGCAAGAACAGCCCCGCCATCGATGCTCGTGCGATGACGGGGCCGCGCGATCGGCGGCGGATGGTGTGCGAACACCCGGCGCCTCATGAGTTAGGCGATGGCGGAAATGAGACGGCACGCGAGCTACTGGATGGAGTTGTCGCGGCCGACGAACGCTGTGCGTGCAGGCCAGCGCCGGGGATCAGCGACGACGACGGGTCGACACAAGCCCAGTGGCGATGCCCATCAGCGCGAGCGAGCCGGGGGCGGGGACCTGGTGCAGCGGGCCAACGGGACTGTGAGCCTCGTCGGTCCACCACCAGTAGTACTTTGGCGTTTGACCCGTGTACTCGATGCGCACACTGATGAACGAGCCGGGGTCGATACCGAGTTGACCGGCCTTTGCGACAAGGCTGCCGCTGAATGCGGTGTTCGAGTTGGTCCAGTCATCCTGGCCTCCGCCAGGCTTGATGCGTCCGCCCGACACGCCGGTGATCGTGCACTTGTCGTCGTTGTACAGGCCGAAGTGCCAATCGAACGTCTTGACCATCGTGTCGTTCTTGAAGTTGCTACCCACGCCGGTCTGGGCATTGACGATCGCGGGCAGCGCGGTGATGAGCGCCGCAGCAAGGACACTCGCGAAGAGTGAAGCAGACGGCGATATGGCGTTTGCGGTCGCGGAGTTCGTGGCGTTCATCAGCATGTCTCCCTTGTGCGGATCGCCGAAGCGACGATCACGACACATTGACAACGCAGCCGGGTGAACCCGCTCACGAACTCGAGAAGAATAATCCAAAGTCGAGCGCACAGTCGGGTCGTCCGCCGTCTGACTGCCGCCTCCTTCAAGACGAACCACGGGCAAGATCTTGTAGACGAACTCTTGGTCGCGCGACATTCAAGACCCAACGCGGGCGCATACCGGTCAGTGATTGATGACGATGCGTTGCACCCGTGCCGCCGGGCTGTCGGGGCTGTTGATCAAGTCGCAGATCTCAACGCAGCACGCCCGCTGCCCCGGCCACACGAACTCCGCGGCGACGTCTGCCTCACGCACCCAGCGGAACGCGTCGTGCTCTTCATTGAGCACCGGCGTCCAGTCGTGCGGCACGAGCACAGCGAAGCGCGGGCTGAGCATCACACAGTCGCTCCGCGCGATGTAGTAGGGATGCACCTGCTCCAACGCCCACATCGCAAGCGCGTCGGCCGCGGCCAGCCCCACTTCTTCCTTCAGTTCGCGGATGGCGGCGTCGAGGCTCGTTTCGCCCGCGGGCTGTGAAGGCGTCGAGGTGTCATGGGTGTGCCCCATGATCGGCTGCCATGTGCCGCGCAGCGGTTCCTCAACGCGACGAAGCTGCAGGAACTCGATCGCATCGTGATGCACACGCGCGACGAAGACATCGACGACATCGGTGCGGAGGCGGGCGCTCATGTGCGATCCTCCGGGCATCGATCCGTCGCGACGGCTCTGAGGTCAACGAGGCCCCCGAGCGGCCCCGCCTTCACCAGCGTCTCACGCCATTCGGCATCGGGAACGCTGTCGGCGACGATTCCCGCGCCAACGCTGTAGCGGAGCGTGCCGCGGATGTGGTCGGTCGGAGCCGTCGGGACGCCGCCAGATCGCGACGTGTCGGCGTCACTGGCGTTGCCGGATGTGCCGTCATCGTGCGAGACGCCCTCGATCAGTGCGGTGCGGATCGCGACGCTGAGGGTCATGGAGCCATCGGCGCGGATGTGGATGCCGCTGCCGCAGTAGATGCCGCGGGGCTCGGGTTCGAGTTCATCGATGATCTGCATGGCGCGGATTTTGGGTGCGCCTGTGACAGAGCCTGCAGGAAACGTCGCGGCGATGAGATCGGCGGCATCGCACTCATCACGCAGTGTACCCGACACCTGTGCGATCGCTTGCCACACGCCGCCCGCGGCGTTGTCGTGACGTTCGATCCGCCGCGGCACATCGACGCGAACACTGCCGACCTCGCACACGCGTCCGAGGTCGTTGCGCATGAGATCGACGATCATCGCGAGCTCGGCACGATCCTTCTCGCTCGCCTCGAGCTCCTCGTGCGCGCCCGGCACACAAGGGCGCGTGCCCTTCATGGGTCGCGTGATGACGCGGCGGGTGGCGGCGTCGTAGTCGAGGAAAAGTTCAGGACTCAGCGACAGCATCGCGAAGTGGCGCGTGCCGCCGCCTTCGAGCGACTCGGGCGGGGCTTCGACATACATCGCAAACGGCGGATCGGCTCGCTCGGCGAGCGTCGCGAACGCGGCCCGCGGCGAGCCTTCAAAGGGCGCGACCAGCGTGTGGGCGAGGTTGACCTGATAGCAGTCGCCGTCGCGGATGTAGTCGAGAACGCGCTCGACGCCGCGGGTGTAGCCGAGATGGCCCCACAGAGAAGTGGCGTGGGTTGGGCTTGTCGCACAGAGAAGTGGTTCAGAGCGATCACTACTCAGTGGCACGAGTTCGGGACTGGACGGCCGCTTGAGTTCGCGAAGCAGGACGAGCGGCCAGCCGGTCGATCGCGGCGGACGAGCGGCCGCGGCGGGCTCGAGTTCGCGGCCGAGGTCGTACGAAAGCCATCCCGCCCATGCCCCACCGCGACGCAGGGCGGCACGGATGGGAGCGAGGGGGTCCCGAGGCTCCGATGATGCCGCAAGACTCTGTGCGGCAGCGTTTTGTGTCGCGTCACCGCGGGCAAATTTCGACGGGTTTGGTCCGTCCGAGCGGAGTGTGTCTCCAGCATGGAAAGCCGCGGGTGTGCCATCACGCTGACGCAAGGCCACGAGCCCGCCAGAATCCCCGAATCGTGCGGCGTAAAGCACGACCGACCAGCCGGACGCGTGCGCAAGGCCAGACGGGAGCGGGTCTTTGGAGCGTTCCAGCGAGGTGGAGGCGGGTGCGGACACGCGTGATTGTTCGCAGGCTTTGGGAGGCTCACACGGCCCAAAACCTCGAAAAGCGGGTTTTGTCGAACCTACACTTGTTGCCCTTGCGATGCCGCGATTGCGGCGTGGCGAAGGCAAGCCCGACGGGCCGGTGCACGAAGCGGCAAGTGTCATCCTTGCCGGGCTCTGCGACTGGTTGCAACGCCAAAGCCCCGACGCCTTGGACGCGGGAAGAGTGTTGATGTGACGCCGCCGCCGGTGCCCTTGGCCGGTCGCGCACCGGCGAGCCGGGGCGCGAGGCGGGACAAAGAACTTGGTTGCGTCGCGGTCTGGCGACAGGCCGCGTGCGACAGCCGGGGAAGTGCTCGAACGAACAGGAAGGTCAGGAACATGCCCAAGCCCGCGATGAAAACCGCCAAGATCACCCACTCCGGCACGGCCGTCGCCAAGAAGGCCATCAAGAAGGTCGCCAAGAAGTCGGCCGGCGTCGGCGTCGGTCCGGCTCCGACCCTGCGCAACAAGCCCGGCAAGATGGTGTACTACTTCGGCAAGACCAAGACCGAAGGTGCGGCGGGCATGAAGCTGCTGCTGGGTGGCAAGGGTGCGAACCTCGCCGACATGACCAGCATCGGTCTGCCGGTTCCCCCGGGCTTCACCATCACCACCGACACGTGCGCCGCCTACTACAAGGCCGGCCAGCGCCTGCCGCACGGCCTGATGAACGAAGTGCACAAGAACATCGCGATGCTCGAGAAGGAATCGGGCAAGAAGTTCGGCAGCAATGACAACCCGCTGCTCGTGTCGGTCCGCTCGGGCGCGGCCGTGTCGATGCCGGGCATGATGGACACCATCCTCAACCTCGGTCTGACCGACGCGGCGACCGAAGGCCTCGCGACGAGCACCAAGAATCGCCGCTTCGCATACGACGCGTATCGCCGCCTGATCAACATGTTCGGCGACGTCGTGATGGGCGTGGACCACCACCACTTCGAGGTCGCGTTCAAGAACATCAAGACCAAGTATCGCGTGCAGGAAGACACCGACGTCCCCGAGCAGGGCATCGTCGATCTGTGCAACGAGTACAAGTCGATCTACAAGAAGCACGTCGGTGAAGAGTTCCCGCAGAACCCCTTCAAGCAGCTCGAACTCGCCATCGAGGCGGTGTTCAAGAGCTGGAACGGCGATCGCGCGATTTCCTACCGTCGCATCGCGGGCATTCAGGGCCTGAACGGCACCGCCGTCAACATCCAGTCGATGGTGTACGGCAACATGGGTGATGACTCGGGCACGGGCGTGGCCTTCACGCGCAACCCCGCGACGGGCGAGAACCACTTCTACGGCGAGTACCTCATCAACGCCCAGGGCGAAGACGTGGTCGCCGGCATCCGCACGCCGCTGCCGGTGGACGAGATGCCCAAGTGGAACAAGAACGTCTATCAGCAGCTGCTGAAGATCAAGGCCAAGCTCGAGAAGCACTATCAGGACATGCAGGACATCGAGTTCACCATCGAGCGTGGCGAACTCTTCATGCTCCAGACCCGCACCGGCAAGCGCGCCGGCACCGCGGCCGTCAAGGTGGCGTGCGACATGGTGCGCGAGCGCCTGATCGACGAGAAGACCGCGATCCTCCGCATCCCCGCGGGCGATCTGACGCAGCTCCTGCTGCCGTCCTTTGACAACACCCAGAAGAAGGGCGCGGAGCTGCTGACCCGCGGCATCCCGGCTTCGCCGGGCGCGGCGGTGGGCAAGCTGGCGTTCACCGCTCAGGAAGCGGTCGAGCGGGCTGCCAAGGGCGAGAAGGTCATCCTGGTCCGCAAGGAAACCAGCCCCGAGGACGTCGAAGGCATGCACTCGGCGGCGGGCATCCTCACCAGCACCGGCGGTCGCACCAGCCACGCGGCGGTCGTCGCCTGCGGCTGGGGCAAGTGCTGCGTCGTCGGCGCGGGTGAACTCAACATCGACGCCGAGGAAGGCGTGGTCAAGGTCAACGGCAAGATCATCAGCCGCGACGCCATCATCTCCATCGACGGCTCCACCGGCGAAGTGATGTTCGGGCCGATCGCAACCGTCGAGCCCAAACTCAGCGGCGATTTTGCCCAGGTGATGAAGTGGGCCGACAAGTATCGCACGATCGGCGTCCGCACCAACGCGGACACGCCGGCCGACGCCCAGCGCGGCCGCGACTTCGGCGCCGAAGGCATTGGCCTCTGCCGCACCGAGCACATGTTCTTCGAGGGCGATCGCATCCGCGCCATGCGCGAGATGATCCTCGCCGACAGCAAGGACGCCCGCATCAAGGCCCTCAACAAACTCCTCCCCTTCCAGCGCGAGGACTTCGTCGGCATCTTCAAGAGCATGAAGGGCATGCCGGTCACCATCCGCCTGATCGACCCGCCGCTGCACGAGTTCGTGCCGCACGAAGCCGAGCAGCAGAAGGAACTCGCCAAGATCATGGGCATCAGTTTCGAGAAGGTCCGCAGCCGCGTCGCCTCGCTGCACGAGGCGAACCCGATGCTGGGCCATCGCGGCTGCCGCCTGTGCGTGACGTATCCCGAGATCCTTGAGATGCAGGTGCGGGCGATCGTCGAGGCCACCATCGACTGCATCCGCAGCAACATCAAGGCCCTGCCCGAGATCATGATCCCGCTCGTCGGCACCAAGAAGGAACTCGCGGTGCTGCGTTCCGAGGTCGAGGCGACCATCGCCAAGGTCAAGGAAGAGCAGGACTACAAGCCGCGCCTCGACATCAAGATCGGCACCATGATCGAGATCCCCCGCGCCGCGCTCACTGCCGATGAGATCGCCAACGACGCCGACTTCTTCTCCTTCGGCACCAACGACCTCACCCAGATGACCTTCGGCTATTCGCGCGACGACATCAACACCTTCCTCCCCGACTACCTGCACCGCGAGATCCTCCCGGGCGATCCGTTCGTCTCGCTGGATCAAGGTGGCGTCGGCCAGCTCGTGAAGATCGGCATCGAGAAGGGCCGCAGCGTCAAGGGCGAGCTCAAGGTCGGCATCTGCGGCGAGCACGGCGGCGACCCCAAGAGCGTGCACTTCTGCCACAAGGTCGGCATGGACTATGTGTCCTGCTCGCCGTTCCGCGTGCCGATCGCGCGTCTCGCGGCGGCGCAGGCAGCCCTGATGGCCGAGTCCGGCAAGTGATCTGAGCAGGCAAAGACCTGAGAATCTAAGACACCAACCCCAAGTTTCCCCGAGGCCTCCACCAATGTGGAGGCCTTTTCCTTTCCATGGCCACGAAAATGAGTCAAGGGATTCCCCCGAGTCTGTGCAAGGTCTCACCACAAATCGCGAAATCTTCATGATTCTGGTCGAACAGGAATACCGGACAACGTCGTGTGATTGTAAAACAGGGTGTCGGAATCCCCGCCTCGTCGGAGCGACGGAATGAAGCTCAGTGAAGGGTTCATCTCGATCGACGAACACGGCCTGATCCGCGCGTGCGATTCATTCGCGCAGGCGATCACCGGCTATCTGCCCGCGCAGATCGTCGGTCGCAACATCGGCCTGCTGGTGCGCCCCGAGGTCGGCCCGCCGCTGGAGTTCGATGTCGCAGCGACCAGCGCGAGCAACGCGGTGCTGGTGGGACTCGATGTGCCTCACTGGGTCGCACGCGATGGCCGACCGCTCGATGTCTCGATCGCGCCGTGCGAAGAAGCCGCGGGGTTGCTGCGGCTGTTTTCGGTGACAGTGCGACTGCGGATGCCTGAGAACGCGATGACGCCTCGGATGGCGGACCTGTTCAATCGCGCGGCGGTGCCGATGCATTCGTCGGACTCGGGCGGGCGGATCGAGTACGTCAACGACGCCTGGCTGGCTCTGCTCGGCTATGAGCGCGACGAAGTGATCGGCCACGAGAGCCGCGACTACTTCTGTGATCCACTGATGTGGGATGAGATGCGCCGGCAACTGCATCGCGACGGCGAAGTGCACGGCTTTGAGGCGCTGGCGCGACGCAAAGACGGCCGACTTGTCTCGCTGCTGATCGACATCACGACCGCGCGCGATTCGATGGGCGTGCAGTACACACGCACGACGCTGCGCGACATCACCGATCTCCGCTCGCTCGAGCGATGCATGCGTCTGAAGGTGCACGGGGCGGCGGCGGTGGCGATCGCCGAGGCGCTGGGGCCGCAACATCCGAAGGTGCTCGAGACGATCGCAAAGGCCGCGGACGCGGAGTGCGTGGGCATCTGGCTGCCGTCGAATGAACGCGGCGTGCTGGTCCCGGTGAACCTGTGGTTCTCGGCTCGCCTCGAGTCCACACCCTTCGCCGTGGCAACGCGCGTCATCTCGTTCGCGTCGGGCGTGGGGATGCCGGGTCGCACATGGCAGACGGGCTCGGCGCACGTCATCACCGACCTGCGATATGACAGCAACTATTTGCGCCAGACCGAGGCGATCAGCGCGGGGCTGACGAGCGGAGTTGCTTTCCCGCTGTTCTGTGATGGCCGCGCCTGCGGCGTTGTTGATGCGTATTCCAACGAGATCATGCCGCGCGACCCCGAGATTCTGCGCGAACTGGCCCACCTGGGCCAGATGCTTGGGCCGCTGGTGTGCGGATCCGCCGCACTGCGTGCGTGAGTTCGCGTCGCGCCGCCGCGAACTACGGGCGTCGCGGCTCGTCGAGAAAACGCTCGCGCCATGCAGGGTTGGGAAGTTCGCACGCCTGAGCGGCCCCGAACCATCGATGGCGACGCACCGCAATGAAGTTGTACAAGCCGTCTCGAACGCTGAGCGGCAGGTGGCGAAACACGATCGCCCAGCGCCACGGGCGTGACAGTCGCGCGGCGATCTTCAGTACGGCTTCAGACCGGAGATGAACGCCGTCTGCATCGATCAGCACGAGCGAGCGGGCGACGGTTCCTGAGCCTGCGCCGGGCGCAAGCAGTTCGGCGGTCGGTGAGCCCAGCGCTGCGAAGCGGAAGATGCCTGCCGCGTCATGCCGAAGGATGAAGCGAACGCTGCGATCGCACAAGCCGCACTCGGCGTCGTAGAGGACGACGGGACGCGTGAGGGGTTGCGGCGATCGAGAGTCCACAAAGAAGTCTAGATCGATGAAACCGGCGGACGTGCACTGCGGTAGACTCAACCAGAGGAGCCTTCCGGGCATGAACGATGACAAGCACACTGCACAGCCGCAATCGCTTCGCATAGCTTTTCTTCGCGCCGGCTGGTGCGCTTGTTTGACGACGACACTTGGCGTTGCGCTCGTTGGATGCTCGACAGACGCGACGGTGTCGCAGACGACGGTCGCGACCGCTCCCGCGCCGACGCCGCTTCCGCCGCCGTCGGTGAACGACACGAAACCGAGCGAGTTCCCGGGCCTGCACAACGTGGTTGCATACCGCGACGGGTTCTACTCGGGCGCTCAGCCCGAGGGCACCGAGGCATTCGAGTCCCTCCGCGGCTTGGGGATCAAGACGATCATCTCGGTCGATGGTGCCGTGCCGAACGTGGACGCTGCACGCGCGGCGGGCATGCGATACATCCACTTGCCGATCGGCTACAACGGCTTTGACGAAGAGCGACGGCTGCAGTTGGTCCGCGCAACGCGCGACGCGATGAAGGATGGGCCTGTCTATCTGCACTGCCACCACGGCAAGCATCGCTCGGCGGGTGCGGCGGCGGCGGTGGCCGCCGGGCTCGGGTGGATGACGCCCGGGCAGGGCGTCGCTCGGATGAAGGTGTCGGGTACCGCACCCAACTACAAGGGGCTGTACACGTGTGCCGCGGAATCGCAGGTGCTCGGCGCGGATGTGATCGATCGCGTGCCAGCCAAGTTCCCATCGGTGTGGAAGCCCGCGACGTTCGTGCGGCAGATGTTCGAGATCGACGAAGTGACCGACCATCTGAAGTTGATCGAGAAGGCCGGCTGGATCGCGCCGCCCGATCATCCCGATCTCGTGCCCGCGGCAGAGGCGGGCCGATTGGCAGATCATCTCCGCGACGCCGCCGCGGGTGAGCGGACCAGGAAGGAGCCGGGCGAGTTTGGCGCGATGCTGCTGGCGTCGCTTCGGCAAGCCCAGACGCTGGAGAATTCACTTGCCACATCGCCTGTGGATGCGACACGAGCCAGCGCGTCATTCAAGTTGATCGTCGCGTCGTGCAAGGATTGCCACGCGAAGTTCAGAGATTGATACGGTGGCACTGCGACGAAGCGAGTGCACGAGCCGCGCGTGAACTGGACTGCGTGCATGTTGCCGCTCCGACCGAAAGGCTTGTTGCCTGGCTGCGGCCAACTCACCGTTTCGGCGGCTCAAACACCGTGAGTCGCCTCTGCCACAACGCGGCCCCGGCTGCGTCGTTCTGGCGATGACAGATCTCGATCATGTCTTGGGCGATCCATCGCCGCGGCGGATACTCCGCGGGTTGCGATTCAAGGATGATCCCCCACGCCTGTTCGAGCAGGGCACGTGCCGCAATCACTTCACCACGTGCGAGCAGCACATGGCCGCGGCACATCCGCACCTGCAACAGTTGATCGGGAAACGTCGCCTCGGCACGCAAGGCAGTCTCAAGTGCGGCACGCGAGATCTCATCGGCTTCGTCGAGCGTCCCGAGCCGACAGAGCGAGAGGGCGAGATACGCATCGGCCATGGCGACCAGGTGATGCTCAGGCCCGACCACACGCCGCAGTTCTTCGCGCAAGGCTCGCCCCACTTCCACGGCTTCAGCGTCGCGCCCGGCCAGTGCGAGGAACCACGCGTGCACGCGGCGGTTGTTGACGCTCAGAAGCGGATCGCGTGCCCGATCGGGCACCGCATCGCGTGCCGCGAGAATCCGCTTTGAGAGGTCGGCGGCCTCGCTCTCGCGTCCGACATAAAGCATGCACAGCGCGGCTTCCTCGAGGCACACGAGAACCGACGCATGGATCGGGCCGTTGACCCTCTCGAGAATCGACGCGGCGCGAAGGGCGGCGGCGATGCGCTCGCTGATCAATCCCTCTGACTCCGCGCTGCGGATCATGTCGAGCAGGGTGCGCACGAGCGATGGATCGTCCTTCCCGAATGCCGCCTCCTGAGCCTTGAGGATGCGAGAGAGGGCAGCGGTCTTTCCTTGCACGATCGGGTTCCACGCGGCTCCCGCATCGGGCGCGAGGATCGACGCCAGGTCAGCCGTAACGCGGGCCGAGATCGTCTGCGCCGAAGCATCGAACGTAGGCAAGATGAGCGAGCCGAGCGTGCTGTCGGCGTGCGTGGCGACAAGTTCGGCCGCATCGCGGAGCGACTCGTGCAGGTCCTCATCGGCTCCGGCCAGGCGGCGCAAGCGCAGACGCAGAGCCTCCTCGGCGGCGGCTTCGCACGCGGTGCGATCGCCGCGTCGTGCCAGCACGCGCGAACGCATCGCCTGCATCGCCGCGATGGAGAGATCAGCCTCGGCGGTTGCGGTCGATCGCAGCACGCCGAGTGCCTGATCGGCGGCGGAAAGTGCATCATCCAGTCGTCCGAGTCGTTCAAAGATCCGTGCGAGCAACGCACGCGACTGGGCAGTGGCAAGGCTCGACGAGCCGAACAACCGCTCACGCATCGCGATCGCCTCGGTGCAGAGTGCCAACGCTTCGGGCGCACGCTTGCGCAGCAGCACGACATTCGCGAGCTCGTGGAGTGTTGAGGCGATCTCCGCGTGATCGCCCGCGTGTCGAGCGCGAAGCTCAACGAGCCCGTTTCGCAGCGACACCTCGGCAAATGCGACGCGGGTTCGGGCGTGACCGCCGCTGATGTCCGTGTAGATCTGTCCCCAAAGTCGGCGCATCGCCTGATCAACGTCGGGATCGTCGGCGTACGCGCCGGTTTCGAGCCGGTAGTAGAGTCGCGCGAGTCCCGCGTCGACCGCGGCGGCGGCGCCGCTTGTGCTTTGGCCACCGGGAATCGCCTCCCGGAGAATCTCCGTCACCGCGCGGGCACGCACGCTCTCACTGCGCGCGTGCGCCTGCTGGGCGGCAAGACGCGTCGAGGCATCCGCCGCTCGCTCGAGAGCGACCACCGCCGCAACGATCGCCGCCCCCACCACGATGACCAGCGCGGAGATACCCGCCAGCCGCCGCCGATTCACCGCGACAGCGCGGCGGAGCAGATACCAGCCCGATGTGCCGCGTGCTTCCACGGGCTCACCAGCCAGGTACCGCTCAAGATCGCGAGCGAGGGCGGCGGCGGACTCGTAGCGCTCCTGCTTGTTCTTGCGGAGCGCACGCATCACAATCGCGTCAAGATCGCGAGCGATGCTCGCGTCACGGGTCCGCGGCGGCACGGGCGCGGCCTGATTAATCGTCCGGGCCATCTCCAGCAGCGAGCCTTCGAGTTCGTACGGCAGCGTGCCGCAGAGCACGCGATAAAGGATCACGCCGATGGAGTAGACATCGGTGAGGGCGTCAACGTCTTCGGGCTTGCCGCCGGCTTGTTCGGGTGAGGCGTACGCAGGCGTGCCTGCAAAGTCGCCGGTCATGGTCGCGCTGATGCCGCGGGTTTTGGCGATGCCGAAGTCGAGTACGACGGCACGGGCGTCACTCGTGACGAGGATGTTGTCAGGCTTGAGGTCGCGATGGATGACGCCGTTGAGGTGGGCGTGGTGAATCGCGCCGCAGACACTGATGATGACGCGGAGCAGCGCGTCGCGCTTGTCCGCGGAAGATGACGCATCGGGCGACCATTGATCGAGCGGCACGCCGTCGACGTACTCCATCACGACTGCGAGCTTGCCATCGGCCAGGGCACGCGATTCAAAGACTGTGACGAGGTTCGGGTGCCGCAGGCTCGCCGCGATCTCGGCCTCGCGCTCGGCGCGGGCACGCTGACGACTCGAAAGCGTCTCGATACCGCCGACGACCTTGATTGCAACGGGTCGCGCGGTTTTTTCCTGCACGGCTCGATAGACCGTGCCCTGGCCGCCGGTGCTGATCACGCCAAGAAGGCGATAGCCAACGAGTCGCGGCGCGCCGTCGGGACCGAGCGTGGGCGCGGCGAGCACGCGCACGCGCGACAAGAACGGATCTTCGGGTCGTGCCCCGTCGACGATCGCCGCGCACCGCTCGCACGTCTGGCAATGGGCTTGGATGTCGGGCAACTCTTCGCCGCGTGCGAGACGTTCGAGCAGCTCGAGGTTAGGGCACGCGCCGCCGGACACTCAGACGTCCTCCTCGAAGGCGAGCGTGAGGCTCTCAACCATTTCGCGGAGTCGCTTGGTCACGCGACTCTTGGCGACGTAGGCCTGATCGACGCTCATGCCGCACTGGGCGGCGGCCTCTGCGGCGGGCACGCCGCGGAACGCGATGAGCTCGAAGACTTCCAGCGTTCGCTCGTCGATCGATGCTTCATCACGCAGCAGGGTGATGGCGCGTGCGACAATGGCACGATCGCGTTCATCGGTCCAGAGGCCCCGGAGCTCGTGCTCGTCGGGCACGCCGCTGATCGCGGTCTGGCCTGGCAGCGCGGCACGCTTCCCATCGCGGATGGCCTTCACCGCGGTGTGATGCGCGATGCCGAGGATCCACGAACTCAGACGCCCCTTGTCTCGCTTGTATCGCCCTTCGCGGAACGCTCGCACAAACTCGCTGAGCGTCTGCTGCGCGACCTCATCCGCGTCGGCATCACTCAAACCAAGCCGCCGCGCGAGACCGGCGATGACCGGGCGATAGCGTGCATCGATGTGATGCCACGCGGGCTGATCATCATGATCGCCCAGCGCATCGAGCAATCGCGTTGTCGTCCGCAAGACAAGGCTTGCGTCATTGGTGCCCACGACAGTTCCCCAGCGGCCGATCTCGAGCGAGAAGGCTGCTCCGCAAGTAAGTATAAAGACCGGAGCCGCTGAGGCCCCGGTCTTGGGAACGGATTCGATGCCGATCACTCACGCGCGATCGGCTGTTTTTCTGCAAACGGATGCCTGCGAGACACTGAAATCACTTGTTCCAGGTCTTGCCGCCGTAAACCGCGCTCTCGCCCAGTTCTTCAGCAATGCGCAGGAGCTGGTTGTACTTGGCGTTGCGATCGCTGCGGCACGGCGCGCCGGTCTTGATCTGGCCGCAGTTGGTCGCGACGGCCAAGTCCGCGATCGTCGCGTCTTCGGTCTCGCCCGAACGGTGGCTCATGACGGCGGCATACTTGTTCCGCATGGCGAGGTTCACCGCGTCAAACGTCTCGCTGAGCGAGCCGATCTGGTTCACCTTGACGAGGATGGCGTTGGCGCACTTCTCATCGAGGCCGCGCTGCAGGAACTTCTTGTTGGTGACGAAGAGGTCGTCGCCGACGAGCTGGACCTTGTCGCCCAGCTTGGCCGTGAGCTTCTTCCAACCTTCCCAGTCGTTCTCCGCCAGGCCGTCCTCGATCGAGCGGATCGGATACTTCTTGCACCAGTCGGCCCACATGTCGATCATCTGATCGCTGCTGACGACTTCCTTGGTGCTCTTGAACATCTTGTAGCCGACCTTCTTGTCGTGCGCGGCCTCGTTCCAGCACTCGCTGGTCGCCGGATCAAGCGCGACGAAGATCTGCTCGCCCCACGAGTATCCGGTCTTCTTCACGGCCTTCTCGATGATCTGCAAGGCCTCTTCATTGCTCTTGAGGTTGGGGGCAAAGCCGCCCTCATCGCCCACCGCGGTGCTCAGGTGCGAGTCATGCAGCACCTTCTTGAGCGCGTGATAGATCTCGACGCCGGCACGCATCGCCTCGCCGAAGGTGTCAAAGCCCCACGGCTGGACCATGAACTCCTGGAAGTCCACGGTGTTGTCGGCGTGCTTGCCGCCGTTGAGGATGTTGAGCATCGGGCAAGGCAGGGTCTTGGCGCCCGAACCACCGAGGTAGCGATAGAGCGGAAGGTTGCTCGCGGCGGCGGCGGCCTTGGCGACGGCCATCGAGACGCCGAGGATGGCGTTCGCGCCCAGGTGCGCCTTGTTGGGCGTGTTGTCGTGCTTGAGCATCAGGGCGTCGATCTGCTCCTGATGGCGGGCGTCGAGGCCGATGATCTCGGGCGCGATGCGGCGGTTGACGTTGGCGACGGCCTTCAGCACACCCTTGCCGCCGTACTGCTTCTCGCCGTCGCGGAGTTCCACGGCCTCGTTCTCACCCGTCGAAGCGCCCGAGGGGACGGCAGCGCGGCCGACGTGGCCGGACGCGAGCGTGACATCGGCTTCCAGCGTGGGATTACCGCGGCTGTCGAGAACCTGACGGGCGTGAACGGCGACGATCTCAAAGGACATGAACGAGCCTCCAGAAAGGGCGAAAAGCGTGCGTTGCAGCCGCGCCGACGGGTCCGCAAGAACCGACCAAAGGCCGACTCGCGAACAACGGGGTCGACGATGCTGCAAGGGTAGGTCGTCGCGGACGGTGTGGCAGAAACCTGTCCGAGCCAAATGCGCCACATGACGCGTCGGGGTGCGTCCGCAGCCTCTGACGAACGCACGGCGAGCGAGGACGCTGCGACTTGAGCCGCGGCCCCGCGGCGTCTCAAATCTGAGAACACATCTCTCGGTCGAGGCACCACGGCACGCGTCCTCGTGCCAGCACCTCGCGCGAAACGCCACTGGCGCGGGTTCTACGGCAGTCGAGCTCGCACGTGCCCGTCACGATGGATTGGCAACCGATTTGCATATCCGGACCATGGACCTCTCGCGAAAGGGGCTTCATGTTTCAGGTGCGAATTCACGGGCGGGGCGGGCAGGGCGTGGTGACGGCCGCCGAGATGCTCTCGATCGCGGGCTTCATCGAAGGACGCTGGGCACAAGCGATCCCGAGTTTCGGATCTGAACGCATGGGTGCGCCGGTCGTGGCGTTCTGTCGCATCCACGACACCGAGATCCGCTCGCGCGAGCCGATCACCGCGCCGGACGCGGTGGTCATCCAGGACCCAACGCTACTGCATCAGGTCAAAGTCTTTGAAGGGCTCTCCCCAGAGGGCTTCGTGCTGATCAATACGGCACGAAGCCTCGATCAACTGGGCATCGGCGAGTATCTGGCGAAACTGCCGCCGGGCCATGCCCAAAGTCTTCCCGCGACCGAACTGGCGCTGCGCCACATCGGCCGCCCGCTGCCCAACGCGATTCTGCTCGCGGGCCTCTCCGCCGTGACGGGACAACTGTCGCTGGCGTCGATCGAGGCGGCGATCTCGCAGAAGTTCAAGGGCAAGGTCGCGGAAATGAATCTCGCCGCTGCGCGCGAGGCATTTGCCTTGTGCGCCGCGGCACCAAGCGTGCAGATCAAGGCCCAGAAGAAGGAAGGAGCGACGGTCCCATGCTGAAGCAGTGCGAAGGCTCCGTCGCGGTGGCCGAGGCGATCGCGTTGTGTCGCCCGGAAGTGATCTGCGCTTATCCCATCACGCCACAGACGCACATCGTCGAAGGGCTTGGTTCGCTCGTGAAGAGCGGCGAACTGAAGAACTGCGAGTACATCAACGTCGAGAGCGAGTTCGCGGCCATGTCGGTCGCGATCGGCGCATCGGCGGCGGGCGCGCGGGCCTACACCGCGACCGCGAGCCAAGGCATTCTCTACATGGCCGAGGCGGTCTACAACGCATCGGGCCTGGGCCTGCCAATCGTGATGACCGTCGGCAATCGCTCGATCGGCGCTCCGATCAACATCTGGAATGATCACACCGACAGCATGGCGCTCCGCGACGCGGGGTGGATCCAGTTGTTCGCCGAGGACAATCAGGAAGCGGTCGACCTGCATATCCAGGCGTTCCGACTCGCCGAGTCGCTCTCGATGCCTGTGATGGTGTGCATGGACGGGTTCATCCTGACCCACGCCTATGACCGCGTGGATATTCCCACGCAGGCGCAGGTCGACGCCTTCCTGCCTCCATATGTGCCGCGTCAGTCGGTTGATCCGGATGATCCGGTCACGATCGGCGCGATGGTCGGCCCGGAAGCGTTCATGGAAGTGCGCTACCTGGCGCACGCCAAGCAGATGCAGGCGCTGGAACTGATTCCTGAGCTGGCTGCGGACTTTAAGAAAGTCTTCGGCCGCGAGTCGGGCGGCCTGCTGCACACATTCAAGACGGAAGACGCCGACACCATCGTCGTCGCGCTCGGCTCGGTCAACGGCACGATCAAGGACGTGGTCGACGAACTCCGCAATGAAGGCGTCAAGATCGGCTCCGTCGCGATCGCATCCTTCCGCCCCTTCCCCACCGCCGCACTCGGCAAGGCGCTCGGGCATGCGTCGCGCATCATCACGATCGAAAAGAGCCTGTCCGTCGGCATCGGCGGCAACGTCTCGCACAACCTGCGGATGGCCCTGCCGAAACGTGACACCAGCGTCTTCACGGTCATCGCCGGCCTGGGTGGCAGACCGATCACGCGCGTGAGTCTCAAGAGCGCGTTCCGCGCGGCAATCGCTGGCACGCTTGAACCGCTGTCGTTCCTGGATCTGAACCACGCCGTGGTCAATCGCCAGATCGAGCGCGAGCGTGCGGCCCGCCGCACTGGCCCCGCCGCCGAGGCGATCCTGCGCGATCTCAGCGGCGTCTCCAACGGCCAGCCCGTCGGCGTGTGAACCCGGCGCGGTGCGATCTCACGCACCGACCCCGCGTCACGACACCAGATTTGAATCTTCGGAGCGAGTTCATGAGCGGCCCGAACACCCAAACCAATCCGCCCACGGCCACAGGCCCGCAGCGCGTGAAGTTCTATCAGACCGGCACATTCACCGTCGGCAATCGACTGCTCGATGTGTCCGTGCGCAGCGTGCAATCGGACGCAACCCGCAACAACTCGCTCAACAGCGGACATCGCGCATGCCAAGGCTGCGGCGAAGCGCTCGGCGCACGCTACGCGCTCGACGCCGCCATGCGTGCCGTCAACGGCAGGCTCGTCGTCGCCAACGCAACGGGATGTCTGGAAGTCTTCTCGACGCCTTATCCCGAATCGTCGTGGCGCGTGGCATGGCTGCACTCGCTCTTTGCCAACGCGGCGGCCGTCGGCACAGGCATGGCCGCGGCGATGAAGGTCAAGGGTCGCAAGGATGTGCGCGTGATCGCCCAGGGTGGCGACGGCGGCACAGTCGACATCGGCTTCGCGTGCCTCTCGGGCATGTTTGAGCGCAACGACGACGTGCTCTACATCTGCTACGACAATGAGGCGTACATGAACACGGGCGTGCAGCGCTCCAGCGCCACGCCCGCGGCCGCACGCACCGCGACGACGCCCGCAGTCGGCGAGCAGCCCGGCAACGTCTTTGGACAGGGCAAGAACGTGCCGCTGATCGCGATGGCGCACTTCATTCCGTACGTCGCGACGGCGAGTGTCGCGGATCTGCGCGACCTGGAGTACAAAGTCGACAAGGCGATGAAGGTCCACGGTGCGCGATACATCCACGTGCATGTGCCGTGCCCGCTTGGTTGGGGCTGCGACACGGGCGACACGATCAAGGTGGCGCGCATGGCGGCCGAGTGCGGCCTGTTCCCGATCTTCGAAGCCGAGTACGGCGAAGTCACGGGACGGCGCACGATCCGCTCGCTTGAGCCGGTGGACACCTATCTGAAGATGCAGAACCGCTTCGCACACCTCTTCAAGGGCGAAGGGGACAAGGCTCGCCTCGCGATGATCCAGGCGATCGCCGATCGCAACATCAAGCGCTTCGGGCTGGTCGGCCCCGAGACCCGCACCGCGCAGCCTTCGCAAGGAGCGA
Source organism: Planctomycetota bacterium (assembly GCA_033763695.1). Taxonomy (GTDB): domain Bacteria; phylum Planctomycetota; class Phycisphaerae; order Phycisphaerales; family UBA1924; genus JANRKB01. Next base: position 28,955 of record JANRKB010000055.1, on the reverse strand, counting down.
ACGCGTGAACAAGCCCTTTGCCATCACGCTCGACATCAACTCGAGCCTTGTGAACAAGACCGGTTCGTGGCGGACGGAACGCCCCGTGTACGTTGATCGCTTGCCGCCGTGCAACACCGCCTGCCCGGCGGGCGAGAACATCCAGGCGTGGCTCTATCTGGCCGAGGGCGGCGACTACGAAGGCGCGTGGCGCGAACTGATCAAGAACAATCCGCTTCCCGCGATCATGGGGCGCGTCTGCTATCACCCGTGCGAAGACTGCTGCAATCGCGCGAAAGTCGATTCGGCGGTTGGCATTCACGCCGTTGAACGCTTCCTCGGCGATCTGGCGATCAAGCAAGGCTGGAAGCCGACGATCGAAGCGTCGCCCAGCGGCAAGCGCGTGCTGGTCGTGGGCGCGGGGCCGTCGGGGTTGTCGTGCGCCTATCACCTCGCGCGGCTCGGACACAGCGTCACGATCGACGAAGCAGGCCCGATGGCCGGCGGCATGATGCGCTTCGGCATTCCCAAGTATCGCCTGCCGCGCGACATCCTCGATGCCGAAGTGAAGCGCATCACCGACATGGGCGTGACGATCCGTCTGAACCGCAAGGTGGCGGACCTTGAAGCCGCGATGAAGGCCGAGAAGTTTGACGCGGTGTTCCTCGCGGTCGGTGCGCACCTCGCCAAGCGGGCGTACATCCCCGCGGGTGATGCGTCCAAGATTCTCGATGCGCTGCAACTGCTCCGCGGCGTCGAGACCGGCGAGCAACCGCTGCTGGGTCGGCGCGTGCTGGTCTACGGCGGCGGCAACACCGCGATGGATGTTGCACGCTCGGCCAAGCGTCTGGGCGCGACCGAGGCCATCGTCGTCTATCGGCGTACCCGCGACAAGATGCCCGCCCACGACTTCGAAGTGCAGGAAGCGATGGACGAGGGCGTGATGTTCAAGTGGCTCACGACCATCAAGTCCGAAGCCGGCGGCACATTCACCGTCGAGAAGATGAAGCTCGATGACAAGGGCAAGCCCGTCCCGACCGGCGAGTTTGAGACGATGCAGGCCGACTCCTGCGTGCTCGCACTCGGACAAGACGTCGATCTGTCCTTCCTTGAGAAGCTACAGGGTCTCAAGATCACCGACGGCGTCGTCGAAGTCGGCCCCGACATGATGACCGGTTGTCGCGGCGTCTTTGCCGGCGGCGACATGGTGCCCGCCGAACGCACCGCCACCGTCGCCGTCGGGCACGGCAAGAAGGCAGCGCGATACATCGACGCGTACCTGCGAGGCTCGTCGTACAAGCCCGAACCCAAGCACGAAGTCGCCGGTTTCGACAAGCTCAATCCGTGGTACTACACCGACGCACCGGCGAAGGTGCAGCCCGCGCTGGATGCCGCACGCCGCGCCTCGACGTTTGAAGAAGTCGTCGGTGGGTTGGATCAATCCAACGCGCTCTTCGAGGCCCGTCGCTGCATGTCGTGCGGCAACTGCTTCGAGTGCGACAACTGCTTCGGCGTGTGCCCGGACAACGCCGTGATCAAGCTCGGGGCCGGGAAGCGGTTCCGCATCAACTACGACTACTGCAAGGGCTGCGGCATGTGCTCCACGGAGTGTCCGTGCGGCGCCATCAAGATGGAGCCCGAGACGATCTGATTTTCTCACGAGGCGCGGTGCCGTCGTCGGACCCGCGCCTTGTCACATCCCGCTCTCGCGTCGTGAGGTTCGTCCGCAACCCCGGGGGAGGAGCCGCGTCGTGAACACCATCCCGAACGCCTCGTTATTGGGCCCCGTGTCGCGCGACGCGCACCCGACGATGACCGACACCGAAGCGGTGCTCGAGTCTGAAGCATGCCTGCAGTGCGGCGGGCCGTGCAACGCGGCTCCATGCGTCGGGGCTTGCCCCGCGGGCATTGATATTCCCGGATTCATCAAGGACATCGCCGAAGGTCGCCCGGTTGACGCGGCGTCGAAGATCTTCGCCGACAACATCCTCGGCGGCACATGCGCTCGCGTGTGCCCGGTGGAGGTGCTCTGCCAAGGGCACTGCGTGCTGCTCAAAGAGGGGCGGCGGGCGATCCAGATCGGGCGCTTGCAGCGCTATGCGACGGACAAAGGTTTGGAGGCGGGCACCGCGGTCGCGAAGCCGCACCCGGACCAAAAGCGGACCGAGAGCGTCGGCGTCATCGGCGCGGGCCCCGCGGGGCTTGCCTGCGCCGCGGAACTGGCGCGTCTCGGGTACCGCGTTGTCGTGTATGAATCGCGTGACTTCCCCGGCGGGCTCGTGACGCGCGGCATCGCGCCGTACAAACAGCAATATCGCCCCTTGCCCGAAGAGGTCGAACAGATCCAGCGGCTGGGCGTGCAACTGCGCTTCGGCGTGTCAATCGGCAAGCACGTCAGCGCGGCACAGCTCCGCGAGCAGCACGATGCCGTCTTCATCGGCGTCGGCATGGGTGAGGACATGCCTGCCAAGATCCCGGGCGAGTATCTCCCTGGCGTTTGGGAGTCGCTCAAGTTCATCGAGGCTCTGAAACTCAACCCCGAGGGCGGACTGAAGATCGGCTCGCGCGTCGCCGTCATCGGCGGCGGCAACACCGCGATCGACGTGGCACGCGAGGCACTGATGCTCGGCCATGCCGCGGAACGCGCAACGCTCAACACGGCCGTCGATGTCGCACGTCAGGCGGTGATGTTGGGCGCCACCAGCGTCGCGATGCTGTACCGGCGTTCTGAGGCGGACATGCCGGCGTTCCCGCATGAAGTCGCCGCGGCCAAACGCGAAGGCGTCGAACTCATCACGCAAGTCGCGCCCGTGGAGTTTGTCGGCACCGATCGCGTCACGGGCGTGAAGTGCGTGCGCATGCGACTCGGCCCGCCCGACGCCAGCGGCAGGCCGCGCCCCGAGCCAATCCCCGACTCGGAGTTCGTGGTCGAGGCCGACACCGTCATCAAGGCCATCGGCCAGAAGCCGCTGACGGAACTGTTCGGCGCGCTGGGCGTGCAGCTCAAGGGCAACACCGTCAAGGTGGACGCCGAAATGCGCACGAGCGTGCCCGGCTTCTTCGCGGGCGGCGACTGCATCAACGGCGGCAGCACGGTCGTTCAGGCCGTGCGAGAGGGACGCAAGGCGGCGCTGGCGATTCATCGCTCGCTCGCGGGCACGGCCAAGCCGCCCGCGGCGGACAAGCCCACGCCGCGGCTGGAGGTCGACAGCGCGACGATCAAGCACTACCAGGACGACTATCGCCTGACGACGGCACCGAAGCTGTGCAAGGGCTGCAACATCTGCGTCACAAGCTGCCCGACAAACACGCTCAAGCTCGATGACGCCAGTCACATCGTGGTCAAGGACGTCAGCACCTGCGTGTTCTGCGGCTTGTGCGAGGCGCGTTGCCCGGACTTTGCCATCTGGATCCAGCGCGGCACGTCGGCTCGCGTCCGCGAGTTCGCTCAGGAAGGTGGGCCGGTGTCATGACAACCGCACGCACACCACGCAAGCAACGACTCGTGCAGGGCAACGAAGCCTGCGCTCACGGCGCGCTCTACGCCGGGTGCAACTTCTACGCGGGTTACCCCATCACCCCAAGCTCTGAAGTGATGGAGATCCTCGCCCACGAAATGCCGGCACGCAAACGCGTCTTCATCCAGATGGAAGACGAGATCGCCTCGATCTCCGCGATCATCGGCGCGGCCTGGGGCGGTGCAAAGACCATGACCGCCACCAGCGGCCCTGGCTTCTCGCTGATGCAGGAAGGCCTCGGCTATGCCGCGATCACCGAGACGCCGTGCGTGATCGTCAACTGCCAGCGTTGGGGCCCAAGCACCGGCCAGCCCACCAAGGGCGCACAGGGCGACGTGATGCAATCGATCTGGGGCACGCACGGCGACCACCCTGTGATCGTGCTTACGGCATCGAACGTCCGCGACGCGTTCGACATGACCGTCAAGGCGTTCAACCTCGCCGAGCAATACCGTGTGCCGGTCATCCTGCTGATGGACGAAGTCCTCGCGCATATGCGTGAGAACATCGACTGGCCCGAGCCGGGCGAGATCGAAGTCATTGAGCGGCGTCGGCCGGATTCACCAACGGGCTTCAAGCCCTTCGCGGGCGACGAGTTCCTGCCGTTCGGTGCAGGCGCTCGATTCCACGTGACCGGTTTGGCCCACGGCGCCGAGGGCTTCGCCGCCAACGACGACGCGGCGGCTCGCGAGCTGACGCGCATGGTCGGCAAGGTGCAGAGCCACGTTCGCGAACTCGCCATGTTCGATCGCGTCATGCTCGACGATGCAAGCGTCGCGATTGTCAGTTACGGCGGGACGAGCCGCCCAGCGATGGCGGCGGTCGAAGAACTGCGTGCCAGCGGCATCAAGGCTGGCATGCTGAACCTCAAAACACTCTGGCCCTTCCCTGACTTCCTGATCCAAGAGGTCGCCGAGCAGGTCGACTTGATCGTGGTGCCCGAACTGAACATGGGGCAACTTGTTCGCGAGATCGGGCGAGCGGCGGCGGGGTTGTGCGAGGTTATGCCGATCAATCGCATCGACGGGCACCTGCTGACGCCGCGCCAGATCGCGGAGGCGACGCGGACGTCGCTTGAAAGCACAATCGAGGCCAAGCTCGCGAGCAAGGCGGTGCACTCATGAGCGACACCTATCGCCAGTTCATCCGCACGAACCAGTTGCCGCATGTCTGGTGCCCGGGCTGCGGCAATGGCATGGTCGTCAAGTCGCTGCTCGAAGCGGTGAGCCAACTGAACCTCGATCAGGACAAGGTCGTGGTGGTCAGCGGCATCGGCTGCGCCGGGCGCACGCCGTTCGTGCTCGACTTCAACACCATGCACACCACGCACGGCCGCGCGTTGACGTTCGCCACCGGCATCAAACTCGCGAACCCCGAACTGCACGTCATCGTCATCATGGGCGACGGCGACGCATCAGCGATCGGCGGCAACCACCTCATCCATGCGTGCCGACGCAATCTTGATCTGACCGCGCTCATCTTCAACAACGGCATCTACGGCTTGACCGGCGGGCAACTGGCCCCCACCACGCCGCTGGGCAAGCGCAGCACCACGTCGCAAGCGGGCAGCATTGAGCAACCGTTCGACCTCGTGCGCCTGACGCTCGGCGCGGGGGCGGGGTTTGTCGCTCGCACCACGGCGTTTGACCACAAGCAGACGACCTCATTCATCAAGCGGGCGATCCTGCACAAGGGATTTGGCGTCGTCGACATCCTCACGTCGTGCCCGACGTACTTCGGTCGCATGAACGACCTGGGCGAGCCGTACGAGATGCTCCACTACCTGCGCGACAACAGCAGCCCGATGCAGGACTGCACATGCGGCGAGAGCGACCAACCCCACGACGAGACGACGATGCCCACAGGGATCTTCCGCGATGAACTCCGCGCGGATTACGAGTCGCTCTATCGCCAGAAGGTCAGCGCGGCAGTCGCCGCACGGGCTGCCAAGGAGAGCGTGGCATGAAAGACCCGATCCAAGTGCGTCTCAGCGGCGCGGGCGGCCAAGGGCTGATCACCGCGGGCGTCATTCTCGCGGAAGCGGCGATGCTCGACGGACGCAACGTCGTTCAGACGCAGACGTATGGCCCCGAAGCGCGGCTTGGCAGCAGCAAGGCCGAGGTCATCATCTCCAGCCGCCCGATCGCCTATCCCGAGGTCACGACTCCCGATGTCGTCTTGTGCATGTCGATCGAGGCGGCGAAGAAGCATGCCGCCAAGGTGACACCAGACACGCTCGTCATCCTCGACGCGACGTTCATCGGCGACGATGTCACCAGCCCCGGTCGCGTCGTGCGCCTGGCGATCACCGACGCCGCGGTCACTCTTGGCAGCAAGGTCGTCGCAAATGCGGTCGCGCTCGCGGTGCTCAACACGCTCGCTCCGATGGTCTCACGCGAGAATCTCATCGCGGCGATCTCGGCACGCGTGCCCGCAAAGTATCGGGAACTGAACCGGCAAGCCGCGTTGGCTGGCGAGCGGCTGGCGCAGGACGCGGCGGTACCGAGCGGCGCTTGATGAGCCACGGCGTCGTTGAAGCGATCAACGCGAGCGCGGCGTGATGCCGCGGCTGGTGGTGACGTTGGTGGTCGACTCGCTCGTGATCGTGCTTTGCTTCCCGGCGAGTTCGAGCCGCACGGTTGAAAGCTGCCGCAGATTCATCGAGCGGACGAAGCCGTCCTCGCTGTCCCACAGGCACGAGCCAGAGTAGTTCACGTCCACCGCGGGCTGAGACTTCGACGCCTTGCGACCGGCGGCACCGTCGCCCGATTCACTGCGCGGCACAAGCCCGCCACGCATGTCGATCTGCGCGACGCCGCCTCGGAACGAGGAAAGCGTTGACTGTGTGCGCATCCGCATCAGCCCCAGAATCGCCATGTCAAGTTGCGTGGTGGAGTCCCATGATTCGCCGACGCGTGCCTTGGGCTTGCCCGGGCCGCCGACGATGGATTTGAAGATGTCCTTGGCGTTGTTGGAGTCGCCCGCGCCGGTCAGATCGCCCAGACTCGCAAGCCCGCCGCTCATCGGCGAGAGTGCCGCGACCAATCGCTCGCCGCCCTGGACCTCGACGACGTCGCCGTCGGCGTCGAGGCGCAGCGTCATCTTCTCTCCAACCAGCGGGCGCATCTGCGATTCAAGTGACTGCTCGGCCATCAACTGCTCGATCATCGCGTCGGCGTCAGGTCCGCCGGGCGCGGTCTTGGGGTTCGATTGCTTGCCGCTTGGCTTCTTTCCCGGCTGAGTTGCCGGGCGCGAACTGTCGAACGTGTCGTCGGCGTCGCCGCCCTTTCGCGTCGCTCGGATCGCGTCGATGATCACATCAACGCTCGCCCCGGTGTCGTCGACGCGCGTCGGACGGAAGACGAGCGTGAGCTCCGTGGTTGAGGACACGCGCTGCTCTGCGGGAGGCTGCTTGGCCCCCGGTCCGCCGCGCTTGCCGGGTACCGCAGATGTCGTACCCGGTGCGGCACCGTCGCCCGCGTCAAGCGATGGAACGGTTTGCGATGTCTCTTGCTTGAGTACGACACGCCGATCGTTGCCGACGCGGAATCGCGGCCGGAGATCAACTTCAATCTTCTGAGACTCGGGCTGGCGCGGCGTTTCGCGCGGCGGCGCTTTGGGTGCCGATTGCGCACCGGCGAGCGAAGTCGGCACGAGAACGGCGGTCGCAATCGTGAACCGAAGCAGCATCTGACGCGTCGAGCGCACACCAAGCGATGCCGGCATGGGTAGTCTCCCGGCCAGAGGCCCTGATGCGGGCTTCGGGCACAACACGATACCGGCGAACCGGCGGCCGGTTGCAGCGGGTGCTGAACTCCAGGGCTGAACGTGCGTCGCAGGCGGCGACCGGGGCTATTTGAGCACGCCCATGACAACGAATCGCTCAACGTCTTCGAGCGTCAGGCCCAGGGTCTGCGAGATGAAGGCAAGCTGAAGTCGATCCGTGATGCCGAGCTTGGTGTGGATCGCGGAACGATGGGCGTCGATGGTTTTCTCCGATCGATGCAGGCGATGGGCGGCGGCGCGCAGTGTGCCGCCATCGCCGAGGATCGCGAGAACCTGAAGCTCGCGTTCGGTCAGTACCTTGACCTTGCCCAGGTCCGCGACACGCGACTGCATCACCTTGAGCGACGAGTCCGCGTAGATCTCGGCAGCGCAAGAACGACCGACGCGCCGGGAGGTAAGCATCAACACCGGCCCTGTCGGCTCAGGAGTCCGCCATGTGGACGACTGGGGCAGGACGCCGGGAACGAACGGCATGGCGTTCAGAAGCGTCGGCCACGTAAAGATTTGCGCACCTTGCCAGATGGTGCGGAGCACGACCTTGTTGTCGCCGGCGAGCACCCGGCGGCCCAGATCAGCGACGTCGTCGCGCCAGCCGTCGGGCATGAAGCCCGGGCGAAGCACGTCCAGCGCCACCCACTGCGTCCCGGTCATCGATGATGTCGAGAACATGCGGGCAGCTTGGTCGTTGGCGTAGAGCAGCCGCGCGTCGAGCGTGACGAGCATGACTCCCGACAGCGGCTCCCCCACGAGCGACGCAAACACCCCCTGATCGAGTGACTGCGATGACAGCACATCCATGACCAGCACTCCCACATGGACGCTCCCCTCAAGCGTTCACCTGATATACGCCCGCCGAATGTGGAGTCTTTCAACATTCAGGCGAACGCCGAAAGAAACCACAGAGCGGTGTCGTCGGTTGCCAAAACCGCACAGCTTTGTGTGGATTTCAAGACCCTTTCATCCGTTGCATCCCCGGATTGGGCCGTCGGTAGACTCCTCGACTCGTGAGGGCTCCGCCATGGCGATCCAGTCGCAACCCAAACTCTGCGTCGACTGCGGCAAGGACTGCGCCGACTCCAAGCGCGTGAAGGACCGCCTGGGTCGCTACCACTGCCAGGACTGTGTGGACGCACGAGCGGCAAAGCGCGCTGCCGATCGAACCGCGACGGCACCGATACCTGTGGCTGGGGCAGACGCGCTGCCGATTGAGATCGACCCGGTGGATCCGACGCCGGTCGGGACGAACGAACTGTGCGCCGGATGCGGCATGCCACGCTCGTCGAATGCCGTCGTGTGCCTGGGCTGTGGATTCAATCATCGATCGGGGCGGTTTACGTCCGAGGAACTTGCCGCCGCGCAGGACCCGGAGAAGCCGGTCAAAAAGAAGAAGTACCTCTGCCGAAACTGCGAATATGACCTGACGGGACTCGCCGGCGCACGATGCCCCGAGTGCGGCACGATCAACACGCGCGAGACGGGCAAGCTCGATCGCGAGAAGCTCCGCCGCGACATCGTGCGCAATGCGTATCTGCAGCCGATCATCGTCGGCACAATCGGAATCGTCGGCCTCGGAATCGCGGCAGCGGCGACACACAGCCTGCAGGACCTGGGCTGGTGGGCGTTGTGGCTTGGCTTCTGCGCCATCTTCGGCACGGGCGTGTACTTCCTCTACTGCCTGATGTGGTCGGGCTTCGACATGCCCATGCACATGGCGATGATGCGACTCTTCGCGGTCTACTGCGTGTGTGCCGCGGTCGACACGCTCGGCACGTACTACCTCATCGCACCAGTCGCATGGGCGCTGTCGGCGGTGGTGTCTCTCGGACTGCTTTACAAGATGCTCGAACTGGATGACATCAAGGACGCGCTGCTGCTGATGTTCTTCCTGCGGCTTTCGTCGCTGGCCGCGTGGTTCGCATCCTTCTTCGTCATGGTCCGTGTCTTTGGCTATCAGATCAAATAGCCCGGCGACGCCGCTTGGATCTTCGGGCTTGATTCTGGAAACCCGAATCCAGGTCGTGCGTCCAACTCCGCGTTGATCCCAGAGACCCTCGTGGAGAACTTCTGCATGCACGGCAAGCCGTTGACGGTTGGTGACGCATCGCGCCGGACATTTCTGAAAACTGCCGCGGCTGCGGGCGTGGCGCTGGTCGCCGGCCCCATCGCCGCTCAGGCGGCGGGCAAGGCCCGTCCTGAACCTGAAGCCGGTGCCAAAGTCGCCAAGGCTGAGAACCCGCTGAAGATCCTCATCCTCGGCGGCACCGCGTTCCTCGGACCGGAACTCGTCGAGGCGGCGCGGGCCCGCGGACACACGCTCACGCTCTTTAATCGCGGCATCACGCGACCCAATCTCTTCCCGGACATCGAAAAACTGCGCGGCGATCGCGACCCGGACAAGGGCGGCGGACTCAAGGCTCTCGAAGGCCGCTCCTGGGATGCCGTGATCGACACCAGCGGCTACTTCCCCCGGCACGCCAAGGCATCGGCCGAGCTGCTCGCGCCCAAGGTGAAGCACTACGCCTTCATCTCCACCGTGTCGGTCTACGCCGAGAACAAGACGCCCGACGCCGACGAAACCGCGCCGGTGGGAGTGCTGGATGACCCAACAGTCGAGACGATGGGACCGGGGATGAGCTACTACGGCCCGCTCAAGGCGCTGTGCGAACAGGCCGTCGAGAAGGCCTTCCCCGGGCACGCCACAAACATCCGGCCCGGGTTCATCGGCGGCCCCGGAGACTTCAGCTTCCGCCATCCGTACTGGATCGCGCGGGCGGCGGCAGCAAAGGAGGAGAGTCGTCGCGAAGTGCTCGCGCCCGGACGCCCCACCGACCCGGTGCAGTACATCGATGTCCGTGATCTGGCGGAGTGGACGATCCACTGCGTCGAGCGCGGCGTGTACGGCGTCTTCAACGCGGTCGGACTCGAAAGCACGCTCTCCATGAGCAAGTTCCTCGACGCGTGCAATGCGGCTGGCGGTGGGCACGCGAGCTACACGTGGGCCGACGCGGCGTTCCTCGACGCCAACAACGTGTCGGCGGGCGGAGATATGCCGCTGTGGCTGCCACCCGACGGAGAGAGCGCCGGGTTCTCAACGCGCTCGAACAAGAAGGCCGTGGCGGCGGGGCTCAAGTTCCGCGATGTCGAGACCACCTGCCGCGACACGCTGAAGTGGTACCAGGGTCTGGCGGACGACACCAAAGCGAAGCTCGCGACGCGGGCCGGGCTGAAGCCCGAGCGTGAGGCCGAACTCCTCAAGAAACTGAAGGAAGTCAAGCCAGGCTGAGCCTGCGTCAGGCCTCCAAGACAACCACGCCAACGCCCCGACCACGGTTGGGGCGTTGTGCGTTTTGGGGGGCGAGTCGGGCGTGTCGAACCCGCGTTTTGGGGCCGGCGAACCGCGAGGGGAATGTCCGCAAACCCCGTCAAGTGCGCGATCTGTGCGGTGCGCGACGATTTTGATGGATTTTCCGTTTTTTTGATGCATCTTTCACATGCCGGATCTCTGCGATTCCGGCCTTTGTGAGTGGCAGAGCCCAGGCCGGGCTCTGAAGGGCGTGCCTTTTGGCGAGGGCACGTCCAAACGATGGAGTGTGGGTTATGAAGCGGTCGATCGCTTTGACTTCTGTTGCTTCTTTGACGGCCCTGGCCGCGCCAGCGATGGCGAGTGCCAACACCACGGGCGCCGTCGAGACTAAGTCCAGCACCACGTTGGCCAGCACGGCAGCACCTGCCGCGGTGGGTTCGATGGCGCTGGCGGGCGCGGCATTCGCGGGTTTCCTCCCGCGTCGCAAGCCCAAGGCTGATCCGCACGCCGAGTTCTATGACTCGCGCCTGATCAGCGAGATCGAAGGCCTCTTCGATAACGACTGACGCACTGGCCGAATGGTCTGCCTCAACGCTCCCGAGCGTGCGCGCCGGGTGTGGATCGGGTTGCAGGCCGTGACCGACTGCCCTCTCTCCCGCGGGCACCTTGCCCGTGTTCTCTCTCTTGTCTCAAACTGCAAGCACGCGGCGTTCCTCGCGGAACGCCGTCTGCTTTTTTGTGACCTCCCGCGCGACCGCCGCCGCCCCGCTATTCTGTGGCGCATGCGTCACGCCGCTCCGATCGCTCTTGTTGCACTTCTCTCGCTCGCCGGGCTTGCACACGCGCAGACCACCACCTACACGCTGGATGATGGACGCGGGTGGGTCGAGACCGCCAACCCCGAGCCGGGCTCTGACGAAGATGTGATCGGACGTGCACGCCGAGCGCTGGCCGAAGGACGTGCATCGCGCGCCAAGAGCCTGCTGGACGACTGGATCGAGAACAACGAGTTCTCCAAGAGCCCGATGCTGCCCGAGGCGTATCTGCGTCGCGGCGATGCACGCGTGGCACTGGGACGCGAGGATCGCGCCCTGTACGACTACGAGCAGGTCATCAAGGAGTATCCGGGCACGGAGCAGTTCGTCATCGCGCTGGAACGCGAACTCGAGATCGGCCTGCGTTATCTGAGCGGCCTGCGGCGGCGCCTCTGGGGCACGTTCCGCATCGAGGACGCGACGTCGATCGGCGAAGAACTCCTGCTTCGCGTCCAGGAACGCCTGCCGGGCAGCCGCCTTGCGGAGCGGGCGGCGATCGAACTGGCGGATTACTACTACCGCGAGCGTGAACTGCGTCTGGCCGCGGACGCGTACGACATCTTCGTCGTGAACTACCCCAAGAGCGAGTATCTGCAGAAGGCGATGCAGCGGCGCGTCTTTGCGAACATCGCGCGATTCAAGGGGCCCAAGTACGACGCGGGTGGCCTGCTCGAAGCCCAGATCCTGATCCGCGACTTTGCCGCCAAGTATCCGGCTCAGGCGGAAGAGACGGGCATGAACGACGCGCTGGTGGCGCGTCTGGACGAGTCCGCCGCGGCCCAGATGCTGGAGACCGCGCGCTGGTACTTCAAGCGGAAGGACCCAGTGTCGGCGCGGCTGTTGCTGACGCGGTTGGTACGCAAGCATCCCCAGACGATCGCCAGCGGCGATGCGATCCGAATCATGCAAGAGCGCGGCTGGATGGCCGGACCGGCATCGGCGACGCCAACACCACCCGCCGACGCCGCCACCGCCACGCCGGGCCCGACACCGGAGGCGAAGTGATGACGCTCGCGTGTGGACAAGGCACGATCGCACACAGCGGCCGACGCACCCTTGTGGCAGCCGTCGCGGTACTTGCGCTGCTCGGCGGCGTTGCCGGCTGCGCGTCGTCGCCTGAAGAGGGATACTCGCTGACGCCTTCGCACGACGCGGCGATTCGCACCGTGAGCGTTCCGGTCTTCGCGAATGACACGTTCGCGCCGGGCGTTGAGGTGGCGTTGACCGAGGCGATCATCAAGGAGATCGGTCGCTCGACGCCGTGGGCTATCGACCAGAGCGGCGGCGATACGTCGCTGACGGGTCGCCTGGCACGCAGCGAGATCCGCAACCTGAGCAACAGCCCGCTGAGCGGCTTCTCGCAGGAGATCGGCGTGCAGATGACCGTCGACTTTGTGTGGAAGGACAATCGCACAGGCAAGACGCTCGTCAGCCGGCGGAACTTCACGGTGATGGAGCCGGTGGTCGTCGAGCGTCGCTCGTCGGAGCGGTTGGAACTGGGGCAGACCGCCGCGGTCGATCGGCTGGCACGCGAGATCGTCGGCGAACTGCGATCGGCGTGGTGACGCACCATCGCACCCGGACGCCTCGGCGGACGTATGTCACAGTGGATGTATCCGGCGTGCGTATCTGGTGGGTGTCGCAAGGCATCCGAAAACAGACCGATCGGGCGGCCTGCTCGCGTCGCGGGAAAGCGGCGGAAATGTGCGTCTGGGGCTGTTTGCCTATCTTTTGGAGTGATTCCGCACGCCAAAGGTGCATCCGAGGCGTCCACGGACCGAACGAAGAGAGAGGCGATGAGCCGGAATAAAGACAGGTCGCAGAGCCCGCTCACCACGGCGGCCTTTTGCGAATCGCAACGCTGATTTTCGCTGAACCATCGGACCCGCCAATGCCCACACTCGTGTCCCGCCTGAGCAGCCCGTTCACCCGCATCGCCCGCTTTGTCGGCGCGCTGCGATTGGCCCATCAGGAGGTCGACGGACCGCGCAACGGCAAGCCGGAGAACGGCGCGCCACGCAAGCCCGGAACACAGCCAACGCCGCCAAGCCGCGGGCTGTTTACGGTCGTCGTGCTGATCGCGCTGGGCCTGATGATCTTCCTGTTGATCACGTCGCAGGTGCAAGGTCGCAATGTCACGCTCGGAGAGTTTGAAGAGCTCTATCGCGCGGGCAAGATCGACCCGGCGACGGTGCTGGTGTTTGATGAATCGGTGCAGGCAGTGCAACTGCCTGACGCGGTGAACGTCGGCGGACGGGTGCAGATCCTGCTCAACGCGGCGACGCGCGAAGGCGTCGCGGGAGAGATCCGTCGCATCACCGACGGGCGCTTCCAGTCGCGCCCGCAGTCGGCCCTGATTCAGATGCTGATCTTCTTCGGGCCGTTCGTGCTGCTCCTGGTCGTCGGCTGGTACATCATCTCTCGCGGCCTGCGCAACGCCGGCGCGGGTGGCGGCATGCTCGGCAACTTCGGCAAGTCGCGGCACCGCACCCTTTCCAAGGAAATGACCGGCATCACGTTCAGCGATGTCGCCGGCATTGACGAGGCCAAGGAAGAAGTCACCGAGATCATCGAGTTTCTCAAGAACCCCAAGAAGTTCACCAAGCTCGGCGGACGAATCCCGCGCGGCGTGCTGCTGGTCGGCGAACCCGGCTGCGGCAAGACGCTGCTCGCCAAGGCCATCGCCGGCGAAGCCGACGTCCCGTTCTTCTCCATCAGCGGCAGCGATTTCGTTGAAATGTTCGTCGGCGTCGGCGCCTCACGCGTTCGCGACCTCTTCAAGCAGGCCAAGGAGTCCGCACCGTGCATCATCTTCCTTGATGAGATCGATGCCGTCGGTCGTCGTCGCGGCGGCGGTTTCACCACCGGCGGCCACGACGAACGCGAGCAGACGCTCAACGCGATTCTCGTCGAGATGGACGGCTTCGCCACCGGCGACGGCGTGATCGTGATCGCCGCGACGAACCGCAATGATGTTCTCGACCCCGCGCTCGTTCGCCCGGGTCGCTTTGACCGCCAGATCACCGTGCCGCTCCCTGATGTGAAGGGTCGCCTTGAAATCCTCAAGGTGCACTCCAAGAAGGTGCGGCTTGGGCCGAATGTCGACCTCGAGCGCATCGCACGCGGCACGCCGATGTTCAGCGGTGCCGACCTCGCCGCCATCATCAACGAAGGCGCGATCGCGGCAACGATGCAGAACAAGGATTTCATAGAGCACGAGGACCTGGAAGAGGCTCGCGACAAGGTGAAGTTCGGACGTGCCAAGAAGAGCCGCGTGCGAGAGAAGGACGAGAACAAGCTCGTCGCGTATCACGAGGCCGGCCACGCGGTGCTGCAGGCCCTGCTCACCGACGCCGACCCGCTGCACAAGGTGACGATCATCCCGCGCGGCGGCGCGGGCGGCGCGACGTTCAGCCTGCCTGAGAAGGACCGCATGGGCTACGGGCTCAAGTGGCTCAAGGCCACCATGCGCGTGCTCTGCGGAGGACGCATCGCCGAGGCTCGCGCCATGGGCGATATGTCCAGCGGCGCGGCGATGGACATCTCCATGGTCACCCGCTTCGCTCGCACCATGGTCGTCGAATGGGGCATGAGCGAGCGGCTTGGATTCGTTCGCTACGCGGGCGAGGACACCCGCGAGTCGTTCATGCCCGATCGTGACTACTCCGACGAAACCGCCACGCTCATCGACGAGGAAGTCCGCCGCTTGGTGGACGAGGCGTTCGCAGACGCGCAGCGCCTGCTCGAGCAGCACTGGGACAAGGTTGAAGCGGTGGCCAACGCTCTGCTCAAGTTCGAGACGCTCAGCGGCGACGAGGTTCATCGCCTGATGCAGGGCGGCGATCTGAATCGCCCGAGCGTGAGCGACCTGCTGAAGGCCGAGGCACGCCGTCGCAGCGAGGCGCTCGTTCAGCCGCAGCGGAGCGCGGGCGACTCGCCCGAACTGCCGCCGGGCGCGATGCCGACGCCAGCGTGAGTGTGCGATCCATCCCATCGGGGGCAGCGATCGATGGAAAACGCGAGCGAGCAGAACGGGCGCAGGGTGTTGGCGAATCTTCGCCCCTCGCCAGACGCACTCTTGCGGTCTCTGCGATCGTGCTGCGATTCATCTGTGGTGGCGACGGTCGCAGGTGCTGACAACGGTGTCGGCGCCGACTTCAATGCGCACCTTCTCCGGCGTGCGCTCTCGCACGCCGAAGTCCCGGATGATCCCGATTTCAGTTTCGTTGAGGCGCTTTCCCTCATGAGTCATTCCGAGCCCGAGGCGGACGCACGCCGCGCCGGGGCCCCGCTCGAGCGGCATCTCCATGCCGCCCGATCGCTCGCGATCGCAACCCTGCTACTGCTCGCCGCCCGACAGGGGGCCGACGCGTACGAACTCATCGACGAAGCCAAGATCGCGAAGTTGGCGATCAGCGCGGACGTTCTGGGCGGCGAGGTTTGCGCAGCGTGCGTGCCGACGCTCGCTTGGGCCGCTTGCTCGTACGAAGCCTTCGAGTCGTTGACCGCGCACTGCGCGGTCGCGGTCGCCGCGCTTGCCGCTCGCGACGCCTCGATCACGGATGCCACTTTCGCGGCTGTCTGTTTGCACGCGCACGAGTTGAGCGAGCGTTGGCGGAGACCTCGCCACGGCCTGTGGCGCAAGTATCCCCTCGATGCACACGATCACCACGCGTGGCTCTATCCACTCCAGCGACTGCTCACTCGCTCACTCCGTGGCGACGCGGGTCGTCGTGGCTCCGAGGCGCGAACCGCCGCGGCCATGCTGGCCGAACGCTTACTTGGTGTGGACGCTGACAACAAATGATGGGACGTCATCTGTTCTTTTCAGTCGGCGATTTGCAGCGGCCTTCATTGCCGTCGCCGACATGAGCATTGTGCAATGCCGGTCGTGATGGTCGCCATCAGCGCACGGTGGCTGCGCGGACCGAGTCGCCCGGGGGCGTCGGTGAGCGGCCTGCCGCGCGGAGTTCGGCGAGCTTGGCCTTGAGACGCTTGCGCAACGCACGATCGCCCAGCGCCGGGAAAGCCGTGACAAGCGCGAGTGCATAGCGCATGCGCGCACTGGTCCAGACTTCGCCGACGGGGCGGCGGAGGCACTTGACGATGGCCTTGGCGACCACGTCGGGGTGCTGCTTCATGGACTCGGGCGTCTGCATCGAGACACGATCGCCGCCGCTGAGTTCTTTGACCTTGTCGAAAAACTCGGTGCGTGTGCCGACGGGGTGCACGGTGCTGACATGCACGCCGAACTCTTCGAGCTCAAGTCGCATGGCACGGCCGATGTGATCCTGCATCGCCTTGGTGAGCGAGTAGGCCGAGTGATAGGGCAGCCCGATCTTGCTGACGCAGCTCGTGCAGATCAGCAGGTGGCCGCGATGCTCGCCCGCGGGGCGCTTCATGATCGCGTCGAGGCCGGGGCGAAGGACGTTGAGCGTGCCTTGGAAGTTGGTGCGGACGATGGACTCAAGCTCGGCGTCGGCGAGGGCATGGACCGGACGCTCGAAGCCGTAGCCCGCGTTGGCGAAGACGGCATAGACCGCGTTGAACGCACTCTGACAACGCTGGATGAGTCGACGGCAATCGTCGACGCTGTCGACATCACAGCGCACGGCCAGGGCACGTCCGCCGCCTTTGGTGATCTGGTCTACCAGCGCCTTGAGCCGATCCTCACGCCGCGCCGCGACGACGACGGGCATGCCGGCCTTGGCGCAGGCGAGCGCGGTGGACCAACCGATTCCGCTGCTGGCGCCGGTGATGACGATGGGCTTTCCGGCCAGATCAACGCGGGCCATCGGCGGCTCCTGACACGGGCGTAAACATCACTTGCTGATGGCCCGCTCGGTGGCTTCGCTCGCGTTGGTGATGTCCTTGCCAACGCCCTTGACGGTCTGGCAACCCGCGAGGACGACGGCGGCGACGAGCGAGACTCCGAGCAGAACGGTCCGGATCTTCATGACAAGGAACCTCCGTGTAGGGACCAAAGAATACCAGCGGTTGTTCGCGCGGGCGAGTCAGGCGACCGTGCCGCGACGGCGCAGTTCGCGGAGCAGCACGTCCGAAACCGGCGTGGATGTGGGCATGAGCACATGCGCAAGACCGCGGGCTGAGCATGCCGCGTGAAGCCCATCGATCGATGCTCGCAAGCGTCGGCGGTACTCGTTGATCGTGGGCGGCGCGACGGTGACCTCGGCCTCCGAGCCGCCTTCAACCGGCTGCAAGGCGAGATCGCCGCTGAACCCCAGTTCGGCAGCCTTGGAAGGATCGAGTTCCGCGTCCGTGAGGAGCTGGATGCACGTCACATCGAAGCTCTGGGCGGCTCCGGCGGCGAGGGCATCCAAACCAAGCGTCGGCGTGGCGGATGTAAGGAAGTCGCTGAGGACCAGCATGACGCCGCGGCCCTGCCGTCCGCGAGCCAGCGTCGTGAATGCGGCGTTCAGGTCCGGGGGGCGACGCGCGGGCGTGGTGGTACGCCCGGCGATTGCCAGTTGAGAGAGCAGAAACTCTGAGACGCGATGAATGCCGGCGCGGCCGCGTGTGGGCGCGAGGACACGCACGCCGGACTCGCGGCGTGCTGCCGCGGCGGACGTGTCAGACATCGGTGCCGGGATGCTGTCGGCAATCGCATCCTCGCCGATCCCGAAGGTGGCGATGCTTACGCGATTCTGGTTCACGAGGCCGAGATAGCCCAGTGCCATGGCGAGCCGGGCGGCGTAGAGCATCTTGTGGGCGCTGTCGGCGAATGGCGAGCCTGAGGGCGGGCTGTAGCCGGGCGTGCCGCTGAGCATCGAAGGAGAGAGATCGACGGCAAGAAAAAGGCACAGATCTTCTTCGGCACGGAACAACTTGAGGATCAGGCGGTCCAAGCGGGCGAAGACGTTCCAGTCGATGTGCCGGAGATCGTCGCCGGCGGTGTATTGGCGGAAGTCGTCAAACTCGACGGACTTGCCGCGGCGTTTGGAACGGCGCTGGCCGGGCAGCGTGCCGGCGAACACGCGACGGCTGTGAACGTCGAGGCGATCGAGGCTGGCGCACAGCCCCGGATCGAGCAGATCGTCGATGGTGCGTGGCGCGGGATGAAGCGGTGCCAGAAGCACAAGGGACCATAGTCGCTCCGCCGATACACTGCGAAGCGGTTGTTTTGAACCAAACGCCCAACTGGAAGGTTTGCTCATGAAGTTCTGGTCTCGCGCGGCGCTGATGCTCGTGTGCACGATCGCGACGTTGATCGCGAGGCCGTCGCTCGGGGCCGATCAGGACAACTGGGCGGTGCTGCTCATGAACGGCCAGCGATCCGGCTGGCAGAACACGCGGACGACCGAGCGCGACGGCACGATCACGACCGAAAGCAAAGTGTCCATGTCGGTTGGGCGGGGAGCGACGAAGCTCACGGTCGCCATGGAGACGCGGTTCGTCGAGACGACCGATGGCAAGCCGGTGCGGATGTGGCTGCGGCAGCAGTTGGCCGCCGCACCGGTCGAGCAGACGTGGGAATGGGGCGAGAAGGACGTCGGCCTGACCGTCGTCTCAGGCGATCAGAAGCAGGAGCAGCGTGTCGACAAGCCTGAGGGAACGTGGCTGACGCCCGCCGCGGCGGAACGCGAGGTACTGCGTCGGATGAAGTCGGGCGAGAAGGAGATCACGCTGCGCACCGTCGATCCGACGCTTGGTCTGCAAGTCGTCGAAGTGACACGCAAGGACTTCACACCGGCAAAGGTGGAGATCGCAGGCAAGCAAGTCAACGTGACACGTTGCACAAGCACGATCAGCGGTTACCCCGAGTCGATCGAGTATCTGGATGAGAACGGGCAACTGGTGAAGGTCGAGACCAACCTCGGCGGTTTCAACGTTGTCATGCAGCGGAGCGATCGCGCCACCGCGCTGGGAGAGATCGAGGGCGCGGAACTGATGGTCTCGACGTTCGTGCGCCCGGACAAGGTCATCACCAACGCACGCCACGTCGCGAGCGGCGTCTATCGCCTCACCCTCACCGAGGGCGCGATGCCTGGCCTGCCGAGCGTTGGCGGGCAGACTGTCACGCGCGAGGGCGATGCGCTGATTGTCGCGGTGAGTGCACGCGGATCATCCCCCGCGGCGGATCATGACGCTCAGAACGCGGCGTTCACCAAGCCCAGCACGATGGTGAACTTCGAGGACGATCGCGTCAAGAAGCTGGCCAAGGTCGCGCTCGCCAACGCCGGGCAGTTGGACGCTGCCAAGAAGGCCGAGGCGCTGCGCCGCTTTGTACACGCGTACATCGATCGCAAGGAACTGGGCGTGGGCTTTGCAAGCGCGGGCGAAATCGCGCGCACCCGTACCGGCGACTGCACCGAACATGGCGTTCTGCTGGCGGCGCTGCTGCGTGCGCACGGCATCCCAAGCCGCGTTGCATCGGGGCTCGTGTTCGCCGATCGCTTCGCGGGGAGCGAGAACATCTTCGGCTATCACATGTGGGCTCAGGCTCTGCTTGAGGTGGAAGCGGACCCGGCCAAACCCGGTGTCCGCGAGCCGCGCTGGGTCGATCTGGACGCGACGCTGGCAGATGAGACGCCGTTTGACGCGACGCACATCACGATCAGCACCTCGGGGCTGGAAGACGGCGTGATCGAGAAGTCGATGCTGACGACGGCCCAGCTCATGGGTCGTCTGAAGATTGAGGTGAAGAAGGCGGAATAGTCGTTCTCCTTCGCCGCCGCACGGCAACAATCACGGGTGATGACGCACGACGACCCCACGCTTCCGCTCCGGCCCAGCGCCGGCCACAAAGGCACCTTCGGCACGGTGAGCGTGTTCGGCGGCTGCTCGCGCGGCGATGTCCGCATGATCGGAGCCCCAGCGCTCAGTGCGCTCGGTGCCCTGCGCGCAGGATGCGGATTGGCCAAGCTCGTGATGCCCGCACCGGTGCTGGAACAGGCAATGGGTATCGTGCCGTCGGCGACGGGCATTGCCTTGCCCGTTGACGAGCAAGGCGCGATCGTGCCTCATGAAGCGTCGGCGGAAGTGGATCGCCAGTGTGCGGCAAGTTCGTGCGTGATCGTCGGCCCCGGGCTTGGCGATGGCGTCCAGGTCGAGGCACTCGCGTTGCGGGCGGTGATGCAGGACGGTGTGCCGGTGGTTGTGGACGCGGACGCACTGAACGCGCTGGCGCGGATCCCCGAGTTCTGGCGCGACTTCCGGGCTCCGGCGATTCTGTCGCCGCATCCGGGCGAGTTTGCTCGGCTCGCCAAGGTGCTAGGGATCACACAGAGTCCGACTGATCCCGCGGCACGCCCCGCGGCGGCAGAGAGTCTGGCACAACGACTGGGCTGTATCGTGGTCCTCAAGGGTGAAGGAACGGTGGTCAGTAGCGGCTACGACACATGGAAGTGCGGCGCTGGGCATCCGTGCCTGGGTACGGCGGGCACAGGCGATGTGCTCGCTGGCGTCGTCGCTGGGATCGTCGCTCAGCATGCACGCACTGGACTGTCGCTGTTTGACGCGGCCCGCGCTGGAGTGCTGGCACACGCGCGGGCCGGTGAGGCCTGGGCGGCACAGGCTCGGGCGAGCGGCGGCATGCTCGCGACGGATCTTGCGGCCCTCGTCCCCGCAGAGGTTGAACGCCTGCGCCGCGGGTGACTTTCGCCGGTCGCCGCGCTCGCTGGCCCGATGCTGCGGCGGGGCGTGCGTGAATAGAGTCTTGCAATGGCCAAACGCGACTACTATGACGTGCTGGGGGTCTCCAAGACGGCGAGCGCCGATGAGATCAAGAAGGCGCATCGCAAGCTCGCGCTCAAGTTCCATCCGGATCGCAACAAGGAACCCGACGCGGCCAAGAAGTTCGCCGAGATCCAAGAGGCGTACGACGTTCTCTCCGACGACGCCAAGCGCAAGACCTACGACCAATACGGGCACGATGCTCCCAACTTCGCGGGCGCGGGACGCGCGGGCCGTGGCAGCGCCGGCGGGCCCAACGTGCAGTGGTCAACCGAGACCAGCGACTTTGACGCGGAAGACCTGTCGTCGATGTTTGAGACGTTCTTCGGCGGGCGCGGCGGCTTTGCCGATTCGATGCGCGGCGGCAGTCCGCGCGGCAAAGCCAAAGCCGCGCGACGCGACAATGTTGAGCACACGATCGAGATCCCGTTCATCCTCGCCGCCACGGGCGGCACGCAGCACATTCGCATCACCCGCGATGGCACCACCAAGAACATCGAGGTGACCATTCCCGCGGGGATCGCCGACGGCGCGCAGTTGCGGGTTCGCGGCGCTGGTCAGCCCGCGACGCGCGGCCACGAGGCGACGGATCTGATTCTCACGGTGAAGGTTCAGCCGCACGAGCACTTCTGGCGGGGCGAGGGACTGACGCTCGGCAAGGGACTCGACGTGTTCTTTCAGTTGCCCCTGTCGCTGAGCGAAGCCGTGCTCGGGGCAACCGTCAACGTCCCAACCTTGAGCGGTCGAGTCGAGATCACGGTTCCGCCCGGCACGACGAGTGGACGCAAGCTCCGCATCAAGAGCAAGGGCATCAAGGCGGCGGACGGCACCGTCGGCGACCTTTATGCGATCATCCAGATCGTGCCGCCGAAACCGGATCTGCTCGATGCGGCGCAGCGTGCGACGCTTGAAGAGATCGGCCGTCGCCAGCCGCCGCCACGCCTCGGCGGCGTGTGGACGAACTAACGTCCGCGTGCTTCCCCAGCAGCCTGCTTGACTTGCGCGGCAGGTCGGGTACTGTTCTCGACCTCGGAGTTTTGCCGCGTGAGCACCTGCTGTCTCAAATGCCGAATGCGAATGTCGATGGGAATGCCCACCCCCGGTGGCGTCCTGTTCTTCGCGTGATCGGCAGCGGTGAGATCTGCACGCCTGACCAACGAGTCAGACATCTGAACCGGCTTGAATCACTCGCCGGTTCGCTCCGCTCCTGAAATCACAACACGCGTCGAACGATGCAGTAGGACGTCCTCGGGGGCTGTTTGCGGGCCGTTTCCATTCGCACACGCTGTCGCTCGCGGCCGCGGCTGAGTCATCAGCAGCAATCGCCCGAGCCCCCCACCACTCAACGCAAGCACGTCCCGTCGCACTGCGACGGACGAGGCCTCCGGGTCGCGATCACTCGCGAACGGAGCGTCCCAGAAAGAGGACCGGTCCCATGTCGCACGCTCATCAGAACCACACGAACTCGACCGCCGATTCGCACGCCGGCACGCCGCCGCGTCGCACCAAGAAGGGCGCGATCACGCCGCGATTCTCCGGCGGCTCGCTGGAAACCCGCGCGATCCACGGGTCGCTCGCACCCGACGGCACGCACGGCGCAATCCTGCCGTCGATCTGCCAGTCGACGACATATGTCCAGCAAGGTGTCGGCGAAGACCTGGGCCACACATACTCGCGGGCGAGCAACCCGACGGTTTCTGCGCTTGAACTCGCGTTGGGAGCGATCGAGAACGCGCCCGAAGCCGTGGCCTTCGGCACCGGCATGGCCGCGACGCACGCGTTGTTCATCGCGCTCCTCAAGAGCGGAGACCATGTGATCGTGTCCGACGTGGTCTACGGCGGCACGCATCGCCTGCTCGCCCAGGTGCTCGATCAGCTCGGCATCAGCGCGACGTTCGTCGACGCGACGAACGCCGAAGCGATCCATGCCGCGGCTCGCAAGAACACCAAGCTCATCTTCATCGAGACGCCGGGCAATCCGACGCTGAAGCTCATCGACATTCGCGTGGTGTCGGTCGTGGCCGATGCACTGGGCGTGCCGCTCGTCGTCGACAACACGTTCCTCACCGCTGTCGGCCAGCGTCCGCTCGACTTGGGAGCGACGGCGACCCTCTACTCAACGACCAAGCACATCGAGGGGCACAACGCGACGGTGGGCGGCGCGATCGTGAGCCGCGACGAAGCTCTGCTCGAGCGGCTGCGCTTCATTCGCAAGACGGTCGGCTCGATCCAGTCGCCCTTCAACGCGTGGCTCACGCTGCGCGGGCTCAAGACGCTGCCGCTGCGGCTCAAGCAGCACAGCGCGAACGCGCTCGAAGTCGCTCGCTGGCTGGAGAAACAGCCGAGCGTAACCAAGGTGGCGTATCCCGGGCTGGAGTCTTTCCCGCAGGCGACGCTCGCGAAACGCCAGCACCTGCTGCACGGCGGACTGCTATCCTTCGAGGTCCGCGGCGGCGTCGAGGCAGGGCGTGCCGTCATGAACAACGTGAAGTTGTGTTGTCTGGCCGAGAACCTCGGCGCGGTGGAGACGCTCATCACCCACCCCGCCACGATGACCCACGGCGACGTGCCGCGCGAGCAACGACTCGCCACCGGCATCAGCGACGGCCTGATCCGTCTCTCCGTCGGGCTTGAGGATCCGGCCGACATCATCGCCGACCTGAAACAAGCACTGGAGCACGGCGAGACGGCACGCGAGAAAGCGAAACACGCCGCGGCTCACGCCGTCGCAGGCTCGGCCCGCTGAGCAACTTGATCGTGTGAATCACGATTATCGCAGAACCACGCACTCACGAATCACAACAACTCTGAACCTCCGCGGCAGTCTGCCGCAGAAAGCACGTGCCATGTCCAATCGCATCTCGGATCGTGTCTCGTCCGCCCACTCCACGCCGCCCGCGGGGCGCGTGGTGGTTCTCAAGTTCGGCAGTTCGGTGCTGCCGAGCGAGCAGCAACTGCATGTCGCCATCCGCGAGATTCAGCATCGTCTTGACGAAGGCGCTCGCGTCGTCGCCGTCGTGTCGGCGCTTGGCTCGACGACCGACGATCTGCTCGAGCACGCGACCGCCGGCGGCCCGGCAGAGCCCGAAGCACTCGCGGCGTTTCTGGCAACCGGCGAGGCCCGCGCCACGTCGCTGCTCGGCCTCGCACTGCATCGCGCGGGCATCCCGGCGCACGTGCTTGACTCGGCGGGCATCGGCCTGCGCACGCACGGCCCGGTGCTCGACGCCGACGCGTTCCTGCTCGACAGCACCAACATCCGCAAGGCGCTCAACAGTCGTCCGGTGCTCGTGGTGCCTGGTTTCGTGGGCCGCGATGAGCTCGGGCGGATCACGCTGCTGGGCCGCGGCGGATCGGACCTGACCGCGCTGTTCATCGCCGCGGAGCTTGGCGCCGAGTGCGTCCTGCTCAAGGATGTCGATGGCCTGTACGACCGCGACCCCAACGAACACGCCGATGCGCGTCGCTACGAGCGTGTTTCGTTCGACGCCGTGCTTGCGCTTGATGAGGGCATCGTGCAGCACAAGGCGGTGCGTTTCGCCCGCTGGCGCAGGCTGCCGTTCGTCGTCACGCGCGTCGGCGCGACGCGATCCACGCTGGTCCACGCGGGTGATACCGTGCAGGCGCCGCTGGGTGAGCGACCGGCCCCGGCACGGACCGCGGAGGCGGTGGCGTAAGCGGCACGACACAGCACCGCGTGGAGATCGGCGATGACCGACATCAAACCTCTTGCATTCTCGACGAGACTCGTGCGCTTCGATGCCGCGCCGGGCGATCCAACGCGCCCGGTCGCGACACCGATCCACCAAACCTCGACGTTTGCGCAGGATTCGGCGCTTGAGTTCGGTGCGTACGACTACTCCCGAAGTGGCAATCCGACGCGGAGCGTGCTGGAGGGTCAACTCGCGCGTTTCGACAACGCCGCGCACGCGCTGGCGTATGTCAGCGGCGTGAGCGCACTGTCGGGCGTGTTCGGTTTGCTGCGTCCGGGCGATCGCGTCGTGGCGTCGGACGACCTCTACGGCGGGACCTATCGCCTGCTGTCGAAAGTGCTGACGCCGCGCGGCATCAACGTTCACTACGCCGATCTCGCCGCCGGCGACGTGGATGCGCTGATCTCGTCGGGCACACGACTCGTGCATGTCGAGTCGCCGACGAATCCGCAGCTTCGCATCATCGATCTGCGTCGTGTCGCGGCACGATGTCGAGCGGTCGGCGCGATCCTGTGTGTCGATGCCACGGCGATGTCGCCGTACTTGTGCCGCCCGCTGGCACTGGGCGCAGACCTCGTGCTGCACTCGGCGACCAAGTACCTGAGCGGGCACAGCGATGTGACCGCGGGTGTGCTGTGTACGAATCGAGATGATCTTGCCGCTGAGCTGGCATTTCTTCGCAATGCCGAGGGAACATCGCTCCCGCCGTTTGATTCAAGCGTTCTCTTGCGCGGACTCAAGACACTCGCGCTGCGACTGGATCGCCAGCAGGCGTCGGCCTCGCGCGTCGCCGCATTTCTGGCGGAGCACGGCGCGGTCGAGCGCGCGTACTTCCCGGGGCTCGAAGCGCATCCTGGTGCTGCGCTGCATCGCTCACAGGCGAGCGGCCCGGGTGCGCTCGTGAGTTTCCTGCCGCGCGGGCTTGGCACGGCTGAGGCAGCGGCGGCGTTGATCGCGCGGCTCGAACTCTTCACGATCAGCGTGAGCTTCGGAAGCGTGTCGTCGAGCGTGTGCCTGCCGTCGCGTATGTCGCACAAGAGCATCCCCGAGGAAGTACGAAAACGCAGCGGCTTTCCCGAGTCACTCATCCGCCTGTCGATCGGTATCGAGGACGCCGACGACTTGATCGACGATCTACGTCGGACTTTCGAACGCTGAGCGAGCTTGACGCGTTATCCTGCGTTTCCCGCATATCATCGCCGCGTGGTGGAGCAGTTTCAGACCATTGTGATCGGCGGCGGACACGCGGGCGTTGAATCCGCGTGGGCGGCGGCGAACATCCTCGGCGAGCCGCGCTCCGTCGCCCTGGTCACGATCGACCCAACCAAGATCGGCGTGATGTCCTGCAACCCCGCGATCGGCGGGCTTGCCAAGGGGCAACTTGTCCGCGAGATCGACGCGCTCGGCGGCGTCATGGGGCTCGCGACGGACGCAACCGGCATTCAGTTCAAGATGCTCAACACGAGCAAGGGGCCGGCGGTGTATGGGCCGCGGGCGCAGTGCGACAAGCACGCCTATGCCGAGGCGGTGCAGCGACTCATCGCGAGCCGCCCGCAGATCGTGGTGGTTTCGGGCACCGTCGATCAGCTACTGGTCACGTCCGATCGCATCCGCGGCATCGTGCTCCACGACGGTCGCACGCTGCACGCACCCGCCGTCGTGCTCACCACCGGCACGTTCATGCGTGGACTGATGCACACCGGAGAGAGCAAGACCAGCGGCGGGCGCTTTGGCGAAGCCGCGGCGGTTGGCATCTCCGGCGCGTTGCAAGCACTTGGCTTTGAACTCGGCCGACTCAAGACCGGCACGCCGCCGCGTCTGCGACGCTCGAGCATTCGCTGGAGTGATCTCCCGCCGCAGGACGGCGATGCGAATCCGATCCCGTTCAGCGATCTGACGGCACGCAACGCCGATGAACGCGAACCAGGTTCATTTCACGCCGAGTGGCAATCGCTTGACGACAGCACGCCAGCACGGGAGCACTTGACAGCGAATCGCGCGATCACCACGCGGCTGCTCGACGCCTGGGCTCGTGCCGGGTTTGTGGGCCGCTTTCCGCTGCTCAAGCAGGTGGAGTGTCGCCAGACGAGCACGAATGCCGCGGCACACGAGGCGATCCGCGCGAATCTCCATCGCGCGCCGATGTACAGCGGCCAGATCGAGTCCGTCGGGCCGCGCTACTGCCCGTCAATCGAAGACAAGGTCGTACGCTTCAGCGAACGCGGCGAGCACGGCGTCTTCCTCGAACCCGAATCGCTCCGCGACGACTGGATCTATTGCAACGGCATCTCGACCAGTCTGCCGTCCGACGTGCAGGATGTGATCGTGCGTTCGATGCCGGGGTGTGAACAGGCAGAAGTGTTGCGATATGGATATGCCGTCGAATACGACATGGTGCGGCCGCATCAGATCTTGCCGACGGGCATGACGCGACTCGTCGAAGGCCTGTTCCTCGCGGGACAGATCAACGGCACCAGCGGCTATGAAGAGGCCGGAGCCCAAGGCCTCGTCGCCGGCGCGAACGCGGCCCGCTTCGTGCGCGGCCAGAGCGAATGGGTCCTCGGTCGCGACGAGGCGTACATCGGCGTCCTGATGGACGACCTGGTGTGCAAGACCCCGATCGAGCCGTATCGCATGTTCACGAGTCGCGCGGAGCATCGCCTGCTGTTGCGGGCGGACAACGCGCCCGATCGGCTCGGCGCGATCGCCGAGTCGCACGGCGTGTGGGGCTCGCACGCACTCGGCGAGCGTCGTGCGACGATGATGCGCGACCGACGCGAGCAGATCGCGGCCCTCAATGCGGCGATTGATGCGACGCGTATCGACGGCGAGCCGCTCGCGAAGGTGATCGTCCGCAGCGCGTACACGCTCGCGACACTGCGCGAAGACCTTGGCTCTGTTGCGATGGTCAACTCACGCGGCGAACGCGTCTCGATCAGCCAAAGCGTCTGGGAGACCGTGTGGGCCGACCGCCGCTATGAGCCGTTCGTGGTCCGCCAGCGGGCCGAGATCAAGCGTCAGGCCGAGCTTGAAGGCCGGCGCATCCCCGATCGCATCGACTTCGCTGCCATCGATGGCTTGCGTGCCGAGGCCAAAGCAAGCCTGAGCAAGTTTCGCCCGCGGACCTTCGGTCAGGCGCTGCGCCTCGAAGGCGTCACGCCCGCGGATGTCACGCTGCTCGCGGTGCATGCCAAGCGTCTTGCGGATCAACGCTGACGCGGCCGCCGATGCATGAGCGAACTCGCGCGAACGCTCTGCCGTCGATCTCAGCACATCTGGGTGTCGTCGTACACCTGCGGCCCGGCAGGGCACTCGGCACCCTTGGACACCATGAAGCAGTAGGTGTTCATCTTCACGATCGGCGTCGAGTAGATGTGCAGCGTCACCAAGTCCTGGCCCGGTGCCTGCATGTTGACGACCTGATGAATATCAGCGTCTTCCGCGGCACAGACGTAGCCCTCGGGCATCTGGGTCGTCGCACACGGGCAGATCAACCCAGAGGGCGTGTGAATGAATCGGATCTCGGTCCCCAGACCGTGGACGACGCGGAAGGCACAGCTTGATCCCTTGTGATCGTGGATCGGCGTGCAGTGACCGCTGCGCCAACAGAGCGCGAGCAACTCGTAGTTGGGCGAACGACAGATCACGTTGCGGCGATAGCCGCCGGTTCCAAAGACGCACAACTCGCCGAGATCGGCTCGCGTCACCGTGGTCTGGTGCAGGTGCCGCTCGAGGCTTGCCAGATCAGCGCGGCCGGTCAGTGATTCGAGGTAGCCGATCAACCCGCGAAGCTTCGGCAGTCGGCGCATCGCATCGGCACCAGTCGGATGGCCGGAACACGTGTCGGCTGATGTCGAGGCGGCGGTGACCATGGGCGAGGCTCCGAGCGGAAGCCGCCATACTACCGCGATGCCGCGGCATTCCCAAGTGATCTTCAGCGAGGGGCGCGAGATCGAACACAACCCAACCAGCAGTCACTCGTCCAGAATCGTCCGCATGTAGAGCTGGTGCTGCAGCGGCACGCCATCGACAGGCACGCTGCTGAGCACCCCTGGAATGGGTCGGAAGCCGAGCTTCGTCGCCACGCGGAGGCACGCGGCGTTGTCCGTCTGGATGTTCGCCAGCACCTTGTGAAGGCCCAGGCCAT
>JANRKB010000054.1:0-9732 GCA_033763695.1 Planctomycetota bacterium | reverse complement strand
CCCTCATCCTCCTTGCGGGCGTGGTCGTGTCTGCGCTTTGGTTCGGTCGCATCGCAGCCATCGTTGCCAGCGTGCTCGCCGTACTGGTCTTCAACTATTTCTTCACCGAGCCGCGATTCACGCTGAACATCAACGACCCTGGATATCTGCTGACGTTTGCCGTCATGCTCGCCGTGGGGATCATCGTCGGCACGCTCGCGGCCCGCGCACGGGAGCAACGCCTCCGCGCCTGGTCTCGCGAGCAGGCCACGGCCGCCCAACACGCGCTCTCACGCGAGCTTGCGGCCGCTCGCGACGCCCGCAGCGTGGCCGCCATCGTCGCACGTCACGCGCACGATCTGCTTCACGCGGATGCGGTTGTTTGTACTCCCGCGCCGTTTGCGCGAGACACAACCCCGCCCGCATTGAGACGGCTTAGCGTCGCCGCTGCCGCGGGCTCTGGTGGCCCCGACTGGTTCTCAGGCGAGGGCGAGGAACCCGCACGCGAACGCGCGGTGGCCCAGTGGGTCTTTGACCACGGCAGTTCCGCCGGTCGCGGCACATCCACGCTCCCCTCGGCGCAAGGCCGCTATGTGCCCCTCATCGGAAGCAGCGGCAGGGTTGGCGTGCTCGGTGTGCGCCACGCGCAGGTCACAGCAGCAGAACCCTTCGACCCCACTGAGCTCGCGACCCTTGAGTCCGTCGCTTCGCAAGCGGCGTCCGCGCTGGAACGCGTCACGCTCGCCGAGTCCGAGCAGGCCGCCCGCATCAACGCCGAGCGCGAGCGACTCCGCAGCGCACTGCTCAGCTCGGTGTCACACGATCTGCGCACGCCTCTCGCCAGCATCACCGGCGCGGCAAGCACACTCCAGCAGGCCGACGCGGCGCGAAGTGCAGATTCACAGAATTCCCCCGGCATCGATGTGCCAACACGCGAGGCTCTCCTCCAGACAATCGTCGACGAGTCGTCCCGCCTCAATGACATCATCGCCAATCTCGTCTTTGCGACGCGCCTGGAGTCGGGCGCCATCGAACTGCGGCGGGAGTGGACAACAGTCGAAGAGATCGTCGGAGCCGGGCTCGCACGCCATCGCGATGCCCTCGCCGCGCGTCCTTTCCGCGTCCATGTTCCGCCCGATCTCCCGATGATTCGCGTCGACAACGCGATGCTGCCGCAGGTGGTTCACAACCTCATTGAGAACGCGATTCGCTACACCGCGCCGGGAACCGCTCTCGGTGTCTCGGCATGGACAAGAGAGACCAACGTCGTTGTCAAGGTGTGGGATGAAGGTGCCGGGCTCGCGGATGATGAGTCCTCAAAGGTCTTCGAACGCTTCTATCGCGGCCGCGCCAGCAAAGCAGCCGGCCCCCACGCTCACGCGCCGGCTTCGACCGGCATGGGGCTGGGCCTCACGATCTGCGAAGGCGTCATTCGCGTGCACGGCGGACGCATCTGGGCCGAGCCCAACACCCCAAGGGGTGTCGCGTTCCTCTTCTCGCTTCCCGTCGATCACCCGCAGCCCGCGCTTCCCGCCAAAGAAGACGCCGCAGAGAATCGGGGCACGTTGAGCCACCCGGGAACGGACGACGCTGGTACGACGACAAGGAGTGCGTCATGAGCGACCCAACTCCGAGTCCCCCGCGTGCGCAGTCGCTGCAGGCCACGCCGCCCGCGCACATGCCGCTCGTCCTGATCATCGAGGACGAGGAGCCGATTCGCCGCTTTCTCCGCGCGACGCTCGAAGCCAACCACTATCGCATCAAGGAAGCCGGCACGGCCCGCGACGGCACCTTGCTCGCAGTCACCGCCTATCCCGATGTCATTCTGCTCGATCTCGGCCTTCCCGACGGCGACGGCCTCAACGTCACCCGCACGATCCGCAAAGAATCGCGAACTCCGATCGTCATCCTCTCCGCACGCGGACAGGAGAGCGACAAGGTCGCAGCGCTCGACGCCGGAGCCGACGACTACCTCACCAAACCCTTCGGCGTCGGCGAACTGCTCGCGCGACTGCGGGTCGCCCTTCGCCACGCGACGGCATCCACAAGTCGGAGTGCGACCACGAACGCGGAACTTCCGCCGTACGAATGCACGGCCGACGGCCGCACGCTTCGCGTGGACCTCAACGCCCGACTCGTCTTCGTGACCGACCACGCAAGCGGCGGCGAAAGCCCCGCGCGTCGCGAGATTCGCCTGACGCCGATGGAGTTCAAGCTCCTCGCCTTTCTCGCCAAGCACGCGGGCAAGGTGCTCACCCACCAGATGATCCTCAAGGAAGTCTGGGGGCCGCAGCACGCGAGCGACGTCCAGTACCTCCGGGTCTATGCTGGCGAACTGCGAAAGAAACTTGAGCGAGATGCGGCACAGCCGCGATTCCTCGTCACCGAACCCGGGGTCGGCTATCGACTGACTGAAGGCGGGACTTAAAGACTCGAGATCGTGCTATTTTGCAGCGCTCTGCCTTCGCAGCGAAAGAGTCCTGACGATTTCCAATGCGGATTCTCTCGCACCACGAATTTGACTCCGCGCGGGCGGGGCCACATCCTGGCGAACGAAAGCACAATCACGCCTACGCCTCTGTGTCGCGAAGCTCCGCCAAGATCGACGCCAGCTCGGGGTCGGCGGCGGCGAGTTCACTGACCAACGCCTTTGCATCAGCCGAATCGTCGAGATCCAGAGCCATGATCGCGGCAGTGCGGAGTTCTATTCCGCCAGTACGAGCGAGTTCGCCAAGAGGGCCGACGAGCTCGGCATGCGGGAACCCCATTGCGAACGTGGCGGCCCAGTACTGCGCCTCGGGGCGACCTCTTTGCAGCACGGCGGCAAGTTGAGGCACAACAGTGTGCGTCGGGTGTTGCTGCAGGCAGTCTTCGACGCGCTGGAAGACGCCGTGTCCGTCACCTTCACTGAGCGCGCCCAGCAAGAGCGGGATCGCCCGCTCGTTCGGAACATCCACGAAGTGCTGGCGCACCTCCTCGAAGCGCTCGAGCAGTTCCGCACTCATGTCCGCAGTGGGCGGCAGGGGTTGATGCTGTTGCAGGAATGCCAGGGCTTGGTCAGTTGTCGTGCCGCTCATACACGAGACTCCATGCTTCAATCCGGACTGAACATCTATCGCAAAAGCAGCCCTCCTGCGGGGCGCAAGCGGGCAATCACTTCCGAAGGTCTCTCTCCCGCACATCCGTCCGGTGCGTCCAGTTGGTTGCGACCATTCGGCACAGGGCGGTGAGGTTGACGACTTGCTTGAACGGGGCGTCAAGCAGGTCTGCGGGGAGTGTATCGCCGAGCTTGCCTTCCTTGATGTGTGCGAGAATGGCCTCGATGTCTTGCGGCTTGTCGGTCGACCGTTGTCTCTTCGACCAATCGTCCCGGAACCAGACACGCTCGTCGCTCTTGGGTTTATCGAGATAGCTCTTAAACACGGGCCAACTCTGATCGACAGCCGGCACCTCGATGCTCGCAACGCGGGTGGCGAGCTTTGCTCGCTGTGCGTACGACACGGGGAAGAACGTTCGGAAACGCTCGCCGCTCTGAGCGATCGTGTCGTCCCAGGCGAGGTCGGGTGTGACGGTCTGGAAGACGCGGATGAACGGGCCGTGATGGGGTGGGTCGCGGTCGATCTTGAGGATGTGGGCGTAGGCGAACCCGCCTTGATCGAGCTGGATCGCGTAGACGTCGCCCTCGCGCGGCGGGGAGTTGGGCGATCGCGGCTTGCTTCGCTTCGCTGGCTTGGGGCGCGCGTTGGTCGATCGATCCTTCTTGGGCATGGGCGTTCCTTTGGCGGCCGGTGGCCCCGGGGCGTGTGATGGTGTTCGGCTCAGCCCGCGCGCAAGCTTCCGCACCTGCGCCACGAGCGCTTTGTACATCTCGACCTCGGCCTCGTGTCGGACGATCTCCCACGTGCTCTTGTGGGCGATGGCGCCAGCGATGGAGAAGTGCGTCGCGGGTCCGGGGCCGCCGTCCGCGTCGCGCGTGTTGAACATGATCAGGGGCAGGCCGTTGATGATGAGCCATGCTTGCGCATCGAGATCGTTGATCGGTGACAGGTCCGGATGGCGCAACTCGTCGCGAACGAAGTAGAAGTAATCATCTCCTGCAGCGACCCGGCGCGGTAAGTCGTCGATGGAATGCGGCTCGACGACGACGCGCCCCTTTCGCGACCCGGGCGCGTGACGCTCGAAGCGGAACGCGATCAGCGACAGCGGCCAGCCGTGGGCTTCCCTGATGCTCGTCAACGCCTCGGCCACGACGGCCGCGTCGCAGACGATGTGCGTTGAGCCCGATCCACGCGGCATGAACTTCACCGCGGTGCGAGACCACAGATTGGGGTCGTAGTGCATCATCGACGACTTGATGTTAACCGGCACCGCTTGCCGTCAGGTCTGACGCCGCGAGCGCGGCTTGGCTCTTCCCTCGCGTTGTCATGGCACTGGCACCACGAGTCTGGCCCGCCAACCAGCACGAGCGACAGGTCCTGCATGCCCCCCACGCCACCGCCCCGGCCACGTCGAGCAGTTTCGGAACGGTGGAAACCTTGGCCACCAGGCTCAACGGCACCGGCACCCGCCTTCCTGCAGCAAATCCCAATGCCTGCCCGCCCAATTCATCCAAGTTCCGAGCGATCCGGCTCGGGAAAGTCGACACCAAGAACCGCAATACCTCCCGAGATCGGCAAGACCAAGGACCAGTACGCCCCGATCGCGTGCGTCACCCGCAGCCCGCCTATCATCGCCTCCCCGTTGGGGCGGCTGGGCCGCGGCGCGCGTCGCTGGTGAACCGCTCCTAACTCTTCCCTGCACGGCAGGGGAAAGGACAGCGTTATGGCCAAGAGCCTGAAACTGCTGTTGACTGAGAACGTTGAAGCGCTCGGCATCGTCGGCGACGTGGTGAACGTGCGCATCGGTTACGCCCGCAACTTCCTGCTGCCGCGCGACATGGCGACGCAGCCCAGCGAAGAGAAGATCAAGGCCCTGGCCAGCAAGCGCGCCGAGGCGGAGCGGATGCTCGCCGAGCAGCGCAAGCAGCGCGAGGTGACGATCAGCAAGCTGCAGGGCTATGAGCTGCACCTGACCCGCTCGTGCAACGATCAGGGCATCCTCTACGGCGCGATCACCCAGCAGGATGTGGCGTCGGCGCTGGGCGAGGCGGGCTTTACCGTCAAGCCGCGCGACGTGCGTATCGCGCAGGTGATCAAGCGCATCGACACCTACGACCTTCACATCAAGATGGACTCGGACCTCGACGCGACCATCAAGCTCTGGGTTGTCGCTGATCGCAAGCTGGACCTGGACAAGGCCGGCGAAGGCGCCGCGGCCGAGGAAGCCAAGCCCGAAGGCGAGACCACCGGCGAGGCCGCACCCGCCGAGGCCAAGACCGACAAGCCCGCCAAGAAGGACAAGGCCAAGACCGAAGGCGACGCCCCCAAGGCGGACAAGCCCGAGGCCAAGGCCGAGAAGCCCGCCAAGAAGGAAAAGCCCGCCAAGAAGGACGAGGGCAAGGGCGAAGAGAAGGCCGCGAGCAAGAGCGGCTGGGGCAAGCCCGCCGAGGACGCGATCGCCGCGGCGTTCGCCAAGGACTTCTCCAAGGCCCGCTCGCGTCGTCGCGACTGATCGCGAACACGCTCATCGGATTGCAACACAAAGCCCGTCCGAAAGGACGGGCTTTTCATTTGGCCTCACGATGCTTCATCAACCGCGGCGCTTCGAGCGATCGCCGCATCTCAAGCCAGCCGCATCACCAACCGCTCAGCGCGACTTGTCGACCAGAAAGGGCGTGAAGGTCGCGACGACCTTGTTGCCCAGGCGAAACTGCGCGATCTTCACACCCGCGCTGACGCGAAAGATGAACGAGGCCTTCTGATCGTTCCGGCTGCGCGTCAGAGACACCGGCAACTGAGAGCGGCCGCGGATCGGATCATCGGGCGTGTAGCGAAGCGCCGCGATGTCGCCGTCCTGATAGATGTATCCGACAGCCTGATACGTCGTGCCGTTGGTGTCCACGAGAAACGGCGGGGCGACATCCTCGGCCATGGCGGCGGACTTGCCCAGCAGGCTTGTGGCCGCACTGGGGCCGACGTCAAGCTGCACGATCCCGACATCGCCGCTCGCCTCGAGACGATCAATGCGCAAGGCGTTGTCGGCGTTCTGGCCCTGGCGAAGCATGCCCTGATCGAGCTTCATCTCGCCAGCGCGGATGGTGTTCTTCTTGTCCTCGACAAGTTCGAGCCCCTGCTCGCTGCCGCGCTGGATGACAAACGGAAGCTGGTTCGACACACGAACGCCGTTGGGAATGCCGCCCTGCCCCGCGGCCACCGCCACGGCGGCCGAGGAATCACCGCTGGAACTCGACGTCGCCGCCGCGCTGCCGCTGAGTGATTGCGACGTGGACTGGCCCATCAGCGAGCCATCAACGATTGCGTTGTCGCGATCCCGCGGCGTCGCAAACAGACGAGGCTTGGGAGTCTCGCCCGACACGTCCACGCGGATGTTCTTCACAAACAGCGCACGCGGCGTGAAGCCCTGCGGCACGAGGAACTCAAACCCAAACTTGGGCGACGCGTCCGCACCCGCAGAGGTGATGAACAACTTCTCGCTGTCGAAGCGGAAGCGGGCGAACTGCAACGCGGCGGCGTCGGCCTTGATGACCGCGGCGATCGGATACAGATCGCGGACCTCGCCCTCATCG
Source organism: Planctomycetota bacterium (assembly GCA_033763695.1). Classification (GTDB taxonomy): domain Bacteria; phylum Planctomycetota; class Phycisphaerae; order Phycisphaerales; family UBA1924; genus JANRKB01. The sequence goes on along the minus strand of JANRKB010000054.1, from coordinate 3,068 downwards.
TTGGCGATCGTCAGTCGCACCTGCGCATTACCGATGACCAACTGCGCCGTGCTTTCCTTCGCACCCGCGTTGAACGCGAGAATGAACCCCTGGATGCTCGCGCCTTCTTCGGGCGCCTTGCCGTCGACATCGAGGACCTTCTGCGCGTCTTCCTTGTGAATCGTGCCGGTCTTGTCGGCCCAGTGGTGGATCAGCAGATCCGCGAGCTTGAGTTTGCCACCCTCGCCAACGCTGAAGCGGCTCTCAAGCTTGACGCCGTCGGGAGCCATCCAGTTGCGTGCGAAGCCGTCGCCCGCGGTCATGCGCATGGTCGAAGGCAGATCAGCGAGATTGGGATACTCGCCGGCGAGCGTGCGATCGGTGTCAGACGCGAAGGCGCATCGGGAAAGGTGGCCGTAGAAGCCAGCGGTGAGCGAGTCCGTCGGAACCCAGAGCGCGTGATCGCGAACGACATTGCCCTGCTTGTACGCCATCGCGTTGTAGCCGACGAGTTCGGTGTCGAGGCGGAGCATGCCGATCGACATGATGGTGATGCCCGAGACGATGAGGCCGGAGAACACGCCGCAGATGCCGCCACCGATGTAGTCGCCCATCTTGCCGGCGGGTGCGTTGTTCCGGACGATCGAGTCGGTGACGAGGCGCAGGATCCCGAGCGTGACGGCAAACGTGCCGCCAAGCGCGAGCGACCAGGCCATCGCGCCGATGAAGTTGGTGAAGCCGCGGGTGGGCGACTGCTCGACGAGGAAGTAGCCAACGTACTCCCACACGGCAAACGCGATCGCGCCAGCGACGACGGTGCAGAGCAGATTGAGCAGCGAGCTGAGGAAGCCGCGCGTCATCCATGTGTACGCGACCATGCCGAGGATGCCGATCGCCAGAATGCTCATCACCATCGCATCGATCTCCGCAGGCGGCGGGCGGCGTGACGTGGTGCATCACTGCCGATCGCCGCTGATTGAGTGTGCCGTCTTCGAGAGCGAAACCCGAACCTCAAACGTCAGACCGTGAGCCATACGGCGGTCACTGGGCCGCGGGCGCTGCCGGCTTGGCAGCCGCGGGCTTGGCGGCTTGGCCTTCGCCACCCGAGATCCGCTGAACCTCTTCAATGCTCGTGAGACCCTCGGCCACGCGCCGGATCGCCGTGGTGCCGATCGCCGGGAGCGACGTCTTGCGGAACGCAGTCCGGAGGCCTTCCCAGTTCTGCGCGGCGATGAGTTCGCGTTCCTCCGCGCCGATCGAATAGATCTCCCACACCGCGCCCTGCTGCAAGAAGCCCGACCCTTGGCAGACCGGGCACGTCTGCGACTTGTCCTTCACCATCACCTGGCCGCCCTTCTTGAAGAGCTGCTTCACCTTGTCTGCGGGCAGACCAAGCTTCTTGAGCATGTCCGGAGCAGGCGTGTAAGGCACGCGGCAGTTGGTGCACAGCTTGCGATAGAGCTTCTGGGCAACCACGCCGTGCAGCACCTTGGCTGCCTCGGCCGGGTCCCCCACTGCCTTGACCCAGAGTTGGATCGCGGCGAGGGCGTTGTCCGTCTTGAGCGACAGATACGTGCGCACACGCTCGGGGTCGGCGCGGACCAGTTCCTTCGCGGTTGCCTGATCGACAAGCTCCGCGACCGCGACCACGTTCGGATCGCGACGGATGATCGAACGCAGCAGCGTCGCGTGGTCCGGGCCTTCGGCCTGCGGGTCCCACTTGTTCTGGCGCGTGCCTTCGATCGCGTCCTGCACTTCGAGTTCGATCGTCTGCACGTTGCTCGTATACGCGTCGTGCATCTTCACGACCGAGTACATCGTCGTGGTGCGGCCGTTCTTGGGCTGGCCCGCGAGCAGCACAAGTCCCGACGGATCGGCGATGAGCTTGCGGAGCTCTTCAAGCTGATTGTCGAGCATGCCAAGGTCTTCCGGCGTGCGACGAACCTGACCCTCGGGATCGATCGTGACCGACAGACGCAGGCCCGATTGCCCGCCCCACGTCGCGACGCGAAGCCGCTTGGCCTTCTCCTCGCCGCGTTCGACGAGGATGTCCGAAACCTGGCGACGCCGGCGATCAGTGACGTCCTGCTTTGCGGCGGTCTTGAGCAGATCAAAGACGGCGACGGCCTGCGCAGTGGGCAGCGTCTGAGCGCCCTGATCCACGCCGTCGACCGTGTACTTGACGCCGAACTGCTCCTTGCTGATCTGCTGGAGGTCGATCATCGTTGCACGGGCGGTGATCGCGTCGAGGATGATCTTCTCGGCGGCCATGCGGACTTCGAGCTCGGGAGTCTCGGGCGCGGGCACGGGCAAAGCCTGCTTGTCCGGCCCCTTGATGACCAGGCTCGACGTCGCCGACTTCGCACCCTTCTTCGCCTTCTTCGGGCCACCCTGCGCGGCCGGGTTGAACAGCTTCGCAACCGTCAGGCGATGGGCCTCGGGCACGCGCTCGTCCTTGGACGACGACACCATGTACGCGCCGATGCTCGCAGCCAGCACCACGATCGAGCCGAGCAGACCGACGATGAACCCGCCGATGCCCGCCACGGGGTTGAGCACCAGGACGCCCAACGCCACCACGCCCGCGCCGAGATGGATGTTGTTCCACATCTCGCGCGCAAGGAAGAACCGGGCGGCGTGCTTGTCGCACACTCGAGAGATGATCCACAGCCACACGATGAACGGCGCGAGCGCGACCAGCGGCTTCCAGATTGAGAGCAGCATGTCCGGACCGCTGGCGAGCGTCAGCGAAGAGGCCGTGGTGGAGGCGAGTGCCGTCGGAAGCATTTCGATCACGCTGAGCACGCGTGTTCCCTTCGTGTTCGTACCGCAGGACGCCCCCGTACCGACCTCGGCGGGGGGAGGTAAACCATATCAGACTCCGGGGCGTGCCGCCCGCGGCTCAGGGCTTTTGGGGATGGTTTTTACGCCCGTTCGCACGCTGCGGTTGCACGGACGCCCCGTCTTCTGCCACGCGACGACGACGCCAAACGAAAGCCCCCGTGCGATGCACGGGGGCTTGGAGAGACGAGGATGGCGACGCAGGTCGCCGGATCAGTGGCCCTTGCGGCCGGTGATCTGCATGCCGT
>JANRKB010000053.1:0-27046 GCA_033763695.1 Planctomycetota bacterium | reverse complement strand
CGCAGCCCTTCGAGCTCAGCGGCTTCATGGCTCCCGGCCGCGCACGCGCCCTCTACATCGACATGGTTCAGTCGCTCCGCCGCGCCGTGCCCGACTGCCGCGTGCTGGGCAAACTGCATCCTGTCGAATCGCCCGCGGCATACGACGGCGTCGGCTTCGATGCCATCGAATCAGACCTCGCAACCGCCGTCGCCCGCGCACGCGTCAGCGTCTCCGTTCACAGTGCGGCCCTCGCCGTCGCCATGGCCCACGGCCGAGCCGCCTGCGCCTTCATCCCCGACTGGCTCAGCGAAGGCGCTGACAACATGATCGTCCAGATGCTCGGCGATCGCGGCATGGTCGCCCGCGACGCCGCCGCATTCGAACGCATCGCCAGCGATGCTCATCGTGACAATCACGCCGCGATGCATCGCGAATTCCCGCTTTGCACCGACGGACTGGCGACAACGCGCGTCGCCGACGCGATCGTGGCGCTGATGGATCGTGATTCACGACGCCCCGGTGTCTGATCAGCGTACCGCCGCCGACTGGATCTCTTCCCGCACGATCGATGCCGTGCGTTCCCACGAGTACAACGCCGCCCGCGCAAAGCCACGCTCTCGCTTCGCCGCCTGATCAGGCAAGCCCGCGACGATGCGTTCGATTGCATCGCGGATCGCCTCTTCGCGCAGCGGGTCAAAGTGCAGCGCGGCATCCTGCGTCACTTCGGCCGGCGCGCCGATCCCCGAGCAGGCCACCGGTGTGCCGCACGCCATGCCCTCCAGCGCGGGCATGCCCAGCCCTTCAACCAGCGACGGCATCACGACCGCGATCGCGCCGCGATAGCGTGCCGCCAGCGCGGCATCATCAAGCCCCGGCGCAAACTCCACCCGTGACGCCACACCGGCGTCGTTGATCCGCGCCATGATCTCTGGGCTTGGCTTGGTCACCAGCGTGAGCGTCATGCTCTGATCAATCTTCGCCGCCGCAAACGCGCGGATCAGTCGCTCCACGTTCTTGTGCGGCCTCAGATTGCCCACGTAGAGCAGATACGGTCGCACAGCCTGATGGACCGTCCCCTGCGGCGAGAACGCCGCGCTCACGCCCAGCGGGATCACACGCACCCGCTCCCGCGGCCAGCCCGACCACTCCAGAATGCGCGCCCGCGACGCCTCCGAGATCGTCAGCACCCGCTGTGCCCGCATCCCCGCCGGCCTCACGATGAAGTTGAAGTACAGCCGATGTGCCAGCCCGCCCTCGCCCGGCACATCAAGATGAAACAGATCGTGTACGCAGAACACATACGGCACACCACACCGCCACGGCGCGTTGTACCCCGGCGTAAAGAACGCCCGTGGCTTCGCCCGCTTCGTCCACTGATGCAGCCGCCACGGATCCGCCGGGTCCGACGGGCGTCCCGCGAGCGGCGCTGGCGTCAGTTCCGGCAGGCGTTCGCGCATCTCCGCCGCGAACCGCCCGATGCCGTGCGCTCCGATCCATCGCGCGTCAAAGGCGATCGACTGCTCATCGTGGCGAGGAGGCGTCATAGAGGGCCAAGCGTATTGCCGCGACTGCCCTCTTGCCCGCGTCCTCTCCCGCGATCGGGTGTCAAAGGTGCGGTTTGCGTCCTACGCTTGGCTCCTGCGACGGCGCGTGAGCGCACGGACGGGTTGCCTCGGCGACGCGTCCCGCGTGTGGAGGGGTGAAACAACTTCGATCTGCCGCGCCCGCACAGTGGAATCGCACCTCAGGAACGCCTCACATGGACAAGTATCCCGCCCGTCGTCCGATCGACTACAGCAAGTATCAACGTCCGGCTTCCGAACTGGAGGCGTACTACGGCCTGCCCAAGGACGTGCGATTCTGCACCAAGTGCGTCATCTCAAATCAGCGCCCCAACTCCACGCAGGAACTCAGCCACACAATCGGCAGCAAGAAGTCGACCATCCACTTCGCCGACGACGGCGTCTGCGATGCCTGCCGCTTCGCCGCTCGCAAGAAGGTCGAGATCGACTGGAAGAAGCGCGAGGACGAACTCTGGGCCCTGTGCGACAAGTATCGCAGCAAGACCGGCCAGTACGACTGCCTCGTCCCCGGCTCGGGCGGCAAGGACAGCTTCTACCAGTCGCACATCCTCAAGAACAAGTTCAAGATGAACCCGCTCACCGTCACGTGGGCGCCGCACATCTACACCGAGTGGGGCTGGAAGAACTTCCAGTCGTGGATCCACGCTGGCTTCGACAACATGCTCGTCACGCCCAACGGCCGCGTGCATCGCCTCGTCACCCGCCTCGCCGTCGAAGAACTCTTCCACCCCTTCCAGCCCTTCATCATCGGCCAAAAGGCTATGGCCCCCAAGCTCGCCAAGCAGATGGGAATCCCGCTCGTCTTCTACGGCGAGAACGAATCCGAATACGGCAACCCCATCGCCGACACCTCCGTCGCCCACCGCGATTACTCCTACTTCACGCAGGCCGACAAGAGCAAGATCTTCCTCGGCGGCGTTTCGCTCAGTGATCTCTACAACCAGTTCGGCCTCGAAGAAGGCGACCTCATCCCCTACATGCCCGCGAACCCCGAGGAACTTCGTGCCGCCCAGGTCGAAGTCCACTACCTCGGCTACTACCTCAAGTGGCACCCGCAGGGCGCGTACTACTACGCCGTCGAGCACGGCGGCTTCCAGCCCTCGCCCGAGCGCACGCCCGGCACCTACAGCAAGTACAACTCGATCGACGATCGCATCGACGACTTCCACTACTTCACCACCCGTGTGAAGTTCGGCATCGGCCGCGCCACCTACGACGCCTCGCAGGAGATCCGCAACGAGGAGATCGACCGCGACGAAGGCGTCGCTCTGGTCAAGAAGTTCGACCACGAGTTCCCCGAGCGTTTCAGCGAGGAGATCTTCCGCTACCTCAGCATCCCCGCCAAGGAGTTCCCCGTGGCGACCAAGATGTTCGAGCAGCCGATCATGGATCGCGAATACTTCATGCGCCTGACCGATCGCTTCCGCTCGCCTCACCTCTGGAAGTACGAAGAGGGCGAATGGCGTTTGCGTCACACGGTCTACGAGGCGACGCCCGCGACGGTGTGAGCCGCCGAGGCATTCATCCACGGGTCACACCATGCACAACGTCCGCATCATCGCGCGTCTTGACGTCAAGGGCGAAAACCTCGTCAAGGGCGTTCACCTCGAAGGCCTCCGCAAGCTCGGAGATCCGCGCGAGTTCGCGCGCCGCTACTACGCCCAGGGCATCGACGAGATCATCCTGATCGACATCGTCGCCAGCCTCTACGAGCGCAACAGCCTCCTTCACCTCGTTGAACGCACCACCTCCGACGTCTTCATCCCCATCACCGTCGGCGGCGGGCTCCGCTCCGTCCTCGACGTGCAAAAGGCCCTCCGCGCCGGCGCGGACAAAGTCGCCATCTGCACCGCCGCCCTCAAGCGCCCCGAACTCGTCCGCGAGATCGCCGGCACCTTCGGCAGCCAGTGCATGGTCGTCGACATCCAGGCCAAGCGCAAGGCGCCCGGACAGTGGGAGGCCTATTTCGACAACGGCCGCGAGCACTCAGGCCGCGACGTCGTCGAGTGGGCCAGGCAAGTCGCCGACCTCGGCGCGGGTGAGATCCTTCTCACCTCCGTCGATCGCGAAGGCACCGCCAAGGGCATGGATCTCGAGCTGATCCAGAAGGTCACCGCCGCCGTGCCGATTCCCGTCATCGTCAGCGGCGGCGTTGGTTCCGCCGAAGACTTCACCGACGCCGTCAACGTCGGCAAGGCCGATGCCGTCGCCATGGCCCACGTCCTGCACTACAACCACCAGACCGTCGCGCAGCTCCGCGAACACGCGATCGCACGCGGCGTGCCCGTGCGCCGCTTCGACTCGGCCGCCTGATCCTCGATCATCCTCCGCGGCTCACCGCCGACGCATCACCCAGAGACTCTTCCCATGAGCACCGTCGGACTTGTGGATTACGGCATCGGCAACCTGCTCAGCGTCGCCCGCGCCTTCGAGCACGAAGGCGCCACCATCAAGCACGTCCACACCCCCGAAGAACTCCGCTCCTGCGATCGGCTCATCCTTCCCGGCGTCGGTGCGTTCGCCGACGGCATGAAGGGCCTCTGGTCGCGCGACCTCGTCGAACCGCTCTGCGAGTACGCCCGCGCCGGCAAGCCATTCCTCGGCATCTGCCTCGGCATGCAGATGCTCTTTGACGCCAGCGAAGAGTTCGGCGAGCACCAGGGCCTGGGCCTTATCCCCGGCCGCGTCGTCGCGATCCCCGCCGTCGGCATCGACCGCCGCCCGCACAAGATCCCGCACATCGGCTGGAGCCCGCTCACGCTTCCCCCCGAGCGCAGCACGTGGGAATCCACGCCGCTCCAAGGCATCCGCTACGGCGAACCCGCCTACTTCGTGCACTCGTTCACCGCCGCCCCCAAGCACGAGCCTGACCGACTCGCCGACTGCCATTACAACGGCGTCGTCATCAGCGCGATGGTCGCCCGCGGCAATGTCTTCGGTGCTCAGTTCCACCCCGAGAAAAGCGGTGCGATGGGCCTGCGCATCATCCGCAACTTCCTCGCGCTCTGAACCGCACCGTCGATCCAGCGTCCCGCAATCACGCGCCGTGTTCATCGCCGCCCGATGAACGCAGTTCGCTGCACCACAACCGTCACGCGCGACACTCCGCGGCATCCAACGACCGTTGCAGTCGTGGGGAGGTATGCTGCCGTCGTGGACGTCGTGGGATTCATTCTTGTGCTCGTGTTTGCATACGCCGCCGTCGGCGTCGCCTTCGGAGCGTGGTTCGTCACGCGCGGCGTCATTCGCCTTGACCCCACAGTCCGCACCACGCCCTGGTCCTTCCGCCTCCTCATCCTCCCCGCAAGCGCAGCCCTTTGGCCCTACCTCGCCACGAGGCTGCTCAAGCCGCAATCAGTCAGCGCGTCCACGCTTCCGTCAGCACCGCATCACTCGCGCGATGCCGCCCAGTCCGAAGGGCATGCCAGCGACCGCGGCACCGGCCCCGGCAGTGGTGGGGGTGCACAATGACGCGCGATCTGCGTCGTCGTCACCTCGCGCTTTGGTGCATCGTCCCTGCGTGCTGCGTCGCGCTGCTTGCGCTCGCGTGGTTCGCCGCCCAGTATCGCGCCAATGTCCTCCAAAGCCGCGCCGCCGATGCGTCCTCATCTTCCCGCGGTGCGCCATGAGCGTCGGCTACACCACAGTTCAATGGAGTCGGCACAAGGTCATCTATGACCTCGTTGTTCTTGCCGCGATCGCCATCTTCATCGGTGTCTTCGTCGCGGCGTCGTTGCTCCTCGCCCCCGCGGGCCAAGCCCCCGGCCCAGAGGTGCTCGTCATCCGCGCGACCGGCGCGTGCGCGATCACGTTGCTGCACGTCATCGTCGCAATCGGCCCGCTCGCGCGTCTCTGGCCGCGCGTGCTGCCGCTGCTCTTCAACCGTCGCCACCTCGGCGTCATCACGTTCTGTATTGCCCTCATCCACGCAGTCATCGTCACCGGGTACTACCACGGCTTTGGCGTTCTGAACCCGTTCGACTCCTTGCTCCGCAGCAGCGCGACGTTCATAAGCCTTTCCGCGATCCCCTTCGAGCCGTTCGGTCTTGTTGCGCTCGTCGCACTCTTTCTGCTCGCCGCGACCAGTCATGACTTCTGGCTCAAGTTGCTCGGCCCGCGCGCATGGAAATCGCTCCACATGAGTGTGTACGCCGCGTATGTGCTGCTGCTCGCGCACGTCGGCTTCGGGGCGGCACAGAGCAATCGCCCCGGCGAGGGCACAACACTGCTTGCGCTTCTCGGCATCGGCGCAGTCGCGCTCTCCACGCTGCACATCATCGCCGCGCTCCGCGAGGTCCGCACAGATCGCGCGCCGCACGCCGTCGACGGCCCGTGGATCGACGTCGCCGCTCCCGGCGACCTGCCCCTCGATCGCGCTCGCATCGTGAGTGCGCCTGGCGGCGAACGCATCGCCGTCTTCCGCGGCGGCGGCACCATCGCCGCGATCACCAACGTCTGCGCCCACCAGGGTGGGCCGCTCGGCGAAGGCAAGGTCGTCGACGGCTGCGTCACCTGTCCATGGCACGGCTGGCAGTACCGCGCCACCGACGGCTGCGCCCCGCCGCCGTTCGTCGAGAAAGTCCCCACCTATCAAGTCCGCATCGTCGCAGGCCGCGTCCAAGTGAACGCCCGCGCCTTGCCGCCCGGCACGCCGACCACGGTCGTCGCGGATCCTGAGTCCTCCCGCCGTGCGGAGGTCGCGCAATGAGCCCACCGCGCGAACGCCAAGCCGCGCCGTCGCACCCTGACGAGTTCTACGTCAACTACTTGCTCGTTCCTTCGTCGCTCGCCGCGCTGCTCCGCATCCTCGTCGCGATCCTGCTGACATTCATCGCGGGCCTCGCCGGTGTCTGGAGTGAATCACGCCGCAACGCCGGCGGCGGCACATGGGACGACGCACAGATCCAGACCTTCTCCGGCCAGATCATCGCCATCCCCTACGCGATGCTGCTTCCCGATGCTCCCGACGCCCGCCCGCTCTTGATCGTCGAAGCCGGCAAGCACGGCGGAGGTCAACGCGCCCTGCCGCTCCTCGGCAAAAGCGTCTCCATCCGCGGCACGCGCCTGCATCGCGACGGCCGCGAGATGCTCGAACTCGACCCATCGCCCGACGCCATCACCGCCGCGCCGGCAACAGTTTCGCCCGCCGCGACAGCCGCGCCGCGATCCCTCGGTCGCATTGCGCTCCGCGGCGAGATCGTCGACTCCAAGTGCTACCTCGGCGCAATGAAGCCCGGCGACGGCAAGACCCACAAGGCCTGCGCCTCCCTCTGCGTCCGTGGCGGTATCCCGCCCATGCTCGTCAGCACCCTGCCCGACGGCACGCTCCGCTTCACGCTCCTCGCCGACGAGCATGGCGAACCGATCTCTGATCAGATCCTGCCCCTCGTCGCCGACCCCGTTGAAGTCCAAGGCGACCTCGTCTCGATCGGCGGCGTCGAGTGCCTCCGCGTCCGAGTCTCCGACATCCGGCGATTGTAATATGTATTGCTCGTCTGTCTTGCCCGTGTCTTTGGTGGCTCGGATCTCCGAGCCGAGCCGAATATCGCCGCCAGCTCCCTGTCTGAGCGCAGCAGGCCAAACGCGATTTGCCGCGCTATGCTGGTGGCTCACTCCCCCTCGATCGACGGCCGGGCCCGATGCACGGGAGGCCCGTGAACCTGGTCAGGGCTTGACCGCAGCAGCCATAAGCGGCGTTTTCCGGGTCGTCGGCAACCTGGCCGTCGATCGGGGGGAGTGGCTTGTCTTGCACACGCTTCGGAATGTGCCACGATCACGACCAGCTTTGGGGTCGTGATCGTGCGCCTGCCGGATAAGCCGCATGTTTCAGATCACGCAGTCGCATCGATGACTTCATCGAGTCGACTGTCGTACGCACCCGTCGGAAGTACGATTCGCACCTGATGAAGCAGTTTCTCGTCATCATCGCCAAGTGCGTCGCTGCTGCCGTGACCTACGGCATCATCCACGACCAGGTCACGGTTCGAATCTGCCTTGAATACTTCACGGTGCTTCACCCGCACATCATCGACTCGACCAACCCGACCATCATCGCACTCGTGTGGGGCGTGGTTGCAACATGGTGGGTCGGGCTGCCGTTGGGTGTGCTCGTCGCGGTCGCGTCCCGCCTCGGCAAGTCAAATCGCCTCGAGCCCCGCCAGCTTGTCATCCCACTGCTTGTCTTGCTCGGCGTCGTGGGGTTGTGCGCGGTCGCGGGCGCGATGGTCGCGCCAAGCGTCGCTCCGCCGTGGGAGCAGACCGAGATGCGGGTCGAGATCACACCAGAGCAGTACCCCGCCATCGTCGTCTGCGCGGGGGCGCACACCGCGAGTTACGCCTCGGGCGTTCTCGGCGGACTTGGCCTCGTGGCGTGTGTCATCGTGACGCGTCGGCGTCAAAGCCGGGCTTCTGCATCCCAGTGATCTCCCGGTTGCTTCGGCAGGCGCACTGGATCGGCGGCAAGGACTGATCGCGCCGCGATCGATCGGGTGGCCATCTATCACGTGGAAGGGTCAGCGACCGAACGCCAGCGCCTGACGAATCTCCTCGTCATCAAGTTCCGGGGACTGCCGCCGCAGTTCCGCGCGAGCCGGGTACAGCGCGACCGCCTCCACGACGCGCCGCACCGTCAGACGTTGCCCGCGGATGCAAGTCTGGCCGTGCTCGCCCTCCCGCTCCATAGAAAGTTGGCCGTATTTCTCGCCAAGAACCGAGCAAATCCCCGCGAATCGCACATCTTGCGGGTTCCCGCTCCCCCGCCCCCTCCTCTACAATCGCCCCTATGTCCTACACCGTCCTCGCACGCCGCTATCGCTCCCAGGGTTTCGACGAAGTCGTCGGCCAGGAAGCCATCGCCAAGACCCTCCGCAACGCCATCGACGCCGGTCGCGTCGCGCACGCCTATCTCTTCTGCGGCACGCGCGGCGTCGGCAAGACCTCTATGGCCCGCATCTTCGCCAAGGCTCTCAACGGCGGCACCCCCGACGTCGACGCCGCCATCATGGCCGGCAAGGACACCGACACCATCGAGATCGACGCCGCCTCCAACACCGGCGTCGACAACGTGCGCGAGCTCATCGCCAACGCTGCCTACCGCCCGCTCCGTGGCAAGTACAAGATCTACATCATCGACGAAGTCCACATGCTCTCGACCGCCGCGTTCAACGCGCTCCTCAAAACGATGGAAGAGCCGCCCGAGCATGTGAAGTTCATCCTCGCGACCACCGACCCGCAGAAAGTCCCCGCGACGATTCAATCTCGCTGCCAGCGCTTCGACTTCCGCAACATCCCCGCCAGCAAGATCGCCGAGCACCTCAAGGAAGTGCTCGACCTCGAGAAGAAAAAGGCCGAGCCCGAACTCCTCCACGCCGTGGCGCGCCTGGGCAACGGCTCGATGCGCGACGCGCTCTCACTGCTTGATCGCCTGCTCGCCAGCGGCGAAGAGCTGCTCACCGTTAAACTCCTCGAAGAACTCCTCGGCCTGCCCAGCCGCGTACTCGTCGGCAACCTGCTCGACGCCCTCGCCGACGGCGAACCCAAGATCGCTCTCGAGCGCGCCGACGAACTCCTCAAGCGCGGCATCTCCGTCGATCAGGTCATCGAGACGCTCATCGAACGCCTCCGCGATCTCATGGTCCTCGCCGCCTGCGGCCCGGACAGCGAGCTCGTCGACCTCTCCACCGACGCCCGCGCCGCCGAGGCCAAGCGATCCGCACGCTTCGACCCCGCAGGCATCGTCCACATGATGGCACTCTGCGAGAACGTGCAGCGTGCCGCGAAGAACTCCGCCGCCCCGCGTGCACTGCTCGACATGCTCATCGTGCGCCTGGCGATGACCGAAAAGCTTGCGGATGTCAGCGCGTTCATCGCGGGCCGCGCCAACGCCGGAGCCATCGCGGCAAAAAAAGTCTGACGGCGGGTGCTGCGCCGCGACCGGGTTCGCCCCTTGGGCAACCGCCCGCCGCTCCGCCCGCCGTGCTTCCAGCTCCGCCGCCTGCGGCCGCTCCCGCGCGTCCGCTGGTCTCGCCGCCGCCTCCGCCGCGCACGCACGCGGCACACACTGCGCCCCAAGCCGATGCGCCCGCGGTTGTCGAGAGCAAGCCCTTTGCATCTGCACCGGCCTCACCCGCCCACACCGGCACTCCGGTCGCGGCGTCTTGGGCCAAGGTCGTTGATGCCGCCACCACGCGTCGCATCAAGATCCTCGTCGAGTCGGTGCAACTCTCCGAGTTGAGCGACGAGCACGCGATCGTCACCGCCGAGTCCGATCTCGCCGCTGCCGTGCAGGGTGCCGCGCCCGAAATCGAAGACCTCCTCCGCCGCGTCTTCGGCAAGCCTTTGCGCCTCAAGATCGCGGGCGATGCCGCCGCCAATCGCGAGCGAATCAGCACGCTCACCACGCCCATCACTGCGGCCAATGCGAAGGTGCCCGCCCTCGCCGAGCATCCGCTCGTCAAGGAAGCGATCGAGCTCTTCAATGCTCGCATCGTCGGCGTGCAGCGCCGCCAGACGCCGCCCCCGGCATAATCCGCCGCGTCGACCGCTACGAGATGCCCCGTCCCCGCTCCTGGCCGCATCCGCCCGCGGGATTCGTGCATCATTGTGAGCACGGTTTTCGTACACTACCTGCGTGAGTGAATCACACCTCCACCCCGACTCGCAGTTCGAAGCCGCGTCGCCGCGCACCGCGCCGCTTGAAGACCCGATCGCCGTCGCCGCACGTCATCGAGCCATCCTCGTCCGCGCCGTGCGGCTGGTCTTCGTCGTCCTGCTCTTCACCGTCACCTTCCTCAACCTCTTTGGCATCAACCCGCAATCCGCCCCCGCCGAAGTCGTCCGCGGCCAGCAGTTCTGGGTCGTTCTCGCCATCACCGCGGCTCTCGCCGCTGTTGTCCTCGCCGCCGACCTGCTCACCCCCAAGAAGAAGATCTCCACGCTCATCTCGATTGTGCTCGGCCTGCTCGCCGCGCTCATCGCCACCATCGCCCTCAGCGCCATCATCGATCTGCTCGTCAAGACCTACGAGATCAAGTTCGAGGGCCAGGTCGCGCTCATCAAAGTGCTCATGGGCATCTCGCTCGCCTACCTCGCAATCTCCATCGTCCTTCAGACCCAGGACGACTTCCGACTCGTCATCCCCTACGTCGAGTTCGCCAAGCAGATCCGCGGCGTGCGTCCGCTCCTGATCGACTCCAGCGCGCTCATCGACGCCCGCCTCGTCGACATCGCCCAGACCGGCATCATCCAGTCGCCGATGGTCATCCCCAAGTGCGTCGTCACCGAACTCCAAACGCTCGCCGACAGCAGCGACCGCCTCAAGCGGGCCAAGGGCCGCCGCGGGCTGGACGTGATCACGCGCTTGCAACGCTCCAGCCTCGACGTCACCATCGACGACGCGCCCGCACGCAGCCAAGGCGTCGATCAGATCCTCATCGAGCTCGCCCGCGCGATGCCCGCGATCATCGTCACGACCGATTCCGGCCTCAGCCGCGTCGCCCAGATTCAGGGCGTCGAAGTTGTCAACATCAACACGCTCGCCGCCGCCGTCAAGCCCTCGCTCGTCTCCGGCGAGTCACTCACGATCATGCTCACGCGCGCCGGCGAGCAGCCCGGCCAAGGCGTCGGCTATCTCGACGACGGCACCATGGTCGTCGTCGACGACGCGGCAGACCGCATCGGCACGGTTGTGAGTTCCATCGTCACGTCCACGCTGCAGACCGCCGCAGGCCGCTTGATCTTCGCCAAGCTCGCCGAGCCTGCCACGACTGGCGCATCGTCCGAGTCGCCGAACGGGGCGCCTTCTGCCGAGACCGCATCCGACGCGCGCGGCCCACTCGACACGTCACCCGACGCGCCGAGCGACGATATCGAGTCCGCTTCGACCGAGCACACGCAGCGCGAATCGCCCAACGCTGGCGGTCCATTCCCGCCGCGCCCGCCGCGCTCGATCCGTGGCGGCACGCCCCGCAATCCGCGGCGCTAGCGCTCTCGCGCACGCTCGCACGCGACCCAGTGCATTCTCACGCCGCCTTGCCAAGGAACGTATTGATCGCCTCGACGTCGTCCGCCGGGTCTGGGTCAAGCTGCAATCCCGTTCGAATCGCCGGCACGCCCGCCTCATCCAGCGCCATCTCGTGGCTCACGATCCGCGCGCCCGATGAATCGGCGATATACGCCACGATTCCCGAGTTCGGCTGGCGCTCCAGCTCCACCACGAATCCGCCCAGTCGGAATGTCCCGTGCTGGTTGCTGTCGACCGCTGCCGCCTGCGGCCGCATCAGCACTTCCTCAACCAGCCGCGTCAACTGATCATGCACGCAGTCCGCCAGTTCATCAGGCGTCGGCATCGCCTCGGCGACATCGTTGAACAGTTCACCGATCAGGCGATACTCGCCAATCGCATCGCGGATCGCGCTCCCCAGCCGATCCGCCGTCAGACCCATCGTCCGCTCCGCCATCAGCGACAGCGGCGGCGTCGCAGTCGGCGCGGCCTGAATCGCGTCCACATCCACAGCACCCACGTAGTACGCGATTCGGTGCAACTGCACCATCGTGTCGTTTCGCTTGCTCTCGCCCGGCGGCGTGTGGTGCCTCTCGATCGGCCGCAGCAGCGTCTCGGGCAGTCTCCACCGCCGCAGCAGCGTCACCACCACGTCCACATGCGTGAACTCGAACTCCGTGAACTCCTGGCGAAACTGCTTTCCCGGCGCATAACCCTGGCCAAGGAGCTCCAGATACTTGAATCCCACAATCCGCGCCATCAGCGGCACGCCCGCATCGAGCATCAGGCCAACCACAAACGCCTCGCTCGTCAGCCCCGGCGCGATGTGCTGCGCCAGTTTCGCCGCCAGGCATCCGCGGAAGATGAGCTGTCCCCACAACTGCCGCGCGATCGCTTCGTCCGGCGTTGCCGCCGCGTCGCGGCTCATAAAGAAGCCCATCGCCAGCGCGCGCAGCCGCTCAACTCCCAGGATGATGCACGCACGATCAAGGCTTGTGCACGCCGTGCGCTGCGCGAATGCCGCCGAGTTCGCCAGACGCAGCAGTCGCGCCGACAGCGTCGGATCTGTCCGCACCACCGCGGCATAATCGCGCACCTGCGCCTGCGGGTTCTGTACCAGCTCCAGCACACGCATCGCCACCTCGGGCTGCGTGCGCAGTCCCACACGCTCGAGCTTGCGATCGAGTGACTCGTGGAGGCCGATCACCTCCGCGGCTGTCAGTTCGCTGCGCTTGCGCATGGGTCCCCGCCTGGCGACGCTTCCGATCCACCGATCGCCCCGGCATTCGCCGGAGACGATCATGCGATTCGTTTATCGTCAGGGGTGCCGCCCGACTGAATCCGCTCAGCCGAGCAGCGTGTCAGATATCACCGATTCGGGGCTTCTACTGGTGAATCAAGCCCCCGAATCAAGGCTGCAGCCGCGTCGAGGTCCACGTTCCGCCCTGCATCTCGTGCGGCGTATCACCCTCCCGCAGTTCTCGGACCCACACCGCCCGATCATGAATCCGGCTGTCCTGCCCGAGCCACAGCTCCACCCGCTCCGCGAAAACCCGCGTGCCGCCCCAATACGGCGGCCGCGGGATCTTGATGTCATTCCCCTTCGCCGAGATCTCGTCGATCGACAACCCGAGTTTCATCATCGCCTCGACGACCTTCATCTCCAGTTCAGCACGTGATCCGATCGGGCGGCTCTGATCGCTCGCCCACGCGCCCACACGCTTGCTCCACTCGCGCTGATTGAAGTACGCGTCGCTCTCCGCCTCGGGCGAACGCACGCAGCGTCCCTCGATCCGAATCTGCCGATCAAGCGCGTCCCAGTGAAAGAGCAACGCAACCCGCGGATTCTCCGCGATCGCATTCGCCTTGCGGCTCTCGTAGTTCGTATAGAACACGCAGTAGCCTTTCTCGGCGTTGAACTCGCGGCACAGCACCATCCGCGACGAGATCTGCCCGCCCGCATCCACCGTCGCCAGACACATCGCCGTCGGATTCGGCTGCACGCGTTTCGCCCGCGCTTCATTGAACCAGCTCAGCGCCAGTTCCATCGGGCTTTCAGGCAGATCATCCGGTAGCGACTGCTGATTGCGAAACGTCACCGACGGATCCAGCGGGTCAAACGTGCTGCTCATGCCAAAACAATAGTCGCACGAGACGGCCTTGGAGCGATCGCATCGCCCGCATTCACCGCGGCAAACGCTGCTCCGCGCTGCGACTGTGCCCCTCCAGCCCTTCGATCCGCCCCAGCGCCGCCGCGTCCCGCGCCACCGCGTGCAACGTCTCGCGATTCCCCGCCGCGGCATCCATCCGCAGCCACGTCCGCACCCGCAGGAAGTTCAGCACGCTCAACCCGCCCGTGAATCGTGCCGTGCCGCCCGTCGGCAAAACATGGTTCGGTCCGACGCCGTAGTCGCCGAACACCTCCGCCGAGTGCGAGCCGATGAACAAACCGCCGTAGTGCTTCAGCCGTTCTGCCACGCCCTGCGCATCGCGCGTCATCACTTCCAGATGCTCGGGCGCCAGCGCATCAGCCACGCCGATCGCCTCTTCGATCGTGCCGCACAGCACGACGCACCCGTTCGCCAGCGCGGCACGCGCCGTGGCGGCAGTGGGGAGGGTCGCCAGCTGCTGTTCGAGTTCGCGCTCGACGTCATCAACGAGCGCGGCACTCGTCGTCACCAGCGACGGCACGGCGTCGGTGTCATGCTCCGCCTGCGCCAGCAAGTCCGCCGCGACCGTCGCCGCGTCCGCGCTCTCATCCGCCAGCACCAGCAGTTCCGACGGCCCCGCGAGCATGTCGATCCCGACCTGCCCGCTCACGAGCTTCTTCGCCGCCGTTACCCAGCGATTGCCAGGTCCGACAATCACATCCCGCGCTTCAATCGTCGCCGTGCCATACGCCAGCGCGGCAATCGCATGCGCCCCACCGACCGCGAGCAACCGATCCGCGCCCGCGATCGCCGCCGCCGCCAACGTGGCGTCAACCGGCTTGGGCGACGCGACGATCACATCGCGCACACCCGCGACGCGGGCCGTGATCGCGGTCATCAGCACGCTGCTCGGCAGCGGAAAGCGTCCACCCGGCGCATAACACCCCGCCCGCTCAACCGGCGACACCGTGTGCCCCGCCTCGCCCCCCGGCACACCGACGCGCACATCAACGATCGCACGCCGCTGCGCCTGCGCAAACGCCTCGATCCGCGTCGCCGTCCGTTCCAGCACAACCCGTTCATCGCGATCCAGTCGATCCAGCGCGGCACGCAGTCCGTCGCGCTCGACAATCATCACGCCACCCGGCGCAAGATCTCCAAACCGTTCCGCATACCCGCGCAGCGCGGCATCGCCGCCCTCGCGCACCCCCTGCACGATCTGTGCCGCGCTTGCCAGCGTCGCGGCGTCCACGGCCTCATGGCGAAGCCGGCGCACTTCCATCGGCGTCGTTCGTGTCAGCAGAGGCATCGAAAACTCCTCACGCGTTCAAGCCTGCTTCGGCGGCTTCGCATCACCCTTGCGTCGCACCACCTTCAGCGCACGCATATCCAGTTCCTTCTCGATCTCGCTCAGCCGCACGCCCGCCTTCGCTGCGGCCGCCAGCGCGAAGTAGATCACGTCCGCCGCTTCCCAGCGCACGTCATCCGCCTTCTTCTGCTCCAGCGCGTCCGCCAGTTCCGCGGCTTCCTCCGCCAGTTTCCCGCGCAAGAGTCCCGGCTCATCAAACAGCCGCCGCGTGTACGAGCCCGCGGGCGCACTCTGCTTCCGTGCGTGCAGCACGCGCTCCAGCGCCCCCAGCCCCGCATCCGCGCCAAAGCACGTCTGCGTCTTGAGGTGGCAGAAGCCGACGCCATGCTGCCGCACCGTAAATCGCAGCGCATCGCGATCGCAATCCAGCGCGATGTTCAGCAGTTCCTGCGTATCGCCGCTGGTGTCGCCCTTGATCCACAGCCCGCCGCGCGAGCGCGAGTGATACACGCCGCGCCGCTGCTTCACCGCCTCACGCACGCTCTCCAGATTCGAGTACGCCAGGCCCAGTGCGACGCCGCGTTCATCGCACACAATCGTCGGCCACAGTCCATCGGGCCGATCGCTCTTCATCGGTGCGACGATCGAATCCGCCAGCTCAAACCGTCCTGTATACAGCCCCATCCCGACCTGCGCATCCGCACCCAGGTGATCAATCGCACCAATCTCCGTCGCGCTCGCCACGCCGCCCGCCACCGTCAGCCTGCAATCGCCCGCGGCATCGACCAGCTCCTTCACCAGTTCCAGATCGACGCCCCCCATCCGCCCCTCGCGCTCGACAAACGTCACGAGGAAGCCGCCGACATGCGGCCGCAGCTCCGCCATCCGGTCCTTCACCTTCAGCGCCGTCTTCTCGCGCCATCCTTTCACGACGATCTCGCCATGCTCGGCATCCAACGCGGCGATCACCCGCTCCCGCGGCAGTTCCCGCAAGATCTCCTCGCGCGCCGCCGTCCCCAAGATCACCTTCGCCGCCCCCGCGTCCAGCCACTTGATCGCCGTCGCGACATCACGAATCCCGCCGCCCACGCGGCACGGCGCGATCCGTAGCAGCGGCATGATCAACTCGGCATTGCTCCCGTTGCCGATCGCCGCGTTCAGATCAATCACCGCGATGTCGCCCGCCAGCGCAAACCGCTTCGCGATCGGGATCGGGTCGCCCGCGTCAAGGGCTTTCTCCTTGCCGCCCACGAGCTGCACCGTCTGCCCGTCCATCAGATCAATCGAAGGAACGATCATCGCACCGCCTCCGCAGCAATTGCGTCGCGAACATTGATCCCCGCCGCACGCATCACCCGCTTCACATCACCCACGCTGTACACGCCGTCATGGAAGATCGACGCCGCGAGCACGGCATCCGCGCCCTCCTTCATCGCCTCGACCAGGTGCTCTGGCCCCGCCGCGCCGCCCGACGCGATCACCGGCACATGCACCGCGCCCGACACCGCCGACAACAGCGGCAGGTCATAGCCCGACCCAGTGCCGTCG
Source organism: Planctomycetota bacterium (assembly GCA_033763695.1). Taxonomy (GTDB): domain Bacteria; phylum Planctomycetota; class Phycisphaerae; order Phycisphaerales; family UBA1924; genus JANRKB01. The sequence goes on along the minus strand of JANRKB010000053.1, from coordinate 10,474 downwards.
CGATCCCAACTCGTCAGGAGGATCTCTCCCGCGCCCAGTTGCGTCGCGCGCCGCGCCCATTCAATCGCGTCAATCCCCGTCCGCTGCTTGCCCGACTGCACCACGACTTCCCACGCCGCGCCTGCACTCGGGTCCCACGCATCCGGCGGCGTTGCCCGATGCGCCGCGTCCAACGCGAGCACGACACACTGACACCCAAACTTCTCCGCCAGTCGCTCCAGCAGCGACGGATCCGTCACCGCCGCCGTGTTCACGCCGACCTTGTCCGCGCCCGCGTCCAGCAGCCGCGCCGCATCCTCCACGCGGCGCACGCCGCCGCCGACCGTCAGCGGAATCGACAGCGCCTTGCGCACCCGCTGCACCGTGTCCGCCGCCGTCGCCCGCTGCTCTGGCGTTGCCGAGACGTCAAGGACAACAAGCTCATCCGCACCCTGCTGTTCATAGCGTGCCGCAAGCTCGGCAGGATCACCCGAATCGCGCAGGTTCGCGAACTTCACGCCCTTCACGACGCGCCCGCCGCGAACGTCCAAACACGGAATGACTCGAGCAGTCAGCATGGGAAACTCACGTCAAGAAGTGAACCGCGAAAAACGATGGGCGTCTTCGATTCAGGCGCCGAAAGTTGATGCCCCTGTGACTCATGCCCAGATGCCTCATGCCCCGATGCCTTCTTCGCACCCGACGCCCGCATCCACGCCAACCCCACCCAATCCACCAATGCCTTTTCACACTTCATCCGCTTTGTGTCTCTGTGCCTCTGTGTTCATTCACGATTCCGCCGACTCCATCCATCGTCGCATCAATCCCAACCCCCACGGCCCGCTCAACTCCGGGTGGAACTGACACGCCAGCACCTTCCCGCGCTCCAGCGCACCCACAAAAGCCGAGCCGTGCGTCGTTCGCGCCACATTCCATCCCGCGGGCTGCTCGCTCAGCCGATACGAGTTCGCGTAGTACGCAAACCCGCGCGTCAGCACCCGACACCCCGTGTCCGGCACCACTTCATTCCACCCCAGTTGCGGCACACGCAGCCCATCCGCGAACCGTCCGATCGTCGCCGGAATCACGCCCAAGCCGCGCACGCCCGCGGTTTCCTCACTCGCCTCGCACAACACCTGCAATCCAAGGCAAATGCACAGAGTCGCACGGCCCGCCAGCAGCCGCTCGCGCAGCGTCTCCTCAAGCCCCGCGGCACGGATCGCCTCCATCGCCGCGCCGAACGCGCCCACGCCCGGCAGGATCGCCAGTCGCGCCTCGCGCACCAACCCCGCATCCGTCGTCAGCCGTGGCACCAAGCCCAACCGCTCCGCCGCCGCCACCACCGACGCGGTGTTCGCCGTGCCCGTGCGCACGAGCACGATCTCACGCTGTCCCCCGGCGTTGCTCACAGCACTCCCTTCGTGCTCGGCACCTCACTGCCATTGTCACGCGCCACCGCCGCCCGCAGCGCAAGCGCCAGCGACTTGAACGCCGCTTCCGCGATGTGATGGTCGTTCTCGCCGCGAATCGTGTCCACATGCAGCGCACACCGCAGCGTCGTCGCCAGCGACACAAAGAAGTGCGTGATGTTCTCGCACGCGATGTCGCCCAGCTTCTCACGCCGCAGACCCAGCGCAATCACCGGCGAAGGCCGCCCCGACAGATCAATCACCGTGCGTGCCAGCGCTTCATCAAGCGGTGCGTACGCATGCGCAAACCGCCGCACGCCGCGCCGATCCGCCAGCGCCTGGTCCAGAGCCTGTCCCAGCGCAAGCGCACAATCCTCAGCGGTGTGATGGTCATCCACGTGCAAATCGCCCTTGCACGTCAGCGCGATATCAATCCGCGAGTGCTGCGCCAGCGCGGTCAGCATGTGATCCAGGAACCCCAGCCCCGTCGAGATCGACGACGCGCCGCTGCCATCAAGATCGACGGTCACCTGAATCGTCGTCTCGCGCGTTGATCGCGACACGCTCGCACGCCGGGCCGATTGGGTTTGCTGTTGATTCGTCATGATGCACTCTCGCGTTGGTTGCTCTTGTTCCGGCTCATCAATGGTGTTCTCAACGTGTCACGACTTCGCGCTTGGCCCAAGGACCTCGTGCAGCGCAGTCTTCAGCCGCACAAACGCCGCCTCCTCGCCCGGGCATGTGATCCGCAGGCAATCCGCGATCTCCGCCCGCGTGCTGAACCAGCGCACCGCGATCCCGCGTTCCGCCAGGCGCTCGTACACGGCCTGCGCACGCGGCGCTCCGGCGTTCGCAAACCGCGCAAACGCAAAGTTCGCCTGCGACGCGCTCGCATCTGCCCCCAGCGACGCCAGCAGCGCGGTCAGTTCGCCGCGCTCACGCCGAACGCGATCCACAAACCCGCGCATCGCGTTCTCGCCCGTCGCCAACCAGCGCTCCGCCACCGCCAGGCTCGGCCCCGACACGGCATACGGCCCGCCCGCCGCACGCATCCACCCGATCGCCTGCTCGCACCCCGCCGCAAATCCGACACGCATCCCCGCCAGACCCCACGCTTTGCTCATCGTCCGCAGCATCACCGCGTTGGGCAGCCCGAGCACGACGCGCGTCAGATCCACATCCGCAAACTCGCCATACGCCATGTCCACGACCAGCAGCGTGTTCGGCGCGCCGCGCGACAACGCACTCAACTCCTCCGCCGTCGCCACCAGTCCGTTGGGGTTGTTCGGCGTCACCACGACGATCGCCGCAGTGTTCGGCGTCACGCGTGCAAGCATCTCGCCCACCGGCAGCGCGCCCCGCTGCCACGACACGCCCACGAGCGTCCCGCCCGCCAGCGCGACATACCGCGGAATCATCTCAAACGTCGGCGTCGCGACAATCAACTCACGACCCGCAAACAACACGCTGCGGCACGCCCGATCCAGCGCATCATCCGCGCCGGCCGTCACCAGCACGCGCGACGCCGCCACATCCAGCCGCGCCGCGATCGCGCGCGTCAGCGGCCCAGCGTCCGGATACCGCCGTGCCACTTCCATCCCCGTCTCGCGCACCACATCAAACAATCCCGCGGGCGGCAGCACGCCTTCGTTGCCATCCAGCCGCAGATCGATCTTCGCCGCGGGCTTGGGCACGCCATACGGCTTCGTCCCGGCAACGCCGGGCGCGGGAACGAGATTTGGAATGACATCGCTCACGGCACAATCTGCCCCAAGGTCGACACCACGATGTCCGTCCCACCCTGCTTCTTGATCTCCGGGATCAGCCGCGCCAGTTCATCCTTCGGCACCGCCGCCTTCACCGCATACCCGCCATCGCCGTGCAGCATCGAGATCGTCGGCTCACGCATGCACGGCAGCGTCTTCACCACCGCCTCCAGCCGCTCACGCGACACGTTCACTTCGAGCATCACACGCTTGCGTGCCTCCAGCACAGAACGCAGCAGCATCACCAGCCGATCCGCCACGTCGCGCTTCCGCGGGTCCTTCATCGCCGCCGGGCTTGCATACATCCGCGTCGACGACACGAACACTTCATCAAACACCACCAGCCCGTTCGCCGCCAGTGTCGCGCCCGTCGCCGCCACGTCAACGATGCAGTCCGCATCCTCCGGCGGGAACACTTCCGTCGCGCCAAACGACTTCACGAACCGCGCGTTCAGCCCACGCGACTTGATCCAGTCCGTCGTCAGCCGCGTGTACTCCGACGCCACCCCCAGCGGCCGATTCGTCGGCAGTTTCCCATTCACGAGCAGCTCGCCCGGTGCCGCCGCCACCAAGCGCACCGGATCCAGCCCCGTGTCGAGCAGATCCACCAGTTCAATGTTCAGTTCCTTCACCCAGTCCGCGCCCGCAAAGCCAAAGTCGCGCGACCCCGCCGCCAACATCTCCACGATGTTCTGCGGCTTGAGAATCTTCGCCTCCACCCCCGGGACGCCCGGCAGCGTCACCGTCGGCCGATACCCACGCGCCGACGCCCGCACGCGAATCCCCGCCTCCGCGAGCAACGCCTGCACACCTTGTTCCATGCGGCCCTTGGGCAACGCAAGGCGGATCGAATCAACGGGGCTGGCGGCGGTCATCGTTCACACTCCGGAAAGAGTCGGTCTTGCTGAGAGGCAGCACTCGGCCAAACGGGCAAGCAAACCTGGGACAAAAACAAAGCGACGCCGGGCAGGGCCGGCGTCGATCGGTGTATGCAAGGTCGGATCACGACCACACCATCACGCAGCCCTGCGGGTCTCGCGGTGATGATGATGGTGGCTCGTGAAGGTCATCGCCAAGTATTGTTGCCGCCGATCGGCCCCGGTCAAGCCCTCATATTCTCGCTCGTGCGATCCCGCGGCTTCTCACTCCTCGAGCTCCTCGTCGTCATCGGCGTCATCGCGCTGCTCGTCGGCATCCTCGTGCCCACGCTCGCCGCCTCGCGCGATGCCGCCCGCGCCGCCGGCTGTGCCTCCAATCTCCGCCAGATTCAGCTCATCTGCCGTGCTTACGCCGATCAGTTCAAGGGTTCCGGCCCCGCCCTCGGCTTGCCCTACGCCTCCGTTCCCAACTGGGCCTTGCAGGTCCAGCAGGACGCCGGCACCAACGCCAGCGGCAGCGCGTCCTACACGCCCGCCTCCGTTCTCGTTTGCCCCGCCGTCCGCACGCTCAACGCCCGCACCATGACCCGCACCTACGCGATCAACGCCACCGGCCTCAGCGGCCAGCCCGGCGATCGCGCCAACTACGACCTCGCGCAGACCCACGTCCGCATGGATCTCATCGCCTCACCCGCCGACGCCATCGCCTTCATCGACTCCGGCGTCGCGATCACCGCCACCAACGCCGCCCCGCCTGATCGCACCGCCAGCGTCCTCGACTTCCGTCTCGCCGACCATCGCGCCCAGCGCATCGCCCGCCCGCACGACCGCGGCCGAGCACTCAACGCCGCCTTCTTCGACGGCTCCGCCCGCCTCCTCAAACAGCAATCTCCAACCTGGCTCACGCCCCTGCCGTAACCGCAGCCGCCTGCCTCTCGTCTCGTGTCTCCTGTCTCCTGTCTCATGTCTCGCATCTCTCCACCCCCTCACCCCCTCACCCTCTCACCCTCCTCCCCCATACCCTCCCCCATGAGCCTCCCCGCGACCGAAACATGGACGACGCGGCGTCTCCTCGCCTGGATGCAGCAAGCCTTCTTCCAGCGCGAACTCGACGCCCCGCGTCTCCTCGCCGAGATGCTCATGGCCCACGTGCTCGGCTGCGATCGCCTCAAGCTCTACCTCGACCCCGATCGCCCCGCATCGCCCCTTGAGCGCCAGACCCTCCGCGATCTCGTCGGTCGCGCTCTCAAGCACGAGCCTGTGCAATACCTCGTCGGCGAAGCCTGGTTCTTCGGCATGCCCTTCCACGTCGACAAGCGCGTGCTCATCCCGCGCCCCGCCACCGAAACCATCGTCGAACACGTCCTCCAGCACGCCCGCAACACGCCCGGCTTCGCCACACCCGCCTCAGGCGGCGAGGGCCTGCTCATCGCCGACGTCTGCACCGGCTCCGGCTGCGTCGCCATCGCGCTGCTCAAGAATCTCCCCAAGGCCCGCGCCGCCGCCAGTGATGTCTGCGCCGACGCGCTCGCCGTCGCCCGCCAAAACGCCCAGCGCCACGCCGTCGCCGATCGTCTCGATCTGCTCGAGGGTGATCTGCTCGCGCCCATCATCGACTACCCCGGCACGCGTCACGCCGGCGGCGTCTCCTACCTCGTCAGCAATCCGCCCTACATCCCCGACGATGAGTGGGGGGCCGTCGAGCCAAACGTCAAAGACCACGAGCCCCACAAGGCCCTCCGCGGCGGAGTCGACGGCCTCGACTTCGTCCGCCGCCTCCTCGTCGATGGCCCCACGCTGCTCCGCTCCGGCGGCCTCATGCTCATCGAAGTCGCCGACAGCCGCGCCCAGCAAGCCGCGGCACTCGTCTCCGCAACTTCCACGCTCACCGACGTGCAGATCCTCCGCGATGTCGACGGCCTCCAACGCGTCATCGTCGCGCGAAAGACGTGATGCGTCTTTGGTGGCTCGGATCTCCGAGCCGGGCCGTGACGCGTCATCGCGAAGCGCCGAAGAGGCGACACTCGTCCGCTCTCATCTCCGACTGATTCGACCGGCAACTCAATCGCTTCCGACCACGCGTCTCGTTGCTCCGCAGGCCCGAAGGGCCGCCAGTTCCAAGCCCGGGGTGCCAACCCCGGGTTCGCATCGCCCCATGATCCCAGAGCCTCGAAGAGGCGCCACTCGTCCGCCCTCATCTCCGGCGGCTTCGACCGGCAACTCAAGTGCTTCCGGGCCCTTCTCCGCCGCGGAGCATCCACTTTATTCGCGATCGAATCTGTCTTCGCCCGCAACGCGGGCGACGGGCTGTAGCCACGGGTGCCGCGAGCCGCGCCGCGGCGAGCGAAACCCGTGGAATGCGGCTCCCCCAATCCCGCCCCGGCAGGGGCGGAGGAATCGCGCCCGCGCGGACGGCGAAATGATCCCCGCCCGAGCCAACCCGCACCCTCGTATCCGCGATTTCCTCACGCGCGACGCGCTCTCCGACCGACCGAAGCGACTGCCAAACGCTCAACGCGATTCCAAACGCCCGACGCAAACTCCAAACGTGCGACGCGATTCTCCGTTCGCTCATCGCGATCCTCCGACCGCTCGTCGCACTCCTCCTCAGGCCCGAAGGGCCGCCAGTTCCAAGCCCGGGGTGCCAACCCCGGGTCAGCACCGCCCCTTGATCCCTGAGCCTCGAAGAGGCGCCACACCGCCGCGGATCTCATTCGGCGGGATTCGGCGTGTCTGACGCCGAGACTCGAAACAAGAACTCCCCATCCGCGCCGCGCGCGACAATGCTGCGACTCCCATTCTCTCGCTCAAAAACCACCGCCGTGCCCCAATTGCGTGAGAGCACTTCATCCAGTCGCGTCATGACCTCCCGCAAGAGACGCGCCTTCCCCTCAGATCCATCGATCTGCCCAATCGCTTCCGCGGCACGAGAACAATGCACCATGTACGGCCCGCCGCGCCCGCACGCGACGCCTCCAAAAAACGACGATCCGACAAATCGCCGATCCGCCGTCGTCTCGTCGTACGTCGAGCCAAGCATCTCGCTCACGCGCGTCGGCTCGGCATACGACCACACCCGCACACCTGCGATCTTGTAGGTGCCGGTCATGTAGCCGCTGGTGCGATCAAACCAGAATGAATGCTGCCAGTTCGTCCAAACGAACGCGGCGAGGCCAAGAACGCACGCGACAACCCAGCCCCAGACACGCCGTCGTCTCACCGGGGTTGCGTCATCGCTCGTCACATGTCCGACCTTCCGCGCCGTCGCTCATCGCGAGCGCCGCTTCACAGCAGCGGGTTCTTTGCGCCGATCTTGTACTCGCCCATCGGGCTCATGTTCGGCATCGGATTCAGCAGCACGTCCGTCCACAGTTCTTCCATGTCCGGCACTGGCGACGACTCGGCGAACTCCATCGAACGCTTCACCGCTTCCTTCACCTCGGTCTGCATCTCGATGAACTGCTGCTCGGTCAGGATCGGCGTGCCGCCCGGGCCCTTGCGCTCGTTCATGAGCTGGTGCGCCAGGCGATCGATCGAGTCCTTGCTCTTGAACTGCTCGACCTCTTCCTTCGTGCGATACTTCTGCGGGTCCGACATCGAGTGCCCGAGGTAGCGATACGTCTTGAGATCAACAAACGCCGGGCGCTGCTCCTCGCGGCAGCGATCCACCAGCGGCTTGAAGTCGTCGTACAGCTCCAGCACGTCAAACCCGTCGATGATCGCGCCCTCGATGCCGTACGCCTCGGCCTTCTTGGTCAGGTCGTGCGCCATCGTCGTGCCGCGCTCGATCGCCGTGCCCATCGAATAGCCGTTGTTCTCGACCACGAAGATGACCGGGATGCCCCACAGGCCCGCGAGGTTCATCGCCTCGTGCAGCGCGCCCTGATTCAAAGCGCCGTCGCCCAGGTACGCCAGCGACACCTTCTTCTTGGCCGGGCCGCCGCTCAGCGATTCGCCCAGCACTTCGAGTTCATACTTCGCGGCGAACGCCAGGCCCGCGCCGACCGGCGTCTGTGCGCCGACGATGCCGTGCCCGCCGAACAGCCAGTTGGGCTTGTCGAACATGTGCATCGAGCCGCCCTTGCCCTTGGCGCAGCCGCCCGATTTACCGAACATCTCAGCCATGCACGCCTCGGGCGACATGCCGCGGGCCAGCGCGTGGCCGTGGTCGCGATACGCCGTGATGATCGGGTCGTCGTGGTTCAGCGCGTTGATGGTGCCGACCGCTGTCGCTTCCTGCCCGATGTACAGGTGGCAGAAGCCGCCGATCTTGGCCTGCTGATACGCCTGAGCCGTGCGATTCTCGAACTCGCGGATCAGGTACATGTCGCGCAGCCACTTCACCAGCGTCTGCGGCGAGAGCAGGTCCGACGCACGCCGTTCAGCGCGGGGGATCCCCTGGCCAGAGTTCGAAGAAGCGGCGGGCTTGGCGGCGGCTTGCGACATCGAAAATCCCTCAAAGTCGGGTCGTGACCCGCCACCCATGCGGCATGGCGGACGACCCCGGTACAAGGCCAACTGAACGGCCCAGGCATAGGGCCAGTCATAGGCCCACGATCTGGCCCACGAAAAGGCCCACCAACAGGTCAGTCAGCGATCAGTTCAAACTGCAGTTCGACGATCAACCCGCGGCTCGGCGATCAGACTGGTGACCCGCACCGCCCAATCCAGAACGCGGCAATCGTCGACGCGGGAAACGACATCAGGGTCGTGCCGCGAGATGAGTTCGTGCCGCCCCGCCCCTTGGATCCCGCACACCGCGGGAGCGTCGAACGAAAACGGACGCGGACTTTAGGCGGGTTCCGTCGGCAGGGTCGTAGCGGGCGACGCTCTCGAACGCCTGTCCGTCCATGTACCCAACAGATTTTGGCCTCATGCCTTCTCCGGCCATGTTTCCTGCTCCACGGCCCAGCGGATCGGGTCATGGCGGCAGTCGATGTGGACTGCAAAGAACCCCGGCTGCCCCGCCGACCTCGGCGTCTCATGCCGCCGGATCAGCGGCCAGATGATCCGACGGTCCGTGTCGGGCAGCGGCAGTTGCTCAAGCTCGCTCGGATGGTGCCAGTCGAGGCGGCCCTCCCGCATGTCACGCGGCTCGACCCATACGGGGCCGAGCACGCGATAGACGAACATCAGCCAGTGGCCGCGGCCCTCGAATGCGCACTCGCTCACCAGCCCAAGCAAGTGAAACCGCTCGATCGGCACATCAATGCCCGCTTCCTCAAACACCTCGCGGCGGGCGCACTGCGCCGGCGATTCGCCCGCCTCAACATCGAGCTTGCCGCCAATCGGCGAACACAATCCCTGATTCGGCGCCTTTGCCCGCTTGAGAAGCAGGATCCGCCCCTGATCGTCGCGCAGGTCGACGAGCGTGGCGATCTTGTAGGGCAAGGCCGGCGGCGAGGTCAGTGAAGCCATGGGGGAGTGTAGGTTTTGCGAGCGGCGGGGCGGATGACGCTTTCGCTTCGGCTTCGGGCGGCGCGTCGGTGACGTGCTCGCGCAGGGGACGGCGCTCGAACCGCGACTCCTGCTGCTTGTCCCGCAGCAGACGAGCGTGGCCCCTCATCCCCGGTTGCGCCGGGCCTTCTCCCCGCAGGCGCGGGGAGAAGGGGGCGATTGAGCGCGTGGCGAGGCGGACGCATGCGCTGGCGGCGCGGCACTGAGATGCTCGCAGAGCCGAGCATCTCAGTGGCACAAAGACACAAAGACACGAAGACACGAAGACGCACGATCCAAGGGCAACGAGCCGCGGCGGCGGCGGGGCAGTCGTCGGGTGTCGCTGCGCGACGACGTGACGCTCTTGACCACAACCGCTTCGCGGTTGAGGACGCAGTGGGCTCGTGGGATAGAGAAGCGCGAAGGCAAGAGAAAAGACAGAGCACGATCATCCTCGAAGACTCGGATGAGTCGTGGCACAATTTGATCGAGCCACTTGCCGCCAGCAGTTGCGGCAAGGTCGATGTCGCGTCGTTCATTGGAGAACGGTAACGTTGACTGTTTTCGAGCCGTAGTCTCTCGTTTCCTCTGCGCGCAGCCAAATTATGATCTGGCCACCCGACACTGAAGCCGGCAAGAGAAGAAGCCCATTCGGCACCGGGCCAACCCAGTTCAGAATGACAGTTTCTGAGCCGTTGAGGACCACTCCACCCGGAACGCTCCTGGACCACTGATACTGCACGCCTGCACTCATATCACCGACATTGAGGGTCGTTTGGAAACGGATCATGCGCACGGCTGTCGTCTGGATGGTTCCGTCGCCGAAGGTCACAGCCGGAGTCTGGACCCCTGTCGTGGCAACCACCGTCGCGGCACGGGCCTCGCCATCGGCTCGGACGCTGTTGGCTCGGGCCTCGCCGTTGACCTGCAGCGTCGCCGCAGGAGTCGGGGTGTTGATGCCGACGCGTCCGGTTCCATACTGCACCGTGAACATCGGGTTGGTCAG
>JANRKB010000052.1:0-92429 GCA_033763695.1 Planctomycetota bacterium | reverse complement strand
TACAAGAAGTACTTTGAGAAGGACGCCGCACTGACGCGTCGCTTCCAGGTCGTCAAGGTCGACGAGCCCGACGAGAAGAAGGCCATCTTGATGATGCGCGGCGTCGCATCGATGTTCGAGAAGCACCACAAGGTGCAGATCCTCGACGAAGCGCTCGAAGCCTCCGTCCGCCTCAGCCATCGCTACATCCCGGCACGTCAACTCCCCGACAAGAGCGTCAGCCTAATCGACACCGCCGCGGCTCGTGTTGCCGTAAGCCAGCACGCTGTGCCTGCGATGGTCGATGACTGCCGTCGTCGCATTCAGGCGCTGGAGACTGAACTCGAGATCATCGATCGCGAGTCCGCGGTCGGCATGGAGCACGCCGAGCGGCGCGTCGGCATCCTCGATGTCCTCGCCCACGAGAAGGAAGACCTCGCCAAGCTCGAGGATGCGTGGAACAAGGAGAAGACGCTCGTTGATCGCATTCTCGACGTGCGCGGCAAGCTCCGCGCGGGCTCGGGGAAGGCGATCGATGACCCCGCCGCGGCCAAGTCCGACGGCAAGCCCGTCGCACCCGCAGGTGCTGCATCGCAGACCATCAGCGAAGAGGACCGTCTCAAGCTGCTCGAGGAGCTCAAGGGACTGCAATCGCAGCTGACCGAGATGCAGGGTGAGAATCCGTTGATTCTGCCGAGCGTGGATTCGCAGGCTGTGGCCGCGGTCGTCGCCGACTGGACCGGCATCCCCGTCGGCAAGATGGTGAAGAACGAGATCGAGGCGGTGCTCAAGCTCGCCGACGCGCTGGAGAAGCGCGTGATCGGTCAGCGGCACGGTCTGGAGACGATTGCCAAGCGCATCCAGACGAGCCGCGCTGGCCTTGACAACCCAAGCCGCCCCATCGGCGTGTTCATGCTCTGCGGCCCGTCGGGCGTGGGAAAGACGGAGACCGCGCTCACGCTCGCCGAGACGCTCTACGGCGGCGAACAAAACCTCATCACCATCAACATGAGCGAGTTCCAGGAGGCGCACACCGTCTCCACGCTCAAGGGTTCACCCCCGGGCTACGTCGGCTACGGCGAGGGCGGCATTCTCACCGAGGCCGTCCGCCGCAAGCCCTACAGCGTCGTGCTGCTTGATGAAGTGGAGAAGGCGCACAGCGATGTGCATGAGATCTTCTTCCAGGTCTTCGACAAGGGCATCATGGAAGACGGCGAAGGCCGCGAGATCGACTTCAAGAACACGATCATCCTTCTCACGAGCAACGTTGGCAGCGACTTGATCATGAACATGTGCAAGGACCCGGAGCTGAAGCCCAACGTCGAGGGCCTGCAGAAGTCTCTGCGCGAGCCGCTGCTGAAGGTCTTCCCCGCCGCACTGCTCGGCCGCCTCGTCGTGATTCCCTACTACCCCATCAGCGACGAGATGCTGACGGCGATCATCAAGCTGCAGCTGAGCAAGATCCAGAAGCGTCTGCTGGCGACGCACAAGGCACCCCTGACATACGACGACTCGGTGGTGAAGCTGGTTGCCAGCCGCTGTACGGAAACCGAATCGGGCGCTCGTGCGGTGGACGCAATTTTGACTCACACGGTGCTGCCGACGCTCTCGCGGTCTTTCTTGGAGAGGATGATGCGCGGCGAGCCGGTCCGGAAGGTGCACGTCGGCGTCGACGGGTCGGAGTTTGTGTACAAGGTGGAGTGAGGTGAAGTGTGGCGGGGGCTCGAGTCCCAGGTTATGTGTGCCAGGTCGCGAACTGGATGCTTGTTGATCCGGGCACGCTGTTCCTCGGAGCCTCGCCGGCTCCGGGCGTGATCGGTTTGGACCTCTTCGACCCGCGCGAGAATGACCCGCGGCTCAGTGGGGCGCACTGGGTGACGTGGGCCAACGCCAACGCCGTGAACCGTTCCGATCTGGACTCACTTTCCAAGGGCTTCCGTCCCAAGCTCGACAAGTTTCTTGCAGCGCTCAAGGACGCGGGCGCGAAGGTGAAGGTCTCGGCTGCGTATCGACATCCGCATCGCGCCTATCTCTTTCATTGGAGTTGGCTCGTGGGCTTGGGAAAAGTGAAACCCAAGGCCGCGCTCGCGATTCCTGGTGTCGACATCATCTGGGATCACGGCGACGACGCCCGCAGCCGTGCTGCCGCGATGGAGATGGTGCGGGGATTTGGTCTTGCCGTTCCGCCGCGGAGCAAGGTCGCTCCCGCGCTCTCCAGCAACCACACGCGCGGCGACGCCGTGGATATGGACATCACATGGACAGGCACTCTCAAGATCAAAGACGCGAACGGCACGGAGTACAAGCTCAGCGAGCCACGCACCGGCGCTGAGAACACCGAGCTTCACAAAGTCGGCGAGACATACGGGGTCAAGAAACTGGTGACTGATGCTCCGCATTGGTCTTTGAACGGACGTTGATCACCACGAGAGCACGCGTATGCCGAACAGTTCATCTTCATCATCGTCCTCAAAACCGGCATCGCAGTCCCCGCACCTCACCGTCTTCACGACGCTCAAGGACAGCGGGCTCAAGATCCACTCGTTCTCGGGTCGCGAGGAACTCGGCCGCCCTTTCGTCTATGACCTGCGCCTCTGGAGCACGAAGAACGACATCGACTTCACCAAGATGGTCGGCGAGAACATCGCCGTGCGTCTGGATATGAAGGACCAGAAGGGTGAGCCGCGCTGGTTCAACGGCTACATCTCGCGCTTCGTCCAAGAGGGCCACGGCGAGCGTCAGACGTCCTATCGCGCGACGGTTGTGCCCTGGCTGTGGTTCCTTTCGCGTGCCGCGGACTGTCGCATCTTCCAGGAAAAGTCCATTCCCGACATCGTCAAGGAAGTCTGCAAGCTGCACGGCTTCACCGACATCGAGCTGAATCTCAAGGACAAGTACGATCCTTGGGAATACTGCGTGCAGTATCGCGAGACAGACTTCAACTTCATCAGCCGCCTGCTTGAGCAGGAGGGCATCTACTACTACTTCAAGCACGAGGCCAAGAAGCACACGCTCGTGCTGTGTGATCAGCCCGCAAGCCACGCCGAGTACCCGGGCTACGAGAAGATCGTGTACATGCCCTCGTGGGCAGGCTCGGCGCGCGAGCGTCTGTCGGAGTGGACGATCGAGCAGATGGTCCAGCCCGGCTCGGTCATTCTCAACGACTTCAACTTCAAGACGCCGGAGACCGAACTGCTCGCCACGCACGACAAGCCGTGGAAGCACGCCGCGGGTGCGTTTAAGGTGTTTGACTATCCCGCCGAGTATGAGAAGAAGGCCGAGGGCGACAAGTACGCCAAGATCCGCTTCGGCGAGTACGAGACGCAGCACGAGCGCATCAGCGTTGCGGGTGACGTCCGCGGCCTCGCCGTGGGACACATCTTCGAAGCACCCGGTCATCTGATCGAGAGCCAGAAGAATCGCAAGTACCTTGTCACCAGCGCGACCTACCACGCTGAGTCACACGAAGGCGGCTTCAGCGGCAGCGCGAAGGGCGGCGAAAGCCTCTTCCACGTTTCCGCCGAAGTGATGGACAAGACGATCGGCTTCCGCCCGGCGCGCACCACGCCCAAGCCAACCATCGCCGGCCCGCAGACCGCGATCGTCGCCGGGCCCAGCGGCGAAGAGATCCACGTTGACGAGCATGGCCGCATCAAGCTCCAGTTTCACTGGGATCGCGCGAGCAAGGGCGACGACAAGAGTTCCTGCTGGGTCCGCGTCGCGCAGATGTGGGCGGGCAAAGGGTGGGGCTCGATCTCCACGCCGCGCATCGGGCAGGAGGTTGTCGTCGAGTTCCTCGAAGGTGACCCCGATCAGCCCATCGTCACCGGTCGCGTGTACAACGGCGTCAACAAGCCGCCCTATGCGCTGCCCGGGATGAAGACGATCTCGGGCACCAAGAGCAACTCATCCAAGGGCGGCGGTGGCTTCAATGAGATCCGCTTCGAAGACAAGAAGGGCGAAGAGCAGATCTTCATTCATGGCGAGAAGCAACTCGACATCCGCATCAAGCAAGACGCGTACGAGTGGATCGGCAAGACGCAGCACCTCATCGTGGTCGAGGACCAGTTCGAGGAAGTCCAGAAGAACAAGCACCTCAAGGTGGCGGAGGAGCAGCGCGTCGAGGTTGGCAAGGACTTCAGCCTCGCGGTCAAAGGCAAGAGCATGATCAAGGTGGTCGGGGCGAGCTCCGTCACCGTGCAGGATGCAGTGCACGAGGATTACAAAGCCGATCAGTCGACCAAAGTTGCGCAGAATCTCTCCATCGCTGCGATGGGTGTCGTCATAGAGGGCTCCACGGGCATCACGCTCAAGTGCGGCGGATCAAGCATCGTGCTTGATGCGTCGGGTGTCACCATCAAGGGCGCGATGGTCACGCTCGACGGCAGCATGACCAAGATCAACAGCGGCCCCGGCTCTTCGCCGCAAAGCGCGAAGGCGCCCTCCGCCGCAGCCCCTCAAGCGCCGACCGCGCCCAAAGAAGCCGACAAGGCCGATCCGGGTGAGATGGAGAAGATCAAGGCGGCACAGAAAGAGACCAAGGGCGCGAAGTACTCGGCCGTCGATCCCAAGCCCAAGAAGTCCGACGACGCCAAGCCGGAGGAGCGCAAGACCTGGTTCCAGTTCCAGGTTTGGGACGCGGCAGGAAAGCCGATGCCCGACGTCAAGGTGCGCGTGAAGCTGAGCGATGGCTCGTCCATCGAGAAGAAGTCCAATGGCGACGGGTGGATCAAGGTCGAGGACAAGAAGCCGGAAGAGGTGACCGGCTGGGAACTCGTCGATCATCCGCAGGAAGAGTTCAAGGACCTCGGCACTGCGCCGCCCGAGGTGCAAGAGCAGCCCCCGGCCGCGGACGCCAACGCCGATGCGAAGGACTCAAGCGGTTCGACGCCCTACACCGAGCCGGAGACCAACTGACCCATGTCACAAGCTCCTACGAACTCGGTTGCCAACGCCCTGTTGGGTGCCGTCGCTGAGCAGACGGTGGCTGTCCAACTCAAGCCCGTGCGGCTCCAGATCACGGTGTACTTCATGGGCAGCAAGCGCATCAAGCACGCCAACGGCAAGTACCGTTGCAAGTATCGCTTGCTCAAGGAAGGCGCAAGCGCGGCTGCGATCACGCCGTCGGCGCGGGCCGACCCGGGGACATCAGAGCTCGCGCCGCTCGCGGTCATCGGGAATGTGGTTCACGGCGTCGCCGCGACAGCAGTGGGCGCCAAGCCGGCGCTTCCGGCAGCGAACGGTGGCACCAATGCGAACCCGGACCCAGACGATATCTATCGCATCGAGGTGGTTGACAATCACGCCGTCCCCTCGGGTGATCTGAACGCGGTGTTTGGCGGCGCGCTCTCCAAGCCGGGTAGCTACACCGCGGCGAACTGGGTGCAGGACGTGAAGCCCGCCGTGCCGTTCCGCATCGTGGTCCGCAAGTTTGTGGGCGATACACAGGTCGCTCTCGACAAGGACGACGAGATCGAAGCGATCGTGGAGGTCAAGGATCCGAAGGAAGAGTTTGCCCAGACTGACGGCAATCGCCGTGCGTTCCTCAATGGATTCTTCGCAAAGTACAACCGCAAGGATCTCAACCCCACGACGGGCGACGACAACGCGCTTGCGCGTTTCGCCGGCATCCGCGAAGGTTCCGCGGCGTATCCCGGCGTGAAGGCTCCTGAGCACCTTCGCAAGATCGAAGGTGACGTTGCGCCCAAAGTCATTGAGGCCGCGCCGGCGAATGACTCGGTCATCTTCGACAATCTCAAGAAGCCTGATCCGCTCGGCACCGCTCGGGCGGTCTTCCCCTGCAAGAAGGTCAAGGACTCGCTCGCCTCCAACATGGAGGTCGGCGTCGCCGATTTCGCACTCATTGCCGGCCCGACGAGCGGCGACAACTACCGCTTCCTCATTTCGCTTCGCGCCAAGCTCAAGGGTGCGGCGGGTGGCAAGGCCGATCCCCGCGAACTCAAGCTCAACGGCGTGCCGGTCCAACTCGTCGACGACCAGAATCGTCCGATTCCCGCCAAGATGTGCTACACCACCGGGCGGATGGTGACGTGGCGCAAACTTCACATACGCCTGCTTGTCACCTGCAACGGCCTCAACGCAGGTGCGATTGACTTCAACTCCATCCGCGAGACGTACCGCCGCTCGTTTATTGAGGTTGATGGCCCCGTCAACACGTTCAACATCACGTGGCAGGTCTGGCGTGATGCCATCCGGACGCGCTACGGCGCTGGTGCGGACCCTTGGTTCAATGACGCGAATCAGGTCGCGCTTCAGGCCGCCTATGCCAACGGTCTGATTCCGGGGACATTCACGGCTGATCCGCTCTTCCGCTTCACGCCCGGCGGCCCGCAATACAACTTCGATCTTGATCCTGATGTTCACGCCATCACGCGCTACCTCATCAATCGCGCGTGTGATGGCAATGCCCCGCAGCTCACGAACCCCAATGGCAATGACCAGGTCACCTTTGCGCGCCCCGACTCGGACGGCATGTTCCTCTTGCTCGCCCGACGTGGCTCGCCCGACACCACCGACAGCACACTCGGCGAGTACATCGGTGACCGGATCTTCTACATGTACGATTCGCCCGGAAACCCGGCCGACACGATCGACACGTGCGCCCATGAGATGGGTCACGCGCTGTACCTGTCCCACTCCCTGACTCATCGAAAAAGGGTCGTCTGGGGACCGACGGGCAACAACGTCAACGTGATGGAAGCGACCAGCAACTGCGCGATCAACGATCACGATCAGGCCGATGCCGCATCGTGTCTCATGGCGTACATCAGCAGCAGCCACCTCACCGTCTATCCGTATCACCCGTGCGGCGCGTGCGCCCTGTGCCTTCGTTACTACGACAAGCGAGAGTTCCAGCAGTCCGGCGGCACACGCTACGGAAACCAGATGTTCTCTGACATCGCGCCCGCGCAGGTCTGCTGGTACGACATCGGCAATGGCACCATCACGCCCAACATCCCCCCCGTGAACGTCGGCGGCGAGATCGACCTTGTCGTCGTGGGCAAAGAGAAGCTCTGGCCCAAGACCGGTGGCACGTTCCCTGCGCGGGTGGGTCTCTGCGGGCTTGCCGGTCTGACATCTGCCAACGCGACCAAGCTCTCGCTCCAGGGAAACTTCGCGGTCGGCGGCGTCAAAATCCAAACCTTCGACGCAAATCAAGCCGGAACAGTTCGTGTCACATGGTCGCACCGAGGAGTGACCGCATTTGCTGACGTCACCATCCTCCCCTGATCCGAGCCACGCATGACACCGTTCCGCTCGCTTGCCCTTGTCACACTCGCGATCGTCTGCCTCGCGATCGCCTCTGCCGGGAAGAACAACGTGATCCAGCCGCTTAGCATCGCCATCTCGCTCAGTAAAGCCGAAGCGCTCCGTGGGGAGTCGGTCTATTTCTCGGTCATCATCGAGAACAAGGGCACCAAGACCTTTGACGAGGCCCTCAAGCTTACCAAGCACAACCGCGCGCTCACCATTCGCGCCAAGAGCGTCGATGCAGATCTCGCCGCCAACGAGTACGACATCATCGCGCGGGACGGCGCGTTCTCCCACGGCCCGAAGAAGCCCGACGTCGTTGACCTCACGCCGCACGCCAAGCTTTCGCAGTCTGGCGATCTGCTCACGTGGCTCGGCGAACTCCCGCCCGGCAAGTATCAGGTCACCGCTGAGTACACCGGAGCGGGAAAGTCGGCCGTCTCCGCGCCAGTTGCGCTCCACGTCAAGGTCACCAAGATCGTCGCGCTGGACACCGCGCGTCCCTGCGGCAACGCCGCCAGCGCATCCCTCGCTTCGGCCTTCGTTGCCGATGACGGAGGCGGCGTCGTCATTGCACAGCTTCAGAGCCAGGCGCTGCCGCGCAATCCGCGGCACGGCCTTCGCGTCGGGACCGGGCCCGCGAGCATTCGCCCCTTCGCCGCACAGATGAGCAATCCTGCTGCCGACGCTGCGTGCGCGGTGTGGATGGACGCGCCTGATCGGCTGGTGGTCGGTCGTGGCCGCGCCAGCGACGGCACAACGCCCTCTGCGCAGACCACGACGCTGCCGTTCAAGGGTGAGATTCTCGCCTCGCCGCTCTGCGTTGCCGACGGCAAGGTCTTTGTGCCCTTCACCGACGCCGAGCGCAAGCAGGCCGCCGTGCTTGAGGTCAGTGCGAATGGCGCGGTCCGCGCTCTGGATTTGCCGCCCGCGCCGGGTGGCATCGGGTCCAGCGCGTTTCTCTGGTACCTCGGCGAACGTGTTGACGTCGCGTGGGCCGCACCGGGCGGGCGTGAACTGCTCACCGCGCGTTGCTCCCTCGCAGATCCGGACGCCAAGTTCTCAAGCGCGGCGACCGTTGCGTTTGATGACCCCGTCCTATGGATCGGCGGCTTCATCGATCCCGACGCGCCGCGGCTCCGCACTCCGCCCGACCTGCCCGTGCCCGCGCCGGACGCCGTCGCGTGGGTCGTGACCCGCTCGCGCACCGGGCTCAATCTCTCACGCGCCAATCTCTCGATGCGCGTGGCGATCCCCGTGTGGACCATCGTCTTCAAGGAAGGCGAAGTTCCGGATGTGCTCGCGGGCGCCGTCACGCATGAGAATGCGCTTGCGCTCATCCTGCGTGCGCCTTCGGGCGAGTTGTTGTACGCGTCGACGTCGAGCCGGACGTGCGTGCCGCTCTCCAAGATCGCCGGGTCAGACATCACGGCATCTGCTCAGCCCGGACTGATGGCGGCGAGCAGCGACGGCATCCGCCCGTGGGTGTATGTTCACTGGATCGCTTCCAATGAACGCATCGCATGGGCCAAGCTCGAGCCCGTCGCCGAGCGTGATCCGACGACGCCACGCCCCGCCGAGCCGATGCAGCCCGGCGGCAATGAGGAAGAACTCATGCCGCGCGATCCGAATGCCAAGGACGAACACTGATCCCTGCAACGCCTGTGCAAGGAGATGCTGATGCCTCCGGTTGTTTGTGTTGGTGACAATCACTCGTGCCCGATGCAGACGCCCACGCCGGGTGGGCCGATCCCGCACGCCATCGGCCCAATCGTCGGCCCCGGCGCGGCAACTGTTCTGATGGGCAACAAGCCGCCTGCGCTCGTGGGCGACCAGGTCATGTGTGTCACGCCCGGCGGGCCGGCACCGATCGACTCGATCGTCAAGGGATCCGCAACCGTCCTGGTCTGCAACAAACCTGTCGCGCGTGTCGGCGACATGACCGCACACGGCGGGACGCTCATGCCGCCTGGCGTTCCCACCGTCATGATCGGCGGGTGAACTCTCGTCTTCGCGCCACAGTTACGAATCAGTTGGCACGCATGTGGCGTTCAAGGTGTCGTCGCGCCTCTGGCCGCCCGATCTTCCAAGATCCGATCGATCACTTCGCGCACTGCCCCGTGTCCGCCGACGCGGCTCGTCACGGCGATTGCCGCACGCAGTGCCGCCGGCTCGGCATCCGCCACCGCGATCGGCAGCGCGACCCATCCCATGCATTCCAGATCGTTCACGTCATTGCCGACATACGCACAGCGTGAGCGATCGACGCCCAGCTCCGCCGCCAGCTTCTTGAGCTCCGGCAGTTTGTCGTTGATCCCCTGAATGCACCGCAGTTTGAGTTTGCGACAGCGTGCCGCCACCACGGGGTTCTCTTCCTTGCTGATGACGGCGGCATGCACGCCCGCCTCGCGCAGCATCCCGATCCCCATGCCGTCGCCGCGGCTTGCCAGCACGGCTTCCACGCCGTTCTGATCCGTCAGCACACGGTTGTCCGTCAGCACGCCGTCAAAGTCCAGCACCAGCAGCCCCACGCCGGACATGTCCAGCGACGTCAACTGCCGCGGCTTGGCGCAAAACGGACGAAACGGGACGACGGCAGCGGGGGTGTGCATCCGTCTTTATAGCCCGCCTGCGCCCCGGATCCGCTATCGTGTCGGTGCGATGCCTCCTCCCCCTCAGACGCCCCAACCCATCTCCCGACCCGCCGCCCCCGCGCTCGATGGCACGGGGCTTCTTGTGCTCGACCCCTGGCTCAAGCCCTACGCCGACGCGCTGCGGGCACGCTACTCCCGGTACACGGTCCTGCGCGACAAGCTGGTCAAAGCCGAAGGCTCGCTGATGAACTTCGCCAGCGGCCACATGCGTCTCGGGCTTGTGCCCGGCTCGCATGAAGGCAAGCCCGGCGTGTGGTGCCGCGAGTGGGCACCGGGGGCGATGGCGGTGTCGCTCATCGGCGACTTCAACAGCTGGGACGGCAGCGCGACGCCGCTGCAGCGCGACGCATTCGGCGTGTGGAGCGCATTCGTTCCCGATGATCGCGCCGGGCAGGGTGGGGGCGGGCTTCAACACGGCCAGCGCGTCAAACTCCGCATCACGTCCGCGCTGGGTGTGCAGGATCGCATTCCCGCGTACATCCGTCGCGTGACGTTTGAGAAGGACGGCAGCAACGCCGCGGGCCAGTATTGGAACCCGCCCACGCCCTATGTCTTCAAGCATCCGTCGCCGAAGATGCGCGCCGATGTTGGGGCGGGCCTGCGGATCTACGAGGCGCACGTCGGCATGGCCGCCGAGGAAGAGCGCGTCGGGACGTTTGACGAGTTCCGCACCAAGATCCTGCCGCGGATCGCGAAGCTCGGCTACAACGCCGTGCAGCTCATGGCGATTCAGGAGCATCCGTACTACGGCTCGTTCGGCTATCACGTCAGCAACTTCTTCGCCGTCTCGTCACGCTTCGGCACGCCTGAGGATTTCAAGGCGCTTGTCGATGACGCGCACGCGCTTGGCCTGCGCGTGCTCCTCGATCTGGTGCACAGCCACAGCGTGAAGAACACCGTCGAAGGGCTCAACCTGCTCGACGGCACCGACTATCAGTACTTCCACGCCGGCGGCAAGGGCCAGCACCCCGCTTGGGATTCGATGCTCTTTGACTACTCCAAGTGGGAAGTGCTGCGCTTCCTGCTCAGCAATGTGCGATTCTGGCTCGAGGAGTACAACCTCGACGGCTTCCGCTTCGACGGCGTCACGTCGATGCTCTATCACCACCACGGCCTGGGCCACGGCTTCAGCAGTTACGACGATTACTTCGGCCCCGCGGTTGACGACGACGCGGTGACGTATTTGCAGCTGGCGAATCAACTCGCGTACGCGGTGCGCCCCGGCGTGATCACCGTCGCCGAGGATGTCAGCGGCATGGCCGGGCTGGCACGCCCCGTTGACGAAGGCGGCATCGGCTTTGACTACCGGCTCGCGATGGGTATTCCTGATTTCTGGATCAAGACGCTCAAGGAGAAGCGCGACGAAGACTGGAACATGAACGAGGTGGTCCACACGCTCATGAACCGGCGCTTCGCCGAGAAGCACGTGGGCTACGCCGAGAGCCACGATCAGGCTCTGGTCGGCGACAAGACGCTGGCGTTCTGGCTCATGGACGCCGAGATGTACTGGCACATGAACAAGGGCAGCCGCAGCCTCGTGATCGATCGCGGCGTCGCGATGCAC
Source organism: Planctomycetota bacterium (assembly GCA_033763695.1). Taxonomy (GTDB): domain Bacteria; phylum Planctomycetota; class Phycisphaerae; order Phycisphaerales; family UBA1924; genus JANRKB01. The sequence continues at coordinate 80,960 of JANRKB010000052.1, read as the reverse complement.
AAGATGCTCCGCCTGGTCACGTTCGCGCTCGGCGGCGAGGGCTACCTCAACTTCATGGGCAATGAGTTCGGCCACCCGGAGTGGATCGACTTCCCGCGCGCGGGTAACGGCTACAGCTACAAGTACGCGCGGCGCCAATGGTCGCTGGCGGACAACGACGCCCTGCGCTATCGCGACCTGCAGGCGTTTGATCGCGCGATGATGATGCTCGACGAACGCTTCGGCATTCTGGCCGACAGCGGCATCGACAAACTCGACATCGACGACAGCCGCAAGTGCATCATGGTCGCGCGTGGGCCGCTGGTGTTCCTGCTCAACTTCCATCCGACGCAGTCGTACACCGATCTGCGCGTGGGTGTGCCGCGCGGCGAGGACTATCGCATCATCCTCGACACCGACGCGAAGGAACTCGGCGGGTTCGGGCTCGTGAAGCCGGGCAACGTGTATCCGCTCCAGCGCGTGCCGCAGTGCGGCAAGTTGCAGAGTTTGCAGGTGTATCTGCCGTCGCGCACGGCGCAGGTGTTGGCACCAGTCACGTTGGCGTGATTCCGACAGTCAGGCCTGAGCCCACTGCAATCCATGGGGAAGAGCTTCCGTCGCGCATTCCAAGTGCAGCACGCGACGGCGCGCGTTCGTCGATGTCGCTTTCGGCGATGAGTGAACCGACAGCGGTGTCATGACTGCGACTCCTCCGCGTTCGGTCAATGCTTCAACAACCTGCCCTTCCTCCGCGCAGCGATCAATCTCGTCGCGACTCAGCAGACCGCGTCGGTGTGAGCCAGCGATGACACGCAGCGGACCAGACTCGACGCCGCACTGGTCGAGGTGAATCCGCACTGTAAACATCCGCTCGAGCAGCGCGATCGGCGGTTGGCAGTGCAACTCGCCGTCTTTGGTGTTCCAGTTCAGGAAACCCGGAAGATCGACTCGCTCGGCCACAGCGATCGTCGGATCTTGATGCCACGGCACGAGCCAGTTGGTCTGCGCGTTCTTGTTGAAAAGAATAGACCGAACGACACGGACGTCACCGCCGCCGAGCGAACTCAAAAGTTCTCGAACTGGTCCATTCTCAACCAAGGAGCGGAGCCGCGGCTCCTTTGCGAGCACGCGACGCACGCCCGGCTTGGCTTCCGCGGCCAGCAGCGGCTCACAAAGCGCGGTGAGTTCGTCGATCAACGATTCCTCAAACCATCGCGGAAGCACAAGCACGCCGTCATAGTCAAGCGTTTGGCGAAACATCGACATCCTCGATCGTATTGGCGGGTTGCTCTGTCCGTGGCATCGGCAACTCGATCGAACGTCAGCATGCGGCTGTGTTACTGCTGATCCTTGTCGTCCTCTGTGAAAGCGCTTTATTGCGCGTCAATCTGACCCAAACACGCTCAAACCCCTCACATTCGGACGGACTGACACGCTCCTTCGCGCAAACTTGGCCATCGGTTGGGGCGTACCAAAGGCGGGTTTCCGCCGAGCCGATGCTACACTGTCCTCGGAGGGATCTCGCTCGGGGCGGCACACGGACGTGCGCCACGGGTTCGCGTTTTTGGAGGCGCAGGCCGTGAAGATCTTCGTCGCCGGCGGGGCCGGTTTTATTGGTCGCTACTTCCACGCCCTGCTCACCGAGGCGGGGCATGACATCGTCATCTACGACCTCGTCAGGCCGACGTTTGATATCGGCCGCGCTCGCTTCATCCAGGGTGACGTCCGCGACGCCCGTGCGCTGCGTGCTGCCCTGCAGGGTCGCGAAGCGATCCTCAACCTTGCCGCCGCCCACCACGACTTCGGCATCGCCGAGCCGACGTACTACGACGTGAACGAGAATGGCTCGCGCATCCTGTGCGACGCCGCCGACGCTCTGGGCATCCGCGACATCTGCTTCTATTCCTCGGTCGCCGTGTTTGGCGATGCGCCCGAACCCCGTCGCGAAGACTCGCCGACCGCGCCAAACTCGCCCTACGGCGGATCCAAGCTCGCCGGTGAGAAGGTCTATCGCGAGTGGACCTCGCGCGGCGACGGACGCCAGTGCCTCGTCATCCGTCCGACCGTCACCTTCGGCCCGCACAACTTCGCGAACATGTACTCGCTCATCCGCCAGATCTATTCCGGCAAGTACATGCCCGTCGGCAACGGCTCGAACATCAAGAGCCTCTCGTACGTCGAGAACATCGTCGCTTGCACCATGTTCCTCTGGGCCAAGAAGGACCGCGGCCCGTTCGAGATCTTCCAGTACATCGACAAGCCCGACCTCACCAGTCACGAGATCGCTGCACAGATCTACGAGAGCCTCGGCCGCAAAGTGCCCAGCATGCACCTGCCGCTGGGTGTCGCGTGCGCCCTCGCGTTGCCATTTGATCTGATCATCAAGCTCACGGGCAAGAACCTGCCCGTCTCGTCGGCCCGCATCAAGAAGCTCTTCGCGACGCAGACGAAGTTCGAGGCCGATCGTGTGCAGGCCAGCGGCTTCAAGGCGCCGTACACGCTGCGTCAGGGCTTGGACAAGATGGTCAAGTGGTACCTCGCCGAGGGCCGCCACAAGAAGGCCGTCTGGAACCTGCCGCCCGCGCGCGTCGAGACGCACGAGCCGGCTCAGAGCAACGTCGCCGCGGCGTGAGGCCGACCGCAGTCACCGAACCACGCGACGGCCAACAATCGTCGCATGGTCGCGCCTGTTCACAACCCGCAACGCAGCGTTCTTGGTCTGCCGCTCCTGCCGTGCTCGATGGATCCGCTCACCGGGTTCTATCGCGATGGCTGTTGCACGACGGGCCAGGACGACACCGGGCGTCACGTCGTGTGCTGCCGCGTCACGTGTGAGTTTCTTGAGTTCAGCGTGTCGCGCGGCAACGACCTCGTGACGCCGCGCCCGGACTATCGCTTCCCTGGGCTCAAACCTGGCGACCAGTGGTGTGTCTGCGCCCTGCGTTGGCGTGAAGCGTTGGACGCGGGCGTTGCGCCGCCGGTCATTCTCGAAGCAACGCACGAGGCGGTTCTGCGATTCGTGTCGCTTGATGATCTGCGTCGGCACGCGGTCGACCCGCGTTGATTGACACGGGCGCATCAGCCGCACTCTCCTGTGAGTAAGAAAAGCCGGACGTCAGAGCAACTGCAAGCGCGACGCCGTGACTCGTTAGGGCTTTTCGCCGCGCCCGCTCTTGAGCGTGCTCGGCACTGGCGTCGGCTCGGCGAGTTTGGGCGCGTCGGGGTCGTCGATCTGTGAGCCACTCGCATACGCCGCGGCGATCTTCTCGCCCCAGCGTTCAAGCATGCCCGTGAGCAGCGGGTTCTTCTGCGGATCATGATCGAACCGCGCGGCCTCGGGGAATGCGTCTTTGGTCGGCAGTCCCTCGATGATGTGCCGATAGAGAATGATCGCGCAGCCGGTCCTCTGTGTTCCCGCGCCGCAGTGCACGAGTACGGGTTGGCGGCTTGGGTCGGTCATCAGCCGCAGGGCCTGCACATACGCATTCGGATTGCCCGTCGCGTCACCGATCAGCACGTTGCCGGGCATTCCGTCCACCGTGCCGCCGCTGGCATCGCGGAAGACGAACCGCGTCACACCCAGCGCGTCGGCGGTGCGCTGGGCCCGCAGGTCATCGGGCGAGCCGGGTTCGTCCGCGCCCAGGTCGATGATCGTCTTGATCTTGTACTTCTCGACGATGGTGCGCATCGCCTTGGGTGTCAGTTCACCCGAGCGATAGACCTTGCCCTCAGCGACCACGCCGAATCGCTTGGGGAGGATGTCGCGCCACTGTGCCGCGACGATGCCGCCCGTGCCCGCGAGCACGACCGAAACCACCAGCGCCACCACATTGCCGCGCTTCGACATGAACAAGTTTAGGCTCATGCTCGGCATCATCCCATGCGTGTGGCTTGTGTCACTTGCCTCCCATCAAGACCAGCCGCAGCGCATCGCCCGCACCGACCAGGCTCTCACCCGCGACGACGCCAGCGCACACCGTGACGAAGAACCGTCCCGTCCATGTCGGGAAGAGCTTGCCTAGGGCCAGTGCCAGCACGCCGCCGATGAACATCGAGATTGAGTTGTTCGCGGGAATAACAAACGCCAGGCCCATCGATGCCGCGCTGGGCACCCACACGCGGGCCTTGGTCGACAGCGTCTTTTCGAGAACCGGGAGCAGCACACCCGCGAGCGCGGCCCAGGCCATCGCTGTCGTCGCCCCCGCGGGCAGCGTGCTGATGCCGTTGTGGAAGACCTCGGCCACCGACTTCCACATCGCCACCGCAGGCGCGGGCCATTCATCGGTCAGCAGCATCTTCGCCGGGTCGGGCACGAGCACCAGATAGAACGCGCTGCCGACGATCGCGCCGGCCATCGCGCCGATCATCTGTCCGACGACCTGCTTGCGTGCCACGGCACCGAGCAGATAGCCGCACTTGAGATCATGCATCAGGTCCGCGCACTGCGAGGCCGCACCCGCCGTCACGCTCGCGCTCATCAGGTTTGCGGCGGCCTGCTTGGGCGCGATCACGGCGAAAGCGAACTGCGTCACCTTGCCCATCGCGCCCACCGGTGTCACGTTCGTCTCGCCGCTGACGCGCGACGCGACCACCGCGAGCGCGAAGCTGAGCAGGACGGCAAAGATCGCCGCCCACCAACTGATGCCGAAGAACCAGATCTGCAGCGCGACGGTCGCGATCAGCGCGATCGCCAGCGATGCGACAAACCAGGGCCGCGACACTTCGCCGGTGTCGGTGCGTTCAGTGCCGCCCGCCGCGCCTGCGTCGCTCGTTCGGCGGAACGACCTCAGAATCGCGGGTGCCGAGAACGAGAATGACACCAGCGACGAGACGACCATCAACGTGACGCCCGGCCAGAGCAGCCATTCGCCGATCGGGCCGCGGCTCGCCGCCACCGTGCCGTTGTTCACCAGTTGGGTCGCGATCACGCCCCACGAGAGGATCGCGCCGAGCATGAGCGAGATGCACGCGCGGAAGCCGACAAGCCCGCCGACGGCCACCATGAGCAGCGTCGGATCAAGCGCGAACGAATACGTCGCCGCCGGGCTGCCGTTGATCGTCGCGCCAAAGTCACTCCGCGCGACCCACTTCTTGATCTCCGCCACCTTCACCAAACCCGCGACAACACCCGCGCCCGCGAGCACGCCGACGCGCTTGAGCGCCTCGGCTCCCGCGCCGTAGATCTCCTTCAGCGTTTCGGCGCACGCGATGCCGCCGGGAAACGGCAGTTGATCGCGGATCACCATCTGTCGGCGCAGGCCCATCGCCACGGCGATGCCGACCAGGCACACGCTCGCCATCCACAGCGTGAGTTGCCACCACTCAAGCTTGATGCCCTCGATCATCGTCAGTGCGGGGATCGCGCTCACGAGTCCCGCGCTCGACACCGAGCCCGCCGCGGAGCACGAGGCTTGATTGATGTTGTTCTCGAGCTTGTTCATCATGCCGACGCGCCCCGCGCTGAGCTTGCTCAGCACGGACCAAAACGCGAAGGCAAGCAGAATGCCCGTGATCGACATGTTGAGGCCCCAGCCGATCTTCAGGCCGGTATAGACGTTGCAGATCGACAGCGTCCCGCCAAGGAGCAGGCCCGTACCCATCGCCTTCAGGCTCAGTTGCGGCGAAACAAAGTCCACCGGCGGAATCACCGGACCCGCATTTGCAGGGTTGACAGCAGCAGCGTTCGACATGTGATCCTCCCGGAAGCCCGCGATCGTACTAAACTCCCGCGCCGCCAATCTCCATGTGATTCAGGCCAAAACGATGCATTTCCCGCATGCCGCCGCCTCGTGCTTTGGGCTCTGTACGGATCCCCGCAAACGTCCCACCGACGGCAATCCTCGCCGAAAATCCATCGCGTGCATGAAAGCGTCCTCGTGCCTTTCCCAACAACGCCTTCACCACGGCCACGCTTCCCGATTACAGCACGGGGGCACGCCCGGATACGCAGGAGGAACGCTCATGTTCACCAAGTCTCTGGTTCGCTTCGGTCTGATCGGCGCTCTGGTCGCCGGCGCCGGGCTCGCCGTCGCGGGTCCGGATCGTCTCTCGGCCCTCTGGCAGCAGACCCGCAACGTCATCAATGGCCAGATCGACAAGGCCATCGAAGATCCCGTCGCGCTCCGTCAGCAGCTCAAGAGCCTCGAGGGCGAGTACCCGACCCGCATCGCCGACGTGCGCGGCGATCTGGCGGAACTCAAGACCCAGGTCGCGCAACTTAACCGCGATCTCACCGTCAGCCATCGCGTCGCGGAGCTGGCCGCCAGCGACCTCGACACGCTGCACGACATGATCGGTCGCGCCGAGACGGCCCAGACCGAGGCCGGCACGCGCCTCACAAGCGCGACGCTCAGCGACGGCACGCCGCTGGTTGATGCCGCACCCGCCGCCGTCGTCCGCATCAACTTCGGTAATGAGACGCTCACGCTCGATCAGGCCTATGCCAAGGCCCAGCGCATCCAGCAGGTGCAGAGCGCGTACGCGCAGCGCGGCGTCGATATCGAACGCGATCTGGGCTACCTCGCCCAGCAGGAGCAGCGCCTCACCCAAGTCCTCGGCCAGCTCGAGCAGGAGCACACCGAGTTCCAGGCTCAGATGTGGCAGCTTGATCGCCAGGTCGACAGCATCAGCCGCAACCAGCGACTGATCGACGTGATGGCCAAGCGTCAGGCCTCGATCGAGGAGCACGGCCGCTATCGCGCGACGAGCCTGGATCAGGTACAGGCCCGCTTCGCCGAGATCCGCGCCAAGCAGGAAGCGATGCTCGACACCATGGGCAAGGGCCAGACCAGCACCAACTACGAGGATCGCGCCAAGATCGACCTCGATGCCAAGATGCGTGATCAGGCGGGCGCGAAGGCTCGCGAGAATCGCGGTACGCTCCCGCCGCCCAAGCCGACCGTGATCGAGATCAACCCGCGGAATGATCGCGCCCCCAGCCAGAGCGAACAGCCTCTGCCCAAGGCGACGCCGACGCGGACGTAAGATCCACAAGAGCGGACGGTCGCACAACTTTGTGGATTGCCACACAACCCCGAGGTTTCCTCGGGGTTTTCTTGTAAGTGAGTCTCGTGGCGAAGTGATATCGCGTTCTTGCTTGACAGATTCTGCGCGGGGCATTAGTTTGAGTCCGAAAGGACTCCGGGGATGCAAAGCCGCCTTTCGATTTTCATGGCTGTTTGGGCTGTCTCGGCGCCGCTCGGAAGCAGTGCCGCTCTTGCAGACGATGCAGCGGATGCCGAAGCGTGGGTTCGCTCGACATTCGCCTCATCGCGTGAGTTCGCGCTCAAGGATGTCAAGATCGAATGGACGGTCGAGGACTACGCCGTCCCGTCGGCTGATGAACTTGCTCGCATGCGTCAGGAAGTCGCGGGCCACCCCGCGCACCCGAGCCGCAAGCAGTTGGAGATCTACGAGCGGAGAATCAAGAGCGGTCCTGACAAAAACGTTTACGCGGCGTGGTTCTCCAAAGACGGTTGGGCGCGAATCAATCAGTCCTATGGCGTTGGAGAGTACATCGACGTCGTCATCGGCCCTGATACCGCGTGGGAACTCGTGGGCGGCACGCTGCTGAACGTTTTTGACCCCAAGAACTGGCCCGAGGGCCGGAAGCTTGGTCCGATCGTACCCAATATCAAGCTGGAACTGGGTGGGTTTACGCTTGGAGGCCTTTCCATCCGTGCAGGGTCAGCCCCACTTGTGCTGCGCGACTTCTCGTTTGGAAAGGACAGTCGCTGGCGCGTCGTTGGCGTCAATACCGAGCACAAGCTCAAGATCGCCTATGAGGGGCTGTGGCAGACGCTTGAGAAGTCGGGCTTCTGCGATGCTGCCGAGGTGTTGGAGTCAGGGCCGTCTCCAAAGGATCGCGGGCGTCGATGGGAGTTCGTCGATTGGAATCGGTACGAAGCGACGAACGCAACTGTGTGCAGCTCCGGCGAGGAGTTCACGCCAACCGGCAAGACGGTGCGCAAGTGGCGACTTGATTCGATTGCGCCATGTGCTGCGGGAGAACTCAGCAAGGTAATGCGGGCGCCGACACTCGGCGAGAAAAGCGATGCCGTGCGAGGCGCACTCGCGCTCGCGGCGGTCCACGACTTCTCTTCCGGCTCCGAAGCGGTCTTGCTTACGAACGAGCCCGATGGCCAGACTCGGAAAACCCCGGAGTCAGACCCGCCGACCAATCGCGTGCTGAGCCAGTTGCAGATCGTGACGATTGCTTCGAGCGCTCTGTTGATTGGTACGGCGATTGTCGTTCGGATGCGGCGAAGCGCTCCCAGTGTGTCCTTTGATCCAAGCCGCTCGAACTGAGCTATCGCGATGTTGTTATCCCGCGGCAACTATGGTCGAGGAGCGCGACTCTCGTCGAGAGCGGTCGTCGTGACCAACCCGCGACAAGAATCATCGTGGTCAGAATGCTTCTCAGTCAAGGCCCGGAGTGCTTCACCTACTGGTCACTCACGCGGCTTCAGCCTCATCGAAGTTCTTGTCTGCGTACTCATTATCGGGGTTCTTCTTGCCTTGGCGCTGCCATTGACGCGACAACTCCGTGCCGCGGCATGGAAGACCGATTCGCTGACCAACCTGCGAACCCACTCCACCGCCTTTGCCGCATACACCAGCGACTATCGCGGCATGTTTCCGAACTTTGCCAAGCCAGTTGTTGCCACAGGGCTCGGTGAGTTCATGATCGGCGGCGGCCCTGTTCAGAAAGCCTACTTCCTCCAAAGCGAATGGTGGAATGCTTTCCTCCGCGCGACCTACTACAACGGCATTCCGTCCAACAGCAAAGTCTTCTATCCACCCGATTCGCCCATCCGTCGCCTGACGTCCGAGTATCCCGATGATGTGGTTGGCTATCCGTACGCGTGTACCTTCGTCGCGCGACCCGAGTTCTGGAATGCCAAGACGATGACCGGTCCCGCGCAACATGGTCCGACGCGCGTTGACGAGGTCGCTTACCCGGGCAGAAAGATTCTGCTGAGCAAACGATTCACTGATGATGAGATGAACGACCCCGCAATCCGTGCAAAGCTCATCGCAGACATCGCGCTCGTCGATGGCGCGGCCCAAACCCGAGCGCTCCGCCTCGTTCAGCCAGGGTTCGTTGCGCACCGCGTGTGGGATCCTCCACGTTCCATGACCTTGCTGCACTCGCCGGACGACCCTGCCGGAGGCCACACGATTGATGGCATACGCGGCAGAGATATCGAGTGATCGCGCGAAACCGGTTCTCTCGGAAACGTCTTGCTCCCGTCGGATCGCAGGCTGGCGACGAGTGAGCGTGCGCACGATCTCTGCTATCGTCCCCCCATGTCACTCGCGCAGCGGCTTGCTCCCTTCGGCACCACCATCTTTACCGAGATGACGCGGCTTGCTCAGCAGCACAATGCCGTCAATCTCGCTCAGGGCTTCCCCGACTTTGATGGTCCGGACGTCGCCAAGCAGGCGGCTGCCGCAGCGATTGCCGCCGGGCACAACCAATACGCCCGCATGTTCGGCGTACCCGCGCTCAACGCCGCCATCGCGGATGATCTTGCACGCCGCACGGGTCGCGTTGTCGACCCCGACACGCAGATCACCGTCACTAGCGGCTGCACCGAAGCGATCGCCGCGTGCATGCTCGGCCTGCTCAACCCGGGCGATGGGATCATCCTCTTCGAGCCGTTCTATGACTCCTATCGCGCGACCATCGCCATGGCCGCCGCCGTGCCGCGTTTCGTGACGCTGCGTGCCACGCCCGCTGGCTTCGTCTTTGATGAAGGTGAGCTGCGTGCCGCGTTCACGCCCCGCACCCGCGCGATCCTCATCAACACGCCGCACAACCCGACGGGCAAGGTCTTCACCCGCGCCGAGCTTGAGTGCATCGCGTCGCTCTGTCGCACGCACGGCGTCATCGCCATCACTGACGAGGTCTACGAGCGACTCACGTTCGAGCCCGCCCTGCCACACATCCCGCTTGCCACGCTCGAGGGCATGGCGGAGCGCACGATCACGCTCTCGAGCATCGGCAAGACCTACAGCCTGACGGGATGGAAGGTCGGCTGGGCGATCGCGGCGCCGCCGCTCACGGCCGCCGTGCGTGCCGCCCACCAGTTCCTGACGTTCGCGACCGCAACACCGCTGCAGCACGGCAGCGTCGCCGCCCTGCGCCTGGGCGAGCCTGATGTCGCGGCGACGATCGAGCTCTTCAGAGCCAATCGTGCCGCGCTCAGTGCCGCGCTCGTTGATTTGGGCTTCGCTGTCTATCCATCGCACGGCACGTACTTCCTCATGTCCGACCTCGGCCCTCTCGAACGCATCTTGCGCGCGCAAGCGGGTGCCACGATCGATGATCGTGCCGCCGCCAGCCATCTCACGCAGCACGTCGGCGTCGCGGCGATCCCGCCCAGCGTGTTCTACAACGAACCCCGCCACGGCTCGCGTCTGCTGCGTTGGGCCTTTTGCAAGAAGCCTGAGACCATCGCCACCGCGATCCAGCGGCTTCGCACGCTCGCCGGAGCGTGAACCGCGGATGTGTCGCCCGGGTCCCGTGCGCATCGGCTCCTGACCATGGATGATCCACGCAGTGTCATCCTCTCGCTGATCGCCGCGGCACATGCCGCCGCCGACCCCGGCTCGGCCGTGTCGCGTCATTGGCCGCACGATCTGGACGCGACGACCGGGCACGTCAAACTGCTCGCGATCGGCAAGGCATCCGTGCCGATGGCGCGTGCCGCCCTCGCGCGACTTGGGCCCGACACCCGCGGCATCGTCGTCGCGCCGCCCGAACTTGCCGAACCGTTCGCCGTCGATGTCGCGCCGCATGTGCGCGTACTCGCCGCGGATCACCCGCTGCCGACCGAGCGAAACATCGCAGCCGCCCGCGAGATCGAGGCCTTCGCGCGGGCCTGCGAGCCCGCCGACACGCTCGTCGTTCTGATCAGCGGCGGGTCTTCAGCCCATCTCACGCTGCCCGCGCCGGGTTTGTCTCTCGACGATGTGCGAGACGTGACCCGTCGGCTGCAGCGTGCCGGGGCACCCATCGGCGAGCTGAATGCCGTGCGCAAGCACCTCGAAGTGCTCAAGGGCGGTCGTCTCGCGCGGCTGTGCCGTGCGGGGCGCATCGAGTGCCTCGTGCTGTCCGATGTCATTGGCGATCATCTGAGCGTCATCGGCTCCGGCCCATTCACGCCCGATCCGACGACGTATGCCGACGCGCGTGCCGCGCTTGATCGGTGGGTCGACGGCTGGCAGCACGACCTGCCCAGCATCGCCTCTCATCTGGAGTCCGGCGTTGCCGGTCACATCGAGGAGACTCCCAAGCCTGGCGATGCGTCGACGCGGCGGGTTCGTCACACCATTGTCGCGGGCAACACGCTCGCGCTGGATGCTGTTGTCGTCGCCGCCCGATCACTCGGTGTCGAGGTCCGCAGCGTGACGCCAAACTGTGTGGGTGAGGCGATCCGTTTGGGGACCGATGTCGTCCGCGACGCGCTATTCGCGACGTACGACATTCAAAAGCGATCGATCGCGACGCCGCAGCTCTTGCTCTGGGGCGGCGAGCCGACAGTGCGGGCCGAGGGCAGTGGGGGCCGCGGCGGGCCGAGCCAGGAACTCGCGCTGTTCGTCGCTTCCGGGCTGTTTGAGCGGGGCTTCCAGACCAGCGCATGGACGTTTGCCTACAGCACCGACGGCATCGATGGGCCGACCGACGCCGCGGGGGCGATTATCTGTCCTGGTCAGTTGGCGGCCCTTCATCCCGAGCCGATCTACGCCGCCGATCTCGTGCGCCGCTGCCTTCGCGATCACGATGCGACGACGCTGCTCGAACGCATCGGCGCGGTGCTGCGCACCGGCCCGACCGGCACGAACGTCAACCATGTCTGGGGCGTGCTCATCGCGGCGGGTTGAGTGCCGCGGGCCCCAGCGTCTGGATCGTCATTCGTCCCATGTTCCGCCGTGCCGCATAGGCGTTGAGTTGGTCGAGCGTGACACGATCGACTTCCGCTGCCAGTTCCGCCAGCGAGCGTGGCCGCCCCATGCGGTGCATGTCCACGGCCAGTGCTGACGCCCGTGCCCCCGTCGACTCGCCGCTAAAGACCAGCCGGCTCTTCATGCCGATCACGGCCCGATGGAACTCGTCGGGCGTGATGCGTCCCTCGGGCGAGTGAATCCGGTGCAGTTCGCCAAGCAGCACATCGAGCGATTCCTGGGCCCGCTCGGGCGTGGTGCCGACGTACGCCGTCACGCCGCCAAAGTCCTTGCCGCCCGAGTAGCCCGCCGACACGCTGTAGCACAGGCCGCGCTTCTCGCGCACCTCGGAGAACAGCCGCCCCGACATCCCGCCGCTGAGCACGCTCACCAGCAGCTTCTCAAGCAGGCTGTCGGCGTCTGGCTCCGCGGGTGCATCATGAAGGACCACGATCTGCACCTGGTTGCTCTCGTCCGTCTCATGCGCATACCCGCGCGGCGGCAGCGGCCCGCGCCCCGGCTCGTCCGTGCCCCCCGACCACCCGGCCAGCAGCGCGTCCAGTCGCGGCGCGAGCGCATCGATATCGACATGGCCCGCCGCCGCGAAGATCGCCCGCCGCGGCAGCGCGATCGCGCGCCATCCGCTCACGAGTTCATCGCGTGTCAGCGCCTTGAGTCCGTCGGGCGTACCCATGCCCGATCGTTCGAGTGGCGTTGGGTAGTGACGTGCCCGCGCGCCCAGCATCGCGCGCTCCTGCGGGTCATCCTGCAGCGACTCGATCGCCTGCAGTGCCAGATCGCGGCTCGGCTCGATCGCCTCTGCCTCAAAGCGCGGCGCACGCACCATGTCCACCAGCAGTGGCAGCACATCCAGCAGGCGCTCGCCCAGCGTCGTCGCTCCGATTCGCATGAAGAGCGTGCCCACATCCGCCGAACGCGACGCACCCAGTTTGTCATACGCATCCGCATCAGCGCGGCTGTCGCGTGTGCCCGAGCCGCGCATCAGCAGCTCTGACCACATCGCCGCCCGCCCGAGCCGATCAACGGGATCATCCGCCGATCCACCCGGCACCATCCACTGCACCGCCGCGGAGCGAACGCCGTCGATGTGTTCAACCACCAAAGGCATGCCGCAGGCGAGCGTGCGGGTCTGGATGCGATTCATTGTGCGTGTTTCCTCTGCAAAACGCCGTCCAAGTTGATCTCGGACGTGCGAGCCACAGTGTAGAAGCGCGGCACAGTCGGCGCACACGCCACACGCCGCGCCCATTCGCCCGCTTCACACCCCCGCACACCTTCTCGGGCGTGTCGAGACGTGCTTTCGCGCCGATGGTTCTCCAAGCGCGAGGGAGGGGATGGAGCAGCATGCGCACGCTAATCAACATGGTGGCGGCATTGACGGCGATCCTGGGCGTCGGCGTACTCGCGTTTTTCGGCTGGAGCCAAGCCCGCCACGAACTGGGTGTGAGTGTCACGCAGTCCGCGGTTGAGCGCATTCAGCGCGAGATCGCGCGACGCGCATCGATGGATGGCGTGGTGCGCACGGAGACGGGTTGGCCGGTGAGCATCGACGCGGCGTGGTTCGAAGATGGCGTGCCGCGCAACGCGTTGGTCGCCGGAAATGGTCGCGCGTGGATCGAAATCGCGAGCGATGAAGAAAAAAATCTGAGCGACCCGCGCATCCGCGCCATCACCCCCGGCGCGAGCGGACTGGCGGAGTTCTGGTACAACCCGGCGCGCGGCATTGTGCGTGCGCGCGTCGCGTCGCGACTCAGCGATCGCGTCGCGCTCGATGCGTACAACCGTATCAATCACACGCACTTGGATGCGATTGTCGAAGGCGCGTCGCTGGCATCAGTCGATGACGATGCAGCGCGCTGAACGCGCTCACAACGCGTGCTCGCGCGCGGTCCGTAGCGCTCGCAACGACGTGTCGCGCGAGCGGCGCTGATCCCCCGATCGCACGTCATCTTGAAAAATTTTTTGCAAACTCAAGCACACGCGGCTTTGTTTCCGATAATCTATTGGCTACGGAGCAAGGAAGCGTGTCGCAAACAACGTCGACGAGTGCTCCGCGTCGAACAGTTTGAGGAGATCTCTCATGGCGAAGAAGGCTGCGAAGAAAGCGAAGAAAAAGACCGCAAAGAAGGCCAAGAAGAAGGCCGCGAAGAAGTAACCCACTGGTCTGAATCGTTCGTTGGTGTTTCGCGGCGGTTGGATCAGAGCATCGGATCAAACCGGGTTTCCTGATCCTCCGCCGCTCACTTTGTCCTCCTGACCGATCCATTTCGTCGGAGCGCTCCCACGGGGAGCAAGCCACGACGTGCGACACGCATCGATGTGAGGCCGGCTTGTCGCCGGCCTCGCTCGTTTTTGCACCGCGCGCTCGACATGACGGTCGGTTTCAGTTGGGGCTTGGCGACATCGTCGCTCACTGCACGCGTCGAGTTGCACGCGCACCACCCTCGCGGCGACAATCTGCGCGTGCCCGACTCCAGCGACACCACCGCCGCCCCCGGTCCCGATCCGCTTCGGGTCTTTCGCCAATCCAAGCACGGGCTGCTTCGCGATGATGAACTGCTCGACAAGGTTCGCTTCGTCGTCGACCCCTGCGGCGGCGTCATCGTTCTGCCGCTTCCCGGCGTTCCCGTCAGTGAGACGCTCACGCTGCTCGTCCCCGATGAGAGCGACGATTCCATGCAGCTCCTGATCGATGCCGCCGAGCTCGACCGCTCGCGCGACGACCTTTGCGATCGCTGGCGCATCTATCACGGCTCACCCGACTCGACCCGCTGGTTCACGCTCCGTCCCGACAGCGTGAAGTGGGAGGGCCGCGTCTACGACGGCAGCGAGATCACCCAGCCCACGTCGTTCGCATCCGCCGAGGCCCGGCTTTGCAAGCTCGCCAACGCCGACCGTCCGCGACTCGCTCGCGTCTGCCAGCGCCTGCTCCGCGTTGCACCCGCCGAGCCGCTGGTCGTCGGCGTCGATCCCGATGGCGTTGACCTGCGTGCCCGCTTCGGCATCACCCGTCTTGAGTTCCCGACCCGTGCCGCTGATGCCGCCGCGGCCGAGCAGATGCTCGCGGCCCTGCTCGCCGAGTGAGAGCCGCCCCTTCGCCCTGTGACTCAGGCATGCGCGTTGCGTCCCGCTCCCGCCACTTCTGCGGCATACCGGGAGCGCGACCATGTCACGAATCACCATCCACGTCCTCACCGCCGGCATCCTCGCCAGCGCAGTCTCTGCCACCCTCGCGCAGGAAATGACGCTGCTCGCCGACCCCGGCGCAAAGAGCGTCTGGTTCCTGCGCGACACCGACCAGAGCCGCACGATCACCGTCTCCGAAGTGACGCCGTTCTTCGACGCGGCCAACGGCTCGGGCGTCGCCCCGATCACCAACCACTCATGCCTCGCCGCGCGGCGTGACGGTCTGGTCGTCGTCGGCGATGCCGCCGCCGGCCGCATCGTCTTCCTGCGCGATCTCAACCACGATTTGGATGCCAACGACGCGAGCGAAGCCATCGTTGTCGCCGGACCCGGCAACGCCAGCGGCGTCACCATCTCCAACCCGACCGGGGCGGCGTTCGACCCCCAGGGCCGCCTCTTCATCACCAACAGCGGTGCAGGCACCACCACGACGGGTACGCCCGACGCCGTGTACATGCTTGTTGATCTCAGTGGCGACGGCACGTTCATGGGCCCGGGAGAGATCACCACCGTCATCGGCTCGTCCTTCTTTGGCACCGGCAACGGCATCTACGCGCCGCAGAAGCTCGTCTTCAACCCTGTCGGCGTCGGATGCTTCCGCAACTCCTCCGCCGGAAAGCACGGCGTCTATCGCTTCAACCCCGCCAGCCCCGGCGTCACTGCCGCCCCGACGGTCTTCTTTGATGCATCCAACCGTGACAGCCTCGGCGCGTTCACGGGCTTCGCCCTCGTGCCCGACGACACCGACGCTCGCACGCTGTACACGCTGCAGATCGCGACCGGCAGCAATGACCAGATCCTCCGCCTGCGCGACGCCAACGCCAACGACACCGCGCTCGACGCGAGCGAGCCCAAGGTCCTGTGGCAGTCCGCCGAGAGCAACCTCACCAGCTATGACCTGCTTCTGCTCTCGGAGAAGACATTCCTCGTCAGCGACATGACCGGGCGGCGCATCATCGCGCTCCGCGACAAGAACGTCGACGGCGACATGACCGACGCGGGCGAACGCTGGGACTACCTCGCCACCGGAACCGGCGGCATCATCGACACGCGGCAGATGACGACGTATCGAGCCTGCCTCGCCGACTACAACGCCGACGGCAGCCTCGACTTCACCGATGTCGATGACTTCATCGCCGACTTTGAAGCCGGTCGCCTCGCGGCGGACGTCAACGCCGACGCCGCCCTCGACTTCCAGGACTTCGACACGTTCATTCAAGCCTTCGAGGGCGGCTGCTGATCGCGCGCCCTCTCCCCGTGTCCGCGAAAACAACAAGGCTCAGGTGAACCCGCCCTCCGGCAGTCCATCTGAGCCTTGCATGTCTTGGATTGTCGATCAGGGAACGCTTACTTCGCGCGACGACGACGTGTCGCCACCGACATCAAGCCGCCTGCGACGACAACTGACGCGCCCGGCGCGGGAACGACGGCGACATCGTCGATCGCCCACGACTCATCCGATCCATCCTGCAAGCCTTCGCCGAAGAAGGTCAGGCTCAGATCCGGCCCGGTGACATTCAGCGTGAACGTCAGGTCGTAGTAGGTGTCCTTGGCCTGCTGATCCCAGTAGAAGTCGACGAGGTCGAGGCCGTTGAACCCCGAGCTGCCGGTGCGCTGCGCGTAGGTGCCGACCGCCGCGCCCAGCCCGCCGAAGCTCTGGCCCTGCGAGGTGTAGGGCTCGTACGGATCCTTGCCGCCGTTGAGCGACACGTTGTTGAACGTCTCGCGGAAGAACGTCGAACCGTTCATCTGCACGCCGAAGTAGTCGGGGCCGGCGTTGGGGCCTTGGCCGTCCCAGCTGCCGATCGTGTAGAGACGGAACGACAGCGTGTACGTGCCCGCGTCCAGCCCCGTCAGCGACAGCGTGGTGGATTCATTGCCCGCGAAGCGACCAAGCGTGCGAACGCCCGGGCGCGTCGTCAGGTTGCCATCGAGATAGCGAACCGTTGACCACTCCGAGAGCGCGCCCCCGGCCTGGAAGTCCTGAACATAGCCCAGCGCGGAGGCCGCCCCCGACGCAACGACAACACCGACCACGAGAGTGTTCTTCATGTCAGAACCCTGACACGAAAAGACCGCTCCTGCCAGCAAAGGGCCGGAAAAAGTGCTCTTTCTGCGTGCTGTTGCCCAGTTTTACGCGACGCTTACACACGCGTCAGGCCGGCGACCGGTGCCGCGTGAACCACACACCGATCGTCGTGCGAACACGCGGGGTCAGTCGCGCGTCGGTCCTCTTACTTCGACGTCGACACCGCGGCACGAATGTCCGCCGCGATCCGCGCCGCAAAGTCATCGTCCGGCGACAACGCCGCGCCAAAGCTCGGATACTCACCCATCGCCTCGCGCTGCTCATCGACCGTGCTCGTGCTGTACCGCGGCGAGCGCACCTCGGCCCGGAACCCCGGCCGCTCCACCCGCTCGATGAGCACGCTCACATTCGCCCGCACCGGACCCGTGTACGCAATCATGTCAGGCGCGACGCCCTTGGGCCGCTCCGTGCCGTCCGCAGGCACAAACGTAATCGTCACACGCCGCTGGTGCTGATGGATTGTGTCCTCAAGCTGGCTGCCCAGCGAAGACTGCTCACGGTCCCACGGCGTGAACGCGCCCGCCGTCGCCTTGGCACGCGTCGTGATCACACCCGCGCGAGCGTCGATTCGATCCAGCTCAAACCGCCGCGCGACCAATGTGTCACGCGCCGCGTCAAACGCCCGCGAATACGGCGTCACGACCGCTGAGCCCGCATCCGCCGTCGCGGCCGCGTCTGTTGGCGCTGAACCAGGAATGTCGACCGTCAGCCGCCCGCTCGATGAGCACGCGCCGAGACTCGAAAAGAGCCCCGCGGCAACAACGACGCGAGCGACTTGGGCGAAACCACACTTCCTCATGGACGCTTGCCTTGTCGAAAGGGCCAACCGAGTCCGACACCAGCCTGAATCGGCCCCATTGTATGAAGGGTGGCGAGCCTCGCGTACTCAGCGCGTCGATGTCGCGTTCGCGGCCCCACACTCCGGGCACGTGGCGTTTGGGCCGAGGCCAGCCATGTTGTACGAGCACGCAGGGCAGCGTCCGCGCCGCGCCCGCACGCGCCGGACGGCCAGACCCACAAGGCTCGCGAGTGACCATGCTCCCGCTCCGAGGATAGTGCTGTTTGCCGCCGCGGCGTCGTACATCACGCCGGTCTGGACGCCCCAACGGGGCGTCGGAATGTAGCCACGGGTGAAGCCCGCGCTTCGCGGGCGCAACCCGTGGAAGAGTCTCTCTTGTATTCTCTCTTCGCCCCGGCGGGGCGAAGGAGTCCCGATGCCCGGCACCTACTCCCAAGTCCTGCTGCACGTCGTGTTCTCAACCAAAGGCCGCGAGGCTTGGATCACGCCGCACCTGGCCGAGCGTCTGTATCCCTACATCGGCGGCATCGTGCGGGCCGAGAAGGGCGTGCTCTATGACATCGGCGGCGTCGAAGACCACGTCCACATGTACCTGCGGTGGCGGCCCGACGGCTCGATCTCGGACTTGATGCGCACGGTCAAGGCACGCTCGTCGAAGTGGGTTCACGAAACATATCCAAATCTCGCGGCGTTCGCATGGCAAGAGGGATACTCGGTTTTCTCCGTCAGCAAGTCGCAAGAAGACGCGGTGAAGAAGTACATCGCCGGTCAGGCCGAGCATCACAGGACGGAAGACTTCAAGTCAGAGTTGCTGCGACTGCTCCGGGCACACGGCATTGAGTTCGACGAGCGGTACGTGTGTGACTGAGCAACTGTGGGATCGTGAGATTCCTCTGCCCCTCCGGGGCAGGCGGGAAACTCACGACGCTTTCCACGGGTTCCGCTCCGCTCGCGAAGACGCGAGCTGCGCTTCACCCGTGGCTACAGCCCGTCGCCCCTTCGGGGCGAAAAGCGGGTCGCGTTTGACGGCGTGATCCGCTCCGGACGCCCCTTCAAGGCGAGGAATCGCGTTGTGCTCGGCCGCGTGATCCGGACTGAACGCCCCAACGGGGCGTGGGGTTGTAGCCACGGGTAAAGCCCGCGCTTCGCGGGCGCAACCCGTGGAGTGTTTGTGTGTCACGTACCCGCCCCAGCAGGGGCGGAGGAGTCTTCGAGAGTCGTTGGCAAGGCTCGGACGGCCGAGATTCCTCTGCCCCTTTGGGGCAGACGGGAGTAACTACTTCACTTTCCACGGGTTCCGCTCCGCTCGCGAAGACGCGAGCTGCGCTCCACCCGTGGCTACATCCCGTCGCCCCTTCGGGGCGAAAAGAAATCCGATCGGACAACCCACACGAGCGACGGGCATGTGAAATCTGTTACAACCGTCGGACTCACTCTCCCGCCAGCGTCGCCACCGGCGGATCCAGCGGCAGAAGCCGTGCCAGTTCCAGATACCGCGTCACGTTGCTCTTGAGTTCCATCATCGAGTCGCCGCCGAACTTATCCATGAAGCAGCGGGCCACCTCGAAGGACACCACGTTCTCCATCACCACGCTCGCCGCCGACACGGCACAGACATCGCTGCGCTCATACGCCGACTGCTGGCTCTCCTTGGTGTTCAGATCGACGCTCGGCATGCCGCGCAGCAGCGTAGCAATCGGCTTCATCGTGCCGCGCACAACGATCGGCATTCCGTTGGTCATGCCGCCCTCGGTGCCGCCGGCGTTGTTGCTGTCGCGCACAAAGCCCAGGTGTGACCCGCTGCGTTGGCTCTCGTCATACCGGATCGGATCATGCACCTGGCTGCCCACGCGGAAGGCACAATCTTTGCCAAGTCCGATCTCCACCGCCTTGAACGCCTGAATGCCCATCACCGCGTATGCGATCCGCGCATCCAACTTCGTCGTCCAGTCCATCGACGAGCCGACCCCCATCGGGCAGTTGAAGATGTGACACTCCACCAAGCCGCCCACGGTGTCCTTGTCGATTTTCGCCTGGCGGATGATCTCGCATTGGCGGGCGGTCATCGCGTCGTCCGGGCAATATGTGTCGCTCGCGTCGCGCCGCTCACGCAGTTCGCGCCAGTTGTCCGCGCGCGGGTGCACATCCGTCACCGCGTCGAGAATCGAACGCACAAAACCGAACGCCTCGATGCCGAACTCGCGCAGCAGGCATCGCGCCACCGCGCCCGCCGCCACGCGGCTCGCTGTCTCGCGTGCGCTTGCCCGCTCAAGCGTCTCGCGGCAGTCCGTCGTCAGCCATTTCACGCTGCCCGCCAGGTCCGCGTGCCCGGGCCGCGGGCGATACACCGGCGGCGTATTCTCCAGGTCGTCCAGCCGCGAGTCCTTGTTCGCGATCTTCATCACCAGCGGCGCGCCCGTCGCCTTGCCGCGACGCACGCCAGTGAGGTACTCGACCGTGTCGGTCTCGATCCGCTGCCGCCCGCCGCGCCCATACCCGCCCTGTCGCCGACGCAGCTCCGCGTTGATGAAGTCGGTATCGAGCGTGAGCCCCGCGGGCAGACCGGTGATGGTGATGACCAGCGCCGGGCCGTGCGATTCGCCCGCAGTTTGGTAGTTCAAGGTCGGCATTTCCAATCGTATGCGTTGACGGCGAGCCTGCATCCCGAGGCTCGCGGCAGGTCATCCTTCTTCCGCGTCTACTTGCACCCTCTCCCCGCGAACGCGGCGACGGTCCGCCGGTCGCTTCGCGTCGTCAGCGGAGCGACCTCGCGAAATCTTCCCTCGCGGCTATCGTTCTGCGCTGCGCCGCACGTCCATCGTGCCGCGGCACAAGGGACATGTTCATGCTCAATCGCCCGCCTTTCCTCTCCAGCGTCGTCCTGCGTGGCGTGCTGTGCTTTGTGTTGTGCGTTGCGGGTTTCGCCGCACCCGCGCGGGCCCAATCCGCCCCCGAGGGCAACGCGCATCCGCAGAGCAAGATGGTCGCCAGCGAAGCCGAGGAACTGCCCAACCCCTTCGGCGACGCCAAGATCACCATGCCCAGCGGCGACGGCTTCGCGCTGCGCGATCAGAAAGTCGCGTTCGCCCGTGCCGTCAATCTTGAACCGCTGCGCGCGATTGGCGTGTTTCACAATGGCCGCGTGAAGATCCTCGACACCCTCGCGCGCGAATCGGTCCGCACGATCACCGGCCGTCGCACCTACGTCGACTTCCTGCACGCGAGTGGCGGGGCGGCGGATTCCTACTCCGCCGCGGGCATCACTTCCTTCGCCCACGACCCGCTCTTCACGTTCTTCGATCTGGTGATCGATCCGGGCTACTACCTCGACAAGCCGCTCCTGGGCATCGGCTATCTGCCGCTGCGCACGGCGTTCGTCGAGGCGGCCTTCGCTGGGGCCCAGAACAAGGAGCAGCAGGAACGCTGGCTCAAACTCACCCGCATCACGCCGCTGATGGTCGACCGCTACGCGGCCAAGATCGCCAGCGAGCACATGAGCGAAGAGCCGTATCGCAAGGCGCTGGGCGAACTGGATCGTGCGATCGAAGTGTGGCGTGAGGGCAAGGCCAATCTCATGCTCGTCGCGCCCGGCGACCCGAGCCTGCCGTGGAAGCATGTTTCAACGCTCGCCGCCGACAGCCCGGTCCGCACGGCGATGCTCGAACTCGGCACGGCGTGGCGGTCGATGGACGCGGCACGCACCAATGCCGCCATCGCGACCCTCGCGCGTGAACTCGCCCCGATCAACGACGCGACAAGCGCGACGGCCAACGGCGCCGCCGCCGCGGGCGGGCATCGCAATCTCGAACTGCTCTACAACAAGGCCAACGCATTCGAGTGGGGTTTCTGGGCGTACGCGCTCGCTCTCGTCACGCTCATCCTCGCCTTCGGCACAGGACGCGTGACGCTCGCCTGGCTTGGCTCGATCTTCCTCGTGCTCGCCGTGGGCCTGCACGGCTTCGGCTTCGTCTCGCGCTGCCTCATCGCCGAACGCTTCGCGATTCAGAATCAGTTTGAGTCGATGACCGGCCTCAGCCTCTTCGCCGCGCTCGTCGGACTCGTCATCATGCTCGCGCGGCGTCAGTGGCTTTTCGGAGCCGCCAGCGCGGGCGTCGGCTTCCTCGTGTTGATCACCGCGACGCAGACCGCGATCCCGGGACAGAACATCGAGCGCGAGGCCGCCATCCTCAACACCAGCGTGCTGCTCAAGTATCACGTGACGACCGTGCTCGTCTCCTACGGCCTCATCGCGCTCGGTTTCATCATCAGCCTCTTCTACCTTGGCGCGCACTACTTCGCACGCCGCGCGAGTGCCGGTACCTTCGTGCGCATGTCCGTCGCGGGTGGCGGTGAAGTTGGCGCCACCATCGAAGCTGGCGCGCCCGCCGCATCTGGTGTCGTGTCCAGTGCCAGCCGCGCCAAGTTGCTCGCTGATCTCGACAAGGCTCAGATGGTCGTGCTGCAGTTGGCGTTCTGGACGCTGGGCGTGGGCATCCTGCTAGGCGCGTGGTGGGCCGATCACTCGTGGGGCCGCTGGTGGGCCTTTGACCCCAAGGAGACGTGGGCTCTGCTCACGTGGATCGTCTATCTGATCGTCATCCATCTGCGCTTCGCCAACCTGCGCGATCGCGGCCTCACAACCGCGTGGCTCAGCCTGCTGGGCTTCGTGGTCATGCTCTTCACCTACTTCGGCGTGAACCTGCTCCTTCCCGGCCTGCACGCGTACGCATGACGCGAGCACCGATTGTGCGGCTCGTTCGGTCGTGATTTGGTGCTGCCCCCGCCGCCCCGATGAAGCGAAGCGTCCCGACCCGCCGAAGAATGACGCAGGCGCGAACCGCGCAGGCCGCCGCGGCGTTGTGCTGCTTGGCTTGTTGTCGCGCCGCATTCTGATTCTCTCGCGAGATCCCGTCATGCCCAACACATGCAATCGTTCCTCGCTCCGCGCTCGTTCCTCCCGCGCTGCGCTGCTCGTGGCGCTCGTCGCGTGGGCCGGCGTCGCGTGCTCCGCGTTCGCCCAGGCCGCGCCCGAGCCCACCGACAAGCCGCTGAGCGAGCCAACGCCGAGCGAGCAGCCCGCGGCTCCCGTCGCCGAGCCGCGCATCAAGAGCCCGGTCGCGGCCAAGCCCGCCGAACTGATCGTCGAACAGGAAGCGGTCGATGTGCTCACCAAGTGCGCCGAAGCCGTCAAGGCGCTCAAGAGCCTCACGATGAAAGCCAACACCGGCAGCACCGGCGGCGGCATGTTCGAGCGCATGGCCCAGAAGATCGAGGGCAAGGTCATCGCCGCCCGCTCACCCTCCAACCCCAGCGACTGGGTGGTCCGCGCCACCGGCTCCGGCACACCCCGCGCCAACGAAGCCTCCCTCGAGTTTGATTGCATCTGGATCGGCGGCGAGGCCCAGTGGGTCGACCACAAAGACAAGAAGGTGATGAAGCGCACCGTTGGCGGCGCACGCGGCGTCGCGTATCAGCTCCCCATGCAGATCCGCCCCGCGGGCCTCTTCGCCGCCGAGCCGCTCTCTGCCCAGCTCGCCTCCAAAGAGATCAAGATGGAGAAAGCCGCCGACGCCGGCGGCACGCCGTGCGACGTCGTGCTCGTCTCGGTCGATGGCAAGCGCGATCGCACCCGCTGGTACATCGCCAAGAGTGACCACCTGCCGCGCAAGGTTGAGAAGGTGATCGAATCGCCGATGGGTAGCGGCTCGTCCTACGTCGAGTTCGGCGATCTGCAGATCGATAAAGACGTTCCCGCCGCGGCGTTGCAGATGGTGACGCCCGAGGGCTACAGCGCCGACGAGAACACCGCGCCCGCGACCAAGGCTGAGAAGAGAGCTGCCGCTGGTGACGAACCCAAGGTCGTCGCCCTCAAGCCCGCCAAGCCCAACGGCGCTGCCAGCGCCGAGGAACACGGCGAGGCGAGCAACGTCGACGCCACCAACGCCGCCCAGTCGGGGAACGCGGCTGCGCCGGCCCCCGGTGGCCCCGTCGCCGAACTCGCGCCCGCCTTCGACCTGCCCGACATGGAGGGCAAGTCTGTCTCGCTCGAGTCGCTCAAGGGTCGCGTGGTCGTGCTGAACTTCTGGGGCACATGGTCGCCCAAGGGCAAGGCCTCCCACGCCGAGCTGCAGACGCTGAGCGAGAAGTACAAGGACAAGAACGTGACCGTGCTCGCTGCTGCCGTGCGCGAGAAGGGCAAGGACGCGATCACGCAACACATGACATCGCACAACTACACGTTCCGCGTGCTGCAGGACGGCGACAAGATCACCAAGGCGTACAAGGTCTCGACCTTCCCGACCACCGTCGTCATCGACGGCGCGGGCCACCTCGTCGGCACGTTCACCGGCTTCACCAAGGACGACACCTTCAAGAAGGTCGAAGAAGCCATCGAGAAGGCGCTTCAGGCCAAGTAATCGCCGGTGCGGTCCGCACACGTCTCGCCATCGAACGCGCGAATCTCAGCACCTTCTCCCCACCCGCGGGGAGAATGTCCGGCGCAGTCGTGGATGACGGGGCTGTCGTCTGGCGTCCCCGTGCCATCGATGTCCTCGTCTTCGAGGACATCGAAGCTGGACTGACGGACGCGTCAGGCCATCATCCGGATCGCGTCACCTCAGCGCGTGCCGCTCTCAAAGTCCGCGACGAACGCATCGAAATCCTCGAACGTGAGTTGACCGTCGAGGTTCCAATCCGCACGCGGCGAGCCGTCGACGAGCGCATCGACGAACAGCATCATGTCGGCCGCGTCAAGCAGTCCGTCTTCATTGACATCGGCGAGCGCCGGCAGCGTGATGATCCACGACACATCGCCGCTCACAACGATCCTTCCATCGCCAAGTGCGGCGGACACCGGGAACACCGAGTCCTTTGGGAGTTCGGGGAACAGACCCTCGACCACGCTGCGAAATGCGCGATCGCCGTGGAACACATCACGAAAGACGGGGACATCCATCGTGGGCAGCATGCCAAACTTGCGACGCCCGTCCGCCCGCATTACGCCCCATGCTTCGTCGAGTTGATCGGGCAGGACTGCGACATCCCACACGCCGGGGGCAAGCCGTTTCCATTCGACAGATACCGCCGGAAGTCGCTCGCCGTTGGGCTTGGTGTTCATCGCGAGACCTGACACACGCGTTCCCCCATTTTCGATTCTGCGCGTTTCAATGGTCGAATAGCCTTCGGGTCGCGGCAGAACTTCGGGGTGCCGGTCGATCCACACAAGCGGCTCAGAATGCCAAGTCGTGGTTCCATCATCGGCAGTGGTCGTATAGGTGTATTCCCCCGCGATCGCTGATCCGTCTGATGAAATGCACGCCACGCCGGACTCGCCTCGCTCCTTCGGAAGTGGAAGGAAGGTGATCCCGTCGCGCGTGAAGACGATCGCGCGGAAGAAGCCAAACTCGTCGTTCGCCATGCCGATCGCGGACTTGCCGTCAGCGCTCAAACGCGTGAACCAATAGTACTGACCATCCTCGGCGTAGACCGTCGGCAGCGCATCCGGGCCATCCCACCAGATGTACACATCCGCCATCGGTGTACAACTGCCGAAGACGCGACCATCTGCCGAGGCGCTTTGGATCCAGAACCCATCAAACGATTCCGGCGTCGGCACCTCGCGCGGCTGCCAGTCTGGGGCCGACCACATCACCGCACGCGAAGTCCACGGCATCGCCGTTCGGCTCGTTCCGATCAGCCGCGTTCCGTCCTTTGAGGCCTGACAGACCAAGCCATATCCGCCCGTGATTCCCCGCAGCGGAATGATCTCGTGCCCGCGAGCAGCAGTGATCGTGGCACCGACGCAAAGAACCGCTGAGAAGCATCGAGCGAAGGTTGGCATCTGTTCTGAATCGACACGAGTGAGAGTTCGTATTGAGTTTTGGTCCGCCGCGATAATGCCACGTCCACGTGTACCGCGGCACATGATGCATCGCGCGGAGTCACGATCGGTGCCGATCACTCGTCTCGTTCGCCCCCATCTGTCATCCTCACCTGATCGGCGTCCGTTCGCTATGCTGCTCGCATGCTTGCCCGCGTGCAGTCCTATCTCCTCGAAGGCATCGACGCGCTGCCGTGCGAGGTTGAGGTTGATCTCAACGAGTCCGACATTCGCCGCGAGATGATCGTCGGTCTGCCCGACGCGTCCGTGAAGGAATCGATCGAGCGCGTGAAGGCCGCGCTCACCAACAGCGGCTTCTCGCTGCCGTGGGGCAACCTGCTTATCAATCTCGCGCCCGCCGATGTCCGCAAGGAAGGCAACGTCTATGACCTGCCGATCGCGATCGGCCAACTGATGGTGCTCGGCAGCGTTCCGACCGGCGCGAGCCCGCTGCGGCCGCACAAGCCATCCGGCGTCGCCGAGCGCCCCGCGCCGCAGCAGAGCGAGCCGCTTGACCCGCGCCACTATCTCTTCGCCGGAGAACTCGCGCTCGACGGCCGCCTGCGGCCCATCAAGGGCGCGATCGCCCTCGCCGCACTCGCCAAGTCGCGCGGCTTCCGCGGCGTCTTTGTCCCCGCCGACAATGCGCCCGAGGCCTCCGTCGTTCCCGATATCGACGTCATCGGCGTGCGCACGCTCAGCGAAGCGGTCGCGATGCTCTGTGGCCGGCTCGAGCCCGCCGTTCATCCGCCCCTCGATATCGCCGCCATGCTCCGCAGTGCGCCCGCACCCATCGACTTTGTCGAAGTCCGCGGCCAGGAATCCGTCAAGAGAGCCCTCACCATCGCTGCGGCGGGCGGCCACAACATACTCATGCTCGGCCCCGCGGGCACAGGCAAGACCATGATGGCCAAGGCTCTGCCGGGCATCCTGCCGCCGCTGAGCGCCGAGGAAGCGATCGAGATCACCCGCATCTACTCCGCCGCGGGCATGCTCCCGCCCGGTCAGGGATTGATCTCCACGCGCCCGGTCCGCACGCCGCACCACACCGCCAGCGCGCCCGCCGTGGTCGGCGGCGGCATGGTGCCCCGCCCCGGCGAGATCTCTCTCGCACACCACGGCGTGCTCTTTCTCGACGAACTCGCTGAGTTCCCGCGCATGGTGCTTGAGACGCTGCGCCAGCCAATGGAGGATCACGTCGTCACGATCGCGCGGGCCCACGCCGCACTCAAGTTCCCCGCGAGTTTCCAACTCGTCGCCGCGATGAACCCGACACCCAAGGGCGACCTCACGCCCGGCGAGGTCGGACGCCGCGAGATGGAGCGCTACCTCGCCAAGATCAGCGGGCCGCTGCTGGATCGCATCGACATTCATGTCGAAGCCCCCGCCGTGCCCTTCACGCAGCTCGCCAAAGCCAAGCCCGGCACGTCGACCGCGATGATGCGCGAGCGCGTGAACGCGGCACGCGCTCGCCAGCACGCCCGCCAGGGCGGCACGCCCAACTGCCGCCTCAGCGGCAAGCTGCTTGACCAGTTCGCGCCTCTCTCTGAGGAGTCGCAGGCCCTGCTCGGTCAGGCGCTGACGGAGATGGGTCTGAGCGCGCGTGCGTATGACAAGATCCGCCGCGTCGCGCGCACGATCGCCGATGTTGATGAGTGCGACGCGGTGCGCGTGGAGCACATCGCCGAGGCCGTCTCCTATCGCCTGCTGGATCGCAAGGTGTAGGGCTTTTTTAGGCTTGTGCCGAGCCTCGCTTTCTGCGACACTCGTGCGGTTTCGTCCGTCACGCACCGCGTTGCGCGGCCGCGTCGGGCTCTCGTCTCAGGTCTCGCGGAGGGATACATATGAAGCGGCTCAACGGTCTCGTTGCGTGTGCGGCGTCGATTCTCTGTGCAGCCAGCGGCCTCGCCGCCCCGACGCCCCTCAGCGCCGAGTTCACCTATCAAGGTTCGCTCAACACCACCGGCGGTGCCTACACCGGCCTCGCCGACATGCGGTTCCGGCTTTACGACGAAGCCGCCGCAGGCGGACAGATCGGCGCACAGATCCTCATCAAGAAGGTCTTCGTTGATCGCGGGCTCTTCACGGTGCCCATCGACTTTGGCGTCGGATCCTTCAACGGCGACAACCGCTGGATGGAAATCGACGTCAGCACCCCCGCGGGTAGCGGCGTCTTCACCACGCTCGCAGGCCGGCAAAAGGTCACTGCGACCCCTTACGCTCTTCAGACCCGAGGTCTCTTCACCGACAGTTTGCTCAACGTCGGCGTTGGCACGACCTCGCCGCAGGCTCGCCTGAATGTCAATGGCGTGCTGCGCGTTGACGACGGCGAACTGGAACTCGTTCAGTCCGGAGCACTGCGGCTCTACACCGCCAATGGCTCCTCGGCGATCGCGACCAACAGCGACGGCGCGGCGTTGTTTACCTCGGCGATGGGAAGTTCACTTGATCAGTCCGGCTTCGTCGAGCTTCGAACCCCGTCCGGTGCCTTGACCGCGATTCTCGAAGGCGACAATGACAACACCATCGGGAACGGCGTCCAGGTGGGCGCGCTGCGACTCGGCAGCGAAGGCACCGGCGCGGGCGGCGGCCTCATCTCAGTCTTGAACAATGATGGGCGTGAGACTTTCAATCTCGTCGGCGGAGCGAGCGCGAGCTCATCGATACTGAGCCTGTTCGCAACCACAGGGACGGCCTCGACATTGAGACTCAACGGCGAGGTCGCGGGGCTGGGCGGTGGCGTCTACACGCGCGATCAGGCTGGCGTGTCTCAGTTCCTTGCTGAGCCCGACTTTGACGGCAGCGGCGTGTATGTCACGCTCGGGCGCAACAACGTGAATTTTGACTACGGCGTGGTCTTCGACACCAACTTCAACGGCACGAACAGCGTCTTGGGCGGCTTCCGCGGGAATGGATCGTCGTCGTGGTTTGATACGAGCGTCGGCGGGAACAACAGCGTGATTCTGCCGAACGATGCGATCAGCGCGCCGGAAATGCTCGACGAGCCCGGGGTCGCGAACAATCATGTGGATCTTGTGGGCGTCACGACGTCTCCGTCGCCGATGACTTCGCGCTCCATCACCGTGCCGGGGCCGGGGTATGTCGTGGCGTTCGCTCAGGGCGACTTGGAGATCACGCACACCGCCGGTCTGATCACCGGAGTCGCGTTCGGCGTTTCCCAGAGTCCCTCGACCCTCCCAAGCAATCAGGATGTTCAGACCAACTTGCCCGGTGCCGCGCCGGCCGGGCTTTATGACTTCGCCGCGCCGGCGCACGGGCTTTTCACGATTGCGTCTGCGGGCACCTACACGTTCTACTTCAACGCGTATCGCTTCACGGGTTCTGGCAGCGCCCGGATGTTCGACGTCCAACTCACGCTGATGTATTTCCCGACGAACTACGGCACCGTGGTGTCGAACCTGACCAGCCCCGGGGCGACGCCGCAAGTGTGCAATGTCGTGCCTGAGCATGTGTACGGCCCGCTCACCGGCGACGAGATTGTGGCAGAGCAGGACGCGGAGTTCGCACGCCACAATGCAAGCGTCAACAACGAACTCGCCCAGATGCGCCAGCAGATGGCCCAGATGCACGCGCGGATGAACCAGATCGCGGCGCAGCAGGCGTCGATGCGAGCCAAGAGCATGCCCGCCGCCCCTGCCGCCACACCCAAGCAGGGCAACGTCGACATGAGCATGCTGCCGGTGGTCGCGACGCCCAAGTAAGTCACGCTGTCTGACATCTCGCCTCAACGAACCCGACGCGCGAGCGAGCGACTCTGTCGCTCGCGATTGCGCATTGCCTCCGGCCAGCGCGTTGGCGTCGTGCCGTGCGCTCGCCGCCCTTCCCCGCCCCGGTTCTCTCCCCTCACGTCCCAGCAGGCGTACCATCTGCTCCCGTTCACCAGACGGGCCCGAGTGGCGGAACTGGCAGACGCGATGGATTCAAAATCCATTTCCCGCGAGGGAGTGCAGGTTCGATTCCTGTCTCGGGCATTTCTTCTCTCACCCGCCGCGTGAACGCGACGCTGCCCATCGTGTTTCAGCATCCACGCTTCGTCGTGGTCGACAAGCCCAGCGGCGTGCTGAGCGTGCCCGGCAAAGGTGCGCACAAAGCCGACTGCGTTGTTTCGCGCGTGCACGCGATGTTCGACACGCCGCGAAAGCACGGCCTCGCCCCCGGCCAACTCATCGTCCACCGGCTCGACATGGACACCTCGGGCCTCATGGTCGTCGCGCTCGACCCCGACGCCCAGCGCGAACTCTCGATGCAGTTTGAAGAACGTGTGCCGCAGAAGGCATACGTCGCGCTCGTCGACGGCATCATCAACGCCGACTGGGGCGTGATCGATCTGCCCATGCGCCTCGACATCGACAACCGCCCCTATCAGATCATCGATCACGTCCACGGCAGGCACGCCCTCACGCGCTGGCAAGTCCTCAGCCGCGAGATTGATCGCACCCGCGTCCGCTTCGAGCCCGTCACCGGCCGCAGCCATCAACTCCGCGTCCACGCGGCCTACGGCCTGGGCCACCCGATCCTCGGCGATGTGCTCTACGGCCCGCGCACCGTCGCGCCGCGACTCATGCTCCACGCCGCGGAACTGAGCTTCATCGAACCCGGCAACGCACGCCGCGTGGAGTTTGTGTCCACGCCGCCGTTTTGAGGCGGACTGGGCATTTGTTTTTGTGCCACGATCATCCGGTGCTTTGAACGGATGATCGTGCGTTCTGCCGGACGATCTTGATGTGCGAACACAATGACGCCCTCAACGCAGGTTGTGATCGTGGCACTGTGAAGACCATCTGCGGTTAACCGCCTGTGCCACGATCATCCGTTGCTTTGAACGGATGATCGTGCATTCTTCCCCGCTCGTCCAAACCACACGATCACGCCCTCAAAGCCGGTCGTGATCGTGGCACATTGGGTACGCTGATCGGATGAACGAGCGCGATGACATGGAGCCTCGTGTTCATCGTAAAGAGTTGCGCCGGTGGGAACGTTCGTGGGATGTGCGCTTTCTGACGTTTTCAACGTATCAGCGACAGCCGATCATGGTGGAAGTCGTGAAGGACTTCTTCGCGGCAGAGCTTGCGCGGGCACGCGACGCGTTCGGCATGGAGCTGTACGCGTGGGTTGTCATGCCCGAGCATGTTCATCTGTTGATTCGTGCGTCTCGATCACCGTGGAGCGTGATCGCGAGATCGATCAAGACGCAGACATCGAAGTTTGCGATTGCGCAGCGGACGCAGTCATCTTGCGGCAATGACCTGCCAACGACAGCGGACGGAAAGCCGCGTTTCTGGCAGCACGGCGGCGGTTTTGACCGCAACGTTCGCAATCACACTGAGTTCACCAAAGCCATCCGATACATCCATCGCAACCCCGTCGAGCGCGGCTTGGTCACCACGCCCGAGGATTGGAAATGGTCGAGCGTGCGCTGGTGGATGGGACTTCGCGCGCGCGAGATCGTCTGCGACCCACCGCCGGGTGATCCCGTGGGCTGGTCGCGGTGGAAGGGGTATGTGTAGCGGCATCGAAGCGACGATCAGACTTGCGGCATCCGAACTGTGCCACGATCACGCCCTGCTCTGAGGGCGTGATCGTGTGGCTTGGTATCACTGTCGCAAGAAGCACGATCATCCTCGCCGAGCCTCGGATGATCGTGGCACATTCCGGATCGGGCTCCGCGCCGATCGAACCTGAGGTATCCGATTTGTGCCACGATCACGACCTGCTCTGAGGGCGTGATCGTGGGTGGGTCCACGTTTGCGGCAGCGCGTCAAGGCACACGATCATCCTCACCGAGCCTCGGATGATCGTGGCACACTTCGCGATCAGGCCACCTGCCTTTTTGCGATCGTCGCGCATAACACCACGACCATCGCGTCAAAGCCCGCGATGATCGTGGCACATTTTGGACGATCGGTCCACCTGCCATTATTCCTTTCACTTGCCCTTATTGTGCTCAGTGCGTCAGAACAATGCCAATGTTCATGGACGAATGGTCGTATCGGATGGAAGCGATACATTGAGGTTTCTTTCCGCAGTCGTTTGAAGCAGTGCACGCAGCTTGTCTTCGATCTTCGAATCTCGTGAGGTTTTGCCCCGTACTGCGGGCCTCCACGCCTCGTCTATAGAGTTTCGAGTTGAAACCACCACCTGCGTTTCCATGAGATTGATTTGGACCGTATCCGTCTCAATCAAGATCGCGGGAACAAAGGAGATAATGGTTGGATTACCCTTTGCGATATCCGGCGACTGGAAGTAAGCGGCGAGATCGTTAAAGAGTGCAGCGTCGGAAGTTATGGTGGCCCTACCCATTACTCGTCCGTGTTGATGCTCCACGAGGGAAAACACCGTAGCGGTGTTTGCTGGCGTAGGTGCTTGAGGTGCCGTTTCGCTGCAGCCCGCGAGGGCGAGGCACAGCGCCATCAGAGCGCACTGAATGACATCTGATTTCATGTGCCGGCTCCGGTGACTCCCTTTGTCTTGATTTCAGTCAATCGCCGACGACCTATTCCTCCGGCACATGATCGCTCGTCACGATCTCGCGGAACTTCGCACGCAGCTTCTTCGTGATCGGCCCTTCCGGCGGAGCCTTCCCGCTTCCGGGGGTTCCGCTTCCGGGGGTCGCGCCCTTGCCGATGTAGTTCACCTTCGTGATGTTCTTCCCGTCGTGCTGGTCCACCTGCGTCACGGCGATGATCTCCGCCGCGGTGCCGGTCAAGAACACTTCATCCGCGCTCAATACGTCTTCCAGGCGCATCTTCCGCTCGCTGCACTTGAGGCCGAGCATGGGGCAGAGGCGATCCTTGACGAACATGCGGGTGCAGCCTTCGAGGATGCCCGAGTCGCTGGTGGGGGTGAAGACCTCGCCGTTTTTGATGATGAAGATGTTGTCGCCCGAGCCTTCGGTGACGAAGCCCTCGGTGTTGAGCATGATCACTTCGTGGCAGCCGTGGTCGATCGCCTCGCACTTGGCGAGGATGTTGTTGAGGTAGTTGAGGCTCTTGATGCGCGGGTCGAGGCACGGGATCGGCGTCTTGGGCCGGTTGGCGACGATGACGCGCATGCCGTTCTCGTACATCTCCTGCGGGAAGAGCGAGATGGTGTCGGCGATGCAGATGATGCCCGGGACGGGGCACTTGCGCGGGTCCAGTCCGAGCGTGCCAAAGCCGCGCGTGACCACGAGGCGGATGTACGAATCCGTCAGGTTGTTCATCTCGATGCAACGGCGCTGGATCGCGACCATCTCGGCGGGCGAGACGGGGATCTTCAGGCGAATGGCCTCGGCACAGTGATACAGCCGGTCCATGTGCTGCTTGGAGAGGAAGATCTTGCCCTTGTAGACGCGGATGCCTTCAAAGATGCCGTCGCCGTAGAGCAGGCCGTGGTCATACACGCTGACCATCGCCTTGCTCTTGGGGAGCATCTGGCCATTGACATAAATGAAGGGGCGATCCGCCGGATCGTGACCCGGGGCGTGGGCCGAATCGGCGGCATGGGCGGCTTGCTGGGCGGGCTTGAGAGTAGAAGGCACAGTCACGCTCACCGGCTCCTTGCGCGTCGTCATAGTCATGGCTCACGCTCTCAGTTGAACGCCGCCGGGCCTCGGACCGTCCTGGGCCCAGAAACGCATCGGGGCATGATACCCCGTCCGGTGCTCTGGCCCCAGCGATTCGATATGCAGCGGCGCATGCAGAATCTCAAGGTTTCAGAAGCTTGAAATGGCAGGTCCGATACGATGGCGTCGTGAACCCCGACGACGACGTCTGCCTCTGTTTCCATGTGCCGCTGCGGAAGATCCGGGCGTACCTGGCCCGCGAGAACCCGCCCGTGGCATCGCTCATCAGCGAGTGCCTGAGCGCGGGCACAGGCTGCGGCTGGTGTGTGCCGTTCCTCAAGCACCTCCACGCGCAGCACGCCAAGGGTGTGACGCCCGACCTCAAAGTCTCGCCGGAAGAGTACATGAACGCGCGGAGCAGCTATCGCGAAACGCACGAACGCGACGAGCGCGTGGTGCGCGAGGCGACCGGCGACGACGGCGCGGCCTAGTTCATGCGTTATCGACCCGCGATCTTCAGCCCTGCTTAGCGCCGCCGCCGCGTTGCAAGTCCGGCGAGCGCGAGCACGCCGAGCGTGGCGGGCGCGGGCACGTCGGGCGTCGGGTCCGGCTCAGGCGTCGAGCCGCCACCGCCGCCGCCGCCACCCGTCGAAGGCGTGGAGACGTTGCCCAGATCGCGCGGCAGGTAGTCCGGCAGGCCCTGACCATCGCCGAGGAAATCACCCAGCGAGTTGATGTTGCTTGCCCAGCCGCCCGCGCCGCCGCCCGCCGAACCCAGCGGCACCGAGCGCACCACCACGTTGTCAAGGCCCCAGGCCTGGCCGTCGTCGGTCTGCAGGTTCTTGCCGAAGAACTCGATCTCGACGTTCTCGTCGGTGGGCTTGAAGCTGAGCTTGATGCGATACACCGCGTCCATCGGCTCGCCGTTCCACGCATAGCCGAGCGTGTTGAGTTCCGCCGCCGCCGTGCCCGCGGGATAGTCGCCCTTGCCCAGCGGGGCTGGATACGACTGACGCTGATCGCGTCCATCGCCGACCGCGGCGAAGTTGGTCACGAAGAGTTCCTGCGCGACATCCTTGCCGCCGTTGACGCGCACGCCCCACGCGTCGTGCGTCGCATCGGCGCCGCCGTTGCCGTCCCACGCGTTGATTGCGAACACATCGAACTCGACTTCGACCGTGCCTTCCGTGGGCACATTCTGCACGGCCAGCTTCGCGCCGCCGTTGGACAGTTCGCCCAGGAATCGGCGACCCGTCGGCGTCGTGCTCAGCGGCGCCCGCGAGTCATCCGCCAGACGCCACTCAGGAATCTGTGCCGGCGAGTCCACGTTGTCGAACGTGCCCTTGTACAGCACGCGCCCGTGGTTCTTGCGTTCGCCGAGCGTGCCGTCTTCGTCGCCCTCGTCCGAAGCCGACGCAGCGCCAGGCTTGGGCTTCTCGCTGCGCGGGACGACCGTGTCGATATCGCCCGAGCGCCACGTGTCAGCGCTCGCGAGCGTGCTCGCGATCGGGCTGATGTCCGCGGTCGTGTTTATCGCAAGCCGCGGCGTCGCGCTGCCGGCGTCGCCCAGCATCATGATGCGCGTCACTTCGCCAAAGCCGCGAGCGCCCGTCGCAGGCTCGGCCATGATCGACGCCAAGCGCGGCGCGACGACTGACACATCGTCCATCGGAACAATGGCGAAGGTGTCGGCGAGACGATCGGTGCGGATGCCGCCGATGGCAGCGCCCGCGATCGCACAGGTGGCGATCGCCGAGATGATTCGGGCTTGCCGTCCGGTGCTGCGTGACGAATCAACGCGACCGGACGAGACCGTGTGACGCCCCCAGAGCCGATGAGTGGCTCCTGCACACATATGCGCCGTTCCTTCCGTAAACCGGCCCTCTGTCTGTCAGCCGCCTGGTCTCTCGACCCTCCTTGGTGGCGGCTGTATGTCAGAGTTCACTAGGCCATGCGCAGGAAGAAACGCAAGTGTTCCACAACTTGCGCGCGGTTCTTGGGCATGCCTGTGATGTGATAAACGGATTCGGCTTCGCAGACTCACACGCGCTGCCGCGCCGCAGGTCCTGAAACCAACGCATTGCGACGGACCACTTCGCGAGGCACATCGCGCGACACGCGGCAGTGGGGCGGCTCGCGTTCATGCGCGCCGTGTGCCTCGCGCTCGCCGCGCGTTCGACGGCACGCCTCGGCGTCTTCGTGCGTCACGATCAAGCGGGGTAAAAAAAACGACGGGCCCGGACTGAAACAATCCGAACCCGCCGGTGGTGTAGAACTGGCTGATCTCATCGGCAAAGTCCTGCCGAAGAGTCCACAACTCGCCAAGAGCGAAGTGCCAGAAGCACCGAGCGCATCCTGCGCGAATGTGTCCCGAGCACTGTTTCCCACGGCGTTTGCAGCGTTTCCTGCGGGGCCGCGGGGTACTCGTCTGGTGAAACATGCCACAGGAATTCGGAACTGCCACCCGCGGCGCAAAAGAATCGCTCAGAGGCACGCGATTCGCTTCCCTGGACATTCTCCGGGGCTGCGCCGACCGCTCTCCGACCCGAGCGCAGTCCATACGACCCTGCTCAGATGCGCAGTTTCGCCCCATAATCCAGCAAAAACGCCCCTCGCTGTCCTAGAGTTGCGCGTTCGGCATGTGGGGTCGAGGCGTTGCGACGCCCTGGTCCGCAGTTGCATGACCCGAACCAACAGGCACGACGGCCCTCGACGGCCGCCCGGTGCGATTCCCTTCTTCATCCTTTCCGAGGAGACCGCGTCATGGCGTTCACTTCCGCGACCCCGACCACCGACATCCGCTCCATTCTCGGCGCAGAAGCCGACCCGCTGCTCCGCTATGAGGCCAAGAGCGTGCCCAAGAGCGCCCTGCAGCTCCCGGGCCCGGACTTTGTCGATCGCGTCTTCTCCAGCACCGATCGCCCGCTGGCCGTGAAGCGCAACTACCAGAACATCCTCAACACCGGCCGCCTCGCCGGCACCGGCTACGTCTCGATCCTGCCCGTCGATCAGGGCATCGAGCACTCCGGCGGCGCATCCTTCGCCCCCAACCCCGCGTACTTCGACCCCGAGAACATCGTCAAGCTCGCGATCGAGGGTGGCTGCAACGCCGTCGCCTCGACCTTCGGCGTGCTCGGCTCGGTCGCCAGCAAGTATGCCCACAAGATCCCGTTCCTCGTGAAGTTCAACCACAACGAGATCCTCTCCTATCCCAACACCTTCGACCAGACGCTCTACGGCAGCGTCCGCCGCGCGTACGACATGGGCGCGATCGCCGTCGGCGCAACCGTCTACTTCGGCTCGCCCGAGTCGCGTCGCCAGATGGAAGAAGTCGCGGCGATGTTCGAAGAGGCCCACTCACTGGGCATGGTCACCGTGCTCTGGTGCTACCTGCGTTCCAACGCCTTCAAGGTCAAGGGCGAGGACGGCAAGAGCGTCGACTACCACACCAGCGCCGACCTCACCGGCCAGGCCAACCACCTCGGCTGCACCATCCACGCCGACATCATCAAGCAGAAGCTCCCCACCAACAACGGCGGATACGCCGCCCTCAACGCGGGCAACTCCGCGTACGGCAAGTGGGACAAGCGCGTGTACACCGCGCTCTCCAACAGCGATGAGAAGGGCCACCCCGCCGCGGGCGTCGCCACAGCCATCGACCTCACGCGTTATCAGGTGCTCAACTGCTTCAGCGGTCGCTGCGGCCTGATCAACTCCGGCGGCGAGAGCAAGGGCGAGAGCGACACGCAGGATGCAGTCAAGACCGCCGTCATCAACAAGCGAGCCGGTGGCATGGGCCTCATCTCCGGCCGCAAGGCGTTCCAGCGCCCGATGGGCGACGGCGTGAAGCTGCTCAACGCGATCCAAGACGTGTACCTCGACAAGAGTGTGACGATCGCGTAAGTCGCGCGGCGTCCACATCTATCTGAAGTTCACCCCACCGGAGCCGCTCGGCTCCGGTTTTCATTCCTGCCGCCCTCGCGCGCTGTTCGATCTCCGAACATCGCGCAAGGTGCCTGTCATGCTTGACCTGAGCGTTTCATCCATGTTTTTACGGGTTTTTCGCTTTCTGCCGCCATTCGCCCGCGATTGGTCTTGAATGCCGTCATCAACTGGGTAGCCTCGCGTTGTCGCGCATTTTCCATGTGCCCCTGTGCAGCGCGGCATCACACCAAGGAGAAAGACATGACGTTGCGTTCCACCCTCGCGCTCTCCATCGCCGCGCTCGCCGCCGCCCACGCGTCCGCCGCGATCACCTACTCCTACGACAACGGCACGACGACCGTCGCCGTTGGTCCGCCGAGTTCGTTCCCCGTCAATCCTGTCACCGGCTGGGGCAACTACTACATGTCCGAGCCGGGTGGCACGATGATCACGTCGCTCTCCGCCGCGTTTGGCCCGAACTTCAATCCCAACACGCCCGTGACGATGTACCTCTTCGCCGATCCCGACGGCGACTTCAATCCGCTCAACGCCGTGCTGCTCACCTCGGTGACGCGCGTGCCCACCCAGGTCGGCGGCTCGGTCTTCACCACCTTCGACATCGCCGACACCGTCGTCAACGGCGGGTTCTTCGTCATGTGCTCGGCGTTCACCGTCAAGGGCGTTGACAAGCCCGCGGCGGCCGACCTCAGCGGCCGCGTCGATCGCTCGTGGTACTTCTACAACCCCGCCACCAGCGGCATGAACACCACCAACCTCGGCGCCAACGCCCTCGCCAAGCGTGTCGATCAGGTGCTGCCGCTCCCCGGCGCGTGGCTCGTCCGTGCCGAGGGTTACGCGGTGCCCACCCCCGGGAGTGCGGCCGCGCTGCTCGTCGGCGGCGTGCTCGCGCTGCGTCGGCGCCGCTGATCGCATGCGCCGTGCCCGTTGAACATCTCAGTGATTCACCGACAATCCGCGGCCCGCGCCGCGGATTGTTGTTTGACATGTTCGGCGCAGCGTGCCGCGTGTCGCGCCATCCCCCCCGCTCCGCGAGCGTGCGTGTACACTCCCGCTCCGCGTGGCGACGAAGAAGAACAACCCGACCGGGCCCAGCAGCCCTCCCCCGACCGACGCCATGAACGCCGAGGGCGTGGAGGCCGCGTCGCCCTTCCTCATCAAGGGTCTTGCGGTCAGCCCCGGCATCGTCATCGGGCGGATCGTGACGGTCAGCGATGATCCGCGCCGCGTCCCGCGTCGCGCGATTTCCAAGTACGCCGTCAAGGCCGAACTGGCACGCCTCGACAAGGCGATCAAGACGTCGATCGACGAACTGAACGCGGTCCACCAGACTGCCAAGGGGCAGATGGGCGACGATGCCGCCAAGATCTTCCTCGTCCATGTCTGGATGCTCTCGGACAAGAACCTGATCGCGCCGATGCGCAAGATGGTCGAGCAGGAGCTGGTGACGGCGGACTATGCCGTCAACCAGGTCTTGCAGCAGTTCGCCGACAAGTTCCGCAGCTCCACCGACTCGGCGTTCACCACAAAGGTGAACGACATCGACGACCTCGCGCTGCGCCTCATCGGCCAGCTCTCCGGTCGACACCCCAGCAAGATCGGCGACGTGCCCGAAGGCACCGTCATCGTCGCCAAGGACCTGACGCCCTCGCAGACCGCGGGCTTTGATCGCAGCCGCATCGCCGGCTTCTGCACCGATCTGGGCGGCAAGACCAGCCACACCGCGATCGTGGCCCGCGCGCTGGGCATCCCCGCGGTCGTCGGTCTGCAAACCATCCTCGAACACTGCCGCGATGGCCAGACGATCATCCTCGACGGCGACCAAGGCCAGGTGCTGCTCAGCCCCAGCAAAGAGCAGATCGCCGAGTACAAGTCGCTCATCACGCAGCGCCGGACCTACCAACTCACGCTCAGCGAAGTCAGCGATCTTGAATCCGTCACGCAAGACGGCACGCACATCGAGGTCGTCGGCAACATCGAATTCCCCGACGAGGCCAAGAAGGTCCTCGCGTGCGGCGGCGAAGGCGTCGGGCTCTATCGCACCGAGTTCCTCTACCTCACCGGCGACCACGAGCCGACCGAGAAGGACCACTTCCAGGCCTACAAGCGCTGCGTCGAGTTGATGAACGGCAAGCCGCTGACCATCCGCACCGTCGACCTGGGCGCGGACAAGTACACCCAGGCCCAGCAAGAGACGCCCGAGCGAAATCCGTTCCTGGGCTGCCGCTCGATCCGCTACTGCCTGCGCGATCAGGGGATGTTCAAACGCCAGTTGCGGGCGCTGCTGCGGGCCAGCGCGCTGGGGCCGGTGAAGATCATGTTCCCGCTGGTCACCAGCACGACGGAACTGCGCCACGCCAAGTACATGCTCAACGACGTGATGGAGGAACTCGCCGAGGACTCCATCCCATTTGATGCCAAGATCCCCGTGGGCATGATGGTCGAAGTGCCCTCGGCGGCGATCATGGCCGACGTCTTCGCGCGCGAGGTCGATTTCTTCTCGATCGGCACCAATGACCTGGTGCAGTACACCCTCGCCGTCGATCGCACCAACGAACGCGTCGCCAATCTCTACACGCCGACCCACCCCGCAGTCATCAGACTCATCAAAGACACGGTCCGCGCGGCCCGATATAGAAAGATCCCCGTCAGTTGCTGCGGCGAGGCGGCGGCGGACGTCGAATACGCCCTTTTGCTCATCGGTCTGGGCGTGCGTACCCTTAGCGTCACCTCCAGCTCGATCCCGCCTCTGAAGCGGATGATCCGGAGCGTGAGCCTCCAGCAGTGCGAACGGATCGCCAAACAGGCGATCACCTTCGATTCCGATGTCCAGGTCTCGGCCTACCTCCGAGACCGGGCTCGAAAGATCCTTCCCGAGGCCTTCGACGGGCGTTCCGGCGAATAAGCCACGGGAGACAGACCAGCGGCGTGTCGCGCAGCGCGAGCACGTCGGATGAACAGCCCGACCCGTCCGTGCGGCATGCGTGCCGCCGCCCCGCCACACGCTGGCGCGGCAAACGCGACGATCGGTCGGCGCGGGGCCCCGAACCACCGGGTCGCCCGATGCGTGTGGCGCGTGCAGATGCACCCGCCGGGCCGCGTCGGCTGAATTGGTGAATCGACGGCCTCGCACGAGTCGGACGCTTCGCGTCGGCCGTGCGCACGGGGTGACCTGTGTGCCGCCGGGGTTCGCGAGATCGTCCTCTCGGGGTGCGTCGAGGCGCAGAGCGCGGCCCATTTCGGGCTCGCGGGAGCGCCAAGGCGGCCCGGCGACAGGTGGCGTGCGCGACATGCGCGCGCCGCGTCCGGTCGCGTGTTCTTCCGATTCATGCTTGTGATTCCTGTGTGAACGCCGCGGCGTACGCGGGCCTGCACGTCCTGAACTTCAGGCAAGGCCGCGTGCGACGAAGAACCGACGCCGAGACAACGGCACGAGGCCGACGCACACCATGAACGAGCATGAACACACGAACTCTGAACTCCCCGGCAACGGCGGAGACGACCAGCAACACACCCCGCCGCAGCGCGACGAGCCCGAAGCTCGCGCCGAGCACGCCGACGACGTCGCGCCCGCGGCTGACGACACCGAGCAAACTGATGCCGCGCCCGCCGATGCCGACGACACCGGCGACGATGAAGCCGCCGATGGCGACGAGGCCTCTGAAGACGCAGTTGTCGAAGCTGCCTCGGATGGCACGGGCCAGCCCAGCAGCCAGCCGCGTCGCGGCCGGCGCGAGGACCGGCGTCGTCGCGACGATCGCCGTCGCGATGAGGATGAAGGCGAAGGTGCGCCCGCCAGCGGCGTGACCAAGTCGCAGATGATCATCAACTACGTGCCCGGCGAAGAATGCCGCGTCGCGATCGTCGAAGACGGCAACCTCGAAGAGCTGCACGCCGAACGCTTCGCCGCCGCCAGCCGCGTCGGCAACATCTACGTCGGTCGCGTGAACAACGTGGAGCCGAACATCCAGGCCGCGTTCGTCGACTTCGGCGTGGGCGAGAACGGCTTCCTGCACGTCAGCGACCTGCACCCGCGCTACTTCCCCGGCGAAGACGAAGAAACCACCGAGCGCGTGGGCCACAAGACGCCCCGTCGCGAGCGCCCGCCGATTCAGCAGGCGCTGCGCCGCGGCGATGAAGTCATCGTCCAGGTGATCAAGGAAGGCGTGGGCACCAAGGGGCCGACGCTCACCAGCTATCTGAGCATCCCGGGGCGATTCCTCGTGATGATGCCGCAGATGGACAAGGTCGGTGTGTCGCGCAAGGTCGAAGATGAAGACCTCCGCAAGAAGATGCGCGAGATCCTCGACCAGCTCGAACTGCCCGAGGGCTTCGGCTTCATCCTGCGCACCGCCGGCATGGATCGCACCAAGCTCGAACTCAAGCGCGACTTGGCGTATCTCATGCGCCTCTACAAGGACATGGAGAAGCGCCGCGCCGGCGGCGACAAGCCGCGTCTGCTCTATAGCGAGTCGGACCTGCTCGTCCGCGCCCTGCGCGATCAGCTCACCGCCGACATCCACGAAGTCGTGATCGACAACGAACTTGCTCTCCAGCGTGCCGCACGCTTCATGAAGATCGTCGCGCCGCGCAGCAACACCAAGCTGGTGCACTACAGCGGCAAGACGCCTGTGTTCCATGCCTTCGGCATCGAGCCACAGATCGCCATGATGCACGCCCGCGAAGTGCCGCTCCCCAGCGGCGGTCGCCTCGTCATCGACCAGACCGAAGCGCTGGTGGCGATCGACGTCAACAGCGGCAAGAGCCGCGACTCGCGCGACGCCGAGACCAACGCCTATCGCACCAATGTCGAGGCCGTCGATGCCATCCTGCGCCAACTCCGCCTGCGCGACCTGGGCGGCATCATCATCAACGACCTCATCGACATGCGCTCGCCGCAGCATCGCAAGGACATCGAGAACCGCTTCAAGGAGCGGCTCAAGCGCGATCGCGCACGCACCACCGTGCTGCAGATCAGCGAGTTTGGCATCTTGCAGATGACCCGCCAGCGCATGCGCGGCAGCCACGAATCCGTTCACTTCGCCGACTGTCCGACGTGCCGCGGCCGCGGCCTCGTCCAGCGTCCCGACTCCGTCGCCGCCGAGGCGATCCGCGAACTCGCCGCACTGCTCGATCACGATCGCGTCTCCAAGGTGGAACTCGTCGTCAGCGCACGCGTCGCCGGCGAACTGCTCAGCACCAAGCGCCAGCTCCTGAGCCGCGCCGAACGCGCCAGCGGCAAGCACGTCGATGTGCGCGTCAGCGAAACGCTGCCGCCCGATCGCGTGGCGTTCTACGCCTACGACTCGATGGGCTCAGACATCGATCTCAACAACCTGCCCCAGCCCAAGCGACCCAAGAACCTGACGGTCTACGAAGACTTCAGCGCGGAGGAAGCCTGGACCGCCGACGCCGACGCCGAGCGTCGCGCCGTGATGGAGCCCGAGCCGATCGACGCCGCCGAGCAGGAACTCGCCGAACTCGCCTCGCACCCGATCGAGGTCGATGTCTCCGACGACGATCTTGATGAGCAGATCAAGGGCGATCTCGCCGAGGCCTCCGGCATGGCCGGCGAAGGCGGCGATCGCGGTGATCGTGGTGATCGCGGCGAAGAAGGTGGCCGACGCGGGCGTCGTCGCCGCGGCGGACGTGGTCGCGGCCGCGATGGACGCCGCGACGGCGATCGCCCACAACAGGGCCAGCAACAGGGCCAACGCGATGGACGCCGTGATGGCAATCGCGACGGCCAGCGCGGCGGGCGTGACGGCCAACGTGATGGCGGCCGTGGCCCAGTCCAGCCCATCATCCCGACCGCAGCCCCGCGCGGCGCGACGACGGTGCAGACCCCCGTCGGTGCCGTGCTTATGGGCGACTATGACGATGAAGAAGTCACCGGCGATCCCAACGCGGCGCCCGCCCAAGGTGCACCCCAAGGCGCTGCCGACGGTTCGCACGGCGACGGCTCGCAGCCGCCCAGCGACACCGGCGCACCCAGCGCTGGCGGCGATCCCAATCAGCCCGGCGAAGGCGGGCGGCGCAAGCGTCGTCGGCGTCGTCGCGGCGGACGCGGCCGCAATCGCGGCGATGGCCCGGCCGTCGATGCCAACGGCCAGCCGCTGCCCCAGATGACCGACGGCCAGTTCGTCGGCACGCCCGGCTCCGGCGGCGATCATGGCGGCGACTTCGAAGCCGACACCGGCGAAGAAGGCCCCGAGAACGCCGACACGCCGCGCCCCAGCGGCTATCGCAATCGCTTCCGCAACCAACCCCAGCCCAACGCCGCTGGCGAAGGCGAAGTCACCCACACCGACGAGAGCGCGATCTCCGCGCGTCTCGACGGCATCGACGTCGCACACCCCGACGCCCAAGTCGCGTCACAAGGCGGCGATGACAACGACGTCGATGATGCTGGCGATGACGAGGGTGCCGAGCAGGGTGCCCAAGGCGGCAACCAAACCGGCGAAGCAGGCGGCGAGCAGGGCGAGGGCGGACGGCGCAAGCGCCGCCGTCGTCGTCGCGGCGGTCGTGGCCGCGGCGGCCAAGGTGGCGGCGACCAGCAAGGTGCCGGCAACGAGCAGCGCCGCGAACAGGGCGGCGACCAAGGCGGCAACCAAGGCGGCAACCAAGGTGGCAATCAGGGTGGCCGACAGGGGGGGGGACGTGGCCAAGGCGGTCAGGGCGGCCAGCGTCCTCAGCAGCCGCGCCCCGCGCCCGTCATCGAGTCCAAGCCCGCGGCACCCGCGCCGCCAGCCGCGCCCAGTGCCAACCCCGCCGCGCCCAAGCCCAAGTTCCTCTTCGGCGCGACCCGCCGCAAGCTCACGCCCGCGGAACTCAACCGTCGTCCCAAGCCGGAGTGAGACGGATTCCGCCTCCCGCGCGCGCTCGACACTCAAGCGACGGAAGTGAACTCCCGCACCATCGAAGTCCCCTCCAGGGACTTCGATGCTGCTTTTTGGTGCCTTGACGTCAGCGCGTGGACATCGATCTCGCATCAACGCAGCAGGACGCACGTTCACAGCGTGTTGGCGTTAAACGCTCGCGTCTACGTCACCCGGTTCGGGCTCGAGCGTGGCGCGATAGCCCACGCCGCGCACGGTGCGGACGATCGGCGCGTGGTCGTTGAGTTTCTTGCGGATGCTGGTGACGTGAACGTCGATGGTGCGCTCCGTGACGGTGACGCCCGGCCCCATCGCCTTGGACATCAGGATGGAGCGCGACAGCACCTTGCCCTGGGCCTGGAGCAGGCTGGAGA
The DNA here is from genome assembly GCA_033763695.1 of Planctomycetota bacterium. GTDB lineage: Bacteria > Planctomycetota > Phycisphaerae > Phycisphaerales > UBA1924 > JANRKB01. Next base: position 36,300 of record JANRKB010000052.1, on the reverse strand, counting down.
GGATCTTGAACTCGGTGAGCGTCAGCTTGATCGGTTGGCCGTCGACGAACGCCTCGTGCGTGTCGGTATGCACCTCGATCGGCCCGAGGCTCAGCACGCCCTTGGCGTCGCTGGGCTTGCGGGTGCGGCGGAGCATCGCGTCAATCCGCGCGATCAGCACCTTCGTCGAGAATGGCTTGGTCACATAGTCATCAGCCCCGACCGCCAGCCCGACCAGTTGATCGATCTCTTCAGTCTTGGCGGTGAGCAGAATGATGGGCGTGGTTGCCGTGCCCGGGTTGGCCCGCAGGCGGGTGACGATTTCGGTGCCCGAAAGCTCGGGCAGCATCACATCCAGCACGATCAGGTCGGGGGTGGCCCGCAGTGCCAGCTCCAAACCGGCCCGGCCCGAGTGGGCCGCAGAGGTCTGGTAACCAGCCTTCTTCAGGTTGTACGTGAGCAACTCGACAAGGTCGCGCTCGTCGTCCACCACCAGAATGTGCTTGGCGTCGGGCATGCGAGAGGGGGGGACGAGACTCTGATCCAAAGGCTTCGGAGCCAAGGGTAAAGAACTGCCCGGTGCTTGACCAGTGTTGAACTGTTTGCGTTGTGTGAAATCAACACGAATGGGCAGGTCCACTCCGCTTCGCGTCCCGCGAACGACCCCGCAAATCCGCCTCAGACCGTGCCGTCCCGCGCCGCCGCGCCGGAATTCTGGGGCGTGCTGTTGGGGGAAATTGTGGACAGATGATCGGTTTATACACGGTATTGAGCGAGTTATTTGCGTGAAAACGCTCGGAATCAGAGTCAAAAGTCCTGTCCGGGGCGGGCATCAGCCGAAAAACCGAAGCGGCGAGTTTGCACTCGCTAATCAGCGTGGGTACGCTTTCGACCCTGGACGAGGTCTCGTCCGGTAAGCCGGTCCGGCTTGTGGGCTCATCGGATCGGACGCACGCGAGTCGCGTGCGGACTGCGGCAGAATCCTGCCAAGGTCTGGAGCGAAGGTTCGGAGCCTTGAGTGTGCCGGTCGACGCGGAGCGTCCCGGGCCTGACGCGGGCAAAGCAGACGCAGGTGGATCGCACCACCCGCAGACGCAGAGCCACGACAGGCAGTTCGCGAGGCGATGTCAGCCTCGTGATGGGAGGCACCGGATGGACCGGTGAAAGAGTCGTTGTCCGAGGGATCGGGCGCTCGCCCGAACTCTCGATCGGACGGTGTTGACAGCCTGGCGTGCTTGGAGACGTGCGCCCGGCCCCCTTTTGAGGAGTTTCTCAAGATGACGAAGATCAGCAAGATCGTGTTCGTTGCCGGCGCCGCCCTCAGCGTCGCCCCGGCCTTCGCGCAGAACCCCGACCAGAGCCGCGCTTACAGCGCTGAGCTGGCGGCCGACGCGCAGACCCGCAGCAGCCTCCTGGCCCCCGCGGCCTCGGGCAGCAACGGCTTCACCATCTCCGATCAGAGCGGCAACTACAAGCTCACGATCGGCGGCACGGTGCAGTTCCGTTACACCCTCGACAGCCGCAGCGACGGCGTTCAGGGCACCGGCCCCGGCGCGACGAACGTCAACAAGGACGATTCGCTCACCATGGGCTTCAACAACCCCATCACCCGCCTGAGCTTCAGCGGCAACATCCACAACCCTGACCTCACCTTCAAGGTCAGCGCCCTGGTCAGCGGCGCCTCGCAGAACACCTTCGACAACAGCGGCAACCAGAGCGGCACCACCAACTCGGGCTTCGTGCTCGAGGACGCGTACGGCCAGTACAAGTACGACAACGGCATGTACGTCAAGTGGGGCCAGTTCAAGCTCCCCACCGTCCGCGAGGAAATCGTGGGCGATGAGTACAGCCTCGCCGCTGGCACCTCGGTCATCAACGGCCTCTTCACCCCGGGCCGCACTCAGGGCATCGAAGTCGGCTACACCGCCGAATCGTTCCGCATGATGGCGGACTTCGGTGACGGCGTCACCTCGGCCAACACGGACTACAACAGCCGCTTCGAGGCTGACTACGCCCTCAGCCTCCGTGGCGAGTTCAAGTTCGCCGGCGACTGGAGCCGCTTCAACGACTTCACCAGCTTCCGCAGCCAGGACTTCGCCGCGATGGTCGGCGGTGGCATCCACTGGGAGCAGGGTGGCAACAGCGGTAACGGCGACAACGCTTCCAACGCGACCCTCGGCAACGAGTCGACCCTCTACACCCTCGACGGCAGCCTCGAAGGCGCCGGCTGGAACGCCTTCGCCGCGTTCACCGGTACCACGACCGACGGCGACGCCCGCAACAGCATCAGCACCTACAGCCTCCTCATCCAGGGCGGCGTGTTCGTCTCCGAGCAGGCCGAGATCTTCGCCCGCTACGAAGGCATCTTCGCTGACAGCGAGTCCACCGGCGTCGGCGCTGGTAACGAGCTCGACCCCTCCGACTTCCACTTCCTGACCGTCGGCGCCAACTACTACATCATCCCCGACAGCCACGCCGCCAAGGTCACGGCTGACGCGGTGATCTCGCTCAACGAGAACGCAGGCCTCGTCAACAACGCGGTCCAGACCGCCAGCACCCAGAACATCGGGCCGTTCATCCGCGGTGGCGGCGGCACGAACAACGGCGTGCTCGGCGATGGCGACTCGGGCGAGGTTGCCCTCCGCCTCCAGTTCCAGCTCCTGTTCTAAATCGGACTACGGTTTCATCACCGTCTGATTTGTGAAGTCTCACCGCCCGACGCCCACAAGCGTCGGGCGGTTTTCTTTTTGAGCACATCAGTGAATGCGAACTCGTTGCCGCTCGCGCACGAGCCCTTCCGTTCACGCGCCGATGACGCGCGCAACCGCAAAGCCGTCGTAGCCCTTGCTGCCCACGGTCTGGATCGCCGTCGCTTGCACGCGAGGTTCGCGTCCCATCATCGCCAGGCACTCTTGCACGCCTTGCGTGCGGGCGTCCGTCGAGTTCGCATTGGCCACGTCGCCGTCCCGCACCACGTTGTCCACAACGATCAGGGAGCCTTGCCGCGACAACTCAAGCGCCTTGCGGAAGTACTCGGGCGCGCTCTGCTTGTCCGCATCGATGAACGTCAGATCAAAGCGAGGCACGTTCTCACGCACCAACTCGTCCAGCACATCGCGGCAACGACCGTGCCGCACATCCACCCGCATGCTCAGCCCCGCCGCGGCCATGTTCTCGCGCGCCACCTGCGCATGCTTCTCGTCCATCTCCACGGTGATCACTCGCCCGTGCAGCGGCAACGCCCGCGCCAGCCAGATCGTGCTGTATCCGCCCAGTGTGCCAAGTTCCAGAATCCGCTGCGCTCCGACGCTCTGCGCGAGCAACATCAGCAGCGCGCCCTGATTCGGCGCCACATGGATCGGCGGTAGCCCTGCCGCCTCGCTGCGTGCAAGCGCGGCTGCCAGTACTGCGTCGTGCCCCAAGAGCGTCTCGCACAAATACATGTCGACAGCCGTCCAGATCGCGGGAGTGTGCTCGTCACTCATCCCAAAAGCCTCCATCCCGCGTTCCCGGCACCGCCGTGCGCCGTCATGACTTCGAGCCTCGTTGCAGCCGCTCACTTCACCTTGTCACGCGCCGCCATCCGCCGCGCCACCGCCACGCCCGAGTCCAGCGCGCCTTCCATGTAGCCGACGAACTTGTAGCAGCAGTGTTCGCCCGCAAAGTGCAGCCGCCCCAGGCCCTGGCGCAGCACCGGCCCCATCGTCGTCACCTGTCCCGGCGCGGGGAACGAATAGCTCGCCATCGTCCAAGGCTCACGCGGCCAATCCATGAACCGCTGGCCTGTCACCGCCTCCGCCACGCCCGGATACACCGCGTCCATCTGCTTCACATACTCGGCACGGCGCAGTTCCGAAGGCTTCTCAAGGATCTTCTCGGCACCCGGGCCGCCCGAGAAGCACGTCAGCACGCAGCCATCGTCTTCTTTCTGGCCGTCGGTACCGTTCCATGTCATCGTCACTTCACCGTCGCTCAGCAGGTACTGGCTCAGTTTGCTTTCCTGCCACACCGGCTTCTTGAGCGTCATGAGGTTCTTGATGTTCACGCCCATCTGCGGCCGCAGGCTCGAGGGCAGGCCGGGCGTGAACTCGATCTTGCTCCACACGGCGGGGGCGCACGCAACCACAACATCGTCCGCGCTGATCTCGCGCCCATCCGCACACTTGACGCTCACGCCGCTGCTGGAGAACGTCACCTTCTTCACCGCCAGACCGAGCACGATGCGATCCATCCCGATCGCCTCCGCCAGCTTGGTCGCAAGCTGCTGATTCCCGCCCTTGCAGCGATAGACCTCGCTGTCGGACCAGTACTTCTCCAGCCCGCCGCCCTTGACGGCTGTCAGCATGCCCAGCAGCGACTGCCTGTCGCACGCCACGCCGTTGTCGCTCGTGAGCGTCGCGGCAAAGCCCTTCACGCCCAGCGGATCAACGCCGAGCTTGCTCAGCCAGTCCGCGGTCGAACGCGCGTCGAGTTCCTTGGCGTCCTTGCTCGTCCACGGCTCGTCGGCGTTGATCTCGGCGGCCAGTTTGTTGAACTCCGTCTCGACCGGCTTCATCTCCTCGTACAACTTCGCGGCGTCGTCGTTGCTCAGCCGCTTGCCGTCGAGAATCACCGGCGCATCAAGCGTTTCGTCTTCACTCAAGTCGGTGAATGTCAGTCCGAACTTCTCTGCGTACGCCACCCACAGCGGATGGTTGGACCCGATGAGTTCCGCGCCGCCCTCGATGTACTTCCCCGGCAAGAGGTCGTGCAGCGTCAGCACACGCCCGCCCACCCGGTCGCGCACGTCCACGATTGTCACGTCATACCCCGCGGCCTTCAGTTCATGTCCACACGCCAGCCCGGCGAACCCCGCTCCGATGATCACGACGCTGCGCCCGGCAATCGCTGGGCGGCGCGCGAACGCATGCGTGCTCAAGAGCAAGCCGGCGCCAAACGCCGCCGATGCCTTCAGCATCTCACGCCGCGAGATGGCGTTGACGCGATCCTTGTCGTGGCGACGAATCAGTGACGCGTACAGCGAGATCGACATGGCGTAATGCTCCCCTGGGTGCAGTCCGTGGCCGCGCTCGGTCGTGCGGCAAACTCAGTCCAAGCGTGCCGCTCGCGGTCAGGCGGGCGGCACGGGCATCTGTCACAGCGCCTCATGCGGCGCGATCAGTCGCGATGGATCACTCGTCGTTGGTCGGGCCGACGGCAATCAGCCACAGCTTGAAGAAGTTCACCACCTGCTGCTTTGTCAGCTTGTTGGCGTTCAGGTTGTACTCCACCTTGCTGCTCGCCGGCGTCTCGCCGCCGCCGATCATCGTGTCCGTGTAGGTGATCGTGCCCGTCAGGCTCGGCACGGTGTTGTCCACGGCGAAGAACGCATCCTCATTCGACAGCTTGTCGAACGCGGCGGCCTCGGTCGCGGCCGACTTGTTCTTCTCTTCATTGAATCGAAGGTTGAAGTCGTAGACGCCCTTGCCGTTGGTTGCGCGATTGGGATCTTCGACCCACTTGATCGAGCCGGTGATCACGTCTTCGACATCCTTGCCGTCGATCTGATAGCGGAAGCGGATGCCGTCGGTGAACCAGTTGCCCGTCTCGTAGTCGTAGTCAAGGCGCCCGTTGACGACGGTGGTGGGGTAGACCTCGCTGGGCCCCTTCGCGAGCCGCAGCCCCTCAAAGCGCATCGGGTCGGACTTCTTCACCACGACCTCGACGGTCTTGGTGCCGATCACGCGCTTGTACGTGTACGCCGCGAGCGTTTCCTTCTTCTCGGCCTTGCCCACCAGTCGCCCCTGGAACTCATCGACAAAGCCCTTCGCGCTGCCGACGGTGTCGATCGCGATGCGCAGGCGGCGTTCGCCCTCCTTGTCGCCCGCGCCCAGATCAAACGCACCGCTTGCGGCATCCACCGGTACTTGGCCGACCCACTTGCCGACCGTCTTCTTCTGTTTCAGGTCCTTGGGGTTGAACACAGCCAGATTGACATTGAACCCAAGGAACGCCGACTGCTTCTTGGAGCCGAGCACCTTGCTGTAGAGGTTCGGCTGGCGCGTGATCTCGCCCGCGAACTCCGTCGTGTCGGCAACGCGGAACACGAACGCATACTTGTCCGCGACACCCACCGCCGCGCTGCCGGGCTTGAGGTCGCCCGACGTATCCAGACGCGTGCGCGTCTGGAAGTCGATGTTCATCGTGCCGGTGATGATCCCTTCCTTGGTGATGAGGTTGTCGCCCGCTTGCGCGAAAGCGACACTCGGCGCGGCGACCATGGCCAGCCCGCACGCGCCGCCCAGGATTCCGACAGAGAGCAGTGATGACGCCGTCAGTGACCGAATCCGATTCATTTCAACCTCCCTGAGTGTCGACCACCCGCAATGCGCCCGCTCACAAGAGCGCGGCACGCCGAACCTTGTTGGTGAACGCCGCCCGCGGTTGCAGACGCGCTCGTTCAGCGTACGAACAGCCCCCGAGAGTACCTTCAACCGAACTCTCGCGTCGAGCGGCACGCCGACCCTACGACTTTCTTGCGCGGCTCGAAAAGTGCGACGTGCTCTCGACTCAACCCGGGGCGGAATCTGGGCGCAAACTTCGCCGCGCTCTCGCGCACAAATCGGTATAGTGCTGCCCGTGACTTCCGCCCTTCCCACCGCCTGCGTCTTGCTGCATCCCCGAAGTGGGGCAGACCCGGATCTCCTCGGGGCCTTGGGCCGCCGGCGTGTCCACGTTCAACCCTCCAGCGATCGCCTGCAGTCCATGGCGCGGCTGTGCCTCGCCACGCGCCGCGGTGGGCCGGTGGTCCTGTTGCTCGACCGACTGCACGACGACGCCAACGCCCGGGCTTTGGTCGCCGCCGCCCATCGCTACGTCCCTTCGCTCACGATCTGGACGTTCGACCCCGCGGCATCGCCGCAGCTTCGGGCCTACGTCGAGGACGTCGAAGAAACGCCGGCGGACGACGCCGTCGAGCCGCCCGCGCGCAGCGGCCCGGGCCACTTCCAGCCCGTGTCGGTGATGATCTCAGCGCCCAATCTCACGCTTCGCAGCAGCGCTCCGCCGGGGCCGCCTCCGGGGGCGCGCCCGGTGCCCGCCGCCGGCCCACGCATCCAGCCCGTCCGCACCCCGCCGACGCTGCGGTTGACCGACGACCCCCAAGTGCGTCCTGCCCCGTCCGAGAATGAGGCCGACGAGCCGGGCGAGGGCGGTTCCCAGGGGCTTTCCAGCCTTCTGAGTGACGAAGAACTTGCGATGCTGCTTGCGGATGAGCCCGGTCCGGGTCAGACTCATCGGTAGGGCCAGCGGCAGGCCCCGCTGGTTCCGGCCGTCGCGCGATCCGCGGCGGTGCGGGCGTCGTATGGTTGGTTGACGAGTGCACGCGTGGGCCTCGGCCCCGCGGCAACGCAGCACAGGGATGGAACGACGGGAGAGATTTGACAGGCGCAGAACGATCCAGACCGGCCACGACCAGCGCGACGCCCAGCCGCGACGCTGCCGGTACGCCCGCGTCGGTGGGTTCGGCTCAGTCCGACGATCGCGGTCCAAATCACGGTCCAGAGAGCGTGAGGGATGTGCGCGTCATCCTTGTTGGTCGGACCGGTCTCGATGCCACGCTCCGGCATGATCCGGGCGTCGATCTCTCGCGCGTGAAGCGCCCTGTCGACGCGATCGGCGAACTCGCCTGTCCGCCCGATGAACTCACGCCCAATCGCGCGGTGGTCGTGGTGGGGCAGGACGCCATGCCGGGGCGGCACGCGCACACGCCCGAAACCCCCGAGCAGTTTGTCAGCAGTCTCAAGCTCATCGATCCCGCCGTGCGCGTCGTGAGCAGCGGCGAGAGCATCGGCGGCTTCGACGGCGTCGTTGATCCCAGCGATCAGGCCGCCGCGGCGTACCTGCGCTCGATGTTCGAGCCCGGCCGCGGCGCGATGGCAGCGCCCGCGTTCACGCCCGCCTCCGCCGCGACAAACGAGCCGCGACCCGCGCCAAAGTCCAACGCCAATCCCAACGTCAATCCCAGCGCAAAGGCCAGCTCCAAGCCCGAATCCAGCCAAGAAGCCGCGCCCGCGAAGGTCGTGGTCTCCACCGCCAAGAACGCAGCCGCCAAGCCTGCGACGCCCAACATTGCGTCCGCGCCGGTGGCCGACGCCTCGATCGCCAAGGCGATTCTTCGTGGCGGCTCGCCGCTCGATGCCGCGATCGCCCGCTGGCGTCTGGCGTTGAACGAGCCAGCGCTCAACTTCATCGCCTCCAGCGATCTCGCCGAAGGTTTCGCCGTCGTGTGGGAAGGCCAGCGCGTGGGCACGCTCACGGGTGCGGCACGCTCCGACGCACTGATGCAGGCCGCCGCGGACGACATCGCGGCATGGTGGCGCGTCGGCGAGCAGATCGCCCAGTTGCGGGCCGCCGCCTTCACCGATGCGCTCACCGGCGCGTGGAACCGACGCTATTTCGAGCTCTTTACCGAGAGCGCGATGAAGGTCGCACGCGAGGCACGCCGCGCCGTCACGATCCTGCTCTTCGACATCGACAACTTCAAAACCTACAACGACAAGTACGGCCACGACGCCGGCGATGAGATCCTGCGCGAAGTCGTCCAGATGCTGCGCAGCGTCATCCGCCCGACCGATCGCGTCTGCCGCATCGGCGGCGACGAGTTCGTCGTCGTCTTCAACGAGCCCGACGGCCCGCGCGAACTCTCCAGCCGCCACCCCATGCATGTCGAGCAGATCGCCCATCGCTTCCAGGCCGCCGTGAAAGCCCATCGCTTCCCCAAGCTCGCGAATGAGGCCCCCGGCACGCTCACGATCTCCGGCGGTTTGGCGACCTTTCCTTGGGACGGCGTCACCGTCGCCGATCTGCTCCGCGTCGCTGACGAACGCGAACTGTGCAGCAAGAAGCACGGCAAGAACGCCATCACGCTCGGCCCCGGCGCAGCAGACTGAAGAGCGGCTCGTTGAACCGCGACCACTGTCTGCCTGCCCCACACCGACGATTCATCGGGCCACAGTTTCTCGATGCTTCCGCGTCTGGACGCGCGATACACTCGCGCTGCGGGTCTGACGCTCCGTTCGCGCTGAACGGACGCCGCGGGCCAGCGCTCACAGGTGGTGCAACGCGGAGTCGGCACAATGGCAACGGATAACAACGCGGCGGTTTCCAACCAGTACATCGAACTCTGCGCCATGCTGCGCGAGGCTTCTCACCTCGGCTCCATCGCCGCCCTGCTCGGCTGGGATCAGGAAACCTACATGCCCGAGGGCGGCAACTCCGCCCGCGGCGATCAGAAGGCCCTCCTCGCCGGCATGATCCACGAACGCCGCACCAGCTCGCGCGTCGGCGAACTGCTCGCGGCATGCGAGTCGGATGCTTCACTCACCGCCGACGATCGCATCGCCGCCAACCTCCGCGAAATCCGCCGCGACTATGACCTGGCGACCAAGCTGCCCAAGGACTTGGTGGAGGCGTGGGCCAAGACCGGCAGCGACGCCCAGGCCGCGTGGAAGGTGGCGCGCGAGAAGAGCAACTTCAAGGCCTTCGCCCCGCACCTGGAGAAGATGTTCGCCCTCGCGCGCCGCAAGGCCGAGTGCTACGGCGTCCCGAGCGGCGGCGAGGCCTACGACGCGCTGCTCAACGAGTACGAGCCCGGCGCGACCGCCGCCATGATCGAGGCGACCTTCACGCCCCTGCGTGCCCGCCTCACCGACATCATCCGGCGCGTCAAGGCGAGCAAGACCAAGCTCGACACCTCCGTGCTGGGGCTCAAGGCGCCCGCCGCGGCTCAGCACGAGCTCGGGCACGAGGTGCTTCGCGCGATCGGCTTTGATCTCTCCAGCGGCAGACTCGACGCCACCACCCATCCCTTCTGCGAAGGCCTGGCCCCCGGCGACACGCGACTCACCACGCGTTATCGCGATGAGAAGTTCACCGACGCGCTCTTCGGCACCATGCACGAAGCCGGCCACGGCATGTACGAGCAGGGCTTGCCCAAGGTCTACAACGCCAAGCGCGACGGCCCCGTCGCCCTCTTCGGCACGCCGCTGGCTGAGGCGATCAGCCTCGGCATTCACGAAAGCCAGAGCCGCATGTGGGAGAACTTCGTGGGTCGCGGCAGGCCGTTCGTCGGCTGGCTGACGCCGCGCGTCAAGAAGGCCTTCGGCAAGGCCGCCGCCAAGGTGACCACCGAGCGTCTTTATCGCGCCGTCAACACCTGCACGCCCAGCTTCATCCGCGTCGAGGCCGACGAGGCCACGTACAACATGCACGTCATGGTGCGCTTCGAGATCGAACGCGGCCTGCTCAACGGCACGCTCAACGTCAAGGATGTGCCCGGCGTCTGGAACGCCAAGTATGCCGAGTACCTGGGCGTGAAGGTGCCCGACGATCGCCGCGGCTGCCTCCAGGACGTGCACTGGTCCTTCGGCCTGATCGGTTACTTCCCGACCTACACGCTGGGCAACCTCTACGCCGCCCAGTTCTGGGAGACGATCCAGAAGAAGGTCAAGGGCCTCGACGCGCAGATGGCCAAGGGCGACTACAGCGCGCTCAAGAAGTGGCTCAACACCAACATCCACATCCACGGCCGTCGCTATCGCGCCGGCGACCTCTGCCAGCGCGTCACCGGCGCGCCGCTCAGCGCCGAACCGCTGCTCCGCCACCTCGAACGCAAACTCGGCGAGGTCTACGGCATCTGACGCCCCTCCCCGGAGGGGAGTGGTTGGGGAAGGGGTGCGAACTGCGCACCCCTCGCGCATGACAGGCAACCAATCTGCCTTCCGTGCCACCGATGTCCTCGTCTTCGAGGACATCGGTGCTGCCTTGACGCACGCCCCGGCGCGGAGGGTTTGCGGAAGGGGTGCGAACTGCGCCCCCCCTCGCGCATGACAGACAATCAACCTGTCTCCCGTGCCACCGATGTCCTCGTCTTCGAGGACATCGGTGCTGCCTCACGCTCCCCGGCAGCATGCGCCGCACGCCGCGCGTCCGCGCATGTCTCGATTTGCGCGCAAATGTGTTGTCATGCGCGAACATCCGCAACCTTCACCCGTCTTTCACTATACATTGGTGCAGATGCGCGGCGTTCCGAGTCCCATCCCCTGCCTGCGTCCGATTCGGCGTCGTGCTGTCGCGATGCTGCGCGGCCTGATCCCCGCCGGCCTTGCGCTCCTCTCGCTCGCCGCCTGCTCGCGCTCCGACGACGCCGGTGCCACGCCCGTCGCCTACACCGAGATCTTCGGCGAGGTCGGCATCAACCCCGGGCAGTTCTCCTATCCCCGCGCGATGGACAGCGACGGCGAGTCGCTGTGGATCATCGACAAGATGGCGCGGGTCCAGCGCATCGACTCCAAAACGCACGCCGTCACCGCGCTGTGGCAGATGCCCGAGTGGAAGCTCGGCAAGCCCACGGGCATCGCGGTCTGGGCACCCGACGGCCCGCGTGCCCCGAGCCTCCGCGTGTTCGTCCCCGACACGCACTACCACCGCGTCATGGTCTATCGCCCCAGCGACGCGACCACCGGCCCAATCGACGCGTTCGTGCTTGAGAAGCAGTTCGGGTCCTACGGCGAGGGTGATGGTCAGTTCATTTATCCGACCGATGTCGCGGTCGTGCCCGGCCCCGATGGCCGCACGCCGTCGCGTCTGCTCGTGAGCGAATACGGCGGGCACGATCGCATCTCGATCTATGACCTCGATCTCGACGGTGCCTATCGCTTCGTCCGCGCGTTCGGCAAGTTCGGCAGCGGCACGGGGCCTGACGTGGAGTTCAACCGCCCGCAATCGATGGAGATCGATCGCAAGCGCAATGAACTTGTCCTCACCGACGCGTGCAATCATCGCATCGGACGCTTCACGCTTGATGGAAAGCTCATCGCGTGGATCGGCGTTCACGTCGACGGCAAGGAAGGCTCGGATCTCTTCACCTATCCCTACGGCCTGTGCCTGCTCGACGACGGCACCGCACTCGTCAGCGAGTTCGGCGGCAATCGCGTCAGCGTCGTCGATGTCGTCAAGGGTGTGCGCCTGCGGACGATCGGAGCGCCCGGGCGTGCGCCGGGGCAACTTGCTTCGCCGTGGGCGGTGACCGTGGTGGGGCAGAATGCGTTTGTGCTCGACTCGGGCAACAACCGCGTGGTGAAGTTTGATGCGCCGGCGGCGCGGCTCACGCTCCCAGCGATCGCTGCAGTGCCCGGCGCGAAAGGCGGTGGCTCATGATGCCGTCGCTTCCGCCGCTCGCGCACACGCTGGGCGTGAGCACGTTCGTCGTCGGGCCGATCGAGTTCGTCAGCCCGTGGTGGCTGTGGCTTTTGCCAGTGCTGGGCGTGCTGTCGTGGTGGATCGGGCGCAAGAGTCTCGCGGGCCTCGGGCCGGTGACGCGCTGGGTCGCGCTGGTGGCGCGTCTCATCGTGCTCGCGCTGTTTGTCGCCGCGCTCGCCGAGCCGCGCTGGCGGCGTGAGTCCAAGGACGTCGCGGTCACGTTCGTCCTTGACGCCAGCCAGTCCGTTCCGACCGGCCTGCAGGAGCGCGTCGAACGCTTCATGGAGGACGCGGCACGCCAATCGCCCGACGCCGAACGCGGCCTGCTCGGCATGGTGACGGCGGCCAAGAGCGCGTACGTCCAGTCGCTGCCCAGCAAGGCCAATCGCATCCTTGAGAAGAACTTCATCGGCGCGACGGACCAGACCGACCTCGCGTCGGCAGTGCAGCTCGCACTCGCGGTGATGCCGCGCGACGCCGCCAATCGCATCGTGCTCGCGACCGACGGCAACGAGACCGCGGGCAGTCTGCTCCAGGCCGCCGAAGCCGCCAAAGCCGCCAAGGTGCCGATCGATGTCCTGCCGCTGCGCTACAAGTATGAAGACGAAGTGCTCGTCGATCGCGTCGTCGTGCCCGCCAACGCCCGCATGGGCGAGAACGTCAACGTCAAGGTCGTGGTGCAGGCCAACAAGCCCACCCGCGGCCGGCTCAGTCTCACGCTCAACGGCGACGTCGTCGATCTCGACCCCGCCAGCGAAAGCAACGCGAGCGTCGTCGACCTCAAGCAGGGTCTGAATGTGCTCAGCGTTCCCGTGACGATGCATCGTCACGGTGCCCAGAACTTCAAGGCGGTCTTCGAGCCTGACATCGTCGACGGCAAGATGATCGGCGACACTGTGGTCGAGAACAACGCGGCGACCGCCGTGAGTTTCGTCTCTGGCGAAGGTCGCGTGCTCATCCTTGCCAATGAGCCGCGCGATGCCCAGTTCATCGATCAGGCCCTGCGCGAGGCCAAGCTTGAGACGACGGTCGCCGGGCCCGACGGCCTGCCGCCCGGGCTGGCGGAGATGAGCGGCTACGACGCCATCGTGCTCATCAATCAGTCGGCGTACGCGATGAGCGTCAATCAGCAGGAAGAACTCAAGCGATACATCCACGACGCGGGCGGCGGACTCGTCATGATCGGCGGGCCTGAGTCCTTCGGCGCGGGCGGATGGATCGGGTCGCCCCTGGAGGACGCGCTGCCGGTGCGCCTTGATCCGCCGCAGAAACGCCAGATGCCCAAGGGTGCGCTCGCGCTGGTCATTCACTCGTGCGAGATGCCCGACGGGCGGTTCTACGGCAAGAAAGTCTGCGAGGCCGCCGTCAACGCGCTCTCGGCCCGCGATCTGGCGGGCATCGTCGAGTTCGACTTCGGCAGCGGCACCGACTGGGTGCATCCGCTCTCGCCCATCGGCGACGGCGTCGCCATCAAGCGCAGCATCAACAACCTCCAGTTCGGCGACATGCCCGACTTCGCGCCATCGCTCGAGGTCGCGTACAAAGGACTGATGGCGAGCGACGCCGGTCAGAAGCACGTCGTCATGATCTCCGACGGCGACCCTGCGATTCCGTCCAACGCGCTGCTCCAGAAGTACGTCGACGCGAAGATCAGCATCAGCACGGTGGGCGTTTATCCGCACTCGGGCAGCGACACCAGCAAGATGGCCGAGATCAGCCGCAAGACCAACGGCAAGCACTATCACATCGACACGCAGGCGGCCCTCGCCACTCTGCCGCAGATCTTCATCAAGGAAGCCCAGACCGTGCGCCGCAGTCTGATCTGGGAAGGCCCGGCGTTCGTGCCCGCCTCCGCGGGCATCGCGTCTGAGACGTTCAAGGGCATCGGGTCCGTGCCGCCGATCTCGGGCTATGTCGTCACCGCCGAGCGCGAAGGTCTCTCGCTCGTCACACTGCGCGGCAAGGAGAATGACCCGATCCTCGCGCAGTGGCAGTACGGCCTTGGCCGCAGCGTCGCATTCACCAGCGACGTCACGAGCCGCTGGGGACGCAACTGGGTAGCCTGGCCGCAGTTCAAGGCGTTCTGGGAACAGCATGTGCGCTGGGCGATGCGGCCCACCGGCTCATCGAACGTCCGCGTGACAACCGAGCAACAAGGCGACCAAGTGCTGGTCGTGGCCGAGGCCGTCGACAACAAGGGCGAGCGGCTCAACTTCGCCCGCTTCAAGGGACGCGTCGCGCTCCCCGACGGCACAGCACAGGACGTCGAACTCGTGCAGGTCGGCCCCGGCCGCTACGAAGGACGCGTGAAAGCCGATCAGGCGGGCACATCAATCGTGTCGCTGCGCTACGCCGCCCCGCGCGACGACGGCGGCACGATGGAAGGCAATGTGCAGGCGGCGATCAATCGCCCCTTCAGCGATGAGTATCGCGTGCTGGAGGACAACGCCGCGCTGCTCGAGCAGGTGCGGCAGATGACCGGCGGCCGCACGATCGGCACCGATCCGACGCAGGTGAACCTGTGGAGCGCGGAGGGTCTGCCGGTGCCGGTGCAGACGCGGGCGTTCTGGCCGTGGATGCTGGCGATCGGCATGGCGGCGTTCCTCACCGATGTCGGCGTGCGGCGCGTCCGGATCGATCCGATGGCGATCGCGCGATTCATCCGACGCGGAGCGCAGAAGAGCGAATCAAGCGCGACGCGTGCCGATGCGCTGCGCACCGCCCGCGAGCAAGCGGCCAAGCGCATCAACACCGGCGCGACAGCGTCGAATGGCGAAGCGCAGTCGTCGCGCCCGACGGTGCAGAGCGAGACGGCCCAAGCCGCGGCCGGCGTGAAGTTCGAAGCGCCCAAGGACGGCGGCGCGGGTGTGCCCGGCGCGCCGAAGGTCGAAGGTGCGCGCCCCTCAGGCACCACGCCCGGCCAGCCGCCGATGCCCAAGACCGCCAAGCAAGACGCGGCGGAGAGCATGTCCGCGCTGCTCAAGGCCAAGCGGCGGGCTCGCGATGAAATGACGGATGAAGAGCAGTAACCAAAGCAGAACGATTGAATCGCGGCAACACGATGCCGCTGCACGGAGTGTGAACCGATGACCACGATGCCTTCCAATGCCAACATGCCCGCCGCCACTCCCGAGGAGATCAAGCGGCAGTGCGAGCAGTTCCGCGACACGTTCAAGGCCGTGAAGGCCGAGATTGGCAAGGTGGTGGTCGGCCACTCGGACGTGGTCGATGCCGTGTTGATGTCGCTCTTCATCGGCGGCAATACGCTGCTCGAAGGCGTGCCGGGCCTGGGCAAGACGCTGCTGGTGCGCACGCTGGCGCAGTCGCTGCAACTGCCCTTCAGCCGCATCCAGTTCACGCCCGACCTCATGCCCGCCGACGTCATCGGCACCAACATCGTGATGGAAGACCCCGAGACCGGGCGGCGCAAGTTTGAGTTCCAGCGTGGCCCGATCTTCGCCCAGATCGTGCTCGCCGACGAAATCAATCGCGCAACACCCAAGACGCAGTCCGCCCTGCTCGAAGCCATGCAGGAACAGAGCGTCACCGTCTCAGGCGTGACGTACAAACTCGACAAGCCGTTCTTCGTGCTCGCGACGCAGAATCCGATCGAGCAGGAAGGCACCTATCCGCTGCCCGAAGCACAGCTCGACCGCTTCATCTTCAAGATCAACGTCGGCTACAGCAAACTCGATGATCTGATGACGATTCTTGATCGCACGACCAGCACGCAAAGCCCCGAGGTCAAGGCAATCATGGACGGACCGACGATCCTCGCGGCCCAGAAGCTCGTGCGCGGCGTGGTGGTCGCGCCGCATGTGAAGGACTATGTCGCGCGGCTTGTCCTCGCGACGCACCCGGGCACGGACACGGCCGCGGGCGGGCCGCAGGGCGTGACGAACAAGTACATCCGCTGCGGAGCCTCGCCGCGCGGCGCGCAGGCGCTCTTGCTGGGGGCGAAGGTGCGAGCGTTGATCGACGGTCGCTATCACGTGGGCTATGCGGATGTGAAGGCGGTGGCCGTGCTCGCGCTGCGGCATCGCGTGCTGCTCAACTTCGAGGCCGAGGCCGATCGCATTGACAGCGATGGTCTTGTTGGGCAGATCCTGGAACTGACGACGACCGGGCCGGAGAAGGTGTGAGACCGATGCGGGAACACAGAGGAAACAGAGCGGAAAGGAGGGCACAGAGGTGAAGACATCGGAATGTGGTGCTGGTCCTGCCGCCGAGTACCTCAACGCTCAGATTCCTCAGGAATGGAATGAACTGACAAAGCGCGTGATTGGGCTTGCGATGGAGGTTCACACCCAGCTCGGGCCTGGCTTGCTCGAGCGGCTCTATGAAGAGGCGTTCAACTTTGAGTTGAGGAACGCTGGGCTGGAAGTGAAACGGCAGTACCCGATACGCGTCCAGTACAAGTCGATCGAACTCGGCGAGCAGCGTCTCGATTTGGTCGTGAACGACCTCGTCGTCGTCGAGATCAAGGCAAGCAGCGAAGTTGCAGACGCGCATCTCGCACAACTAACGAGTTACCTCAAGGCGTCGCGTCTACCCCTCGGATTACTGATCAACTTTCACGCATTGCGGCTCAAGGACGGCGTCTACAGACGACTGAACCCCGCAGCCTTGCCCAAGCACACTCGATACGAGCACCAATAGAGGTCCGTCGCTTTCCCCACCTTCCCATTCCTTCTTCTCTGCCTCCTCCCGCGTTTTCTCTGTTTCCTCTGTGTTCCTGCCTTCTCTCCTTCATGCTCAAAACCACCAACCCAACACGGCCCAAGGGCATCGAGGACTTGCTCGACGCGGACCTGATCGCGCGGATCACGCCGCTGGACATCACCAGCCGCAAGGTCTTCGCGGGCAAGCTCAAGGGCGAGCGCCGCAGCAAGAAGCGTGGCCAGTCTGTCGAGTTCGCCGATCACCGGCCGTATGTCGTCGGTGATGACCTCCGCCGCATCGACTGGAACATCTTCGGCCGGCTGGATCGCCTCTTCCTCAAGCTCTTCCTCGAAGAGGAGGACTTGGGCCTGCACATCATCATCGACGCCAGCGCGAGCAGCGACTGCGGCGAGCCCAACAAGTTCCTCTTCATGCAGAAGGCTGCGATGGCGCTGGGCTATGTCGGGCTCGTCAATCTCAATCGCGTCGCGGCCACCGCGATGGGCGCCGCGGCGGGCGGCGTGGTCTCTGCAGTGCGCGATCTGCGCGGGCGTCGACGCACGCACGATCTGTCGCGGTTCGTCTGCGGCGTGACGCCGGGCGGCAACTTCAGTTTCCGTGATGCCGCCCAGCGCATCGCGCTGACGCGTCGCGGCAAGGGCGTCATGGTCGTCTTCAGCGACTTCTTCTTCAAGGACGGCTACGAGACGGGCCTGCGGCTGCTCAGCGGGCACGGCTATGACCTGTTCATCGTGCAGGTGCTCAGCCCGCAGGAGGATTCGCCGACGCTCACCGGCGACTTGAAACTCAAGGATGTGGAGGACGGCGACACCGCCGAGGTGACGATCTCTGCGCCGCTGCTCAAACGCTACAAGCAGAATCTCGACGCGTATCGCTCGCAGCTCGCGGCGTTCTGCGCCCAGCGTGAGATCACCTACCTGAGCGTGCGCAGCGATACGCCGATCGACACGCTGCTGCTCGACTACATGCGGCGGCGGGGGGTGGTGCAATGAACCTGCTTGCGCCGCTGATTGCGGGCGTGGCGGCGGCGATCGCCGTGCCTTCGCTGCTGATTCTGTATTTCTTGAAGCTGCGTCGTCGCGAGGTGGAGATCAGCACGACGCTGTTGTGGAAGAAGGCCGTGCTGGACATGCAGGCCAACGCGCCGTTCCAGCGGCTGCGTCGCAACATTTTGCTGATTTTGCAACTGATCATTCTGGCCGCGGCGTGTCTCGCACTGGGCCAGCCGGTGCTGCGCGATCAGAAGCTCAAGGGCAATCGCCACGTCATCCTCATCGATCGCTCCGCGAGCATGAGCACGACCGACACCGGCGACAAGCCTGCGTCGGACGCCGCCAAGGGTCAGTCGCGACTCGACGATGCGAAGGACGAGGCCAAGAAGTTTGTGCAGCGGCTGCGCGAGCCGTCGCTGCTGGATGTCGGCAGCGGCGACGAGGCGATGGTGATCGCGTTTGACTCCACCGCCGAGGTGCGCCAGCAGTTCACCAACAACAAGGCGCTCCTCGCGGCCGCGATCGATGCGATC
The DNA here is from genome assembly GCA_033763695.1 of Planctomycetota bacterium. Classification (GTDB taxonomy): domain Bacteria; phylum Planctomycetota; class Phycisphaerae; order Phycisphaerales; family UBA1924; genus JANRKB01. Next base: position 17,873 of record JANRKB010000052.1, on the reverse strand, counting down.
ACGCCCTCCGCCGGGCCGACGCGCGTAAGCGAGGCGTTTCGTCTTGCCAAGGCGTATGCGCCGGCGCGTCTGTTTGTCGAGAATCAGGGCTTCACCGGCGGCGAGCCCGCGACGATTCATCTGTGGAGCGACGGCAGACTGCCGGATCAGGCGGATGCGTTCACCGACAAGACGGACAAAGTGGTGTACCACGCCGTGGGCAAGCCGGCGACGGGGAACCTGGGCATCATCGGACTGCGTGCCGAGCGTGCGTACGACGACCCGAACCAGTTGAGTGTGTACGTTGGTCTGCAGAACACGTATCCGAGCGCGCGAGCCGCGGAGGTTGAGTTCAGCATTGATGGCCGCGTGGTTGGCGCACGCGAGGTGAAGCGGCCCGCGGCGAGCGCGGGGAACCCGATTGCCGCGGTGCCCGCTGCGGGCGCGGGTGCAGCGCCTACCGCGGCAACGCAGCCGATCTCGAACGCGAGCACGGGCGGGGCGGTCTTCACGCTGGATCGTGCCGAGGGCGCGGTGGTGAGCGTGCGACTGCGGAAGGCCGACGACGGCGCGGACGATGCTTTCGCGGGCGATGACGAGGCGAAGCTGATCGTGCCGTCGGGGCGGCGGCATGCGGTGGCGGTGGTGACCAGCGGCAATCTTTTTCTGTCGTCGGCGCTCACGGGGCTGCCGCTGGCGAAACTGGACACGCTTTCACCGGCGCAGTTTGAAGCGGTGATCAAGTCGGGCACGGCGGGGCAATACGACGTGGTGGTGCTTGATGGCTGGCTGCCGCCGGTGAAGCCCGAAGAGGCGGCGGGCGGCTTGCCCCCCGGTCGCTATGTCGTGCTTGGTAATGTGCCGACGGGCCAGAGCACCAGCGCGAACCCCAGCGGCTCCAGCGGCGTGCGCGATCTGGGAAAGGGGCCGCCCGCCGCCGTCGTCGATTGGGCGCAGGACCACCCCGCGCTCCGCGGCGTGTCGCTCGACCCGCTCGTCATCGCCGAGAGCCGGCGCGTCGAACTGTTGCCGGGTTCGCCGGCACGTGTGCTGGCGAGCAGCGATCAAGGGCCGATTGTGCTTGAGGTGGCGGTGGCGCAGATGCGAGCGATCGTCGTGCCATTCGACATCCAACAAAGCAACTGGCCGTTTGACGTCAGTTTCGTCGTCTTCCTCGCGTCGGCCGTGGATTACCTTGGCGCGGATTCGACGGCGGCGGTGTCGCGTGTGATCGAACCGGGCAGTGTGCTGAGTGATCGCCTGCCGAGCGGTGCGCGGAACGTGCGGATTCAGGGGCCGGACGGCGTGTCGAGCGATCTGGCCGCCGCGCCCGATGGGCGGATCATCTATGGACCGGTGCGGACGACGGGCATCTACAGCGTGAGTTGGCAGGGGACGCCGGGGAGCAACGACGATGTAAAGGATGGCCGCGCCGAGCGAAAGTACTCGGCGGTGCTGCTTGATCCGTTTGAGTCGGACGTGCGAACGCGCGAGACGCTGAATCTGGCCGCGGCGGAAGTGGCGGCGGACATGTCGGAGACGACGGGTGATCGCAGCGTGTGGACGTGGCTGGTGCTGGCGGGACTGGCAATCATGATGCTCGAGTGGTTCATCTACAACCGCAAGGTGCACGTGTAGAGGCGAGAGACGGAGAGACGGAGAGACGGAGAGACGAAGTGCGAAAGGCGGAGAGCCACTTCGCTTCATCGCCATTCTGACGCACGCACGGCGAAGCCGTGCAGGTGAATAGCGTTGGGTCGTCGCGCAGCGACACCCAACGAACGCGCAGGCTCTCGCGCGGGGATCGTCAAACGTGGATCGTTCTCTGCGCGATCCAGCAGCGACAATCCTGTCGAATGGGCGATTGTTTCCCGGGGGTGCGGCTGCGCCGCGACCCCCGGCTATTGACCTCCACGGCTTCGCCGTGAACGTGGGAATCGCGGACGAGATGATTGCGACCGGTCGAAATGCCAAGGAGAGAAGCGCAGATCGAGCCAATCGGGAATCGGAAGATGATGCAGTCGCGATATCGAGCGATCGACGAGGGATTGAAGTCAGGATCGCGGAACAACATCGGGCGCACTTCCGCCTGAATAACTCCCTCGGGACGTGCCTCGCGATGCTGGAATCACCTCGCGATTGAGCCGATAACACATCCATGAGTTGGCCCGTTCGATGGCTTGCCGCCGGGTTGGTGCTGTGGCTGTGCGCCATCGCTGCGCGAGCGCAGGATGTGGCATCAGGCGACGCGCCGGCGAAGGTGCCCGCGGCGACCGCGACGGCGTCGGGCGAGCGTCCCGCGCTCGCGGGTCGCGTGGTGAAGGTCTTTGACTTTGAAGACGGGTTGACGACGGGTGATCCGATCCCGCCGTTCTGGATTCGCGCGCAGGACGACCCCGATGTGCCGCGCAAGCGGCCGGGTTTCTCGCGCTGGAACAAGGCGGAGTATGACTTCGCCAACGCCAAGTCGGGCAAGGTGTCGGTGCGGCTGCCGACGCGCGGCGGGTCGACGAGTCTGCTGCTCGAGCCGGGCGTGCTCCCCGTCTTCCCGATGGCGGATTACATGATCAGCGCGAATGTGCGCACGATGAACGCTGAGCACAGCCGCGCGGTGGTCTTGGCGCGCTACCTGAACTCCAAGGGCGAGCCGATCGCATCGAGCGAGACGCGCAGTGAACCAGTGCGGGCCGAGGCCGGCTGGCAGAGCGTGTCGCTCGCGCTCGCGGGCGGCGTGCCCGACGCGGCGTTTATCCAGATCGAACTGATGCTCCTGCAACCCGAGCAGATCGCCGGCACCGGCGGCGAAGCGGGCGGGCCAGTGACGACGGCGCTTGCGCGGCGGGCCTGGGCTCAGGACATTGATGCCAGCGCGCTGTTTGATGATGTGAGCGTGGTGCAACTGCCGCGGGTCGAACTGCGGACGACGTCGGAGATCAACGTCATCGAGCGGCCGCAGCGACCGACGCTCGCGCTGGTCGTGCGCGATCTGACGGGTGAGCCCCTGCGTGCTGTGGTGCAGGTGCTCGACCACACGGGGCGCGTGATCGATTCGCGCGAGATGCGCGTCGCGGCAGGACGCTCGCGCGAGGAGTGGTCGCCGGCGATTACGGCGCTGGGGTGGTATCGCGCGACGCTGGAAGTGTTCAATGACCAGACGCGCATCGGTGCGACCGCGGTGGACTTTGCCTGGGTGGAGAGCGTCGCGATCGCGGAGGGTTCGCCAGACGACACCAATCGCGGCGGACCGGTGAACACGAAAGTCGCGCGCGGCGTGGCGGAGATCGGCGGTGCGGCGGGACGCTCTCGCTATGGCGTCGTCGCGACGACGATGCCGGACGAACTCATGCGCCGCCTGCCCGATGCTTGCCGGGCGCTGGGCGTGGGTTGGACGAGCGTGCCGATCTGGGACGCGACGCTCAGCAAGGACAATGCCGCGACGCGGGCCAAGGACATGTCGGGTCTGTTGCATGCACTGGCGGCACAGTGGTGTGATGTTGGATTCGCGCTCGCACGCACGCCGATTCCCGCGGGACGCACCGAGCGGCTCGACGCGGATGATCCGATGGGACTGCTGCGACTCGATGAGTCGTACTGGCGGCCGCTGGTCGACCCATTCGTTGATCGATTCGGGCAGCAGGTGCGGCGGTGGGAGATCGGGCAGGTCGGCGATGGGCGCATGGGCGCGAGCCGCACGCTGGTGGCGGATCTGTCGCGTGTCGATCGCGCGATCAACAAGCTGGTGCCCGGTCCGATCATGACTGCGCCGACCACGCCTGAGCAGCGCCTGCCGCGGGTTGGTGCGGCGGGCGGGATGACGATCGGCGTGCATGTCGGCGTGCCGCCCGATGCGTCGGTGCAAAGTGCGCAGGCACTGGGGCGGCATTGGGGAACGGTGCTCAAGAACGCCGCGCGCTCGGCGGATGTGACGATCTCGCTCTTGAGCGCGGATGTGGAGAGCTACGGCTATCAGAGTCTGGCCGATCAGACGGTGAAGAAACTCGCGTCGATTCTGGCCGCGGAGGCGAGTGTGCCTGCGGCCGGCGATCTGCGGGTTGGACTGGTCGATCCGTGGACGGTGGCGACCGACGCGCACGCGACGCTGATGCCGCGCCCCGAGTTCGCGGCGTGGCGGAACGCGGTTCGGCACTTCGCCGATCGGCGGATCGTGGGCGAGGCTCGGGTCGCCCCGGGCGTGACGTGCTACATCCTCGCGCCCGCGCCGGGTGTGTCGGACGCACGCGGCGGAGCGATGGTCGCGTGGAGCGACTCTGCCGAGGGGACCGACGCTGACATCGAAGTGTGGCCGGCCGAGGGCGGCGCGACGCTGGTGGATGTCTTTGGAAACAGCACGCCGATCGCAACGCCGAGCATCGAGCGTGATCTGGAAGGGACGCGGCGATCGCCTGCGATCGTGCGCGTGACTTCATCGCCAGTGTTTATCGAGAATGTGGACGAAAAGACGACGCGATTCCTCGCGAGCGTGCGATTGACGCCGCCGTTGATCTCGACGGCGTCGACCGATGACGAGCACGCGATCACGTTCGAGAACCCGTGGGCACAGCCGATCAACGGCCAGATCGCGATTCTCGAGCCCGGCGGGTTCAGTTCGCGCGATGGCGTGCGCGATCGCGCGTGGAAGATCTCGCCGCGGGTGCAGCGATTCCGGGCGGCGGCGGGCGCGAACGAGCGGCTGCCGGTGCAGATCGGATTCAGCGCCGCGGAAGAAGCGGGGCCGCTGCCGTTCGTGATGGAAGTGTCGATCACCGCAGATCGCGGCACCGATCGGATGCTCGTGCGCGTGCCCGCGGAGCTGGGCCTGACGACGGCGCATCTGGAAGTGGCGGCGCATGTGCGCGGCAGCGGGCCGGATGCGGACGTGGTTATCGAGGTGCATGTCGCGAACCTGGCGAAGGCGAATGCGAATCTGGAGCTGACGGCGTTCGCGCCCGACATGCCGCGCATGAAAGCGAACGTGAGTGAGCTTGGGCCGGGCAATCAGGCGACGCGGCGGTTCGTGCTGCCGCGTGCGGCGGGGTTGTTGTCGGGCAAGCGCGTGACGGTGAGCTTGTCGGATCCTGAAGTGGGCATCCGCATCGCACGCTCGGCGACGGTTCCCTAACCAACGCAACTCCGAAGAACGACCACGGCTGCGGCGCGAGTTTGGCGCGTCTGTGACGCATTGCGCGACCACCCCTCAAGAGTGGTGCCCTTGATTGGATCGAGACGTACTCAACACAACGGACCCAGACGCCGACAAAGGGGACAAGAAGATCCCTTGAATGATGCGTGAATGGAGGCGGCGTGGCGACGGCAGAACGAGTGCGTTTGACGGGAGTCGAGCGGACATTTGCGCCCGACGAGATCATCGTCAGCAAGACGGATCTGAAGGGACGCATCACCTACGCCAATCGCGTGTTTCAGCGGGTGTCTGGCTACAGCGAGGCGGAGTTGATCGGGCAGGCCCACAACATCGTGCGCCATCCGGCGATGCCACGCTGCGTGTTCAAGTATCTGTGGGACACGATCGCGAGCGGACGCGAAGTGTTCGCGTATGTGCTGAATCGCTGCAAGAACGGCGATGAATACTGGGTGTTTGCGCATGTGACGCCGACGTTTGATCCGCAGGGCAAGATCATCAGTTATCACTCGAGTCGGCGCGTTCCTGCGTCGTCGGCGCTCGCCGCGGTCAAGCCGTTGTATGCCAAGTTGCTGACGGAGGAGCGGAAGCACGCCCTGCCGCGCGAGCAATGGTCGGCGTCGCTGCCGCTGCTTGTGAACTTCCTGGCGGAGAAGAAGCTGAGCTATGACGAGTTGATCTTCGCGATTACGCCGTGAGTGGGTGCTGGGTTGTGGGTTTGCGTCTGGCAAGTCGTCGTTTGTGTGAGGGATGTGGTGTATGTCTGAATCTGTCCGCGATCAGGGAGCGTGGCTGCGCGAAGCGGCGGAGGTGTGCCAGCGTGCCGCCGCCGGCGATCTGGAGGCGCGATTGGTCGGCGTGGATGCGGATGCCGACCCGGCGCTCGCGGAACTGCTGCTGAGCATCAATCACCTGCTGGACATGACCGACGCGTTTGTACGCGAGGCGACGGCGTCGCTTGAGTTTGCCGCGGAGGGCAAGTTCTTCCGGCGTGTGCTGCCCAACGGCATGCTGGGCTCGTTTCGTCGCGCGTCGCAGTCGATCAACGCCGCGACGGGCGCGATGCACGCAAAGGCCAGAGGAATTGCCGCCGCCGAACAGGCGCGACTGGAACTGGAGAAGGACTTCGCCGCGGCCAAGAGCGTGATGGACACGCTCGCGAAGGCGACGCAGCAGGTCGAGCGCATGTCGACGGTCATCGATCGCATCGCCGATCAGACCAATCTGCTCGCGCTCAATGCCTCGATCGAAGCGGCGCGCGTCGGCGATGCGGGGCGCGGCTTTGCCGTGGTGGCCCAAGAGGTGAAGCGACTTGCAAATCAGGCCTCGGACGCGACCTCGCAGATTCAGTCAAGCGTCAGTGGCATGCACGACGCGACGCGGCAAAGCGTCACCGCGATCGACGCGATCTGGGAGACGATTCGAGCTCAGGCGGATCGCGGCGAACGCAAGGCGGCGTAGAGAACTCACACAAACAGATCAACGACGCCCGCGGCACCGAGCACGAGTGAGACGATGCCGTTGAGCGTGAAGAACGCCGTGTCCAGGCCCGCTTCGCCGCGCTTGGCGAGCACCACATGCTCGGTGACGAGCAGACCGGCGGTGAGCGCGACGCCGAAGGCGAAGATCGCGCCCAAACGCGGCTCGCCACGCCACGCCATCACGAGGCACGCGAACGCAACAAGATGCAGCACGCGGCTGATCCACGCGGCCGCGCCGGTGCCGAGGCTGGCCGGAATGCTCTTGAGCCCCGCGCCGCGATCAAACGACGTGTCCTGCAACGCGTAGATGACATCAAAGCCCGCGACCCACGCTGTCACCATGCCCGCGATCCACCACAGGAACGGGTTGGCGACGCCGACTTCGCCGGGCAGAATGCCGACGGCGGCGGGGTTGATGGCGATCGCCGCGGAGACAGGCGACGCGGCCAGCGCGGTGCCGAGGACGAGGTGGCAGAGCCAGGTGAATCGCTTGGTGAGCGAGTAGAAGGCGATCCACACGAGTACGAGCGGGCCGAGCAGCGTCGGCCAGCGATTGGCGAAGAACCACCAGAAGCCGGCGCACGCGAGCATGAACCCGGCGGCACACAGCAGTGCGATCAGCCAGCCGCGTTGCGTTGACACGCCGCCCGCGGCAAAGACGCGGCGCTGCGTGCGCGGGTTGGCGGCATCGATCTTCGCGTCGGCGAGGCGATTGAAGAGCATGGCCCACGAACGGGCCAACACCATGCACGCGACCACCAGCGCGAGTTGCCCGAGGAAGCGGCCCCAGCCCAGTGCGGCATCGCGGGCCACGAACGCCGCGAGCACGGCGAAGGGCAGCGCGAAGACGCTGTGGGCGAGCTTGATGTCGCCGGCCATGAGACGGATGGCCTGCGGCAGGGAGGGGCGGGCGGGCGAAGGCGAGTTGGAACGCTCGGGGTCGAGCGTCGCCGCGGGCGTGGTCATGGGGCAAGGGTAAGCGCGGGGGCGGGTTGGCGAATCGATGTCGGACATCGTCGTCGTTCGCATAACCATACAGTCCGTGCATGGGCGAAGTGGAGCACATCAAGCGTGCGTGCCGCGGCGTGGTGCGTGCGCGGCTCGCCGCGCTGGATGATGCGGAGCGGCAGCGGCAGTCGCGCGCGGTGTGCATGATGCTGCAGACGCAGCCTTGGCTGTTGTCGGCGCGTTCGATCATGGCGTTTGTGCCGCTGCCTGACGAGCCGGACATCGGCCCGCTGATTTCATTTGCGCTGGCCCGCGGCATTGCGGTCGCGTTGCCGGGTGTGGACTGGGCGGCCAAGACGATGACGCCGCTGTGGATTGATTGCTGGCCGTGTGCCCTGCGTGCCGATCAGCACGGCGTGCAGGTGCCGTGCGCGCCGGTGGCGGGGCCTTTGGGGTCGGGGGGCGGGCTGGCGGAGCCTGAGGTGGTGCTGGTGCCGGGGCTTGCATTTGACGAGCGGGGCAGGCGTCTGGGGCGGGGCGGCGGGTTCTATGATCGGTACATCCAAAGGCGTCGGACCCCCGGCCCTGCGGGTGACAGGTCGCGAGACCTTGGTCAGAACGGTGTGACGGTTGATGTGAACAGTGGAAGGTCTGACGGCACGAGTGCACGTCAGCGGGTCTTCGCGGCAGGGATCGCCCTGGAGGCCCACATGCTCGACGCGGTGCCGGTCGGTCCGCATGATCAGCGGCTTGATGCCGTGGTCTGGCCGACGCGAGCGACGCGTGTTTCGAGCGAAGAGGTCTGAGGCGGCGCGACGCGTCGCCCACGCAGGGAGGTTGGTCTCATGGGTCTGCCATCGCAAGATCGTTCGGGTGAACTGGGCCGCTCGTATGTCTACAAGAACAAGGGTCTGACCAAGGGTCCGACGCCGATCATCCTCGCGGCCGTGGCCGGCGTGGCGGTGATCGTCGGCGGCATCTGGCTGGTCTCCAAGCTCAAGGGCGAGGGCGGGATCGCCGAGCCCAAGAGCGCGCAGGCGGATGACGCGACCCTGAAGGGCACGTCGGACAACAAGACTGGCCCGAAGATCGCGACGCGTGGCGAGGGCAACGGGCTGGTGACGCCGCCCGCGCCGAACACGTCGACGCCGACGACGATCAGCCAAGGGCCGTCGAGCCTGAGCGCGACGCTGGCGCAGGCGGCCCAACCGGGAAGCCAGCCCAGCACTCAGCCCAGCAGCATGCCGAATCAGCCCAGCAGTGGTCAGCCGAGCAGTGGCCAGCCGGGCGCGTCGGCGCCCTCAACGCTGCCGCCCGCGGGTGAGACCGGCAAGCCGGCACCCGTCGATGTTTCGCGGCCCAATCCGTCGGACGTCAAGCCTGCTCCGGGCGCGCAGCCCGGGAGCGGTCAGCCTGGCGCGGGTCAGCCCGGCGCGGGCGGCCCCACCGGCGGACCCGGGGCTGGACCTGCAATCGGGGGCGGCGGCCTCGCGCCCAGCGGCAGCACGGATGAAGTCCACGGCTTGATCGCCGAGGGCGATCGCAAGATGCAGTCGAATGACCTCGTCGCGGCCCGCGCGATCTACAGCAAGGCGCTGCTGCACCGCAACATCGTCAAGTCAGACGCGGATGCACTGCGGTCCAAGCTCGGCACGATCAACGATGAACTGGTTTTCTCGAGCAAGGTGACGCCGGGTGACAAGATCGTCGAGCAGTATGCCGTGCAGTCGGGCGACAACCTTGTGAAGATTGCCAAGAAGCGTGAGCTTGTCACGGATTGGCGCCTGATTCAGCGGATCAACAAGGCGGATCCGTCGCGGCTGAGCGTCGGGCAGAAGCTCAAGCTCGTGCGCGGGCCGTTCCACGTGATCGTGCACAAGGGCGACTATCGCCTCGACCTCTTCCAAGGCTCGCCCGATGAGCCGGAGAACTGGACGTTCATCAAGTCCTTCAAGGTCGGCCTGGGCACCAACAACGGCACGCCGGTCGGCAACTTTGTCGTCAAGAAGAACAGCAAGCTGGTGAACCCGCCGTGGGTGAACCCGCAGACGGGCCAGAAGTTCGGCGCTGATGACCCCAAGAACCCGATCGGCGAACGCTGGATCGGCATCGAGGGCGTCGGTGAGTCGAAGATCTACACGGGCTTTGGCATCCACGGCACGGTCGAGCCTGACTCCATCGGACAGCAGCGTTCCATGGGCTGTGTTCGCTTGGGCAAGGACGACATTGAGCTGATTTACGAGATGCTCGCCGAGCAGATCAGCACCGTCAAGATCGAGCCTTGAACGAGGCGTCGTGTCGACACGATGCGTGTCACGCCTCAGGCGTTTGCCAAGGCTCGGGTGGGACGCGTCCCATCACGACGTCGACTAGCCGCGCGGTCACCGCGGGCCAGGTGAAGTGGCGGCGTGCCCACGACGGCCCGGCGCTGCGGGCCTTGTCGGCGATGCTGCGATCCTCGATCACGCGGCACATTTGTGCGATGAGGTGATCCATCGCGATCTTCAGGCCCTGCTGGGCCAGGTCGGGTGCGCTGTCGAGTTCGGAGCGGATGGGCAGGCGGAATGAATCGTGCGTGAAGTCATCGGTGCTGCCGCCGCTGGTGCAGATGACAGGCATGCCGCTCGCCGCGGCTTCGAGCACGGGCATGTTGAAGCCCTCGGCGTGATAGGGCGAGACGTAGCAATCGGCGGTGGCGTAGAGGCGAGCCATCGCGTCGGGCGAGAGCGTCGAGCCGGTGTAGATCATCCGCGGCTGGATGAGCTTGAGTTCTTCGCCGCTGAGCGTCTTGGCGGCGGTCGAGAGCATCGACTTGCTGGCGTAGAGCGAGTCGAGCCCCTTGAGGCACAGACGGGCCTGCGGATGGCGACGGCAGACCTGGGCGAAGGCCTTGAGCAGTGCGGCGACGCCCTTGTTGGCGCTCATGCCGCCGATGTTGAGGAAGACAAAGGCATCGTTCCACTTGTTGGACGCGCGCACTTGCTCGCGCTGGGCGGGGTCCATCGGCGCAAAGAGATCGGGGTCGATGCCCGCGGGCACGACGTACACGCGATCTTCCGGTGCGCCAGCGTTGAGGAAACCTTGGCGCGACCAGTTGCTGCAGGTGATGATCCGCGCGTCCGCGCTGAGCAGGTGATCGCGGACGCGGCCGGGCGGCGTGGTCATCTCGGGCGTCAGGCCCAGATACTCACTGGTGCCGAAGACGAACAGACGCGACGCGCGATGCCGCGCGGGCGCGAGGTTGTAGGGGAAGGAGTAGCGCAGCACGGCATCAGGCACGAGGTCGGCGGGCGGGGCCGCGATCGCGGCGACCTTGTCCTCGCGCGCCTTGGGCAAAGCGCCATAGACCGGCCGCCACGACGGCGAGAAGTAGGCGACGTCCTGGTGATAGAGCGCGATGTCGGGGCGTGCGAGCATCTCGACGCACTGCTGCGCGTTGATGATCGCGTAGGAGTGGGGGAGCAGTCGCCAGCCTTCAACGACGATCGACGGCATGGCGGCTCACGACTTGGCGCTGGAGGCGGGAGCGTCGGCGAGGATCTCAACGCTGGAGTACTGGTCGAGGTTGAGCGCGACCAGTTCGCCGTCGTCCTTGCGGAGTTCGAGGCGATCGAGCCAGAGCTTGTGGTCCTTGCTGTGGGCGTACCACGAGCCGGTCTTCTGCTGGCCAAAGCGGAGCACGGTCCCCTCGACGGTGGTGACCATGTCGCCGCTCTGGCGCGGCTGCTGCTGGGTGACGCGAACACGTTGGCCGGGGAGATACTTGGACATGCTGTCGCAAGGATAGCGGGCGTCGGCCTGCGATGTCGCTACACTCGGGACCACGGCGTCCGTTCTGGACGGGCGTTTGAGGAGTCGTATGGGGTCGGTCGTCTTCTGTTTCCAGGTGCACCAGCCGTTCCGGCTGCGGAAGTACAGCGTCTTTGACGCCGATCCGTTCTACTTTGACGACCAGCGCAACGCCGAGATCTGCCGCAAGGTCGCCAGCAAGTGCTACTTGCCCGCGACGCGCCGGATGATCGATCTGGTGCGTCGGCACGAGGGGCGCTTCCGCGTCTCCTTCAGCCTCACGGGCGTCGTGCTGGAGCAGTTCGAGGCCTATGCCCCGGACGTGATCGACGCCTTTCGCGATCTGGCGGCCACCGGCTGCTGCGAGTTTTTGGGTGAGACGTACCACCACTCGCTGGCGTCGCTCTATTCGCCGCGCGAGTTCCGCGAGCAGATCGAGGCGCACACGCGCAAGATCCAGTCGCTCTTTGGCCAGACGCCGACGACCTTTCGCAACACCGAACTGCTGTACGACAACGTGCTGGCGCGCGAGGTCGCGTCGATCACCGACGCGGGCGGACAGCCGCGTTTTGCCGGGATTTTGTGCGAAGGCACCGATCGACACCTGATCGGGCGCTCGCCGGGGTTGGTGTTCCGCCCGCCGATGCCGCCGGGGTCCAAGCCGCTGGCTGGGCGCGAGGGGCGGGCGTTTGGTCTCTTGCTCAAGAACTATCGCCTCAGCGACGACATCGCGTTTCGCTTCTCGGCGAAGAGTTGGCAGCACTGGCCGCTGACGGCGCTCAAGTTCGCGGCATGGGTGAACAACGCCCTGCGCGACGCCCCGCTCGTCAATCTCTTCATGGACTACGAGACGTTCGGCGAGCACCAGTGGGAAGAGACGGGCATCTTCGACTTCCTGGATCAACTCCCCGGCGAAGTGCTGCGCACCGGGCACGCGTTCGCGACGCCCGGCGAAGCCCTGCGGAACAACCCCGCCGAGCAGGTGCTCGACGTGCCCGAGCCGACGAGCTGGGCCGACAGCGAACGCGATGTCTCGGCGTGGCGCGGCAATCCGATGCAGAGTGCCGCACTTGATGAGGTTTTCCGCTTGGAGAACGGGGTCAAGCAGGCGGTCGCCGCGGCCAATGACCCGGAGGAAGCGCGTCGCCTGCTGAGCGATTGGCGCCGCCTGACGACCAGCGATCACTTCTACTACATGAGCACCAAGGGAGCCAACGACGGCGCGGTGCACCAGTACTTCAGCCCGTACGAGTCGCCCTATGACTCGTACATCAACTTCGTGAATGTGCTCGACAATCTGCGCCAGCGTGTCGCACGCTTGGGCGGCAAGGTTGACGATCGTGCGACGGCGATGGCCCGCTGAGCGTTGGGGGCTTGATGCGGCGGACGAGGTACCGGCGTGCCGCGCGTCTACCCTTCGGGCATGTCCGTCTCCGTTCGCATCATCAGCATCGGCACACTGTCCACGCACCCGCTCTGGAATGAGAAGGCGGGCAGCCGCACCGGGCATGCCACGACCACGCTCATCCGCAGCGGCAAACGCACGATTCTCGTCGATCCGGGCCTGCCCGATCAGGCGATCGTCGCGCGGCTCAACGAACGCAGCGGCCTGCGCCCCGCAGACATCACCGATGTCTTCCTCACCAGTTTCCGCCCGGATGTCCGGCGCGGCCTGCGCGCGTTCGAGGACGCGGACTGGTGGGTCCACGCCGACGAGCGTGAAGCGTTCGGCGTGCCGCTGGCGCAGAAACTCAAGGAAGCGATCACCTCGGGCGATGCTGAGATGAAGGCCGCGCTCGAGTCTGAGATCGCGCTGCTGCGTCGCTGCAAGCCCGCGCCGGACATGCTCGCGCCGCACGTCTCGCTCTTCCCCATGCCGGGTGTCACGCCGGGGATGTGTGGCCTGCTCGTCGAAGAACCGCGACACACCACGCTCGTCTGCGGCGACGCCATCGCCACCGTCGAACACCTTGAGCAAGGCCAGATTCTCTCGCCCGCCATCAACATCGAGCAGGCGCGCGAGAGCTTCACCGAGGCGACGGAAATCGCCGACCTCTTGGTGCCCGGGCGCGACAACATGGTTGTCAATCCGACGCGCCGACCGTTCTGAGCCGAAGTTATGCCGTTTAGGCGAACATCGTCATCTGATCCGTGCGCATCTCCGACTCGCTCTGCGGGTGGGAGACGTCGATGCGATAGTCGCCGCTGAAGCAGGCGGTGCAGTACGCGGCCGCCGGGCGATCCATGCACGAGAGCACGCCCTCAAGGCTGAGGTAGTGCAGCGAATCCACGCCGAGGAACGTGCGGATCGATTCGACGTCGCGATTGTGCGCGATGAGTTGATCGCGGGTGGCGAAGTCAACGCCGAAGAAGCACGGGTGCTTGATGGGCGGGCAACTGATGCGGAGGTGGATCTCTTTGGCGCCGGCCTGGCGGAGCTGGTCCATTTTGGCTTTGGTGGTGGTGCCGCGCACGATCGAATCGTCGACGACGATGACGCGCTTGCCGCGCACGAGGTCGGCGATGACGTTGAGTTTGAGGCGTACGGCGGCGGCGCGCTCGGCCTGACTGGGCTTGATGAACGTGCGGCCTACATATCGATTGGGCACGATGCCCTCGCGATACGCGATGCCGCTTTCTCGGGCGTAGCCGTTCGCCGCAGAGCGTCCGGAGTCGGGCATGGGCATGACGAAGTCGGCCTCGACCGGGGCTTCGCGCGCGAGCGTTTCACCCAGGCGTTCGCGGGTGGCCTGCACGTTTTGACCAAAGACGTTGCTGGCGGGGTTGGCGAAGTAGACGTGCTCGAAGACGCAGTGTGCCGCGGGCGCGACGGCGTCGACGTAGTGGCGGCTCTTGAGGCCTTCGTCGCTGATCGTCACGATCTCGCCGGGCTCGACTTCGCGGAGGAATGTCGCGCCGACGACATCAAGCGCGACGGTTTCGCTCGCGACCACCCACGTCGTGCCCTTGCCGTCGGGATGCGGCATCGAACCGATCACCAGCGGTCGCCATCCCCACGGATCGCGGCACGCTTCGATGCAGCCGGGCCGCATGAAGACGAGGCTGAACGCGCCTTGCAACCGGCGCAGCGTGGCCGCGAGCGGGTCGGGCGTCTGCTGCTGCTCGGGCGAAGCGAGCAGGTGGATGATGACTTCGGTGTCGCTCGTGGTGTGGAAGAGGTGGCCGTTGCGCTCGAACCGTTCGCGCATCGCGTCGGCGTTGACCAGATTGCCGTTGTGGGCGAGCGCGATCTGGCCGCCGACGAATCGTTCCAGCAGCGGCTGGGCGTTGCACGCGAGCGAGCCGCCAGCGGTGGAGTAGCGGTTGTGCCCGATCGCGCCGCGCGAGCCGGCGTCGAGGTCGGCGAGCATCGGCGGGTCGAAGATCTCCGCAACGAGACCCATGCCGGTGACGCCGCGCATGGTCCGGGTGTCCGTGACGACGATCCCGGCGGATTCCTGGCCGCGATGCTGCTGGGCGTACAGGCCGAAGTAGGTGACTTGGGCCGGGCGTGGGTGGTTCCACACGCCAAAGACGCCGCACTTTTCCTTGGCCTTGGGCTCGGGAATCGGCGCGATCGTCTGTGTGTCGGCGCGGCCGCACGCGTGAGCGGTGGACGCGGAACGAAGCACGGGGAGAGCAATCGGCGGCTTCATCGCGGGGAGCGTAGCAGGCAAGACCCGCGGCACGCGTCGATCGCGATATGAAGTTTGCCGGTCGCGCGGTAGGCTGGCTCGCGTGACACGTGCACCGCTCGACAAACCCCCGAAGTTTGTGTGGCCACCGGGGCTTCCGGCGGATGCTCCGCCGCCGCCGCCAGAAGCAACCGCTGCCGAGGCTCCGCCCGGGTGGTGGCGCGTCTTCGAAGAAGAACTGCTCGGTCGAAGCGCAGGGCCGTTCACGCAGCGGGCCGCGGATGTCGGGTGGACCCCTGATTCGCGGATCGACTCATGCCCGCGATGCGGCAGCGATGTCCGCGAGCATGAACCCGCGCTGGCCGATGGTGCCGCAGGCGTCGATTGCTCGTGGTGTCGTGAGCAGCGGCTGCCCTGGCGGCGGTTCGTCCGCCTCGGCGCGTATGACGGCGTGTTGCGGGACGCGGTGCTCGAACTGAAGTTCACGGCATGGCGTGCGGTGGGGCTGGAACTGGGCCGCCTTTTGGGGCAGCGGCTGAAGGAGGAACTCGCGCATGCGCGGATACCGGAGCAGCGGGTCGCGCTGGTGCCGGTGCCCGCAAGTTGGCGGCGTCGCCTGAGCCGCGGCGTAGACCACACGCTCGTGCTCGCACGCGGCATGCGGCAGACGTGCGATGTGCGGCTGGCGCGGGTGTTGTCGCGCCGCCATGGCCCGCCGCAGGTGGGATTGACGGGTGCGGACCGAGCTCGAAACGTGCGTGGCGCGTTCCGAGCGGGCGGCAGGTTGCCCGCGGATACGCAACTGGTCGTGGTGGTGGACGACGTGCGTACCACCGGTGCGACGATGCGGGCGGCGTGCCGCGAGGCGAGACGGTTTGTAAAAAGGTTGGGTGTCGGGCCTGTGGAGGTGTGGGGATGTGCGGTCGGGGTGACGCCGACGGCGGGTGTGGGAGGGCTGGGCGGAGGTGCCACGGAAAGCGCACAGGCGTAAACTGTTGAGGTGGAGAAGGTTGTGTGAAAATTGCAGAAAGTGTTTTCCCCTGCGGCTTGACCCCTTCCGGGCAGCCGCTAGACTCTCCCCCGCCACATGGCACGGCCGACAACGGGTGTGAGACCCGGCTGAAGGCCCCATCTTTGACAAGTGAACAGTTGGGAACCGCGCGAGAGTGTGCGACTTCGGCATGGGTCACGACCCATCCCTCAGCTTGGGAACGCTGAAGTCGATCACAAGACCCGATCAGCCCTATGGGCTGGTGCGGGAAGCTGGTCCGGGCCTCACAGCCCCGGACGCTGTCACTCTCGTGTTGGTAAGTTTGAAGGTGAATACCTTTCAATCATCCAAAACGAGTGATTTAGCGAAAGCGTTGATAGCCATCAACGTGTCGAGTCGTTCCTTACGGGGCGGCTCGATAAAGACCTTATCTGCCGTGCGACGGTGCAAGCCGTGGTGCGGCGGGTAGATACAGGTCAACACTTCTTTGATAATCTCCCCCGAAGTCGAAAGGCTAAGGGGAATCAAGAAAATCAATTGAAGAGTTTGATCCTGGCTCAGATTGAACGCTGGCGGCATGGCTAAAACATGCAAGTCGAACGTGCCCGCAAGGGCAAGTGGCGAAAGGGTCAGTAATGCGATCGAATGTACCTTGGGGTTGAGGATAGCCGTGGGAAACTGCGGGTAATACTCGATGATGTCTCCGGACCAAAGATTTATCGCCCTGAGAGCAGCGATCGTCCTATCAGGTAGTTGGCGGGGTAATGGCCCACCAAGCCTAAGACGGGTAGCAGGTGTGAGAGCACGACCTGCGACATCGGGACTGAGACACTGCCCGGACTTCTACGGAAGGCTGCAGTAACGAATCTTCCGCAATGGGCGCAAGCCTGACGGAGCAATGCCGCGTGTGGGATGAAGCGGCTACGCCGTGTAAACCACTGTCAGGGGCTAGAACCAATGATCAGCCCCAAAGGAAGAGCCGGCTAACCCTGTGCCAGCAGCCGCGGTAATACAGGGGGCTCGAGCGTTAATCGGAATCACTGGGCTTAAAGGGTGCGTAGGTGGCTTGCCAAGCGTCCTGTGAAATCCCGCGGCTCAACCGCGGAACAGCAGGGCGAACTGGCAGGCTTGAGGCATGTAGGGGCGGACAGAACAGTCGGTGGAGCGGTGAAATGCGTAGATATCGACTGGAATGCCGATGGGGAAGCCGGTCCGCTGGGCATGTCCTGACACTGAGGCACGAAAGCGTGGGGATCAAACAGGATTAGATACCCTGGTAGTCCACGCCGTAAACGATGTGCACTAGACTGGTGCGGTTTTGACGCCGTATCAGTCGAAGTAAAAACGATAAGTGCACCGCCTGGGGAGTACGGTCGCAAGGCTAAAACTCAAAGGAATTGACGGGGGCTCACACAAGCGGTGGAGCATGTTGCTTAATTCGAGGCAACGCGAAGAACCTTACCTAGGCTTGACATGCTTGGATTAACCTCTTGAAAGAGAGGCCACACCCTCTGGGTGGAACAAGCACAGGTGCTGCATGGCTGTCGTCAGCTCGTGCTGTGAAGTGTCGGGTTAAGTCCCTTAACGAGCGCAACCCCTGTCGTTAGTTGCTCGGCGAAAGCCAGTACTCTAGCGAGACTGCCGGTGTCAAACCGGAGGAAGGTGGGGATGACGTCAAGTCCTCATGGCCCTTACGTCTAGGGTTGCACACGTGCTACAATGGCGCTGACAAAGCGACGCGAGGCCGCGAGGCGGAGCAAATCGCAAAAACGGCGCCCCAGTTCGGATTGCAGGCTGCAACTCGCCTGCATGAAGTCGGAATCGCTAGTAATCGGAGATCAGCTACGCTCCGGTGAATGTGTTCCTGAGCCTTGTACACACCGCCCGTCACGTCATGGGAGCCGAGGGTGCCC
>JANRKB010000051.1:0-2239 GCA_033763695.1 Planctomycetota bacterium | reverse complement strand
GTCGCTCACACGCCGCTGTCGTTCTGGTCGCTCTTTCGGGTGCCGCGGCTCAAGCCGACGTGCTCAACTTCCGCGACTGGCTCAATGCACACCCTTCGACACCCAACGCGACGAGCAACGAGTGGTTCGGCACCGCCGGTCTGGGCGGCGGCCTGATGTCCAGTGACAGCACCCAGTGGTACACGCCCGGTCAGCCGTTCTCAACGCCGTTGATGGCGTATCGCACCGCCGTGGGAAGTGACAACGGTGCCGCTGGCCCGGCCACGTTTGATGGTTCGTGGGTGCATCCGGGTTCGGGCATCCCCGCAGTGCTTGTCTTCGCGCCAACCGTTTCGACGTGGGTTGGTGCCATGAACGTCCGCTCCGAGTTGATCGCCAACGGCCTCTCGGGCAACGGCATCACCATCACTGTCTACGCGACCATCGCGGGCAACACCACCTCGCTCGGCACCACAACGCTCACAGGAACGGACGCGCGGCTGGACACGTTCAACTTGTCAAGCCTCACGCTGTTGAATCCAGGCGATCGGCTGTCAATCGCGTTCGGCGACAATGGGACGTATCTCTACGACCATGTAAACTTCAACGCTTGGGTGACGATTCCCGCGCCGAGCGCTGCCCTCGCGGTTGGCGTTCTCGGCGTGATCGCCCCGCGTCGGCGCGGCTGATCTGCGTCGAGCGAGATACTCTTTCCATGCCGAATCTCACTCTTGCCTGAGGAGCGTGTGCATGGACCCCGCCGCCGCCGTCTCTCGCCCCGTTGCGATCGCGATCGAGGGCATGTCATGTTCGCACTGTGTTGGCGCGGTTAAGGACGCGCTCGCTGGCGTCCAAGGCGTGCGTGTGCTCTCCGTCAGCGTCGGTGCGGCACTGGTCGATGCCGCCGCGAGCGTCTGCGGCGAAACACTCGTCGGCGCGATCGATGAAGCTGGCTTCACGGCGCGTATTGTCGATGGCACTGCCTCCAAGGGCAAGGAGTGCGGCTGCGGCGGGCGGCCGGGCTCGTGCCAGAACCCCTGACGCCCCACGAGCCTCGCATGCCACGCGAATCCGACGAACCTATCTCGCTCCGTCCCACGCAGGAATCGGACTTGGAGGCGATGTTCGCGCTGCAGGCCGATCCAGTCGGCTGTGCCCTCGCGGGTACGAAGCCGCGGAGTCGAGAGGTATTCGCGGCCGAATGGGCTCGAAACATGAGCGATCCGACGCTGACCTCGCGGGTGATCGTGCAGGGCGGCACATTCGTCGGAGCGATTGGCATCTTCAAGCTCGACGGCAGCGACTTCATCGGCTATCGCATCGTGCGCGAGCGATGGGGCCGCGGCATCGCGACGCGAGCGATCGGTCTGATCGTTTCCGAAGTGCAATCGCGCCCGATTTTCGCCCACGTGGTCGCGGAGAACATCGCGTCACGTCGCGCACTTGAGCGTCATGGATTCGTGGTGACAGCCTCAGAGCACACACCGGAGACTGAGCGATACCTCGCCTCCCAGACGTTGACGCTTGAGCTTGCATGAGCCGCGTCAGTGCTCGCTCTCTCGCCTGTGTTCCTGAGGACTGATCTTCGCCCGCGTTCGAGCGTCACTGCCCGAGTGCCATAAGCAACACCGTGGCATATGCGCCGCGCGGCAGCGTGAAACGAACTCGTCGCGCCAGCCGCTTGGGTGCAAACACATCCGCTTCCGCGTCGTCGATCGCGAGCGATTCTGCCTTCGCGACGATCGGGCGCAGGCTCGTGCCGAAAGCCGGTCGCCGTAGACCAAGCAAGCGGAGTTGATCAAGCTCAAGTCCGTCGGCGGTGAGTTCTGCTCGCGCTGCCGCGGCCCAAAGCCCACGCAGCGGGACATCCGGGGCGAGCATCGGCACGCTCTCACCAAGCCATGCAGAGGGCAATGCCCGTGCGTCGGGAAACACGAGCTCTTCGCAGATCCCGTCGGCGACAATCGCACTGCCGGCCTCTTTGGTGAGGCCCGCGTCGCGGCACATGCGAGCGACCGTCCGATTCCACAGACTTGACTGATACGCCTCAATCGCCAGTTGCTGGATGAAGTTCGGAAGCGCCGCAAACGCGTCGCGAAATGACTTGCCCGCCGCGAGCGTCTCGATCGCCCGACGTTCGGAGTGCGGCTGACTGTTCGCGATGATCGCTTTCCAGTCGCCCCAGTGCGTTGCACACGCGCGCGTCAGGGTGCGACGCGTCCCTGTGTCTTTGCGTGCGGGCGTGCCGATGAGCAGTCGC
>JANRKB010000050.1:0-189856 GCA_033763695.1 Planctomycetota bacterium | reverse complement strand
CGATCTTCAAGCCCAGAGCGCCGCGTCGCTGCGCAAGGTGCAGCAAGACGCGACCGAACTCAAACGGAGTCAGCGATGAATCGAGCCCGCGGCGTCGCAGTTCCCATGGGTCAGTCGTCTCAAGAAGGTGAACAAACTCGGCTTCGGTCCGTGGCAGCAGCCCGACACCGATCAGAGCGAGCCTAAGTTCCCGCTTGCGGCCTGCCCGTCGAGCGAGCGTGATTCGCGTGCGCCGTGCCATCCGGCGTGTCGCGTTTTTTGGATCGCCGCGTTTGTCGTCGGATTCTTCGACACCAGCTGGGAATACCGACGTACCAGTCGCGATCTTCCCCGTCTTTCGATCCAACCACATCGACCCTACGGAGTTTGAACCAATGTCGAGCGACAGAACGAAGCGAGCGGCCGTCATGATGCCTCCAACACGTCAAAACGCGGACGGCAACATGCTACCAACATGTGCCCAGTGAGGAGTTTACTGCGGCCAGTCAGACGCACTTCCTAGAGCTTTCCCCTGCCGCTTGCACTAACTGACGACACCAGTTATCCTTCCCCCAGTGTAATCGATCCCGGCCCGTGGTTTCCCGCAACAAGAGAAATCGCAGGCACCGTCGAAAGACGACCGCTGCAGCTCGTGTCACCCGCGACCTGCAGCTTTCCAGACTGGACTGATCGTTCTGAGCGATTCCACGCAGTGGCTGTTCGCTTTGGTGCGTCCGTTTATGTGATGCAGTCGACGGCTGTCTGAGGAACAATTACATACCGCTGTAAATCGCTAGGCATTTGCGTGAATCGTCCAGAGCTATGCCTCACCTGCTCAGCTATGCGAATCAACCTGCGACCCCAGTTTCCAGTGGTTGCATAGACTTTGGGCTGCTGCGGTATCCGGCAACTGCTGGTTGCGGATCAAGTGTGCATCTATTCCAACTCCGTCGCTTCGTCTGCCACGTCGTGCAGAATCTCGTTTGGCAAGTGCTTTCAAGGCGCACAGATGTTGGTGGTTCGAGCACGTCCGCATTCACATGTCAATCGATTGTGGGCCATCCGTTCAACTTGTCTTGGACGCCTCGTCAAACGCAAGTGTCTCAGAGCGGAATGGCGATCGTGCGGCGAGCCAGTCTCCTTCTCTCGGCGGTTGTCCTGAGCCACACACGGCCTGATTCACCGCATCGCTAGAGCCGCCGCCGGGCCGGTCAAGCAGAAAATCGTTTCCCCCTTTCGGGGCCCCACCATTTTCCGCTGTGACAGGTGCGTTCGCGTGCGCTCTCCCCGGCTGAAGCGGCTCCTTTCGCGTGCCATCAGGCCGCGATGGTCGCGGCCGGAAACCACAAGAAGGAGACTCATCATGACCGACACGAACACCACCGCATCCAAGGCTCCCAGCCACATTGCCTATCACGTCCGTGACCGCGAGGGACGCAAGGGCTTCTGGACCCGGATCGGCAGCGTCTGGACGCACGCCGACGGCAGCGGCTTCAACATCCAGCTTGACGCCGTGCCTCTGGACGGACGGATCACCATCCGCGTCGCCACTGAGAAGAAGGACTGATCTAACCGAGGCGGACGGTCCGCGAGGATCGTCCCCCTCTTTCCGAATGGACCGCTGACATGACCACATTCCCACGAAACCAAGACCGTGCCGAGCGCTTCGCTGAGTTGCTCGCCGTTTACGACTCCGACGACACCGATTCCTGCCGTCTGACCGACCTCCTCACCGACGCCCGTCATTGGTGTGACCGACAGAACCAGTGCTACGGCACGCATGACCGTATCGCATATGACCACTATTTGGCTGAATTCGCTGGTGAACGGCAGGAGCGCAAACATGCAGCCGAGTAAACCGAATCAGCATGGTGTGTTGCCAGAAGGCAATCGGGAGATCGTGGCCAGTCGAGGGCGAGCGTTTGCCGCCGTCCGGTTCGCCCTGAGTGAGGACGGACTCTATCGATACGGGCTGGAGCTGAACTACTCATATGGCGGGCTTTCCTACCCCATCTGCATCGATGGAGAGGGATTTCCGACAGTGGAGGCCGCACGCACGGCGGCGTTGGAGCAACTGCTCCGATCATGCCCGAAGTCATTTCCGAGCGATCCGGAGGGCGTGCGAGCGGAACTTGCCGATCTGCGCCGGCAGATCGAACAGCGTGTTCGGCAGCCGATGCTTTTCTGAAAGCCTTCCGAAAAGCGCAAGCTGAGGCAGTTCGAAGGCACCCGACGGAAATGTGCGATTCGAGCCTTCGCTCGAACGCACCTGGAATCAGCTCAGTCACTTTGGCTCGGCGGAATCACAGAATCGACCGGCTTCCCAAGCGTGCGGCGATCGTGAATCATGCTGTAACGCACAGACTCAACCGCGTACCGCACCGCATCAGTCGGCTTGACGTTCAGCTGCCGGGCGACCGCGAGCGCGCACGCAAAGGTGGCCGCCGACCGAAGGCCGTCGCTTGAGCCGACCGGCGCGGGCGGAACGGTCACCCAGCGATTGGCAATCCAGACGAGTCCCGATGAACGGTCATTCTCAAGTCCACATTCCGCGGGCTCCGCGAGCTTTCTCAGCCGGAGTGCGTTCTTCGTGAAATCCATCGTGGCACCGGGAAGCCCGATCGCGTCAGCCGCTCTCATATAGATGAAGCCGCACGCGGCGAGAAGCTTTCGTTCTGCGGCGGTTGCCACGAGGGTGGCATCCGCAACAAGCACGACAAAGGCTCCCGGAGACACACGAACCACCCATTCGAGCAAATCCACGGCCCCGGGCGAAGAGGGACCCCCAATGAAGACGATCGTGTGGGCTTGCTGGATCGCTTCCCGCATCACCATATCCATATCTGCGACCGTGAGCTCGGGTCCGTACTGCCTGAAACGATCGATACGGTGCTGAGAAGTACGCATAATCTCGACTTCAACGCCCGCGTCTGCTTCCCACGCTTCAGCAACGAGCGTCTTGATGCCGAGTGCGTCCACATTCTCACGCACTCCATTCGCAGGCATTCCGATCGGTTGAGAGGTGATCAGCGTGGTGTCCATCCGATTCACGACACCAATTGTCGCGGCGTCAATCGGCGCGCCAGAAACGTGAAACCGGATCTGACTCGGTGACGTATCGACAGAATGGGGATGTGTGGTGGCGTGGGGAGCGTTGATACGAAGAACGATCTGAGTGGGACCGAGCACGGTCAACGTCTTGACCGGCTGCGGGCAGGTGTGGATGCGGCCGCGACGGCGACGCTGTGATGCCGTGACCTGATTGCGATGGCTCATCAGTTGACCCCTTTGGTTCATCGGGCTTTGGCCGGAACCAATCGGGGAGAGATGCGGCTTGTGTGGGCAATGTCTCGTTCCAACGAGCCTTTCCGAACTCCGGGTCTCGAGTTGTTGTCGAAAATTCTTGGGTCCGGCACACAACCCATAGATTGTCACGATTAGACATCTGGCACGGCCAACCCGTGCGACTTGAGGATACACGAACCGATGAATTGCTCCGAAACGCTCGACATCGCCGCTCAGTTCACAACGGCCATCGCGGAGACGATGGTCTGCGTTCTGCACTGCGTGTTCCATCTCCGAGTTTGAACTTCGGGCAGCCGCGCCAGTCCATTGTGGGCTGGCGTGGCTTCTTGACGCACGGGAGGACCGATGACGCCCAATCCGTTGGACAACAAAGACATCGCCCGGGAGGTTTATCGAGGGGTCTCCACGTTCATTCAATACAAATATGGATGGGTCAGGGGTAGCGAGAAGAACAACCACTTGACTCAGCTCGCTGTCGCTGCGCTGGGGATGATGGGTGAATTGGACGGCAAGCCGACAGCTGAACTGCTTGCCATCGCGCGCAACATCGCAACGCGACTGATGATTGACGAGTGGCGTCGGAAATCCGTTGCGGATCGCCACGCCCCTTGGATCGCGGCGGAACTCGAACGGCGCGAACGCGACATGGCGTCGTCGCCCGAGGCGTCGCTCGAAGCTCACGAGGAAGCCGCGTTGCTCGAGCGGGCGATCGCAGAGTGTCTGCCCACCCGCGAGGATGAGCGCAGCTTTATTCTTGAGTACTTGCGACGTGTCGCGTCATCTGGGTCCAAAGTGCCTTCGCTCCGTGGGCTTTCGGATGAGTACTTTCCCGAACGCGACCCGACGAAGGGGTGCCGGGTGTTTGCCGACTTTGTCGAACGGGTAGAGGAGTGGTACGAGAAACGCAAGCACCAGAACTAGGTCGCTAGCAATCATCGCAAACTCGCTTGACTCTGCCCGCCCCATCTGCCAGAACAGGGGGGCGGCTGTCTTTTTGACATCCGGACTTCCGGCTGTGTAGCCTGTACCGGCACACCCGCCAAAGATTGCGCTTCTGGCACTCCGATTGCTGAATCTCGGCGGTGGATCGAACGTCTTTCTGGAGGTATCCGATGTCCAAGAGCTCTGCCGTATCAACAGTGGGAGGCATCGCCATGGACAAGTCGAAAAAATCCAAGCATTCGCGGACTATCAGTCCGCTCGCTCAGGCACTCGAACGCATTAGTGAGCGCATTGCCAAGGAACCGTCTCAAGACACCTTGCTCTTGGCGGTCTCTGAAGAGGCCGATCGTCCCGGCGCAGACGCCAAAAGCATCAACCGCTTTGGAAAGATTCTTTTCGATGCCATAGAGCGTCGTGGTGAGCCAAAGCTGCCCGACGACATCAGCAAGGCCATCGATAATGCGGTGCGGGATGTCCTCGGTCGATCCGCATCGCGGTGAGCAAGTTTGTGAACCCGGATCATCCCGAAATCCCGAAAGGGATTTTTTCATTGAAGCACGCACAGCGCGACTCCATCGACGATTGATCCTCCGTCAGGGCGACCAAGCGTGGTAAGCCCAAACTGGTTGGATCTCTCAAGGAGTTCTTGTCATGGCAGTCAGCAACGTCGTCGTCGTGCGGGTTGTCGGTGTGAACTGGGCAATGGAGAACAGCGTGAAGGTCGGTCCCGTCAACGGCGTGGTGGTCGGCCAGGAGGTCGTGGATGGGTGTGCTGTGACGGTTGTGGCCGTGGACGAAGACTGCGATGTCAGTGTGCTGGATGTCGTCGGCTCAAAGGTGCCGGTGTGCGTCAACAACGCTTGCGTGGGAACGGTCGTGGTGTCCGTTCCGGTCGTGAATGGTGTTGTGGTGACACAATTCGTCGCCGATCAGGTCGACTCGGTGACGGGCGTTGGCGGGAACTCCGTCCAGAATGGGCAGGTGTCCCCGGGAAAAATGAATCGGCCAGAACGAGCCTCCCCGTCGGGAGTCAACGGCGCGGGTCTTTAACCCGCGCGATCTGCGGGATCTCCGAGGAGGTCTCGAAGAGTCCAGACATCGACACACTCATTCTGGCCGTGAATCGCTGGATAGATGCCGATCCAGCCAACGAAAAGGCCATCAACCTGTTCGGCAAGATCATGTTCGACGCACTTTCAAGGAGAAACGCATGATTCGATGGGCATTTGCCTGACACCACACCAGTTCGCGAGACGCTCAACGCCACCCGGACGCTCTCCCCGGGTGGCGTTGTTTTTGGTCGGTTCTCCCCCGTAGCCATCTCTCTACGACGTTTCGCTCGGTAAAGAAACTCTGATGACCGCCGCCGCGTGGTGCGAGCTCTCGACGCTCGCATCGGATGTTCAGTTCAGACTCCCCCTGCGAAGTGCGTCTTCTCGTTTGGGCCCAGTCGAGTGTCCATGAACTCGCTGAAGTCGATCCAGTTGGTTTCTACAGACGTCTCCCCTAAGCGGTGCTTTGGCGGTCTGACGACAGGGCGCGTGGCAACCTGGAGCGCCGCGTGTTCCTCTCTTGGCTCGGTCGTGTCGTCGTAAACACGTCGATGCGATTCATCGGTGCGCTGAGGGTACGACGGACACCTACTGAGGCCCCCTCGCCCTTTGCCGCGATGAATCGACGTGATGACGCCATAGGCAGGTCAGAGTCCTCGCGCTCCCGATTGTTCGAGGAGGCAGGTCTTGGACACCGCAACGACGCTACCCGGATGAACAGTGTCCCGGCCCATGTGTCAAACCCGGCCTGTTCGCCGTCGGCAGGCCTGAATCGACCGGCTTGACGTGCAGAAGTCTGTTCCTGGGGCGTCTGCAAAGGCACGATGCGCGAGAGAGCCCGATTGCAAATCCCGGGTGTCGTGGATCATTGCGCCCACCCCGGGCGGGGGGACAACGGCGCAACCGTCGCTCGGGACTTGACTGCCGGTCAACCGGGGTCCGCATTCCAAGCGTTTGGAACGGGTCCGCAAGCGTTGACGGGAGTTACCCGTGCAGAGCAAGACCGAACCTGACATGAGCGTGATTTCAAGGCTTCTGAACGCACAAGTCCCGGACCCGTTGGCTGAGAGTGACACGCCAACCAAAGGTGCTGACGCGCCGGGGATGCACATCGCGAGCTATCCCGAAGATTGGCACGATTGGATCACATCAATTGTGTGGACATCCGCGAGCGCGGGGCAGCGTCTCGGAAAATGGCTGCTCTCCCAAACTGGTCGTGACCTCATCATTACGGCGGAGGTGATCTGTAAGCTCCTGAAGGTGCTCGGTCTGCTCTGGAGGTAGATCCGCGGGCGGGTGGGAGAACAACAATGCGATTTGTCGACGATACGGCTCGTCGTACACACGACGACACGGCGCAGCTGCGTTTCGTGCCACCGCACAGCCGTATCAGCGCATCAATGCACCAACGACGAATCGCAAGGCCGACGATGCGCCTCGTCGCAGCGTCGCATCATCGTGCTTGACGTTTGCCGTTTCGTCTGATAGCCGTGGAATCGTGTCAGCGCATCGGCGTTCCGTCGCAGGATCGGCTTCACGATGATGCTGAGGCATCAAGCCAAAACACCAAACTCAGGGGAAGTACAGCAGCATGCGAGTGATCGGGTTTCTGAATCAAAAGGGCGGCGTCGGCAAGACCACGCTGGCCGTGCATGTTGCCGATTCACTCTCGCGGCGGGGGCACCGCACCATGCTCATCGACGCTGATCCGCAGGGCTCCGCCCTTGACTGGGCCTCGGCCCGTGACGGCGAACCACGCTTCCCGGTCGCAGGATTGCCTAGGCCATCCATTCACAAAGAACTCCCAGCCCTCGCACGCGGATGCGAGTATGTCATCATCGACGGTCCACCGAGGGTCTATGACGTGGCCAGGTCAGCGATGGGCGCGAGCGACCTGATCGTTATTCCGGTCCAGCCGTCGCCCTACGACGTGTGGGCGGCCAAAGAGATCGTGGACATGTTCGCAGAGACGGCGATCTACCGCCCGGGTCTGAAGGCCGTGTTTGCCATCAACCGGCGCATCGTCAATACCGCGCTCGGTCGCGATGTGGTGGAGGCACTGGCGGCGTATCCGGTCCCCGCGCTCAAGGCGGCGATCTGTCAGCGCGTGGCCCTCGCCGAATCGGCAGCCCAAGGCCGCACCGTGCTGGAGACCGATCCCAATGGTGCCTCGGCCCGTGAGATCGAGGCGATCGTCGATGAACTCCTTGGCCAGTTTGATTCACCTCAAGCGAGGGGAGCGGTCGAGGCTGGCCGAACCGCCAAGGTTGTTGCATGAAGAAGGTGAACTTCGCAGCCAAGCCTGCCGCCCGCAGCGGCCAAAGTTTTGATCAGTGGGTCGCGGGCAAACCGCAGGCCGAGCCGACCAAGCGACTGACCATCGACGTGCCTCTGAGTCTGCATCGCCGCATGAAGACCCGGTGCGTCCTCGACGATGTCATCATGGCCGACGTGATTCGCGACCTCTTGATGCAGAGATTTCCAGAAGAACCCTCCGATCAGTCGCACCCGTCCTTGTCTGACGCAATCAGAGACAGCGAGACGTAGCAACCGCGTGGTCGTAAGCCCAGCTCGTCTTCGTGTGAGCGGACACGAAAAGCCCAGGTGGACACGGCAAGTCGTGCGCACGACGACACGACCTGCCGCATCGTCGTGGTTACGACGCGTCGTGCTCGTTGGAACCTAGATTCTGTTCAGCCCCGGCCCCGGCCCCAGCAGACGCGGGAGCCAGAGGCAACTCGTGCTGCTGGGTGTTCCGGGGCGAGGGGGTGTCCTTGAGGTGGTAGGTCTTCACGAATGCCAGTCGATCGCCGTTGAACATGTAGCGGATGTTCACGAAGTACACACCGTCGCTGGTGCTTCGGTACAGAAACTCCTTCTCCAGAAGTTCGCGGACGCCGCGCTGGTAGGTGCGCTCCGCGATCCCGTGATCGTGCGCGACGTAGGGGTTGAGCTTGATCTCGTCCGAACCCGGATTCTCACGCATCTGGTGGTAGACGAGCTCGAACACCTGCATTCCGCGCTTGGAAAGACCCGCGGCCTGTCGAATCCCGTCAAGAAACAGCTTGACGAAGCGGGTGGTGTCCACTTCCTCTTCCCACCAGAAGCCCATGCCGCCAATCCCCTTGATCTCACCGCTGGAATGATCGATGATGACCGCGGCTTTGCCACCGGGGACGTGGTAGCGCCGTGTCCTTGTTGCCACCTCGCGCGTGCTGGGCACGCTTGGGTTGGTGCGATAGATCGGAAAGCCACGCTTGGTGGTGATCTGGTTGGCATGCAGGACCGTCACCGCGGCGGCGTCCTTGGCAGGGGTCGCCAGCGTGCTGGGTGAAGATTGCGGATCGTGTGTGCCCGCGGGCGCTTCGGCGTCCGTCAGCACGAGGGGGTTTGGACGTTCGGTCGACAATTTGAGGCTCCGTTTCTGTCGGTTGACAGACAGGAGACTGGCACAGAACCGTCAGTTGCGCAAGTGCTTTCTGACGGCAGGCCGTCCAACTCTGACGCTTCGCCGACTCTTTCTGACGGTGGGTGTCGAGGATTTCCAACGGGTCCAGGGCTTCTTCCTTCTTCTACTGAATACACCTGCTGGAATCGCCGGACGGCGTGCGCGCTTCCAACACGCTGGCACGACGGCCGGCAAGGACACCCCATCGCTTTGAAGATGGCGCTGCATCAACAGACCTGTGGATAAGACGTTCGGAAGTGCCGCGAAATCGAGTGGCAAGTGTCAGCACACCATAAACGCGAAAGCACGATGGACCGTGACCACAGGTTCACCGCGCCCTCGTCGCCGGTGCATGTGGCGACAAGGAAGTGCATGCAGGGAAGAGGAAGGTGACTGATCCGACTGTGCCCTAGATGCAACACCGTCACGGTCGAACGCAAAGGGCGATTCTGAGCGTGTTGCGCTCTTCGAGCTTGTCACCCCGTGCCGTGGTGCATTCCGCGTTCCAGTGACGCTCCAGACAAGTACACGCCGATCAGCTGCTGAGGTGTCGATCGCACGCCGCCGATCTCGCGTGGACATCGGGCGATCTCGTCAAGGCGTCCGTTCTTGCCAATCTGAAGTGCGGTCAGGGTCGGAAGTCACGGTCAGCTCTCATCAAGATCGGCTTTCAGACGCTCCGCTCCCGCCGTCATCGTGCCCGCCACATGGGCACTGCCGGTCTGCGGTCCTTGCACACCTCACGCCAGACCCGTCCGCCAAAGCAGGCCGCCCGCGCCAGAGAGGCTGCGGGTTCGGTCTGTCATTCGGGTGTGCAGCCCGCACGTACTGCGGGCTGGCCCTTCGACCTTCTGACGGCTCCGCTCCGCTCGCTCCATTGCACCCGCGCGTGGCCCCTGTCCCTCGCGAAGGGGCCGCACGTCGCGGGACCCGCAACGGAGCAAAGACATGAAAGCCGAAGAAGCCAAGAAGATCGCCGACCACGCACTCGAAACCCTCGCCGACGCCCTCAAGAGCGGCGAGAGCGAACAACTCACCCGATACCTCTCGATGCTCGCCAAGTTCCACCGCTACAGCTTTGGAAACGTCCTCCTCATCCTCTCACAGATGCCCGACGCGTCACACGTCGCGGGATTTAACACCTGGAAGCAGATGGGACGCTTCGTCAAGAAGGGCGAGAAGGGGATCGTCATCATCGCCCCCATGAGCATCCGCCCCAAGAGCGACGACCAGATCGAGCCGCGGGAACCCTCGGACGGACAAGCGCCATCCAGCCCATCCAAGCCCACGCTGCGATTCCGCGGCGTCTACGTCTTCGACGTGACCCAGACCGACGGCCAGCCGCTCCCCGAGCCCACCCGCGTCGAGGGCGATCCTCGGCACTATCTCGCTGCGATCAAAGAACAGGTCGCCAAACGTGGCATCACGCTGGATTCCAGCGATCTTCCTCCGGGTGCCGATGGCGTCTCACGCGGCGGGCGCATCAGCATCCGTCCCGGCCTTGAACCCGCCAACGAGTTCTCAGTCATCGTCCACGAACTCGCCCACGAACTCCTGCATCGTGGCGAGCAACGTCCGGCCAGCAAGACCGTGCGGGAGACCGAAGCCGAAGCGGTCGCCTTCGTCGTCTGTCAGGCGATCGGCCTTCAGACCGGCTCGGCCGCCAGCGACTACATCCACCTGTACAACCGTGAAGCCGAGCACGCGGTCGAGACGCTCGCCGCCTCGCTGGATCGCATCCAGCGTGTCGCCGCCGACATCATCGCGACACTCCAGCGTGAATCACACGAGGTCGCAGCCGCCTGAATCTGGTCCGCCGGCGGGAAACCGCCGGTGTGCCATTCTGAATCGGCTCGCCATTGTCATGAAACTGTCACACGACATACGACCATCGCGTGGTAGGGTGCGATCTCACTCAGGAGGACGCATGACCACACCCACCCCGATGCACGTCGCCGCCACGGCCCAACAGATGGCGCGGATCGCGCCACCGGAGAACGCCGCCGCGTTCAACAAGGTGGCGATGGTGTGCATGGGCGTAATGGCTGCCGCGTCGGCGCTCCAGATCGTGCAGCCACTGCTCCGACAGTTGAACCAGAAGCACTCCGCCCGAGACCAACGCGGGCGCTGACGCCAGACTGAATAGCCCGAGGAGGAAAGGGCCGGGCAGGACAGAGAAGGGCAGGCGAGAAGGAGACCGGTTGTTGAACGCCTCGTCCTCATGAAGCACAAAACACCCTCTCGGTCCTGGACCGTTCGACCGGGAACCCGGTCGAGAGGATTTGACGTACAGTTCTCATGCCGGGAGTCCGGCGACAATCAGAACGACGCGCGAGCGTCAAGCCACTGCTTCCGGGAAAACCGCCAAGTTCTCACATGCAGGAACAGTGCCTTGTAGCCGCGCCCCGCAAAGGGGCGTCGGCCGAGGTACGTCCTGCATGCCCCTTGGCGGGGGCTCCCGGAGCGTCCACGGTTCGACGCTCCTTTTTCATGGGGCCACGCCATGTCGCTCACCCGGCACCGCCGCGCCAGCACCACTACTCCGCCGCCCATCCGGGCGCTGCCGTTCGACGCGGCAACGTGGCACGCCATTGTCTCCGAGCTCAAGCTCTCGCCGATGCTGGCCCAGACCGCCGAACTCCTGCTTCGCGGACTCGAAGGCAAGGAGATCGCCACGCATCTCGGCATCGGGCTTCCGACCGTCCGGACCTACTTGAATCGCATCTACGTCCGTGCCCGCGAGCGTGACCGGGTCGGCTTCATCTTGAAAGTCTTTGCGATGGTGACCAACCGCGCCAGCGAGGCACCATCCTGTCATCGCAATGAATGACATCGCTGCGGCGTCATGCCGAACGCTGTCATCCCAAACACTGTCATCCATCGTCACTCTGGTGTTTCTTCAGCCGTGTGGCATCGTTTGGTTACCAGACCGGCGCAGCGTGCGCCGGTCTTCGCCATGTTCTTTGTCACACTGGAACACCCCATGTCCACCCGCCGTCTCTCCGCCGCCGGTCTGCTCCTCATCGCCGCCACCACCGCCCAGGCCGATTTCTCCGGCTTCGGTGATTTCTCGTCGTTCAAGATCAAGCAGGCGGACTCGGATTCCGCCGTTGGCGTTGGCCCGGACTGGGTGCGCCTGACCAGCAGCAACGCCAGCAAAGACCAAGCCCGCGCGATCTGGCACACCAGCAAGCAGAGCGTGGGGGCATTCGTCGCGTCGTTTGACTATCAGGCCCTCAATGTATCGACCGGGCTTTTCGGCCTTTGCTTCGTGGTCCAAAATGACGCGCGCGGCAGCGA
This sequence comes from Planctomycetota bacterium, assembly GCA_033763695.1. Classification (GTDB taxonomy): domain Bacteria; phylum Planctomycetota; class Phycisphaerae; order Phycisphaerales; family UBA1924; genus JANRKB01. The sequence goes on along the minus strand of JANRKB010000050.1, from coordinate 177,829 downwards.
TGCGGTCGGCCAAAGCGGATCACGTTACGGGTTCGGCGGAATCGCCAACAGCGTCGGCGTCTCGCTGGAACTGACCTCGCCTCCCAAAGTTGGCCTCTACACCAACGGCAATACGGGTGGCGGTGCGACACTGAGCACGGTGGACTTCCGCAACGGCCACGTTTTCACCGTCACCCTGAGCTACAACGGGTCGTTTCTGACGCAAACCATCACCGACAAGACCAATCCCGGCGCGAGCATGTCGAACACCTACGCCGTCAATATCCCAGGGACGGTTCTTGGGCCGACGGCCACGGTCGGGATCACCGCAAGCTCCTACTACGGAAACTACGCCGACCAGTACATCAGCAACTTCCAGTACAGCACGGTGCCAGGACCGGCGAGTCTCGCTCTGTTGACGCTTGCTGGGATGGGCGCCGCGCGTCGTCGTCGCTGAGCGTACACGCGAGTCAACTTTGCTCGAGTACTGAGACTCTGGGCCAACAATCGGCCTGGAGTTTTATCTCATTTCAGATCGCTGTCCGCAACGATCACGCAACACATGCAAACGATGCAAAATCCGAGATCCGCACGATTGTCTTTCACTGCCCGCTCAGCTAGTCATGACCCTCAATATATTCTATTTTTTCTTATTGCAAATAGAAATATTTACCATAATTTTATCTGGATCTCCAACCCCAACTCTTGGCAATTCAAACCATTTTCCATCAAAACGAACTATAGACTCTCTAGAGATACGGCCAGCAAACTCTGCATCATTAAACGACACAACAATGATCGCGCGATCATCTAGGTTTGTATCAATTACTGCCTCACCCACTGCGTTGGAACTGATTTTCTCGTGAGACCAACCACCTATGATCCACGCCGATCGCAACTCAACAACTGCGCCACTAAGCGGTAATTGCCGATTCATATCCTCAGATCGAACACACACGCGATCCCCACGAATCGAACAGCCCTCAAGAGCAAGGCAAAAGACTAGAAATACAACGATGGTTCTCAATCTGACAGCGACAACCATTTTGCGATCAGTATTCATAACTAGACCTCTCTACCGAGACCGACGAAACGCTGTCTTCAAGCGATCGCAAAGTTCTATTGTGCAGTCCGACATAGAAGTGGCCACTATCTGCAAATTCCTGCACCGTAGTCACATGGGCAACGTGCTGTCTCATGTGAGGATCAGCCGACGCAGTCGAAAAATTCTTTGGCTCCCAGTCCGCGCCTGATATGAGAACATTCTCATCCGCACCAGCTATCGGATTCCCCTTAAAACGAGACCCGGGAATCAGAGACACATCTTTCACATGCGATGTCTGATAAAAATTTCTGAGCACAGATACATTCTTTTTCTTGGTAAACCGATCAATCGTAAGGACACCCTTGACGGGGTCAGCAATAAAAATCAAGTCAATTCTGATCTTTTGAGCAAGTAGAACATCGCTCACAGTCTCCACAGCAGACTTGGCCCCCCAGCTGTACCCAAGCACGACAACGGTATCGTACTTGCACGAACCATTACTCTGCTTACCTTTCTGTGGGATCGGCCTTGTCAATCGACGGGCCACACTTGTCGCTTTATTGTAAGACTGGTCATGCGAAGCCTCTTCAAAGTCAGTCTCTTTTGCCGTCTTGCCGAGCGTTGACTCAAGCCGCTGCTTCCATAGACCAGTTATATTAATACTATTAAAATCGTCTGTGCCTGCACCCTTGATCCCCACAACTAGTCGACGCAGGCCTATGCTGTCAATGGCGTCAATCGGACAATTTCGCACAAAGACGTTCAGAGCTGCCCCGTCTCGCTCACCCACGGGATCTCTACCGATCCATCGCCCTGCGGAAGCTGCGAGGAATCGCCGTCCGAAGTAACTCAACCCCGTCTCCTGATCGGCGTACTTGCTGCTGAAGCGGATCGGGAAGCTGGACGCGGCAGACCCGGCCACCGCAGTCGGCTCGCCGAACGGGCCGTACTCGAACCTCCCCAGCTGGGCCGCGAAGCGGTTGTACACGCCGCGTACGTCGCCGCGTACGTCGCTGGTGATGTAGCGCAGTGTGCTGGTCGAGAGGGACGTGCCGCCCTCCTGGGCCCAGAGCAGCCCGCCAATGCCGGCGGCCCCGCCGCGCGTGCCCGACAGATCGATCCCCCAGCAGTAGCCTCGGATCAGGTTCCCCGAGTTGTTCAGTTCAGCCGACAGCAGCCAGCCGTCCCACGCGAAGCGGATGTCGGTCAGGATCGACCACCCGCCGTTCACCGTCGAGTTGAGCGTGAGCTCGGGCTGAATCTCCATCGCGCCCTCGTCCAGCCCGGTGACGCCCGACGGCGTCAGGACCTCATCGCCTTCGGCGGCACCTGACCCGCCTCCGCTCGATGCCGCTCCGGCGTTACCACCGCCACCGCCCGCCATGGGAGTCATTACGAGCTTGCGGACACGGCGGTGCTGCGAGTCGTAGGAGAACTCCAGCCGCAGCGGCTGGGTGAAGAGCGGCTTGAGTTCATCGCGGATTTCCATCGCGATCAGCCTGTTCTCGCCATCCCAGGAATAGTTCCAGCGCCCGTCCTGAGTCAGATTGCCGTCCAAATCGTAGGTGAACTGCTCCGGCGTCGCGGGCAGGAATACGCTCAAAGGCTGCGCCAGGTTGGAGACGTTCACGCCCGTGGCGAACGCCGTGTTCACGCCCGGCCATTCCTTGGGGAACCAGTAGTACTGGTCGAAAGGCGCGGCAAGGCCGCTCCGCCATACCGCTTGGTTGTCTACGGTAATCGTGCCCGAGGCATATCCCGAGATGTCCAGCGCTCGCGGCACCGAACGCTCGGTGTACTGGTTGAGTAGGTTCGCGGAATAGGACGCGAGTCGCGGTAGCGTGCCGAAGTTGGGTACGCCGTCGGTCGCGGTCGTCCCGGTACGGTTGCCGATGTGATCGAACGCATAGCCAAAGCGATAACCTGGAACATCGAGGTCGTCAGCTTCGGTCTGCGCCACGCCCGCGGGCATGTAGCGACGTCCGCTGATGACCTGTCCAAGTTGGTCATACTGGAACTTCCAATAGCTCGCATCGGGTTCTTCGGCGCGTTCACGCTGGCCCGCGGCGTTGTAGCGATAGGCGTAGTTCTCCGTCGCCGTCGAACTCCAGATGATCGACCATGCCATGGACTTGATGCGGTCCAGCCCGTCGCGCGTGATTGTGCCAGTGCCAGACACCGTCGTCGATGCCTTGTGCTGAAGGCCAGCGACAAGGTTCGAATGGGGAACGTAGGAATAGTTCGTCGAGAAGATACCTCGGCTGACCGAGTTCAGACGAGACAAGGAGTCGTAGCCCAACGTGTGCGCGTTGAGAGTGTTGGTGCCGCGTGTAAGCGTGTAGTTCTGGCGCCGGAGTTGGCTGTCGTACGTGAGCGCCGTCTTGACGCCGTTCAGAAGGCCCGCGGTGTATTCCTCTGCCGTGGGCTGACCGGTACGGTCATACATGAACTGGCGCGTGCCCGAGCCGTCGATGACGGTTTTGGGCCGTCCGAGGCGGTCGTAGGTGTAGGTGACCGAAGGAGTGCCGTCGCTGTACGTGATCGACAGCAACTCACCAGTCGCGGCGCTGTAGGCGTATTCGGCGAAGCTGCCGCGAGCCCATGTGCGCCGCTTGAGCTTGCCGTCGGCGAAATAGGTGTAGCTCGGACCAACGCCACTGAGGCCCGCAACTGTGGCGTGCGGATAGAGCTTCTGGAGCAATACGCCGGTCTTGGAGTCATAGTCCCATGTCGTCACTGCGGCGGTCGCATCGGAAGTGACCTGGCTGATTGCCGAATCGAGATCGCGAGACTTCTGTCGCGTCTTGAGCGTCTTCATCCGACCAGCAGCGTCGTAGGTGTACTCAACTGGATAAGACTCGCCACCCCAGGACTTCTTGAGTTCGCCGCTGGCATCGTACTCGTTGTGAGTCGTGCCGCTGGGCGCGACGACTTGAATGACACGCCCAAGATTGTCATAGGTGTTGGTTGTGACCATCGGTGTCGCGCCAACCTCGGCCAGCGGGAGCGTCGTCGACACTTGCCGATCAGCATTGTCGTATGTCGTCGTTGTCACACGATCATCTGTGGCGTCGTTCGGAGTGCCGCGGGTATCGGTCACCGTGGTCTGGCGACCGTGAGCGTCAAACCCGAACGCCGCGCTTGTATGGAGCGTGCCCGAGGCCGTATTCCCCGAATAGGTTACCGATGTTTCCACCCTGCCGAAACGGCTCACACTCACCGACTCGTTCCCGCTCGGATCAAGTGAATGCGAGGTCGATGTGTGCGCGACGGCATCTTCCACCGTCCAGCTCTTTGTGACGAGCCCGAAGCTTTCGCTCCACGATGTGCGTCCATCGACGCTTGAATCCGCGAGAGCGGTAACGACGACGTGCGATGACGGCATCCCATAGGCCACCGAATCCCAGATCGCAGATTCACTGCGACGCACGACCACTGGATTGCCGTTCTCGGTTCGCGTGGTCACAAACGACCGCGAACGAGAGATTCGGTCGGTGTCGTTGATGCCGAAGTTGATCATCCCATCGGCGTTGGCGTCGAGCGCTTCGACACTCCAATCGCCTGACCAGTCGCTCGTGCCCGTCGATCCGGGAGCCTCTTCTGGGCCATGCCCTTGGAGGAAGATCGTGCGGATACCCGCAGCGTCAATCGCCGAAAGCCGTCGTCCCCGCGAACCAAACGTTGTCCGCGCCTCAAGAACTGTGCTTGTGCCGTCGGCTGCGGGCGCAGTGCTCCTGTAGTTTCGGCCAAGTGAGTCGGTGTACGCCTTCGTCCACTGATCCTCGCTCGCCGGAGACCCCTCGCCGAGTGCGATCGACTTAACATACTGCACCGACACATTGGTGCCGAGCAGACCGTCCGCCTCGACGCCATACTCAGTCTTTGTCGCGTGAGCTGCGGTACCGCCGCTTGCCTTCTGGCGACCGTCCGGGAAGTTGACTGCGATCTCTGTCGGCGAGGTGAGCGGCCCCGTTACCCCATCTGGATCAGGGAGCGTGGTCGTCGTTGTCACCTCACCGCTGCTGATCGCGTAACTGTAGTTTGTGATGTTCCCGAGTTGATCCGCAGTCCAAGCCTCACGTCCGACGGCGTCGTACCCGACTTCCGACTGGACCATCACCGAGTTGTCGGCACCAATGCGCGAAGTCTTTATGACACGATCGAGCGCGTCGTAGGTGTAGAGCGTCGTGAGCTGCGCCGCCGTGCCAAAGTTCTGGGTCGTCGAGGCAACACGACCAAACTCGTCTTTCTGCGTCACGGTAATCACACCGAGTGCGTCGGTCGTCGTGCCGCTTCCGCAGCAATCGCTGTAGGCCAACGCTTCCTGTGCACCGTCGATCGACTGGAAGACAGTCGGCCGGCCGAACGGATCTGTCGCCCATGTCGTCGCGATTGTGCTATCTGTCAGCAGCGTGCCCGTCCACGGGTACTCCGTACGACTCATCCCAACGCCAAGTTCACCTTGGAGGTCGCGCGTCTGCGTCACAAGTTGCTGGTCGTTCGGACCTGTGACCTCCACACGTACCTCCCCATCCCGCGGCATCAACGCACACCCGGGCTTCAGGGGAAAGCAACCCGACAACGCAGCCGGGCCTCGCACGCGTCGTACAACCATGCCGGGGGTCGAAGCATTGGTGCCAACCGCGCCGTAGTCCGCGAGTGATGGCGCAGAAGTGCTCGGCGCGAGTGGATAACTGCGATAGAAGTACTTTGAGACAGTGCCGTCCGCGTCAAGCTTGACATCCATCCGACCGCGAATCGCCTTGATCGCCATCTCGTCACGGCTCACACGCCGCTCATGACTCACCAAGTGCTTGGTCGCAAATGGATCCGTGAGGACGCTCTGGAGCCATGTTCTGAGAGCAGTACCCGTTGCCAGGTCCGCTGGAACATCGTTTCCCATCGCGCAACGAATGGTCGTCTCGTCCTCTGGAACCGGGACAGGTTTCCCTGACCCGTCCAGTTGAACGGTGTTCTTCCAATGGACTGTCAACGTCCGCTCGACCTCGGCACCCATGATCCGCACGCTATGCCAAGTGATTTCCTCTGGAACCTGATCTCCATTCGACTCACTGAAGAGGGCGATGTCCTCCCGACGTCCGAACTCGTCAACACGATTCTGTGCCTCTCCCGCACTACGCGGGTGATCAAGATATTGGCTCACCTTGCGATTGAGCCATCCATGGGAGTCGTAGCTGTACTCCTCCCAGTGACCATTGGGTGACGACTGTCCAATCAGTCGATACCAGCCGGGATTCCACTGAGTCGCTCCGCTCGTGTCGTAGTCCCATGAACTCGTCAGTGCGGCTCCATCCGGATCAACAATGTGCTGAACGGGTACCAGGTCGACAAGCAGCGCAGGACGTTCATATGCCGCATTGACCCACGGCCACCCATGACGAAGTTCCACATCGGCTGGGAACCCGGGGAACGGACGGAAGTAGGTCCGCTCGCGAGACAACAGCAAGCTGCTCGGCCCATACACCGATCGCGTCTTCGTGATCACCTGATGGCCGGCATACGTCGAATCACCACTGACCTCTTCGACGCGATACTCCGGTGTTTGCGTGTTGATCTGTCGCGAGAGCTCCCAAGACTCATTTCCATCAATGCGGAACTCGCTTGCTTCGAAGACAAGATCGAGGCCTTGGCGGAATGTCGCAACCCTGCTTGAGCCGGACGAGGGCATGTCTGAAACTGCGTAGCTGCCAACAGCGCGATACTTGTTCTGTTGCCCAGCAATCGCGTTGACACCAAAGGTGTACTTGGTCCGCACCGTACGGAACGGCGTCGCCGTGCCAAATTCGTAGAGGTCAGCGACTTTGGAGAACGTGCCCTTGAAGAACCGCACCTCCACGTCGTAGCTTGGATCGCCGACAGAATCGCGGAAATCCACGTAGAGGTCTTTCACCCGCAGCTGCCGAATGCAACGCAGTCCGCCAATGTTGTCACGGACCTGATCGACATCACCATTGCCCAGATTCAACTCGACCTCGAAGGTCCGCCGCGTCTTGAGATTCGCTGCACCGTTGCCCGCGGTCGGAGGGTTCGTCCCACCGTTGAGCATCGACGTATACAGATGGGCGTTTCCGCCCATCAGCGTATCGCTCCGCATCAACACATACCCAAGAGTACCGTGTTCATCCGCCCCCAGCGAGAACGCGGCTTGCAGACCAGCGAGCTCGGTCTTGATCTCACCTGGAGGACATTGTGAGCACGTTGAAAGCGATGCGACAACGATGTCAGGGTTTCGCCGAACCCCCATCCACTCCCGACGAAACGCCGTTCGCTCAGTTATCTGCGTGCGGTAGAGTTGTTCTTCCTGGCCTCGGCACCCATACTCGGCGTCGCCCGTGACCTGAGTGGCGGACGGAATCTCGTCCGCATCTCCGCGACACACAGCAGCAATTTGCTTGGCGATTCCGAGCATCTCGCACGCATCACTCGCACCAGGAGTAGTCTGCGTTCCCAAAGCCAGATCCATCAAATCGTTGAACTTCGCAAGAAACGCGCCGGACAGAGCGAACGGCGCGCAGTTCCGCCCGCCCGAATAGTCGGTGGGATCGCCATTGACGCGATCCTTCAGCTTGCGGAGGATGTCTTCGAGCATGTGCTTGACGCGATCAGGATCGAGCAGGTCGCCATACATCCCGTCGTATGGTTCGCGAGGAGCCGGATCTCCCGCGTCGTTCTGGCCACCGCCACCGCCGTCTCCGTCCTCTTTGCTCTTGCACTTGTCGTCCTTCGCAGGCGGCTCCTCATCGCCAGCCATGGGATCACCGTCCTCGCCCTCCGCCAGCGCCGCGAGTTGACGCAAAAGATCGGCGAAGTCAGCATTTCCGCAACCATTTCCGGATGGTTCGTTGTTTTCTGGTGTCTTTGCAATGCCATCGGGAGCAAACTGCCAATCTTGCTGGGCGTAGGCAGAACCTGCGAATCCGAGAAGGATGCACACGCTGAGAACGCGGGGAAAACGCTTGTTTGCGAGCATGTCGACAGCTCCGGAAGGGACACAACCCTCCTGTAATGTACCGTCCAAACGCCGTGAGGTTGCACGGCGGGCGAGATTTTTCGAGCCGCCCTTCAAGAGTGGATACTCTGGGGAAAAGTCAGGCTTCAACGTTGTCAACCATGCGAACCGCAGAACCATGCCAATCGCGTCATCTCGTCGCTGAGACACAGTGCAGCCGTCGCCGGGAGAGGGTGTTTCCGAAGATCGCGGGTATCGCGACTTTTCCCGGCGTGGCTGGGGCACAGCCGTTCGAAGTGCGAGTGGTAGTCATGCGCCCACACACAATTGTGTGACACACCGCCAGAATCACACAAGTATGTGTGATTCGCTGAGAGCGGTTTGTCGAGTCCGGTTTGGCCCGCTCAACACATCTAAAGCGAACAGTGTCGTGTAACGCGATCACGCCGGACTCAGAAGCCGGACCCTCTGCGTTGCCCGAACGGCATCCAAGAACTGTTCTATTGGCGTTTCGCTCGTTCCATTTCCACCTTTTCGTTTCCAGATGCGCTTCCGCGCGCCCCGTGCGCGTGCGTTGCACATGTCGAGATCGCGCGACGCCCTGGGTCATCGATCACGGCCTCAGCACCCGCGTGCCACGATCACCCGACGCTCTGGGCGGGTGATCGTGCTTTGAGCCGAAGAAGAACCGCCGCGATGTTCGCACGATCACCGTTGCCAAACCAACGGCGATCGTGGCACATGTTGATCGGGCCATCTGCCTCCTCGACCCCGACGGGGTCGCGGCCTGTAGCCACGGGTGCAGCGACGCCGGGGGGCGCAGCCCCGGCGAGCGCAACCCGTGGAACTCCATCGATGACGCGCTCCGCCCCAGCCGGGGCGGAGGATGCACGGTTCGTTCCGAGGTCACCGCTTTCTCCAGTGCCTCCCCTGCCCCTCCGGGGCAGGATGGGAAATCGACACGCTTTCCACGGGGTTGCGCTGCGCCCGCGAGGACGCCGGCTTCGCTTCACCCGTGGCTATAAGCGTCGCCCCCTTCGGCGGTGGAACTCGCGGGCTTACTCCCCACGCGGAATTGCCTCGTTTCTTGCCCTGAAAGATCGCTAGCGTCAAGCATGAGCGAATCAGACAAGCAATGCAACAATTTTACGCCTGATGACTTCGCGTGGTTGCAGAATGAACTCGCCGACACGTACTGGCGCTGGATGAACTGGAAGAAGCTGTTTATGCCAGATGGTTCAAGCGATGCGCGCGAAGATGACAGCTGCGACCTAATGAACAACGTCGCCCCCGCGCTTTTCGTGACGATCCGCGAGGTGCTTGCCAAGGACGTCATCTTGAGGCTGTGCCATTTGGCTGATCCCGACAAGACGCGGGGGCGTGACGAAACACGCGAGAACTTCTCGCTGGCTAACGCCGTTGCGACCATGCGATCTCGCTTGGACACTCAGCGACAGACGGCTGCCGACGCCGCGCTGGCGGACTTCATGAAGCTGATGCCAAGCATGAAGGAACTGCGAAACCGAAAGCTCGCCCATCGCGACCTGGCCGACCTGCATCGCCAGATTCATGTTCCCATCAAGGAGATCGACATGGCGGTCGATGCGGCGATTCGAGTCGTTCGGCATCTTGATCTCAAGGACGAAGTCCGGGAGTTTAAGTACGAGGACATGATTGCCTCGGGCGACGCCGACAGCCTGCTCTGTGTCCTCCGTGAAGGCAGACGAGCGATTCGGTTGAAGAGAGGGCAGGTGCCCCGATCAGGAGACGTGCCACGATCATCCGAGGCTTGACGAGGATGATCGTGTAACTTGTCGCCAGCCCACAACACCCACGATCACGCCCTCCACTCGAGTCGCGACCGCCGCGCGGACGCTCTCTTCCTTCGCGCCCTTCTCTCGCTTCGTGTCTTCCTTCGCGTCAAAACCCTCTCAGGGCTTCTCGTCTCTGCGCCTCTGTGCCTCTGTGTTGAATCGGCCTTCACCGTTCCAACAACACACGCACCCGGCAACGTCAGACACGCTCACCGCGCCACGGCATGCTCCGGCCGATCCGCCAGCGCAACCGCCTCGCTCGACTGCGTCCGCACGCGTTCATCCGGCATCGGGCTGAAGCGCGAGCCGTAGAGCTGGATCCGCTTGTTGGGATCGTGCTTGGGCAGCAGCGGCTGAATCGCCAGCACCACCACAACCACGCCGACGTTCGCCGCCAGCATCAGCGGCAGGCTGCGCAGGTCCAGATACACCATCACCGCCGTGACGACGACCAACAGCAGGCTGGTCGGGATCATCCCCTGCCAACCCGCGGACATAATCTGGTCGTAGCGCAGACGCGGGATCGTCCAGCGGATGAGCATCATCAGCGTGACGAGCAGATAGGCCTTGACGCCGAACACGAGGCACTTGGCCAGCACCGCGACGATGCCTGTCGCCGCCGGATCAAGCGCACCGATGAACGGCAGGTGATAACCGCCCAGGAACAGCAGCGAGAAGAACGCCGACGAGATGATGATGTGGGCGTACTCGGCGAGGATGAACAGCGCAAACCGCATCGACGAATACTCGGTGTGGTAGCCGCCGACCAGTTCCTGCTCGCACTCCGAGTTATCAAACGGAGCACGGTTCGCCTCGGCCATGATCGCGATGAAGAAGAGCACCGCGGCCACCGGCTGCGTCGCAATCAGCCAGCCGTGCTCCACCTGATGCTTGATGATCATGTCGGGCAAGAGGCTGCCAACAAGCAGCAGCACGCTCAGCAGCGAGAGCCCCAGCGGAATCTCATACGAGATCATCTGTGCCGTGGCACGCAGACCGCCGAGGAACGAGTACTTGTTGTTGGCCGCCCAGCCGCCGAGCGTGACGCCGTAAACACCCAGCGACGCGACCGCGAGCAGGTACACAACGCCGACGTTGATGTTCGCGCCCGCCACGCTGACGAGCCCGCCGGCGAGGAAGAAATCGCCGATCTTGATCTCAGGGAACTGGAACCAGCCGCCCCACGGAATCACCACGAAGCCGATGAGCGCGGGGATGACCATCACGCCCGGCGCAAGCAGGAACAAAATCTTGTCCACCCGCCGCGGCGTGTAGTCCTCCTTCAGGAACAGCTTCAGGCCGTCGGCAAGCCCCTGGCCCAGCCCGACCAGCCCCTTCAGGAACGACAACTGCGGGATCAGGTCCAGACCCACGCGATTGGGGCCCAGGCGGTCCTGGATGTACGCCGAAATCTTGCGTTCCTGCCACAGCAGGAGCCCCGCACCCACCAGAACGATGTGGATGACGACGGCGATGATGACGGCGTTGGTGATGAACTGGGCGGTAATAAAGGAAGGAAGCGTCATGCTGGTGCCAGTGTAGGAGGAAACCCGCGGGGGTGTCCAAGGAGCCTCGCCGCAGCGAAGAAGTACGGCAGATGGCAGGCGGACACCGCTCCGCCGCGCTCACTCAGCCAGACAAGGAGACATCAGACATCAGACCGGGAGACAAAGCCCTCAGCCAACGATTCGCCTGTCTCCTGTCTCCTGTCTCCTGTCTGCCTCTCTCTACCGCGCCACGACCAGCCGCAACGCCCCGACAAACTCCGGCCGCGTCCGCCACGCTCCGTACTTCGCGTCCCACGCCCCCGACGCCAGATCCGCCGACAGCCGCGCGACGAACCGTTCCTCCGTCCCCGGCGGCACAAACCCCCACACCGACTGCGCTCCCCGCACCGACGCCTCCAAGAGGCGCTCCGGCCGCGCGTAATACGCCTCCGTGAACCCATCCGTGCAGTCAATCGCGATCGGCACCTCGATCACCTCGACCGTCGAACTGATCGGCGCGAGCAGCGCCTTCATCTCCGCGATCGTGCCGCTGCGCCGCCGATCGGCCTCGTCCAGCTCCGGCACATAGTCGATCAGCCAATACCGCTTGAACTCATCAGGATCGAAGCACATGACGACGATCGGCCCGCGCGTCACCCGCCGCACCTCGCGCAGCCCCGCCGCCTTGTCGGCCCACTGGTGCACCGTCAAGATCGCCATCGCCGCGTCGAACGCGCCATCATCAAACGGCAGAGCCTCCGCCCACGCCCGCACCGCCGGCGCGAGCCCGCGCGGCCTCTGTCCGCGCATCGTCGCCGAGGGCTCCACCGGCACCACCAGACGATCTGTCGGCTCGTACGACCCCGCGCCCGCGCCGACATTGATCACCCGCCGCGAATCTCCCAGCGCACGCCAGATCAGTGCCGCGATCCGCGGATCCGGCCGTCGCAACGCGGCATATCCGCCGCCCGTGCGGTCATAGTCCACGTCACCACCACGCACCGGTGCGGTCTGCGCCATCAGTTCCTCCTTCTTCCGGCCGACTGTAGACGACGCTCCTGCCGTATACACCCCGCGATAGCGTCGCGCCACCGCGTGCCACAGATGTCCTCGTCTTCGGGCACATCGGTGCTGACTTCGCGTCTCTTCCGCCTCAGAGCACGTTCTTCACGGCGAAGCCGTGGAGGTGAGTAGCCGGGGGTCGCGGCGCAGCCGCACCCCCGGAAGACACACGCCTATCGATGGGATTGTCGTCCCTGGATCGTGAACCAATCGATCCACCCTCAACAATCCCGCGCGGCAAGTGCTCATCCGTCGGCTGTCCCGACGCGACAGACCCGCACGGCCTCGTCGTTCAACAAACGTCGATCGTGCCATATTGCGTTCTTCATGCCACCGATGTCCTCGTCGTCGAGTACATCGGTGCTCCGACGCGTGCTTCACTCGCATCAGACCGATGCGCGCAACACCACCGCCCACTACCCCGGCTCACGCACATCATCGAGCGGGAACGCGGGGTTGGCGATCGGCCGCAGCGCCAGCGCGAGCAGTGATCGCTCATGATCATCGCCCGCGATGCGATTCGTGCGGATCGTGCCGCACCCCGAGCATCGATGCACGATCGACCACTCGCCATCTTTCCGCACTTCGATCGCGATCGGCTCCATCGCGGCGCGGCACGGACAACGCCGATCCCCCGGCTCATCATCCAAATGCCGCGACCACAGACAACGCGGACAGTGATTGCGATGCGATGTGCCGAACGCCGCGGCATTTACCGACCATTGACAAACGATGCAGCGAAACGATGAGTCAGGACGTGATTTGTGTGACATGGGTGAAGACGCGCGGCCGCAAGCACCGCGCAGAAGAGATCCAGATCCGAGAAATGCCCGCGTTGCCGCTCGCACGCATCGCGCCCGCGCGACACGCATCAATGACTCTCAGCGACAACGCCCAACACATGACCGAGTGACAGCGCAGACGCCCGCGAGCGCCTTTGCCGCGCCGATCCGATGCACGACCACGCAAGCACCCCGCGCGGCACGCCGCAGCGCCCCGTGCGGCACAGGCACGAATGCCCGCACAGCTCCAAGCGCAGCGACAGCCCGCACGTGAATGCACTCCACGCGCACGTTCATCAGGATCGACGGGGACCTTCTCGCAAGCGACGCACGGACGCGCAATCGCACGCCTCAGCACGCCGGAGAAGGAGGCGCCAGACGCCCAAGGCAGCCGCCGCAACCGCGGCACGCGCCACCCTCAGGCTCCGACGCGGGATTGTCAGGCAATGGCAGACATTCACAAACCCTCAAGAAGACACCGCGGCACACTCCGCTGAAAGACCATACACGATTCACCCATAAAAGCAAGCGAAAGTCGCTCGCTGCCACGGCAAACCCAACCGGGCAATCGTCAGCAACCCGCTTCAAACGCCGACACAAACGCGTCAAAGTCGGTGAAGTCGAGAAAGCCGTCGGCGTTGAAGTCGGCGCTAGCGATGCCGGATTCAAACGCAGTGACGAAATCATCGAAGTCAGTGAAGTCGAGGAAGCCGTCTCCGTTGAAGTCGGCGCCACATGTTCGCACTTCAATGAGCCCCGTCCATCCGCCCAATCGACGGCTTGGGCTACTGACGGTCAATGAAACAACTCCGGTTCCCTCGGTCGTTGCAATGAACGGAACGTCGACGCTCATTCTGGCCCCGGCGGCAAGCGTTGGAATGACGATTGGTCCAGGACTTGTCCTCGCATCGCCCACAGCACCAACCGCAGAAACACTGAGTTGGGCATTGGGCACAGCGATCGGCAGATCGTTCACGATTTCCACGGTTGCAGTCAGAGCCTCGCCGGGCGAAGCCACCACGCCGGGAGTGATGCTGACATTCACTCGCATTGCCTCAAGCGATATTGATGCCTCACGCAACCAGACGCTTGGGCCCTGATCTCGAACCACCGAAACGCCGAGACGTATCCAACGCGAGTCCAGTATCCGTGCCTGCACCAGAGCGGCCGGGATCGTGATAACACGCTCAATCTCATCAGCGGCAGGCACGATGGTTTGCCCGCCCTCAAGTGGAGTAAGCATCTCCAGAGGATCGCCGCGTTCGCTTGTGGCAAAGGTCCGAATGCCCCATCGGTAGGTTTGGGGCGTTGCGAGCGGATTCCGTATTCTCAAGCGCGCGACAATGTCGTCGCCAACACGGACGATGCTCGGGGCCGACAATGTGACGTCCTCCGGCGGGTCTCGCAACACCGACTTGTAGTCACTGAAGATTGGCTCCATCTCAGTGCTGTTTCTTCCCGGTCGCTTCGTTTGAATCTGAGACCCGATCGTTGTTGTGTCAACCACTGTCGAGAGTTCAACTCGTCCATCGAGGTAGGCCACCCGCGTCATGATGTCGGCATCGACCTGAGAAATGACAAAACTGGCGTCGATTGGTGTGTAGTCCCAGTTGCGGACCGCGCGGACGGGCACTGGGCCGGAAGCCGATCGATATTGACCATTCTTTTGGAGGAGCGGCGAAGGATCAAAGGCTTGCCAACCATCGTAACCAACGCCCAGATCGGGACGACGGAACCACGCTTCGCCCCAGACATGGCTGCCTGACCAATAGTCTTCATAATCCTTCAAATCGACGCGACACGACGCATTCAACGGGGCTCCCGGGCTGGGGTCGATCACCCTGACACCCTGGGGGCTTTCGACTTCGCACAGCACTCGTTCGATGACCCCGTTGGGTGGCGAGTTCCTCTCAATGCCTGCGTTGAGAACAGAGATTGTGCGAGCTGGTATGCCGAGCGTTCGAAGCGCAGATACACCGACGTTCGCGAAGGTGTAGCATTGACCGTAGCCCACCGGCCAAACCGAAGTCCTCGCACGCTCAAAGACGGTGCGTGACGAGTCGCCCGTCCAGGCGGCGGAACCTTCGCATCCGAATGCCGTCCAACAATCCTGCAGAACTCCCGGCAGGTTCACGGAGTTCATGCGGTCTGTCAGCCAACGAGTGACGACTTCCGGTTTAGCACGATCCGCCTCTGAAAGACCCTCAAGGAGCTTCATCGTGCCGAGCAAGACATCGCTCTCGTACTGCTCATACGACCAGAAAGCTATTCCCGCGAAGTCGGTATAGAGACCGTACCCAGTCTCCACATACTCGTCTCGCCACGCCGCGTCTTCCATGTATGTCGCGTCGCTCGAATCCCATGGGTTGAACAGAATCACCACCGGGTTGGTAAACGCCTTTTCGTCAAGGCGACTTCCCGCCGAATCCTTGACAACTGCACGAAACGCGTACTCGCCGACCGCTGCATCGGAGGGAATGAACACTCGCATTTTCAGCGTCCGCTCGCCGTTGACCGGCGGCGACAGCGGTTCGCGCAGCACACAACCCCACTGTCCCGGAGGAACCTGGGAAGAGCTGTAGAAGGGAATGTCACGAGCGGCAGGCACACCGTTGAAGGAGTGCCACGCTTCGAACGAGAGTACCTGCTGCTCTTGGTCGAGGCGATCAGCGACGATCACGTCAAAATCGGCGGTGCCGAGGTCGGGGTTCGGCTTGCTGCCGCGCCGGAGGAGTGTGCGCTGCTCAGCGTTGTCGACAGGGTCGTTCAGCGTGTACGGCGAAGTGCGATGCTTCGACTCATTGATCGCGTCAAGAGGGTCGATGCGGCGAAGGGGGCCCCCCCAGCGAATTGGGCGGACTTCGTACACGCCATCGTCCCGAAATCGCTCGCTAAAACCGACCACCACCGCGCCGTTCGCGGAAACGCCCAAGGCAAGGGCGGCTTCGCCCTCCGAAGTGCAGAGTTCCTGCATGCCGCCAGACGCGGTCCAGCGAAAGGCGCCTAGATCGCCCGCCCCGACCACCACATTTCCGTCGGAGGAAACGTCGTATGCAGTAATCCACTCTCCACTTGTCAGTACGTCAAGGTCCTGCATGCCCCCCGATGGTGTCCAGCGAAACGCTCGGCGTTGGCCCGCGGCGTTGGTTGAGTAGCCGACGACTACGGTGCCGTCTGCGGACACGGCGAAGGCCTCGGCCTCGGTTCCACCGAGCGTTCCGAGATCTTGCATGCCGCCCGAGGCTGTCCAGCGGAACGCTCGGTTGCGGTAAGCGACCGTGGGGCTCGCGCCCGGGCAGCGTGCTGTGCCTACCACCACGGTACCGTCGGACGAAACTGCATGCGCGACGGTACCGAAGCACCCATCCGGCGTGCCGAGGTCCTGCATGCCGCCCGAGGCCGTCCAACGGAAGGCGCGCGTTTCGTATCGGTTCGCAGGAGTGGATGCCCAGCCCACGACCACGCCTCCGTCTTCCGAAACGCCTATCGCATAAGTTGAGGTTCCACCCAACGTGCCCAGATCCTGCATGCCAGCTGAGGCCGTCCAGCGGAACGCTCGGTATTCGTAGCTGCCGATGACCTCGCCTCCTACCACGACATTTCCGTCCGCGGAAATGTCTTGGGGAGTAGCCGTTTCTCCAGTTATCCGTGTGTTAAGGGGCTGCATGCCCCCCGATGCGGTCCAGCGGAACGGTCGGTACGACCGCATGGCATCTGTTGAGAGACCGACCACCACGGTGCCGTCTCCGGAAACGGCGAGGGCATAAGCTTCGTCCCCGCCGAGCGTGCCGAGGTCTTGCGGATTGCAGAGAGCTTGGGCCTTGGCGGTCCGGGCCGCAACAATCGCCGCCAAGCTCAGCACGATTACGGTTACCCACCGCCGCGCCGTGTTCACCCTCAAATCATCACGCATAGGACCCCCGATAGACTCGAACCGGGGCGGATCGGCCCCAACCGTTCCGCTAAGCCCACACAGTTTACAAACTCCTGCGGTGCTCCACAACAAGAACTCAAAGAAGTCGGCATGAAGAGCGCGCGAGATCGCGCCTATGCCAGATGCAACGTATCTCCAAGCTCCAGTGTCTCGGCGCCGCCGCTCGAGCATGCCCCCGAAACTCAATCACGCCGATCGCTCCTCGCTAGAGCCTTCAAACGAAAAGGCCCGAGCTCTCGCCCGGGCCTTCGTGTTCAACTTGAAATGTCCAGCGTGCCTTCACGCGGCTGCGTGAACGCCTCCGCGATCACTCACGCGACACTTAGAACCGAATCTTGTCGGTACCCATCGCGCCGTGATCGTCCATGCCGCCGCGGGTCGGAGCCTTGCGGGGCTTGCCTTCGCGGCCGCCGCGCTCTTCGCCGTCGGTCTCGCCACCACCGCCGCCGCTCGCGCCGCTCGTGTCGCCCCACTGAGCGCGCTTGAGCGACAGACCGATCTTGCGATCGTTGCGATCGACGCGGAGGATCTTGACGTCGACCTCCTCGTCGGCCTTGACCACGTCGTGGGGGTTCTCGACCTTCTGGTCCGACAGCTCGCTGATGTGCAGCAGGCCTTCGAGGTCGGCTTCGAGCTCGACGAACACGCCGAAGTTCGTGATCTTGGTGACCTTGCCGCGCACCACCATGCCGGGCTTGTAGTGCTCGGGGATGGCGTTGAGCCACGGATCTTCGGTGAGCTGCTTGACGCCGAGGCTGACGCGCTGCTTGTCGCGATCGACTTCGAGCACGACGCAGCGGACGCTGTCGCCCTTCTTGAGGATCTCGTTGGGATGCGTGACCTTCTTGGTCCACGACATGTCGCTGATGTGCAAGAGGCCGTCGATGCCCGGCTCGATCTCGACGAACGCGCCGTAGTTGGCCAGGTTGCGGACCTTGCCCTCGATGACCGTGCCCGGCGGGTACTTCTCGCTGACGAGCTCCCACGGGTTGACCTCGGTCTGCTTCATGCCGAGGCTGATTTCCTGCTTGTCCTTGTTGATCTCAAGAACAACGACGTCGACTTCCTGGTTCGGCGTCACCATCTCCGACGGATGGTTCACGCGGCGGGTCCACGACATCTCGGAGATGTGGACCAGGCCCTCGATGCCGTCCTCGAGCTTGACGAACGCGCCGTACGACATGATGTTGACGACGCTGCCGCGGACGCGCGAGCCCACCGGATACTTCTTCTCGATCTCCTGCCAGGGGCTGGCTTCCTTCTGCTTGATGCCCAGCGCGATCTTCTCTTTCTCGCGATCGATGTTGAGGATCTTGACCTCAACCTTCTGATCGATCTTGAGCATCTCGCTCGGGTGGTTGATGCGGCTCCACGACATATCCGTGATATGCAGCAGGCCGTCGATGCCGCCCAGGTCCACGAACGCGCCGAAGTCGGCGATGTTCTTGACCGTGCCGTTGATGATGTCGCCTTCCTTCAGCGTGTCCATCAGGCGGCGCTTCGCGGCGTCGCGCTCCTCTTCGATCAGCTTGCGACGGCTGATGACGATGTTGCGACGCTCCAGGTCAATCTTCAGGATGCTCGCTCGCACCTTGCGGCCCATGTACTCGCCGATGTCGCCCGGACGACGAACGTCCACCTGCGACGCGGGCAGGAACACCGGCACGCCGATGTCCACGAGCAGACCGCCCTTGATCTTTCGGGTGACCATGCCCTCCACCACGTCGCCTTCCTTCGTGGTGTCGATGATCCGCTGCCAGGCCAGCATGCGGTCGGCCTTGCGCTTCGACAGCGCGATCAGGCCGTCGTCGTTCTCCAGACCCTCAAGCAGCACGTCGATCATCTGCCCCGGCTTGATCTCCGCGGCATTGTTCTCGAACTCTTCCTTGGGGATCAGGCCTTCGCTCTTCAGGCCCACCTCAACCACCACGTCGTCACCAGCAAAGCCGATGACCTTGCCCTTGATGAGCTTGCCGGGGGTGAGGCCTTCGATCGCTTCGCCGAGGAAATCGTCCATGTGATTGGACTTCTTGCCTTCGGCGAGGCTGCCACGCATCATGGCCTCGACCTCGGCGTCGGCGATCTGGAGCGAAGCGATCAGGGATTCATCGATCATGGGGACACAATCTCTCGCGAGCGCCGATCACGGTGGCTGATCGAAGCGGTCGCATGAACCAGAACACGCTCTGAGCCAACCCACTCGGGAAGGACAGCCGGGCTTGCAACGCGAGTGCTCGCGTGCCGCCGGAGCGTTCCGGTCCGCCCCTCGCGGGGCCTGTCACACACTTGGTTTTGCCGTCCCGCAAGCGCGGGAAAGATCGGCCCCCGACCCACCGAGTCAGGGAGGAAAGCATAGGCAAGCCGCTCGATTCACACCCTGTCCAACGGCCCTCGATAGGGCCGGCCGAAAGGATCTTGTTCGGGCCTGTATTGGGGCCTACGCCGCGCGCGCCGCGCTCTCGCGGCCCATCCACGCCGCGCACGTCCGCAGCATCGCCGCGCGATCGATCGGCTTCGACGTGTAGTCATCGCAGCCCGCTTCAAGGCAGCGACGTCGATCCCCTTCCATCGCGTGCGCCGTGATCGCCACGATCGGCATCACGCTCCCGCGCTGCCGCAGCGTCGTCGCCAGCGTGTAGCCATCCATCAGCGGCATCTGCATGTCCGTCAAGAGCAAGCCATACTCCCTGCCCTCGCAAATCGCACGCTCGATCATCTGCAGCGCAACCACGCCGTTCTCGGCAATCTCAACCTCCGCCCCCGCCTTGCGCAGATGGAACGAGATGAGCCGCTGATTGTCCGGTCCGTCCTCCGCCAGCAGAATGCGCCCCGCCAACTGCGTCGGCGCGCTCGCATCCATCGGCGTCGTCGCCGTCGCCGGCGCGTCGACCGCAGTCACCATCGGCGTGCCCATCTCGAACACGAGCGGCACTTCCACGCGGAACGTGGAACCCTCGCCCACCTTGGTCTGTGCGAGCGACACATCGCCGCCCATGAGCTGCGCCAGGCGCCGACAGATCGTCAGCCCCAGCCCCGTGCCGCCAAAGCGCCGCGTCGTCGACGTGTCCGCCTGTGTGAACGGCTTGAACAGCCGCGCGATTCCCGCCTCGTCCAGGCCCGGGCCAGTGTCAACCACGTCGATCCGCAGACACTCGCGCCCGCGCGACTGCGCCACGCCGACCACCACGCGGATGCCGCCCTGCGTCGTGAACTTGCACGCGTTGCCAATCAGGTTCATCACGATCTGGCGCAGCCGCGTCGGATCGGTCGTGATCTGCTGCGGAATCGGCGTCGCCAGTTCCACGCCCAGCCCGATGTTCTTTGAGCGCGTGTGCACCTCATAGAGCGACACGGCCTCGCCGATCATCGCCGCCGGATTGCACGCCACGCCCTCGATCGTCATCCGCCCCGCCTCGATCTTTGACAGGTCGAGGATGTCGTTGATGAGTCCCAGCAGATGCTGCCCCGCCGAGCGAATCGTCTCGATGTGCTGCAGGCGATTGTCCGGCGCACGATGAATCTCTCCGTCCTCGTGCAGCAGATCCGCAAACCCAAGAATCGCCGTCAGCGGCGTCCGGATCTCATGGCTCATGTTCGCGAGGAACTCGCTCTTGGCGCGGCTCGCCGCCTCCGCCATCTCCTTCAGCCGCACCGTCTCCGTCACATCAACCAGCACGCCGCGCAGCACGCGCTTCCCGCTCGCCGTGGTGTTGACGCTCACAAAGTCGTCCACCCAAACGATCGTGCCGTCGCCCTTGATCATGCGATACTGGAAGCGGTGATCGCGTCCCGCAATTGACTCCCGCGCGCAGAACTCCATCGCCCGCGCACGATCCTCCGGATGCAGCGTCGTCTCCCAGAACCCGCGCTCCAGCCACGCCGCCTGTGAATAGCCCCATCGCTCCGCCTGCGGCGAGACATAAGTGAATCGCGCTTCCGCCGGATCAAACTCCCACAAAACGATGTCCGTGCCTTCGACCAGCGTGCGGAAGCGCCACTCGCTGTCGCGCAATCGACGCTCCGCTTCTCGCTCCGCGGTCACATCGGAGAATGACGCCACCACGCCGCTGATGGCGTCGCTCTCGTCGCGCACCAGTTCGCAGTTGACGCGCAGCCAGACACGAGCGCCGTCGGCCTTGTTGATCTCCATCAACACATTCCGCTGCGGCACGCCCGTGCGCATCGACACCATGCTCGGATGATTCTCGCCGTTGATCGGTTCGCCGCTCTCGTTCTTCGCCTGCCAGCGCGGATCCATCGACGAGACACCCATCAACTGCTCGCGTGTCAGGCCCAGGATCCGCGCCGCCGCCGGGTTGCACGCCAGTACGCGATCGCTCGCGTCCTGCATCACCACGCCCTCGGCCAGCGCATCCACCAGCCGACCGAATCGCGCCTGCGTCTGCGCCAGCGTCCGCTGCGACGCCCGCAACTCCGTGATGTCCGTGCACGCGCCCACATACCCCACGAACACACCCGACCCGTCAAACCGCGGCGTGCCCCGATCCAGCAACTGGCGATACGCACCGTCGCGCCGACGGAAGCGATACTCCAGCTCCAGCGGCTCACGCCGCTTCAACGCATCCATGTACGCCGCCAGCGTGCTGTCCCGATCATCCGGATGCAGCCCCGCCAGCCACCCGCCATTCACTTCTTCCTCCAGCGTGCGCCCCGTGAATCGCAGCCACGCTTGATTGAAGTACGTGCAGTTGCCGTTGCGATCGCTCGTCCACACCAGCACCGGCGCGGCATCCGTCAGCACCCGCAGTTCCGCATCGCGCTGCTTCGAAAGCTCAAACAACTCCTGCAGCGCATCTCGCAGATCCTGCAGCTCCCCGCCCACCGCCGGCATCGCCTGCTCGACCGCGCCGATCGCGCGCCCACGCACCACATCCACCATCTGCTTCAGCGGCCGCGTGATGTGCGAACGCAGGAACACCGCCGCACTCACAAGCCCCGCGCTCAGCGCGATGTTGATCGCAAGCAATGTGATCGTGACATGATTCCGCGCGCTCGCCACATGATCGGGCGACGTCTCGTTCACCAAGATCGCCAACGTCGAAACGCCGATCGCCACGCCCGTCAGCAACAGCGCAAGCGTCGACAGCCCCATGCGCTCAAGACCCGCGCTGCGTGTCGTCGTCGCCGCGCTGCGGCCGTCTCGGGCCTCTCGTGGTTTCTGTTCTGAGTGCTGCACAACGAACCCCTGAGACGCTGACCCACCTCCAACACCGACGCCGACCCCGACAACCCCTTACAAACATTCATCGGTGTTTTTGGCACGGATTTGTGGTCTATCCCCAACTTTGGCGATCATCACAACTCGCACCGTCTCAAAGACTTGCGCATCGACCTCCCGCGTCCGCCCGAGTTATTCCCGGGTCCGCGCGCGTGTTATCCTCGGCCCATGCTCACCCAACCATCCGTCGACGCGTTCACCCGCGACTGGCTCCGCGCATGGAACGCCCACGACCTCGAACGCATCCTCGCGCACTACACCGACGACGTCGTCTTCTCGTCGCCCTTCGGCGCGCGTCTCGCCTCTTCGAACGATGGCACGCCCGACGGCATCCTCCGCGGCAAGCCCGCGCTCCGCGCCTACTGGCAGCAGGCCCTGCACCGCTATCCCGATCTCCGCTTCGTCCCCCTCGGCCACACCTTCGGCACCGACACGCTCGTCATCCGCTACCTCTCCGTCCACGACCTCGTCGCGTGCGAAGTCATGACGCTCAACGACCAGCACAAGGTCACCCGCGCCAGCGCCACCTACAACACCCACGGCTTCGACGCCGCCGCCGCACGCACATCACTGCTGCGTCCCTCGCACCTCACACCCATCCTCAACGTCTCCGACATGGAGGCGTCCTTCGCGTGGTTCGCCGCGCTCGGCTGGGTCAAGATCTGGGATTGGGGCACCCCGCCCACCTTCGGTGCCGTCGGCGCCGCCGAGTGCCAGATCTTCCTCTGCAAAGACGGCCAAGGCGGCAAAGGCCGCGGCCCGAACACTTCAACCTCCGGCGGCCCGGGCCAAGACGACACCATCGACAAGGGCGTCTGGATGAGCATCTGGGTTTTGAACGTCGATGAAGTTCATCAGCGCTGCCTCGCACGAGGCCTCGACGTCACCCACCCGCCCACCAATGAGCCGTGGGGCGTCCGCGAGATGCACGTGCGCCATCCCGACGGCCACGTCTTTCGCATCAGTCAGGGCTTGAGCTGCACCTGAATCCGCAACGCGTCGCTCCACAAGCGCCGATGTATTCAGGCCCGAAGGGCCGCACGTTCCAAGCCCGGGGCGACAGCCCCGGGGAAAGCGCCGCCTCTCCATCCCGAGCCGCATCGCGGCGACACCGCGCGTCCTCACTCACGCCTCGGCGAAGTCATACGCCGCCATGTACTTCCCGCCCTTGAGCCACGCGATCTGCCGCAGGATGTCATTCGCCAGCGTCGACGCGCCGAAGCGGAACAGGTCCGCGTGCAGCCACGCCTCGCCGCCCTCAAGCACACCCAGCGTTTCCTTCACCATCACGAGGTAATGCAGCGACTGCTTCGCGGTGCGGATGCCGCCCGCGGGCTTCACGCCCACCTTGTACCCCGTCTCCAGATACCAATCGCGCACCGCTTCGAGCATCACCAGCGTCACCGGCATCGTCGCCGCCGGCTGCACCTTGCCCGTACTCGTCTTGATGAAGTCCGACGGCCGCGTCGCCCGCGACTCCCGCCCATACGAGCTGTCCCACTCCAGATCGACATCCGCCATAGCGCGGATCGCCAGATCGCTCGCGTGCCGCACGTTGTCCAGCGTCTCCAGTTCCCCTGTCTCAAGAATTACCTTGAGCGAGGCAAACCGCGGAAAAGATCGTGACGCCCCACCGCTCTCGTCAATGCACGCACGCTTCACCGCGCGGATCTCTTCCGCCACCTCGTCATAGCGACCCGCCAGAAAACTGCCGCGGCTGATCACCATGTCAATCTCGTCCGCGCCGTCCGCCACCGCGCGCCGCGTGTCCTCCAGCCGGACATCAATCGGAAACTGCCCGCTCGGAAAGCCCGTGGCGACGCTCGCGACCTTGATCCCGCTCGACCCCAGCGCTTCCTTGCACGTCTTCACCAGCGACGGATACACGCACACCGCCGCCACCGACGGCAACTCCGGCTCCTGCTCCCAAGGCGTGATCGCCTTGCGGCACAGCGAACGCGCCTTCTCCGGCGAGTCCTTGCCCTCCAAGGTCGTCAGATCAAGCATCGACAACGCCAGCTTCAGACCGCTCAGCTTCGCCGCGTTCTTGATCGAACGCTTCGTAAACGACGCGGCACGCTCGGCGGCCATCACGGCATCAACAGTCGGACTTGGGCGCATGCTCAATAATAGGTATTCCCTCACGCCCCGCTCCCGCACCACCGACGTCCTCGTCTTCGAAGACATCGATGCCGCCCCCAGCGCGCCCGTCACTTCCGACTCATCCCGCGCCCTCCTGCTCCACCATCTCCCCGCCCCGGGGAGAAGGTCCGGCGCAGCCGGGGATGAGGGGTGGTTCCCCGTGCCATCGATGTCCTCGTCTTCGCGGACATCGATGCTGCCTTCACATCCATCCTCCAAAACTCAACCACCACGCTCACGCGCCGAACTCCCCCAATGCCCAATGCCCAACGCCCGATGCCCAGTGCCTTCCCCCATACATCCACATTTGCGCGCGCACGGCGGTGCAAACAGCCTCTTTCCCACAACAACATCTCAGATTTTCTTTCTTCGACAATCACTGCACCAACCCCACCTCGCGCTTCCGCGCCGGACACTCCTGCGCGCGCAAACGCGTCCGTCGCCCGTGCATGTAGAGGCGCGTGCCGCACGCGCCGCTCCCGGGCCGCCACCCGACAACTTCCCCCGCCGGAGCGTCGCCATGCTCGCGCAAACCCAAACCGCATCCCAATCCCTCCCCGCCGATCTCCTCAATCCCAATCCTCCCGCTCCCGATCGCGACCGCGACGCCGAGCTCATCACCCTCTACTTCGACCGCGGCCTCGAAGCCCGCGACATCGCCTCCCACTTCGCCATCCCGCTCGCCACGCTCATGTCTTGGCTCGACCGCCCCGACATCGCCGCGCACGTCGAACGCGTCACCGCCTTCAACCTCCGCCGCGGTCGCGACATCGCGCGTGAGAACATGCCCTCGTCCGTCCAGGCGTTGCTTGACGTGCGCGACGACCCCTACACCAGCAAGCGCACCAACCCCCGCGCCCTGGAGACCGCCCGCAAGGCCGCCGCCGCGCTCGTCCGCCTTGCACGCCCCGCTGCCACCACGCCGCGGCATCACATTCATGACTCCAACGCAGAGCACCCCACAATCGAACCGTCGATCGTGGTCACACGCGATCACACCCCCGTGTCGTGCGCATCGATCACCCCCGCCGCGCCGCCCGCTCCACCCGCGGCCCTCGAACCCGCGCCGCCATCCGGTATGATGCCGGTGATCTCGTTCAAGCAGTCTGTTCACACCGCACCACACCGGAGCACGCCCATGCCCGTCGTCCGCCGCGCTTCTCCACTCTCGCGCCGTGCCGCGCTCGTCGCTCTCTCCGCCGCCACCCTCGCGGGCGCTGCCTTCGCCACGCTCGGCGGCATGACCAGCGCCGAGCGCACCAACTCGACCGAGGCCGCATCCCAGCCCGCCACAACCCCCGCCGCGGCCAAGAAGGTCCGCATCGGCGTCTCCGTCCCCGCCGCCACCCACGGCTGGACTGCCGGCATCGGCTGGTGGGCCAAGCGCGCGATGGCCCTCTATCCCAACGTCGAGTTCGTCTACGCCACCGCGCCCGGCCCTGAGAAGCAGGTCGCCGACATCGAGGACATGCTCGTCAAGGGCATCGACGGCCTCGTCGTGCTCGCCACCGAGTCCGCGGCACTCACGCCCATCGCCAAGAAGGCCCACAACAAAGGCGTCTTCATCGTCAACGTCGATCGCGGCTTCACCGAACCCGTCGCCGATATCTTCCTCGAAGGTGACAACAAGGCCTTCGGCCGCAAAGCCGCGGAGTTCATCGCCACCAAACTCGGCGGCAAGGGCAACATCGTCATCCTCGAAGGCATTCCCTGCACCGTGAACACCGATCGCGTCAATGCCTTCAAGGAAGTGCTGACGCGTTACCCCGACATCAAGATCCTCGGCCAGCAGCCCGCGATGTGGAATCGCGAGAAGGGCCTCAACGTCATGCAGACGTTCCTCACGCAGTTCCCCAAGATCGACGCGGTCTGGGCCGGCGACGACGATGTCGCGCTCGGCGCGATCAAGGCGATCAAGGACGCCAAGCGCGACAAGGACCTCTTCGTCTTCCCCGGCGCGGGCATGAAGCAGGTCGTCAAGATGATCATGGACAACGACCCGCTCGTCCCCGCCAATGTGACTTATTCACCGTCGATGATCGGCGCGGGCATTCACACGGCAGTCTCGATCCTGCGCGACGGACAGAAGGACAAGGTGATGGAGTTCATGCCCCGCCACCTGCTCATCGATGTCGAGATGATCACACCCCAGAACGCCAAGCAGTACTACTTCGAGGACGCGATCTACTGATCTCGCGCGGCGTTCCGCCCAAGACACGCCCCATCCGCTCGATCAGCCCAGCAGCCACTTCGCAACCCGCGCCGTGTCTTCCACCGTGGGCACGGCCAGGTCCGCGCCGTGCGCCTCCAGCGTCGCCACGTCGTACCGCCCCGTCGCCACACCAAGCACGCGGCAGCCATTCACCTTCGCACATCGCACGTCGTGCGGCGTATCGCCGATGATCGTCACCTGACTCCCGGCAATCGGCTTCCCCATCAGCTTCGCATACCGCTCCATCGCCACCGGCGGCAGATGATCTCGCGCCGGAGGATCAAGTGGCGAGTCATCGCCCCACACCCGCACGCGAAAGACCTCCGGTTCATAGCCGCACGCTTGGATCTTTAGCAGTCCCGTTTGTTCAAAGTTCCCCGTCAGCAGTCCAAGCGTCGCCGCACTCTGCGCCTGCAGCGCACGCAGCAACTCGGGCATGCCGGGACACGCGCGGCTGATCCCGGGCCGGAACAGTTCCGTCCGCATCGCCTCGACATACCCCTCGCGCAGCTTGGCGATGTTCTCGTTGTTGCGTGCCGCCCCCGCACGCTCGAGCATCTCGCCGATGATCAACGGATCCAGTCGCCCCGCGACGTCGATCCCGACCTCGGAGAACTGCGGCCCAAACAGCCGCTGCCCGGTTCGAACAATCGCCTTGATTCCAACGCTGCTCGTGTGGGTCAGCGTCGCGTCAATATCAAACAGGATGAGCATGGCCGAACCGTAGGCGTCACTGATTCCGCCCCCCTCCCGCATCACTCCCTAAACTCTTCTCCCGCCACGTCCGCGGCAACAAGGAACCGCAGCGCCATGGAAGCGATCTCGGTATTCGATGTGTTCAAGATCGGCGTCGGCCCCAGCAGTTCGCACACCATGGGCCCGTGGCGCGCGGCGCAGCGATTCGTTGCGACCCTGCGCGAGCGCGGCATCCTCCACAAGACCACACGCGTCCGCACCGACCTCTTCGGCAGTCTCGCCAAGACCGGCCACGGCCACGCCACCGATCTCGCCGTCGTCCTCGGCCTCGCGGGCGAGGACCCTGTCACCTGTGAAACCGCCGGCATTGTCGAACGCGTGAAGTCACTCGGCGTGCGCGGCACATATTGCCTCGGCGGCGAGGGTGGGCCGCGCGTTGAGTTTGATCCCGATGCGGATCTGATCTTCAACCGCGACAAGAGCCTGCCGTTTCATCCCAACGCCGTGACATTCACCGCGTTATGCAGCGACGGCACGCGTCACGCCGAGACGTACTACTCCGTCGGCGGCGGCTTTGTCGTGCAGGAGGGCGAGACCGCGCAAGGTGCTCGCGCCGTTGCGCTGCCCTTCCCGATCGATACCGGCGATGACCTCAAGCGGCACTGTGCGGCGACGGGCATGAACATCCCGGGTGTGGTGATGCGCAATGAACTGGCGTGGCGCGATGAGGCCGCGGTGCGCACCGGCCTGCTCAACATCTGGCGCGTCATGCGCGAGTGCATCTATCGCGGCTGTCACACCGACGGTGTCTTGCCCGGCGGTCTGAATGTGACGCGACGTGCCGCGGGCATGAGCCGCAAGCTCCTCGCGCATGCGCCCGACGCACACGACGCACCGAACGCCGATGCATGGATTGATCTGGTGCGGCACGGGGCAGGGCGCGGGTTTGATCCGACGCTGCGCTGGGTCAGCGTGTTCGCGCTTGCGGTGAATGAAGAGAACGCGTCGCTGGGTCGCGTGGTCACCGCGCCCACCAACGGTGCGGCGGGCGTCATCCCCGCCGTGATGATGCACTACTGGTGCTTTGAGAAGGGCACCACCGACGGCATCATCGACTTCATGCTCACCGCCGGCGAACTCGGCAGCCTCTTCAAGAAGGGCGCGACGATCTCGGCGGCGATGGGCGGATGCCAGGCGGAGATCGGCGTGTCGAGCGCGATGGCCGCGGCCGGCCTGACGCAGGTGATGGGCGGCACGGTGGGTCAGGTGCTGATGGCGGCCGAGATCGCGATGGAGCATCACTTGGGGATGACGTGTGATCCGATCGGCGGGCTGGTGCAGGTGCCGTGCATCGAGCGGAACACGATGGGCGCGATCAAGGCGATCACGGCGTCGGCGATCGCGCTGGACAGCGACCCGAGCAAGGCCCGCGTCTCGCTGGACAATGTGATCAAGACGATGTGGCAGACCGCGCTGGACATGCAGAGCAAGTACAAGGAAACCGCCGAGGGCGGACTCGCGGTGAACGTGCCCGTGAGCGTGAGCGAGTGCTGACGCGCGGGAGGCCCGAGAACTGGTCGGCCTTGGGGCTTGGCCTCACCCGAGAGGGTGACGCCATCTGAAGGAGTCGGGTGTTTTCGTCACCGTTTGCGGGGACCGTCCGGAGACCCCCCGGTGCGTCCGAAGGCGAACTCCTGAATTGCACACATGGCGAGGTCGATATCGCCTGCGGTGACACAATCGCGCGACATCTCGACGCCTGCCGCGCCCCCCTCGGTGGACTCGCTCGACACTCATCCGGTTGTCGCAGGGACGAAGCGGATGCGCCGGTTGATGCGCGGGTCGGTGGTGGTCACGGCCGGACTTGCGCTCCTTGGGTTGATCCTCGTCAGAACGACAAGTCATCCGGCGATCGCCGCGGGTGTGTTCGCCGTGCTGCTTCTGAGTGTTGCTGTCAGCAAGTGGTTGGTGATCTATCACCCCGCGATGAACTTGCTCGAGGCGCGGACGCGGGAGTTGATTGCGCGAGAGGCGGATGCGACGCGGCTAGCCGCGATCGCGCGGCGGACGAGCAATCTGGTCGTCGTGTGTGATCGAGACGGCAGGATCACCTGGGTGAACGCGGCGTTCGAGCGGCTGACCGGATATATGGCGGCAGAAGTCATCGGCCGCAAGCCCGGCGGATTCCTGCAGGGGCCTGAGACGGACCGAGCGACGGTCGAGCGGATTCGCGAAGCGGTGCAGCGGCGCGAACCCGTGACGGCAGAACTGCTGAACTATTCCAAGTCGGGCCAGAGCTATTGGCTGCGGCTTGATATCGCCCCGCTGTGTGATGACGCCGGAGCGTTCGTCGGCTTCATGGCGATTGAGACGGACATCACGCAGGAGCGGCGGACGCGCGACGCGATTCGCGGTGCCGAGGCATTCCTGCGAAGTTCGATCGATGCGATGGATGCGCACATCGCGATTGTGGATGAGCAAGGAACGATCATCACGGTCAATCAGGCGTGGCGATCGTTCGCCGAGCGCAACGACGGTACGGCGTCGTGCGTGGAAGGATCGAACTACCTGGCGGTGTGTGATGCGCTGACCGGGCCGCGCGGTACGTGCACTGATGCCGTGGATGTTGCCCGGTCGCTGCGGGCCGTGCTGTCGGGCAAGAGCGTGGATCGGCCGCATGAGTACGCGTGCCACTCGCCGAACGAGCAGCGGTGGTTCCAGGTGTCGGTGAAGGGCTTTGAGCGTGAGGGCAAGCATTTCGCAGTGGTGGCGCATCAGAATGTGACGGAAGCCAAGCACGCGCAGCTCAAGATGCTGGAGGAACGTGAGCGGCTCGCGATCCTCGTGGAGCACACGCCCGCGGCGATCGCGATGTTTGACGCTGAGATGCGGCTGCTGGCGGTGAGCCGGCGCTGGCAGCGCGACTTCGGGCTTGCTGGACAGAATGTGGTCGGACGGAGTCTGGCGGAGGTGCTGCCGGAGATGCCGACGGGCTGGCGCGACTTGCAGGCGCGGTGCGCCGGCGGCAGGATCGCGTCGTGTGAGGATGAAGTGTGGCGGCCCGCGGGTTCGCGGGAAGAGCGGCATGTGCAGTGGGAAGTTCGGCCGTGGGTTGATGAGGCTGGCGGCGTGCGCTGCTCGCTGATGTCCTGCGTCGACACAACGGCGGATCGCCAGCGAGAGGCAGAGCTGCAGCGACTGCGTGAGGTGGCGGAGCAGGCGAATCGGGCGAAGACGGCGTTCCTGGCGAACATGAGCCACGAGATTCGCACGCCGCTGACGGCGATTCTGGGGTATGCAGATTTGCTCGAAGACGACGGCGATCTGGATCTTGCGCCTGATTCGCGGCTGGAGAAGATCGCGACAATTCGACGTGCGGGCGGTCACTTGCTCAACGTGGTGAATGACATTCTGGATATCTCAAAGATCGAAGCGGATCGAATGTCGATCGAATCGGTCGAGACTTCGCTGGAGGAACTGCTTCGCTCGGTGGTGACGCTCAACGAGCCACGCGCGAAGGAGAAGGGAATCCGGCTGGTTCTGGAAACGATCGAGCCGTTGCCCGTGCATGTACGGACCGATCCGACGCGGCTGCGGCAGATTCTGATGAACCTCGTTGGTAACGCGATCAAGTTCACCGAGCGCGGCAGCGTGACGCTGCGCGTGTCGGCCGAGCCGTCGAGCGATGGCGCCTCGTTGCAACTGCGCTGCGCGGTGCAGGACACGGGCGTTGGATTGTCCGCGGCCGAGGCGGGACGCTTGTTCCAGACGTTCACACAGGCGGACGAGTCGGTGACGCGGCGGCACGGCGGGACCGGGCTGGGACTGGTGATCGCGCGGCGGCTGGCACAACTGATGCACGGCGACGTGGTGCTGGAGCGGTCCGAGCGCGGTCTGGGAAGCACGTTCGTTGCGACGGTTCGCGTGGAAGTTGCGCGCGGAGTGGCGGCGGGCGAGCCGACGCCGACGACGACGGGCCAGACGGAAGCAACACCACATCTGACGTCTACGGCCGCGACGACGCAGACGAAGGATGTGGTTGCGATGCCGTCGCGCGAGAGACAACCTGCAAGCACGGCTGTCAGCACTGCCGCGAGCACGGCGGCGATCTCGCTGCAGCGGCTCAACGCGCGGATCGTGCTGGCGGAGGATGGACCGGACAATCAGAAACTCATCGCGTTCCATCTGCGCAAGGCGGGGGCGTCTGTGGATGTTGCGGACAACGGCAAGATCGCGCTGGAGCTGATTGACGCGGCGGCAGCACGCGGCACGCCGTATGACCTGCTCGTGAGTGATATGCAGATGCCCGAGATGGATGGATACACGCTCGCGCGCGTGATGCGGGCGCGTGGGAATCGCATGCCGATCATTGCGCTCACGGCCCACGCCATGCCCGAGGATCGCATCCGCTGCATCGAGGCGGGATGCAATGAGTACGCGGCGAAACCAATCGACAAGACAACGCTGGTCTCGCTGTGCGCGGCGCAGTTGCGGGCGGGCGGCCCGATGACGTGCTCGAGCGCGAAGGCCGCGTGAAAGCGCGTGGGACGCGCGGCGGCCGCTCACGAGGGCCGACACACGTTGGACTTCAGACAGTGGACTTCAGACGTTGGCTGACGCGCTCATGTGGCGACGCGTGCGGTGGCATCAAGGATGATGTCCACGGGGCAGTGATCGGGGCCGGACATGGCTTCGGCGCGGGGCACTTCTGCGCGGGCGGCCTCTGCACGTGCAGATTCTGAACCGGGCGTGTCGATCGAGAACGCGGCGCTGTCGGCACGGGCGGACGCGGTGGCATCGACGAAGGGGTCGGCGAAGGCAGAGATCGGAAGATCATCGGCCCAGACACGGCGGCTGATTCGGTTGGCGTACTCGGGTGAGTCTGGCCATGTGTTGCAGAACGCGCGGATGGCCGGGGCGAATGTGGCGAGCCTGCCGCAGGCTTCGGGTTCGTCGGCTTGGGAGGCGGGCGTAGCCACTGGCGTGGTGTCCGTGCGATAGGAGACGAGTTGCAGCGTCGGCTGGGTGCCGCCAGACTTCGACGCGTTGAGGTCGGGGCGCTGTGCGTCGGACGCGATCAGGCCTTGGCAGACGCGTGCGTCAACGCTGAGTGTCGCGAGCGGAGCACCCTGCCAATCGATGTGGATGGCGACGCGCGAGGGCTGCGAGCCGACGGCATCGGCGGCGAGCGGCGTGAGGCCGAGCCGGATGGGGCCGAGGGTGCGCTCGATGGGAACGGATGTGGCGAAGGCGGTGATGGTGGAAACCAGCCCGCGGAAGGCGTCGGAGAGTGAGCCGGGCTGGTCGGCGATGGGCGTCGGGCGCAGGGAGACGAGCGGGCTGCCCTCATCGGAGACGTGGGCGGCGATGGAGGCGGGAGCGTCGGAGGGCGCGGCGGAGAATGTGCCGGAGATGCCAGCGCACGCCGCGGCCCCGAGCGCGCCAACGATAACGAGCGCGGCGAGCAGACGGTCGGGGACGGTCTGCGGGGATTGGTTGGAGTTGGCGGCGCGGTGTGTGCGGGGCGTCGCGGCGACGATGGGCGTCGTCTGGCTGTTCGCGGGGCCGTTCGCGCGGGTGTTGGCGGCGGAGATGTTTGGGAAAGTCTTCATCGGCTCTGTCCCCGAGCCCAACGCACGCTCACGCAGCACGCGCCCTTGCTCACTTTGTCGAGATGCGCGAAACTTGGTTCCACGTCACAGAATCGATTTTTATGAACAAGCAACAAGCTGATAACCCACTGAGTGCTTCACCCCTCGGGACCTTCCTTGGGAACTTGGCCGCGAAAATTCCAGCGCCGGGGGGCGGGGCGTCGGCGTGCGTGACCGGGGCGATCAGCGCGGCCCAGGCGCGGATGGTGGTGGCGTACTCGCTGGGGCGCAAGTCGCTGGCGGAGTATCAGACGTTGCTGGCGGACGCGGACATGCGGCTGGCGCGTGCGGGAACGCTGTTTTTGACGCTCGCGGAGGAGGATGCCCGGGCGTACACCTGGCTCAATGAGCTGGAGCGGCTGGCGGAGGGGGATGCGCGGCGGGCGGAGATCCCGGCGGCGCGGGCGGCGGCGACGGATGTGCCGCGTGCGAGCGTGGCGACGGCGTGCGAGGTGTTGCGGGTGATTGAGACGTTGATTGGGAAGACCAACCCGCACCTGCGGAGCGATCTGGCGATTGCGGCGGTGTTGGCGGCGGCGGCGTGCAACAGCGGGGCGTGGAACGTCTGGATCAACACGCGCGGGATGGAGGAGAAGGCGCGAGAGGCGATCGATGCGGAGCTGGCGGCGGCGCGGAGGGAGGCGCAGGAGCGGGCGGCGCGGGTTGAGACGGCGTGCAGGGTGGTGGTGTGAGGCAGTGCGGATGATGGCGATGAGGCGGGTGAGATGGCGAAGCGAGGGAGCGATGGAGCAAGCGGAGTTGTGTCGCCGCGTCGCGGCTCGGGTGTCGCGATGGGCTGACCCGGGGCTGACGCCCCGGGCTTGGAACTGACGGCCCTTCGGGCCGGAAGAGAGACGCGAGACCGCACCATCATCCGCTCAGAGCAGCGGATGATGGTGGCACGGAAAGAAAAGACGACCCTTCATCCCCGGCAGCGCCGGGACTTCTCGCCGCGGGGCGGGGAGAAGGTGGCAGAAGAGGTCGATCGACAAGTCGGGAGCCGGAGTGTGAGCGTACGCAAAGCAGCACCGATGTGCTCGCGGACTCGCACATCGGTGGCACGGGTCGCCGCGTTCAAGATGGGCAAGGTGTGACCGCACCATCATCCGCTCAGAGCAGCGGATGATGGTGGCACAGGAAGCTTCATCGATCAGGATTGCTCGCGGCGCGGCGGATGGCCGAGGATCCGAACTTGGTGGCGATCAGATCGCACGCCTTGTCGACCTTGGCGCGTTTGGCGTCCTCGGGCGGGACGAAGAGTCGTGTGACGGCGGCGGTCGGGCCGAGGCCCGAGAGATGAACGCCGAGCAAGCGGAGCGCGGCATCGCGGCGTGAGCGCAGCCACTCGTCGAGAAGACGCATTGCGGCGGCGCTGAGCTCGCCGGTGATGTCGGTGGCGTCGTCGAGCGTGGTGGAGCGGCTGAAGGTCGTGAAGTCGGGGAGGCGGAGCTTGAGGCTGACGGTGCGGGCGCCGAGGGCGTGGCGGCGGAGGCGGCGGGCGACGTGTTCGAC
This sequence comes from Planctomycetota bacterium, assembly GCA_033763695.1. Classification (GTDB taxonomy): domain Bacteria; phylum Planctomycetota; class Phycisphaerae; order Phycisphaerales; family UBA1924; genus JANRKB01. Next base: position 143,304 of record JANRKB010000050.1, on the reverse strand, counting down.
CTGCGCGGAGAGAATTGCGCGGAGCCGCTCGGGGTCGGGGATGTCTTCGTCGAAGGTCTCTTCGTGGCCGATGCTCTTGGCTTCGCGGTCGGGAACGACGGGGCGATCGTCGTTGCCGCGGCAGAGGCGGTGGAAGCGTTCGCCCAGCGAGCCGAAACGGGCGATGAGGTCATCGAGCGAGCGGGCGCGGAGATCGGCGAAGGTGCGCACGCCGGCGGCGTGGCACTGTGCGAGCGTCGCGGGGCCGACGCCCCACATGCGGCCAACGTCGAGGCGATCGATGAGCGGTTGATAGTCGTCGGCGCGCGGCCCGAGGACGGTGACGCCGTCGGGCTTGTTCATGTCGGAGGCGAGCTTGGCGAGGAACTTGTTGGGCGCGACGCCGACGGAGCAGGTGAGGCCGAGGTCGGCGCGGACGCGGGCGCGGATGGCGTCGGCCTGAGCGATGGGGTTGCCGCGGAGCGGTATGGAGCCGGTGACATCGAGGAAGCCTTCATCGACGCTGAGGGGCTCGACGAGGGGCGTGAAGGACTCGAGGATGGTGAAGACCTGCTCGGAGACTTCGCTGTAGCGGCGATGGCGCGGCTTGACGATCACGGCCTGCGGGCAGAGGCGGCGGGCCTGAGACATGGGCATGGCGGAGCGGCAGCCGAAGGGGCGCGCTTCGTAGGAGGCGGCACAAACGACGCCGCGGGTGCCGCCGCCGACGAGGACGGGCTTGCCGCGGAGCTGGGGGTTGTCGCGCTGTTCGACGGACGCGAAGAAGGCGTCCATGTCGACGTGGAGGATGGCGCGAGGCCAAGACATGGCGTGAGTGTACGGAGGATGGTTGCTGGGTTTGTTCTGCGAGATTCTGATGGAATCGTGCAAGTCTGTGGAAGGGCTCGGCGGATCATTGTGTGGCGCGTACTGTTGATGCCGCGGCATTCCAGATGTGTGCCGCGCGAAGGAGCGAACGATGCGGACGGCACGTGCGATGTGTGTGGTTGGATCACTGGCGCTCGCGGTTGGCGGCTGCGCATCAAACGCGAAGACGGAAGCGAAGTCCGATGCGGCCAAGGCCGCGGCGTATGAGCTGCCCGCGGCGGCCGCGCCTGCGCCGGAACTGCTGCCGCTGTCGTTCATGGTGGGTCGGTGGGTGTGCGTGAATCCGAACAAGACGGTGAATGATGAGCACTGGACCGCGCCACGCGGCAATCACATGGCGTCGCTGTTCAAGCAGGCACGGCGCGATGGCAAGCCCGCGCTGGTCGAAGTGTCGCTCATCACGGTCGAGGCGGACAAGAGCGTGAAGCTGACGCTGCGGCACCTGCACGCGGGGCTGGAAGTGCCCGAGAATCAGAAGGAACTCTCGCTGTTCACGCTCAAGTCGGCGGCGAACAACCGTGCGGAGTTTGCTGCGCTGGGGAAGGCCGAGGGCATGAGCGTTGTGTATCGCCTGGATGGGGCGGACACGATGATCGTGGATGTGAACTTCCCCGAAGGCTCGAAAGAGAAGCCGTATTCGATGACGTATCACCGCGAGCGGTGAGCGAGGAACGTGCGATCCGAGTGCGCCCGTGCGTTGATGGTTCGGCGAGCGACGATGTGTCGCCGCGTCGCGGCTTGCGTGCTGCGACGTGCTTACCCGGGGCGGACGCCCCGGGCTTGGAACGTGCGGCCCTTCGGGCCTGAAGGCAGACGCGAGACCGCACCGTCATCCGCTTAGCGCGGATGATGGTGGCACGGAAGACCCCTCATCCCCGGCTGCGCTAGGAATTCTCGCCGCGGGGCGGGGAGAAGGTGGGAGAAACACGCTTACTTCTGGCGCGTGATCTGGGCGTAGGCGTTGTGGTTGTGGATCGACTCGAAGTTTTCGGAGTTGATCGAGTACCACGAGATGCGATCGTCGGCGTTGAGCGCGACAGCAAGATCACGCACGATGTCTTCGACGAACTTGGGGTTTTCGTAGGCGCGCTCGGTGACCCACTTTTCATCGGGGCGCTTGAGGGCGGCGAAGACCTGCGTGCTGGCGGCGTTCTCGAGGTGCTTGACGACGTCTTCGATCCAGACCTGGCTCTTGAAGCGGACCTTGGCCTCGATGTGGCAGCGCTGGTTGTGCGCGCCGTACGCGCTGATTTCCTTGGAGCACGGGCAGAGGCTGGTCGCGGGTGCGGAGACGCCGAGGATGAAGTCATCGACGCCGTTGCTGGCGCACTCGAAGGAGACCTTGTAGTCCATCAGGCCGGGCGTGCCGGTGACGTGCGCAAGCTTCTTGATGAAGTAGGTGAAGCGGCACTCAAAGTGCGCGTCGGCGGCGTCGAGACGCTCGCGGATGGCGCGGGCGATCGCGGGGATGCGATCGGGCGTCACGGGCTCGGAGGTTTGCTGGTTGAGCACTTCGAGGAAGCGGCTCATGTGCGTGCCCTTCTTGTGATGGGGCAGCGACACGTACATATTGATGGATGCGACGGTGGTCTGTTCGCCGCCATCGGGCATGCGGAGGCGGATGGGATAGGTGACGTCCTTGACGCCGACGCGATCGATCGCGACGTTGCGGACGTCGGAGGAGGATTGGACGTCGGGCATCGCCGCGGGGGCCGAGGGGCGGCCCGCGTTGGATGACGAGTTGGGGGAGGGAATGCTCAGGGGAGCTCCGGTCGAGGCGATGGTCACCATGAATTTCTTTCGGGGAGAGGTGATGGTAGGACGCCGCCCAATCACGACCCGAGTGAGGCCGATGGCGTTTGCGGGCAACGGTTGGCCACTGTGGACTTGAGAGGGGCGATGCCGGCTCTGGGTGAGATGGCCGCGGGTGTGCGAGACTGAGATGGTTTCGCCGCCCGGGCGTTTCGGATTCGGGGGCGGAACTGCGGCGAGAAAGTTCTCGGACGGTTGAGCGGGCCGATCGCATCAGGTTGTCGCGGGCAAACGTAAGGACATTCGCGGGGTACGCCGATAGACTGGCGAGGCTTCGTTTGCACCTTGCCCGACCTTGACCGGTCGGGATATGTGAGGAATCCATGGCCAAGTCCAAGTCCGACGGCGATTCCACCACTCCCGGCAACAGCGGCGGGGGCGATGGTGGCAACTTCCGTGGCCGCAAGGTCACGACGTGTTCATTCTGCGGCAAGACGAGCCGCGACGTCGGTCCGATGGTCGAAGGACCCAACGAGACGTACATCTGCGGGCAGTGCACAGACCTGTGCCAGAACATTTTCCGCCAGGAGCGGCGTCGCGTGAGCAACGTGTCTGCCGCGCTGCGCGAGATTCCGTCGCCCAGCGAGATCAAGTCCTACCTCGATCAGTATGTGATCGGCCAGGACCAGGGCAAGAAGGCGCTGTGCGTCGCGGTGCACAACCACTACAAGCGACTGCTGCACCTGGAGCAGGGCGAGACCGGCAGCGTTGAACTGGACAAGAGCAACATCCTCCTGATCGGGCCGACGGGTTCGGGCAAGACGCTGCTCGCCAAGACGATGGCGCGCATGCTGAAGGTGCCGTTCGCCATCGGTGACGCGACCACGCTGACCGAAGCGGGCTACGTCGGCGAAGACGTTGAGAACCTGCTGCTGAAGCTGCTGCAGGCGGCGGACTTTGACCTCGAAGCGGCGCAGCGCGGCATCATCTACATCGACGAGATCGACAAGGTCGGCAAGACCTCCAATAACGTCAGCATCACGCGCGACGTGTCGGGCGAGGGCGTGCAGCAGAGCCTGCTGAAGATGCTTGAAGGCACCGTCAGCAATGTCCCGCCGCAGGGTGGCCGCAAGCACCCCGAGCAGCAGTACATTCAGATGGACACGACGAACATCCTGTTCATCTGCGGCGGCACGTTCGTGGGCCTGGAAGACATCATCCGTCGTCGCCTCGGCCAGACGCGCATCGGTTTCGTCGCCGACGACGGCCAGCGTCTGGGCGCGTCTGACGATCGTGCGGCGGTGCTGAGCCGCGTGACCGCCGACGACATGATCGAGTTCGGCATGATCCCCGAGTTCGTCGGTCGTCTGCCGGTGCTCGCGCCGCTGATGCCGCTGAGCATCGAGGCGCTGGTGAACATCCTCACGCAGCCCAAGAACGCGATCGTGCGTCAGTACCAGCATCTCTTCGGGCTGGAGCAGGCCAAGCTCACCTTCACCGACGGCGCGCTGCGCCGGATCGCGGAGCGTGCGGCCAAGCGCGACACGGGCGCCCGTGCGCTGCGTGCGGTGATGGAAGAGATCATGCTGCCGCTGATGTACGAGTTGCCCGATCTGGACAACACGGGCATTGACTACGTGATCGACGAGAAGCAGATCGACCAGCCGCGGACGCTGAGCGAACTGCGCACGCGTCGCAAAGAGATCGCGTGAGTGAACGCGGGCGCGATGGTTGGTCGTCGCGTGACATGTTGAAATGAACGATCGGGTCGTCGCAGGACGGCCCGATTTGTTTTTTGGGCGATGCGTGTGGGTGCGTTTTGCGCGAAGTCGCCCGTTGCCGAGGATTCGTCGGTGGCGTGGGAAGCGATGATGCGATGGAGCGGGAGGAGTGGCGCCGCTTCGCGGCTCGGGGGGAATTGCTCGCGCTGACCCGGGGCTGACGCCCCGGGCTTGGAACGTGCGGCCCTTCGGGCCTTTGGATGTGAAGACGTCCGAGGTGAGAGGTGAGACACGAGAGATGAGAGAGAGGACATGAGACATTGGCCGCGTGTGGAGCGGGCGAAGGTGAAGATAGCATCGATGTCCTCGAAGACGAGGACATCGATGGCACGGGGAACCACCCCTCATCCCCGGCTGCGCCGGACCTTCTCCCCGAGGCGGGGAGAAGGTGGCAGAGGGAAACGGGCGATGGCGCGAGTGCGCGCGGGTCGCTGAAGCAGGTGTGCTGCTGAGAGGCGAGCACCGATGTGCTCGCGGACTCGCACATCGGTGGCACGGGAGACAGGAAGAGTCCACAAAACGAACCCGTCCGGACCGCTTTCGCAAGCAGTAGGCATCAAGCCTGCATCCATGTCCTCGAAGACGAGGACATCGATGGCACGAGCGTCTTGATTCTGGCCGACGGCGTGGTTTCCTACAGTGGGCCATGATCCGGGTGAACCTTGAAGAAAGCACGCGTCTTGGTGTGTTGAGCGAGGCTCTGGAGATCGCGAGTCGGGCTCGCGCGCCGACGGATGTGTTTCTGGCGTTCGGGCCGCGGCTTTACAAGATTCGCCCGATCGATTTCATGCTGTCGCTCTCGACGCGGAATCTGCCCGCGGGGCACTTCAAGATCACGCGGCGGTTTGACGTGGCGGCAGTGGCGCGGGGCGAGGCCGAGGTCAAACCGGTGAACACATGGGCGGCGTTCGCGTCGCTGCCGCTGCTGACGGGCGGGTTTGTGAGCGACGTGATAGCGACGCCGACGCCGAAGCTGTTTCACCATTTGTATCTGAAGAACGATCCGATTCTGGGCGATGAGTTCGCCGCGTTCGGGAGCTGCATCGCGATTCCGCTGTGGGACGACGGCAAGGTGCAGAACTGGACGCTGCAGTTCCGCAGCGAGCCCGAGGCGTACACCGTCGCGCAGCTGGAAGACAATCTCTTCACGGGCAACCTGATCGGCTCGATGACACGCACGCTCGTGGCCGTCAACGAAGCGCGACGGCTGAATGAAGCACTGACGGCACAGTTTGAGCAAGTGGCGCGGGTGCAGCAGGCGCTATTGCCCGACAAGACGCCGGAGATCCCGGGGCTGCGGATCGCGACGAGCTATCTGACGAGCGATCAGGCGGGCGGCGATTACTTCGATTTCTTTGAGTTGCCCGATCGCAAGTGGGGCGTGGTGATCGCGGATGCGGCGGGCCACGGCGCGGCGGCAGCGACCGTGATGGCGATGCTGCGCGCGATCCTCCACTGCTATGCGCCGAGTTGTCAGCAGCGCGAGGCGACGGCGGTGGGCGCGCTGTCGTTTGCCAACAGCAAGCTGTGCAAGAGCAGGCTGGACGGAAACTTCGTCACAGCGTTTCTGGGTGTATATGACCCGAAGACGCACGAGTTTGAGTTTGCGAACGCGGGGCACAACCCGCCACGGGTGCGCAGGGCGGACGGCACGATCGAGCCGGTGCTGTACGACGGGGCGGGGCTGCCGCTGGGGATCATGGAGCCGTACGAGTGCACGTCGAGCAGGCTGACGCTGCGGCCGGGCGACACGCTGGTGTTGTACACGGACGGGATCACGGAAGCGTTCAACGCGCAGCGCGAGATGTTCGGCGAGCAGCGGCTGGATGCCGCCCTGCGGTCGTGCAGCGGCGAGGCGGATTGCATCATCGATTCGATTCACAAGGCGCTGTTCGAGCACAATGCATCGCGCACGCGGAGCGATGATCAGACGCTGGTGGTGCTGGAGCGGGTGGCAGACTCAGGTGAACGCGAATGAGCGAGACACCGACGCTGGGCGAGTGGTTTGATGTGCCGGACGAGGCGACGGGCGTCGGCGGGCTGCGATTCTCCTGCACGATGTGCGGCAACTGCTGCAGCGGGCCGGAGGGATACGTCCTCATCAACGACGACGAGTGCGCGGCGTTGGCGGCGCGGCTGGGGATCACGAGCGCGGAGTTTGTCGAGCGATACACGCACATGCTGCCGATGGGGCGGTCGCTGATCGAGCGCGTCGGGCCGCACGGGAATGACTGCGTGTTTTTGGATCGGGAGAAGATCGCGGGCAAGGCGGTGTGCGGGGTGTATGAGGATCGGCCGCGGCAATGCCGCACGTGGCCGTTCTGGGAGAGCACGCTGCGTTCGCGGCGCGATTGGGAGCGGGCGAAGCGGGTGTGTCCGGGGATGGATCGCGGGAACTTCGTGCCGGCGGATGAGATCAGGATCCGGCGCGCGGTGGTACGGATCTGACGTGCCGTTGTGAGGTTGGGGCGTGCTGCAGAAACCGGACATCTCGGCACAGACACTGGCGCAGTGGCGGCGTGCGGCGCGGGATGGCGCGGTGAGCGCGGAGCTCGAGGCGATCTATGCGATGCTGGCGGATCAGATCGCGGCGCGCGGCCCGGCGTGCTGGGCGAGCGGGCGCTGCTGCAACTTCGACGCGGCGGGGCATCGGTTGTATGTGACGGGGCTGGAGGCGGCGTACGCGATGACGCGGCTGGAGTCGACGCTGACGGAGGCGGAGATCGAGGCGGCGCGGGCGGGCGGCGGATGTCCGTTTCAGCGCGAGAACCTGTGCGGGATTCACGTGATCAAGCCGATGGGCTGTCGCGTGTATTTCTGTGATGCGTCGGCGCAGCAGTGGCAGCACGATCTGAGCGAGCGGATGCTGGGGATGATCCGCGGGCTGCACGAGCGGCACGGGATTGAGTATGTGTACGCGGAGTGGCGCGGGCTGCTGGCGGCGCTGGTGTGAGGCATTGGCCGCACCGCTGCGCGGTGCGATGAAGAGGGCGGCGACGGTCGAGGGGTGCGGCTTCGCCGCGACCCCTCGCTATTGACCTGCACGGCTTCGCCGTGCGAGACAGAAACGAAAGACCACGAGGCGAGTGCTTCGGTGACGACAGTGTTTTGGTGCGCGGACCGTCGTGCGTCTGCGTCAGTGGCGGCGCCAGCCCTTCTTGGGGCGCGGCGGGAAGATGGTCGGGTAGGCTGCGGCGAGCGCTTCTTCCATTTCAAGGGCTTCGGCACAGGCGCGGGAGGCCATCTCGCCCATCGTGAGCACCTGGCCGGAGCCTTTGCAGACCCAGCAGGGGACGAACGCGCCGTCGCTGGGCGCGTCGTTGCCGTTGCGATCGAGGTGGCGGGTGGTGCGGTTGAGGCCGTCTCCGCCGCAGCGCGGGCAGAGGAGCACGGGATCGTGCTCAAGTTCAGCGCCGTCGTAGACCAAGCGCAGCATGCGTGATTGGGTGGTGGACATCGGAAGCTCCCTCAACTCGACAGATCATTATTGTCGGCGAGGGGCGGGTTTTCGGGCCAGTTTTGGGCGTGGGTGGTGGGTTCTGACAAGGGCAGCCGCGGGCACCGCGAGGGCGGCACCGAGCACGGGGGCGCAGAGGTAGATCCACAGGTGTTGCGTCTGGCCCGAGACGATCGCGGGGGCGAGTGAGCGGGCGGGGTTCATGGATGCGCCGCAGATGGGGCCGGCGAAGAGGGCTTCGAGGCCGACCACGCCGCCGACGGCGATGCCGGCCATGATGCCGCGTTCGCTCGGGCCGCTGGAGACGGCGAGGATGACGAGCATGAGGATGAACGTGAGGACGACTTCAAGCACGAACGACTGCATGGGCGGGCCGGCGGGCAGCGTCGCGCCGAGGGATGGCGCATCGGGGAAGAGGATGCGGAGCAGAAGCGACGCGGCGAACGCGCCGGCGATCTGGGCAGAGATGTAGGCGAAGAGGCTGCGCGCGGGGAAGCGCCGGGCGAGACAGAAGGCGAGCGTGACGGCGGGGTTGAGGTGTGCGCCGGAGACTTCGCCAAAGGCGTAGATCATCGCCATGACGACGAGGCCGAAGGTGAGCGCGACGCCGAGGTTCGTCACCATGCCGCCGGAGGCGTGGTTGACGACGATCGCGCCGGTGCCAGCGAAGACGAGGATGAACGTGCCGAGGCATTCGGCCCACCACCGAGAACGCATGGATTACCTCGGCTTTCGCGCGATCATGTCAAGACTGGTGATGAAGTCGGCGGGCTTGGTGCCGACGGGGAGCGCGTCGATGATCTTGCGATAGAGCGGATCGTGCCAGTCGGTCATTGCGTCGATGTAGGCGGACTTGGGGGTGAGGGTGATGTCGACAAGACCGGCGGCGTGCATCTGAGCGCGGGTCTCCTCGACCAGTGCCGCACCGGCGACGCAGCCGACGAGGGCTTCGACATCGCGGCGGATGGACTCGGGGAGCGGGCGGAGCAGCGCGAGGTCGGAAACGGCGACGCGGCCGCCGGGGCGAAGAACGCGTGCGACTTCGCGCCACACCTTGGGCTTGTCGGGGGAGAGGTTGAGCACGCAGTTGGAGATGACGACGTCGACGCTGACATCGGCCACGGGCAGATTCTCGATCTCGCCGAGGCGGAACTCGACGTTGCTCAGGCCGGTCTGGGCGGCGTACATGGCGATGTTGCGACGGGCCTTGGTCACCATGTCGGGCGTCATGTCGACGCCGATGACGCGGCCGGTGGGGCCGACTTTGGGTCCGGCGATGAAGCAGTCAAAGCCGCCGCCCGCGCCGAGATCGAGGACGACTTCGCGGGGCTTGAGCGAAGCGATGGCGGTGGGATTGCCGCAGGAGAGGCCCATGTTGGCCTCGGCGGGCGCGCTGGCGAGTTCGCTCTGTGCATAGCCGATGGCCTCGGCGAGTTGCTCGGGAGAGAAGGTGGCCGGGCCGCAACAACCGCCGCCGCTGCAGCAGGCGGAGGCGGATTGGGATGCGGGGTGGGCGGCAGGGTTGGCTGCAGACCAGGTGCCGGCGCGGGCGATGGCGGAATAGCCCGCGCGAACGTCGCCGCGCAGTGCGTCTTCGGCGGCGACATCGAGCGTGGTCTGGGTTGATGATGGAGGAGTGCTGGAGGTTTGGCCGCAGCAGGATGGGCCGCAGCATGAGGTGTTTTCGGACTGCTTCATGACGAACTCCTTGTGATCAGGTCGGAGCGTCTGGTCGCTGTGTCAGCGCGTGGACAACGCGTCGGCGCGGATGGCTTGGGGCAGCGTTTGGATGAAGGCCTTGATCTCATCGCGGACGCGGCGGTAATGGGTCATCGCGTCGTCTTCGCTCGCAGCGTTCTTGGCGAGGCGCGGCGGGTCATCGAAGCCGACGTGCACGATGCGTGCGCCGGGAAGCATGGGACACGATTCATGAGCGGCGTCGCAGACGGTGACGACGACGTCGAATGGGACGCCGATCTGCTCGGGGCGTTTGGACGTGTGTGAGGAGATGTCGACGCCCGCTTCGCGCATGGCGCGGACGGCGAGTGGGTTGACGCCGTGCGGCGCGGTGCCCGCCGAGTAGGCGTCGATGACGTCGCCCTTCAGAGCGCGGGCCCAGCCCTCTGCCATCTGGCTGCGGCATGAGTTGCCAGTGCAAAGAAAGAGCACGCGGAGTCGATCAGCAGCAGCCATCGCGGCATTCTCCGTTGGTGGGGCAACAGTCGTCGAGCGCGGCGGCCAGATCGCGCAGGTGCTGGGAAAGCGCGTCATAGCGGACGCTGTAATAGACGGTGCGGCCGCGTTTGGACGCGTCGAGAACGCCTGAGCGGGCGAGCAGTGCGAGATGACGCGAAACGACGGAAAGATCCACGGCGCAGCACTCGGCGACCTCGCTGACGGTGCAGCCGCGGGCGCACTTGGCGATGCAGGCGACGAGCGACGCGCGGGTGGGATCGGCAAGGGCGCGAAAGAGCGCGGGGGCGAGGAGCGCGTCGAGCGGCCCGGCGCGGCAGGCGGCCTGCTTGGGATTGGCGGCGGGGCGTTTGTTGCGTACTTGCGTCACCATGCAAGTATTGGCGCGGGAGCGGCGTTGGTCAAGGACGCAGCAAAAGGCAGCACGATCACCCGTTGTGGCAACGGGTGATCGTGGCACAGAGTCGGAAGGTGTTGTCGACTGCGGCACGCGCTTGCGGGACGCGAAACACTTCTGCCTCACGGCCCAAGGAAGACATCATCCTTATCGACGGGCAGTTCGCGACCGGTGAGTTGAACTTGCACGCCCTCGGCGGTCGGCGTCACGGTCGCGCTGATCTGGATGCGGCGCGGCTTGGGGAGCCAGATGTTGTCTTCCTGCGGCGTGCCGGGCGCGAGCACGGGTGAGCCGAGCCAGCCTGCGGAGCCGTCGGTGTAGAGGGCGTGCTGTCCGGTGGCGGCGTGGTTGGGCGAGGACTCAAACTGCACGCCGGGATACCACTGGCCGCGCACGGCACGGAGGACGACGGGCGAGCGATCGGCGAGGACAACGCGGCGTTGGCCGGCGTGCCAGGCGGGGCGATGCTGCCCGTACATGAGCTGGTAGGAGTAGGAGACTTCATCGAGCGAGCGCCAGTCGCGGTCTTCGGGGCCGCAGCCGCGATCGCGGCAGGCGTGGGCGTTGCCCGGGCAGGCGAGCGCGCCGAGCTTGGTGTAGCCAGCGCGAGCCAGGGTGAAGAGGTTGGCAGAGTTGGAGCGTGTCTCGGTGCCGCCGACATCCCACCACGCGCCCGGGCCGAGCGAAGCGACAACGCTGGGCATCTGATCGGCGTGGTCGTGGGCATAGGTGCCGAAGGCACCGGCGACGGAGCCGAGGTTCGCGCTGCACTGCGCCTTCATCGCGGAGTTGCGCATCGCGCCAACCATGGGCAGCAGGACGGACGCGGCCAGGAGCAGCGACGCGGCGATGGAGACGACCTCTGGCCAACGCGGCAAGCGCCAGCGGCCGCCCTCGCTCGCGGGGGAACGCTCGGCCTTCATCTGCTCTGCATCGGCGGCGATGATGCGGGCGAGCGTGCGCTGGGTGAGCAGCGCGCCGTCGGGCACGCGGACATCGCGGGCGAGCGAGGCAAGCTGGTCGTGGCGCTGGGCGCGAGGGCGCAGATCGGCGGCGACATCATCAACGACAAACTTGGCATCGACCCAGGCATCGAGCGCGAGCGCGTCGGCGTCGGAGAGCCGCGGGCCGGACTCGTGATCTGCGTGCGCGTCTGGGTGCGTGTCTGCGTGCGAAGCGGCGCCGGCGGGAGCGCGCATGATGCGGGCGAGCGTGACATTGGTGAGCGTGGGCTTGTCGAGTTCCAGATCGGGGGCGACGGCGGGAGTCAAGAGACCGAGAACCGACGCCACGCGTGCGGCGCGCTCGGCGTGAACCGGGGCGACGCGCGAGAGATCGAAGCCCGCTTGGACAAGTGCGTCGAGTGCCGCGGCGTCGGCGTGCGAGAGGTTTGCATCGCCCCGCGAGGAACCCGCTTCAGGTTGTGTGGAGTGATCGTCGTCACGCATGATGCACTTCCATCCCGACTGATCCTGACATCTGCTGCTCAGGCAAACCCTGACCCATGACCGTTCCCGGGCGCGGCACGCTCAACGTTCGGCCGCGTTGATCTGCTTCCAGTTCTTGGCAAACGACGCGACGGCGGCGTGCAGTCGCGACTTGACGGTTCCCAGCGGGATTTGCAGATCATCCGCGATCTGCTGGTAACTGAGGCGCTGGAAATAGGACAGAAGCAGAATCTCCCGCAAAGGTGGAGACAGGCGTTCGAGCGCCCGCTGCACCAGTTCGTCTCGTTCGCGTCCCAGCGAGCCCGCGTCGGGCGTTGGGACATCCACTTCGAGCAGGTCCACAAACGAAGGGCCCGAGTCATCGTCGCCCGACCCCTTGCCGACGGGAGCGGAGAGTTCCAACTCCTGCCGGCGTCCCTTTCTACGCAGGTGGTCGCGCCCTTTGTTCGCCGCAATCGTAAAAAGCCAGGGCCGAAAACGACGCGTTGCGTCGAACGTGCCGGCGGAGTGGTGGATCTGCAGGAACGTCTCCTGGAAGACGTCCTCGGCGGCGTGCCGATCACCGACCAGACGCACGAGGAAGCCCAGCAGATCATCGTGGTGGCGCTCGATGAGCGTGCGCAGGGCGGCGAAATCGCCGCCGCGATACTGCTCAAACAAGGCTTCGTCCGAGATCTGCCTCACGCCGACGCTCCGTGCGAATGCGAGATATTGACCGACGAGAACAGCCCGGCGACGCGTCCGATACGTCGCTGGAAGGTCACGCCGCGGCTTGCAAAGCGGGCCACGCCCTCGGCCCGCAGACGCGGGGCGTGGTCGCGGAAGTACGTCTCGAGTGCCTGCCGGGTTGGGAAGATGTACACCGATTCGACCCGGAAGGTCGCATTTTCGCCAGCCTCGGCGGCGGGGTTGGGGTCGGGGTCGAGAACCACGACCCGGGCCTCGCTCGCGCCGGCGGCGATGACCTCTTGGACATGGCCGCCGGTGAGCCAGGCGATGTAGTCGTCGCGCAGCCGCGGGTCGGGCAGAGCGGCGGTGACGGCGTACAGGATGGGCTGGGTCGGCTCTGGCACAGTCGAGAAGCGTAGCGGATGGCAGTCAGGGCCGCGGATGCGATGTTGGTGTTCTGGTTGGATCGTTGATACCGGGGCGGCACTCTGGGCGGTTTGCGCTGGCCGCACGAGCAATCGAACGCGGGGAGCGGCCTGGGAATGCAATGCCAGAGGCGGCGGGACGTTTGGCCTTAGGATGATCCACGTGGCGCGTGCGAACTCTCCCAACGCCGATGGATCAGAAGAGGTCGTTGGCCTGCTTGCGCAGGCGGCCCGGGGCGACGAACGGGCATGGCGAGAACTGATCGGTCTTTATGCTCGTCGCGTGTTCGCCTTGGCGCGAAGCCGCGTGCGGGGCGATGAGTTGGCGGAGGAAATCACGCAGTCGGTGTTCGCGACGGTCGCGGGCAAACTGGGCAAGGGCGAGTACACGGAGGAAGGCAAGTTCGAGTCTTGGCTGTTTCGGGTGGCGATGAATCGCATCCGCGATGAGGCCAGACGGGCCAAACGACAGGCCCGAACATCGCAGGACGACGCGTTCGAGAGCCTTCCGGCCCGGCACGTCAGCCCGAGCGACGACGAGGCGACGCCCGAGGTTTTGCGGCTGCGGGATGCGCTGGCAGGACTGAGCGACGCCGACCGCGAGATCATCGAACTGCGACATCACGGCGGACTGAGCTTCAAACAACTCGCCGAACTGCTCGACGAACCCATGGGAACACTGCTCGCACGACACCATCGAGCCCTGCGGAAACTCAAGGAACTGCTCGAAGGATCGGGAGACGAATCGACGACGGCACGGGATAGAGCGGCACGCGGCACGACGGAACGGATTGGGGATCGCGAATCATGAACACGTCCAACAACAACCCCAACGAGATGAGCGACACCGGCACTGCTGAGTTTGACGCGATCGTCGAGCTGTTGCGGGCGGATGCGGCGGCGCATGCCGCGGCCGCGGATGCGGGCCTGGAGCAGCGCATCGCGGCGACGACGCTGCCAACGCGCGTGCGGCATCAGCCCGCGCTGCGCTTGGTCGGCGCGGAAGAGTCGGCTGCACATCGGCAGGTGGCGGGCGGGTCGACTCGCGGGGCGACGCGGGGCTCGTCGTGGGCGGGCGGTCTGCGGGTTGCCGCGGGCGTCGCGCTGCTGGCGACGGTGAGTGCGGCATTCCTGGCGTCGCGCCCTGTGAGCGCACCGACAACCACGACGAGCGTGGCAAGCACCGCGAGCGTGGTGGAGGATTGGGATCTGCTGCTGGGCAGCGATACGACGACGTCGCCGCTGTCGTCCGGCTTGGCCAGCGCGTCGGCGACGCTGCTGAAGGAATCGGAGTCGATCGGCACGCGCTGGTCGAGCGAGGACAGCGGCAGCGACTGGACGATGCTGGAAGACTCTCAGAACGAGGGCTCGCTGTGATGAACCGCCCCACTGCCTTCTTTGACGCGCGTTCGCGCCGTCGCCCGCTGCTCGCGGTGGCGATGCTGGCTCTGAGCGCAGGCTTGGCGCTGGCACAACCTGAAGGCCCGCGTGAAGGCCCCCGCGAAGGGCCGCCGCCGGCAGATGCGCCGGGTGAGGTGCCCGCACGTCGGCCCAATGCGGAGCGGGCGGCGAACCCGGAGATGGCGAAGCAGCGTCTGCGGCGGATGATCGAAGAGCACAAGCGTCGCGGCGAGCGGCTCGAGCATGCGATGCGCGAACTGGAGAGTGGGAAGGACCCGCTTGAAGTGATGCGCGAGATTGCTGCGGAGCGGATGCGCGGCGAGCGTCAGGGACAGGATCGCGAAGCCGGGCCGCAGGGGCCGATGGCCGGGCCTGAAGGTCGCGAAGGACCTGATGGTCGCGACGGGCCGGGAGGTCGTGATGGAGCGGGCGAGCGCGGACGCGAGGCCGAGGGCGGCCCGCGCGAGGGCGGCGATCGCGATCTGAATGGCCTGGGCGGCATGATCGAGATGTCGGGTCCGTCGCGGCCGCTGAGCGATGCGGAGCGCGAGAAGGTGAAGGGCATCTTGCGTGAAAGGCTGCCGCGGGTGGCGGAGCGCATCGAGTCGTTCAGCGCGCAGGAGCCAGCGATCGCGCGGGCGCTGCTTGATCGCGTCGGAGCGCGGGTGATGCGTGCGGAGGAAGCACGGCGCGACAACCCTGAACTGGCGGATCTGCGACTGGCGGAGATCGATCACGGCGCGGACGCGATTGAAGCGATGCGGACGTGGCGGCGCGCCAAGCGCGACAATGACTCGGCGGCGGGCGAAGCCGCAGCCGGCAAGCTGCGCGAGGCGATCGCCAAGATCTTTGACGTGCGTGTGAAGCTGCGCGAGAACGAGCTGCAGCAGCTCACGCGCCGACTCGACACGATGCGGGCGGACCTGGGTCGCTTCCAGAGCGAGCGCGAGACGGTCGTTGAACGCACGTTCAAGCAGATGACCGAGCGCGGCCCCGGAATGCGCGGGCCCAAAGGCCCCGAGAACGGCCCGGCGGGCGAGAATCGCCGCGGCAAGGGGCGCGAAGGCGAGAGCAAGCCGCCGGCGCAGCCGCGGGAGTGATGACGGCGCGGCGGAAGCTTCTGGTGGCGAACGCGTCACACCGATAAACTGTTGGAATGCCCGGGACGATCACCATCCCGACCGACGCGATCCGCGCTTTCTGCACGCGCTGGATGATCGTGGAGTTCGCGATCTTCGGCTCGGCGATCCGCGACGACTTCCGGCCCGACAGCGATGTCGACGTGCTGGTGACGTTTGCGCCCGGAACGACGCGCGACTTCGACGACTACGACCAGATGGAGGACGAACTTGCCGCGCTGTTCGGGCGGCGCGTCGATCTCGTCGAACGCCGCCGCGTGGTGAATCCGTTCCGTCTTGCGCACATTCTCGCGAACCATCGGGTCGTGTATGCGGCGTGATGGACCACTGAATCCGGAACAGCGAGACCTCGCCCACATCTGGGATATGTTGCAGGCGGCGCGTGAGGTCGCGTTCTTTGTCGCAGGGCGAACGAAGGCTGAGTTCGACACGAATCTGATGCTCCGTCGCTCTGTCGAACGTTCGATTGAGATTGTCGGGGAAGCGTCGCGGCGCGTCACGAAGGGATTCAAGTCACAGCACAAGAGCGTGCCGTGGACCAAGATCTACGGCCAGCGCAATCGACTTGCACACGAGTACGACATCGTCGATCCCGAGACAATTTGGCGTGTCGCAACCGTGCACATTCCCGTGTTGATTGCTGAGCTGGAACGTATTCTGCCGGACCCGCCGGCAAACACGCCGAGGAACGCCTGAGCCATTCATGCATACCCGCGTCGCCATCCTCGGCTTCGGCTCCTTCGGGCGGTTCGCCGCGATGCATCTTGCCGCGCACGCGGAGGTGCGTGTGCATGACGTGGCAGATCGCAGCGCGGAGGTGGCGGCTCTGAATGACGAACTGAGCACGCGAGGAACTGCGCCGATTGCGTGGTGTTCGCTGGCGGAGGCGTGCCGCGCCGAGGTGTTGGTGTTCGCGGTGCCGGTGCAGGCGATGGAGGGCTTGCTGGCACAGGTGTCGCCGCTGCTGCGCGAGCGGGCGACGCCGCCGCTGGTGCTGGATGTCGCATCGGTGAAGCTCAAGCCGCTGGCGCTGCTGAAGGGCGCGTTGCCGCCGGGCACACCGATCATCGGCACGCACCCGTGCTTTGGGCCGCAGTCGGCGAAGCACGGTCTGGCGGATCAGCCGATCGCGCTGTGCAACGCGACGGCGACGGCGGAAACGTACGCGTGCGTGCAGCAGTTCCTGTCGCAGACGCTGGGGCTGCGCGTGATCGAGACGACGCCGGATGAGCATGATCGCCAGATGGCGTATGTGCAGGGTCTGACGCACCTGATCACGCGCGCGGTGGGCGAGATGGCGCTGCCGGAGACGCCGCTGGCGACGGCTGCGTATCAGCGGTTTGTCGCGATGCGCGACAACCTGAAGTTCGACTCATGGGATCTGTTCATCACGATCGCGCGCGAGAACCCGTACGCGGCGGCGGTGCGGCTGGCATTCCAGAACAAGATCGAAGAGATCGAACGACGCCTCGCGGAGGATGCGTCGCACTGAGGTGCGCATCTGCGAGGAAATCAGTACGTTTCGCGCGGATGTTGACGTGAGCACTGAGATGCTCGCCAGGCCGAGCATCTGAAGTGGCACGGAAGATGCTTGGGACCGCGTGTTACTGCTTCTTCAGCGAACCGGGCACCTGGATGTGGTAGCAGAAGTTCTGTTTCTGCGCACCGTACGGGTGGGCGATGAAGTCCCAGATCTCCTGCTCGCGGCCAGACATCGACGCGGCCACGTTGCAGTCGAGTTGAAGGCCCTTGCAGTGGTCGGTCCAGTTCTTGCGGAGGGATTCGAAGTCGGTCTTGGCGATGGACTCGTTGGGCTTGAACGGCCCGCCGTAGCCGGTGGAGTAGCGGCTGCCGCCGCCGCCGCCGTTGCCGGTTTTGCCGCCGTCGATCCATGCTTTGAGTTGCTTGGTGATGTCGGCCCAGAAATCTTCGGAAGAGACCATGGCGTGGCTCCGGGTGTCGGCCTGCACCAATCCGACGCCAGAGCATACTCTGTTTTGGAGTACTTTCCTGCCCCTGGAACAACCGCCGATGGATCCACGCCTGCACAAGATCGCGAAGCAGCACGCCGAGACGTGCCGCCTGCTGGGGGTGGACTTCATTCCGGTCTATTCGACGTCGCTGGGTGTGGAGGAAGAACCGACGACGGCGGCCGCGGTGACGACGGCACCGGTGGAACGCACGGCCGAAACCGCGGCGATGGCTGCCGCCCCCGCCGAGGCGATCGCGCAGCCGGTTGTGGTCGCGAGCGGGTCCAAGGCCGCGGCATTCAAGGCGGCGATGGCAACTTCCGGCGCCGCGGCGAGCGCCCCAGCAGCAAAACCCGCTACAGCGCGACGTGCGCCCGCTGAAGCACCGGCCATGTTCGAAGAACGCACCCCGCCGCCGGGCGTGCCCGGAAAGAAAACGGACGATCGCGCGGCATCGCAGGCGGCCCTCGATGCGCTGCGGGCGCAGTACGAGGCTGATGCGCCGCACAAGCCGTTCATCACCACGTACAACAAGATCGTCTTCGGCGAGGGCGATCCGTGTGCGCGGCTCATGTTCATCGGCGAAGCACCGGGCGAGGACGAAGACCGCACCGGGCGGCCGTTTGTGGGCCGCGCCGGGCAGCTGCTTGAGAAGATGATCGTGGGCATGGGGCTGACGCGCGAGCAGGTGTACATCGCGAACGTGCTGAAGGTGCGTCCGCCCAACAACGCAACGCCGACGAGTGCCGAGGCCGCGGCCAGCGCTCCGTATCTCTACCGACAGATCGCGATCGTGCAGCCCGACGCGATCGTCACGCTGGGGTTGCCCGCGTCGCGGACGATTCTGAACTCGGAAGAATCGATGGCGGCGATGCGCGGGACGTGGCGGGCCTTTGCGGACACGATCACGTCCCCCACTCGGGTGATCCCCGTGATGCCGACGTACCACCCGGCGTACCTGCTGCGGGCGTACACGCCGGAGAATCGCCTGAAGGTGTGGAACGACCTGGTGAAAGTGCTGGAGCGGCTGGGTCTGCCCGTGCCGCGGTCTGGTGCGAAGGGCGGAGGCGAGGCGTAATCGCGGTTGTGTGTTCCGCCGCCGCGAGACGGTCCTGAAAAACGCGTTCGCATATGCAGTCACGGCCGCATGAAAAATCGCGGTTCTGGCCGCTTTGTGGCGGTTTGGCGCAGGTTTTTTGACCTCGCGCCGATAAGCGGGTGGCATGGGCGGCACAATCCGCGCGGCGATGCAAAAAATCGTGGAACCAGTCTCAGGTGAACAACGTATGTGATGCTGTCCGCGTCGTGCGTCGATTCAGACCGCACGGCACGGCGGGCCGACCGAGTCCCGCGTCGGCCTCAATGTTGACCCCCACGAGACCCGGTGCTTGAGCCTCTGGCTCTGAGCGCCGGGTTTTTTCTTTCCCTCGCGTCGCGCCGCCTGGGGGGATGCGTCGGGCGCGTCTCCGCTACGCTGGACGCATGGCAGAGCACGGCACCTCTTCGAATCCGACCACGCTGTTCGCCCCGTGGCGGATGCAGTATCTGGAAACGATCGACGCAACGGAGAAGAAGAACGCCGCGTCGGGCGGCACGGGGTCGTTCCTCCGCGATTACTGGCTGGCGCCGGAGCGTGACGAGGCGAATCACGTGATCGTGCGCACGAGCGAGGGCATGATCCTGCTCAACGCGTTCCCGTACGCCAACGGCCATCTGCTCGTCGCGCTGGGCGAGCCGCGGCCGACGCTGCTGGACTATGACGCGGGCCAGCGGACGATGCTGTGGCGGCTGGTGGATCTGGCGGCGGAGTTGATGCAGGCCGCGCTGAACCCGCAGGGGATCAACATCGGGATCAACCAGGGCCGGGCGGCCGGGGCGGGCGTGCCGCAGCATCTGCACGCGCATCTGGTGCCGCGCTGGAGCGGGGATGTGAACTTCATCAGCGTGGTGGGCGGCGTGCGCGTCATTCCGGCGTCGCTGGAGGCGATGGCGCGGCGGTATCGGACGGCGTGGAGCACGCTTGCGCCCAAATACGCGCTGCCGGCATCGAACGGATGAACGGTGACATCGCCCGGCGCGGGTTGGCAAGACACATCAAGAGGAACGAATCGTTCGGCGTTTTTGGCCGAATCGGTTGGCGGCCTTGTGGCGAAACAGAAGAGCCAGGCAGGCGTGGCGCACGCCGAGGAGACGCATGAAGAGCCATCCCCCGACGACGCCCGAGCCGGGCACAGGTGAGCTGGGTGCAGGCGAACTGGGCGCCGGTGAGACGCGCCGCGCGTATCGGTACTACGACCTGCTGATGGCGGGCTTCGTGACGGTGCTGCTGTGCTCGAATCTGATCGGGCCTGGGAAATCGTGCGCGGTGGAGCTGCCCGCGGCGTTGGTGCCGTCGTTCAAGGATGGCACGCTGGTGTGGAGCTCGCTGCTGGTCTTCGGCGCGGGCAACATCTTCTTCCCGATCTCGTACATCTTCGGCGATGTGATGACGGAGGTGTATGGCTACGCCAAGGCGCGCAAGGTGATCTGGGCGGGCTTCGGCGCGATGATCTTCGCGACGCTGATGAGCATGGTCGTGCTGCGTCTGCCCGCGAACCCCGATGAGCCGTACAACAAGATCATCGGCCCCGCGCTCGAAACCGTCTTCGGCAATGCGTGGCGGATCGTGGCGGCGTCGATCATCGCGTTTTGGGTGGGTGACTTCGCCAACTCGTTCGTGCTCGCAAAGATGAAGATACTGACCGGCGGCAAGCATCTGTGGACGCGCACCATCGGCTCGACGTTTGTCGGTCAGGGCGTGGACAGCTTGCTGTTCTACCCGATCGCGTTCGCGGGGATCTGGGACAGCGACACGCTGCTGAAGGTGTCGATCTTCAACTGGCTGTTCAAGGTCGGCGTGGAAGTGGTGATGACGCCGCTGACGTATCTGGCGTGCAACTTCCTCAAGAGGGCCGAGGGCGAGGATTACTTTGATCGTGGGACGAACTTCACGCCGTTCTCGCTGAAGGACAAGTGAGACGGTCAGGAAGGTGCGTTTGTGGTCACGGCGCTCGAGGAGTTCGAGCACGTTGCGCGGAAGACTGGGAGCACTGAGATGCTCGCCGAGCCGAGCATCACATACCAATCGCAGTCGCAACTCATACGGGTTGACGGTGGCCCGAGCCTCCGGATCGGGCCGTTGGACCAAAGAAAAACAAGGCCCAATCGGCCCGGCTCGGAGATCCGGGCCACCCAAAACAGGTCTTTTGTTCAACTGCGGTTGGTATCAGTGGCACGGAAGCTGACCCCCGGAGATGACCCCCGAAGATGACGCGCCTGGCCTTGGAACATGCGGCCTTTCGGCCCTGAAGACACTGTGGCGTGCGGCACGCACCTGACTCACGGCACCTCCGCTCCGGGGCGGGGCGTGGATGCCGCGGGCTCGATGTGGATGAGCACGTCATAGACGCCGGGTTCGGCGGCGCGGACGGCGTCCTTGATGCGGTGCGCGAGGGTGTGCCCGTCGCGGACGCTCATGGTGCCGTCGACCCACACGTGCATGTCGAGCCAATGGCGCGTGCCGCTCTTGCGGCTGAAGACTTTCTGCACCTTGACGACGCCGGGCACGGTGGCGGCGACCTGGCCGGCACGCTGACCGATCTGATCCTGCTGACGGTCGAGCAGTTCGCGCACGGGCGTGGCGATGAGGTGTGTTGCGTTGTAGAGGATGATGCACGCCGCGAAGAGTGCGGCGATGTCATCGGCGGGCGCCCACTTGAAGTAGAGGGCGGCGGCGATGCCGATGAACGCTGCGAGCGAGGTGATGGCGTCGGCGCGATGGTGCCACGCTTCGGTCGCCATCGCGGTGCTGTCGGTCTTGCCGGCTTTGGCGCGCCCGAGGCGGAAGAGCGTTTCCTTGGCGGCGACGACGCCGATGAGCACGGGCAGCGTCCACCACTCGGGCAGGTGGTGCGGCGTGATGATCTCGCGCACGGCCTCGATGCCAATCGCGATGCCCGCGAGAAAGACGATGACGGCGACGACGAGTGCGGCGAGCGGCTCGGCCTTGCCGTAGCCGTAGGGATGTTCGGAACTGACCGGGCGCGAGGCGAGGCGCATGCCGCCCCAGATGACGGCGGAGCCGAAGATATCGGCGAGAGATTCGATGGCGTCGGCGATGAGCGCGTAGCTGTTGCCGATGAGGCCGGCAAGCAGCTTGATGAACGCGAGCACGACGTTGGTGATGAGTCCGGCGATGACGAGACGTGTCGCATCGGGCGCGGACGATGAGCGAGGGATCGACGCAGGCGACGGAGTTGTTGCGGCGGATTCGGCCATCGGCGGACGTCCCAGCGAGGAACGCAATTGTGGCCGCGTGGTGACGCGAAGCAACCCGCGCACAGCGGAGGCGGCGGGGAAGCGGCGAGAACGGAGCACCGGGCAAAAACGAGCACCGACCAGGGAGAAACCGGTCGGTGACGTGTGGAGAGAATTGCCAGTTGTCCGCTGGGTGTGTTACGAGAGGTGATTTGAGAGAGTTCGTGGCCCGGGCGAGATTTTCGGCACGCGTTATCGCACCTGAAGCACCCGGTGCACGTTGCGCGGACGGCACGGGTTGCGCGGCGGAGCACAAGTGCGTATGCTGCACCTTCGCATGGGTGCACTGCTCTCGCCGCCGATTCTCTTCTTCGCACTCGGGATGCTCGCGACGCTCTTCCGAAGCGGGCTGAAGATTCCGTACCCGATCCCCAAGCTGCTTTCGCTGTATCTGCTCTTCGCGATCGGTCTGCGTGGCGGCGTCGAACTGCACGAGGCCGGCTTCAGTTGGTCGCTGGTGTGGACCATGCTGGCCGCGATGGGCATGGCCTCGCTCATGCCGCTAGTGACGTACAGCATTCTGAGGCTGAAGCTGCGGGCGGTGGACGCGGGCGCGATCGCCGCGGCGTATGGCTCGATCTCGGCGGTGACGTTCATCACGGCCCAGGCGGTGCTTGATTCGGCCCATATTCCACACTCGGGCTCACTGGTCGCGGCGATGGCGTTAATGGAATCGCCCGCGATCGTGGTGGCCGTGCTGCTGGTGCGGCAGGAAGGTGCGAAGTACGCCGAGCAGGGCAGCACGGGACAAACCGCGGCGAAGATCGAATGGGGCAAACTGCTCCACGAAGCATTCCTGAACGGCCCGGTGTTCCTGCTGCTGGGCTCGATGGCGGTCGGGCTGATCACGGGCGCCAAAGGTCGTCTGCTGCTCGAGCCGTTCAGTGACAAGATCTTCGCGGGCATCTTGTGCTTCTTCCTGCTTGATCTGGGCCTGCTCGCGGCACGACGCCTGCGCGACCTGGGGAAGGCCGGACCGTTCTGCATCACGTTTGCGATCGTCGCGCCCGTCGTACAAGCCGGTGTCGGGCTGCTGCTGGCACGCGTGCTCAAGCTCAATGAGGGCGACACGCTGCTGTTCATGATGCTCGCGGGGTCGGCGTCGTACATCGCAGTGCCGGCGGCTCTGCGACTGGTCATTCCCGAGGCGAACGCGGGGCTTTATGTGCCGATGGCGCTGGCGATCACCTTCCCGCTGAACGTGACGATCGGGATTCCGGTGTATCTGTCGATCGTGCGCTGGCTGCTGGAGTGAGGCGATACGATCGCCGCGTGAATCACCCGATCAACCACATCTTCGAGCACACCCCCGAGACCCTCGCGGCGTGGTGCGAATCGCATCGCATGCCCGCGTTCCGCGCCAAGCAGATCCTCGAGTGGGTCTATGAAAAGGGCGTGTGCGAGCCGGAGAAGATGAGCAATCTCTCCAAGCTCGATCGCGAGACGCTCGCACGCGACATGACGTTTCTGTCGGGACGCACGCTGGCGCACCAGAAGGCCAGCGACGGCGTGCAGAAGTTGTTGATTGAGTGGGAGGATGAGGAGAAGTCAGGGAGTCAGGAAGTCGCGAAGTCGGGGGCAGGTGTGACGAATGAAGCGCCCCCCGGCCCTGTCCCTCTGGGCGGGGGGGCGATTGCGCTGCCGCAGGCGAAGGCGACAGGCAGCGCGAACGCCAAGGGCGATACGGCACGCCAGACCGAATGCGTGATGATTCCGACGGACGATCGCAAGACCGCGTGCATCAGTTCGCAGGTCGGCTGTCCGGTCGGCTGTCGCTTCTGCGCGTCGGGCCTGGGCGGGCTGGACGGCAATCTGTCGGCGGGGCGCATCGTCGAACAGGTGTGGCGGCTGGGTCGGCTGCCGAGTGTGGAGCGCATCAGCAACGTCGTGTTCATGGGCATGGGCGAGCCGCTCAGCAACTTCCAGAACGTGACGCGCGCGATTCGCATCTTGGCGAGTCTGTGGGCAACGGGGGTCAGTGCGCGGAAGATCACGATCTCGACGGTGGGCCTGCCGCAGGCGATTCGCAAACTTGCGGAACAGTTTGAGTTGCCCGTGACGCTCGCGCTGTCGCTGCACGCGCCGACGGATGACATCCGGCGCTCGCTGATTCCGTGGGCGGAGTACACGACGATCAAGGATCTCCTGGCGGCATGTCAGGAATGGTTCGACAAGACCGGGCGCGAGATCACGCTGGAGTACACGCTCTTGTACGCGATCAACGACAAGCCTGAGCATGCGCAGGAACTCGCGCGGCTGGCGAAGACGCTGCGGGCCAACATCAATCTCATCCGGTACAACGAAGTGAAGGATCTGCCGTTCAAGCGGCCGCTGGATGCGGATGTGCTGGCGTTCCAGAAGGTGCTGAAGGACAAGGGCGTGAATGTCCACATCCGCGCGAGCCGCGGACGCGATATCGCGGCGGCGTGCGGGCAGTTGCGGCATGAATCGGCGAAGGCGGGAGCGTGACGCCTAGGTCGTGAACAATGAACCTGGATTCATTCGCTCCATTCACGCTGCTGCACGCGATTACGGCGGGCGTCTTCCTCGCCAGCGTCGTGGTGTTCATCGTGCTGGGGCGGCGTTGGCGCGGCACGGCGCGCGAGCGGACTCTGCGACTGTCCATGGGCTGGAGCATTGTCGCGACGCAGGTCTTTTCGATCGCGTGGTTCTTGATGCCGGCGCGATATCAACCGGCGATCTCGTTCCCGCTGCAGATCTGTGACCTGATGCCGTGGGTCGGCGCGATCGCGCTGCTGCGCGGCTCGCGCTGGTCGGTTGCGACGGCGTACTTCCTCGGGATCGGCCTGACGACGCAGGCGTTCGTCTCCCCCACTGTTCCCGTCGGGCCGACGGCGGTGCGGTTCTGGATCTTCTGGATCGTCCACGCGCAGATCCTCGGCTGTGGGCTGTACCCGATGCTGGTGCAGGGTGTCCGTCACGGGCTGCGCGGCTATGGACTCGCGACGACCTTTCTGCTCGCGTATGCGGGCGTGATCCTGCCGTTTGATATCGCGAGCGGGCTCAACTACGGGTTCATCGGCCCGAGCAAGCCGGACGTGCCGACGATCATCGATGCGCTGGGGCCTTGGCCGGGGCGGCTGCTGTGGATGTTCGCGGCGGCGCAGGTGATGATGGCGGTGTTGCTGCTGCCGGGCGCGATTGGCGCGATGCGCGAGCGTGCCGTACACTCGCGCGGATGATTGGGCTCTGTCTGCTGCTGATTCCGCTGGGGCTGGCGATCGCGCTGCCCGCGACGTATCTCGCGCGCCAGATGGGGCGGCGGCTGGGCGCTCTGGACGGCCCGGGCGCGGCGGGGCAGATCAAAGAAGCGCCGCGCAGAGTGCCGAACACCGGCGGCATCGGCATCTATGCCGCACTCGCGATTCCGATGGTGCTGGTGATCGCGGCGACGTGGGGGCTTGGTGCGCAGCGACTGGTGAGCTCGTGCCGTCGCTCGCGCCCTATGCCGAGGGCCTGCGGCAGATGACGCCGCTGGCGCTGGTGGTGCTGGTGGGCATGACGGTGCTGCACGTTGTCGGTGTGGTGGATGATCGGAAGCCGCTGCGACCGGGATCGAAACTCGCGACGATGTGCGCGGTCGCCACCGCGATCGCGATGTCATTCGACACGCGCCTGCTCACGCTGCTCGACAAGTACCCCGGCGGATACTGGCTGAGCGTGCTCGTCACCGTCGTGTGGATCGTGGGCGTGATCAACGCGCTGAACCTGATCGACAACATGGACGGGCTGAGCGGAGGCGTCGCGTGCATCGCGGCGATCTGCTTCATGGCGGCGGCGCTGCTGCAAGGGCAATGGTTTGTCGCGGCGTGTCTGGCGCTGTTGGTCGGCGCGCTGCTCGGATTCCTCGTGTTTAACGTACCGCCGGCGAGCGTGTTCATGGGTGATGGCGGCTCGCTGGTCGTGGGGTTTTGGCTCGCGTTTCTGACGGTGCGCACGACGTATGTGCAGAGTGATGTCGCGACGGCGCATCCGACGTCGGGCGCGTGGTACGGCGTGTTCATGCCGATTCTCGTGCTGGCCGTGCCGCTGTATGACACGGCGAGCGTGATGCTGCTGCGCTGGAGCCAGGGCAAGCCGCTGATGGTCGGCGACTTGCAGCATGTGTCGCATCGGCTGGTGCGGCGCGGGCTGAGCAAGCGCGGTGCGGTGCTGGCGCTGTGGGGGTTCACGCTGGTGACGGGGCTGGCGGGCGTGGTGCTGGCGCATGTCCCGCCGTGGTGTGCGGCGTTGATCGGCGGACAGACGCTCGTGCTGCTGGGCGTGCTGGGGGCGATTGAGTTTGCCAGTGATCGAGGCGGAATGAGGAAGAACGCAGCGGGAACAGAGGCGTGAAGGAGAGTGCGGAGGAGCAGAGAGGGACGCGGCCCATCTGCTTGCAATCGGTGTCTTCCACGGCGCAGCCGTGATGGTGAATAGCCGGGCGTCGCGGCGCAGCCGCACGCCCGGAACGCGGTTGTCCCGCAAAGGCACCACGAAGTGGTGCGGCCGTGCAGCACCGCTGCGCGGTGCGTGGGCGAATCGGTCGCGAGTACGTCGGGTGTCGCGTGCGCGACGACCCGACGCTATTGACCCGCACGGCTTCGCCGTGCAGCACGGACAGGCTCGGTGCCGCTCGATCTCCTCCGCTTGCACTCTCTATTCTTTGCCATGCCTGACGACTCCGGCACAACCGCACGGCGCTCGGCTTCCGGAAATGCCGCGCTCTTGGGCGCGATGCTTGTCGTGGTCGCGGCGTGTTGCCGCGCGAGCGCGGGGTTCACGATGCTGCCCGGCTGGGAAAGCAGCCCGATGGACTTTGTCGCGCCCGAGTCGAACTGGACGCCGATGTTGTCGCTCGGGCTTGATGCAGTTTCGCTGCTCGGTGCGATGCTGTGCATGACAGGCACGAACGGCGGCGGGCCTCGCTCGCGGCTGTGGCTGCTCGCACCGATCGCGTTGCTGCTGGGGCTCGCGAGCGTCGCGGGGCGATTGCTGTTGAGAGATGCGGGCGGCGCAAGCGGCTCGATTGACGATCTGGTGCTCGGTTCGTCGTGGGTGGCGAGTGTCGGCGGCATGCTCGGACTGATGCACGCGTGTCGCGAGGCGAAATGCCGCGGCGTCGCGCTGGGCACGCTGAGCGCGTTCCTGGTCGTGCTGGTCGGCAAAGGCCTGCTGCAAACGCTGGTGGAACAACCGGCGACGATGCAGATGTTCAAGCAGAGTCGCGAAGCGTTCTTCGCGTCGCGCGGGTGGAGCCCGGATTCGCCGCTGGCACGCGGGTTTGAACGACGCGTGATGCAGACGGAAGCGAGCGGGTGGTTCGGGCTGGCGAATGTGTTCGCGACGTTTATGGCCGGCGGCGTCACGCTCGGACTCGCAACGCTTGTGCTCGCGTGGCGCGAACGTGCGAAAGCACGCTGGGCCGGGCTCGTCTTGCTGATCGCGTGCGGCATCGGCCTCGTGCAGTGCGGCAGCAAGGGCGGATTCGCGGTCGCACTGCTCGGCGGCGTGTTTGTCGTGATCGCCGAGTGGGCGGGGCGCGGCATGCGTGTGCTGCCTCGCTGGCTCGGCCCGTCGCTGGGCGTCTTTGCGATCACGAGCGTCATCGGCGGCGTCATCGCACGCGGCCTCATCGGCGAACGCATCGGCGAACTCAGCCTGCTCTTTCGCTGGTTCTACATGCAAGGCGCGACGCGGGCATTTCTTGAGCATCCCATGCGCGGCACGGGGCCTGCGGGATTTCAAGAGGCGTACATGCGCCTCAAGCCGCCGATCTCGCCCGAAGATGTTGCGAGTCCGCACAGCGTGCTGTTTGATTGGTGCGCGACGCTCGGCATCGGCGGCATCGCGTGGTGCGTGCTGCTGATCGCCGCGGCGATGGTGATCGGGCGCGGCGTGATCGGCGCGGGGCGCGGTGCTTCATGTGCGTCGCTCGCACCCCTCCCCAACCCCTCCCCTCCGGGGCGGGGCTTTGAAGGCATCGCAGATTCTGTTTCCGCTTCGCTCATGAAGTCCGTGTTTCTCGCCGCGGCATTCGCGACGCTGTTTGGCGCGTGGTGCGAGCGGTTGATTGTGTCGCCCGAGAGTGCCGCGGTGCGGTTTGGCGGGTTGATCGCGTGGACATGGCTGGGCGGCGTGCTGGCGCCGTGGTTTGCCCGCGGCGGTCGCACGCCCGCCGCAGCGGCGTGTGCGGGTGGGCTTGCGCTGCTGGCGCACATGCAGATGGATGTGACGAGCGTCAATCCGATGTCGGCGGCACTGGTGTTTGCGTTCATCGGTGCGGCCGCGGGCGCGGGGTTGACGGACGAGGCGGTGACGCAGGCCGAGCCTGCTCGATCGAAGCGTGGCGCGTTCGCGCTGGTTGCTGGCTGCGTGATACTGCTCGCACTTCTGCAGCCGATTGCGGGCCTGGTTCGCGTCGTGCCGTGGGAGAACGCGCTGCGCGAGTCGGCCGAGTTGGCGCAGCGCGCGGGCTCGCTGCGGATGAAGTTGAGCGAGGTGCGGCAGTCGCCGACGCAGGAAGGCATCGACGCGCTCAAACGCGGGCTTGAGCGGGCGCTCGGACGGGCGGTGGTGGCACGGCCGGAGGCGATCGAGGCCGGGTTGCTCGAACTCGACAATGCCGCGGGCACGGCGGCGGCGGCACGATTGAAGGACGCGGCCGATCGTGAGCCGGCGCACGTCGGCACGGTCTCGTCGCTGGGACAGCTGCAGTCGCGACTCGCGGAAACGCTGACACGCGCGGGGCAGACTGAGCAGGCAAAAGCAATGATCGGGGATGCGCGGAAGCGGGCGAGCATCGCGACGACGCTCAGGCCGCGCAGCATCAACGCGTGGCAGTGGCGAGCGAGCGCGGAGGCGGCGACGAGTCAGGTGTTGCGTGATGATCGCAATCTGGTGGATCTCCTCGATGCCTACAAGCACTGCATCGAGCTCGCGCCCTACTCGCTTGCCGCACGTGTCGGATTGGTGGAGACGACGGAGCGAATCGCGAAAGGTCGCTCCGCAGAATCGCTTGGAGCGGAAGACGCGAAGTGGGTCGCGGACCTCGCCCGCGAGGCTCTGCGTGTCGATGACCTGCTGCACCTTGACCCGCTCATTCGCCTGACAACCGAGCAGCGGCGGCGGATTGAGGCGCTGGCGAACGTCAAGACGCCGTGAAAGCACGCGAAAAACGCCCGGCGCGGCGGCGGCCGGAGCAGAAAAGCCCCGCCCCGCGGGCAAGGGCCTGATTGATTCACGCAATGGCCTCGATATCATTCCCCCGCACGCATTCGGGATCGGTTCGCCAATCGCGTCCGTCGCGTGGATCGCAAGGTCCAGCGGACGGCGTGGGACATTGGGACGGTTGACGGCGTGTCGCGCAAGAGGCCAGCGATGGACGAGGAAGACGACAACGCACGCCGCTGACGCTCGTCGCCATGACGCGCCGCTTTGATCGGCGTGTCTCGGGGAGCTTTGGTCGCGGCCCAGCAACCGCGGCGACCCCCGCCGACCTTCTCGCTTTGCATTCTCAATCGATGTTCATCGCCCAAGGCGCGCCCTGACGCCGACGGGCGAAGTGTCAAGACACGTTTCGCATCGCACGCACGCACCGCGACTCAACCGACTGGTACAGGACCATCGGCGTCGCCTTCAGAGGTTGAATCAGTCATGCCCACCGATCTGTCCCACATCCGCAACTTCGGTATCTGCGCCCACATCGACGCCGGCAAAACCACCGTCTCCGAGCGCATCCTGTTCTACACCGGTAAGAACTACAAGATCGGCGAAGTGCACGAAGGCACCGCGACGATGGACTTCCTGCAGGAAGAGCAGGAGCGCGGCATCACGATCCAGTCCGCCGCGACGACCTGCCCGTGGACCTTCGGCGGTCGCGAGTACAAGCTGAACCTGATCGACACTCCCGGCCACGTGGACTTCACGATCGAAGTCGAGCGTTCGCTGCGCGTGCTTGACGGCGCGGTCGCCGTGTTCGACGGCAAGGAAGGCGTCGAGGCGCAGTCCGAGACGGTGTGGCGTCAGGCCGACCGTTACAAGGTGCCGCGCCTGTGCTTCATCAACAAGATGGACAAGATCGGCGCGTCGTTCGACTTCTCCTACGGCACGATCAAGACGCGCCTGGGCGCGAACGCGGTGCCGATCCAGATCCCGATCGGCAACGGCCACGAGCTGCAGGGCATCATCGACCTGACGACCGAGCGCGCCTTCTACTTCAAGGGCGACAAGGGCGACATCGTCGAGGAGAAGGAAGTCCCCGCCGACATGAAGGACGAAGTGGCCAAGTGGCGCCACGAGATGGTCGAGAAGATCGCAGAGCTCGACGACACCCTCATGGAGAAGTACCTCTCCGACCAGAAGCTCACGCGTGAGGAGCTGATCGCGGCTCTCCGCAAGGGCACCGTTGAGCGTCGCTGCTATCCGGTGCTGTGCGGCGCGGCCCTCAAGAACGTCGGCGTGCAGAAGCTCTTGGACTACGTCGTCGAACTGCTCCCCTCGCCCAGCGAGAAGCCCGACGTCGAAGGCACCGACCCGCGCGACAAGGACGTCAAGATGACGCGCCCCCACGACGACACCGCGCCCTTCGCGGCGCTGGTGTTCAAGGTCGTGTCCGACCAGCACGGCGACCTCACCTACATGCGCGTCTATTCGGGCACGCTCACCAAGGGCACGCGCCTGATCAACCCCGGCAACGGCAAGACTGAGAACGCCTCGCGCATCTTCGAGATGCACGCCCAGAACCGCATCCCGCTCGAGCAGGTGACGGCGGGCAACATCGTCGCCGTCGTCGGCATCAAGGATTCGTACACCGGTGACACGCTGTGCGACAAGGACAACCAGATCATCCTGGAGCGCATGTCGTTCCCCGAGCCGGTGATCAGCATGGCGATCGAGCCGGCGACCACCGAGGACAAGCGCAAGCTGTCCGAAGCGTTGGGCGTCATCCGTCGCGAAGACCCCTCGTTCCGCTCCAAGTATGACGAGGAAACCGGCGAGACGATCATCAGCGGCATGGGCGAGCTCCACCTGGAGATCATCCGCAACAAGCTCATCCGCGACATGAAGATCAACGTCCGCACCGGCAAGCCCAAGGTGTCGTATCGCGAGGCGATCACCCGCAAGGTCGAGTACGTGCGCGGCAAGTTCGTCAAGCAGACCGGTGGCCGCGGCCAGTTCGGTGACTGCACCATCAACTTCGAGCCCTACCCGGCCGAGCAGGCGGCGGCGGACGAGCTGGACTTCACGGACCAGATCGCGGTCGAGAACAAGACCGTCGGCGGCTCGATTCCCAAGGAGTTCATCCCGTCGGTCGAGTACGGCATTCGCCAGACCTGTATCACGGGCGTGAAGTTCGGCTTCCCGATGATCAACGTCAAGGCGACGATCGTCGACGGCTCGTACCACGCGGTCGACTCGTCGCAGGTCGCCTTCGAGCAGGCCGGTCGCCTGGCCGTCATGGAAGCCACCGAGAAGGCCGGCCCCGTCCTCCTCGAGCCGATCATGAAGGTCGTTGTGACCGTGCCCAATGACTACCTGGGCAACGTCACCGGCGACATCTCGTCGCGCCGCGGCATGATCATCGACACCGAAGATCGCGGCGTCGTGAAGCTCGTCACCTGCGAAGTGCCGCTGAGCGAAATGTTCGGCTACACCACCAGCCTGCGCGGCATGTCGCAGGGTCGTGCGAGCAGCACCATGGAGTTCCTCGAGTACCGCCCGATGCCCGCCAGCCTGATGAAGGAAGTGGTCGAGGCGCAGCAGGGCGGCAAGAAGTAAGCCGCGGCCTCGCTCTTCTGGGCGGGGAACATTCTGAGATCATGACCAACCCCGGAGCAGATGCTCCGGGGTTTTTCGTTTGTGGGACGCGTAGGACGGGTTTAGTACAGACGAACTGTTGCGTGCGATCATTGCCCAAGTCGGAGCGCGAGGCCAACGCGCATTCAGCCGGGGCGGGAACCGAGTTCATCGTGCAACAGACACGAGACGTTGGGTGGTGCGTCGGACGATTGTGGTCTGAGCAATTCGACGACGCACATCGGGAAAAGCCCACGCCATAAGCATCACGAGCAGACCGATCGCAAGCGCGCCGGCAACGAGAATCGCGTGCCAGGCTTGGCGTTCGGGCGGCGTGACTTCGGCTCGCGGGTAGCAGATGTCGACGAGCGTGAACGCGCGAATGTACGCGAGGGTGAGATACGCAAGGCCAGAGAAAAGAAACGGCTTCCACTGTCGCACCACGCTGAGCGCGATGAACGAAACCGCCGCCACGGACAAGAACACGAGCCACACCAGCGCGGCGGAGTTGTTTTCGCCGGTGCGATCGATGTGGAGATACACCATCGCGCCGCAGATGTGGTTGGGGACGAGCCAGCGAAGGAACGTCGCACCACGACTGCCGGCTCTCCAAGGCCGGGCCGTTAGCAGCATCGAAACGCCCTGCTGGAGAATGCCGCTCGTCATGAACGCCAGCGAAGTCTTGAGCGTTTGCGAACTGTCAGCAAAGAGCGCGGGGATACCGAGCCACTTGGGTTCGAACCAGGCGATGGCGGAGAGACCGACGACCATCGAGAGCAGCGTCGCGGCCAGCAGGGGACCAGAGTCACGCGGACGGCGCCGACGAGGACCGACGCGACCCGCGCCGCGTTCCTCAGCCCAGCCGCGGATCGCAATTGGAAGCAGTGCGACACATCCGCCGAGTGCCATCCAGACACCGAGGCGAGCGAACGCGAGTTCGCGACCGTCGCTCTTCACGGAGTAGTTGGTGGCGGTCCAAAGAACGAACCACGTCAGCAGCCCGGCGATCGAACCGAGCCACGAAAACGCTGCGGCACGGGTGTACCAGCGCATCAGCACGCACAGAACGCACCACAGGATGCCGACGCATGCCAACTGCATGCCACCAAGGCCGGCGGGCGTCTCGTCGAAACCCACAACCCAGCCGAAGAACCGCGGCGACGCGGCACCCGGCGCATCGGCAAGCCAACCCGTATCACGAAACAGCAACCAGAGCGACGCCGGGGCGACCGTGACGCCAGCCATGAAGTGCACGACGCTCGCGAGCTCGCGTCCAAAGCGGCGGAGAAGGAACCCGAGCCCGATAAGCATGGACGCACCGAGCATCGCGCCGCCGATGAGCCACGCGCGATTGAGTTCGTTCCACACGAGACTCATGCCGACGAGCACACCAATGAGGATGATCCAGCCTCCCAGATACAGATTGACTTGGGAGAACGTGAGGCGGCGGCTGTCGACAACCCATGGCGATTCGGGGCGCTGAAGATCGGTAAGGATGTTGACCAGCCGATCACACTCGCGATCGGTGATCAGGCCGTGCTTTCGCCAGACACGGGCGGCGAGCATCTGTTCTTCAAGATGCTCTTGGAATCGTCCGGCAAGCTGCGTGGGGCGCGCTGCGACGGTCTCGCCTCGGAAGTAGCGAGCGACCTCCTGAGCCATTTCGCTGGCGTCGGCGTAGCGGTCTGCGGGCGCACGCTCGAGCGCCTTGAGACAGACGCGCTGGACCGCCTCGGGCGTTTCGGGCGTGATGTCTTCCGGAAGCGGCACCGCATCTTCACGCATCATGCGTGCTGTTTCAGCGGTCGTCTTGCCTTCGAACGGGCGTCTGCCGGTCAACAGTTCAAACAGGATCACGCCGAGCGAGAAAACATCCGCGCGGAACCAATCCTCAGCCTGGCCCAGCATCTGTTCTGGCGGCGCATAGCCCGGTGTGCCCGCGCTAGTGAGGCCCGCCGGTTGACCCGACGAGCTTCGAGCGAGGCCGAAGTCCACAACGACGGGCTCGCCGCGCGAGTCGACGAGAATGTTCTGCGGCTTGAGATCCCTGTGCGCGATACCCGCGCGGTGAGCCGCTGACACAGCGACGCAGACGCGTTCGAAGAGGCGCAGGCGATCCTCGATTCGGAGAGAGCGGGCGGCATCGGTGAGGTGGATGCCGTCGGTCCATTCCATCACCATGTACGGTAACGGCGCGTCCACTGCGACCTCAAGAACGCGGCAGAGGTTGGGGTGACGCAGGCCCGCCATCGCGCGAGCCTCGGCGACGAGTCGTTCGCGAGAGGCCGCGTCGGTTTGATTGACCCGAGCCGAGCGCGAGATCTTGATCGCAACAGTGCGATGCAAAAGCGTGTCGCGGGCCGCGAAGACGCTGCCCATGCCACCGGCCCCCGCGAGCCGCAAGACTTCATAACGCGTGCCGACGACCTGTTGAGCAGATGTGACATCGCCGCCGAAGAGCGGTCCCTGAGGCTCCCGCACCGACGCGCTCCCATCCACTGTTGATGCGGTGACATCCTCAGACACGATATCTCCCCACGACGAATCGCGAAGAGTGTATCAAGCGATGCCAGCCATGCCGATCAGAGTCACTCCACGATGTGTGCCGGCGGCGGGGTCTCGGCGGTGATGCGTTCGCGACGGGGCTTGTCGCCGATGCCGTCGATCGTCATCAGCACCATCTCGTCGTTCACGCGCGATTGCAGGTGCACCGGGCGGCCCCAGATGATGCGCAGTGCGTTCAGCACCTCCACGGCCTTGGCCGCTTCGACTTCGAGGCCAGAGAACTGGTGGGCGAGGAAGAGTTCGCCGCGATTGAGGTAGTTGGCGTCGGCGACGTAGATGAACGGCTGGCCCATGTTGGTGATGTGGTGCAGCAGTGTCTGCTTCACACGGCCAAAGTCGCGCGAGACGATCTTGTACTCGCCGGTCTGCGGGTCGCGCTTGTGCTGGTACATCTTGTGCCGCTCGACGAACTCGGGCGTGAGGAACTCGTCGATGAAGTTGACGTCGTTGTAGATGCGGCGCACTTCGAAGATCTTGTCGCGGCCCTTCATGCTCTTGTCGTCGAAGGCTTCCTTGGCGCCGATGTCGTCGAGGGCTTCCCATGCCGCGCCGTGCTGGCCGGTGTTCCAGCGGCGTTCGATGTCCTTGAAGAGTTCGACGCCGATCTTGTAGGGGTTGAAGCCGCCGGGGGGCATGTGAACGACGCCGCTGTGCTGGTCGGCGTAATGCACGATCTCCTTGGCTTCGAGAAAGTGGCGGGTCATGAGCTTGCTGTGCCAATAGGTGGCCCAGCCCTCGTTCATGATCTTGGTCATCGCCTGCGGCGCGAAGTAGTAACTCTCATCACGGATGATCTGCAGGATGTCCTGCTGCCACTCTTCGAGCGGCGCGTGACGCAGCAGGAAGAGCAGCACATCGCGGGTCGCGCGGCTGGGGATCTTGGCCCGCGACTGCGCCCGAGCCGCGTCGAACGCCTCACGCTGCCGCGCCATCTCCTTCGCCGGGTTGATGAACGGATCCATGTACTCCTTGGCGGGGAGTTTGCTGGGCACGAACGCGCGGCGGCGGCCCGCGGCCACATCGGGATCCTCGTCCTCGACCGGATGGCTGCCCGGGTCGCCCCACCGCTGCTGCTCCTCGCGCACGAGGAACATGGAGTGCGGATCGATGAGGTGCTCGATGCACAGGCACGCGTCGAGGAAGCGTTCGACGGTTTCGTGGCCGTGCCGCTCGATGTGGCGGCGCACGCGGGTGGCGTGGTTGGCCATCTGGTCCATCATCTTGCGATCGGTCTTGCTGAACCAGAAGTTGTGCTTGAAGAAGTCGGCGTGGCCGTAGACATGGGCCATCACCAGTTTCTGATCGGTGACGGCGTTGGACTCCTGCAGGTACGCGTAGCAGGGGTCGGTGTTGATGACCATCTCATAGATGCGACCCAGGCCGTAGGCGTCGCGCTTGGAGAGCTTCTCGTACTCCATGCCCCAGCGCCAGTGCGGGTAGCGGGTGGGGAACCCGCCGTAGGCCGCGATCTGGTTCATGGTGTCGAAGGGCAGCACCTCGAAGATGACTTCGAAGAAGTCGAGGCCGTACTCGCGAGCCTTGGCCTGGATGGCCTTCATGTGCTCGAGGAGTTCGGCGGAGAGTTCGGTGTGCGGCGTGGCGGGCATAGATGAGTTATCGGCACAATGCGTGCCGCGACCCGTGGGTCTGTACGCGGGGCGGGAAGCGTCGGATCTTGTCGAAGTCTTGCGGGGAGTGTGGCGTGGCGGGGCGGCAGAGGGGTCGGGCGAGGGTCAGGGTTGTTGCTTGCGCGTTCGGGAAGTACGAACAGCGCAAGAAATGTGCCAAATTGTTCTAGTATTCATTCTGCTTTCGGTATATTCTCCGCGTCGAACGCACCCATTCCGCCGGGTGTGTCGCTGTTGGATCGAGAGACCTCAGGAGAGACAAGATGAAAACGACGATGATTGCCGCCCTCGCGGGCACGATGTTCGCCACGGCCGCGTTCGCCCAGTCGGGCAGCGGCGTGACGCTGACTGCCGGCACCGTGACGTTCACGCAGGCCGACTGGCAGACGACGCCGACGGCGACCGCCGCGACGTTCCTGCCCACGAGCGTGCCGCAGAACTTCAAGATCAGCGACCTTGGCCCCAATGGCTCGAACGCCATGGGCGGCAACATGTGGTTCTATCGCATCTCGTCGTTCGGCCGCGCTCGGAACTTCAACAACGCGACGAACAAGACGGTGACGGCGAACACGGCGTCGTGGGACTTCAGCCTCGACGGCTCGATCAACGCCAAGCTGAGCATGGCCGTGACGCAGCCCGCCGCGGGTCAGGGCAAGCTGGTGCAGACGCTCTCGCTGACGAACGTCAGCGGCGCAGACATCACCTTCCAGCTCTTCAACTGGGCCAAGTTCCACGCGTTCATCCCCGCCGCCAACGCGGTGAGCGGCAGCGCGACCAAGATCCAGGGCACCCAGACGCCCAGCAGCGTCGGCTCGCTGGTCACCGCTTCGCTCAGCAGCACCGGCGCCGTCGCCAGCAACCGTTGGCAGATGGACCCCAGCAGCAACAGCAACGGCGTGCTCAACAGCATCATCAACACCAACAACTACGCCCTCAACAACGCCGCCAGCGGCAACGTCAACAGCCAGAACCCGATGGGCGCTCTGCAGTGGCAGAACCTGTTCATCGCCAACGGCGACACGGTCACGGTCGAGACCACGTTCCTCGTCGTCCCCGCGCCCTCCAGCCTCGCGCTGCTCGGCCTGGGCGGCCTGGTCGCGGGTCGTCGTCGCCGCTGATTCAGATCTCCTGACGTCTCCCATGCAACGACTCACGTCGGCATGAACGCAAGGCCCGCGAGCGAAAGCCCGCGGGCCTTTTTCATCTCCTCGCCTACGCTCCCCTCGCGTGATTCTGCTCGTCGACAACTACGACTCGTTCACTTGGAACCTGGTGCAGCGTCTGGGCGAGATCGACCCGTCGCTGCAGCCGGGGCGTGATCTGCTTGTCGTGCGCAACGACAAGATCCGGCCCGACGAAGTGGCGGCACTCGATGCCGGACGCGGGCCGTCACACATCGTGATTTCGCCGGGGCCGTGCACGCCCAACGAGGCGGGCGTCAGCGGCGGGATCATCAACGCGTATGCGGGGCGGATCCCGATCCTGGGTGTGTGCCTCGGGCATCAGTGCATGGCCGCGTTCAACGGCATGATCGTCGAACGCCACGTCATCCAGATGCACGGCAAAACAAGCCCGATCCATCACGACGGGCGCGGGCTCTTTGCGGGCATGTCCAACCCGTTCATCGCGACGCGCTATCACTCGCTGGTGGTGCGCCCCAGCAGCGTCCCCGCGCCTCCGAAGCCGGGCGAGGACGGCTGGCTCGTCACGGCATGGGCCGAGGAAGACGACGGGCACGGCGGCACGCGCAAGGTGATCATGGGCATGCGCCGCATCTTTGGCGACGCGTCGAAGCAGCCCGTGGAGGGTGTGCAGTTTCACCCCGAGAGTTTCCTGACGCTGGAAGGGCCGCGCTTGCTGGCCAACTTCCTGCGGATGGGGCCGCGGGCGCGAACAGATGCGGACGAGAGCCGCGTGAAGGTGTAGTCCGGCGTCGCGGTACGTGAGCACGACCTGAGCACTACCTGAGCAGGGCGCGA
This sequence comes from Planctomycetota bacterium, assembly GCA_033763695.1. GTDB lineage: Bacteria > Planctomycetota > Phycisphaerae > Phycisphaerales > UBA1924 > JANRKB01. The sequence goes on along the minus strand of JANRKB010000050.1, from coordinate 105,479 downwards.
GCATGAATCGCAAACATTTCGGACACGCGTGTCGCAAAGTCGGGCGAAGTGGCTAGACTGTCTGGAGCGGCGCGCCGTCGGCCCTTTGGTGGACGCAGCGGCACGCCGACGTGACGGAGTGCTGCGCATGCTGACCGGCGTTTCGATCCAGCGGCTTCTGGCCTCGATGAAGAAACTCGAAGCCTCGGACCTGCACATCAAGGTCGGCATCCCCCCCACCTATCGCATCGGCTCGATCCTCAAGCCCGTGCAGAGCGACCCGCTCACCGAGGACGAGGCCGACCATCTGATGGATCCAATCGTGCCCGAAGCACTGCGGCAGCGTTTTGAGACGACCGGCAACCTCGACTTCGCCACCTCGCTGCCCGACGGCGATCGCTTCCGCGTGAACCTCTATCGCGCCGGCGGGCACACCAATGCCGCGATCCGGCGCGTGCGCGCGGAGATTCCGTCGTACGAGAACCTGCACCTGCCGCCGATCTACTCCAAGATCGTTGAGCAGTCGGGCGAAGGGCTGGTGCTGGTCGTCGGCGTGACAGGCTCGGGCAAGTCGAGCACGCTGGCGGCAATGATCGAACACATCAACGCGACGCGCGCCGAGAACATCATCACCGTCGAAGACCCTGTCGAGTTCCGCTTTGCGCCCAAGAAGTCGATCGTTTCGCAGCGCGAGATCGGCATCGACGTCGAGAATTATGGCCAGGCGCTGCGATACATCGTGCGTCAGGACCCGGACGTGATCTTCATCGGCGAACTGCGCGACCACGACACCGTGCTCGCGGCGATCCAGGCGGCGGAGACCGGGCACCTTGTCTTCGGCTCGCTGCACACCTCCGACACGATGCAGTGCTTCAGCCGCATTCTTGAGTTCTTCCCGCAGCATGAGCACGGGTTCCTGCGCGGCGCGCTGGCCGGCACGCTCAAAGCCATCTGCGCGCAGCGTCTGTTGCCGACGGTCGAGGGCTTTGAGACCAAGATCGTGCCAGCGACCGAGGTGCTGCTGGGCACGGGCATCGTCAAGGAGAAGATCCGCGAAGGCGAGGACTCCGACCTGCCCGCGATCATCAACACCAGCACCGAAGACGGCATGCGATCCTTCACGTATTCGCTGGCCGAACTGGTGAAGCGCGAGTGGGTGTCGCGTCAGACGGCGATGGAGTATGCCCCCAATCGCGAGGCTCTGGACAGCGTGCTCAAGGGCGTTGAGATGAAGGCCCAGACGCTGGTCGGCCGCATCAAGCGCTGAACACGACGGCCGGGCTCATGTCTCCATCATGCGGCCAAAGAGCAGGCCGATGAGCGGCTCGTCCGCGGGCTTGCAGAAGATGTAGACGTGGTCGCCGCTCTCGAGGCGTGTGCGCCCGCGGGCGGCGTGGAGTTCTCCGCCGCGCACGACGAGAATCGCGGACGCGCCGTCGGGGAAGCCGACATCGGCAAGCGTCGCGCCGCAGACGGCGACGGACTCGTCGATGTGATAGACCTTGATCGCGCCGTTCATCTTGCGGAGCGAGTGCATCTCCAATGCCGCGGCGGGCACCGGCGGTTCGGCCTCGTCGAGCTTCAGCCGCCTCGTCAGGGGGACGATGCTCGCGCCGGGCACGAGCGCACTGACAACCACGATGAAGAAGACGATATGAAACACCCGCTCCGCGCCGGGCAACTGCGCCATGACCGGAAAGGTCGCGAGGATGATCGGCACCGCACCGCGCAGGCCCACCCACGCGGTGTAGAAGATGTGCCGCGACGGCCAGCGGAACGGCAACAGGCACAGCACGACGACCAGCGGCCGCGCCACGAACGCGAGCGCGAGGCCAAGCCCCAGACCGATGCCCGCGACCGGAAGCAGTTTGCTCGGAAATACGAGCAAACCCAGCATGAGGAACATCGAGACCTGGCTGAGCCAGCCCAGCGCGTCGTGGACGCGTGCCAGGCCCGCGCGATAGGGCAACTGACCCGTGCCGAGCACGACCGCGGCGACGAAGACCGCGAGGAATCCCGAGCCGTAGGCGAGCGTGGCGGCGCCGAACGCGATGAACGCGCTCGCGAGCGTGATGACGGGATAGAGGCCCGTGGTCGAGACCGGCGCGAGATCAAGCAGGCGGCGCGTGCCCCAGCCGACGATGAGTCCGATCACGCCGCCGACGATGAGCTGGATCGGCACTTCGACCAGCAGGAACCACGAGAAGCCCTGGCCGGATTGGAGCGTGTCGACGAGCACGACCGTGAGCAGCACGGCCATCGGGTCGTTGACGCACGATTCGACTTCGAGCGTGCTGCGCACCGGGTCTTTGACGCGGAGTCGCCCGCCGCGCAGGACCGCGAAGACCGCTGCGGCATCGGTGCTGGAGACGATCGCGCCGATGAGCAACGCCTCGGCCCATGACAGGCCGAAGAGGCGTGCGATGGCGGCGAGGACGATCGCCGTGCCCGCCACGCCGACGGTGGCGAGCACGCCCGCAGGACCGGCGCTCTTGCGGACGGCGGCGAGGGACGTGTTGAGCCCGCCGTCAAAGAGGATGAGGATGAGTGCGATGGTGCCGAGGCGGAAGGCGACTTCGTAGTTGTCGAAGGCGACGCCGCCGGGGCCCTCGGAGCCGCCGAGCATGCCGAGGATGAGGAACAGCAGCACGACGGGCACACCGACGCGATCGAGGGCGCGCGTGAAGAGCACGCTGAAGGCCATCAGCACGCCGAAGACGGCGAGCAGGACGGCAGTCGCATTGGGCTCGGCGAGCGCGAGAAGCATCGCGGGACGATAGCAGGAATGCGCAGTCTGATGCAGGTCGCACGTCCCGCCGCGCGATCATTCGTCGACATCATCACGGCGATGTCACTGCGCAGGCTTGGGCGGACCTGCGGCGGGCCTGCCACCGCCCGAGGGCTTGGACGGCGTCATCACCGAGTCGAGCGACCACGCGCCGCTGCCGCTGCACCAGAGCGCGAGGCACGACATCACCAGGCCGAAGACCCAGAGCCACTTCATCCATCCCATGTCGAACGGTCCCATGTCCGCCGGGAGGAAGCCCAGTCGCGTGTTGCCCGATTGGATCGCCGGCCCGATGAGTGTCAGCCACATCGCGCCCATCATGGTGCCCGCGAGCAGGAAGCCCCACAGACGCGTGAAGAGCCCGACCAGCACCAGCCCGCCGCCCACGAGTTCTGTGAGCATCACGGTCACGGCAAGCCAGCGGGTCCATTGCCCCTGCGCCAGCGCGGGGGGCCAGAGCTTCATCTTGGCGACGCCCTTGTCATCGGTCCCCGGATCGGCGGCATTGCGGAGCAGCAAACTCAGTTGATACGTCACGCGTGCCTTGATGGGCGTCGGGAAGTCGGACGCGACGAAGGCTCGCGCACTCGTGGTCGGCGTCGCGGGCGTCGTCTGGGCCAACGCCGGCAACACGACACGACCATCGCCCTGCGGCATCATCGCACTGGGCTTGGCCTGCAGTTGCGACAGATCGAGCGCACCCATGTTGGCCAGGTACGCGGCGTCCGCCCCGCTGACGTCGATCGTCTGGAACATCTTGCCGCTCCCCGCCCACAGGAACGTGATCGCCACCGCAAGGCGGAGGAAGATCGGAGCGGCCATCAACGCCATCTGGTCCTTGAAACCCATGGCGGATGGTAGAAGCACACCCCACCACTGCAATACCGGACGCCCCGGTCACGTTGAACCCGGTATTCTGACCGGGCTGTCGGTGCGGCCATCGGGGCGGCATCGGCGGTTGACGTGATTGTGTCCTGAGCGCCTTTTGGCCCCAACGGCGGCGCTCGCTGCAGGAGACTTGTGATGAAGGCTTCGCTGGGTTCGCCGCGTTCGTGGATGGCACTGGGTCTGGCCGCCGGTCTGACCGCGATGGTCGGCCTGGCGGTGGGCGTCGATGACCCGCCGGCGCCCAGCCAGCCCGCCCCCGCCGAGCAGCCCCAGCCGCGCGGCCCGCGTGGCGAGCGGCCGGGTGGAGAGCGTCCGGCAGGCGAAGGCCGCGGCGAGCGTCCGCAGCCGGGTGGCCGCGCCCCGGGTCAGATGGTGAGCGTCGAGGCGTCGATGAAGATCATGGGTCGCTCGCTGCGCACGCTCAAGGCGCAGGCCGGCGACGCCACCAAGCGTGACGAGAACCTGCGCCTGGTCAATGACCTGCAGCGCGGCTGCGTGAGCGCCAAGGGCGGCGTGCCCGAGGGCATCCTCAAGAACGCCGTCACCGAGCCCGACAAGGCCAAGATCAAGGACGAGTATCGCAAGGGTCTCGTGTCGCTCCTGAAGAAACTCATTGACCTCGAAGAGGCGATCGCCGACGGCAAGGGCGACTCGGCCAAGTCGCTCGTCGAAGAGATCGGCAAGATGCGCGACAGCATGCACGAGAAGCTCGGCGTGAAGGACGAATAAGCCGACACTTGCGCATCGCGCAGGCCATTCGCACCTGAATCTCAGAGCCCACACGAACACCTCCGCATGAGGAACGTGTGGGCTTTGTTGTTTGGTGGACCAACCACCGGGTGCATTCTGTCCGCCCGCGAACGCCAACAATGCACGCGTGACAGGCACGCACGCCAACGCCGAGCACGCCGACGCGCTGACCCAGCGCGTGCTGGCACGCTGTGACGAACTGGGCTTCGCGCTCGCGGGCGTCGCGACACTTCAGCGCAGCGCGTGGGACGCCCAACTTCTCTCGTGGCTCGCGGCGGGCAAACACGCGAGCATGGACTACCTCGCGCGCAACACCGATCTGCGTCTTGAGCCCTCGCGACTGCTCGAAGGCGCGGCACGCTGCGTCATGGTGGCCGATGTCTATCACACCCGCGCGGACCGAGACGCTGACACGCCTGCAGAGGACGAAGCCGATGCGCAGCCGCACGGCACGATCGCCCGTTATGCCCGCGGCGACGACTATCACGAGGTCATGAAGCGCCGCCTGCACACGCTGGCGGACGAACTGCGTGCCGCACATCCGGGACACGAGTGCCGCGCGTTTGTGGACACTGCGCCGGTGCTGGAGCGCGAACTGGCGCAGCGCGCCGGGCTGGGATGGATCGGAAAGCACACGCTGCTGATCCATCCGCGCGTCGGTTCGTTCCTGCTCCTGGGCGGCGTGATGACCACGCTGCCGCTGGTCGCGACGGCTGAGCCCGAGCCGGACCACTGCGGCACATGCACGCGCTGCATCGACGCATGCCCCACCGACGCGATCACGCCCCACAGCGTCGATGCGTCGCGCTGCATCTCGTATTTGACCATCGAACACCGCGGCCCGATCGACGCATCACTCGTTGGCAAACTCTCCGGCTGGATCTATGGCTGCGACATTTGCCAGGAAGTCTGCCCGCACAACTCACCCCGCCCCGCGGGCGTGGATGTCGGCACAAGGCACGCCGCGTACACGCCGCGGCACGCATCGCTGCCACTGTTGGAGGTTCTGGGCTGGAGCGAGGACGATCGCCGTCGCATCTTCAAAGGCAGCGCGATGAAGCGGGCCACGCTCGCGATGATGAAGCGAAATGCCGTGCTGCTTGCGGCGGATGTGCTTTGTGCCACGCCGAATCCGCCGCACACGACGTCGCGCCAGCAACTACTCGACGCGCTGCGGCAAGTCGCGGTGAATGAAACAGAGGACACTCTGGTGCGCGATGCCGCACGCGAGACGCTGCAACGCGTTGAGTAGGCTGAGATGCGCCGGCGACGCGCGTTATGCGAATCACAGTTGGGATCTCTGAAGAATCGCGCAACCGCGTCGCGTGAATGATTGATTCGAATGGCGATCCTCGCCGCAGCCGACGCCGGGCCGCGTGTTCTCGAGGTTTCGCACGGCGAAGCCGTGCTGGTGAATAGCGTGGGGTCGCGGCGTAGCCGCACCCCACGAACGCGACCCTCTCGCACGGAATCGTCGAACGTGGATTGTTCGGCGCACGATCCAACCTCAACAATCATGTTGATGGACGCGTCGTTCCGGGGGTGCCGCTGGCGCGGCGACCCCCGGCAATTCAACTCCACGGCTTCGCCGTGGGAGAAATCGAAACGCGCGACGCACGCTGTTTGCTGGCGTGGTCATTGGTCAGAGGTTTCAGTTGACACAATCGCGCGTCTTTGATGGCGTGCATCTCGCCTTCCGAGGGCGAGCCGGGCCGAAAATCGCTTGCTTTCTTGGGGCGCAACAGCCCGCCTCGGAGGCTCGGGCCGCCGCCAAGCTGCGCGAGTTTCAAGTGAAATTGACTTCACTTCACATCAAGCGTGAGGCCGTTGGCATCTTGTCCGATGGTGATGAGTCGCTCGCCGGGGCCGAGGGCACGCCGCGCGGGCGCGCCGCCGGGCATCGCCTGTGGCTCGGCCTCGGCGATGAGCGTCCAGCCCGAATCGAGCGAGAACTGTCCGAGCGGGAGCGCGGCACCGGGGTTGATGTGCGGCTCGCGCATGAGCAGCAACTTGCGTCCGCTGCCATCGTCGCGATACAGCCGCAGGCTCACCACCTGGCCGGTCCGATTCTCGACCCGCGGCAGGTAGCGTCCGGCCGTCGACACGCCCGCGCCGCCGGGATGCGCTCCGCTGGGCGCGACGCCCGAAGAGCCCGATGAAGCGCAACCCGCAAACACAAGCAGGCCCGACGCACAGAGACACACGATCGTGGCACGCATGCAAAACCCCCGCGCCACATTCTGTGTGACGCGGGGGATGGTATGAACGCAGGATCGCGGGAACGAGGGCCGCGCTCAGCAGCCCGCTTCGAACGCCTGCACGAACGCATCGAAATCTGTGAAGTCGAGGAAGCCGTCGGCGTTGAAGTCACTGCGCGAGCTGCCCGCCTCGAACGCGCTCACGAAGTCGTCAAAGTCAGTGAAGTCGAGGAAGCCGTCGGCATTGAAGTCGGCGTCGCACGCTGGGCCGACGCGGAAGCGAATGGTGATCGGGTCCGAATCGGCGAACTTGCCGTTGGAATCCCACGCGATGAACGTGACGTCGTAGATGCCCGCATCGCTGAAGGTGTACGCCTGATCGTGGTTGTGGTCGCCGCCGGGCGTCGAGAACGATCGCTCGAATCGGTTGCTGACATTCGACGCGCACATGGGCATGAACTCGAACGATTCGTCGAACATGCCCCAGACCAGCGTCGCGTTCGGACCCGCGATCGGTGTGACGTTCGCGATCTCCCAGCGGAAATCGCCGCCGTCGAGACGGCCGGTGAAGTAGTAGTAATCCGCGGTGAGCAGAATCTCATCGCCGCCATACCAGCCCGCGAACGGACCGGACGCGAAGGTGTCGATGACGTCGTAGATGGCGGGGCTGCCGTCCATCATCAGTCGACCGTCCTCGATGGTGAACATCGTCTCGGTGGGGTAGTAGCCCGCGTCGATCATGATCTTGTCGCCCGCGCTGCCGCTGGCGGTGGTGACCGTGATGTGGTTGTGGGCGAGTGCGGTGCTACTCGCGACGCCGAGCGTGGCGGCGAGAAGAGATGCATGGGTTCGCGTGAAAAGACAGTTTCTCATGAGACCTCTCATTTCTGGTGGTTTTCGAAGCCCTCGCTTGCGCTTCGGGCTCGTTGATGCAGTGGTGTTCTGACTCTTGACTTCGTGACTTTGTGACTTCCCGTCTTCGCCTTCGCACTCCGTCTCTGCGGAACTTCGGAACTTCTTCTTCCTCACCGTGCCGTGAGCGGGTCGAACGGGCTGGTCGCGGGTGTGAACCGCGCCGCCAGATCTGACCACGCCCACGCCTTGGCGTGTCCGTCGGCGAAGAGGTAGTTCGCCGCGCCGTTGTGCCTGCGCACATCCAGTGCGGCGTCGATGTCCTTGCTCGTCTTGAACGCGTGCGTCACCAGGTGATCCACCGTCCCCGATCCACGCGGCTCATACGCGTAGATCACCGCATCGGCCCGCGGCAGTTTGCCGACTTTGTCAAACGCCACCGTCCGTCCGCCGGGGATCGGCTTGCCGGTGATGGCGTTGATGTCGATGCCGGGCGTCAGCGGCTCAAAGTGCTCATTGGTCGCGTAGGACGTGAAGCGCGTTTGCCGAGCTGGATCGCTCGGACAGACGCGGTCCCCCGCCACCACGCCGTAGGGCTCAAGCGACTGCAGCCACGCGAGCGGCTTGGTCGTTGACCCGGCGGTGTGCGAACTGACGGGGAAGCGTTCCTTGTTCTCGTTGCAGTACATCACCACCGCCTGCCCGATGGAGCGCAGGTTGGCGAGGCAGCGCACGCCGCGGCCTGTTTCACGGGCCTTGGCCAGCGAGGGGAGCAGCACGCCGATCAGCACCGCGATGATGCCGATGACGACGAGAAGTTCGATGAGCGTGAACGCGCGAGCACACGCGCCACGCGCACGAAGCGACGTGAAGAGCGGCATGAACACTCCGAGAGTGTGAATGGATCAAGACGGCTGCGCATCGCGCGCTTGCCCCGCCACCCAACTGCATTGTGCAGACGGGGAACGGACGGCAGCGGCACGCATGGTTTTGGCCGCACCCTCTCCCCGCACTCCGAGTGTGGGGAGAGGTCCCGAGCGCAGCGAGGGGGTGAGGGGCTTCATTCGCGAAACGAATCGCTGCCCCTCACCGGCCTCGCACGTTGTGCTCGGCCACCTCTCCCCGTGAAGCACGGGGAGAGGGTGCGAAGACGAGCCACTCACACCCGCGGCGGCGGCGGCGTCACATCCAGCACCCGCGATGCCACGCGATCAACACGCGGCATGCCGCCAGTCACCACGCTCGGCGTCGGCGGCAGCAGTTCTGCCATGCTCTGGCGGAGCCCCAGCGTCACGCCTGCGGCGGCCAGCGGCGTCAGCCCCTTGCACCCCAGCGCACTCCACGCCCGCGCCGGACGCGCGCCGCGCACGCGTGCATCGTCGTTGCCGTCCTCGCTCGCGGCGTCTCCCGCGGCGAGTTTCGCCTTGATCCCCGGCACGCAGGCGGAGCAATGCTCAACGCTCGCATCGACATCGTCCGCAGCGGCCACCCAGTCAGCGTCACTGATCTCCAGGTCCTTGGGCGGCGTCACCTTGTTCTGCAGCGCCCAGACGAGGCGTTCGTGCATGGTGTGGCAGCAGCAGTTGGTCCAACATTCATGGGCCGACGCGCAGCCGCAGGCGTGATCCTCGCAGGGGTAGCGCTCGCCCTGGCTCTGTGCGACATTCGCCGCGACAAACCACGAAGCCCACGAAAACCACGATGAACTGGGAAGCAGCCCGAGCGACGCCACGGCATAGGCAAGCGCGGCACAGACCGCGACCACCACCCGCCCGCGCGATGCTTTCGCTCTGCGCATGCCCGAACAGCATACCGCCAAACAAGAACGATTTCAGAATAACAAGAATCTTTTCTTCGCTGGTCGACGCGAGCCGCATGGCGAGGTGGTCTGACGTGGTACGCTCTCGACACTCTGCGATGGTAGATTTCGAGGAGGTCTGCGATGGCTCAAGTCAAACCAACTTCGACGGCAACGACGGGCGGCACGACGGTGGACGCGAACGCCGCCGCACTGCGGCAGGCCGGCGTCGACAGCAACACCGCGAGCCGCATCAGTTCCAACCTCGCGAACAACGGCCGCAATCCGGCCCTCATGACCCAGGAGCAGCGCGACCTGCAGCGTGCGCTGGGCGACAACGGCGGACTGCCCAGCAACGCGCCGCCCTCGCTGCGCATGGCCAATGGGCAGTTCAGCCCGTCGTCGGAAACCGGTCGCCAGCTCAACGCCCAGGCCTACAGCTCGGGGGCCCAGATCAACTTCGGCGCGCCGACCGAGCAGCATCTGCCGCACGAGGCCTGGCACGTCGTTCAGCAGTGAACGAATCGCCCGCGAACGCGGATACGCTTGAGCCATGTCGCGGATCCGTCTGGCGTGCGTGCGCTATCTGAACACCGTCCCGATGATCGAGGGACTGGAGAAGGACGCGGGTCTGACCCTCGCGCCCGTGGTGCCAAGCAAGATCGCCGGGCTGGTCGCGTCGGGCGATTGTCACGCCGGACTGGTTTCGATGATCGATGCGGTCCGCTCGCCGGTGCCGCTGATGATTCTGCCTGTCGGCATGATCGGCTGCGACGGCCCGACGCTCACGGTGCGGCTGTATTCGCGCGTGCCCATCGAGCAGGTCACCACCATCCACGCCGACACCGACAGTCACACTTCCGTCGTGCTCTGTCGCCTGCTGGTTGCGCGGCGGGCGGGTCGCGTGCCCGATGTGATCGCGTTCGACGCGCGCGAGCGCGTCAGCGTCGGCGGCGAAAAGTCCGCAAGCGCGGGTGATGAATGGCCCGAGTCACTGCTGATGATCGGCGACAAGGTTGTGACCGATTCGCCGCCGGCGGTGCGCTATCCGCATCAACTGGATCTCGGCGAGGCGTGGAAGGCGTGGACCGGTCTGCCGTTCATGTACGCCGCGTGGATGTGCCGCGCGAGCGATGCCGAAGCGCCGTGGCTCGCGGGCCTGATGGAGACGCTGGATCGGCAACTGCGGCACAACCTGACGCGACTGGATTGGATCATCGCCAATCGCGCCCCGGCGTTCCGCTGGCCGCCTGATCTGGCACGCACCTATTTGATGGACCTGCTGCGCTTCCGCGTGGATGAACGCTCGCTTCAGGGCGCTTCGCGCTTCCTCGACGAGGCCGCCGCGGCCGGACTGGCACCAAGCCGCGTGGTCAAGTGCGCGGGTTGAGCCGTGCGTTGCACGTTAGTCGATCAACGTTGCCGAACCGCCAGTGGCGGGCGTCGCGCTCTTGACGCGCACGCTCGCGCGTCCGGCGGAGGGCGGCGTCGCCGACCACTTCGCACTGGTCGGGCCGGTGCCCGCCTTGATGCACGACAACACGCCCGTGCCCGCGGGAACTTCATCGCGCTTGATGTTCACGTTGTACACGCGATCACCGATCCGCGGCGTGAGCAAGTACGCGTTCAGACGCATGTCGGTGTTGTTGACGCGAATGCCGCGTCCGCGTGAATCAAGCCCGACGGGCAGGGTGCAGATGTCGCCCGAGCCTTCGAGGCTGAGGTAACCGGCACTGATCGCCGCGAGAGCGGTCTTGGCCTGCCACACGTTGTTCTCGGAGCGCACGATCATCTCGCTCATGGTCTGCAGCGCGACCAAGTCAGTCACCATGGTCGTGCGGCGGAGCGTGAGGTTGCACGTGCCGGCGTCCCACCACTGCATGATCTGCTGTGCCGCACCGATGAAGCCGCAGTCCTCGACTAGGACGTTGGGGGCGCGAGCGCCGATGGCGATCTGCAGCACGCGGGCGATGTTGCTCGACTCGACGATGAGGCGGCGCAGTTGCAGATCCTGCACCTTGGCCTCGATGTTCACGAGGCGCGAGTTGTTGTCGGGCGCAAACACGTCCTCGATCACAAGCCGCTTGAGATCCGCGTTGTTGTTCACGGTGACGAGCGGATTATCCGGCGAAACCTGCTCGGCACGCCGGATGGTGATGTCTTCAACGCCCGAACCGCCGATCTGGAAGAGCGAGTAACCCGGGGCGACCTTGAGCGACACGTCCTCGATGACAAAGTCGCGCATGATCGAGTGCTCAAGCCCGGCGGGCGTGACACCCGGACCCGGATCGCAGTCGGCGTTGTCATCGCTGAATGCAAAGCCGTGCCCGGTGAGCGAAGCGTCGCCCGAGACGCGACGGATGCGCACGTTGCTGATGGTGTCCGTGGGGCGGCCCGTGAAGCGGAAGGGCTGGAAGGTGGGCTTACCCGGCGCGCCGCACACGATGTCGGTGATCTCAAGATCCGTGACGTTGCGCGCGGTGGTGATCGCGTCGCCGGTGATCTCGGGGTAGTACGCGCCTTCGGAGGCGATGATCGCGATGAGGTTGTCGTGCGCCAGCCCGCGGATGTTGGAGATGCGGATCTTGCTCGCGGGGCCGTTGAGGTGCACGCCGTCGGAGTACGTGTCGAAGGTGATGTTGTTGACGGCGATGTTGTTCCCGCCGGCGACATAGATCGCATACTTCTTGGCACGCAGCACCGTGAGGTTCTGCACGCGCAGGTTGCGGCACATGACGAGCTGCATCGCCGCGCCGCACCAATAGGGGCGATATCCGCCGCTGCCGCCGAACACCGTCACAGGGACGGTCGGCGCACGCATGTCATTGAAGAAGCCGTTGGCGTCCCAGGTGCCGCCGTCGATGGTGATGTTGTTGTCGCCGTTGTTGCCGCTCTTGTTGGCGATCATCAGGCAGTTGGACTGATTGGCCAACTTGATGATCACCCCCGGAGCGCACCACAGCGTCTTGAACGGACGGATCGTCAGCGTCGCGACGTGATTGCCACCCGGCAGCGGCACGAGCTGGCGCGTCGCGCCGATGATGTACGTGCCCGGGCGGCTGATCCGCGTGATCGGGTACGGATGATCGAGCGCGGCCTGAATCGCGGCGCTGTCGTCGGTGCTGTCGTTGGGAACCGCGCCAAAGTCGGCGACGTCCACGCCCAGCACCTGTTCACCGGTCTTGGTCGTGGTCTGCGTGCCGCTGGTGCCGAAGGCGTCACCCTCGGAGTTCTGCTGCGCGAGAGCGCCGGCCGTGCCGACCAGGCACAGCACCACCCAGCAGAGAAGGACGCGGAAAATCGCTGGCATAGCGAGTGGCTCGTGGAAAGGTCTTCAGGAAGCCCGATCACCCGCTCGACAGAGTGTGCCGAGACGGATCGCCGCCACCACGACGGCATATCCAGAACCTACATCACAAAACCACCATGTGCCAACGCCGAGGAAGGGAAACGGAAGGGATCTTCCTGTCGCCAATCCGCCGCCCCGCACTCGTTCATTTCCGATACCGATCAAACCACGATCAGGAGTGCCGATGATGTGTGTGCGTGTGGCCTCAGTCTCGCACAGGCTGCGGACCCGAAGAATGACGCCTAACATGCCCACCCACGGCCCGCTCCGGGGCGGTTTTTTGTCGCCTCCTGCAGCGGCTGCGCTGAACACATCTGGCAAAGGAGCCTTCAATGGCCAATCAGGGTCTGGACACGGTCATCGGTCTGAGCGAAGCGGCGCGGCGCGATCCGCAGGCCGCGGCGAAGCAGCTCGCGCAGTCGCAGCGTCTCATCGACATGGGTGATCGCGCCGGCGCCATCGCCGAGCTCCGCAAGGCCTCCGCCGCCGACCCCAACAACGCCGAGATCCTCTTCCGCCTCGCGTACCTGCTCGATCTGGTCGGCGAAGAAGATGAAGCCCTCGCGATGTACGAGCGCTGCATTGAGCAGCCGCCCGCGATGATCAACGCCCTGATCAATCTCGCGATCATGTATGAGGATCGCGAAGACTACGGCCGCGCCGAGCGCTGCCTGCGTCAGGTGCTCGACACGCACCCGAATCACAATCGCGCCCGCCTCTACATGAAGGACGTGCAGGCCAGCCGCGAGATGTCGATCGAAGAGGACATGGACCGCGACATCTTCAAGAAGCGCGCCATGCTCGACACGCCCGTCACCGACTTTGAACTCTCGGTGCGTGCGCGTACCTGCCTCAAGAAGATGAACATCCGCACCCTCGGCGATCTGCTCCGCATCACCGAGGCCGAACTGCTCAGCTACAAGAACTTCGGCGAGAGCAGCCTGCAGGAAATCCGCAAGATGCTCTCGGTCCGCGGCCTGCGTCTGGGCCAGGGCCTCGAAGACGCGCATCGCGCCGCCCGCCGTGCCCTCGCCGATCAGTACAAGGGCACGGGCCAGGAAGCCGTGCTGGGCAAGCCCGTCAGCGACCTGAACTTCAGCGTCCGCGCCCGCAAGGCCCTGCAACTGCTGAACATTCAGACGCTGGGCGACCTCGCCAGCCACACCGAGGCCGAGCTCATGGGCGTCAAGAACTTCGGCTCCACCAGCCTGAAGGAAATCCGCGAGCGCCTCAGCGAGCATGGCTTGGGCCTGCGCAAGCTCGAGTCGTAAGACGGCGAGCCTGCCGCGTTCAGACTCTGACGAAACAAAAACCCCGAGCAAGTCGCTCGGGGTTTTTCATTGCTCTCGCGCGAGATTCCGCGGATCGATTAGCGGTTCAGGTCGCGGCCTTTGACGCCGGCGTTGGTCGCCCAGAAGTAGTTGAGATAGCGCCCGCGATAGGTCGTGCCGCCGTTCTCCAGGCCGTCGGCGCCCATGGCGTAGCCGATCGGGCGGCCGTCCTTGCCGCCGGCGGGCGGGCCGAGCAGCAGGTCACTGGGAGTCCAGATGCCCTTGGGGCGCAGCGCTTCGATGAGGCTGGTGTTGGTGCCCGCCATGATGTCGTTCAGGTCGCTGATCTTGGCCCGCGTGACGCTGCCGTCGACGGTGGCGACGTTGGGCTGAGCACCGGTGTTGTTCCAGTTGGGGAAGAGCTTCGCGCTGGAGAGCGCGGCACCGACGCGCCCGCGCGCATCCTGCTGAGACTCAACGCGGGTCGTCTGGTTGAAGTCAAACCGCTCCCAGATCATCACCTTGGCCGCGGGGGTCACGACATCGTCGATGCGATTGCGCCGCCACGTCTTGCCGTCGAGGGCCATGATGTCGCGCGCGGTGCGATTCGAAGGCGAGTAGCGCTCGCTCTTGGACCAGAACGTGGGCGAATAGACATACGAGCCGTCCCACAGCGTGTTGTCGAGCGTGAACGTGGGGTTGAGCTGGCTGCGGAAGTCCTTGAAGCGCTGGATCAGCAGCGTGTCCGAAGGGGAAAACTGCACCGGGCTGGCGTAGTCGCCCGCCGAGAGATCGCCCGCGACGAGGCTGTACCAGTGGAACGCGAACATCTCGGTGTTCCACTCGTTGCCCGAGCCGAAGGTGGAGAACTGCCACGCCGAGTCGTCGGCAGGGACGGAGCCGCTGGGTCCCTTGCGGATCAGATCCCAGCCCTTGGTGCCCGTCGACGGCTGGCCGATCTGGCGATCGTCGAACGGATTCACAAACGAGTTGCGGTTGCCCGCCTGATAGGTCGACTGGATCTGCGACAGCGAGCGCAGGTTGGCGAGGCTCACCGCATTTCGCGCGGCGCGGCGTGCGGCCCCGAGCGCGGGGAGCAGGATGCCAATGAGCAGCGCGATGATCGCGATGACCACGAGCAGCTCAATGAGCGTGAACCCGCGCGTGGATGAACCTGTCTTGGACGTGTTGGACTGAACCATGTGAGAAACCCCGAGCCCGGAAAGACCAATGTGCGTACGCCGCGAGCGAACCACCACCGCACCACGAAACTGCCGCACCGCCGGTGAACACCGACATCGAAACGGAGGGCTGCGGCAGGCCGTGCATCCGGACGACAAGAGAAGTCGGCCGGATATACAGATGAATACACATTGATACGCCGTCACGAATCCGTGGTTTCAGAATTTCACCCGTCTAGAGACCGACAATCTCAAGATTCGTGCTTGATCACGATCGGATTTTGATTGGATGGGCCTTAGCTGCCGGCCTTTCGCATGTTGCGACCGCCGGACGCGGGCTTGTCCGGAGCAGGCGCGGCAGAAGGCAGCTCCGCGCCTTCGGTGGCTTGGGCGTTCTTCGTGATGACGTCTTCGGACACTGCGGGCGGGGCGGCGGAGAAGCTGCGCCAGACAAGAGCACCCGCGGCGACCAGCGCGAGTCCGCACGCCGCGACGACGAGTTTGTTTTTGTTTTCCATGGCTGTGCTCCGGCAAACTTGAACGGGTGGACGCCAGCGGACTTAGCGGTTCAGATCGCGGCCGCGCACGCCGTTGCGGGTCGTCCAGAAGTACCCCGGATACAGCCCGCCGGGTGTGCCGTTGTAGTCATCCGCGCCGTTCTCGAGCGCATCGCGTCCAAGGCCGTAGCCGTCGGTGTTGTTGCCCGGCACGTTGTCGACGTTGGGATCGCCGAGCATCGCCTTGGCGGGATTCCATGACCCCGCGGACCGAAACTCGGTGAGTGTCTTGGCATCGGTCGCGAGCGCGAGCAGATCGGCGGTCTTGACGCGTGTCACGCTGCCCTCCGCGGTCGCAACGTTCGGCTCGGCCTGCGGGTTGTTGTACTGCGGCGAAGCCTTCACGGCGAACGTCCGCGAGAACTGCGTTGAGGTCCGCTTGGGCTTGGTCGTGTCAAACCGTTCCCAGAGGAACACCTTCGCCGACGGGAACACCACATCGTCGTTGCGATTGCGGCGCAGCATCTCCTTGGTCATGCGATCACGATTGGCCTTGCCCGTCGCGTAGCGTTCGGCGCGGCACCACATCGTCGGCGAGTACCAGTACGACGTATCCCAGATGAAGTTGCCCGGCTGAAAACCGGGGATCGCAAAGGTGTCCTTGACGCGCGTGATGATCGCGCGATCCGACGGGCCAAACTGCACCGGGCTTGCATAGTCGCCCTTGTTCAGGCCGTTGGAGACGAGGCTGTACCAGTGCAGCCCAAAGAACTCCGTCGACCATTCGGGGCCACTGGGGCCTTTGTCAAAGCTCCAGATGTAGCCGGGCTTGTCCTCAACGGGAATCTCGTAGTAGTCGATCCCGCCGACGCCGCCGGTGGCGCGTTCGTTGAACGGATTGACCCAGCTTCCCTTGTTCTCGTTCTGGTACGTGAACTGGATCTGCGCCATCGAGCGCAGGTTTGCTTGGCTCACGACATTTCGCGCGGCCTTGCGGGCCTCGCCCAGCGCGGGGAGCAGGATGCCGATGAGCAGCGCGATGATCGCGATGACCACCAGCAGTTCGATGAGCGTGAACGCGCGCGAAGACCCGAGACGGTTCTTGAGGTGCATGACAAACTCCGGAGACAACTGAGAGCCGCACGTGATCACTTGCCGCGCTGCACGGCAGAACGCCGCCCGCCCGGCGTTCCCGCCGATTGCTCCTGGCTCACCGGCTGAACATCCGCGCCCGCGGTCAACGCGGCGTTGCGCTTCACAAGATCATCACTCAACGGTGGCGGCGTCGCCGCGACACTGCGCCAGATCAACGCGGTGGCGGCAAGCAAGGCGACGCCGCACGCGGCGATCACGGCGATCTTCTTGTGGTTCATCTGTTCCACGGCATGACTCCAAGGAAGGGTGCAAGTGAAGGTGAAGGATCAGCGGTTGATGTCACGTCCACGCACGCCGCGGGAGGTCGACCAGAAGTACCCCGGATACTGCCCGCCCTGAATGCCGCTCTTGTCCACTTGGCCGTACTCAAGGCCATCCAGGTCAAGCTCGTAGTCGTTCATGATGCTGGGCGTTGGATTCCAGACACCCTTGGGGCGGAACTCCTGCTGGGTCTTGGCATCCGCGGCCAGATCGACGAGCGTGCTCGTCTTGACGCGCGTCACACTGCCTTCAACCAACGCGACATTCGGCTCGGCCTGCGGGTTATTGAACTGCGGCGGCGCCTTGACCGAGTACGTCTGCGACAGCTTCGACGAGACGCGGCTGTTCTTGGTCATGTCGAAGCGTTCCCACAGGAACACCTTGGCGGACGGGAACGTCACGTCATCGACGCGATTGCGCCGCAGGAACTTTGCCGCCATGTTCTCGCGAGCCGCCTTGTCGGTGGGATAGCGATCGGCGCCGCACCACATCGTCGGCGAGTACCAATACGACGA
Source organism: Planctomycetota bacterium (assembly GCA_033763695.1). Classification (GTDB taxonomy): domain Bacteria; phylum Planctomycetota; class Phycisphaerae; order Phycisphaerales; family UBA1924; genus JANRKB01. The sequence goes on along the minus strand of JANRKB010000050.1, from coordinate 87,997 downwards.
GTCCCACACGGAGTCCGCGGGGTTGAAGTTTGGCTCGGAGAAGTGCCCCTTTTGCCGCAGGATGATCGTGCGGTCGGCGGGGCTCCACTGCACCGGGTTGGCATGGTCGCCCTTGTTCAGGCCATTGGAAACAAGGCTGTACCAGTGGATGCCGAAGAACTCGGTGGACCACACGGCGGGGCTGTCGTTCCAACGCCACACAAACCCGGGCTTGTCTTCAACCGGCAGTTCGTACCAATCCAGGCCGTTTTTCCTGCCGGTGTTCGTCTCATCAAACGGATTGACCCAACTGCCCTTGTTCTCGCTCTGATACGTGAACTGAATCTGACCGAGCGAGCGAAGATTCGCCTGACTGACGACGTTGCGTGCGGCCTTGCGGGCCTCGCCAAGCGCGGGGAGCAGGATGCCAATGAGCAGCGCGATGATGGCGATGACGACCAGCAGTTCGATGAGCGTGAACCCGCGGACTTTGCGCTTCGTGCCCGGCTGGCACAAACCTGCTCGCGCTGCGCTGTCGCTGATGCCACACTGCATGAAGTGACGCATGGACTGGCTCCGAATCATGTGTACTGCTCCTGCGAAACCACGAAACCTGAAGGCTCGGCATCGAATGAGCCGCGCACCTTCGTGCGGCGGCGCGGCATCGACTGCCGCACCCGCTCGCCCCTGAGAACCATCACCCTGCCCCGCCGACGAACAACACAACGCGCGAGCCCCGAGATCTCGAGGCATTACGGCTGGTTCGGATCACGCGCCCCTCGGTTCCAAACTCGCAACTTCCTGACATTTCCCGGCAAACTGCGAGTACCCGTGTTTCCGACGGGGCTGAACCGGCATCCCAAACGAACCGATAAACCTGCGTGGCGCCGTTGCGCCCACGCGTGGATGCACCGCACGCGCACGACAGCGTGCGCGTCGGGCATGACGTACGATCCCACGCGGCGTCGTTCGGTGCTTCCAGCCTCTTGCTCAGACACGGGGTTTTCTTCACATGCCTCGCGATATTCCGGTCGGCAACGGCGACGTTCTCATCACCTTCGATCACCTCTACCGGGTGCGCGACATCTATTACCCGCGCGTCGGACGCTTCAACCACACCGACGGCCACATCCAGCGCTTCGGCGTCTGGGCCGACGGGCGCTTCGCGTGGGTTGAGGACGCCTCCTGGCGGCGCGAACTGAAGTACAAGCCCGACACCCTCGTCACCGAGGTTCACCTCGTCAACGAGACGCTGGGCCTCGAACTCATCTGCAACGACGCCGTGGACTTCCACGAACCCGTCTTCTTCCGCAAGGTGACGGTGCGCGATCGCCTCAATCGGCCGCGCGACGTCCGCGTCTTCCAGCACTGGGACCTGTCGGTCCGCGGCACGGCCGTGGGCGACACCGCCAACTACGACCCCGCCACCAGCAGCATCGTCATCTACAAGGACGACAACTACTTCCTCTTCAACGCCTGCGACTCGAACAAGTGCGGCGTGGACCACTGGGCCATCGGCACCAAGCGCGTCGGCGGCGCGGAAGGCACCTGGCGCGACGCCGAGGACGGCATCCTCGGGCGCAACGCCATCAGCCAGGGCTCGGTCGACACGACCATCGGCTTCAACCTCCAGATCCCCGCGGGCGGCGAGCAGTACTTCACCTGCTGGCTGGCGTGCGGCAACTCGTACACGTCGGTGAAGGATCGCAACCGTCGCGTGCTGGAGAAAGGCCCGGACCGCATGATCGCGCGGACCGAGGCGTACTGGAAGCTCTGGTGCCGCAAGGAGCCGGTGGACCTTTCGCCGCTGCCCGAGAGCGTGCGTGACCTGTACTTCCGCAGCCAGCTGGTGATGCGGACGCAGATCGACAACGGCGGCGCGATCATCGCGGCGAACGACAGCGACATCACGCAGTTCGGCGGCGATCACTATTCGTACTGCTGGCCGCGCGACGGCGCGATGGTCGCGTACGCGCTGATCCTGAGCGGACAGTCAGAACTGTCGCGAAACTTCTTCCGCTTCTGCGCCGAGGCGATCCAGCCCGAAGGCTACTTCCTGCACAAGTACACGCCCAGCGGGCAGCTCGCCAGCTCGTGGCACCCGTGGATGCTCGAGGGCCAGCGCATCCTGCCGATCCAGCAGGACGAGACCGCGCTGGTCGTCTGGGCGCTGCGCAAGCACTTCAGCATCTTCCGCGACGTTGAGTTCATCAAGCCGCTGTATTCGTCACTGGTGGCGCGCCCGGCGGAGTGGATGCTGTCGTATCGCGACCACCACGGCCTGCCGCTGCCTTCGTGGGATCTGTGGGAAGAACGCCGCGGCATTCACACGTTCACCGTTGCCGCAACCATCGGCGGTCTCTACGCGGCGGCGGCGTTCGCGCATGACTTCGGCGAGCCGGATCGTGCCGTCGCCTTCCGCGAAGGCGCCGAGCGCATGAAGGGTGCACTCAAGCGTCACATGTGGAACCCCGAGCGCAACCGTTTCGCCCGCATGGCGATTCCGCTGCCCGACGGCTCCTATCGCCTCGACATGACCAGCGACTCGGCCAACTTCGCGCTCTTCGCGTGCAACGCGCTGGACGTGCATGATCCCAAGGTCGAGGCCGAGATGGCCGGACTGATGGAGAAGCTCTGGGTCAAGACCTCGGTCGGCGGCTGCGCGCGATATGAGCGCGACTACTACCACCAGGTCGAGCGCGAGCACGTCGACACCGTGCCGGGCAATCCGTGGGTCATCTGCACGCTGTGGCAGGCGCAGTACATCATTGAGCGCAGCCGCACGCTGGAAGAACTCAATCAGGCGATCCCGCTGCTGGAGTGGGCGGTTCGCCGTGCGGACCAGTCGGGCGTGATGGCCGAGCAGTTCAACCCGTACTCGGGCGCGCCGATCTCGGTCAGCCCGCTGACGTGGAGCCACGCGACGTTCGTCATCGCGGTGATGGAGTACCTCAAGAAGTACGACCGTCTCACCGCGACGAGCCTGAAGCGCATCGGTGCGGCACTCAAGGCCGCCGAAGCCGAGAATCAGGCCCACGACGCCTCGTCAGAGACTGCCGACGCCACCGGCTGGTAACGCGGAACACCCTCCGTGCCGAGCTGTCTTCGGGTGGCCCGAACCTCCGGGGCGGGCCGTTTCGGACGGGAAATCGAGACACAAACGGCCCGGCTCGGAGATCCGGGCCACGAAAAAGACGTCTCGATTTCCAACGCCACTGACAACGGGCATTATCGACGCACGCCCAGTACGCGCTCGACTTCACCCGCCCACGCCGCGGCGTAGGTCGTCGCATCGCACAGCGCGCTGCGCTCAAGCCGCGAGCGCAGATCACGACGCATCGCGGCGAGGCGAGTCTGATCCGCCGCGAGCTGCGTCGCGATGCGGATGTACCCCGCGTCGTCGTCGGCCACGAGCTCATCAAGCCCCGCGGCACGCAGCAAGCTCGCGCTCACGCGTGCGGCATGCACCGCGCCCAGCCGCGTGACCACCGGCACACCCATCCACAACGCCTCACACGTCGTCGTCGTGCCGTGATAGGGGAAGGTGTCCAGCGCGATATCGACGCGGGAATACTGGGCCAGATGCTCGCTCACACTCGGCGCGTGCGGCGTGAGGTCAATGCGCGTCAAATCAAGCCCGAGCGCCGTCAGCCCCTCGCGACAAAACGCCGCACCCTCGGGCGAGCCAACGCCCTTCACTTTGAGCAGCAGGCGTGAGCCGGGCGCGGCATCGAGCACCCCCCGCCACAACCGCGCAGTGTGGGCGCTGATCTTCGCCGCGTTGTTGAAACTACCGAAGACGATCGGCCCGTCGCGTCGCGGCACAACCGGCACATCAAGTCGCGGCGGTTGATAGCACAGGAAACAGCCCGGCAGCCGCACCAAAGGCTCGGTCGCAAACGCTTCTGCGCCGGGCGGATCGGTGATCGCGTCGACCAGACGCGCATCGAACCGCCTCGAACCGGTGCTGCCCGGATACCCGATCATCGTGAGCTGGGCGCGCGCGGGACGCAGCGAAAACACCCCCGGACGACCGCCGCCGGTGTAGCCGGAGAGATCGCACAGCACATCAATCCGCGTGTCGCGAACCAGTTTGGCGGCCTGCGGGTCTGAGAGTGCGACGATGTCGTGCCAGCCCTCGGCAAGCCCGCGCAGACGCTGCGTCACTTCATCGGGCTTGTCGCCGTTCCACCAAAGCGACGGCTCGAAGCGTGCGCGATCAAGGCCGCGCAGCAGCGGCTCGATGAACGACGCGACCGAATGCGAGCGGAAATCCGCGGAGACGAAGCCGACGCGGATGCGCCGCGTGCCTGCGCTCAGCGCCGCATCGGGCCCAAGCGGCGGCAGGGGCGCGACGCGATCCGCCAATGCGCCGGCGGCGCGATGGCGTGCAAACACCACCTCCGGCGTCAGCGCATCGCTGTAGTGCGAGGCCATGGCGGCAAAGCGGATCAGATCGGGATGGTTGGGTGTTTCGCGCAGCGAAAGCTCGATCTGCTCCATCGCCGCCGGCCCGCGTCCGAGTTCCAGCAGCAGCCGCGCGTAGTTGTGCCGCAGTTCGCCGGGGTTGGGCAGGGCCTGACACGCGCGTTCGAGTTCAGCGCGACACGCGTGCAGTTCACCGAGTCGGTGCAGCGCGAGCGTGAGCGCGCTGAACGACGCCGCGTGGCGCGGATCGATGGCGAGCGAGCGCCGCGCGAGGTCGGCGCCCTCGCGCTCCTTGCCGGTTTGCTGCACCAGCGCCTGAGCCAGTGCGCTGAGCGTGGCGGGCATCGCGGGCGCGATCTCCACGGCCTTGCGGGCGGCGAACTCCGCCTGATCCACCTGCCTCGCCTCCATGTGCAGCGCGCCCAGAAGCACCCACAGCCCGGCATCCCGCGGCGTGCGCTGCAGGTTGCGCTGCACGAGTTGCCGAGCCTGGGCATACTCGCCCGCGGCACGCAGTCGCCCGACCTGTTGCAACACATCGATGTACGCCATTGGAGTTCATCGTAACGGCTCGGCCCGATGCCCGATCGCGGAATGCCCCATCGCGGAATGCCAAATCGCGGAGAACCAAGCTGCGCCGGAGACCCGCCCCGCCCGAAGAACTCCACTACACTGCGCGTCATGAATCGTTTCTGCGACGCTCGTTTACCCGCCCCGACCGCACCCCGCGACCGCCGTGCCTCCGCCGCGCTGCTCGCAGGCCTGCTCGGCTTGGGCGCGCTCGTCGCGGGCTGCGCCGACACGCTCGAACGCGGGCGCGGCAGCAACAGCCTGCTCGCACTCATGCAGGACGACACCTACGGCGACTCGGCCACCGACGCCATGAACCCCTACGACGCCGACAAGCGATATCGCGGTACGCTGCGCCTCGCCAACGCCAACTTCGCAAGCGAGCCGCTCTACATGCAGCTCTTCCTTGACAACGTCAAGGATCAGGACGCCAGCGTCCGCGCGGCCGCCACCCGCGCCATCGCCAACCACGGCACGCCCGAGCACGTGCCGATCCTGATCGAGCGCCTGCGCGACACCGACAACATGGTGCGCGGCGAGGCAGCCCGGGGCTTGCAACGCCTGCACAACCCGATCGCGATCGTGCCGCTGATTGATGCGATGCGTGACGCCGAGAACGCCGCGCCCAACGAGCCGTCGGAGGAGCTGGCGTCGATCCGTGCCGATGCCGCGTGGGCGCTGGGGCAATATCCCGAAGACCGCGTGGTGCAGTCGTTGATCACCGGGCTGGCGGATTCGTCGCTGGCGGTCAATCGCGCGTCGCTCGACTCGCTGCGCACGCTCACCGGGCAGGACTTTGGCCTGGACCGGGCCAAGTGGCTGGCGTGGTACAAGGGCAGCAGCGCGCCGTTCGCCGCCGGGCGTGCGTTTGAGTATCCCGTCTTCCAGCGCGACAAGGAGTGGTACGAGTACCTGCCCTTTGTCTCACCGCCGCCCAACGAGCCCAAGGCCACCCCCGCCGGCCTGCCGATGGAGCGCCCAAGCGGCCCGACGCCGACCGCCGCGGCGACGCCCCCGGCAGCCACCCCCGCCGCCCCCGCTCCGGCAGCCGCAGGCAAGTAAGCCCCCCCCGCCGTTCCGGGATATCCCGATCCGACTTTGCATAGACTTTGCCGACCCCGCCCCGCACGCGGCGTGGTCGCGGTCGGATGTGCCCCGCGCTTGGCCGGATGTGTATCCGTCCCTCGCTCGGCAGCGCTCGCCCGACGCTCTTTCAGGAAGCCCCATCATGCAGACCCGTCTCTCCTGGCGTTCGCCTCTCACTCTCGTCCTCGTCGCCGGCGTGGCGCTCCTGGGTGTGAATGCGTGGCAGGGTGCGACGGCGACCGCCCGCACGAACATCGTGCTCGCCAACCCCACCACCATGGGCGTTGTGAATCTCGAAGCACTGATGGGCAAGCTCGACGAGGTCAAGAGCCGTAACTCGGCCCTGCAGGCCAAGGGCGCGGAGCGTCAGAAGCCGCTGACCGAGCTGTCCAACAAGCTCGAGAAGATCAAGAAAGACCTGGAGATGGAGCCCAAGGACAGCAAGAAGCGTCCTGAGATGGTCGCTGAAGGTGTGATCATCGAGCGCCAGGCCCAGGCGATGAAGCAGGCCTATCAGCAGCTCATCGAGCTCGACAAGGGCACCATCCTCGCCGACATCTACAACAAGATGACCAAGTCCTGCGAAGCCCTCGCCGCCAAGCAGGGTGTCGATCTGATCATCGTCGACGACTCGTCGATCCGTCTGCCCGACAACGGCGACGCGGGCGAGATGACGCAGGCGATCCAGGCCCGGCGCGTGCTCTTCGCTGGCAAGACGATCGACGTCACCGACGCCCTCGCGACGCTGATGAACAACGAGTTCAACGCCGCCGGCAACGCGGCCGCGGGCGGCGCGCGCTGATCGTTCGCCTTTGGGAGACAAGCCAGGGTGTCCGCCGTCAAGAGCAGTCCGAGTGCAGCCGTCGGTGATCGCGCCGAACCGGCCCGTCCCGCGCGCACGCCGCTGACCAGCGGCTCGCTCGCGACCGAGCTGGGCGCAGAACTGCTCGGCCCTGCCGACGTCGCGCTCGGCGGCGTCGAATCACTCGCGGGTGCCAAGCCCGGCGATGTCACCTTCATCCGCGATGATGCATTCGCCCACGACTGGCCCACGTCCAAAGCCGCGTGCGCGATCGTCTCACGCGGCACGCGCTTGGCGGATCGCGCCGGCACCCACGACCCGCGCCCGCGTCTGGTCGTCGCCAACGCCGACCTGGCGATGATCCGCGTGCTCGAACTCTTCGCGCCCGCGGCAACGCCGTTCCCGCCCGGCATTCACCCCACCGCCGTGGTGGACGCCTCGGCACGCATCGACGCGTCCACCCACATCGGCCCGTGCTGCGTGGTGGGTGCCGGCGCACAGATCGGTCCGGGCGTGACCTTGCTCGCCAATGTCTCGATCGGTGCCCACGCCTCCATCGGTGCGGCGAGCATGCTGCATCCCGGCGTCAACGTCAGCGATCGCTGCATCGTCGGCGCACGCTGCGTGCTGCACGCGAATGTCTCCATCGGCGCAGATGGCTTTGGGTACGTGCCCAATCCGCGTCCCACCGGGCCGACGGATGCCGTGCTCAAAGTGCCGCACATCGGAAACGTCGTCCTCGGCGACGCCGTCGAGATCGGGGCGAACAGCTGCGTTGATCGCGGCAAGTTTGGTGCGACGACGATCGGCGACGGCACGAAGATCGACAATCTCGTTCAGGTCGGACACAACTGCCGCATCGGACGCTGCTGCATCCTCTGCGGCCATGTCGGGCTCAGCGGCTCAGTCACCGTCGGCGACGGCGCGGTGCTGGGCGGCAAGGTCGGCGTGGCCGACGGCATCACCATCGGGGCCGGCGCCAAGGTCGGCGCACACTCGGGCGTCATGAACGACATCCCGCCCGGCGAGACGTGGATGGGCGCTCCCGCTATGCCCGCGTCGGTGCAGCGCCGCAATCTCGTCGTGCTCCGCGACATCGCCGATCGACTCAAGACCATCGCCAAGGGCGTCGCAGGCGGCGAGCACTGAAGCCGCGTTCGATCGCGCCGCCGCAACACATCATCCATGCATCGCGCACGCACACTCTCTCGCGATCTCTCGCTCTCGGGCGTCGGCCTCTTCACCGCCGCACCGGCCACGCTGCACATCCGCCCTCGCACGTCGTTCGGCATTGAGTTCATCATCGGCGGGCATGCCGTACCCGCGCACGTCGGACATGTCGTGCTGTCACCGATGCGCAACTCCGTGCTCGCGGCGGACGCGGGCAACCCATCCGCGCCGCGCGTCGCAACAATCGAGCATGTCATGAGCGCGCTCGTTGGCATGGGCGTCTGGGGCGCGACCATCGAGATCGACGGCCCCGAAGTGCCGATCATTGACGGTTCGTCGCTGGCGATGACTGACGCGATCCGAGACGCTGGCGTCGCACCGCTGGCACGCACGCCCGAGCCGATCATCATCACCGAGCCGCTGCGCGTGCAGGACGCGAATGGTGCCAGCATTCTGCTTGAGCCGCGGAACGATGACCGTCGCGCGATGAGCTTCCGCTACAACCTCGACTACGGCCCCGCCGCCGCACTCGCGCCGAGCACGGCGACGTGGGAAGTCTTGCTCGACGCGGATGACACAATCGCGCTCGACGCGTACGCACGCGATATCGCCCCGGCACGCACGTTTTGTCTGGAATCCGAAGCCAAGGCGTTCGCGGCGATGGGCCTCTTCAAGCACCTCACGCCCCGCGACATGCTCGTGATCGCCGAGAGCGACACGCTGAACGCGCGCCGCGGCCAGGGAATCGATAATCCACTTCGCTTCGCCGACGAACCCGCGCGGCACAAACTCCTCGACCTCATCGGCGATCTCGCGCTGCTCGGGCGGCCCTTCGTCGGCTTGTGCACCGCCACCAAGTCGGGCCACGCCCTGTCGCACGCCCTGTGCCGCGACGCGATGCGGATCTTTGCGTGAGCGCCATCGCCGCCTTGGCGCGACCACGCCAACTTTTTCCGCGCTTTGTCCGGCTCCGCGCGTCACCGCTCCGATCACGCGACATCCCAAGCCCGCCAGGCACGCCGTGCCCGGCTTGTTTCATTGCCGTTGCTCCGCCCCGACTGCCGCTTGCCTCGTCCTCACTTCCGGAGACTGCCCATGAAGGTTCGCGCCCTCGCCGCCACCGCCGCCAAGAGCCCGCTCAAGCCCTTCGAGTTCGAGCTTGGCGGCCTGCGTGAAGACCAGATCGACATCGCCGTCGAGACCTGCGGCATCTGCCACAGCGATCTCTCGATGCTCAACAACGACTGGGGCATGTCCGCCTATCCGTTCGTGCCCGGCCACGAAGTCGTCGGCAAGGTTTCGGGCGTGGGCTCGCACGTGAAGCACCTCAAGGTCGGCGATCGCGTCGGCCTCGGTTGGTACAGCGGCTCGTGCATGACCTGCCGCCAGTGCATGGGCGGTGATCACAACCTTTGTCCCACCGCCGAGGCGACGATGATCGGCCGATTCGGCGGCTTTGCCTCCACCGTGCGTGCGCAGGCCGCGTGGGCCGCGAAACTGCCCGAGGGCGTCGACGCCGCCAAGGCCGGGCCGCTTTTCTGCGGCGGCATCACGGTCTTCAACCCCTTCGTGCAGTTTGACGTGCGTCCCACGGATCGCGTGGGCATCGTCGGCATTGGCGGGCTGGGGCACATGGCGCTGCAGTTTGCCAACAAGTGGGGCTGCGAGGTCTTCGCGTTCACCAGTTCACCCGCCAAGGCCGCCGAAGCCAAGAGCTTGGGGGCGCACCACGCGATCACGAGCACCGATGACGCGGCACTCAACGCGCTGGCGGGCAAGCTCGACTTCATCCTCGTGACGGTGAACGTCTCGCTCAACTGGCCGCTCTACATCAACGCCCTCTCGCCGCGCGGGCGACTACACTTTGTCGGCGCGGTGCCCGAGCCGGTGCCGGTGGCGATCTTCCCGATGCTGCTCGCGCAACGGTCGCTGAGCGGTTCACCCTTGGGCAGCCCGGCGACGACCGCGACGATGCTGGAGTTCTGCGCCCGCCACAAGATCGCGCCGGTGACCGAGACGTTCACGATGAGCCGCGCGAACGAGGCGCTCGAACGCCTCCATTCGGGCAAGGCCCGCTATCGCCTCGTGCTCACCAACGACTTGGGCTGATGCTCGCTCGATTCACGCCCCGCGATCATGCATGCCGCACAGCACGCAACGCTTCTGCTGCGCTCGCCGTTCTCGAATAGCATTTCCACGAGTCGTTGTGCGGCTTTGGAGCTCCGTCGACGTGCGCGCCGGGGAGATGCCCTCATGGACCCATTTCATTCATCGACCGGCTTCAGCCCAGTGCCCTATGTGGTTGCGTTCTTTGCGTTTGTGGTCTTGAGCGCGCTCATCCGACTCGGGGTGCGTGCCCGATCCATGACGCGGATCGAACAGCACATCGAGCGGCTCGGCGGACGCGTGCTCGACATCTCGCGCCGTCCCGTCGGCAATCGCCGCGATCGCGGCACATTTCTCGTCAAGTATCGCGACTCCCAAGGTAACACATGCACGGCGTGGTGCATCGTTTCGGCATTCGCCGACGTGCAGCTCTTTGACATGCATCAGCAGCCGCCCATCGACTGATCGGTCACACGCGCACGCAGCGCGGCAGCTCCACGATCATCGTCGTGCCCTGCTGCCACACCGATTCCACCGCGACACTGCCGCCCAGCGTCTTGACGGCGTGCTTGACGATCGCGAGCCCCAGCCCCGTGCCGCGCCGCTGCGCCGTGCCCGAGCGTGAAGGATCGACCTGATAGAACCGCTCGAAGATGCGGGCCTGATGCGCAAGTGGAATACCCACGCCCTCATCAATCACACGCAAGCGCAGCGATCTGGTCTCATCGGTCGAGCCCGCCGCACGGCCGCCCGCCGCCGGCGGCAGCGCTGCCCCGATCGGCTCGCCGCTCACGCGGATCGCCGTGCCCTCGTTTGCAAACTTCGTCGCGTTCTCAACGAGGTTCTTGAGGATGAGCATCAGCAGGCGCGGATCGGTGTACAGCGCGCTGATCTGCGATTGCCACTCAAACTCCAGCCGCAGCGAACGCTCGCGGCACACGCCCTCGAACATCGACAGCAGCGACTCATTGATCTCCGCCGGACGCACCACGCGCATCTCCACCGGCGCATCGGGCGTTTCCAGACGTGAGAGATCGAGCAAGTCCGCGATCAGATCCTCCAGCCGCGTCACGTTGCCGCCGATCATCGTCAGCAGCCGATCGCGCATCGCCGGCTCTTCCTTCGCGCCTTCGCTCAGCGTCTCGACCGCGGCCTTGATCGAACTCAGCGGCGTGCGCAGTTCATGGCTCGCGTTGGCAACAAAGTCCGTCTTGAGCTGCACCGCCGTCGCCAAGTCCGTCACGTCGCGCAGCGTCAGCACCGCGCCCGGGCCATCGAGCAGCGGCACGGGCATCGCCGACACCTGCCAGTGGCGATTCTGCCCCGCACGCGGCAGACGAATCTGCCCGCGGCGCTGCTGCCCCGCCAACGCCGCACGATGCATCTCGAGCACTTCCACCTGTGCCAGTACGTCTTCAATCGCGCGCCCCGCCATCGGCCCCGAGCGACCAAACGCCTGCGCCGCCGCGGCATTGGCCAGCACGATGTAGCCGCGCTGGTCCGTGGCCAGCAGGCAGTCGTCGATGCCGCCCACGATCGCCCGCAACTGCCGCTCCGACTCGCGCCCGGCCCGCACGGCATCCACCGCCGCATCGACCGCCGCGTCACTCACGCTCGATTCGGGCGGCACCGCGGGCAGCGCAAGACTCTGGCGCAGGCGTGCATCATCCTGCCGCGCCCGCTCGGACAGCATGCGCTCTCGCCCGGCCAGGCTCACGATCCCCGCCGCGGCACTGATCGTCGAGCCAGCCCACGCTGCAATCGCAAGACGCGGTGCGTTGTTGGCGATTGCGAGCACAGCGATCGCGCCGCCTCCAAAGAGGCCCAGCAGCGACAAGATCGTGCGACTCGCCAGCGACATCGAGCACAGGGTAGTGGCCCCGACGACCGAACCCATCCGGATTCGTGAAGCCCCCTACGGCACCCGCCGTGTGTTGTCGCGTGAGTCCCGGCGCGATACATCCACGCATCATCGCGATGGCGTCGGGGTCGTCACGAGTGCCTCGCGTCGCCCGAAACAAACGAGGGCTTGGACCTTGCGGCCAAAGCCCCCGGGAAAGAACCCCCTCGGGCCCGTCAACCACTCGGAGTCCCAGCCACGTCGCGTGAACGCAGCGGCGCGCAGCCTCCCCACAAATGCACAAGCATGCCGCCCGAGGGTGGTTGACCATCGCGATACCGGGTGCCGCGCGGGCAAGTTGCACGAGCCCACGCAAAGTCTTGGAACGATTGACAAAAATCGATCCGCCGCCGCGCGGCTCACCTCAATCCTCGGGCAAACGCCCGAAGACAGGACCGGTTTGTTCGGGTTTCGCCCCGCGTTCAATGCAGACACCCAACCAGCGCGCGGGCCGCGCGTGGGGAGCAACAGAACGCATTATCCGAGACTCAGCCGTCAACGACGCCGCGACTATCGACCTTCGTACAGCCGATCGCCCAGCCAGTCGTTGAGTTGCGGAATGCTCTTGATCTTCTTCGCCGTCACATCGACGTCGTACTTCACGCGCACAAACTCCACGCCGTCGGCAAGGATGATCGCGTACGACGCCCGCGGGTCATGGTCGCGCGGCTGGCCCACGCTGCCCACGTTCACGACCGCCTTCTCCGTGTCCTGGTACGTGTACTTGAAGTCCGCGCCCAGTTCGTCCGGCGGATAGAAATCCGGCTCATCGGTGAACACGCCCGGCACATGCGTGTGCCCGACGATGCACAACCGATTCACGCGATCAAAGATCGCCTCCATCTTGTCCGGCGCGTTCTGCGCATCGTCGGGGAAGATGTACTCGTTGATCGGACGCCGCGGCGACCCGTGCACCGCGAGGATCTGAAAGCCCAGATCCGGCGGCTGATCGACATGCCGCACCTTCAGGCGGCCCAGGAACTCGTAGCGATCCGTGCGCAGTTTCTCGTCGGGCTCCTTGTCGAACTGCTCGCGCGTCCAGAACGCCGCAGACTCCGCGCCGGGGTTGAAGTTGGTCGGCTCGTAGAGCACGCCGAAGTCGTGGTTGCCCATCAGGGCCCACTCGCAGCGGGTGCGCACGAGATCGACGCACTCGAGCGGATCGGGGCCATAGCCCACGATGTCGCCGAGGCAGACGATGCGCGAGATCCCGCGCCGGTCAATGTCGGCGAGCACCTCGCGCAGTGCGGAGGCGTTGCCGTGGATATCGCTGATAACGGCGGTGGGCACTTCTGAAGACCTTTCGCGCCCATCGGCGGGCACGCCTGCCAAAGCGACAGGCCGGGTGACATGTTCGACGCAGGGGAGGATGGTACGAACCCCCGCCCCCCCAAGCAACGCCCCCGCAAACCCCCAGAACGCCTCGTCTGCCCCCCATCGCGACGCAGCGCGCGAGCCTGTCGGTTGTTTGGCGATCGCGTTCCACGGGTTTCACGCGCGATCGTCTACCGTCACCATCACGCCACCAGCGGCGTCCAAAGCATGGCGGGGATCTGGGCGCAGGCTTTGCTTCCCTTCTCCCCGACCCCGAGCCCCAAGCCCCAAGCCCCCCCCGGAGTTTCTCGCCAGTTGGCACGCCAATCGGCCGATGGAGAGAAACCGGACCTTGGGTCCCGCGACATCCCGAGCGCCACTGCCTCACACGCAGAGTCGTTCGGGCCTTGGTCTACAGTCCGTCATCGGCTGCCCTGCGGGCCACGCACGCCCACTTCAGCACCGATGACAGAGTCAGCACGGAAGGCGGGGCGCGCAGCCGCGACACGGCCGCTCGCCCCCAAAGGACGGTCCAACCCCTCGGACAACCGTCCGTGGAAACAGAGAGGAATGACCTATGCCAGCGGCAGGCGTCAGTTACCAGCGGACCCGTGAAATGACGATCGACGAACTCCTCCTGGAGAACCGCATCGTCTTCCTGATCGGCGAGATCAACCAGGGCTCCGCCGCCCGCGTCATGATGCAGATGCTCTACCTCGAGAACCAGAAGCGGGGTCAGGACATCCACTTCTACATCAACTCCCCCGGCGGCGCGGTCGACGACACCCTCGCCCTCTACGACACCATGAAGTTCCTCGCCAGCCCTGTCAACACCTACTGCCTCGGTCGCGCCTACTCCGGCGGCGCAGTCCTCCTCACCGCAGGCACCAAGGGCAAGCGCTTCATGCTCCCCCACGCCAAGGTCATGATCCATCAGCCCTACGGCGGCGTCACCGGCCAGGCCGAAGACATCCGCATCCAGGCCGAGCAGATCATCAAGATGAAGGCCGAACTCAATCGCATCCTCTCCGACTGCACCGGCAAGTCGGTCGAGCAGTTGCACAAGGACTCCGAACGCGACCGCTACTTCAGCGCCGAAGACGCCGTGGCCTACGGCCTCGCCGACGAAGTGCTGCGTTCGCCCCCGAGTCAGGCCGTCGGCCTCGCCGGCGTTCGCTGAGTCCGGTCTGTTCGAGCATTGACCTTCGACCATCACGCCCCGCGCACCGCGCTCCGGGCGACAAGCAAAGGACCACACCATGTCCGGTTATCTGGTTCCCATCGTCATCGAAAAGTCCGCCCGCGGCGAACGCGCGTACGACATCTACTCCCGCCTCCTCAAGGACCGCATCATCTTCCTCGGCGGCCCCGTCACCGACGAGATGGCCAACCTCGCCGTCGCGCAGATGCTCTTCCTCGCCAACGAGGACGCCAAGTCCGACATCCACATCTATGTCAACAGCCCCGGCGGCAGCGTCTCCGCCGGTCTCGCCATCGTCGACACCATGAAGTTCATTCAGTGCGACGTCGCCACCTACATCATCGGCCAGGCCGCCAGCATGGGCTCGGTCATCGCCACCTGCGGCACCAAGGGCAAGCGCTACACCCTCACCAACGCCCGCAACCTCATGCACCAGCCGCTGCTCTCGGGCGTCATGGAAGGCCAAGCCACCGACCTTGAAATCGAAGCCCGCGAGATGCTCCGCATCCGCGATCGCCTCTACCAGCTCTACGCCGACGCCACCGGCCAGACCATCGACAAGGTCACCCGCGACTGCGATCGCAACAAGTGGCTCGACGACCACGAAATGGTCGAGTACGGCTTGGTCGACAAGGTCCTCACCCGCATGCCGGTGATGCCCAAGACCACCCGCACCGACGAGCCGTAAGTAGACGCGCTGAACGCAGCGCGGCACAACTCAGGACTCCCCACGCGGCCCGATCACTCGATCGGGCCGTTTTCTTGTACTGAGCTCTCGCTGCTTGGTCGATCGCCGCCGCGAACCGCGTGCAGCCGCGAACATCCCTCTTCACCGCGCAGCGGTGGTGATCCATCGCGTGGAGTCGCGGCGAAGCCGCACCCCACGAGTGAACGCCCTCTCCACGGGCTCGTCGAAGCTGGATCGTTCGGAGCACGATCCACGCGTGACAATCCCGCGCGGCATCGTCTTTGGTCGTCGGGTGTCGCTTCGCGACGACCCGACGCTATTAACCTCCACCGCTTCGCGGTGTGAATCCCTCGGCCTCAGCCCTTGGGCGCGATCGACACCACGCCCGCGAGCCACAGGGCGAAGATCAGGATCCCGAGCCCGATGCGATACCAGCCGAAAAGCCCCAGCCCATGCTTGTTGAGGAAGCCCACCAGCCACTTCACCGCCAGCGCGGCAGAGATCGCGGCCACGGCGATGCCGATCGCGCAGGTCGTCCCGCCGAGGATCTCGATGAAGTTCTGCGTGCCCGCGGCCTTGGCCTCGGCATAGTTCTTGTACAGCTTGTACAGCGTCGCCGCCGTCAGCGTCGGCAGCCCGAGCAGAAAGCTGAACTCCGCCGCCTGCTTGGGACGCAGCCCCATGAACATGCCGCCGGTGATCGTCATCATGCTGCGGCTCGTGCCCGGCCACATCGCGATGCACTGCATCAGTCCGATCGCCACCGCCTGCCGCGGCGTCACGTCGGTCACGTCCATCTCCGCGCCGCCCGGCCCCGGCGTCAGGCCGAAGCGCCCGCGCCGCCATTCATCCACCAGCAGCATGTACGCGCCGCCGAGGATCATCGCCGCGACCACCGGACCGGTGTAGAACAGCGCGGCCTCGATGTGCTTGTCGAGCAGTTTGCCCAGAATCGCCGCCGGGATGAACGCGCAGACAAGCGACACGACAAGCCGCAAACCCGCCGGGTCCTTGCCGAGCAACCCGCGGATCATCTGCAGCACGCGCGGCCAATACAGCCCCAGCACGGCGAGGATCGCGCCGCCCTGAATGACGATCGCGAACGCATCAACCGCGTGCTTGAGTTCGGCGGTCTTGTTCAGGCCCATGAACTGAGCCGCGAGAATGAGATGGCCCGTTGACGAGATCGGCAGATACTCGGTCACGCCCTCAACGATGCCCAGAACGACCGCTTGCCAGATCTCCAAGTGCAGCACTCCGTCCACGCGCGCCCGACGACCACGCCCGGCACGACGATCGCGGTGCTGGGCCGTGGACTATATCGAGCCAAGGTGCGTCTCAGCCGTACTTGCTGCGCTTCACGCGCGCGTTTCGGCGTGCCACGAACGCCGCCAGCGTCGGCCCCAGCCACTCATGAGTGCTCACGAGCTGATAGTCAAAGCCCATCACGCGGCAGTCGTTCTGCACTTTCGCGAGATGCTCGCGCAGCGCGTCGAGATACGCGTCCCGCAGCGCACGCGGATCGACCCGCAGCGTCGGCCCGCCCTCCAGCCCCTCGAACGGCACGGCATCGCGGAAGTCAAACTCCATCTCGGCGCGATCAAGCACCTGAAAGAGCATCACATCGTGGCGTGCGTGCCGCAGGCGTGCGAGCGCATCGCGGAGCGCGGGCGGCTCGCCGAAGAAATCGCTGACGACCGCGAACAGGCAGCGGTTGGAGATCGTCCCCATGGCCTGATCGATGGCCCGCGCGAAGTTCGTCCCCGAATCGACGGCCGCCGCCGGCGCGACATCCTGCCTGCGGGCCGGGCGCGCCGAGAGTGTGCCCACGATCTGCCGCCACGTGCCCTGCCCGCTGCTGCGCTTCAGCGCGCCGAGCACGCCGTCTGCGTACATCACCAAGCCCACGCGATCGCCCTGACGTAGCGTGATGTACGCGAGCGCCGCCGCAACCGCGGTCGCGTGATCAAACTTGCTCCAGTTGGTGCGACCATCCGGGCTGGTGGCGTGTCCCTCGCCGCTCGCGTCCTCGAAACTGCGCGAGCCATACGCCATCGAGCCGCTGCAATCGACCATCACGACCAGGTCGAGATTCGTCTCCTGCTGATACTGCTTGAGCTGCAGCTTGTCGGAACGGCCAAAGACCTTCCAGTCCAGGTGGCGCGTGTCGTCGCCCGCAACGTAAGGCCGATGCTGGGCAAACTCGACGCTGAAGCCCTGAAACGGCGAGCGATGCGTGCCGCTGCTGAGCCCCTCGACGATCATCTTGGCCCGCAGTTCAAACGAGCCGAGTCGGGCCAGCGTCTGCGGGTGCAGATAGAGCGACGCATCTGCCTCGGGCGGACGCGTCTCTCCCGCCGCGGCGGCAGGCGTGCCCTTCGTCCGTGGTTGTGAGGCGTCGCTGTCCATGTCGTTTGTATCGTATCGACGCCGCGCCTTGTTCGAAAGAACGTGCCGCGACCCGCGAAATCGCGGCTCATTCACGCGTGACGACGCGCGTAGCGCCGTGCCAGCCAGCCACTGCACACCAGCCCGATGGGCAGCGCCGCCACCACTTCCGCCGCTCGATTGAGCAGATCAATAAACAGCCCTGCGGCGGACGTCATCTCCTGCGCCTGCGCCGACCACGCCGCGGGGAGCGAGACCGCCGCGACGCCGATCGCCCACTCCCGCAGGCCAAGCCCGTTGCCCGCCAGCGGCACAAGCATCGCCACTTGCGACACCGCGGCCAACGCGATCGCCTCGGGCGCGGTCAGCCCGCGGCCCGCGATCGCCGACGCCACGGCGTAGCGCACGCCCCACAGCGAGAGATCCACCGCCCGCAGCAGCACCGCGCACGACCACGCCCGCGCCGTCGCGCCACCGACCGCCGTACAGACCACGGTGCCGAGCACTGGAACTCCAAGCAGGAACGCGCCGATGACCCACTCGGCCCGCGTCGCAGGAACAGCGCGCATGCAGACGATGCCCAGCAGAGCGAGACCGATCGCCACACCGCCCGCCGCGATGTTCTCCCCCAGCACCCATGCACTCTCGCGCACGGCGATGCCATGCACGCGCCGATGCAGCGCGACGCGCCCGAACAGCCCCGGACGCAGCGGGATGTAGTTCAGCAGCCACGCCGTGCCGATCAGCGCGGCCATCTCGCCCGGCGGCACGCGCCCCGGCGCACGCCGCGCCGTGAGCACCCAGAAGACGCCCGAAATGCAGACCCAGTTGAGCGCGGGCAGCAGCACGAGCAGACCGACGAGCCACCACGCCGCGCCGCGTGCCGCATCCATCGCGCGGCGAAGTTCGTCGGGATGTCGCACGACCATCGCGATCGCGCCGACGAGAAGCAGCACGCCGACGCCGAACGCCGCACGCCGACGCCACACACTGGCGCGACTCGGCGGCAGCGACTGCGCTGTCGCCGCCGACAGATCCAGCGTCTCTTGAGTTGGGACATCGCCGCTCATCGCCCAAAGCGTACACAACGCCCGCGGCATGGTGATCGGCAACAGCCCTTGCCGACCACACTCGCTGGCCCCGATCAGCGCATCGTCGCAACGCGCGATGCGACATCGCCAGCGAGCCGCGTCAGATCGGCAGAGTCGTGCAGCGCGATCGACCACGTGCGATCATGCCGCACGCGCGACTCGGCGGCACGCGAACGTGCCTCGGTCGCCTGCGCATCAAGCGCGGCGATCGCCGCAGCCTGCGAGGCCACATATCCGCGGCGCCACGCATGCAACGCGGCGAACGCCTGCGCAACAGACGATCCCTTCGCCGACGCGGCGCTGCGTGCGCTCCGCACACCCACCAGCAAGCGATCGTGCTCTGCTTGGGCCGCGGAATCACCGACCAGCCGCGGCTGGTGCCGGGCGGCATGGGCACGCCACGCGGCACGGGCGATCTCGTCTTCGCTCGGCGCGTCCGGCCCCGGCAGCGCAAGCCGCAACGTCGCCGATGCCGTCACCACCGGCGCGAGCCCCGCGGCATCTGCACCAAGCCACGCCTCAAACCAGCGCCGCGTCACATGGTCATATCCATCGTCGTCACCGATGCCTCCGCCGCCGATCCCATGCACAAACACATCGCACGCCGCGAGACGAACAAGCCCGGTCATGAGCAACGCGCGCGGCGCGAGTTCCTCGCGCGGCGTCTGTGCGAGCGTTGCCGCAAGCACGCGCTGACGTGCCGCACCGCGCCGCACCCGCCACAGCGGCAGTTCCAGCTTCGCCTCGTCCAGCGGGCGAACGCCCGAACGCGGGAACGCGCGGGCCGCATCGTTGTACGCGCGGATGCACGCGGCTGGCTCGCGGGCCATGCGCTCCACAAGTTCGCCAAACAGGTCGGTCGACGCGATGCGCGTCGCCATCAGCGCAGGCGGCAGCGGCTCGACAGCGTCCAACAGATCGCGCGTCGCGCACGTCATCTGTTCCGCGAGGCTCGCAACGCCCTGATGCCGCTCCAGCATGGCACGCACGTGCTCAAGCCGCGTCCGCAGCACATCACTCGCGATGTTCGCCGGAATCGGCGCGAGAGCCTGCCGCGCGCCGAGCGGCCCACACATCCCCGTCGGCGTCTCGACCGCCGGCGCAGGCTCAATCGTCCACACGCCCGCGGCCACCTGATTGCCTTGCAGCACCGGAACCCGCAGCGCATGTGCGTCGTTGGTGTCCTGATCCACCACAAGCCACGCGGTCGCAACACTCGGCGCTTCGCCGCGTGCGACGTTTGCATCGCGCCGCATGCCGCGCACACGCTCGGCAATCCCGCGCACCGCCGCGACTTTCGCAAAGATCCCCGGATGCCACAGCTCGGCCTGATGGCCGCTCATCACCACAATCGGATCGCTTCCCGCGCCCGCGGCATCGGTCGCGCCCGCCACCCCCACCGGCAATCCAAGCTGCCTGCGAAACGTCCGCTGCGCCGCCGTCAGCCGCGTCGTGCGGAGCGACGCGAGAAGCTCGGCGATCGTGCTGGGATGCAGCACCACGCGAAACACGTCACGCGTGGACGCCTGATGCGACGAGGGTGGAGGGTTGGACACGCTCACCGCCGACAGTATCGCGGATCAGCGCTCGACCCGCCGCAAGGATTGGTCTTGGCCCCAGAAGAGCCAGCCGAAGCACCGGCATTGCCCGACGCGGCCACAAGCCCCGCAGTCGCGCCCGCCGGCAGCGTGACCGAGAAACGCCGGATCTCGTCGTGCAGAACATCGCGATAGTGGGCCAGGCGCACATCAGCGTTGTCGAGCGCTTCGCCGAACGAACGATTCAGGTCGTTGTAGATCAAGCGCACGGGGATCTCGGTGATCCGCGCGCCCGTCGCGACGGCACGCACCCAGAACTGCATCGGGAGCGCATACCCCTGCTCGCTCAGCGAGAACCGACGCAGCGCACTGACGCGATATGCCTTAAAGCCGCAGAATGCGTCGGTGATCCGCAGGCCGAGCCGCTGGTTGATCTCATCGGTGATCGCCGTGTTGATGCGGCGTCGTTCGACCGGCGGCAAATCGTCGCCGTCAAAACTCTTCAGATAGCGTGAGCCGCTGATGATGTCGAACCCAGAGTCCTGCGCCGCCGCCAGAAAGTCGGGGATCTGCTCCGGCTCGTGCTGCTCGTCGCAGTCCATCGTGATCACCCAGTCATAGCCCTCGGCGATGGCCCAGCGGAACGCATCGATGGTCGACTGCCCATAGCCACGATTGACCGCGTGCCGGATCAGATCGATCGGATAGTCCGTCAGCACCTGCGTTGTGCCGTCCGACGAGCCGTCGTCAACGACCAGCACGTTGCCCGCGTGATTGAGCACACGATCAAGCACCTGCCGCACGTGGCGACGCTCGTTGTACACGGGAATCGCGATCAGTGTCCGCATCGGGGCGACCTCCGAAGATTCGACGCCGCGGCCCATCGACACAAAGCCGGGCCGGGCCAAGGTGTTCGATGCTCGGGCCGGGGCGGATGTTACGCGTGCGGTTCGATCCCTGTTCCTCTCCCAAAGACCCGATCAAGTTCCGCATCGAAAAACTCTGAATATGCTGCCCCCGTGACCGCCGATCCGCACGCATCCTCGAACGGGCCAACCGGCTCAACGCACGGGCTGTCCAACCCGCAGTCCGGCGGCCAGCCCGAGACCCCGCCGCATGTGCGCGGGCTCCTGTCGCACATCGACGCCGGGGAAACCCTTGCCGAGGACGACGCCCACGCGCTCTTCAGCGCGCTGCTCAGCGGCCAGCTTGCGCAAGCGCAGATCGAACACCTGCTCACCACGCTCCATCAGCGCCGCCCGACGGTGGATGAGATCGTCGGTGCCGCACGCGTCATGCGCGCCAACGTCACGCCCATCCCGCTCAGCGATGCCGAGCGCGAGCACGTCATCGACACCTGCGGCACGGGCGGCGCGCCCAAGGCCTTCAACGTCTCCACCGCCGCCGCCATCGTCGCCGCCAGCGCGGCACGCGCTGCGGGCAAGCCGCTGCTGGTCGCCAAGCACGGCAATCGCTCGCGCACCGGGCGCGGCAGCGCGGAGATCCTCGCCGCCCTCGGCGTCAACGTCGACGCGACGCCCGAAGTGCAGTCGCGCTGCCTGCGCGACGTCGGCGTCTGTTTCTGCTTTGCGATTCATCATCACCCGGCCATGCGCTTCGCCGGCCCCGCGCGTCGCGCGCTGCCCCATCCGACGATCTTCAACGCGCTGGGGCCGATGACCAATCCCGCCGCGGCACGCAGGCAACTCATCGGCGTATATGACCCGCGCTTGGGCCCCGAGATCGCCGCCGCTCTCGCGCGACTGGGCGCACGCCGCGCCATGGTCGCCCACAGCGCCGACGGCCTCGATGAACTCTCCGTGACGGCTGCCGCGGAGCTCTCGCTCGTGCGCGACGGCGGCGTGAGCCATGAAATGCTTGACGCCACAACGCTCGGCCTGCCGCGGCGCACGCTCGCCGACATCCAGGCCCGCGACCTCGACGACGCCGCGGCGATCTTTCGGGCCGTGCTCGACCCTGCGTGCGCGAGCAACGCGCGCCTCGACGCCTGCCGCGACATGGTCGCGCTCAACGCCGCCGCTGCCCTCATGGTCGCCGATGCCGCGGACTCTTGGCCTACCGCGCTCGCCCTCTGCCAGGCCGCACTGCGCTCCGGGGCGGCATCGCGCACCCTCGCCGCCCTCGCCGAGTGCTCGCGAAAGACCTGACTCCGTGCGATAACCCGCTGCGGACGCTGCATCTTCCGGCCAGGCAAGGGTCAACGCCGGGCGCACGCCGACCGATATACACTCGTCCGCCGCGCTGGAGGCACGGCAACCACCGCCCGCGATGCATCGCGGCGTTCGGCAGGGGAGTCTGCACGCTTCATGACCGCGACCGCACACCAAACACAGACCGGTTCGAACCAGCCTCGGCGCAACCCCGCCGAGCCGCACGTGGTCATTCTCAACCAGTTCTACGCCCCCGACGTCGCCTCCACCGGCCACTTGCTCCACGAACTCGCCACCGATCTGGCCCGCCGCGGCTTTGGCGTCAAGGTCATCACCTGCCGCCCCAGCTACGGCCCACCCGAGACCTGGCAGCCCTGCCCGCTCCACGAAGTCAAAGACGGCGTGGAAGTGCGTCGCATGCTCACCACGCGCCTGAGCAAGGACAACATCCTCGGACGACTCACCAACTTCGCGACGTTCATGATCCCGCTCACCCTGCGGATGCTCTTCACGTCGCACTCGCAGCACGTTCATCTCTACACCACCAACCCGCCCTTCCTCGGCGTCATCGGCGCGATCGTCAGTGTCGTCCGCCGCCACCGCTACGTCCTGCTGCTGCACGATGCGTATCCGCAGATGGCCGTTTGGGTCGGCACGATCAAGAAGCACGGCTTCATCGATCGCGTGTGGCACATGATGAACCGCTTCACCTACAAGCACGCCGAGCAGACGATTGTCCTCTGCCAGGCCGCCAAAAAGCTCGTCTGCGAGACCTACGACATCGGTTCCGATCGCGTCCACGTCATCCCTAACTGGGCCGACGGCGAAGAACTCAAGCCCAAGCCCAAGAGCCAGAGCGAGTTCGCCAAAGCTCAGGGCTTGGTCGAGCCATTCACCGTGATGTACAGCGGCAACCTCGGCCTCTACTACGAGTTCGAGACGCTGCTCAACGCCGCCGAGCTGCTCAAGGACGAGAACTTCCGTCTTGTGCTCATCGGCGCGGGCGGGCGCAAGAACTGGATCGCCGAGCAGATCGAGAAGCGCAAGCTCACCAACACGCGCCTGCTGCCGTACCAGCCCTTCGACAAGCTCCCCGATTCGCTCAACGCGTGCGATGCCTCGCTCGTGACGATCGCCCGCGGCATCGAGGGCATCTCCTTCCCCTCCAAGCTCTACAGCACGCTCGCGATCGGCAAGGCTGTGCTCAGCCTCAGCGAGGCCAACAGCGAACTCCGCTCGCTCATCACCGCCCACGGCGTGGGCCGCTGGTTCGAAGTCGGCGACGCGCAGGGCCTGGCCAACGGCATCCGCGAGATGATGCGCGACCCGGCGGGCACCGCCGAGATGGGCCGCCGCGCCCGTGAACTCTTCGAAGAGCACTACACGCGTGAAGCCGCGGGCGCTCAGTACGCCGACGTGCTGCGCAAGGCCGCGCCCGGCTCGGGTCGCCGCGCTCCGATCGCTCCGCGCGAGAACGCTGAGCCGGTCGAAGTCCGCGCCGCGGGCTGATCGTCACCCCGTGCCATCGAAGTCCGCTCTGGGACTTCGATGCTTCCGTCTTTTCTCGCGCGAGCTCATCGAAGTCGCCAAGCCGACTTCGATGGCACGACCTCATTCGCTTCTTCCGCGGACCGCGAATCGCGCACCGCGTGACGCAAGGCCCGCCCCGCTTGACCCAACACTGCCGTCGCCGCTCACACCGACGCGGGGTGCCACATCGTCTTCATATCAACGAAGGGCTCGATCCACCACGGGCTGTGACACTCCGCGGCATCAAACCACGCCACCGTCTCGCGCACGCACACGCGTTTGACGTTCTCCGCCGAACCTTCGCGCAAGATCGTCGTCTCTTCGCGCGACAAGCACGCCGCGTGCACCGCGTCGATATCACGATGCCCGCTCACGAACGGCAGCAACTCCTTGCGCTCGCCCGTCAGAATGTTCACGACGCCGCCGGGCAGATCGCCCGTCGCCAGCACCTCGCCGAGAATCGCGCCCGGCAGCGGGTTCGCCTGGCTCGCAATCACCACCGCCGCATTGCCAGCACAAATCACCGGCGCGACAAGCGACACCAGGCCCAGCAGCGGCATCTCGTCAGGGCACACCACCGCGACCACGCCGCTCGCCTCGGGCACCGTGAAGTTGTAATACGGCCCGGCGACCGGGTTGTTGCACCCCAACACCTGCGCGAACTTGTCGGCCCAGCCCGCGAATGCGACGAGGCGATCAACCGCCGCCGTCACCTCCGCTTCCGCCGCCGCCGCGCCACCGCGAGCAGGCTTGCTGGTCTTCTTCGCGCCCGCCGCTCCGCCTGCGTCGACGCTCGCAATCGTCTGCACGAACTCCGCCCGTCGCCCCTCGAGCATTTCCGCGATGCGATAGATGATCTGGCCGCGCAGATACGCCGTCGCGCCCGCCCAACCGGGCTGCGCCTTGCGAGCGGCCTCGACCGCCTCGCGCAGATCCTTGCGACTGCCCTTGCAGGCATGCGCCAGCACGCCCCCACTGCGATCATGCACGATCATCGTCCGCCCCGACTCGGTGCGCGGAAACTTGCCGTCGATGAACAGCTTGTAGGTCTTGAGCACGTCGAGTCTGGCCTGTTCGGGCATGGCGTTGGCTCCGCGGACAAGGAGAATCCTCGAGGGTACGCGTCGCGATCAAATGACGCCGACGCCCATACCCTTGCCCGTCCGCGTTTTGGTCGCCCTGCTGCGACGCCGCCTCCCTCCATTCCTTCCCTGTGAGCGACCGACGGAGTCTTCCGCATGCGTGTGGTGTTGTCCGGTTTCGGAACAGTCAATCAAGCCTTCGCACGCCTCGTCGCCACCCGCGCCGATGCACTCATCGCCCAGCACGGGCTTGAGGTCCGCATCGTCGGCGTCATCGACTCGCGCGGCAGCGTCGTCAGCGAACGCCCCCTCGACGCCACCACGCTCATCGATGCCAAGAAAGTCGGCAGCGTCGCGGCACTCCCCGGCGGCTCCAGCGAAACCGATGCCGCCAAGGTCCTCGCCCGCTGCGCGCCCGACGTGCTCATCCAAGCCTCGCCCAGCGACGTCAAGAACCCCGACCCCGCCATCCGCCAACTCACCAGCGCGTTCGCCCGCGGCATTCACGCCGTCACCGCCACCAAGGCTCCCATCGCCATCGGCATGCACGCGCTGCGCGAGCTCGCCGCGTACAACAAAGTCCTGCTCCGCTACAGCGCCACCGTCGGCGCATCCACGCCCGTACTCGCCACCGCCGAGCGCATCGCAGCCGCCGACCGCATCCTCGGCGTGCGCGCCGTGCTCAACGGCACGACCAACTTCATCCTCACCAAGATGCTCGAGCAATCGTGGACCTTCGCCGACGCCCTCGCCGAGGCCCAGCGCCTCGGCTGGGCCGAGACGGATCCGACCAACGACGTCGACGGCATCGACACCGCTGTCAAGATGGTCATCATCGCCAACCACGCGGGCATACACGTCGGCGGCGGCGGCGGCAGCGGAGATGGTCGCGCTTCCTTCGAGCGCGTCGCGCTCACGGGCATCCGCGGCGTCACCGCGCAGGACATCGCCAGCGCTAAAGGCGCAGGCAAACTCATCAAACTCGTCGGCAGCATCGGCCCCGATGGCGTGAGGGTCGCGCCGACGCTCATCGAACCCGACGATGCCCTCAACGTCGCGGGCGGCATCAACGCCGCCGTCTTCACCACCGAGAACTGCGGCGAAGTCGTCGTCAAGGGCGCAGGCGCCGGCGGCACGCAGACCGCCACCGCCCTGCTCCGCGACGTCGTCGATATCTGGCACTCGACGCACGACGGCTGAGCGGGCCTTGCCCGCGCAGATGGCCGCGGGACAAATTGCCGAACGACAAATGGCCAGATTGCCAAATGAATCGCCCGAGTTCGCGTCTGATGACTTCGTGACTCTTGACTCTTGACTTCTTGTCTTCCGCACTCCGTCTCTGCGTCTCTGCGTCTCTCCGTCTCTCTTTTCTTGGATCCCCCATGCTCATCGTGATGAAGTTCGGCGGTACCTCCATGGCCGGCGCGGCCAAAATCCGCGGCAGCGCGGCCATCGCCCTCGACGCCGCCCGCCAACATCGTGTCGTCACCGTCGTCTCTGCCATGGACGGCGTCACCGAGCAACTGCTCGACCTCGCCGACGCCGCTGCCACCGGCGACAACGCCGAAGCCCAGCGCCTGCTCGCGGCGATCCGCGCCGATCACGAAGCTGCCGCCGCAGACCTCAACGCCGCCGACGCCATCCGCGACGGCCTCAAGAAGCTCGAACACGCCGTCTCTGGTCTTGCCGCCGCTGGTGCACTCACGCCGCGCTCGCGCGACAGCATCGTCGCCTTCGGCGAAGTGCTCGCGGCACGCCTCATGGCCGGCGCGATGAACTGCTCCGCGCTCGAAGGCCAGGAAGCCGGCATCGTCACCGATGATCGCTTCGGCGAAGCCGACCCGCTCATGGAAACCTCCATGCTCCAGGTCCGCCGCAACGTCGAGCCGCTGCTCGCACGCGGCCCCGTCGTCGTCACCGGCTTCATCGCCGCCAACCAGCACGGCGTGCGCACCACGCTCGGCCGCGGCGGCAGCGACTACACCGCCACCATCCTCGGCGCTGCCCTTCGCGCCGACGAAGTCTGGATCTGGAGCGACGTCGACGGCCTGCTCACCGCCGATCCGCGCGTCGTCAAGGACGCCCGCCTGCTCACCCACATCGGCGCGGCCGAGGCCGTCGAGATGGGTAAGTTCGGCGCCAAGTCGATGCACCCGCGCGCCCTCGAGCCCGCCGCCCAATATCGCCTGCGCGTGCGCATGCGCAACACCTTCAAGCCCGAGGGCGCGGGCACACTCATCACCAGCGACGCCCCCGTCGACGCCGCCCACCCCGTCCGCGCCGCACAAGCCCTCAAGAAGATGGCCCTCCTCACCGTCGGCGGCGCAGGCATGGTGGGCCGCCCCGGCACCGCCGCGGCCATGTTCGACGCACTCGCCGCCGCCCGCGTCAACGTCCACATGATCAGCCAGAGCGTCAGCGAAGCCGGCATCAGCGTCGTCCTCAGCGAGGCCCAGGCCGACAAGGCGCGTGCCGCGCTGCAGCGCGCCCTGCTCCCCGCGGGCTACGCGCGCACCATCGACGTGCAAGAAGGCGTGAGCATCGTCGCCGTCATCGGCCCGGGCATGAAGGGCACGCCGGGCATCGCCGCCCGCGCGTTCGCGGCCCTCGCCGACGCCCGCATCAACCTCATCGCCATCGCCCAGGGTTCGAGCGAACTCTCCATCAGCGTCGCGGTTCTGGAGAGCGCGGGCGCCGACGCCGTGCGTGCGCTCCACGCGGCATTTGATCTCGCTGGCACCAAGTAGCCTCGCATCCTTCGTCGCAGCACCATGCCCAAAGGCCCACGCACACTCCGCGGCCAGCTGCGACGGCTCAACGCCCAAGATGCGGCCCAGGAAGCGGCACCGGACGCGTCACAAAACGCGGTCCCGCCCAAGCGCCCCCGCCGCTCGCCCGCCGCACGCGACTGGCTTCTCGACCCACACTCCGGCATCGATCGCCTCCGCGCCTGGTTCACCTCACGCGGCTGGACGCCCTGGGACTTCCAAGAACGCGCCTGGCACGCTTCGCTCCGCGGCGAAAGCGGCCTCATCCAGGTCGCCACCGGCGCAGGCAAGACCTTCGGCGCGTACTTCGGCCCCCTCGCCCACGTCATCGACGAATGCCGTGCGACGCAGGGACCGGTCGAAGGCCTGCGCATCCTCTACCTCACACCACTGCGTGCCGTCAGCCGCGATGTCCAGCTCGCGCTGCAATCACCCATCGACGACCTGTGCCTGCCGATCAGCGTCGAAACCCGCACCGGCGACACCACGCAGCGCATCCGCGCCAAGCAGCGCGAGCGCATGCCCAACGTGCTCGTCACCACGCCCGAAAGTCTTTCGCTCCTGCTCACACGCGACGACTGCGCCACACGCTTCGCCGGCCTCCACGCCGTCATCCTCGATGAGTGGCATGAGCTCCTCACCTCCAAGCGAGGCACGCAAACCGAACTCTGCCTCGCCCGCCTTCGCTCGCTCGCGCCGCGCCTCCAGACATGGGCCCTCTCCGCCACGCTGCCCAATCTCGACGAAGCTGCCCAGGCAGCCGTCGGCGTCGGCCAGCCCGCCACGCTCGTGCGCGGCTCGATGGATCGCGAAGTCCGCGTCTCCTCGCTCATCCCGCCGCGCGTCGAAGCCTTCCCTTGGGCAGGTCACCTCGGCTTGTCGATGCTCGAACCGCTGCTCGACGCCATCGACATCAACACCTCGACGATCATCTTCGTCAACGTGCGTTCGCAGTGCGAACGCTGGTACAGCGCGATCGCAGACGCACGCCCGCAGTGGCTCGATCTGCTGGGCATGCATCACGGCTCGCTCGAACGCAAGGAACGCGAACGCGTCGAGCAAGGGCTCAAGTCCGGCTCGCTCCGCCTCGTCGTCGCCACCAGTTCGCTCGACCTGGGCGTTGACTTCGCGCCTGTGCAGCGCGTCTTTCAGATCGGCTCGCCCAAAGGCATCGCGCGACTCATCCAGCGCGCCGGCCGCGCCAGCCATCAACCCGGCAAACCC
Organism: Planctomycetota bacterium; assembly: GCA_033763695.1. Lineage (GTDB taxonomy): Bacteria > Planctomycetota > Phycisphaerae > Phycisphaerales > UBA1924 > JANRKB01. The sequence continues at coordinate 58,961 of JANRKB010000050.1, read as the reverse complement.
TGCGAGATTGTCTGCGTCCCCACGCACGGCTTGGAACTCATCGAGATCTCGGCCGCACGCGACGCCATCAACCAAGCCCAGGTCGAACCGCGCCGCCCGCTCAACAAGCCGCTCGATGTGCTCGTGCAGCACATGGTCACCCGCGCCCTTGGCGGCGGCTTCGTTGCTGACGAACTCTTCGACGAAGTGCGCACCGCCGTCGCCTATCGCGACTTGTCACGCGAGGAGTTCGACTGGGCCCTCACGCTCGTCCGCGATGGCGGCGCGAGCCTCTCGGCCTATCCCGAGCAGCATCGCGTCGAACTCGTCGATGGCGTCTATCGCGTCACGAGCAAGCGCCTCGCCCAACTGCATCGCCTCAACGTCGGGACCATCACCGGCGAGGCCACGCTCGATGTCCGCTTCCTCAGCGGCAAACGCCTCGGCTCCATCGAGGAATACTTCGTCAGCGCACTCCGCGAGAATCAGAAGTTCGTCTTCGCCGGACGCGTCCTTCGCTTTGTCGGCATCCGCGACCTCACCGCCTACGTCCGCCCCGCCACCGGCCTCACCAACGTCACGCCGCACTGGGCCGGCACGCGCATGCCCATGAGCGAGTCGCTCTCCGCCGCTGTGCGTCACGCGCTCGCGACCGTCACCGACGCGCCCGCCACGCCCGAGCTTGCCGCCGCCGCGCCGATCATCGCGGCCCAGAAACGCCTCTCGGTGCTGCCGCCCGAAGACCGCATCCTCGCCGAGATCTGCACGACCCGCGAAGGAACGCACCTGTTCCTGTTCCCATTCGACGGCCGCCTCGTTCATGCCGGAATCGCCGCCATCCTCGCGCTCCGTCTCTCGCGCCGCGTCAAAGCCACCTTCAGCACCGCCGCAAACGACTACGGCCTTGAACTGCTCACGCCCGACACCATCGACTTCGCCGCGCTGCTCACGCCCGACCTCTTCCGCATCGACACCCTCGCCGAAGATGCCATGGGAAGCATCAACGTCTCGCAGCTCGCCCGCCTGCAGTTCCGAGAGATCGCCCGCGTCAGCGGCCTGGTCTTCCAGACCTATCCCGGCGCACCCAAAACCGCGCGCCAACTCCAGGCGACCTCGTCGCTCATGTACGACGTCTTCACGCAGTTCGAGCCCGACAATCTGCTGCTCCAGCAGGCCCGCCGCGAAGTGCTCGAACGCCAGTTTGAGCAAAGTCGCCTGCACCGCTGCATGTCCCGCCTCGCCGCCGCCCCGCCGCTCGTCGTCACCACGCCGCGCCCCACGCCGCTGGGTTTCCCATTGATCGTCGAACGCGTCGGTGCAACACTCAGCGGCGAATCACTCGCCGACCAACTGCGAAAGATGCAGGCCCAATGGGATGCGCAAGCCTGACAACATCGCTCGCCGGCACGCGCCTCATCCTGCGCGCCGATCGCACCGCATTCCTCCCCGACACCGCGACGCTCCTGCTCGCCGACATCCACCTCGGCAAGGCCCAATCGCTGCGCTCACTCGGCGCGCCCCTCAGCGCCGGCCTCCAGACCGCTCTGCTCGACGAACCGCTCGCGCGCTGGGCCGAAGCGATCCGCGACACGCGCGCTGCACGCGTCATCGTGCTCGGCGATTTGTTGCACGCGCCCGTCGGCCTTACCGCGGCACTCATCGATCATGTCGCCGCATGGCGCCGCGGCATCACATGCCCCATCAGCGTCGTGCCCGGCAATCACGATCGTCGCCTTGAACACGTCGCCGGCGCATGGGAGATGGCCATCACCGACGCCTGCATCGAGTACGCCGGGCTGTTGCTCACCCACGACCCCGCCGACACCGACGCACTCCAGCGTGCCCACGCCGCGCGTCTGCCGCTCGTCGGCGGCCACGTCCACCCAGCCCTCAACCTTCCCGCCGGCTGCGGCCCGAGTCGTGCACCGGTCTTTGCGTTCGGAGCCGCGTCACTCACGCTTCCGGCGTTCACGACCTTTGCCGCCGGCGCGCCCATCAACCCCGCGTCGTATGAGCGTCTTGTCGCGATCGCAGGCGATGAACTTGTGCCGCTCGCCGCACCGCCACGCCGCACGCCGTCAGCGCCCTGAAGCGCAGCCGTTCAGCCTGCACGCCCGCGCCAAGTGCGTCCCGCATCACTTCCCTTCGGCCCAGTCCGCCGAGATCCGTGCATCGGCCTTCAGCGGCACGCGGAGGCTCATCGCTTTCTCCATCCGATCCACCACGATGTCGCGCACCCGCGGCGCATCCGCCGCGTCGGCCTCAAACACCAGTTCGTCGTGGATCTGTAGCAGCATCGTCGCGCTCGCCAGCTCGCCGCGCTTCGCCCGCGCGTGCAGATCGATCATCGCGAGCTTGATCAAGTCCGCCGCCGAACCCTGCACGACGCTGTTGATCGCGGTGCGCTCCGCCAGCGCCCGCCGGTTGGGCACGTTCGATTCGATATCCGGGATCATCCGCCGCCGCTTCAGCATCGTCTCCACATACCCGTGACGCTTGGCCTGCTCGACGCACTCCTGCAGGAACGTCGTGATCCCCGAGAATCGCCGCTTGTATCCCGCGATGATCTCCGCCGCCGCCTTTTCATCGATCCCCAGCCGTCGCGCCAATCCATACGACGTGATGCCGTAGACGATGCCGAAGTTCACCATCTTCGCGCCGCTGCGCTGGTCCTTTGTCACCTGCTCCAGCGGCACACCATGAATCTGCGCCGCGACCGCCGCGTGAATGTCATCGCCGCGCTGGAACGCCTCGATCAGCGCAGCGTCGCGCGACAGATGCGCCAGCAAACGCAGTTCGATCTGCGAATAGTCCGCCGACACCAGCAACTTGCCCGGCTCGGCGACAAACGCCTTGCGGATCTCACGCCCCAGATCCGTGCGGATCGGAATGTTCTGCAGGTTCGGATCGCTGCTGCTCAGCCGCCCCGTCGCCGCCACCGTCTGGTTGAATCGCGCATGAACGCGACCCGTCCTCGGGTTGATCGCGTCGCGCAGCGCAATCAGATACGTGCTCACCAGCTTGCTCAGTTGGCGATACTCGAGGATCAGCGTCGGGATCGGCGTGCCGATCTCCGGATCCTCCGCGAGTTTCTCCAGCACTTCCGCATCCGTCGACGCGCCGGTCTTGGTCTTCTTGCTGCTCTTGAGCCCCAGCCCCGGCGTCGCATCCTCCGGCGTATTGAACAGCGCCGCCGACAGTTGCTTCGGCGAATCCGGGTCCACCCGCCGCCCGATCGCGCTCACAAACAGCCCATCGAGTTCCACGATGATCGCTTCGATCCGCTTGCTCAGCCGTGAGCGCTGGCGTTCGAGTTCCGCCGGATCAACCTTGATCCCCGCCCACTCCAGATCCGCCAGCACCTCCACCAGCGGCATCTCCACATCCTGAAACAGACTCGTCAGACCCATCGCCTTGAGCTGTGGCAGCATCACCTGCGAAAGCTCCAGCGTCAGCTCCGCATCCGCCGCGGCATACGGCGTCGCCAACTCAATCGCCACCGTGTCAAACGTTCGCTGCGTCTTGCCGCTGCCGATCAGTTCACTAATGCTCTGCTTGCCCCGCCCCAAGAGCGCCAGCGACAACGCATCCAGACTGTGACTCGACCGCGAAGAATCAATCAGATAACTCGCCACCATCGGATCACACGAGCCCGGCAGCGCAATGCCGCGCACGGCGACGCCCGCATTCCGCAGCACCAGCAGATCAAACTTCAGGTTGTGCGCCACCTTCGGCCGATTCGCGTCCTCCAGCAGCGGCCGCAGCGCGGCAAGCACCACCTCCGCGCTCAAGTGCTTCCCCGGCTCCGGCGAACGCAGCGGGATGTAATACGCCGTGCCCGGCTTCACGCAGATGCTGATGCCGCACAGATTGGCATCGCGCACGCTCAGCGAGTCCGTCTCGGTGTCAAACGCGAACACCTCCGCGTCACGAATCCGCGCCACCAGATCATCAAGCTGCTCGCGCGTCGTCACGCAGACGTACTCATGCCCCTCGTGCTGCGGCTTCACCTCACGCGGCTCGCCCGCGGCGATCGCCGCAAACAACCCGCCCTCCATCCCGCCCGGGTCCGGTGCCGCCGGCTTGCTCCGCGCCCCCGAAACCCCGCTCACCACCGGCACCACAACACCATCATCCAGCAGCATCGTCTGCCCGCCTCGCGTCGCCGCATCTCCCGCCGCGCTCGCCGGCCCCTTGCCCGTGATCGCGCGCACGTCATCCTGATAGCGATTGAACCCCAGTTCCTTGAGGATCGGGATGAGTTCATCCAGCCGCACGCGCGACGCCGCGCACGCGTCGAGGTCCAGTTCCATCGGCACATCATCGCGCAGCGTCACCAGCGTGCGCGACAGCGGCAGCGTTCCAATCGCCGCACGGATGTTCTCGCCGCGCTTGCCCTTGATCGCGTCCGCGTGCGCGAGCAGATTGTCCAGCGTGCCGTGCTCCACCAGCAGTTGCGCCGCCGTCTTCTCGCCCACGCCCGGCACACCCGGCACGTTGTCCACCGTGTCGCCCGTGAGCGCGAGCATGTCCACGATTTGCTCGGGCTTGAGTCCTGTGTCCTGCTCCAGCGTCCGCGCGTCAAACACCAGGTCGGTGTGAATGTCAAAGAGCTCAACGCCTGGGCCAAGCAACTGCTTCAGGTCCTTGTCCTTGCTCACGATGCGGATCCGCAGATCCGGCTGCGTCTTGCGCAGCGCACGCACCGCCGTCGCGATCACGTCGTCGGCCTCAAACCCCGGCACCGAGAACAGCGGCACGCCCAGCGTCCGCAGCATCGCCAAACACCGCTCCACCTGCGGCATCAAATCCTCCGGCGGCGGCGGACGATTGGTCTTGTACTCCGGATAGATCGTGCTGCGAAACGTCTCCGTGTCCCCGCCACCCTCCAGCGCGACCATCACATAGTCCGGCTTGCCGCCCGCCTGCTTCATCGCCGGCGTCTCGCCGCGCATCAGCTTCAGCAGCATCCCCACGAAGCCGAACGTCATGTTCGTCGGCTCCTTCGTGACCGGACTGGTCATCGGTGTGCGGATCGCGTGATACGCACGGAAGAACTGGGCGAAGCCGTCGATGATGTAGAGGGTGGACATGGGGGAAAGCCAAGAAGAGACGAAGTTCCGCAGAGACGAAGAGAAGAGACGAAGTGCACAAGGCAAACGACGCGAATCTGAAAGATCAACGCCAAATGCAGCGATGATCAACGAAATGCTTCCGCGTTCGGTTCATTTGAGCTTTTCGCTTTGCTGCTTTGAGCTTTCCCTACCCCCGCTCCACCGCCGCGCTCAGCGGGCTGTGGTGCAGTTCATGCATCCGCTTCGCGTACGCATCGCTGGGCGACAGCCCGCGCCGCTTCATCGCCGCCCGCGCCACTTCCATGAACTTGTCGAGCCGGAACGCCTTCACGCCCGCATCCGTCGCCCACGCAAACCGCAGCGTTGTTCCCGCCACCGCCGCGCTCTGCGCGAACATCCCGCCCGTGTGCAGCACCGACCCGGTCATGATCCGCGTGCAGATCGCCGTCTTCACATGGTCGCCGATGATCGCGCCCAGGAACTGAATCCCCGTGCGCTCATTGCTCCCCCCCGGCGTCGCCTTGGCGATCACCTCGCCATACGTGTTCAGCAGGTTCGAGTTCGTCGTGCCCGCGCCCAGGTTCACCCACTCGCCCAGGTACGAATCGCCCAGGTGCCCGTCGTGCGCCTTGTTCGAAAATCCTTGGATGATCGTGCCGCCGACCTCGCCCGCCACCTTGCACGACGGCCCGATCGCCGTCTGCGCCTTGATCAGCGACTGATCCAGCACCGTCGAACCCGGCCCAATCGCGCACGGCCCGATCAGCACGCTCCCCGGCCGCACCACCGCATTCACGCCGATGTGGATCGGTCCGCCCTCCGTGTCGAGCACCACCGTCGGATACACCCGCGCCCCCGCATCGATCCGCACAGCATGCGTGCCAAACTGCACCACGCCCGCGGCCACACCCGCAAACCCCATCGGCCCCATCGTCACACTGCCGCACAGCCGCGCCAGATCCGCCGCAATGCACGCATCGCGAAACCGCCGCACATCCCAAGGCCGCTCCAGCACGCCCACGCCCTCAATCGCGATCGCGCGCCCCTCATGCCACGTCGCATGCCACGTCTGCTGCGAGTCTGCCCCCGCGCACCGACACGCGATCGTCGTGCCGTCCTTGCTCACAAGCCGCTCACCCGCCGCCAATTGCAACGCCGCATCCAGCGGCGGCAGCGGCACACGCGCATTGACCACCAGCGTCCCCGGCCCAACCGTCGCCGGATTCACCTCCACGCGATGCCGCTCGCGCGTCAACTCCGCCAATGGCTCAGGCACGATCAGCCCGCTCACCGCCAGCCGCGCATCTGCATTCACGCGCTCAAATGTCGTCAGCACGCCCGTGCGGATATCCATCGCCGCGCGCAGATCCGTCAGCGGCGCAAGCGTGCCGAGGCCGTCGTCAAACAAGATGCAAGGCGTGCGTGTGCTCATCGCGCCGCGCAGTGTACGGGGGAACGGCGGAGCCGTTCCAAAGTGCCAAATCGCCAAACACCAAATGGCCAAAGATCTGCACGTCGAGGCCGTGTTGGTCAATAGCGTCGGGTCGTCGCGCAGCGACACCCGACGGACACACGCCAATATCGTGCAGGATCGTCGAACGTGGATCGTTCGACCCGCGACCCACCGACAACAACCCCGTCGACCACACGCGTCGTTCCGCAAGCATCTCCGCCCGGTTCCTCTCCTTCCTCTCTCTTCCCATCCTTCTTCATCCTTTCCTCTCTGTGTCGCTGTGCCTCTGTGTTGATGCCTCTTTCCCGCGCGCTCGCCCTACCATGTGCGTTCCTCCAGCGTCGGCCTCACCGACGCCTATGGCCGGGCGGGTAGCTCAGCGGCCAGAGCGTTCGCCTTACACGCGAAGGGTCCGGGGTTCGAATCCCCGCCTGCCCATGTGGTTCTTGTGCTTCCTGTGCTCTCGCTCGCCCGCTCGCGCACGCCGCTCCCTCCGCGCCGCATGAACGCGCTCGACTTCCTCTATGTGCCCGTCGCCGCACTCACCGCGCCCTGGTGGGCTCGCAAGGCACGCGCCGGTTGGAAGCAGCGCCTCGGCCACGCCGATCGCCTGCCGCCCGTCACGCACCCCGGCGGCCGCGTCCTGCTCCACGCCGTCTCCGTCGGCGAGGTCAGCGCACTCCGCGAACTCATCCCGCTGCTCACCAGTCACTGCGAAGTCGTCGTCGCCACCACCACCGACACCGGCCTGCAGCGCGCCCTCGATCTCTTCGGCAAGCTCTGCCCCGTCGTCCGCTATCCCCTCGATTTCTCGCGCAGCGTCCGCCGCTTCCTCGACGCCGTGCAGCCCACCGCCGTCGGCCTCGTCGAACTCGAAGTCTGGCCCAACTTCATCCGCGAGTGCGTCCGCCGCGACATCCCCGTCGGCGTGATCAACGGCCGCCTCAGCACCCGCTCCTTCAAGGGCTATCGCAAGATCCGCCCCGTCCTCCGCCGCACCTTCGCCTCACTCTCCTTCGCCGGCGTGCAGGACAACGACTATTTCGAACGCTTCCTCGCCATGGGCGTGCCGCGCGAACGCCTCAGCATCACCGGCACCATGAAGTGGGATGCTGCCAGAATCCAGTCCGACGTCCCCGGCGCCGCCGAACTCGCCCTCGAGCTCGGCATCGATCGCAGCAAGCCGCTCATCGTCGCCGGCAGCACCGGCCCTGGCGAAGAAGCCCTGCTCCACGCCGCCTGCCCCCACGGCGTGCAACTCCTCTGCGCACCCCGCAAGCCCGAACGCTTCGACGAAGCCGCCGCCGCGCTCCCCGGCTGCGTCCGTCGCACCGCGCGAACCCCGGCCCAACGCGGCGCAACGCGCTTCCTCCTCGACACCATCGGCGAACTCCGCAAGGCCTACGCCCTCGCCGATGTCGTCGTCGTCGGCCGCTCCTTCTTCGATCAGTTCGGCTCCGACCCCATCGAGCCCGCGGCCCTCGGCAAGCCCGTCGTCATCGGCCCCGCCGTCAGCGACTTCGCCAACATCGTCGCCGCGTTCGAATCCGCTGACGCCATCATCAAGGTTCATCAAAACGACCTCGCCCGCACCCTTGCGGGCCTGATCAATGACCCCGCCCGACGCTCCACTCTCGCTGAGCGTGCCATCGCCTGCGTGCGTCAGAACCAAGGCGCAACCCAACGCTCCGCACAACTGCTGATCGCCGCCGCACGCCGGTGACGCGCCATGCGAATCCGCGGCCGCGCGCGGCTCGGCCTCCGCTTCCTCCAATGTGGCGCGACCGCTCCGCTTCAACCGCGAAGCGGTTGGGGTCAATAGCGTCGGGTTGTCGCGCAGCGACACCCGACGAACGCCCGCGCAGTTCCACGGGTTCGTCGAGGCTGGATCGTGCCCCGCCCGCACGCACCTCTGGTCTATGGCGAGACCCGCGTCCAATCTCGCGCCGACAACGATCCCGACGCCAAGGCAGCGCACTCTGTCACTTGCCTCGCGAATCCACGATCGCTCCCCGCGCGAACAAACTCCGCAGCCGCGACCGCCGCGGCGTGGATGCCTACCATCCAACTCGGTCCCGAACCGGCCAATCGAGCGCAAAACGCCCCGAGAATCCGCCGCAAATCGCGACCGAATCAACCCTGCCGACCGCGTCGAAAGACGCTCTCGGAGCTTTGTTGAGGGCGTAGCTCAGTTGGTAGAGCAGCGGACTTTTAATCCGCGGGTCAAGGGTTCGAGTCCCTTCGCCCTCATTCGAAGTGGCGTCCGATTCCCGGCCGTCCGGGAGCGGGTTTGGCACGGAGGCACGCCGGGTGGTGTATGCGTTGCATGCGGTTTGGTCGGGCGGTCGCCTTCACATCTGGGGCGAAGACGCCGCTCGCCGCGCCGCCAAACCCGACGCCGCCACACAATCCGACACCTCCGCCGACAACGCGCCGCATTCCTTCGCGCTCGCCGCAGAAGACCTCCGCGCGCTCCTCCTTCCCCGCACGCGCCGCGAAGGCCAGCCCGCCACCGCCATCCTCAAGCTCCCCGCCGACGACCGCGGCCCGGCCCCCAGCGCACACCTCGCCCGTACGCTCGGCGAAGCCAATGACGACGCGCTCCCGCTCCGCACCTTCACCGTGCCCACCGTCGCCTTCGACGCCATCGACGCCGCCACCGTCATCGACGCGCTGATCGATCGCGACGCGCCCGCCTTCGGCACGCCCGCCGGCAACACCACATTCGCCGACGCGCCTGTCAGCGTGCTCGTCGGTTCTTCCGCCCTCTACTTCGAAGCCGCGCTCCGCCTCGCCCGCAGCCTCCTCAGCCAGCAGCGGTTCGTCCCCATGCTCGTCCAAGACGTCGGCGGCGAAGTCCGCGGCTGCTGGCAGCCTTGGCTCAGCGACGAAAGCGCCAGCCAGCAAGTCGCCCTGCTCGTCCGCTCCATGCCCGGCAGCGTCCGCGCCGTCGTCGATCTCTTCGAGCATCAGCCCTGGCCGATCCTCGAAGACTTCCTCTGCCGCCTCGTCGACGCCCAGTGCCGCATCACGCTCGTCCGCGAGGACTTCGAAGCCGCGGTCCGTGAGCGCGACGCCGCCCAGGATCCCCACGTCGCATGGCTCCGCGGCCTCCTGGGCCGCGCCGTCGAAGTCCCGGGCACGCCCGCCTCACGCCAGGAACTCAGCCGCAAGGTCCGCCAGTGGATCAGCGGCCTCGAAGAGCGCGGCGCCAGTTCCGCGTGGCGTCTGTTCCTCCGCCTCAACGAGCCCGTCGACGCTGGCCTCAACACCACCGACGCCGACGACCCCGAGTGGAGCGTCACGTTTCATCTCCAGAGCGTCGATCGCCCCGCGCTCGTCATCGACGCCGAAGACATCTGGATGCTCCCCGGCGATTCGATCACCATCGAAGGCCGCCGCATCGACGGCCCGCAGGAACTCCTCCTCGGCGAACTCGGCCGCGCCACCCGCATCTTCCCGCGCTTCGAAAAAGCCCTCGAAGACTCCGAGCCCGTCAGCCTCCCGCTCTCTACGCGCCAGGCCTACGAGTACCTCCGCGAAGTCATGCCCGTGCTGCAGGAGCAGGGCTTCGGCGTCGCCGCCCCCGACTGGTGGGACTCGCCCCTGGCTCGCCTCGGCGCTCGTCTCCGCCTCGACAGCGATCCCGCCGAAACCGTCGCCAACGGCGGCGCGCCCAACAACGGCGCTGTCCCCGCCAGTTCTCCCTCGCTCGGCCTGGGCGCACTCGTCAAGTACCGCTGGGAGATCGCCATCGGCGACACCACGCTCACGCTCAACGAGTTCGAAAAACTCGCCTCGCGCAAGAGCCCGCTCGTTCGCATCAACGGCCGCTGGGTCGAGATCCGCCCCGAAGACGTCCAGTCCGCGATGCGCTTCATCCGCGACAACCCCGGCGGCGAGATGAAGCTCGGCGAAGCCCTCCGCCTCGCCTACGCCAGCGACCTCAAGGAAACCGGCATCCCCGTCGTCGGCATGGAGGCCACCGGCTGGGTTCAGGCGATGCTCAGCGCCGAGGCCGCCGCCGAGGCGATGAAGATCATCGAGCCGCCCGAGCGCTTCCACGGCACGCTCCGCCCCTACCAGCTCCGCGGCGTCTCATGGATGGCCTTCCTCGAACGCCTCGGCTTTGGCATCTGCCTCGCCGACGACATGGGCCTAGGCAAGACCATCCAGCTCCTCGCACTGCTCGCGCTCGAGCGTCAGAACGCGGCCAAGGCCAACAACGGCGTCCCCGTCGCGCTCAAGCCCACGCTCCTCGTCGTCCCCATGTCCGTCGTCGGCAACTGGATCCACGAGACCCGCCGCTTCTGCCCCGAACTCACCGTGCTCGTCCACCACGGCGGCGAGCGCCTCGCTGGCGAAACACTCGTCGAACGCGCCCGCTCCAGCGACGTCGTCATCACCACCTACTCGCTCGCCAACCGCGATCGCGAAACCCTCGAAGCCATCGAGTGGGGCCGCGTCGTGCTCGACGAGGCCCAGTACATCAAGAACCCCGTCGCCAAGCAGACCCAGGCCGTCCGCGCCATCAAGGCCGAACGCCGCGTCGCGCTCACCGGCACGCCGGTGGAGAATCGCCTCAGCGAACTCTGGTCCATCATGGACTTCCTCAACCCCGGTTACCTGGGCACCGCGGGCGGCTTCCGCACGCGCTTCGCCGTCGCCATCGAGCGCTATCGCGACAAGTCCCGCGCCGAGCAGCTCAAGGGCCTCGTGCGTCCCTTCGTGCTCCGCCGCCTCAAGACCGATCCCACCGTCGTCGCCGACCTGCCCGAAAAGCTCGAAAGCCGCGAGTATTGCCCGCTCACCACCGAGCAGGCCAACCTCTACGAGTCCTGCGTCCGCCGCATGCTCGCCGAGGTCGAAGCCACCGAAGGCATCCAGCGCCGCGGCATGGTCCTCTCCGCGCTCATCAAACTCAAGCAGATCTGCAACCACCCCAGCCTTCTGCTCAAGGACCACGCCAGCGTCGCCAACGCCATCGAGAACGCCAGCACCGCGCCGCCCTCGCCCATCCGCAGCGGCAAGTGCATCCGCCTCCTCGAAATGCTCGACGAACTCCTCGCCGAGGGCGATCAGGCGCTCATCTTCACCCAGTTCCGCCAGATGGGCCACCTGCTCAGCGGCATGCTCCGCCAGCACCTCAACCGCGACGTGCTCTTCCTCCACGGCGGCACACCTCAGAAAATGCGCGAACAGCTCGTCGCCAACTTCCAAAAGGCCGACGGCACGCATCCGATTCTGCTCGTCAGCCTCAAGGCCGGCGGCGTCGGCCTCAATCTCACCGCCGCCAACCACGTCTTCCACTTTGACCGTTGGTGGAACCCCGCCGTCGAAAATCAGGCCACCGACCGCGCCTACCGCATCGGCCAGACCCGCACCGTCCAGGTCCACAAGTTCGTCGTGCGCGGCACGCTCGAAGAACGCATCGACCAGATGATCGAAGCCAAAACCGAACTCGCCGAAAACATCATCGGCTCCGGCGAACGCTGGCTCACCGAACTCGACACCGAGCAACTCCGCGACATCCTCACCCTCCGCAACGACGCCATCGCCGACGAAGTCTGAATTGTCTCGTTTACGCCCCTCCCCAGCGGGGAGGGGTAGGGGGAGGGGTTCGTTTCGCGCACGCGTCGCTGTGACCCGGAATCTTCCGCCGCTTCCCGTGCCACCGATGTCCGAGTCTTCGAGGACATCGGTGTGTCTTTCTGTGCCACGATTCATCCTCGGCTCTGCGAGGATGATCGTGCTCTTCTTCGTTCTCCGCCTTCTTCAACCGCAACGCGGTTGTGTTGAATAGCGTCGGGTCGTCGCGCCCCCGTAAGACGACGACACCCGACGAACTCGCAGCGCACTTCGCCGGCCCGTCGAACTTGGATCGTGCCCCGTCCGCACGTGAGAACATGTCATCGTGCCACTGAGATGCTCGGCTCTGCGAGCATCTCAGTGTTCTTTCACACGACCTCGTCCCCCGCACTGATTTCCTCGCAGACTCGGAAATCAGTGGCACGGCCCGCAATCGCCTCGAATTCCTTTCCCTCTCCTCCGCAATCAGCTCTTCGGCCCGCTTCCAACCCGCGCTACGCTTCCGCGTGACGAGTGAATCGCCCGATAGTTCGATCCCCGCATCGCGCGCCGCTGGTGATCCGCTCACCCCGGCGCCGCTGACGAATGCCGCGCCCGTGACAAGCGGCGTCCCCTCCACCAGCCTTGGCACCCCCGGCATCCCGCCCCAGCCGCGCTTCGAGAAGCCCCTCCCCCTCAAGCCCCGTCGCGTCCGCGGCGGCGTCAAGCTCAGCGCCAACGACGAATCCGGCGCAGTCCCCTGGGCCGCGTCTTGGGCCGCCCAGCGCTGGATCCGCCTCGTCGAACAAGCCGTCGAAGGCAAGCGCCTCGTCGAAGGCCTCGACTACGCCCGCCTCGGCCAGACCAAGGCCATGCTCATCGAGCACGGCGCCATCGTCGCCAGCGTCCAGGGCCGCATGGATCGCCCGTACGCCACGCGTCTGGTCTTCGGCACGTTCAACAACGAGCAGTGGCATCAGGTCGTCCGCGCCATGTCCGATCAGGCCATGTTCGCCGCCAAACTCTTGGCCAACGAACTCCCCGCCAGCATCGACGACGTGCTGACTCCTCTAGGCCTCAAACTCTTCGCCAGCGAGACCTCCGAAGTCACGCCCTCCTGCACCTGCGCCGAGTTCAAAGCCGAATCCGCGCACGGCAAGGCCGCGTGGTGCAAGCACGCCGCCTGCATCGCGTACCTCTTCGCCGAGCGCGTCGCCAGCGATCCCTTCGTCATCTTCAAGCTCAAGGGCCTCGACGGCGAAGAACTCCTCGAACGCCTCCGCCACACCCGCGCCGTCGCCGGCTCAGGCCGCAGCGGCACCACCGTCTACGCCGGTCGCGTGCCGGGCGTCTCCGACATGCCCGCGCCCGAACTCACCGCCGAATCCTTCTGGGACGCCGGCCCCGAGCTCGAAGCGATGGACGCCAGCGTCCTCCCGCCGGCGGTGCATCATCCGCTGCTGCGTCGCCTGGGCCCCAGCCCGCTGCCGCAGGCCAAGTTCCCGCTCGTCGGCCTGCTCGCGTCGTGCTATGAAGAGATCAGCGCCCAGATGCTCCGCGAGCGCGCGGGCGAAGCTCCGCCGCCGATGCCCGAGATGGACAGCGAGACCGCCGACGAGAGCGACGACGCGGACGCATGACGCGTCGCACGCTCACAGTCGCTAGACTGCCTTTTTGCGCACATGACTGTGCACATGGGCTTCTTCCCATGGGCCGCGCCGCGATCGGAACGATGACTTGACGATGCCGCATTGGATGCTGGTTGTGATCGGTTGGACGCTCGGCACTGGCGTGCTCGGCACCATCATCCTCTGGGCGCTCGTCTGGTTCCGCGTCGAGGAATCCGGCATCAAGATCCCCACCCTCCGCCGCGGCGAACGCCTCGCCCGCGAGACCCCCACCACCGCCCGCGTCTGCGTCATCATCCCGGCGCACAACGAATCCCGTGTCATCGACGGCCTTGTCCGCTCGCTCCGCGCCGAAACGCACCCCGCGCTCCGCGTCGTGCTCGCGCTGGACCGCTGCACCGACGACACCACCGCCATCGCCCGCCGCGCCATCGACGCCGACCCGCGCTTCGAACTTCTTGAGATCACCGAGTGCCCCGAAGGCTGGGCCGGCAAGGTCAACGCCGTGCAGCAGGGCCTCACCCGCTCCACCGGCGCGGCCGACGCCGAGTACCTCCTCTTCGCCGATGCCGACACCCTCTTCGAACCCGGCTGCGTCGCCGCCGCGCTCGCCATGATGCGCGACCGCCGCCTCGACTTCGTCAGCCTCCTCAGCACGCTCACCTACGACACATGGTTCGAGCGCGTCGTCCAGACCGCCGCCGGCTTCGAACTCCTCCGCCAATATCCGCTCACCCGCGCCAACGCCCCCTCCGATCGCCGCGCCTTCGCCAACGGCCAGTTCATGCTCTTCTCCCGCGCCGCCTACGAACGCATCGGCGGCCACGAGAGCGTCCGCAACGCCGTCCTCGAAGACCTCGCCCTCGCCAAGCGCGCCGATGAACTGGGCGTCAGCATCGGCGTCTTCCTTGCCGATGGTCTCTTCCGCTGCCGCATGTACGCCGACTGGTCACAGTTCCGCCGCGGCTGGAAGCGCATCTACACCGAAGCCGCCAACCGCAAGCCCGGGCGCCTCGCCGCCGCCGCGTGGCGTCTCCGCTGGCTGGGCACCATCCTCCCCGCGTGGAGCCTGCTCACAGTTCCCTTCGCCGTGTGGGTGCTCGCGCACGACGCGCCCATGGGCTGGACACTACTCGCCATGTCCACCGCCGCGCTGCTGCTCTGGCTCGGCGCGCTGCTGCGCATCGCCGCCATCGGCCACGCCCCACTCTGGACCGGCCCGCTCCACGCCATCGGCGCGTGGCTCGTCGCCGACATCCTCCGCGAAGCACACCACGACCTCGTCCACGGCAAGCCCACGACTTGGGGCGGCCGCGAGTTCGTCATGAACCGCCGCTGAGTCCGCGCGTCGCCCAAAGTTCACACCGTGCCATCGAAGTCCGCTTTGGGACTTCGATGCGTCCGGCGCACCGCCTGCTCGCGCGGACCAAACCCTTGGAATCAGCCCACATCTCCACTCTGCCCCGGCGGAGCAGCGGAACGACTCTTCCGGGCCGCGATCACTGCCCCGAGATCTTCGGCGGTCCCTGCACGCCCCCTGCCGCCTTGTACTTCTCCAGCCGCTTCTGCATCGTCTTCTTCATCCGGCCCTCATCCGCCAGCGCGACCGCACGTTCCTGCGTCGCGATTGCCGCCTCGGTGTCGCCGTGCTCATGCTCCGCCCGCGCCAGCGTGTCCAGCACCGATGCATCCTCATCCCGCGCCGCCTCCAGCACGCTCGCGGCACGCCGCGCCATCTCCAGCGCCAGCGACACATCGCGATCCTTGTGATCCAGGATCGCGCACGCCAGCGCGTTGAGTTCCTCCGGGTTGTCCTTCAGATACGTCTGCATCGCCTCGCGCGCAAACGCAAACGCGCTCACGCTCGCCTCACGCTCGCGCAGCAGCAATCGAAACTTGAACCCAGCCAGATAGCCAAACAACGCACCGTCCTCACTCAGCAGTTGCTCCGTCAGCGCCAGCGCGCCCGGGATCATGCTCTTGCCTGCCAGTTCATCCAGCCGCTGCGTCCGCTCCAGCCGCCGCTTCGTCGCCGCGCTGTCCAGCGTTCCCGCCACCGCGCGCCGCACGATCTCACCCAGCCCCTCAAACGGCGAACCGATCCACGCGACATTCCCGTCCGCCCCGATCACGAACGCCATCGGCACACTCTCGCGCCCCGCCGCATCCAGCCAGCGCTTCGCCGCCGCCCCCTCCATGTCCGTCCCCAGCGCGATCGGCCAGCGCTGCGACCACTTCGCGATCAGCCCCGAGCAGTCCTCGTTCTTGTCCCGCGGCCAGACGCACACCGCGCCCACGCGCACGCCCTGCTCTTTGTTCTCGCGCTGCACCCGCCCCAGCACCCGCATCGCCTCGCGCGACGCCGCGCTCCACGACGACCAGAATGCCACCACGGTCACTCCGCTCTTGCCTTCCGCTCCGCCGCGGCTCGCCGCGCCCAGCGCGTCACCCGCCAGCCACTTCACGCCCTCCAGGCTCGGCGCACGATCACCAATCCCCAGCGTCTGCGCATGCGCGACATCGAGTTTCGCCGCAGGCGCGCCGGGCTGCGACACCGCCGCGGGCTGCCCCGCCGCCGCCGCCGCGAACGCTGCCACCATCACACACGTACAGAGCTTCAGCACGCGACGACTCCACAACGTCAGCACATCATCCCGCGGCCATCCACACACGCTGCCTCGGGCGAACATCTGCCGCACTCGCCCCCGCACAACTATCGGCGCGGCACGCCTTCGCGCATACCCTTTCCTTCGCTTTGCACGCCGCGTGCCCCGCCACGCCGATGCATCCCGAACGACCCCACATGAGCGACCGACGCGACAACATCTCCTGGCTCGTAGGAGCGCTGGTCAGCGGCGTCATTCACCTCGGCGCCGCCGTCGGTGCCGCGCGTTACGGGACGTTCATCGTCCCCCCCTCAACCAACTCCACCAACCCCGATTCCGGCGTCGATGTCGCGCTCCTGCCTCCCGACGACCTCGCCGCGCCCGACGCCGCTCTCCCTCCTCCTCCGCCTCCCCCGCCGCCGCTTCCGCTGCCACAACCGCCCGAAGAACAACGTCAAAGCGTCATGCGCCTCGGCATCCGCGAGTCATCGCAGAACACCGACGCGTGGCTCGGCTTTGACACGCCCGACGAGCACTCGGGCATGCTCTCCACACTCGATCAGGCCGCCCTCGCCCTCGACCCCGGCATCGCTGGCATGCCCGGCGACGCCGCCCAAGCCCCCGGCAATCCGACCACCCAGCCCACGCCTCCCGCGCCCAGCGATTCGCTCGCCGCGCCTTCACCACAACCCGCACCGCAGCCCGCCCCACAACAACAACCCGCGCCCGACGCCGCGATCCAGCCCGCCAGCCAGCCGCAACCCCAGCCGCAACCCGAGATCGCCCCGCGCCCCGAGCAACCGCTCCCCGACGGCGAACCCGCCCCCGGCGCAGCCCGCGGCACACCAGACGCGCCGCGCCCCGACGCGCCCGCAGAACACACGCCCCAACCAACGAAGCAACCGGTACCGCAGCCCACGCAACAACCCGCGCCGCCTGATCCCGCGTCGTCGAGCGACCCAGCGACCAAGCCCACCACCACACCACCAACGACACCACCCGACTCCGCCAAGCTCGCGCCCGACGCCGCGCCTCAAGACGTCGTCGAAGTGCGCGACGATCCGCTGCTCCCGCCGCTGCCCACACTCGGCCCGATGCCGTTGCCCGCGCCAGCACAAGGTTCCGCGCCGCCGCCGACACCCGCGCAGCAGGCCCAGCCCGCCGTCGCCGACGCGCCATCCTCACCTGCAACGCAGCCCGCGTCCCCCACCACGCCCGCGGCTGGCATGCAAGGCAGCGCGAAGGCCACGCCGGGCAACAAGAGCGATCGCGAGTCCGACGCCGCCAGCAAAAAAGGCCCGCTCGAAGTCCGTCCCGGCAAGCCCGCCGCGGGCCAAGGCCTCGAAATCCAAACCGTCCGCCCGCAGTGGAGCATCACCACCCGCCTCACCGCCGTGCCCCGCAACCCGATGGTCCGCATCGTCTTCGGCCCCGACGGCAAGGTGAAAACCGCCGGCTTCCTCACCGGCCAGGACACCGGCTCGCCCGACATCGACGGCCCGCTCCTCGACGCCATCTACCGCTGGACCGCCAAAGGCAAAGCCATCGACGAACTCCCCAAGAACAACCCCAAGGCCGGCGTCCCGCTCGTCATGCGCATCGTCCTTCGCGGCTAATCCAGCCCCGCACCCGCGCCGCCCGATGTCTCTCTCCAGCACGCTTCATGCACCACACGCCAACCACAACCCCCGCCCACACACTGCCCCGCGCACTCGCGCTCGCCGCTGTGCTTCTGCTCGCGCTCGCCGCCATCGGCTCCGCGCCGCTCGCCCGCGCAGACGACCCGCGCGACGCAAGCACCGACGTCTTTCGCCGCGTTGACGCGGGTCGCTCCGATGTCGGCCCCAGTTCCACCAGTCGCCGCATCCTCAACCGCGACCCTCGCACCCCCAGCGGCTTCGAGTTCGTCTATCGCATCGAGCGCGGCCCATACGCAGGCCGCTTCGCACGCCGCGACGGCGCAGTCACCGCCGTCTTCCCCCGCTCCGTCTACGCCGACGTCGATGGCGTGGCCGTGCCCCGCGTCCCGCCCGGCACCACCTTCGTCGTCGGCCCCGTCGATCGCTCTCCCGCCGGCAGCGGCCGCGTGCCCAGCGCCGATCGCCCCGCCGACGCCAAACCGCTCCTCAGCGCCTCACGCATGGCCGATTACACCGCCGCCGCCGGCGCGGCAGGCTCGCGCCCCGACGCGCGCGCAGACGCCCGCGCCGACGCCCGCTCGCCCCGCGCCACCCCCACGATCGCTCTGCTCGCCGACATTTGGATCGACGAACGCGTCCGCCGCGATCGCGTTCACTCCCTCCTCGAATCCGTGCGCCCCGCCGCCCGCCGACGCTGACCGTCGCGATCCACCCGCCCACGCCGCGGCGTACCCTCTCGCAATGGATCCGTATCTCGCTTTGGGCCTCGCCCTCCTCGCGGCCTCAATCCTCGTCATCGTGATCGAGGCCTTTGTCCCATCCGCAGGCGTCCTCACCGCCGTCGCCGTCATCCTCGCCATCTCCGGCATCGTCTGCCTCTTCCGCTACGACACCGCATGGGGCTTCGGCGGCATCTTCGGTGCCGTGCTCTGCGGCCCCAGCGCCTTCATGGTCGCCCTCAAACTCTGGCGCTACACGCCCCTGGGCCGCCGCGTCGTCGGTGAACCCCTCGAAGAACAGATGGCCGAGCAGGCCCTCCGCGATCGCGAAGAATCCCGCAAGTACCAAGCCATGATCGGCCTCGAAGGCGTCGCCCTCACCGACATGCGCCCCGTCGGCGTCGTGCAACTCACCGACCGCCGCGCCGATGCCCTCGCCGAACAAGGCTTCATCCGCAGCGGCACCAAAGTCCGCATCACCTACGCCGACGGCAGCCAAATCAAGGTCCGCGAAATCCGCGACACATAACGCCGCGCCGCCACACGCAATCGCGCCCAATCACTTACCGCGACTCCACCATCCCCACCGCGCGTTTTGACGCGTTCACGTCGCCAATCATCGGACGACCGCATTTCCCTTTCCGGTGCCATTCGTCTGTTGTCTCACGCTTGGTGCCTCATGTCTCACGTCTGATGTCTCCTGTCTCTTGTCTCATGTCTTCCCCGATGCCCGATGCCTGATGCCCGATGCCTCTTGTCTTCCTGCCTCCCCCCAACATCGCACGTGTATACTCCCGCGCGCGAGAACGGCAACACGTTCTCTCGCGGAGAACTCTGAACATGACTCCCGTCTATGTCATCCTCGGCATCGTCGCCGCCCTCGCGATCATCATCATCGTCTTCGTCCTCGGGCAGTTCTTCAGCCTCTGGTTGCAGGCTCTGCTCTCCAACGCCCACGTCGGGCTCTTCGACCTCGTCGGCATGCGCCTTCGCAAGGTCGACATCCGCACTGTCGTCTTCAGCCGCATCCGCGCGGTCAAGGCCGGCATGGACATCACGACCAACCAACTTGAAACGCACTACCTCGCCGGCGGCCGCGTCCCCAACGTCATCAGCGCGATGATCGCCGCTCGCTCGGCCCGCATCGAACTGCCCTGGAACGTCGCCACCGCCATCGACCTCGCCGGCCGCGACATCCTCGACGCCGTGCAGACCAGCGTGAATCCCAAGGTCATCGACTGCCCCGACCAGCGCGGCCCGCGCCAGACCATCGACGCCGTCGCACAAGACGGCATCCAGCTCAAGGCCAAGGCCCGCGTCACCGTCCGCACCAACATCGCCCGCCTCGTCGGCGGCGCCACCGAAGAAACCATCATCGCCCGCGTCGGCGAAGGCATCGTCACGACCATCGGCTCGGCCCAGAGCCACAAGGCCGTGCTCGAAAACCCCGACAACATCTCCAAGACGGTGATGCAAAAGGGCCTCGACGCGGGCAGCGCGTTCGAGATCCTCTCGATCGACATCGCCGACATCGACGTGGGCGACAACATTGGCGCACAACTGCAGGCCGCGCAGGCCGAGGCCGACAAGAAGCGCTTCCAGGCCGAGGCCGAAAAGCGCCGCGCCATGGCCATGGCGCTCGAGCAGGAGAACAAGGCCACCATCGAAGAGAACAAGGCCAAACTCGTGCTCGCCGAGGCCGAAGTCCCCAAGGCGATCTCCGAAGCCTTCCGCAGCGGCAAGCTCGGCGTCATGGACTACTACCGGATGAAGAACCTCCAGTCCGACACCGCCATGCGCGAATCCATCGCCCACGAACAACAGCCCCAGCGCCCGCAGGCCTGAACCGTTCAACTCAACTCAGCCCGGCTCGGCTCAACTCCGTTCAGTTCGGCTCAGTCGATTGAGGTCAGTTCAGGTTGTCGATCATTCCGCTACTCTCGTCACGCCCCGCCACGCGGGGCGTTTTCATTCCACGCCCCGGAGGGGAGGGGCACAGGGAGGGGCTCGCGCAGCGCAGTCGCCGCGGATGACACGCCGCGCACCCCACGCCGCATGCACCGCGCCAACTCACACCTCTTCCGTGCCATCGATGTCCGAGTCTGCGAGGACATCGATGCTCTCTCATGAGCTGCACACCCGCATCAACGACAGACCCGCTTCAGCGATAGACTCGCTTCAGCGAAACACAGCACTCGCGCCGTCATCCTCGCACGCCTTCCTGCTCCACCTTCTCCCCGCCTCGGGGAGAAGGTCCGGCGCAGCCGGGGATGAGGGGTTCTTCCGTGCCATCGATGTCCGAGTCTGCGAGGACATCGATGCTGATTTCATGTGCACACACCCTCTCGCCGCCACCTCTCATGTCTCATGTCTCAACCCTCACGTATTCGCATTCAGAGGCCCGAAGGGCCGCGAGTTCCAAGCCCGGGGCGTCAGCCCCGGGTGAGCGCGAGCAATCCCCCCGAGCCGCGACGCGGCGACACTGACTCCTCATCCCAGCGCACCACGTCCCCTTCGCGCTCGACCTCGTTCCGAATGCCCAATGCCTGATGCCTGATGCCTTCACTCAACACCCAAGCTCAAATCGCGTCACAAACGCATCAAAGTCGGTGAAATCAAGGAAGCCATCACAGTTGAAATCTGCCTCCGTCGCGCCACCCTCAAACGCCGCGACAAACGCATCAAAATCGGTGAAGTCCAGAAACCCATCCGCATTGAAGTCCGCGCTCGGCCCGCCTCCCAGCGTTCGCAGCGCGGGCAACGCCGCGTGCGCGAAATCCACCAGCGCCAGATTCTCCCACGGCGAACCCAGCCCCGCGAACGCCGAAAACTCCGGAGCCCACCACGCGACACCCATGCCGCGCCCGCTCGGGACATTCTTCACGATCGCCGCGACATCGCGCACGAAATCACTCTGCCCCTGCGCTGTCGCCGCATATCCCGGCAGCAACTGTGAACTCAGCCCCACGAAGTTGCCCGTGTTGTCATTCCAGCCGAGCGTGAACGGATACGCCGTCTCCGCGATGACGATCGGCTTGCCGTACCGATTCGCCAAGTCATTCACATTCGTCTGCATCACGTTCAGCGAACCATGCCACCATGGGTAATACGACAGCCCGATGATGTCGAAAGGCACGCCGCGACTCGTCGCGTTGTCAAACCACCAGCGCGACGCCGCGTTGTTGCCGCCCGTATCCAGATGGATCATGATCGGCGGCCGCGGCGACATCGCATCGCTCACGCCCCGCGCCGCCGACTTGAGCAGTTCCGCCAGTTGCCCCCAGTTGGCGTCATACGTCCCGCCGACGCGCCCTTCATTCCACAGCATGCCGTTGCTGATCTCGTTGCCCAGTTGCACGATGTCCGCGGGCGTTCCCTGCTGCTTCAGTTGCGTCAGCACCCCCGCCGTAAACGTGCGGATCGCCGGCAACAGCGCGCCGTAGTTGAAACTGCTCCACGCGCTGGGCTTGGTCTGCTGTCCCGGATCGGCCCACGAATCCGAGTAGTGAAAGTCGATGATGAGCAGGAAACCCTTGGCCTTGACGCGCTGCGCGAACGCATACGTCTGCGCCGGTGAACACCATCCCGCCGGTGGGTTGTTCCACACCCGCAAGCGAATCGCGTTCACCCCCGCCGCCTTCAGAATGCTCAGAAAGTCACGCTGCCCGCCCGCATCGCTGAACGTCCCGCCCAGCGCCTCGATTTGCGGCACAAACGAACAGTCCACCGCGCGCAGCTCAAGCAAGCCGCACGCACCCGCATCCTGCGCCATCACCCGCGCCGGACCAAGCCACAGCCCGACCGCCAGACACACCATGATCCAAAGACGTCGCGACATACCAATCTCCCGGAATCGCCAGTCTACCGGGCACCCCGCAAAACCCCGCGTTGTTTTCCTGCGTGTCCGCGAGATTCCGAATCGAATCCAAACAACAGCAGTGATTGGCGTCATGTTGGAACGTCGCTGTTGGGCAAGCGTCTGAAACCTCGTAGACTCTCGGACCTGGGGCGGGCGTTGTTGCGTCCGCCTTTTTCCATCACGCGCCGCCGGCCCGGCCATGTCGCTGACCGCCGCTCAAGCGCAACGGAGATGCCCTCATCATGCGTCGATTCTCGCAAGCGCTCGCGATCTCGCTGGCCGCCGTGCTTTCGCCCGTCGTCCTCCTCGCCGACACCCCGCTGCCCACCGATCCGCGCCTGGTGACCGGCGAGTTCGGCAATGGCATGAAGTACATCGTGCTCAACCACGCCACGCCCCCGGGCCGCGCGTGTATCTACCTGCACGTCAGCACCGGTTCGCTCAACGAGACGCGCGACATCGCGGGCATCTCGCACTACCTCGAGCACATGGCCTTCAACGGCTCCAAGAACTTCCCGCCCAACTCGGTGATCAAGTTCTTCGAGGGCATGGGCCTCACCTTCGGCCGCCACCAGAACGCCGGCACCGGTCTCGACCAGACCTACTACCAGCTCGAACTGCCCGACAACAAGACCGAGACGCTTGAGAAGGGCATGCTCTTCCTTTCCGACGTCGCGATGCGACTCTCCTTCCTCCCCGAAGAGATCGACGCCGAACGCGGCATCATCCTCCAGGAAAAACGCACCCGCCTCGGCGCGCAGCAGCGCGTCCAGGAGTACGTCTTCAAACGCATGCTCCCCGGCTCCACCATCGGTGAGTGGCTGCCCATCGGCACCGAAGAGACCATCAACGGCGTGCAGCAGGAGCAGTTCAAGAAGTACTACTCCACGTGGTACACGCCCTCGAACATGACACTCATCATCGTCGCCGACGGGGATCCCAAGACGCTCGTCGAGATGGCGACCAAGAACTTCGACGAAGGCGAGAAGAAGCCCCGCCCCGTCGATCGTGACATGAACGTCAAGCCCTACGAGAAGTCGCGCGCCATCGTCGCCAGCGATGAAGAACTCACCGAGGCCTCGGTCAGCTTCATGCGCGTCGGCCCGGCTCGCCCGCCCGCGACCACCGTCGAGACGGCCCGCGCCGAACTGGTTGACCAGATGGCGACCGCCGCGTTCAACCGGCGCATCGAGAAGAAGATCAGCCAGGGCAAGATGGCATTCCTCGACGCGGGCGCAAGCGCTGGCAACCTCTTCAACGCCGCCCAGAACTTCGAAGTGCAGGCCAGCGGCGAGCCCAGCAAGTGGAAGCAGATCCTCGCCGACCTGGGCACCGAAGTGCAGCGGGCCCGCATCCACGGCTTCAGCGCACAGGAAATCGACGACGTCAAGAAGCAGTTCATCTCCGGCGCCGAGCAGGCCGTGAAGACCGAGAGCACGCGTCAGGCATCGCAGGTCATCCGCATCCTCAACAGCCAGGTGAATCGCGGCGAGACGATCATGTCCGCCAAGCAGGAACTCGATCTGCTCAATCAGCAGATCACCGGCATCACGCCGCAGGAGATCAGCGAAGTCTTCGCCAAGGGCTTTGATCCCTCGAAGGTGACGTTCATCGCCGAACTGCCCAAGTCCGCAGACGTGCCCAGCGAAGAGCAGCTTGTTGAGCTGGGTACCAAGGCCTTCAGCGTCACGCCCGATGCCGAAAAGGACGAAGCCCGCGCCACCGCGCTGCTTGAAAAACTCCCCACGCCCGGCAGCGTGATGGAGCAGAGCAACCATGCCGCCACCGGCGTCACCAGCGCGTGGCTGAGCAACGGCGTGCGCGTGCACCATCGCTTCATGGACTACAAGAAGGACACCGCCTCCGTCCTCATCTCGCTCGCGGGCGGCGAACTTCTTGAAGACACCAAGACCCGCGGCCTCACCGAAGCCGCGGCGATCGCGTGGAGCAAGCCCGCCACGCAGAACCTCACCAGCACGCAGATCCGCGACCTGATGACCGGCAAGAAGGTCGATGTCCGCGGCATGGCGCAGCCCGACGCCATGATGGTCTCGGTCAATGGCAACCCCGCCGAACTCGAGACCGGCATGCAGCTCGCGTACCTGCTGCTCACCAAGCCCAAGATTGAAGAAGCCGCGTTCACGCAGTGGCAGACCGAGTCGCTGCAGCGGCTGGAGATGATGGCGAAGATGCCGCAGGGCGTGCTGAGCCGTCTGATCCCGCAGGCCGTGTTCCCTGAGGGCGAAGTCCGCACGCGTCCGATCGTCGCCGAAGAGGTGAAGGCCGTGACGCTCGCATCGGCACAGAAGTGGCTGGAGCAGCAGATCTCCACCGCGCCGATCGAAGTGTCGATCGTCGGTGACATCAAGCTCGAGCAGGCGATGGAACTGGCGAACAAGTACCTGGGCGCACTGCCGACGCGCGAGCGCATCAGCGACAAGACTTTTGATGACAAGCGCGTGATCAAGCATCCGGCCGGGCCGCGCGTGGCGACGGCGAAGCTGGAGACCAAGACGCCGCAGGCGGTCGCGCTGGCGGGCTTCTACACGTGTGATGCCGACAACGTGGCCGACACGCGTGCGATGAACCTGGCGCAGCAGATCATCAGCACGCGGATGATCGCGGAGATCCGCGAGAAGCGCAACCTGGTGTACAGCATCGGCGCACGCAACCAGCCGGCGGCGACGTATCCGGGCTTCGGCGTGTTCTATGCCGTCGCTCCGACCAAGCCCGAGACCGCGGATGAACTGGCGACCGTCATCAACTCCATGTACGAAGACTTCGCCAAGACCGGTCCGACGGAAGAGGAACTGGTGACGGCCAAGAAGCAGCGGGCCAACACGCTCGACGAGGGCATGAAGGACCCGAGCTTCTGGAGCCGCGCGACGCAGACGATGGACTATCGCGGCACCAAGCTTGACGATGTCGCCGCCGACCCTGAGGAATATCAGAAGGTGACGGCGGAGCAGATCAAGACGACGTTCAACAAGTACTACGGCGCGGACAAGACCGTGCGCGTGGTGGTGATCCCGGATGTGCCCGCAGGCGCATCGATGGACGCCGCCGGAACGGCCACCGCCCCGGGGAATGCCCCCGCCCCGGTGCAGGTGCCGGCACCGAAGCCCGCTGGCAAGTGATGCGGCGCGCGTAAGAAATTGAGATCGAATCGCGCGGCCCTCGGAAACGGGGGCCGCGTTGTTTTGGGTTGAGGCGGCGCCGCCACGGGCGCGATCGTCGGCGCTGGAAACGGCGGAAGCGTCTGACGCGGGCGCACAGACGGCGGGCAGCGCTGGCGCGCTGAGGAGCGGTTCGTACTGACGGCACAGGAAGTAGGACAGACGCATGATGAGCCTCCGCGGGGATGACGTGTCTGTGGGTCCTCTACAAGAACCCCCCAGCGGACGCGTTTGCGCGCGCAGAAGTGTCCGGGGTGCACGCGAGCGATGGGTTTGGTGCAGTGATTGTGCGGAAAAGATAATCTTGGAGAATGCCGCGCGGCGGGGCGCGGTTTCACCACGGCGCGCGCGCAAACGTGGATGTACGGGGAAGGTGTGAGGCACTGGGCACTGGGCACTGAGATGCTCGCAGAGCCGAGCATCTCAGTGGCACGGCATGGGTTGTGAGTTTGGCACGCTGGTGGGGGTCGTGCGCGGGTAAGCCGCGCGAACCCCTCCCCCTGCCCCTCCCCGCTGGGGAGGGGTGTGAAGACCGCATCGATGTCCTCGAAGACGAGGACATCGATGGCACGGGAAAGCCGACTCATCCCCAGCCGCGCCGGGACTTCTCCCCGCCGTGCGGGGAGAAGGTGCGGAGACAGGAGGCGCGTGGTGCGGCTCGTCGCGATGCTGTGATGTGTGCGCAAGAAAACGCCCCGCGAGGCGGGGCGTTCAGGGTTCGAATTCAGTGTGCGAGGATTACTTCCCGGCCTTCTTCTTGGCTTCTTCTTCGTCGTAGGCCTTGATGAGCAGTTGATCAGGCGGCGTTGGATTGAAGCGGGTGACTTCGCGGCCGCAGTCGGGGCAGATCGTCGGGCCGGGCTTGCCGGTCCATGTATTGAGCAGGACGTAGGTGGGCTCGGTCATGGCCTTGCCATGGCGCGAAGCGCAAGGTCGAAAGATCTGTCAGTTGATGATCTGATCTTTCTTGTACCGCGACGCAGCCTCGGGAGTCGCATCCTTTCCAACCCACTTCGAGCCTGAGGGGTAGAAATAGTCTGCACGCGAGTACATCTCGTCATTGGTGAGCCCAGCGACATGGCCATCGAAGAACGCCGCGTTGACTCGGGCCGCGTGACGATTGCTGAGCTTTGATCCTTTACCCCGAGCTAGGTTGAATGACATGTTAGGGTTTCTTCCCCACGCGTGAGAGCCGTCGTTGATTGGCGACTGCTCAAGATACGACGCGAAAGTGTTTGATTTAGTCGCAATATCGAAGTCCGTCGTCCCGGCGTTCGCGTCCAAAAAGCGAGAGCCATCCATAAAGAGCACCTTCGAAGAAGGCTGCCCAACGATATCCAATCGAGGCAAGAACGAGAGCGGCGTAACGACCGCCTGATCGAATGTTGAGGGGTCCGTCTGAAGGTAAGCATGCTTGCCAAGAGAGGTTGGCTTGGGACCCGCCGAAGACCTATAGTGAAATGACGAGATTGACAGGAAGCTACAGAGCCTGAAACTACCGCCGGACGAGATGACGTCGCGGAAGTCCTTGATATCGGTTGCTGAACCGTAGAGTTCGTCGACAACTGTCTTCACCGAGGGACAACCGTACTTGTTGAAGATCTGCTGCGTGCGGCGAGCGCGATTCGCGGGCAACTCAGAACCGACTGATGGAGAAATCCAATCATGGTTGTTCACGGGCGTCTCGCCGGTGGTATCACCAGCAAGCAACAGCCACTGCTGCGGAGGCTTACCGGTCAGTTGCAGCCCATTGTAAAAAGCGCCGCTCGTGTTCGGACCAGCGTAATAGTCCTTGTTGCTGGACATGTACATCTGCTGACCCTGCATCAACGAGCGAGACATCGCTCCACAGACGATCTTGCGCCCCGCTTCGCGTGCAGCGCCAAGCGACGGAAGCAAGATTCCGATCAGAAGTGCGATGATTGCGATAACGACGAGGAGCTCGATCAGGGTGAAGCCGCGCGTGGGCGCATTAGCCGTCTTCATCGTGAAACACTCCTGGGACTGCTATCTACTACTTTCACTTCGCCCGACTCCGTTGAAAGAAGCGCGTCGGGCTTTCCTTCAATCTGGCTCACAGAGTCGGTGTAACGGCGCCGAACACGCCACTTGCCGTCAGGCGTCCGCTCAACCGGAATCAGATTGTACTTGCCAGTGTTTGGGTTTTTTTCAGGAATGATCGCGGATTTTGACTTCGTCGAGAACTCGAAGAGCTCGCCAGTCGAGAGATCTGCCATCACGACGCGCCCTGCCAAGTCAACGCCGTCGCCGCGAGTCAACTGCCAAACAATCAGCCCCAGGCCGATCAAAAAGCCGCCGACAACAACCGCGATCTGCCAAGGCTTGGCATTGCCCATCTCGACAATCTCCCGCGCCAGGGCCTCAGAAGGGCCTCGTGCAAACTTGGGCGGGAGTCTATCGCCGAACCGCTGACCATGCCAGTTTGGGGACTTGTCTTTGCGCCGCCTTCACACGATTCCTTGAAAAATCACGCGAATCGGCAACGCCTGCGCACTCAGTCCCTCGGCACGAGATCAACGACCACGGGGAAGTGGTCGGAGGCGTATCCGGGGGGTGTTGGGGTGGTGCGGTAGTCGGTGCCTTCGGGGCGGGTGGGTGTGCCGAGGACGAACTCCGAGTCCTTGACGACTTCGCCGAGCAGGGCGGCGTTGACGAGGATGTGGTCGATGGCGCGGCCGGAGGAATGGGTGACCCAGGCTTTGTCGGGAGACTTGGGGTCCGCCTTGGCAGACGGCGTGAGGTCGGTGAGGCCGCCGGCGAGGAGGAGGCCGAAGGAGGCGGCGTCGGTGGTGGCGTTGAAGTCGCCGAGCACGGCGATGTTGCGATCGGGGACGCCCTTGGCGGGGGCGGCGTCGGTGGGTGTCGCGCGGCTGACTTCGTCGATGAGGGAGAGGAGCTTCTTGCTCTCGGCCTCGCGCCAGAAGCCAAAGTCCTTGCCGGACTTCATGTGGACGACAAAGAGCGTGAGGCGGTAGGGAGCGGCGTCGGGCTTGGCGTCGGCTTTGGGGTCGGGGGCAGGCGCGCTGGACGCAGGCACTTCGACTTCGACCATGAGGGGCGAGCGGTGGGCCTTCATGGGCTGGCCGGCGAGGTCGTTGTGGCGGCGACCGATGACGTCGGGCTGTTTGCCTTCGAGGTCGGCCTTGGGCCAGTTCTTGACGGACTTGATGGGGAACTTGCTGAGGACGGCTTGCTCGATGCCGCGTTCGTCGCCGGCGTCGACGGATGCGACGAACTTGTACGGCGAGTCGGGCATGTAGGTGGACATGAACCACTTGAGGGCGTCGAGCGATTCGATCTCCTCGAGGGCGAGGACGTCGGCGTCGATGGCCTTGATGGCGGCGGCGGCGGCTTTGCACGCGTCGTCGGGCTTGCGCTGATCGCGGTCTTCGTACTGGCCGGAGAGGGCGGGGTCGTCGACGTCGTCGAAGAGGTTTTCGACGTTGTAGGTGGCGAGGCGGATGGTGCCTGGCGTCTTGGGGCGCGGCTCGCGCATGCCGTAGGGACGGAAGATGGTGTCGTCGTGATGGGCCTCGGCGGCGGGCTGGGCCGCGGGTTGGGTGGCAGGTTGGCCGGCGGGCTGGACGGCCGGTTGGGCGATGGCGAGGCCGGCGCAGAGCATGAGCGAGGCGAAACACGCGGCGAGCGAGCGACGGGCGTGGAGGCGGCGGAGCAGATCAGACATGAGAGACTCCCGCGGTGTGATGGGTGGATGGCGAGGCAGCGGCGGAACGATACGCCGTCATTTCGGATTTGAGTTCGGTTCTGATCTCGGTGCTGACTTGGGTTCGGCGCGTTCGCGATAGCGTTTGAAGACGCGCTTGAGGTAGTCGGCGTGGCGCGAGGGGACGGCCTGTTGTTCAACGGCATTTTCGCCGCCGCGTGCGGCGTCGCGGAGTGCGGCGTTGAGATCGGCGGGTGCGGCGGCGTCGGAGGGATCGCGGGGTTTGGCGAGCCACTCGGCGAGGGTGCGTTTGCTGGTGCCGTCGTCGCCGCCACGCACGCGGACGGTCTGGTCGGAGGCCGCGGCCTGCTGGCTCAGGCGATCGACGTCGGATTGCGGGGCGATGGGGTTGTCGCCGGGGCGGGAGGCGGAGTCTGGTGCGCCCGGGAGCGAGCCGCTGCCGCCGGGGGCGTCTTTTTGGAGTTGCTGGGCGAGGCGTTGGAGCTCTTCGCGCTCCTGGGGGGACATGGCGTCGAGGGCGCGCTGGGCCTGCTCGCGGAGGGCGCGGGCTTGCTCGCGATCGGCGGCGGCGTTTTTGTTGGCGTCGCGGGCTCGCTGGAGGGCTTGCTTGAGTTGTTCGAGGTTGGGGGTGGAGCCGTCGGGGCGGGAGGAGTCGGGAGATTGCCCCTGGCCGCGGGCGTTGGGCTGGGTTTGAGGCTGGGAAGGAGCGGCGTCGGGCTTGGAGGCGGACGGCGCGCTCTTGGCGCCCGCGCCGGACGAGGACGCGGGGGTGTTGGGCTGGTTTTGGTCTGACGCGGGCTGGTTGTTGGGCTTGCCGTTTGGCTTGCCGGTGTCGCGCGGCTTGGCTGAAGAGTCGGCGGCGTCTTTGGAGCCGGGGGTCGATGCGTTTGGATCGGTGGTGCTGCTCGGCTTGGCGTCGGGGGAGGGAGAGGGCTGGCCGCCGGATTGAGAAGATGGTTGGGCTGGGGATGCGGATTGGGGCGCGGACTGCTGCCCAGGCTGGTTTTGCTGGCCCTGTCGCTGGCCCTGTTGTTGACCTTGCTGTTGGCCTGGCTGTTGGCCAGTTTGCTGGCCTTGCTGAGGCGTGGACTGCTGGCTGGGCTGGTTCTGCTGCTGGCCTTGTTGGGGCGCGCCTTGCTGGTTTGGCGTCTGCTGCTGCTGGCCCTGTGGGTTGGGCTGGTTCTGGCCTTGGGCGGCTGGGGGTGCCGGGGGCGCCGGGGGTGTGGGCGGCGTCGGCGCGGAAGGCGTCGGCGTCGTGGTTGGCGCGGGCGGCTGCGGCGCGTTTGGTTGCGCAGTTTCCGACTGGGTTGGCTGAGACGGCGCGGCGGGCCGGTCCTTGGGCGGCGCGGCATCGGCCGGTGATGTGGTTTGCTCGCGCGGCGTGCCCGAGTCCTTCGGCGGCTGGGCTGGTTGCTCAGGCTTGGCGTCGGACTCAGGAGCGGAAGGTTTCTGCTGCGCGGGTGGCGGCGGCGGGGCGCGGCGGACGTCGTCCGCGGCTTTCTTCATCGTGTCGGCGAGCGCAGCGCCGGGGGCGTTGGCTTCGCGCTCCGGTTGCTTGCCTGAGGGCGCGGCTGGGTCGGTGGAGGATGCAGCGGCGTCGGCGTTCGGACTGCGTTGCTCGGCGTCACTCTGCTTAGGCTGGGCCTGATCAGACTTGAGTTGTTCGGCGAGCGCGTCGAGTTCATCGGCGACGCGGGCACGCTCATCGGGGGGCAGATCGGCGAGCGATTGCTGGAGGCGCTCGATCTCGGCGGCGGCTTGCGCGGCGTCGCCGCTCTGGAGGGCCTTGGCGAGCGGCGAGGCGTCGGCGGCCTGAGATTCGCGGGCTTCGGCGCGGGCGCGAAGTTCACGCAGTGCATCGCGCACGGCGTTGGCGTCCTGCTCGGTTTGCTGGGCGCGATCTTCGATCTGATCGGCGGCGGCCTGCAATCGCTCGGCGGCCGCTCGGGTGGCGTCGCGGGGCGAGAGATCGCCGGAGGCGAGTTCCTTTTCGACGTCGCTGATCGCGCTCGCGGCGGCGTCGGGCTGGAGCGCACCCGCGGCTTGGGCTTTGGCGAGCGCGTCCTTGGCCTGCTCGACCACGCTGCGTGCTTCTTGAGTTTGGCGCGGTGTGGCGGCGATGACGCGCGGCGCGGCGGGTTGCCAGTGCTGGCTGGCAAACCACGCGGCGGTGAGCGCGAGCACGCCGCCGCTGAACCAGCCGAGCCAGCGACGCGGCGGAAGTGCGGGGAGCGCGGCGGCGACGCTAACTCGAGCAGCGCGCGCCTCGGCGTCGGCGATGGCGAGGCGAGCGAGTGCCGCGGACTCGGCGGCGGGCGGGTTGGAGGACGAGGCGCGGGCGTGCAGCGCGAGCGCTGACGAAAGAGCATCGCGCAGACCGAGGCGCTGATCAAGCTCGCGGGCGGCGCGCTCAACCGACCAGCGACGCGCCACAGCGAGCGCGGCGGCGGTGACGATTGCGACGCTGACGGGCGCGGCGAGGAGCCACGCGTCGTCGATGGGCAGCGGCCAGAGGCGGCGGGCGGTGATAAGCGAGAGAGAAGTAAGGCCGCCGGCGGCGAGGGCGATGGATTGGGTGCGCCAGAGAGACCGGGTGAGGGCGCGGCGGGCGGCGCTGGCGGCGAGGCGACGGACGCGCGATGGAGCGGCGGGCTGGTTGGAGATCGCGGCGGAGGGGGTTGGCGCGTCCGGGCCGGTCATGGCTGAAGGATGGTACCGGTGCACCAGAGTTGGGGTTCGCGCAAGGGGCGGCGGGAGCATCGAAGGGAAGCATCGAAGTCCGAAACGGACTTCGATGGCACGGGACGAAGACAGAGAAGTTTGGCGATCAGGTCAGGCGCGATCGGCTTCGCGGACGGCGTTGCAGAAGGCCTCGATGAGATCGGGGTCCTTGATGCCGCGTTCGCGTTCGACGCCGCTGGAGACGTCAACGCCGTAGGGCCGGACGGTGCGGATGGCATCGGCGACGTTGTCGGGCGTGAGGCCGCCGGCGAGGAAGATGGGCTTGCTGATGTCCTTGATGAGCGGGACGAGCATTTCCCATTCGAAGGCGGCGCCGGAGCCGGGCGTGGGGCTGTCGATGAGGATGGCTTCGACGGCGTCGCAGGCGTCCCAGCGGCGGAGTTCTTCGGCGAGGGAATCGGGGAGGAACTTGAGGCCCTTGATGACCGGGGCGCACTGGTTGACGAGGGATTCGGCCTCGGAGCCGTGGAGCTGCGAGTAGTGCGTGGGGCAGTCTTCTTCGACGTCGCTGAAGGCGTCGATGGGGGTGTCCATGTAGACGCCGACGGTGGTGACCATGGGCGGAAGGACGCTCATGATGTCGGCGGCGTCGAGGGGCTGGATGAAGCGCGGCGAGGAGCGGACGAAGATAAAGCCGATGGCATCGGCGCCGGCGTCGGCGGCGACGAGGGCGTTCTCGGCGTCGCGAATGCCGCAGATCTTGATACGGGTGCGTGACATCGGGTGAGGGTAGGAGATGAGAGGCGAGGAGAGACGAGGGGAGAATGAACGATGTCCGCGGAGTGGAAGCGGCAGTTCCTCTGCCCCTTCGGGGCAGAACTGGTTCATGCGCCTGTCCACGGGTTTCGTCCGCGAAGCGCGGACTTCACCCGTGGCTACAGGCCGTCGTCCCTTCGGGACGAGGAGATCAGTCACTCGGAAGGGCCAAGACGTGAGGCGAGAGACGGCAGACGTGCGTCAACGGGCAACGGAACGTTGGACGCTGCGCAGACTGATCAATCTTGCTTGATGAGGAGGATCTTGGCGAAGCGCGGGCCGAGGCCCTTGGGCATGGCGCGGAGGGCGTCGCGGAGAGCGCCGGGAATGAGGACGCGGCAGAGGACAGCGAAGGTGAGGCCGCAGACTGCGCCGAGGAGGATGAGGCGGAGCATCTGCACAACGCGGGCCTGCCATGCGGAAGAGAGGTGCGTGGAGGCGAGCGCGGAGGCGACGCTGCGCGCGATTGGCGCGACGGTGGCTTGGTCATCGAGCGGGCGCATGGTCATGCGGTGCTTGATGTCAAACTCGGGCTCGCGAGTGGGCGCGGGCGTGCCGTCGGCGGCGGGCTTGGCGGGGGCGAGGGGCTTGGCGATTTTCTCGTGTGTGAAGAGCACGGCGGACTTGAGATCAACGGCGCGATCGACGCCGACGGCGGCGAAGGCGGCGAGCACGGCGACGAGCCACGGGCCGAACATGACGGCGAGTGTGCGGCGCTTGGTTGCGCCGAGGCGGGCCATGACCCAGAGCGTGACGGCGACGCGGCCGATGGCCATGGCGACGGCGGCGTAGACGGCGATGCGTGCGGCGGTGGAGCCCGCGCTGTCGTGTGCCGTGGAGGCGAACCACGCGCCGATGCCGGCGGCAAGCGTGAAGAGCATGCCTTCGAGCAGCAGCGAAATGGCGTTCTCCTTGAAGCGGCCCTTGGCGATCTGGATCGCCTGCGTGACGCCCTGGGGGATCTTGAAGGGGAAGACGAGGCCGAAGATGAAGACGGCGGCGGTGGCTTCGGCCCATTTGCCGCCAAAGAGCAGGCCCTCGAGCGGATCCATCATGACGCCCAGAAGCACGCTGCCGATCGCGCCAACGAGCATGATGCCCTGCAAGGCGCGGATGGAGGCGTCGCGAAGGCGATCGGGCTCATGGACGAAGCGCTGCAGCGCGGGCG
The DNA here is from genome assembly GCA_033763695.1 of Planctomycetota bacterium. Classification (GTDB taxonomy): domain Bacteria; phylum Planctomycetota; class Phycisphaerae; order Phycisphaerales; family UBA1924; genus JANRKB01. The sequence continues at coordinate 24,886 of JANRKB010000050.1, read as the reverse complement.
CGAGGACGAGGTAGATGTTGAAGGAGAGCAGGACGGACAACTGGGCGGTCATCTGATACGCCCAGAAGAAGTTGCCGGTGGCTTCGACGCCGCCGGTGTTGCCTGCGGCGTTCATGACGGGCTTGATGACCAGCAGCGGGCCTTGATCCAGAAGCACGAGCGAAACGGAGGCGAAGAGGAGCCACTTGGTGCTCTGGATGAGCGGCCCCCACTGGCGGACTTCGGCGCGCTCGCGCCACGGCGCGTCGCGGCAGACCCACCAGGCAGCGAGGCTCTCGAAGATGGCGCAGAGCACCGCGGGGATGGCGAAGCTCATCGCGCCTGTGCCGACCAGGGCGAGGCAGACGGTGCTGATCTGGCGGAGCAGAGAGGAGAAGGTGACGATCGCGCTGGTGGCGCGGAACTGCAAGTCGAGGCGGAGTTTGGCTTGGAGGACCGAGCCGGGCGTGCCGAGCGGGATGGCGAGGGCCATGACCCACATGAGCGGGATGAGGCGGGACTCTTGATAGACGGTGTAGGCGAGGACGGGGGCTGCAGCGAGGATGACGACGCCGACGAGAGAGTTGAAGGCCATGGCGAGCCAGAAGACCCGGCCGCGGAGGGAGGGGTATTCGCCGGGGCCGCGTTGGACGAGGAGTTCGCGGACGCCGCCGTCTTGGCAGATGGTGAGGAAGCGGGTGATTCCCCAGGCCATGCCGTAGAGCCCGAAGTCATCGGGCGCGAGGACGAGGCCGAGGATGAGTTGGGCGAAGGAGGTGACGAACTTGCTGAGGATGGTGGAGGCCATCATCCAGATCGCGCCGCGTCCGACGTGCTTGCTCATGGACTGGCCGGCGGCCTGTGCCGCGGGGGTGGATGAGTCGCTGGCGGGGGCGTCGGGTGGCGTTGGCGCGGATGTCGTCAAGAGAGGCGTCCTACGAGGCGAAGGCGCGGATTGATCGCGCGGGGCGGGGTGATCGCTGGGTTGTATTGTCGGCTGATCGCGGATCGGGCGGCCAAAGTCGGCGGCAGGCCGGTGCGCTCGCGCGAATCGGCCCAAGCACCGACGAGGCTGGTGGCACGCTTGGTCGCGAATCTGGTCGCGAATCTGGCGGGGTGGCGGCGGCGAACCGGGCGGCATGAGTGAACATGCTGCGTCTGAGAATGGCGATTCGACCCACGGCAATGCCGCACGCGTTTGGCTGATCAGCGGATGCTCGTCGGGCTTTGGGCGCGAACTGGCGAAGGCGGCGCTGGCGCGGGGCGAGCGCGTGGTCGCCGGCGCACGACGGGTGGAGGACCTGAGCGAGCTGCTGGCGCTCGGCGGCGAACGCGTCGCGGGTGTGACGCTGGATGTGACGCGCGCGGCGCACTGCACTGCGGCGGTGCATGAGGGCGTGACTCGCTTCGGGCGGATTGATGGCGTGATCAACAACGCGGGGTATGGGATCGTCGGTGCGCTGGAAGACACGCCGGAGGCGGACCTGCGGCACAACTTTGAGACGAACTTCTTCGGTGCGGTGAATCTCACGCGGGCCGCGCTGCCGAGCCTGCGGGGGCAGCGGTCGGGGGTGATTGTGAACATCTCGGCGGCGGCGGCGATCAGCAACTACGCGGGGTTTGGGGCGTATGGGGCGAGCAAGGCCGCGCTGGAGTTTGCGAGCGAGGCGCTGCGCGAGGAACTGCGCGGGTTTGGGATCCGCGTGATGGTGGTGCAGCCTGGGCCGTTCCGCACGGACTTCATCAGTCGCTCGCTGAAGCGGGTGGCGTGCTCGCAGCCGGAATATGAGGCGAGCGTGGGCAAGTTTGCCGCGATGCTGGGCAAGATGAGCGGGCGGCAGACGGGGGACCCGGCGAAGGCGGCGGGCGTGATCCTGGATGCGGCATGTTCCGAGAACCCGCCGCTGCGGCTGGTGCTGGGGAAGTATGCCCAGGACAAAGTCCGGCGGAAGACGGCGGCGACGCTGGCGGAGCTGGAGACGTGGGGCCCGGCGGGGGCGGCCACGGATTTCTCGGCGTAAGGCCACGATTCTTCCGCGCACAATATCGCACCCTGTGTCTTTCCCCCGGGGGGGGGCGACGCCCACGGGGGGCGGAGGCCGTCCCCGGCCGCATGGCCGTGAGGGTGAGATGTTCGTAAATACCCTTGGAAGAGCAACTTAGGCGGGTTATGCTTGGGGTCCTTGTCGGGCGCGTTTGTCTGCGCTGGCGGAGGCTTGAGCCGGGAGCTGAATCATGATGAAGGTGCGAACGAACGGTCGCTGGATGTCTGTCTCGGCAGCCGTGGCGGGGCTGGTTGCGCTGGCAGGGCTGGCGTCTGCCGCGAACGTGACGTGGACGGGCGGCGGCGACGGCGTGACGTGGACGAACCCGGCGAACTGGTCGAGCAATCCCGCGCTGCCGGGGCCGGCTGATGATGTGACGATCAACGTCGCGGGCACCCCCACCATCACGCTGAATGCGAACGCGAGCATCCGCAGCCTGAACACCGCCGAGGCGCTGGTGATCACGGGCAACAACATCACGCTGTCGGTGGCGACGACGGCGACTGCGTCGGCGAACGTGACGCTGGACAATGGCGGGCGACTGAGCGGCGGCGCATGGGACGTGTCGGCAGCGGCGCTGGTGTGCAATGGAACGGGTGCCGCGGGCAATCAGGCGCTGATCGGCGCGGCCGTCACCGGCGACATCCTGCTGAACCAGAACAACAGCCGCCTGCGGGTGGAGACGGGCTCGACGTTTACGAAGATCAGGCTCGGCGCAAGCAGCGCGGGCGTGGGCTTCGCGTCGGGCTATGTGATCAACGGCGAAGTGGTCGCCGAGGGCGGGTCGGGCACGCGGGCGATTGAATCGTTGAACTCGGGCGCGCTGACGGTGGGAGCGTCGGGCATCATTACGGCGGCTCCGGGCTTTACGGGCACGCTGCAAGTGGGGCCGGGGTTCTGGTTCTCCAACGTTTCGACGTTCACCAACAGCGGCACGATCCGGAATCAGTCCACGGGCTCGATCACGGTCAACAGCAGTTCGACGGCGAGCACCGGAGCGCTGTCATCGACCGGCGGCGGCTCGCTGAGCATTCAGAACCTGACGGGCAACGTCAGCGGGCCGACGGTGAGCGGGGCTGGGTCGTCGGTCCTGCTGAGCAGCGGCACCTACACGATCAACTCGAACACGAACGTCGGCGCGGGAGCGACGCTGTCGCTGGGCGGCGCGTTCACCAACACGGCGACGATCAATCTGTCGGGCACGCTGAACATCAACGGCGGCACCACCGCGGGCCTGGGCACGGTGAATCGCACCGGCGGCGTGTATGCCGTGACGGGTGCGCTGAACAACACCGGGAACACGCTCGCGCTCTCGACGGCGACGGGTGACCTGATCCTCAACGGCGGCTCGATCACCGGCGGCAGCGTGACGTGCGCCAACGGCACGCGCATCGTGGTTTCGAGCGCCAGCGGCAACGGTCAGCTCACTGACGTCGCGATCGCGGGCGATGTTGTGCTGGACACCAACAACGCGCGCGTGCGGATCGGCGGCACGACATCGTTTACGAATTTGCGCATGGCCGCGTCGAGCACGGCGGTGGGAATCGTGCCGGGCTACACGCTCAGCGGCACGATCATCGCGGAAGGCGCGTCGTCAAGCCGCACCGTGGAGATGAACGGCACGAACGGCACGTTCACAATCGGGGCCGCTGGCAGCATCGTGACGGGCACTGGGTTTACCGGCACGCTCTCGATCGGCACAAGCTTCTGGTTTGGCGGTGACATGACGCTGGTGAACAACGGGCTCATCGCCAGCGACGTCGGCAACGGCAACACGACGGAAGTGACATGCTCGCCGATCGCGATGACCAGCGCCGGCACGCTGCGGGCCAAGGGCGGTTCGGCGATGTCGGTCTCGGGGCTCTCGGGCACGCTTGGCACGCTGACGATTCAGGATGCGGGATCGTCGCTGACGCTCAACGGCAGCGGCTACACCCTGGGCAGCCCGACGACGGTGCCGACGGACGCGACGCTGACGCTGAATGGTTCGTGGACCAACGCGAGCACGATCACGCTCGCAGGCCGCCTCAACATCGGCGGCGGCACGACGGCGGGGCTGGGCACGATCAATCGCACGGGCGGGTCGTACGCGATCACGGGCACGCTGGACAACACGGGCAACACGCTGGCGCTCAATGCGGCGACAGGTGACTGGACGCTGTCGGGCACGCTGTCGGGCGGCAATGTGACGTTTGCGGATGGTGCGCGACTGCTGGTCGGGAACACGAACAGCACTGCACGACTCCTGAACGTGACGGTGCAGGGTGACGTGATTCTGGAGCAGAACAACGCGCGGCTGAAGGTCGAAGGCACGACGTCGTTCAACAACCTGCGGTTGGCGTTCGGCAACACGAGCGTCGGCTTCGGACCCGGGACGACGCTCAGCGGCAACATCATCGGCGAGGGGACGAACACGGGCGGTCGCTACGTCGAGATGAACGGCACGAGCGGCACGTTCACGATCGGCAGCGGCAGTTCGATCATCCAGGCGACGAACTGCGGCGGCGCACTCAATGTCGGCCAGGGCTTCTGGTTTGGCGGCACGATGAAGCTGGTGAACAACGGGACGATCGCCGCGAACGCGGCGACGAAGACGTTGACCGTTTCGCAGCTCACGGACTATTCAGGCGGCGGCACGCTGACGGCAACGCAGGGCGGCACACTGACGCTCTCGGGCGCGACCGGCACGCTCGGCCCGATCGTGCTGACGGACGCCAACAGCAGCATGACTCTGGATGGCGCGAACTACACGCTGCCGGTCAAGCCTGTGATCCCGACAGGAACGACGCTCTCGGTCAACGGCACATGGGGCACGACCAACAGCTTCAACGTGAATGGCGGCACGCTGAACCTTGGCGGCGCGGTGACGTTTGCGGGGCTCAACCTCGCGTCGTTTCAGCGCAGCGGCGGCACGGTGAACCTGACGGGCACGCTGGACAACACCGGCAGCACGCTCACGCTCAACAGCACCACCGGGTCGTGGACGCTGCTGGGCGGCACGATCAGCGGCGGCACCCTTGCCTATGCCAACGGTTCGACTCTCTTGATTGGCGCCAGCAACGCCAATCGTCTGCTCAACGTCAACCTGCTGGGTGAACTCCTGCTCACTCTCCAGAACGGTCGCGTGAAGGTGGAAGGAACGACGCGATTCACGGCGGCTCGCTTCCAGAGTGGTAACCAGGGCATTGGCTTCTCGCCGGGGTATGTGATCCAGGACCCCATCTTCAACGAGTCGACCAACACGTCGCAAAACGGCATCGAACTCAACGGCCAGAGCGGCACGCTGACGATCGCGCCGGGCGTCGCGATCACCTCGACTGCGACGGCGAACAACACGCTCTCGATCGGTGGGTCGTGGTGGTTCGGTGGCAATGCCACGCTCGTCAACAACGGCACCATCACGCTGCTGGCGCCGGGACGCTCGAACTCCATCAACCCGGCCGCGGGCTTCTCGGGTTCGGGCACGATCAACGTGGGCGGCGGCACGCTGAGCATCACTGCGGCGAGCGGCTCGCTCGGAACGCTCAACCTGAGCGGGACGAACACCGCGTGCACCGTCACGGCGCTGAGCGGGCAGACGTACTCGTTCGCTTCCAAGCCCGTTGTTCCGACGGGAACGACGCTTACACTCAACAACGGCTGGACGCTGCCGGTGGGCGCGTCGCTCACGGGCGGCACGATCAACCTGGACGGCACGTTCACCACGGCGGCGATGAACCTGTCGCAGTGGACGCGCTCGGGGGGCACGCTCAACATCACCGGCACGCTGAACAACACCGGGGCCACGCTGGCGCTGAACGCGACGACGGGGCCGGTGAATCTCTCGTCCGCGGGCATTACTGGCGGCAGCGTGACGCAGAGCGGCACGGGCGTGCTGACGTTCAGCAGCGAGTGCTCCCTGACGGATGTGAATGTGACGCCGGAGGTGACCGTTGCAAGCACCAACAGCCGCGTGCGCATGATGGGGACGACCACGACGCAGCTGGTTCGCCTGACGGGTCAGGGTACCGGTGTGGGCTTCCAGAGCGGCAGCACGATGAACACATCGGTGCTGGCCGAGGGCAGCGGCGTTCGTTACTTCGATGCCGTGCCCGCGACGAGCGGCGGTGCATCGACGCTGACCATTGGGGCGAGCGGCAGCGTGCTGACCAATGGACCGACGATGACCATCTCTGAGAACGGCGGGTGGTTCGGGACCAAGATGACGCTGACCAACAACGGCATCATCGGCTCCAACGTGAACACGGCGGGCGTGAACATCAATGTCACTGACCTGACCAACTACGATCGCGCCTCGAAGACCCTGACCGGCGGCACGTGGCGGCTGACAGGCACGACGAGCACCAACATCTTCAGCGAGTTCGTCTCGAGCGGCGGTGGAAGCGGCAGTTACGACCCCATCATTGTCAACACCAACGCGGCCAATGTGTCGCTGAGCGCGGGGACAGGGCTGGCCGCGAACTTTGCAAACCTGACGAGCAACAGCGGCACGCTGCAACTGACGGGACGCACGCTGGCGACGACGCCGGTGGGCGGCACGTTCACCAACAGCGGCACGCTGACGCTGACGCCTTCGGCACGCCTGAACATCACCGGCGGCTATACGCAGACGGCAGGCGGCACCTACAACGCGCAGATCGGCGGCACGCAGGCCAGCGGCGCGTTCGGCCAGATCAACGCAAGCACGGCGGCGAGCCTCGCGGGCACGCTCAACGCGACGTTCACGGTGAATCGCGTGTGCGGCAACATCTACTCGATTCTGACGAGCACGAATCGCGCGGGCACATGGAACCCGGCGAACATCCCGGCGTCGGACGCGGACACGGTCGTCTTCCTCTTCTATCCCAACAATGACGCGCGTTTGGCCGTGTCCACGACTGCTGACTTCAACTTCGACGGCTTCGTCACCTTCGAGGACTTCGACGACTTCGTGACGGCGTTTGAGAACGGCGAAGCGCGGGCGGACTTCAACCAGGACGGCTTCCTCACGTTCGAAGACTTTGACGCGTTCGTCTTCCGCTTCGAGGCGCAGTGCGACTGAGGTCACGACGCGAATGATTGAGTGACACAAGACCCCGGCGAAGGCCGGGGTCTTTTCATTGGGGGACGGAACGAGGAGGCTGCACCGCGCCGCGGTGCGATGTGAATGGCCGCGACTTTCGTTGGGTGCGGCTTCGCCGCGACCCAACGCTATTCACCCCCACCGCTTCGCGGTGAAGCGAAAGACATCGGTGCCCGGGGATTCGCATCGTTGCTCGCGCCATCGCTGGCACTGTCACGTTCTGAGAGAGATTCCGTGTGAGCGATCGCATCACGCGGCGCGGGCGAGGACGCGCTTGAGGCTGTACCACATCTCGAGGACAAGACTGAAGACGAGGGGAACGAGAACGAGCGTGAAGATGGTGGACACGGCGAGGCCGCCGACGACGACGGCGCCGAGGCCGCGGTACATCTCCGAGCCTGCGCCGGGTGCGATGACGAGCGGGATGCCGCCGCCGAGCGTGGTGAGGGTGGTCATGAAGATGGGGCGGACGCGGGAGCGGACGGACTCGACGATGGCCTTGAGTGGCTCCATGTGCTCCTGGCCTTCGATGCCGCCGCCGTGGGCGGCGATCTCGCCCATGAAGTTGCGGGCCTGTTCGACGATGAGGATGGCGTTGTTGACGACGGTGCCGATGAGGATGACAAAGCCGATCATCGTGAGGACGTCAAACTGCTGCGGGGCCTGCTCGGGGTGGCGGAGGGTGTAGTCGTGGACGAGGCGGAGCGCGCCGAGGCCGCCGACGATGCCCAGCGGCACGCTGAACATGATGACGAAGGGGTAGAGGAAGCTCTCGAACAGAGCGCACATGAGCAGGTAGATGATCATCACGGTCCAAACCATGCGCGCAAGCACGAGGTCGGGGGATGTGCCCATGCCAAAGAGCAGGACACCGACGATGCCGGAGATGAGGATCGCGCCGGCGGCGGCGTACCCGGCGAGCGCGGATGAACGCTCGCGCCGCTTCATGGCGCGGGCCCAGACGACGGCGGCGGTGAAGAAGCCCACGACACCGACGACGACGCCCGCGACACGCAGCCACTGCTGCCACCACGCGAACGGTGCATTGGGGTCGCGTGGCTTGCCGAGCAACGCGGCGCGGACTTCGTCGAGCTTGGCGGCGGAGCCTTCGAGACGGACGCGCATCGCGTTGTCGATGACGCCCGCCTTGCGGAGCGGCTCGACGTAGTCGTCGCGCAACTGGTTCATGACCGATTCAAGCGCGCGGCCCTGCGGCGGCGTGATCGCGAGCGTCACGCTGGGGAGTTCTTCGATGCGCTGCACTTCCTGCGGGGCGCGGCTGGGAACGACCTGCGCGACGGCGTTGAGAGGCACGATTCTGCCCATCGGCGTGGCGACGGGCACATCGGGGAGGCTCTCCTTGCTGGCGAGCCTGCCGCCGAGGGGCAGGACCTTGATGTCGATCTTGCGGCCTTGGTCCTGGAAGTCGCCGGCGTAGGCGCCGTCGAAGAGGCCGCGGGCGACGACGCCGAGGTCGGCGGTCTTGAGGCCGAGTTCACGCCCGGTGCGTGTGAGTTCGACGCGCCACTCGGGCTGGCTGAGATTGAAGTTGTTGGGCGAGGGGCTGACGCTGCGCGGGCCGTACTCGGGATTCTGGAAGAGCTGCATCATGAGCGCGAGTGCGGCGCTGGAGACGCGCGGCAGATCGGGGCCGGAGATCTCGAGGTTGATCTTGTTGCCGCCCTGACCGATGCCGGCGAAGATGGAGGTTTGGCCTGCGCCGCCGAATGCGTCGGGCATGCCGTTCATGCTGACGGTGAGCAGGTTGGCGATGGGGATGACGCGCTGCGGGTCTTGGCTGGTGGCGCCGACGAACATCTGGCCGTTGAACGCGCCGACAAAGGCCTGTTCGATGGCGACGGGCGCGAACATCTTGCCCATCTCGTCGAAGCGCGGGATGGGCATGAGGCCGCTCATCGTCTCAGGCTTGTCCATGTCCGCGAGCAGGTAGGGGCGGACGCGATCTTCGATGGTCTTGGCGTAGCGGGTTTGCTCTTCGACCGAGAGACCGGGCGGCACGAGCAGACCGCCGAAGACGAGGTTCTGATTGCCGGCGGGGAGATAGTCGAGCGGCGGCATGAGGACGCGCGAGGCGACGATGCTCAGGACGCTCATGGCGAGGATGATGAGCGGGCGAACGGTGTAGCCGCGCCAGCCGGTCATGGCCCAGTAGAGACTCGCGACGAACGCGCTGTTGAGGGCACCGAGGCGGGTGCTGAGGCGATCGAGCTGCGCGGTGAAGCCCCAGAGCGTGCGCCAGCCGGAGCGGGCTTTGGGGGCGGTGTCGAGGTGTTCGCCGCTGACGCGCGCGACGATCGCGGCGGCCGCGGGGACGACGGTGATCGCGGCGATCATCGACAGCAGAATCGAGACGGAGAGGGCAAGGATGAGATCAAAGAAGATCTGGCCCGCTTCTTCCTGCACGGTGAGAATGGGGACGAAGACGGCGACGTGGCAGAGCGTGCCCGCGAGCACCGCGCCCCAGACTTCCTTGGTGCCGTTGTAGACGGCCTGCAGGCCCGCGTCGCCCATCTTGCGGCGGCGGTCGATGTTCTCAAGCACGACGATGGCGTTGTCGACGACGACGCCGGTGGAGAACGCAAGGCCGGCGAGAGAGACGACGTTGAGCGTGCGCCCGGCGGCGAGCAGGACGAGGAAGGTGCCGATGACGCAGATCGGGATCGTGAGCGAGATGATGAGCGTGGAGCGCACAGAACGCAGGAAGAGCAGCAGCACGATGACGGCGAGGACCGCGCCCTCACGCAGGTTCTGGAGCACGAGGTTGATGGCGGAGTTGATGTAGTTGGTTTCGTCGTAGACCTGGCGGATGCGCAGGCTGGGACCGACCTGCGGGTCAAGCCGCGGCAGCATCTCGGACTGCACGACCTTGAGGCGCTCGCGCACTTGCTCCATCACTTCCATGACGTTTGCGCCGCCTTGGCGGATGACGTTCATGGCGAGGCAGGGGCGGCCATCGGAGCGGACAAAGCCGCGGAGTTTCTCGTGGCCGATCTCGGCTTCGCCCAGATCGCGGACGAGCACGGGGGACATGACGCCGGAACTGCTGGGGCGGAAGGCGACGACGGTGTCGAGCACTTCTTCGGCGCTGGTGTATTGGCCGGTGACGCGGACGCGATAGTCTCGCTTGCCCTCGGCGATGGTGCCGGCGGAGATGTTGCGGTTCTGGCCGCGGATGGCGTTGACGACGTCCTGATGCGTGAGCGAGCGCTGCGCGAGGCGAGCGGGGTCGAGCAGGACGCGGACTTCGCGTTCGCGCCCGCCGTAGATGTTGATCTGCGCGACGCCCTCGATGCGTTCGAGGAAGGGACGGACTTCGCGGTCCATGGCGGTGAAGAGGGTTGAGATGTCGTAGTCGGGAAAGTCCTTGGGTTCGGGTCGATCGACGATGATCCAGGCGATGCCGTTCTCGGCCGCGCCGTCGGCGGCCTTGATGATGGGTTCGTCAACTTCCTCGGGATACTGCGGCACCTGGCGGAGCGCGTCGGAGACTTCTTGCAGAGCGCGGTTGATGTTCGCGCCAAGGTAGAACTCAAGAGAGATTTCACACGAGCCTTCGCGGCTGGTGGATCGCATGGTCTTGAGGTTCTTGACGTTCTTGAGAACCTTCTCTTGCTCTTTGGTGATTTCGTCGACGACTTCTTCGGGGCCGCGGCCGGGCCAGTTGGTTGTGACGGTGATGAGCGGTCGATCGGAGGTGGGCGTGAGTTGGATGGGGATCGCGCCCAGGCCGATGAGGCCGAAGACGACGACGAGAATCACGGCCACCGCGACGGAGACGGGGCGATTCATTGACCAGCGGATCAGATCCATCGTGGTGTCCTTGGGCGAGTCCTTGGGCGATTCCTTCATGGGATCGCGAGAAGGCGAGACAGGCGTGGCGTGGACGTTCACGTGCTCGAGAAAGTCAGTGGCGGGCGATGATCAGGATGTGGCGCGGCGGCGACGGGTGCGGGCCGCGGAGCCCGCGAACAGGCGCGGCGTTTGGCCCGGCTCGCCTCCGGGGGCGAGATCCGCGCCACCAGAGGCACGCGCCGAGCGTCCGCAAGTTTGTGAGAGGAGCAAGCATGCCCGACAGGAGTCGAACCTGTAACCTCTGCCTTCGGAGGGCAGCGCTCTATCCAATTGAGCTACGGGCACGTGAGGGGACGCATCGGGGCGGACATCATTTCGTACCTTTCTGACCGTCGATGCTACGATCGCTGCCCTTGCCGGGCAAATCCGCGTGCTGTGCGGCGGGGCTGAAACCAAAGGCAACTGCTCCTTTTTGATGCTCGGGAAATCACGCGCGGGCGGGCAAAACCGGTGAAAACACCGTCTCCCCAAGCGCGTCGGGCGCGTGCGGCACCATGAACACGACTCGCCCATCGACGCCGCCGACGCCCGCCCCACTGTGGGCCGTGCAGGTGCTCACGTTCCTGGGGAGCGTGGGTACGGCGGTGCTGACCAACGGCGTGTACTTCCTCACCAAGCACGCGTACGCGTTTGACACGCTGCACAACTACATCCTTGCGATCGTGCTGGGTGTGACGTACATCGTCGGCTCGGCGTTCGCGGGGCGGATTGTCGAGGCGCTGAATGCCCGCGGCGTGTGTACGCGGACGACGCTGGCGGCGACGCTGGTGCTGCTGGGGGTGGTGTGCTTCTGGCCGCCGCTGGTCGCGGCGATGAGCGATGATCCGGCGAAGACGTCGTGGACGATCTGGCCGATGGTGGCGATCTACAGCCCGCTGACGGGGCTGCTGTGGCCGATCGTGGAGAGTTATCTCTCGGGCGGCAGGCGCGGCGATGAGTTGCGTTCGGCGGTGGGCTGGTGGAATGTGGTGTGGTCGAGCGCGGGCGTGTTGGGCTGGTGGGCGATGGGGCCGCTGGTGGAGAAGCACGCGCTGGCGATGATGGCCGCGCTGGGTGTGGTTCACATTGTGACGGCGGTGACACTGCTGCCGCTGCCGCGTGTGCCGGCGGCCCATGTGGATGAGGAGCATGATCCGCATCCGCCGGTGTATCGCTCGCTGCTCACGACGTTTCGCATGCTGCTGCCGCTGAGCTATGTGTTCAGCACGGTGCTCGGGCCGTACTTGCCGGAGGCGATGAAGCGGCTCGGCGTGAGCGCGGCGTGGGCGCCGCCGCTGGCGGCGACGTGGCAGGCGGCCCGCGTGCTGACGTTCTTCTCGCTCCCGCGGTGGCACGGCTGGCACGGGCGCTGGAGCACGCCGATTGCGGGCGGCGTGATGCTGCTGACGGGCTTTTCGATGATCGTCTTGCAGCCGCATTTGCTCGAGGGCACGGCGGGACTGATGCTGGTGCTGGCGGGGCTCGCGCTGCAGGGCACGGGCATGGCGACGATCTATACCGGCGCGCTGTACTACGCGCTGGAAGTGGGCAACGCGGATGTCGATGCGGGCGGCACGCACGAGGCGCTGATCGGGCTTGGGTACACCGTCGGTCCGCTGTGCGGGCTGGCGCCTGCGCTGGCGGTGCAGCAGGGATGGCTGGCGGCGGGGCGGCAGGAGTTTGTGGTGCTTGGATCTGTGGCGGCGATTGCCGGGGGCGTGTCGATCGCGGTGGTGCGGCGCGTGCATCGCGAGTCGTCGGCCAAGTGAGCGGGTCGCAACGCCGCGATCGCGTGCGAGCGGGTGAAAGCAAACGGCTGAGAATCCGACCAACGACCGACCGGCGATTGGGAGGCAGCGGGCGGCGTGATTGGCTGTCGGCCTCGCGGGATGCGTCACCGGCGACGCCCGATATCATCGCAAACACGGGGGGATCGGCGGTCGTAGATTGAACGGCAGTGCGGCGTCGCCGATGGAAGGCCGCGTCTGTCCCGTGCCCGAGGGCACGAACGCGGAACGAAATAACCCGCGGCGTGTCTGAATGTCGGGCCGGGCCTTGTCGGGCCGCCTGAAGTGGCCTTCGTGGCGTATCAGGGCGGTGCCCCGTGTGTGCAGGTGTGCGTGTGGAGGATCGATGAGCAAGTCGCGCGTTTCGTCCCTGGGCATTTCCACTGCGGGCGTCTCCGGCCTTCACACTGACTCGACGGGCCTGCGTCGCCTGGCACGCGTCGCCCGGTTCGGGCTTGCGGCTCTGGCGCTGAGCGCGGGGCTGGCGTTGTCGCCGGCGGCGGCACTGGCTCGCCCGGACACGAACGCGGCTGCCGCGATCACGGATCCGACGCCGGTGAGCGTGCAGAACTGGTCGAGCCGCCTGTGGACGTCGGCACGTCTGGGCGATGTGGACCAGTTCAAGATGCTGCTGGAGAACCCCCCGGCGGAAGTTCAGAACGACGCGGCGTACGCCAGCCTGCGCGAGTCGATCGCGTTGCTGAAGACGAACGTGACCAAGCGCGAAGAACAGCGCGACAAGCGGCTGGGCGAGGTGCGCGACGAACTGAAGGAACTGCTCGACGAGGATCGCACACCGGCGGTGCTGAGCAATGCTCTGAAGTTCTCGGTGGAGCTGCATGAACTGTCGCGGGACAAGGCGACGGTGCTGGCGGATCCGCAGGTGAGCGAGATCGTGACCAAGGCGAAGGATGCCGCGCTGGAGGCCGAGGCCAAGGGCGACTGGCTGATGTCGACCGAGCTGTTTGTGCGGCTCAACGCGCTGCTGGAGCAGAAGGGCACGTTCAAGGACGACGTGGATCGTCAGGGGCGGCGACTGGCGATGCTGCGCCTGTACGCGCCCAAGCGCCTGTGGGAACTGCGCGATGCGCGCCTGCGTGCCGACGGCGAGAAGCCGCTGCCGGAATACAACGGCGCGGCGGACGACTATCACAACAAACTCAAGGGCATCGACAAGGCAATGGTGCTGCGTGCGCTGAATCGCGCGGCGACCGAGCACGTTGAGCAGACGACGATGCGTCAGGTGCTGACGGGCGCGGTGGACACACTGCGCACGATGGCGGGCACGGTCGATCTGCGGGCGGCGTTTGCGGGGCTGGGCAATGACGCGGCCCGGGCCAAGTTCATCGCCGCGCTGGACGCGGAAGCGGCGGCGCTGAAGAACGGGAGCAAGCCGCTGGACCTGAGCGATGCGGCGGCGCTGCTGGATCGCGTGCTGGCGGCGAACAACGACAGCGTGAAGATCTTTGAGCCGGCCGTGCTGCACGAGTTCGGCAACGGCGGCATGGGCCAGCTTGACGAGTTCAGTGCGATCATCTGGCCCGACGAACTGGCCCGCTTTGATCGCATGACGCAGGGCGAGTTCGTCGGCGTGGGCGTGCAGATCGAGTTCGACGAGTTCTCGAACATCAAGGTTGTTTCGCCGCTGGAGGGCACGCCGGCGTTCCGCGCTGGCCTGCGCCCGGGCGATGTGATCAAGAAGGTCGATGGCGTCAACACGTTTGGTCTGACGCTTGACCAGGCGGTTGACTTGATCACCGGTCCGATCAACACCAAGGTGACGCTCACGGTGGAGCGTGAGGACGACGCGGCGCAGGCCGACGCGGAGGGCAAGAAGCCCAAGCGCGAGATCGACTTTGCGATGAATCGCGGGCGGATCGAAGTCGTGAGCGTCAAGGGCTGGAAGCGTGAGGGCGTGCACGAGGACGACTGGAACTGGTTTGTTGATGAGCAGAACAAGATCGGGTACATCCGCCTGACGCAGTTCAGCCGCAACACGGCCGCGGAGTTCAAGAACGCGGTGGATCGCCTCGAGAAGCGCGGCATGAAGGGGCTGGTGGTTGATCTGCGCTTCAACCCCGGCGGCTATCTGGATCAGGCGGTGGAGATCGCCAACGAGTTCATCAATCAGGGCGTGATCGTGATGATGCAAGGCCCGAGCAAGCGGCCCGAGCAGCCCGAGCGCGCCCAGGTCGGGCGCGCGACGCTGGGCGAGACGCCGGTCGTGGTGCTCGTGAACGAAGGCTCGGCATCGGCGAGCGAGATCGTGTCGGGCGCGCTGCAGTATTACGGCAGCCCCAACAAGACCGGCTCGACGATCAAGACCATCGTGATGGGCTCGCGCTCCTTCGGCAAGGGATCGGTGCAGAAGGTGTACTCGATCGGTGACAACGCGCGCATGAAGCTGACCACGCAGTACTACATGCTGCCCAACGGCCGCATCGTGCATCGCAAGCCCGGCGCGGCGGACTGGGGCGTGACGCCGAATCTGCTGGTGGAGATGCTGCCCAAGCAGGTGGCGGACGCGCTGACGATCCGCAAGAACGCGGACGTGCTGGCACTGGACGGCGCGGGCAACATCGTGCCGAACAGCAGCGCGAGCGCGAACCCGGATGACCTCTTGAGCAAGGGCACGGACCTGCAGCTTGAGACCGCGCTGCTGTTGATCAAGTCGCAGGTGCCGCCCAAGGGCATCGAGCAGGCGCGGGCCAACGAGGAACCCAAGGAAACGGCGCGCTGAGGCACGCCGAGGCGAAGTGACGTGCGAAGTCGTCAGGCTTCGTCGAGATCTTCGGGCGTGATGGGGCGCGAGATGGTGTAGCTGCCGCTGAACCAGCGGTTGAGGTCGGCCATCTTCGCGCGCTCGTCGTAGAACGGATAGGTTGGGCTGGTGGGGTGCACGAGTCGCCCGGTGATGCGGCACTTTACGGGCACCTGATGCATGAGCAAGTCCATGCGCGGACGGCCGCGCCATAACGCGGGGGCATGGATCTCCATCTGCCGCGCGTCGGGGCCGACGTCGGCGTCGGGCGCGAGCTTAATGACCAGGCGATCGGCGGCGAGCGCGTCGGCGATGCGCGAGGGCCACTCGACAAGCAGAACCGCGTCGCGGGCGGCGGCCCGCTGCGGCGTGGTGAATCGGTCCCAGCCCAGGGGCTCGAGGTCGTCGCAGCTGGTGAGGCGATAGGCGTCGGCGTGGACGATGCGGGCGATGCCGCGGACGGGCGCGGCGAGCGGATACTCGTTGACGATGACGAAGGTCGGGCTGCTGACGAGCGCGGGATCTGCACCCAGCGCGTGCGCGAGGCTGCGCGTGAAGGTGGTCTTGCCCGCACCCAGATCGCCTTCGAGGGCCACGACATCACCGGGCGCAAGGACATCGGCCACGGCACGGGCCATGGCCTGGGTGTGGGTTTCATCGGCGAGGAGCCGGCGTAGGACGATCAACTCAGCCATCGCCAGATTTGTAGGGGCGAAATGGTGCCGCGTCAGCCTTAGAAGTCCTCTGCGAGATTCGCAAGCAGGCGAACACCCCAACCGGTGGGGCCTTCGATGAAGGCACCGGCGTTGCGTTCGGCGACGTGAACACCGGCGATGTCGAGGTGGCACCACGGGGTCTTGTCGGTGACGAAGTAGGAGAGGAACGCCGCGCCCTGGCCGGCGTGGGCCTTGCGGTTGGGGTTGCTGTTGAGGATGTCGGCGATGGGCGACTTCATCATGTCGCGGTATTCGGCGTGCATCGGCAGGCGCCAGACGCGCTCGCCCGCGGCGCCCGCAGCGGCTTCGACCTTGGCGCGGAGCTTGTCGTCCTCGCAGAAGAGGCCGGCGTAGGTGGAGCCCAGCGCGGTGACGACGCCGCCGGTGAGGGTGGCGAGGTCGATGATCGCCTGGGGGTTCTCCTTCTCGCAGGCCCAGCAGAGGGCGTCGGCGAGAACGAGGCGGCCTTCGGCGTCGGTGTTGGTGACTTCGACGGTCACGCCGTTGCGATAGGTGAGGACGTCGTCGGGGCGATAGGCCTCATCGCTGATGGAGTTTTCGGCGACGGCGAGGAGCGCGACCACGGGGCGGTTGGGCTGGATGGTGGTGGCGATGGCGTGCATCGCGCCGAGCACGGCACAGCCGCCGTCCTTGTCGCGCTTCATGCCGACCATGCCGTTGTTGATCTTGAGGGAGAGGCCGCCGGTGTCGTAGGTCATGGTCTTGCCGACGAGGACGAGCGGCTTCTTGCCCGAACTGCCGCGGGGGGCGTATTCGAGACGGATCATGCAGGGCTTGTTCTCGCTGGCCTTGCCGACGTTGATGAGGCCCTCGAAGCGCTCGCGGACGAGATCCTGACCGGCGAAGATCTTGATCTTCAGGCCGGTCTTGCGGGCAAGCTTCTTGGCCTGGTCGGCGATCCACGCGGGCGTGGCGATGTTGGGCGGGGTCTGGCTGAGGGTGCGGCAGTAGTTGGTGCTTTCGGCGAGGGCGAGGCCGCGGGCGACGCCGTCGGCGAATGCGCCCTCGGCGTGGATGCTGAGCTTGGGACGCGCGGGGAGCGTGGTGGCCTTGCCGCGGAAGTGATCGCAGACCCAGCCGAGCAGGCCGAGGCCTTCGCCGATGGCGGACGCGACGGCGTGTTCATCGCCCTTGGCGTGCTTGATGGCGGCGTCGAGCGCGAAGCCGACTGAGGCGCTCTTGATCGCGACGAGGCGGCGACCGATGACGCCCGCGACGTGACGCAGCGTGCCGGGCTCGAAGGACTCGGACTTGCCCAGACCGAGCAGGATGACGCGACGCGTGCCGGCCTTGGTGGTGACGAAGGCCTCGCTCATCGAGCCGGATTCGCCGGTCGCCTCGGGGCGGCTGGCTGCGTCGGCGATTGCGCTTGTTCCGGACCGGGCGTCGACGCCGAGCGACTTGGCGTCGGGCTTGTTGCCCTGGAAGTAGCCCAGGACGATGGTGTCGGCGACGAGGGCGGAACGCTTGGCGACGCGGATGGATTCGAACATGACTGCTCCACAATGACGGGAACCACGAACGCTCGGGAAGAGAGGAAGGATAGCGAGCGAGGGGGCACGGCACGGCGCGTGCGGCACTCAGAACCGGGTCGCTACCATGCCGCCATGACCGCCACCCGCGCCAACGCCATCGCGCACGTTCAACTGATGATCGGCATGGAAGTCCACGTCGAACTCGCGACGCAGACGAAGATGTTCACACGCGTGGCGAACCCGGCCGCGGCGGCGATCCATTCCGGCGCGCTCGCGGGAGCGCACGGCGAAGCTGCTGATCCGCACTCGCTTGCGCCCAACACGCTGATCGATCCGGTGGTGCTCGCGCTGCCGGGGGCACTGCCGGTGATGAATCTGGCGGCGGTGGAGATGTCGATCAAGGTGGGCCTGGCGCTCAACTGTGCCATCGCGCCGCGGACCAAGTGGGATCGCAAGAGCTACTTCTACCCCGACCTGCCCAAGGCGTATCAGATCAGCCAGTACGACCTGCCGATCTGCTTTGACGGCAGCATTGATGTGCCGGGGACGGACGAGCAGGGCCGTATCGACCCGAACCTGCCGACGACGCGGATCGGGATCATCCGCGCGCATCTGGAAGAGGACGCGGGCAAACTGCTGCACGAAGCGCCGGGCGGGCACGCGATTGACTGCTCGATCGTGGATCTGAATCGCGCGGGCACGCCGCTGCTGGAGATCGTGACGCAGCCGGACTTCACGAGCGCGGAGCAGTGCGTGGCGTTTGCGCGCACGCTGCGAAACATCTGCCGGTTCCTGGGCGTGAGCGAAGGCGTGATGCAGCGCGGGCACATGCGCTTTGAGCCCAACATCAACTGCGTGCTGACGCTGCACAACGGGCACACGGTCAAGACGCCGATCGTGGAAGTGAAGAACCTCAACTCGTTCAAGTCGCTCAAGGGGGCGATTGAGTTCGAAGCCGCCGAGCAGCCGCGTCGATGGGTGGCGGACGGGCGCGAGATGGGGCGCGGCATGAAGGTGACGCGCGGCTGGGACGATGCGCGCGGCGTGACGTTTGTGCAGCGCGAGAAGGAAGACGCGCACGACTATCGCTATTTCCCGGATCCGGATCTGCCGCCGGTGATCATCGATCAGGCGTGGATCGACCGGCTGCGGAGCCAGGTGCCGGAACTGCCGCCGTCACGATTCGCACGCTATGTGAACGACTTTGATCTTGGCACGAAGGAAGCGGCGGCGCTGGTCGATGAGCGCGACACTTGCTTCTTCTACGAGGCGTGCGTGGAGCAGCTCGTCGCGCGGGGCGTGGAGCGCGTCCGGGCGGGCAAACTGGCGGCGAACTTTCTGCTGCAGTCGGGCGCCAAGCGTGCGAACGAGCGCGGCGTGATGATTCACGAACTGGGAATCACGCCGAGCGCGGTCGCGGCGGTCGCCGCACTGCGCGAGCAGGGACGGGTGAACCCGGGCAACGCGGATGAGCTCTTCGGGCTGCTGTGCGAGGATCCCAAGGCCGATGCCGAGGCGCTGGCGACGAGCCGCGGGATGCTCATCGTGCGCGACGATGCGGCGATGAAGCGTTGGATCGAGCAGGCGGTGACCGAGAACGCGCAGGCCGCGGCGGATGTGCGGGCGGGCAAGCAGGCGGCGATCGGTCGCCTGGTCGGCGCGGTGATGAAGCTGAGCGGCGGCAGCGCGGACGCCAAGACGATCCGCGAGGAACTGCTCAAACACCTGACGTGATGTGCTCGGGCGTTTGCGGCGTTACTGTCGCGGCAGACGCTCAAGCGACTTGGTGGACCACCAGCCGTCGATGGTCAAGCCGGCTGCGGCCGCGGAGGGAAGCGCGGCGCGGACCATGTCGGGCTTGTCAGCGTCGATGATGAACACGCCGCCGCCGGTGTCGGCCAGACGGATGCTCCAGACGATTGTGCCACGCAGCGACGAACCCAGCAGCAGAGCTCGGGCGGCGTCGTGGTCGGGGCCGCTGAGCATCACATACGCGCGGATGTTGGGTGGCGGCTCGCCGGGCTTGGGCGTGGGTGTTCCTTGCGACTTGAGGAATGCGCGTTCGATCTCGGGCATGTCGCGAAGCACTGGTGAACCTTCGACAGCGAAGAGGCTGGGCGCGAAGACGCCCGCGGTCACGCCCGGATCAGTGGCGACGAGCGCCTGGGCCTCGGCGACGGTCGAGACGTTGAAGAGGAAGATGCCACGGAGCGTGCGATCGTGCGGCTCGCTGTACGGACCGGCGATGATCAGCGTGCCCTCGTCGGCGAGGCGCTGCATGTTGGCCATGTGGCCTTTGAAGATCTTCTCTCGTTCCTCGCGCGTCTTGCTCGCGCTCTGCGGGCCGGTCTTGAGGATGCAATAGACGTATCGCGCGTCGCGTGAGGCCGGGTCCTTGGACGCGGCGGCGCAGCCGGAGAGCATGAGCGCGCTCACAGCAACGGCGGCGAAGAATGCCGCGTGACCAAGCCATGTACGCAACGAAAGAATGCCGTGAGCCTGCATAACCATGGTGCGGACACTCCGAGGACGAACACTCTGGTGACGAATCAGACGCCCATTGCCTTCAGAATCGCATCAATGTCGTCGGCGACCTTGATCGGCGGATTGCTGAAGCGACCGGTCGGATGCGAATCGTCGAGATTCACCGCCGACGCCTTCATGTTGACGCCGGTGTGGTAGTTCACCGTGACGTCGGGGTCCTTGAGCACGTGGCCGGTGAGGATGCACACGACCGTCTCGTGCGGCTTGATGACGCCTTCGTTGATGAGCAGGCGTGCGCCGGAGACGCTCGCGCCGCTGGCGGGCTCGCAGCCGAAGCCATAGCGACCAACCATGGCCTTGCCTTCGACGATGAGATCATCGGGCACGCTGCGGACGACGCCGCCCATGGCGTCCAGAGCACGGAGCGCCTTGGGCAGGTTGACGGGGCGATTGATCTCGATCGCGGTGGCGACGGTGTGGGCGTTCTCGTGTGCCGCGTCCATGCGGAGGTATTCGGCCTTGACGGTGCTGGTGTCGTAGCGCCCGCCGCGCATGAGCGCTCCCTGGCGGCCGTTGCAGGTGTCGCCGCTGAGTTGCTCCCAGCGCACGTGCAGTTCGTTGGTGACGCGATCGAGCGTGCGTGCGCCGTGGGCGTTGATAACGGCGAGGCGCGGCACCTTCTTGATGAGGCCCAGTTCCATCAGTTCGATGAACGCCTTGCCGAAGGCGGAGCAGTTGCCAAGGTTGCCGCCGGGGACGACGATCCAGTCGGGCACTTGCCAATCGAGGCCTTCGAGCACGCGATACATGATCGTCTTCTGCCCTTCGAGGCGGAAGGGGTTGACGCTGTTCATGAGATACACGCCGTACTGCGGCATGGTCTCGGCGATCTGACGTACGCGGGCGAGGCAGGCGTCAAAGTCGCCAGCGACTTGCAGCGTGCGTCCGCCGTACTCGAGGGCTTGGGAGAGTTTGCCGTAGGCGATCTTGCCGTCGCCGATGAAGACGAAGCACTTCATCGCGGTGAGTGCGGCGTAGAGGGCGAGGGAGGCGGAGGTGTTGCCGGTGCTGGCGCAGGCGACGCGCGATGCGCCGACCATGCGGGCGTGGGTGAAGGCGGCGGCCATGCCGTTGTCTTTGAACGAGCCGCTGGGGTTGAAGCCTTCGTATTGCAGATAGAGTTTGCCGCCGGAGGCAGCGTCGATGCCGATGAGCGGCGCGAGTTGGTCGGCCTTCTGCAGGTTGGTGCGGCCTTCGCCGACGGTGACGATCTTGCGGGTGTCGTCGTAGAAGGGGAGGAGTTCGCGGAAGCGCCACACGCCGCTGAAATCGAGCATGGAGTCGGTGGAGTTGTCCGAGCCGGCGTAGGTGCGCGGGCCGCTGGTGCCCGAGCGATGCTCGAAGAGTTCCCAGGTGCGCGGCGTGCCCGCGGGCCAGTCATAGACCACGTCGAGCAACGCGTGGCACTTGGGGCAGCCGACCAGCACCTGCATCACGTCGGCCTCGAAGCGGCAGTCGGGATTAATGCAACGCTGGACAGCGTGCGCGACGGGGCGGCGAGCGTGGGTGTGGGGTGATCCGGTGACGGCAGAGGTCATGAGCGGATCATAGTGAGAGACGGACAACGGAGGCCGGAAATGGCCTGAGCGACCGAGGCGTGGCGTCTGGACGTGACCGAGTCAGCGGCGACGCCGACGACATGACACTAGGCCTGCACCGGCGGCGAGCGTGAGGCTCGCCGGTGCGGGGATGATCGTCATTTCGACGGTAATGTTGCCCGATTGGCCGTTGGTGACATCGGCATCGGCGCGGAGGCGATAGGTACCCGCGGCGAAGTGGCTCACGCGATCGTCGTAGATGCCGCCAAGGTCGGTAGAGGTCGCGATGACCTGCGAACCGGAGGGCGTCCAAATCGTGAAGTTCCATACCGCGTTGACGACGTAAAAGAACCGGATGTCCGTGGCTTGGGTGAGGGTGAAGGAGACGTCGAAGACGCCGCGGGCACGATTCGTCGTAACTCCCCAAACAGTCGTTCCGAGGTCGCCGAACAGCGAAATGGACCCTTCGAGGAGGCTCGAACTTTGTTCAGAGCCTGCGCCCGTATTACCCAAGGCTCGGCTCACGCGCTGGTCGAAGGTCAAGAAATCCGAAGCGGAAAGGGACGCGGAATCGCTTCCAGCTTGGGCATAAATGCTCCGCTCCTGACTGGTGTACATGAACGCTTGTCCGAAAACGACCGACGGGACAGCGACAGCGAACGCGGCGAGAGTCAGTTGGGTGCGAAGCATGGAGCCTCCGTTCACCAAATCTAACCCTGATTCGTGCAAATGCCAGAGAACGGCAACAGAAGTGACGCGATTCCGAGGGTTTGACCACGAATCGGGGATTCTACCGACGAAACCAACGCTTCCCCCGGGCCGCACCGCTGCGCGGTGCCGGGCGTGGGGCGCGCCGCGTTCGAGGGGTGCGGCTACGCCGCGACCCCTCGCTATTCACCTGCACGGCTTCGCCGTGCGAGACAATCTATTCCGATCAGTTGAAGACGCGGTGTCCGTCGGATTCGATTCGCAGTCTTGATTGATCCAATCGCTCGAAACAAACAGAAGAAACCACAGCGCGGTCTACCTTCCACCGCGAAGCGGTGGAGGTGAGTAGCGTGGGGTCGTCGCGCAGCGACACCCCACGAGCGAGCCCGACGATCTTTCTGCACCGCGCAGCGGTGCGGCGGCATCATTCCCACAGATAGCGAAGGTCAAACGTCACACCGTACTTCGTGAGAAACGCAAGCGTCTCTTCCTGAAACGTTGTGCTGCGATGATGCTCGTCCTGGCGATCGAGATACGCACGCACGGCATCAACACTCTCGTGCCCGACGGAGAACGCGAAGTAGCCATCTTGCCACGCGAAGAGGTGAAGACCCGGGCGTTGGTTCTTGATCCACGCGGAGCTTGAACGTTTGACGTGCAGCATCAAGTCTGCAACTGACGTTGTCTTTGCAAGGCTGAGAAGCAGATGAATGTGGTCTTGTGTTCCGCCCGCGTGGAGAAGTGGCGAGTTCATCTCGCGGCAGACGCCGCCGATGAAGCGGAAGAGGTCGTCACGAAGATCGAGGGGAATGATCGGTTCGCGATGCTTCGTCGAGAATGTGACGTGAAGCAGGATGCTCGTGAGCGTTGCAGCCATGGGCGCAGCGTACATCGACGATGGCCGCACCGCTGCGCGGTGCCGGGCGTGGGGCGCGCCGCGTTCGAGGGGTGCGGCTACGCCGCGACCCCTCGCTATTCACCTGCACGGCTTCGCCGTGCGAGACACCGCACAAACGGGCCGACTCGCTTGCGAAGAGAGGTCAGGCACAAGACTGATGCGGGCACGAAAGACAATGAATCACCCCAGCCACAACTCAAACTCCAGTTCATCGCGGACGGGGATGGCGTTCATGCCGATGCGCGGGATGTGTTTCACGCGGGCGCGGGCCATGTCGACGATGCCCTTGTGCAGGGCGGCGAAACTCCAGCCGCAGCGTTGGTAGACGCCGATGGCGCGGAGGTTGTCGTTGGTGGTGGTGAGGAAGATGCGCCAGGCGCCCGCGGCCCGCGCGATGTCCTCGACGTGTTCGAGGAGGCGGGCGGCGATGCCGTGGTCTTGGAGGCGGGTGCTGAGCGTGACGACTTCGCACTGTGTGCCGCCGGCGAGGAAGTCGTAGGTAATGAGGCCGACGGGCGCGGCGTTGTGCATGGCGATGACGGCGGGAATGCGATCGGCGTCGTAGCGGATGCCGCGTGACCAGATCTGTGTGCCGAGCCAGTGCGTGGTGAGTTCTTCGCGGACGAAGGCGTCGTGCTGCGGGCCGCGCGGGACGAGCGAGACGGCGGCACGCTGCGTGAGCCACGCGAGCACGCGGCTGGCGTTCTCATTGGGCGGGAAGACGGGGTACCAAACCTTGCGGATGCGCGGCGTGCCGCCAAGATCAGGCTCGATGAACCACGCCATGCGCCGCAGAAGCGTCTGTGGGCCGCCGGACTCGACGGGGAAGTCAAAGGTTGGGAGGTTCATCGCGCGGGTGAGCGCAAGGTCGCTGTCGCTGAGGAAGTCGAACGGGATGTGCTGGCGCGACTTGAACTCGCGCTGGTGCTCGCGGGTGTTGGTGCTGACGCCCAGGACATCGGCGCCGAGCGCGCGGAACTGGGCGAAGAGATCGCGGAAGCCGCAGCTCTGCGGCGTGCAGCCGCGTGCGCCGGGGATGGACTCCCAGGTTTCGCCGTCAAAGCCGAGCGAAGGCGGCTGACCGGGCACGCCCGTGCGCGGATAGAAGAAGAGCACGGTGGGCGTGCGGACGTCGCTGAGCTTGCGCACGGTGCCGTCGGTGCAGGCGAGCGCGATGTCGGGGAGCGCGGCGCGGCGGAGGTGCAAGCACGCCCCGTCATCGGTGGGCACGGGCAGATCGGATGGCAAGCGCGTGGGGTCATGCGCGGAGGCGGCCGCGGAAGAGCCAGAGGCGGCAGATGGGTTTTCGTGCAAGGACATGGCAAACTCCCGACATTCTGGGCTTTCGACGGCCCGCGGTGCGTCATCTGTTTGTGCCCAGATCGCACGAACGCGCGACGCGCCAACAATATCAGGCCTTTCTGACTGGCCTTCCGGTTTGGACGTCCTGTCGGGAGATTGCCCGCAGGAGATCAGTACGACCATGAGCGACGCGAACCG
>JANRKB010000049.1:0-2211 GCA_033763695.1 Planctomycetota bacterium | reverse complement strand
GTGCGCTGGCCCCGCTGGCGGCATCAACTGGTTTTCTCTCTCCCGCCGCGCCCGCCTCGCCCTCGGGCCGCGGCGCGGCCGCACGTCTTGCCGCGACACGCGGACTCCTCGGGAACCGGTGCCACGCGCCGACCGAACGATGGAGAGTGCACCGCGCACGGTGGGCCGCGGCGACTGCACGCCCGAAAGGACCCCCTATGGCTTCCGGCCGCACGCGGTTGTCGTTGACCTGTCTGGTCGCTTCGCTCTCGCTCCCCGGCGGCCAAGCTTGGCAGAGGTCGGCATACGCCCAGGAGGCCGCCCCCAAGGCCGAGTCAGTCGCCTCTCCACCCGCGCCCGCCGCGGCGGCGGACCAGCCCCCGCCCGTGCCGCCGTCGTGCACGATTGACCTCCGCCTCCCCGGCGTGATGAGCGACACCCTGTCGAACGTGCTGCTCCGGGTCGAGCAGAAGCCCGAGTCCGAAGTGAAAGCGTTCCTGGAGGATGCGAAGCCCAAGCACGCCACGGGTGAGGGCCTTCGCAAAGCCGCCGCCGACCACTTCAAGATCGACCAGCAGCGGCTGGAAGAGCTCGTCGAGCGCTGGCGTCACATCAACTGCAAACACGCGGCGATCCCCGGGTACGTCATCCCCGACGCAACCGTGGCTGCCGCGAGCGGCGAGCCGTTGTCACCCGTGCCCGTCTCTGCCTTCGCCGCCGATGTCACGCTGCACGTCGTGCTCCACGAACTCGGACACGCGGTGATCCGCGAATTCGATCTCATGGTGCTCGGCAACGAAGAGACGATGGCCGATGCGTTCGCCACGCACATGCTCACCGAGCACTTCCCCGAGCGTGCCCACGCTGCGATCGCCGCGCGGGTCACATCGCTCATGATCGAAGCCGACGAGGTGCCGCGGGACAAGTGGACCGTTCGCGGCGAGCACGACAACGACGCACGCCGCGCCTATCAGATCGCCGCCCTTGCGATCGCGGCCGACCACCGGAAGTACGCAAGCATCGCCAAGCTCGTCGGCATGTCGGAGCGGGAGATCAGCAACGCCAAGGACTACGGCGCGGATATCCACCGCGCGTGGCGGCGCACGCTCGCACCGCTGATGATGCCCCCGGACAAACGTTCGAGCGAAGCACGCATCCGCGCAGACGATACCACCCAGGCGTTCGTCGACGCCGGTGAACCAAGTCTCATGTCCACCATCGAATCGGCGATCAAGCGGATCGACTGGCACTCGCAAGTGACCGTCGACTTCGTCGGCGGCAACGGCGGGGCCGCGTGGAACCGCAGCAGCCGCACGATCAAAGTCAACGGCGAGTACCTCCGACGGTTCATCGCACAGGGCGTCAAGGCCCAGGCAGCACCACCGTCGCCGTGACCGGAGACGCGTGCTTCTGTGCTCCCCGCTCACCCCGTAAACTCCGTGCGACCGTGGGCACCTTCGCACACATCAATCTTTCTCGCGAGCCCGACTACGTCATTCGGCAGTGGCTCACCATTTCCAATGCAATCAAGGCCGCGCTGCGCGTGATCAGCCTGCCCGACACCTGCCCGGGCAAAAGCCCCCTTCCGACCGGAACGGCGTTCCTCACGCCCGACCCGGGCTGGCGACGCTTTGCCCTCTCCGACGTGGGCTGCGGCATGTGCGTTGTTCGCACCTCATTCACCGCCGAGGACGTCCACACGCCCGCGTTCCGCACGCTCTGGGACCGCCTCTGCGACGACCTTGCAGAGCGGCGGAACAAGGGCCTGGGCGACCTGGGCTCGGGAAACCACTTCCTCGACGCCGCCGTCTCCCACACCGACAACTCGGTCTGCCTCGTCGTCCACACCGGCTCGCGCAAGGAAAGCGGCCTTGTTGACGATCTCGTCGATCACCCCAGCAAGTTCGACAGCGAGTTCGCCCGCATCCGAACTTGGGCGCACGACAACCGCTCGGCCGTCTTGGACATCGCCGAAAAGCGCCTGGGCAAGTTTCTTCGCATGACCACCGACGTCGAACGCATCGATCGAGATCACAACCACACCGAACAACTCGCCGAGGGAATGCTCATCCGCAAGGGCGTGCAACGCGTGCCACCCGGCGAACTCGCCATCATCCCCTCACACCTCCTCGACGACATGGCCATCGTGCGCGCGACCCCGCGGGTCGACGCCATCCTCAACTGCCTGCCCCACGGCACCGGCAGGACCATGTCCCGTTCCGACGCCAAACG
>JANRKB010000048.1:0-1757 GCA_033763695.1 Planctomycetota bacterium | reverse complement strand
GCGGTGCGTCGAAGCCGGTCGTCAGCACGTTCACGTTGCACAGGTACTTAAGCTCGCCCGAACGGAAGCGGCCGAGGATCGCCGCACGCACGCCGTCGGGCGTGTCACCGGTGACGAAGCCGCATTCGATGCCGTGCTTGGACTTGAGCACATCCACGATGTGCTGCCCGTGGCGGATGCCCGAGGAGAAGATCAGCGTGGCGCTGCGGTCCTTAGTGTGCTCGGCGATCTCCCCGCACGCGCCCTCGACCAGCCCATCCTTGTCCATCAGGTCTTCGACCTCGCTGGCGACGAACTCGCCGGCGCGGACGTGCAGGTCGTCGGTGCTGATCTTCTGCAGGCCCGCCTTGGTCTTGAGCGGGGATAGGAACCCCTGCACGATCAGCTCGCGGACGCCGACCTCGTAGCAGATGTGGTTGAGAATGTTGTGTGGGGGTGGCGCGCAGATCGCACCGGACTTGAGGCGGTAGGGCGTGGCGGTCAGCCCGATGACGCGAACGTTGGGATTCACCACCTTGGCGTCGGCGATGAACTGGCGGTACATCCCGTCGTCCTCGGCGGGGACCATGTGAGCCTCGTCGACGATGATCAGATCGACGGGGCCGAGGTCGCACGCCTTCTTCCAGATGCTCTGGATGCCCGCCACCGTGACGGCGTAGCCGAGGTCCTTGCGCTTGAGGCCCGCCGAGTAGATGCCCATCGGCATGTCGGGTGCGATGACGCGGAGCTTATCCGCCGCCTGCTCGAGGAGCTCCTTCACATGCGCCAGCAGCACCACGCGACCGCCCCAGTAACAGACGGCGTCGCGGCAGATCGTTGCGATCACGGGCGTCTTGCCCCCGCCGGTCGGGATGACCACGCAGGGGTTGTCGTCGCGGGTCCGCAGGTGCTCGTACACCGCGGCGACGGCTTGAGATTGGTAAGGGCGCAACTGCATTAGGACTCCCGCTCCGACACGAGCACCATGACCTTGCCGCCTGGAACCGGTTTGCTGCGCACGACCTGGAGAGAGTCGATCTGACTGTCGTCCTGGTACGCGCCGCCATGCTGGAGCGCGTCAAGGAGCGCCTTCAGGATGTTGTCGAGATCTCTGCGTCGACGATCGGGCGGGTGCACGCTGATGAACAGCGATATGGACCCGCCAGCGGTACTCACACACTGGTGCGCAAGCTCGTCCGCGACCCGCTGCCTGTACTCGCGTCCAGCACGGCTGATCAGTGTGCGATCGCCAACGTGCCGCCAGTAGTGGTTGACGCTCGGGGGGTAGGACAACTCGTACGCGACTTCCCTGCCCTCGTCGTCCGCGATGTCTTCAATCACCTCTTCCACGGCGGGGTCCCTCCTGCGGACACGCGAGCGCCGGCCACGCCGCCGCTCCCGCTCCCGCCCTTCTTGGCGTAGCCCTTGATCACGTTGGTGAACTCGCCGTTGTCGTCGCGCTTCTTCAGCCCGACGTTGATCTCCAGCGGGACGTTGTGCAGCTCGACCGAGTCCTTCGGCTGCATGACGCCGATCGCGCGGCAGATGGCCGAGAGCTCGCCGCGGGCGATCTTGACGGTCATCTCGCTCTTGTTCTCGAGGTTGAGGCGGGCCCAGACCAAGCGGCCCTTGAACTCGCCGTCGATGATCTGGAATGTCAACTGCAGGTATTTGCCGCCCCCGGTCTTGGTCGGCTTGAGCTCCGACTCGGAGATGACGGCGAGGTACTTGCCCGCGGGGAGCGGATCGAGCGCGACGGACGGGTCAACCTGGTTGGC
>JANRKB010000047.1:0-2890 GCA_033763695.1 Planctomycetota bacterium | reverse complement strand
GGGCACCTCGAGGCGGTGCACGGCGTGAAGGCGAGGCGCGCTCGGTCGGCCGTCTAGGCTTCGAGGCGGGCGCGGGGTGAGGGCGGACGAGGCATGACGTTGGCGGCGGCCTTCTTCTCTCTGTTCGCGGTCAAGGGCTTCGGCATCGGGCTGGCGAAGCCGAGCGGGGTCGCCGGTACGACGCCGGTCGGCGTGACCAACACCGAGGCGCTCGGCCTCGTGCTCTATACGAAGTACGCCTACTTCTTCCAGGGCGCGGGGCTGATCCTGCTGGTCGCGATGATCGGCGCGATCGTGCTCACGCTGCGCCACAAGGAAGGCGTCAAGCGGCAGTCGATTTCGGCGCAGGTGGCGCGCGGGCCGAAAACTGCGATCGAGATCGTCAAGGTGGCGCCCGGCACGGCGATCATTCCGTCGAGCGAAGGGGGCGCGTGATGGGCCCTTGGCGGTTCCGCATTCCGTTCGTCATCGGCGTCATTGCCAGCGAGTTGACGCATCAGCGGTGGGGCACCGACGCCTACCGGACCGTTGCGGTGATCGTGACGATCGTGATGGGGCTTCTGTATGCGCTGCGCCGCGTCGATGAATATTCATCGGCCGGAATCTACGGGTATCCGCTCGCGGCGGGCTTCGTCGTTTGGGCGCTGGCGAAGTTCGCCTTCAATCTCGCGTGGGAGTTCGTATCAAGGGTTGGGGCGGCATCATGATCGGCGTCGGCCACTATCTGACGGTTGCGGCGTGCCTGTTCACGCTCGGCATCCTCGGCATCTTCCTCAACCGCAAGAACGTGATCGTGATCCTGATGTCGATCGAGCTGATGCTGCTCGCGGTCAACATCAACCTGGTCGCGTTCTCGCACTTTCTCGGCGACATCACGGGGCAGGTGTTCGCGCTGTTCGTGCTGACGGTCGCGGCCGCCGAAGCCGCAATCGGGCTTGCGATCGTCGTCGTCTACTACCGCAACCGCGGCTCGATCGCGGTCGAAGACATCAACATGATGAAGGGGTGAATTTCGTGCGGGTTCAGCGAGTCGAGCGCGGTCCCCTCCACCGTCTTGGCGGAGCCAAGCTTCGCTTGGACGTGGGGACGGCTACGGTGGGGGAAACCAAATCTGCCGCCGTCCGGGATTCCCCCCCTCCTAGCCTCCCCCACAAGGGGGGAGGGACGTTCGCGGGGCTGCCACGTCCATGATCTACTTGGCCATCGTATTCCTGCCGTTGCTGGGCGCCGTGATCGCGGGGCTGTTCGGGCGCGTGATCGGCGACCGCGCGTCGGAGGTCGTCACTACGGGGCTGCTGCTGACCGCGGCGGTGCTGTCGTGGGTGGTGTTCGTCAACGTCGGCATCGGCAACGAGACGGCGCGCGTGCCGGTGATGCGCTGGATCACGTCGGGCGAGCTCGACGCCTCGTGGAGCCTGCGCATCGACACGCTGACGGCGGTGATGCTGGTCGTCGTCAACACCGTGTCGGCGCTCGTGCACGTCTACTCGATCGGCTATATGCACGAGGACGACGGGCGCGCGCGTTTCTTCTCG
This sequence comes from Planctomycetota bacterium, assembly GCA_033763695.1. Taxonomy (GTDB): domain Bacteria; phylum Planctomycetota; class Phycisphaerae; order Phycisphaerales; family UBA1924; genus JANRKB01. Next base: position 1,355 of record JANRKB010000047.1, on the reverse strand, counting down.
TACCTGTCGCTGTTCACGTTCGCCATGCTGATGCTGGTGACGAGCGACAACCTGTTGCAGATGTTCTTCGGCTGGGAGGGCGTTGGCCTCGCGTCCTACCTGCTGATCGGGTTCTGGTACAAGAAGCCCGAGGCGAACGCGGCGGCAATCAAGGCGTTCGTGGTCAACCGCGTCGGCGACTTCGGTTTAGCGCTCGGCATCTTCGGGCTGTTCTTCGTATTCGGCTCGATCAACCTCGACGCGGTGTTCGCGGCGGCACCTTCGGCGGTCGGCAAGACGATGAACTTCGCCGGCTACGAGGTCGACATCCTGACGCTGCTCTGCCTGCTCTTGTTCATGGGTGCGATGGGCAAGTCGGCGCAGTTTCTGCTCCACACCTGGCTACCCGATGCCATGGAGGGTCCGACGCCGGTCTCCGCGCTGATCCACGCGGCGACCATGGTGACGGCCGGCGTGTTCATGGTCGCCAGACTGTCGCCGCTGTTCGAGCTTGCCCCCGACGCGTTGCAGGTCGTGACGCTGATCGGCGCGGTCACGGCGTTCTTCGCGGCGACCGTCGGCCTCGTGCAGAACGACATCAAGCGGGTGATCGCGTACTCGACCTGCTCGCAGCTCGGCTACATGTTCGTCGCGTGCGGCGTCGGCGCTTATTCGGCCGGCATCTTTCACCTCTTCACGCACGCGTTCTTCAAGGCGCTGCTGTTCCTCGGCGCGGGCTCCGTGATCCACGCGATGCACCACGAGCAGGACATGCGCCACATGGGTGGCCTGCGCTCCAAGATCCCGATCACGTGGGCGATGATGCTGATCGGCACATTGTCGCTGACGGGCGTCGGAATCCCGCATGTTGCGGGCTTTGCGGGATTCCACTCGAAGGACGCGATCGTGGAGGCGGCCTACGCCGGCCATACGCACGGCAACTACGCGTTCTGGCTGCTGGCGGTCGCGGCGCTGATGACGTCGTTCTACTCGTGGCGGCTGATGTTCATGACGTTCGAGGGCAAGACGCGCGCGGAGCCCGACACCTACAAGCACGCGCACGAAAGCCCGCAGGTGATGCTGATCCCGCTCTATGTGCTGGCGGCGGGAGCGATCGTGGCGGGGTTCGCGTTCCAGAGCTACTTCATCGGCGAGAACTACGTGCTGTTCTGGCAGAAGGCGCTGTTTCAGGGGCCCGACAACCACATCCTGCACGAGATGCACGAGGTGCCGGAGTGGGTGAAGCTGACGCCGACCATCGCGATGGTTTCGGGCTTCGGCATCGCGTGGCTGTTCTACATGCAGGCGCCGTGGCTGCCGGAGGCTATGGCGAAGGCGTTCCGGCCGGTCTACCTGTTCCTCTTGAACAAGTGGTA
>JANRKB010000046.1:0-34751 GCA_033763695.1 Planctomycetota bacterium | reverse complement strand
GGCGGTGTCGGGGAGCGCGACGCCGGCGTTGATGTCGGCGATGCGCTTGTCGTTCCACTTGGTGACGGTACCGGCGAAGATGTCGGCGATCAGTTCACCGGTGAGGTTGAGGTCCTTGGAGAGGCCGGGCAGGTTGTACGCGGGGACGACGGCGCCAGCGCACGAGGGGATCTGGACGAGGTTGTCCGCGCCACCGGCGGCCGCGATTTCCTTCTTGTTCATCGGGGCGTCGGAGCCGGCGAAGGCGACGGTCTTCTCGGTGATGGCCTTGATGCCGCCGCCGGAGCCGATCGACTGGTAGTCGATCTTGACGTCGGGGTTGGCCTTCTGGTACTCGGTGACCCACTGCTGATAGAGCGGGTTGGGGAAGGTGGCACCTGCGCCGCCGAGGCGGACTTCGCCGGCGAGCGCGACGCTCGCGACGGAGAGGGCAACCGCGACAACCGAACGCTTGAGCGACTGGGCCAACGCGAGCTTCACCATGAAACATGCTCCAGGATGGACACCCGATTTGGGCGCGGAAGTCACGGTCTTCCTGTGAACACGCGAAGGGTATTTACCCCGGCGCAAGGGTGTGTCAAGAACGCGCTAAATCGGCCCGCGCGACGCCCGGTCGACGGACGAACGCCGCCCCATCAAGGGGAGTGATTGGCGGGGAGTGATTTGCGACTCGGCGCGATTACTGCGCGGCGGGCGCGGCTGCGGGGGCTGAACCCGGGACGGGCGCAGCGAGCAGGTCATCGATCTGCTTGAGGAGTTTGGCGTCGTTGGGGCGGGTCTTGGAGTCAAAGCGAGCAACAATGTTGCCGTTGCGATCGACGAGGAACTTGGTGAAGTTCCAACCGGGATCGCCGCCGATGGGCTTGGGCTGAGAGGCGAGTTGCTTGTAGAGCGGGTGCTGGTCGTCGCCCTTGACGGAGATCTTGCTGAACATCGGGAAGGAGACGTTGTACTTGCCGGTGCAGAAGGACTTGATCTCGGCGTTGGTGCCCGGCTCCTGCTCGCCGAAGTTGTTGGCGGGGAAGCCGAGGATGACGAAGCCCTTGTCCTTGCGATCGTCGTAGAGCTTCTCGAGGCCGGCGTACTGAGGGGTGTAGCCGCAGTTGCTGGCGACGTTGACGATGAGGACGACCTTGCCCTTGAAGGAGGCGAGGTCAACGTCCTTGCCGTCGATGTCTTTGAGCGTGTAGGCGAGCACCATGGGCGAGGGGGGAATGGCGGCGGGCGGCGTTTTGGCGCCGGGGGTGTCTTTGTCTCGCTTGGCAGCGTCGCCCTTGCCATCGCCCGTCGGCGCTTCGCCTGCGGGCTTGGCAGCGGGCGTCTCGCCGGGCTTGGCAGCCGGTTGGGCCGCGGGCTGGGTTGCGTCGGGAGTTGCGGGCGGCGTCGGGTCATCGGCGATGACGGCGCGGGAGCAGAGCGTCAGCATCGCGAGGCCTGCCGCGAGAATGGTGTGGCGAGCGGCGAAGGGTGAGAGCGTGCGAGTCTGCATGGGCATTCCTTGTCGTTGACAGGCGTGTGGGCCAGAGACAGGGCGAGTGACGGGACGAACGACGTGAAGTCTACGAACGCCGCGGGGAAGGGTTCAGAAAGTCGAACGCGCGAGCAGGCGGGCTCCCACTGGCATTCGACGAATCTTGCGGGGCGGACGCAGCGAATACGATTTCCCGTGGCGACCCTGGAACGAATTGTACGCTTTGCGGTCAATGACCCGTCTTTTGAGACGGCGGCGGGGCCTAATGGTTTTGCAGGCTCGCCCGCGATGCGCGGGCTTGGTCGGCACTATGAAGTGACGGTGCGCTGCGCCGGGCAGATTGATGAACGCACGGGGTATCTGATTGATATCAAGACGATCGACAAAGCGGTGCGGGCCACGGTGATGCCGCGGATTGTTGATGCGTGTCATCGAGATGCGAGCATCGAACCGGCGGAGCTGATGCCCGCGTTGGTCGCGGCACTGAGCGAAGCGATCGCGGCGTCGAACAGAGGTGGATCGGGCGGTGCGTCGCTTGAGTCGCTGGAGTGGAAACTGACGCCAACGTATGGAGTGGCCATGCACGTTGCGGATCGGACGGTTGCGATGCTTCGTCAACGGTTTGACTTTGCCGCGGCACATCGGCTTCATGCGCCGAGGCTGAGCGACGAGGAGAATCGTCGCGCGTTTGGCAAGTGCAACAACCCGAGCGGGCACGGGCACAACTATCAGTTTGAGCCGCTGGTGGCGGTGCCGCTGCCCAAGGACGGCGGGCAAGCGGACGGGTTCTCATTGGTGCAACTGGAAGAGATCGTGCAGCGCGAGCTGATCGAGCCGTTTGACCACAAGCATCTGAATCTGGACACGGCGGAGTTTGCCACGGCGGGCGGGGCAATCCCGTCGGTCGAGAACATTGCACGCGTGTTCTTCGAGCGGCTTGGGCCGGCGATCGCGGCGCATGGTGCGACGCTGCGTGCGATCACCGTGTGGGAAACGGATCGGACAAGCTGCACGTATCCGGGATGAAAAGGGCCGCGGGGTGAGCAGGGCCGCGCGGTACGTGATCAGTCCTGCGGCTGATGCTGCTCGGCGGTCATGAGCGTGCCCGCGGTGGCGTTCTTCAAATCAAGCTGCGGGAACTCGCGGGCCAGTTGGTCCTTGTCGAGCTGCGCGGCGAGCAGACGGCCGCTGGATGAGCGGACGTTGAAGCGCGGCCCCATCGAGGTGACGACGAGTTCAACGAGGTATGTCTCGCCGACCAGCGAGCCGGCGGGGAGTCCTGCGTCGGACTGGATGTTGGCCATCGAAGTGCGCGGCGTGAACTGGCGGCCGACGACGACGAGAAGGGTAAAGGCCAAAACCGGCACGCCGAAACGACGCAACCGCCCGACCACCGAAGCGTTTTGCTTCACGTAGAGCATCGCCCGGTTCATCGGCTTCGGAAAGGCGCAACTGGAGCCCGACCCGGGTAGTTCCGGGGGTTATTCCCGGGGGGCGGTGGGCGGATGCGACGGCACCCGGTTGTGGCGGGACGTGGAAACCGCCTGCTCAACCGCTACACTTGCCCCGTCCTGACCGCCTACGAGATTCTTTGCTGGCCCGGTCGGCCCCCGACCCTTGGCCCCTGCGGTTCGATGCCGCCAATCTGGCCCCGTCGTCTAGCCTGGTCCAGGACACCACCCTTTCACGGTGGGGACATGGGTTCGAATCCCATCGGGGTCATTGCCCCCGCTTCGGCGGGGGTTTTTTGTTTTTCCGATTCCGGCTCAGAAGATGTGGGCTCCATCGGCGCGGACGACGTTGGGTCAAGTCGTGCGGACGTTCGTCGCATCCAAAGCGGACCACCGAGACAACGCGTGGCTCGGGTGGCTCCATGTAGGTTTGATGAAGCATGCAGATTTCTGTTGTCAGGCCGCGCAGAACATGTGACACTGGGGCATCGCAGGGAGCAAGACGCATGAGCCAGCGCATTCATCGAGTGACGAGAGTCGGAGTCGCGTTGGCAGCGTTGGTGCTGGTGCAGCCTGCGCTGGGACGAGGCGATGAAGACGGCAAGCAAACCGGCATCATCACGCGTGAGAAGATCGGCAACTCGACGGAGCGGCGTCTCTTCTCGCACACCAAGTTGATGAAGGTGATGTCTGACAACTTGGCCGATGCCAAACAGGTGAACATCTTCGGACTGTGGTGCGCGTCGGGCGGGCTCATCAAGGCCGCGGAGGCGAACACGCCGTCGTTCAACTACGCGATCGGCGCCGCGTGCGAGTTCAACAAGACCACGCAGTCGCTCCTGTCGAACAAGCAATCCCCCAACTTCGGACGTCTACAGAAAACCCCTAAAGAGTTTCTGGCCGGGTTCACGGCGTTCAGTGCTCACACGGCGGCCTACAACTGGGATAACTCGCAGACCTTTGACGCGTTTTTTTCCAACGTCGGCACCGCATTTGACGCGGACCCAGACTTCAACGGTACCGCGAGTGTTGGAAAGCACCCGAAGAAGATCAGCCAAGGTGCCGACGGCAAGGCGGCCCTCAATGGCGGGAACGCGGGCAATCACCTCGTGCAGTTCTTTGGCGCCACTGACGATTCCTACGACGAATATGCCTCAACCAGACTCTACGACTCTCTCACAAACACGCTCGTGAAGAAGCTGAACCCCAAGACAAAAAAGTACTACTACGACACCAAGGACGCAGATGACAAGTTCTCCGGCGCGGGTTCAAAGAGCAACTTCACCTCGGCGATGACGAGCCTGAAGACGGAACTGGCGAAGAACGCGGGCAAGGAAACAGTCAACCTCTTCCTCGGCGGACACGGGTTCTATCAGACCGTTTCAAAGGATCTTGAAGCGAATGCGGCTCCGCTGATGCCCCGCGGCGGCAAACTGCTCGGCCCCGGTCGCACGACGCTCGACGTTGAGATGGGCGACGAGGAGTGGTCGTTCCTCACCATGCCGGCAGTCGCCATTGCCAACGACCCCGGCAACACGCGGTATCTGCCGCCTGAGGTCTTCATCACCATGTCCGAGGGGCTCGTCACCGGTCCGATCGGCGTGTGGATCAACGACCTGTTCCTCGGCGACTTCGCCACGAGCGTCGGCTCCGGCGGCGGCGAACTTCGCGTCGCGCTCGACGACGGGCAGATCAGCCAACTCGTCTCGATGTACGGCGGCATGGACGCGCTCAATCTCTCGTTCGAACTCCGCGGCTCCGATTGGCTCCGCCTCGGCAGCGACGGCGATCTGATGGCCGACGATCTCTACGACGTCGGCTATTCGGGCGCGGGTCTGAGTTTCTACCCCAGTGAAGTCCCCGCGCCGGGCACGTTGGTGCTTCTCGCGCTCGCAGGGCTCGGCGCGACGCGTCGCAGGCGTGAGCGATGAACTTGCATTGCGTGTCGTGGTGAGCCCGCCGCACGACGGACACACTGCGTCATAGCGAGCGACTGTTCTTCGTCGGCCCACTCTGGTTCAAGCGGGGCACTTTGCCGCGTTGCGTTGCCCGCGCGGCCAAGGTTCTCGCGCAAGCGGACCTTGCACGATCGAACTGGACCGACGACGAGACGGTGTCGGCGAAGCGGACTTATTCGTCGCGCGAGCGAAACTCCTTCGTGATCGCGCAGCCTGTCGAGAAACGATTGACACCTTCGCCGAGGCACTGGTATTTTGTGTTGCGTACATCTGCGGCGGAAGTGGCTTCCGTCGGTCGATGAGTTTGTGCTTTCACTCGACGGGGACTGCCATGCGACACGCTCTGCTTCGCGCCATTGCCAGTTGGGCAGGTGTTTTTCTCGCGGCCACGGCGACGGCCCAGACACCTCTGACCACCTCCTTCACATACCAGGGCGAACTGGCGTCAGGCGGCGCATCCGCTTCGGGCGCGTATGACCTGCGATTCCGCCTCTACGACAGCGAGCTCGGGGGCACACAGATCGGCGCGACGCTGTGCCGCGACAATGTTGCGATCAACGGCGGCGTGTTCACCGCTGCGCTGGACTTTGGCGCGGTCTTCACGGGCGAAGAACTTTTCCTTGAGATCGAAGTCCGGCCCGACACAGGGCTCGACTGCTCCGACAGCAGCGGGTACACCGTCCTCTCGCCGAGGCAGGAACTGACGGCGACGCCGTACGCGAGTTACGCACTCACCGCGGGCAGCGCGGCGACGGCGCAGACTGCAAACAACGCGCTGACGGCAAACAACGCGACGAGCCTCAACGGCCAGCCGCCAACGTTCTTCACCAACGCCGCCAACCTCACCTCTGGCACACTCGACGCGGGTCGCCTTCCGGCGGCGGCGGTCCGCACAGACGTCCCCAACGCATTTGGACAAAGCGTCAACACGTTCGCAGGCCAGGTGGGTGTGGGCACGACGACGCCGACAAGCTTGTTCGACGTCGTCGGCTATCTTCGCACCGGGGCCGGAGCAACGCCGGATCAGCAGCAAGACGTGCAGAATTCCTTCGGCAGCGGCAACGACCTCTGGCAGTCCTTCACCGCCGGCCAGAACGGACAACTCACCATCGTCAGTTTCAATGGAGCCTCCGGCGTCAGCCGGCAGTCGCGTGCCGCAACCCTTCAGATCTATGCCGGTGAAGGCATCGGCGGGCCCTTGCTGGGCAGTGCGTCGATCACGTTCGTTGACGCGGGGACGGGCGCATGGGTCAACGCCAACATCCTGAGTCAAATCGTCGTCGTCGCAGGCGAGCGCTACACCCTCCGTCTGACCATCGGCGGAGCCCCCATCTACATCAGCGCCTCGGACGCGAACAGCTACCCCGGCGGACGCACCAACGGCCCCGACTTCCGTGATTACATGTTCCGCACCTTCGTGCTGCCCGCCACCCGTACCTCCATGCTCAACATCGGGGTCAACGGCGTGGGCATCGGCACGAGCAACCCTTCCAACTTGCTCACCATCGCGGGCAACACTGATGTTCGAGGCAGTTTGGGTGTGAACGTCGCCGCTCCCGCCCAGCGCTTGCACGTCGCCGGTAACGTCCTGATCGGCGGCAACGGTCAAGACAACCTCGCCTTCGGCCTCGACGCACAGAACGGTCCGCGGCTGGGAATCGTCAAAAAATCGGGCTTCCTCCCCATGATCGCGTCCGCGGCGAACCAGCCGATCATCTTCGCCCAGTCCGACCAGCCTGACGTGTTCACCAACATCGCCGGTGCCACGCTCGCTGAGCGACTCCGTATCGACTCTGCCGGCAATGTGGGCGTCAACAACAATCTCCCGATCCAAACGCTGGATGTCAACGGACGCGTGCGCATCGCCAACGGTGTCATCCAGCGCGGCAACCCCGCGATCAATGCCACCAGCGATCTGGGCCTTTACTCGCTGGTTGATGGGCAGTGGATGCGGATGGTCACGACGAACGCGCCGTTCAAGTGGTTTACCGAGCCCGGCCCGGACGGCGTCGGTCTCATCGCGCGAATGACGCTGGACGCAAATGGCTTGAGCGTCACCGGCACGCTCACCAAAGGTGGCGGTTCCTTCAAGATCGACCACCCGCTGGACCCCGAGAACAAGTACCTCTACCACTCGTTCGTCGAGTCGCCCGACATGATGAACGTCTACAACGGCAACGTCACGACCAACGATCAGGGCTACGCGACGATTACGCTGCCTGACTATTTCGAGGCACTCAACCGCGACTTTCGCTATCAGCTCACGGTGATTGACGAGGCTGATACAGACGACGTTTTCGTCTGGGCCAAGGTGGTCCGCAAGATCAACGACAACCGGTTCACCGTCCGGACTTCGCGCGGCGGCGTCGAAGTGTCGTGGCAGGTCACGGGAATCCGAAAGGATGCGTGGGCGGAGAAGAATCGCATTCCCAACACCGTTGAGAAGCCCGCAGTCGACCGAGGCAGGTATCTCCACCCAGAAGCTTTTGGCAAACCGGCAAGCCAGAGCGTGAGAGTCACCGGCGAGTAAGCACTTCCGGGCGAATGGCGAGGCGTGCGCAGCCCGACAGCTCGCTTGCTGAAGCGTGCACGTCGGACTCGCGGACGACGACGCTTCACAACAGACCGAACGCGCGGTTGCTCATGCCGTGTGAATGTGTGCGAACGCGCTCGCCGGCACGCTTCTGGGAAATCGCACGCGATCGAATTGCATCGCGGCCAACAACGTGCGAAGATCTGGGCCGGTCTCTCTTTGAACATCGCACAACGCGTTCGGGAACGCACTCATGGGTTTCTACTACCGCAAATCGGTGTCGCTCGGCCCGTTCCGGGTCAACATGAGCAAGTCCGGCGTTGGCTATTCCGTGGGTGGCCGCGGGTTTCGGACGGGGATCTCAGCGCGCGGGAAGCGGTACACGAATCTGTCACTGCCGGGGACGGGCGTGGGCTATCGCACGGGGCGTTCGGGGTGTGCGATCGTACTCGTGGGCGTGACGGGGCTGGCCGCGCTGGCTCTGGCTGCGCGGGAGGTGTTTGCTTGAGTACGACGATTACGTGGAAGCGGCTGGTGCGCACGCTGAGTTCGGAGCGGTTCATCGCGGTGCGCGATGGGCAGGATGTGGCCGCGGTGGATGTGCACTACCTGGGCAACGGGCATGTGACGGGCACGGTGTTTCTGTTCTCAGCGGCAGGGTGGCGCGAGGCGGATGTCGAGCCGCTGCTGCGCAGCCTGGACGACACGATGCTGCCGGATGTGGATGTGGATGATGGCTCGCTGAGCTACACGGTCGTCCACGGCGACGTGTGGGGTCAGTTTGAGGCGACAAAGGACGCGGAGCCGCCTCCGCGCGGCTGATGTGAAAGTGCGGATGGCGCGGACTGCTTAGCACCCAGCCTCGAATGCGACAACGAACGTGTCGAAGTCGGTGAAATCGAGGAAGCCGTCGAAGTTGACGTCGGCGGTGGCAAGGCCACCTTCGAACGCGGCCACGAAGGCATCGAAGTCACTGAAGTCGAGGAAGGTGTCGTTGTTGAAGTCGGCGAGGCATGACTGAACGACGGCGAGGGGCGCGACGCGATCGTGGCCGAGCTGGCCGTGGTAGCCGGGATTGACGCCGTCGACGGATGGGCCGCGGGAGAGCAAGCGGGCGCGGGTTTCGGCGGGAGTCTCGCTGGGGAAGGCGGAGCGGGCGAGGGCGGCGGTGCCGCTGACGAGGGCAGCGGAGAAACTGGTGCCGCTGGCCATGGCGTAGCCGCCATTGGGCATGAGGCTCACAAGGTCGATGCCGGGCGCGCTCATCTCGACGTATGAGCCGTAGTTGCTGAACGGGGCCTTGACGTCGTCCATCGCGGTGGCGGAGACGGAGACGACGTGCGTGTTGCCCGCGGGGTAGCGTTTGGCGTGCGAGTTGTCATTGCCCACCGACGCGACGACGACGACGCCCGCGGCTTCGGCTTCTTGAATCGCGATGTCGATGGCCTCGTCCTTCTCGGGGGTCGAAAGGCTGAGGTTGATCACCTTGGCGCCGTTGGCGATGGCGTGGTAAATGCCGGCTGCGACGCTGAAGGATGTGCCGACGCCGTCACTGTCGAGGACGCGGACAGGCAGGATGGATGCACCGGGAGCGACGAGGTTGGTGAGGCCGGAGACGAAGGTGCCGTGGCCGAACAACTGATCGACGATGCCGTCGCCATTGGTGTCGACGCCTTGGGGGACTTCGACAGCACCGGGCGTGTCGAGGATGAAGTCGTAGCCGGTGGTGAGGATGCGTGACGCGATCCGCGGGTGAGGCGCGACGCCGGTGTCGAGCACGGCGACGGTGATGCCTGTGCCGTCGCTGTAGCCCCATGCTGCGGGGATCTGGAGGAAGGGCACGACGGGCTGGGTATCAATGAGCTGCGGCGTGGCGCTCATGAAGAAGCTCTGCGTGTTGCCTTCGGGGCCGCCCACGTAGCGATTCTTCTCGACACTTTCGACTTCGTCGTCACCTTCGAGTTCGGCGAGTTCGGATTCGTCATCGTCGCCGACGAAGCCCTCGAGGAGATAGACACGATCGTCGTTGAGTTGGCGGGCGAGGGTGAGGCCGTGGGTCAGCGCGACGTTGTTGATGTCGCCGCCGACGACGATGCGTGCGACGAACTGGTGCGGAACTGGATCACCGATCTGGATCTGCGCTGAGGCGGAGCCGCAGGCGGCAAGGAGTGCGAGCGCGGCGAAGCGCAGCGTGCGGCGTGAACCGGTCGAGTTGCTCGTACACGTCATGATCCAACCGCCTTCCGACCCACACCGATTGTGAACAAAGGAGCCCAAAACGCCGGATGGACACCGGCGTTGGCCTGCTCGATCTGCGCGTCGCGGACGCGATCGATGACCCCGGGGAAACCCGAGGTAGCATACCCAAGACCGACCGATTCCACCATGATTTTCAACGCGGTTTCGTCGTGGAGTGGCCACAAACTGCTGACCACGCCGCGGGCGCCAGCGACGAGGAAGGCGCGGATCAGTCCGAGAAGGTCGTTGGAAGCATCGACGCCGCTGCGGCCCGAGTCGCACGCGCTGAGCACAACGCCGGCTCCGGAGAGGCGCATGCGGAGGACATCGGCGGCGGTGAGCCAGCCATCGGCGAGGCGCAGGCCGCTGGCCTGAGGTGCGGCGGGCACGAAGCGAGCATGTGCGGCGACGTGCAGCAACCCCGCGCCTTGGATGGCGAGGCGGAGTGCGTCACAGCGGGCCGCGGTGCCGAGCTTGCAGAGTGCGCCGGGGATTCGCGCGGCGATGGCGGCGGCTTCCTGCTCGGTGCGGGGGGAGTGTTCGTCCGAGACGCCGAAGCAGACGGCGTGGGCGTTGGTCGGCGCGGCGACGTCGCGGAGGCGAGCGGCGATCGATGCGCTGGGAGTGATTGACACTGCCGAGCGCGCCAGCAACGGCGTCGCGTTGAGACGGAGCGCGTGCATCGGCAGCGACCAGAGCAAGCCGTGCGGCACGATAATGACCTGACGCGCGTCGCGGATGTCGCGTTCGAGCGGGGCGAGCACAAGATGACCCAAGGCTTCGAGGCGTTCGTCTGCGCCTTGTGTAACGCGGGCGTTGCACGCGGCGGGGCCGCGGGCGAGAGCACGGGAGAGTTGGAAACGCCACGCGGCGGCGGCATCGGCAAGCGCGCCGGCTTCGCACAGTTCGCGCCGGACGGTGGCGCCTGATGAACCAATGACGATTGCCGAGAGCGTGGCGGCGCGATTGCGCTGCTCGGCGAAATACTCGATGAGCACGGTGCCCTCGTCGAGTGTCGCACGCACGGCATCGAGCGATATCGGCGCGGCGAACGCGCCTGAGAATCGCCCGCTGGCGGCGAGGCGACGCTCGACATCCTCGAGTTCGCGTTCGGCGGTGCTGATGCGTTCTGACCAGTTGGCGGTGGCATGCGACGACGCACGCGGCTTGGCGAAGCCGTCATCGAGCGTCGAGTACACGGCGTTGAGGGCCGCACGCTTGGACTCGACATCGGCGAGCACGCGGGCGTCGGCCTGGTCGGGCGAGGCTTCTTCGGCAGCGCCGGACATCAACTCCAGCGTGGAGCGGGCCTTGACGCGTTCGATGATGTCGAGCGCGGGCGCGAGGTCGGAATCGTTGCGATCGAGCAGCGCGGATGCGGCGTCTTCGTAGACGCGGGCGTGTTCGCCGAGGGCGGCGGTGCGGAATCGTTCGGCCTGGAGCATGCCGCGGACGCGTTCGGCGGCGTGGACTGCGGCGACGAGATCGGTTGCGGCGGCGGCGGTGTCGTGGCGTTGGGCGCGCACGCGGCCGCGTGCGTGCAATGCGGCGGCGAGGAGGGGCGCGATGTCGAGCGATGTGGCCGTCTGTACGACATCACTGAGGACCTGTTCGGCGGCGGAAAGTTCGCCGGCGGCGGTCATGGCGACGCCGGAGACGAGGAGCGCACGGGCACGATCGACGGGGCGCCCACGCATGGCGTCGGCGGCGGCGTCGGCGGCACGCATTGCGCCGGCGGCATCGCCCGCAAGGAGCATCGACTCGGCGCGGGCGAGCGTTGCGCGGGCGGCACCGGTGGCGTGGGTGAGCGCATCGAAGGCGTCTTTGGCCTGCGCCAGCGTTGACTGGGCTTCGTCGAGTTGGCCGATGGCCATTTCAGCGCGCCCGAGGGCGGCGAGTGCGCGGGCGTGTTCCCAGCGCAGGCCCGACTGCTGCAGGACGGGCACGACACGGCGGAGCGATCGCTCCGACGAAGTATGAAGGCCGATGAGGCTGAGGACTTCTGCTTGTTCGGCTTCGAGGCGTGCGGCATCGCCCGATGCCGAGGCGGACTCGAGCGCGCGCAAGGCCCGTTCGAAGCGTTGCAGCGCGATATGGGGCTTGCCTTGGCGGGCGGCGAGATCGGCGAGGTTGCCTTCGACGATGGCGGCGCCGTTCTCCATCTGTGCGCGGGTGAAGCCATCGCGGGCTTGGATGAAAGACTGTTCGGCTTCGGCGAGTCGGCCCAGGTCGAGGTAGGCCTCGGCGCGATTGCTGTTGAGCTGGGCCGCCAGCATGGGGTTGGCGGTGACGAAGAGCGCGGCACGCTCGAAGTGCTTGAGTGCGCCAGCGGGGTCATCGCTCATGCGGCGTACCACGCCGAGGTTGTTGTTGGTTCGACCGACCATCTCGTGCTCGCCGTGCTGCTCAAAGGCGGTGCAGGCTTCTTCGCCGGCGGCGATCGCGTCGGCGTAGCGCCCGAGGCGAGCGAGCGCGTGGAGCGACGTGGTCTTGATGCGGGCACGTTCGAGGCCGTCGCCTGCGGCGTCGGCGATGTGGGTCGCTTCGGCGAGCGAGATTAAGGCCTCTTCCATGCGATTGGCGTAGCAGAGCGCCTGGGCCCAGACACGGCGGAAGCGCATGCGGGGGAGCGAGAGACGAGCCGCGTCGGCGAGGCCGATCATCGTGGGGATGAGGGCGAGGCCGCGCGGCAGTTCACGCATGATGAGTTGTTCGGCTTCGGCTGCGGCGGCGACAAGCGTGGACTCGGCGCGGCCGCCGGCGTGCAAGATCGCGATGGCGTCGTCGGTGCTGAGACTCGCCAGTCGCTCGAGCGACAGCGCGTCAGCCTCGGGATTGTGCTTCGAATCACTCAAGACACACAACCTCTCGTCGGGACAGGATCGCAGCACGCCTCACCCACAGGCACGCCGCGCGGATCTCATGGCACGTCGAGCTCGTCGATCACGCATCGGCCGCGCGGCCAGGACAGATGAAGTTCGTAGCGACCGGCGGGGGCGAGCAGCGTGAAGCCGCCGGTGACGCCGATGACGGCGCGTGCGGAGGGTTCGGATGCGGTGGATCCGGTCGTGGCGTCGAGAGCGAAGAGCTCAACCATCGACGGCACAGTCGGGCCCTGGGCGTCGAGTTGACCGACGATGCGGCACATGCCTTCGGGGGCCGACTCGGCGGTGATCTGCAGATCAAGCTCGGCATCGCCAACGCGATACATGACGTGACGCTCGGCGAGGGCGCCGCGATAGCCGCTGACCGGGCCGGCGGCACTGTCAAAGAGCAACTCGGCGATCACGTCGGCAGCGCTGGCGGGCTGCAAGGTCGTCATCCAAGCCTTGACGCGATCGACGAGTTCGACGCGCGGGGTTTGGCTCGCACGGATGGCATCGAGTGCGGCACGAACATCGGCGAGCCTGTCGATCGCACCAGGATCGCTCGGGAGGACCGTCAGAAGCCGGGCCGCGTCGGCCTGCGACATCTCGCCGGTGGCGAGTCCGATGAGTTCTTCCATGCTGATGCGGTCTGATGCCACGATCAACCTCCTTTCGGGCGGGCGAGTCTCCGACACAGGAAAGAGGCGGTCGGGGCGTCGGCAGATACAAATGCTGTCATTTTCTCGCGCTTCGGGCGCGCCGGCGTGCGGTTCTTGGACGGACTTGGCTCGCGTTCGGGTGGATTCACGACGCGTCGTTCAGATCGCCGGCGAGTTCGAGGAGTTTTTGGAGGCAGCGTGCCCGCTGGGGGCCGATGCTGCCGCGCGGGATTTGCAGCGTCTGGGCGACGGTGTCGTAGTTGGCGGTGCCGGGCTCGCGGAAGAGCATGGTGAGCAGCGTTCGGCAGCGTTCCTCGAGAGCATCGAGGGCGACGAGGACGCGTTGGCGGGTTTCCCACGTGCGGACGCGATCATCATCGGCTTCGACGGGTTGCTCGGCCGCACGGGCCTCGGCACGCTGGCGTTCGGAGGCGCCTTTCCGCATGAGCCGCCAGCATTCGCGTTCGCAGGTGGTGATGAGCCATCGCGCAAGACCTCCTGAGTCGCGGAGGGAATCGAGATTCCGGAAGAGCAGGAAGAAGACGGTCTGGAAGATGTCGTCGCACGCGTCTGAGGGCATGCGGTAGGAGCGCGGGACGGAGTAGACGAGGGTGCGATAGCGATCGACGAGGCGAGCCCAAGCCGCGGCGTCGCCGCGACTTGCCGCCGCTACCAACTGTTGTTCCGTCTCGTCGTGGCCCATGCCGGTCCTTGCATCCGATCGGTTGCGATTCTGAAGCCCCAGAGAATATCTCACGAGTTGTGTATCTGGAAGTCCCCACGCAGGCTCCTTGATCGCGGTGGTGTCGACTTGGCGTCACCCGGCGGAAGGACGCGGCCAGGTCAATGTCGCGTCTGTCCGTCGCTCCGGAATCGATTCGCCTTCAAGGAGCGGAATCATGGGAGCAATTCTGACAAGCCGGCGTGCGGGCTTCAGCACTGAAGCGGCTGTATGTGCCGCGCTGGTTGTGTGTGCGGCAGCGCCGATCGCGCTGGGGCAGGTGCAGATCATCGGCGGGTTGGGCAACTTTGACGTGCACAACAACAACGAAACGGAGTGCAACGAGTTTGAGATCGAACTCGAAGGGCCGCACCCCGAGGATGTCTACCACTGCTATCACAACCCCAACTATGGCGCGCCGAAGATCGAGGATCTGCCCGGGCAGATCGGCATCCGCGTGCGCTACATGCACCCGCAGCATGCGACAGCGCCGACGGCGATCGAGCACTTTGGCGTGTCGCTGCGGAACATGAACCTGATCACGGCGAAGCGGTTCGTGTGGGTACCGGGTGGCGTGAATCCGCCGCCGCCGCCCCCGCCGCTCGCGCTGCCGGACGTGACCACGGAGATCGTGGACATCGGCGGGATCCAGGTGGCGGTGATCACGGTGACAAACAACGACACGTACGGGCGCGGCATGTGGGTGCAGCGCAAGGTGGTCGAGACCGAGGGCGAGGTTGCTCTTGAGACGCTGATGCCCAATGACCCGCTCATCGAGACGTCGACCGAGATTGATGCGTCGGCAGAGTTCCTTCCGGCGGGGGCGTCGATGGTGGATGAGGAAGATGTGCCGCTGATGGGCGATCGGGCAAGCAAGGTGATGACGTTTGACGTGTACGAAGACCACGTCTCGCCGTTTGGTCAGCACAGCCAGGGCAACCTGCTGGGCACGATGCTGAACGCGGCGGTGCTGAACTCGCCGCCCTGCCCCGACTTCTATGCTCCGACGATCACCTTGGAGCCGACGAATGTCGTTGCTCCGCTCGGCGAAGACGCGTTCATGTACGCGGATGCGACGGGACCGGACATCGGAGGCGACGTGATCTTCGAGTGGTATCACGAGGGAACGCTCATCCCGACGGAGGACAACCCGCGGCTTGAGATCACGCCGGTGACGCCCGAGAGCGCGGGGTTCTACTACTGCGTGATCAAGAACGACTGCGGCGAAGTGCGCACGCAATCGGCACGACTGGACTTTGCCGCACCGTGCCACGCGGACTTCAACGAGGACGGCTTCCTCGACTTCACGGACTTTGACGACTTCGTGGATGCGTTTGAGCGTGGCCGCGCGATCAGCGACTTCAACGGCGACGGCTTCCTGGACTTCACCGACTTTGACGACTTTGTGGTGGGGTTCGAAGGCGGCTGCTAAGCACGCACACCCTTCTGACGGCAGGCACATGTGCCGGTTCGTCAGTCACAACCGCCCCGGTCGGCCCCCACGCCGATCGGGGTTTTTGTTTCAGCCCGCGCGGCGTTCATCGCCGGGATCGAGACCGAGCGCCTTGAGCTTCTTGTAAAGCGTCGTGCGATTGATGCCCAGTTGCTCGGCGGTCTTCTGGCGATTCCAGTTGTTTGCCTTGAGCGCGTGCAGCAGGATCCGTCGCTCGGGTTCGCGGAGTGCGTCTTCGAGCGACATCGGCGTCCATTCTTCGGAGTCTTCGGCGGGCGCGACGCGCTGACCGGGAACGGCGAGCATGCCCCCACTGCTCTCGCCGGTGACGTGCGCGGGGAGGTCGTCCACATCGATCGTCGGACGACGAGAGAGCACGGCGGCACGCTCGATGACGTTTTGGAGCTCACGGACGTTGCCGGGGAAGGGATAGCGACGCAGGGCGTCGACGGCGGCGGGCGTGAAGCCCACGATCGCCTTGCCCAGTGACTTGGCGTGCTTCTCAAGGAAGTGGGCGGCGAGGATCGGGATGTCGCTGACGCGCTCGCGGAGCGGCGGAAGTTCGATCTTGACGACGTTGATGCGGTAATAGAGATCCTGACGGAACTGGCCCGCGGCGACGAGCGCTTCGAGCGGTTGATTGCTCGCGAGCACGACGCGGACGTCGACCTCGACGGTTTGGCTTGAGCCGACGGGCTCGAACTTGCGTTCCTGCAGGACGCGGAGCAGCTTGAGCTGCATCGCGGGTGATGCGGAGTTGATCTCGTCGAGAAAGAGCGTGCCGCCGTGGGCGGCCATGAAGCGCCCGACCTTGTCGGCGTGCGCGCCGGTGAACGCGCCTTTGACGTGGCCGAAGAGTTCGCTTTCGAGGAGCGTTTCGGGGATGCTGCCGCAGGAGAGTTCGACGTAGGGCTTGTCGCGGCGTGGAGAACGCAGGTGGATGGCGTGGGCGATGAGGCTCTTGCCGGTGCCGCTCTCACCGGTCATGAGCACGGTGGTGCGGCTGGGCGCGACGGCCTCGATGAGGTCGTAGAGCTTGCGCATCCGATGGTCGGAGCCGACGATGTTGTCGAGGCCGTAGCGTTCGTCGAGCTGGCCGCGGAGCACGCTGTTTTCGCGGAGGAGTTCGCGTTGGCGCAGAGCGCGTTCAAGGCTGAGGCGGAGTTCGCTGTCGACGACGGGCTTGGTGAGATAGTCGCACGCGCCGTGGCGGAGGGCATCGACGGCAGATTCGATCGTGCCGTAGCCGGTGAGGACGATGACCGCGACGCCCTTGTGCTTCTTCTGCATGTCGCGGAGGAGGCTGATGCCGTCGCCGCCGGGCATGGCCAGGTCGGTGATCACGACGTCGAAGCTGCCGGAGCCGGTGGACAATTCGGCGGCCTTATTGAGCGCGCTCAATGCCTCGGCGGCGTTGAACGCGGTGGCGGTCTGATGTCCTTCGTGCGTGAGAAAGTCCGCGATCGACTCCGCGACGATCGGGTCGTCATCGACAATCAGGATGCGTGCGGCAGTGCTCATGGGCGGTCGAGAACGGGATGTATCGAGAAGAGGGTGTGTCGGGAATGCGATGCGTCGGAGGTGAGCCGTTGAAGAGATGCCCGGATTGCTGGGGAAGGCCGCGGCGGGCCGTGGATTAGATGTCGTTGCCGATGAAGTCCTGAGGCACAACGAGTTCGGGCACGCGGATCTCAAGCACGCTGCCGGGACGGGCGGGGTGCTCGCCGCGTGCGGCGTCGACGCGGCAGGTGCCGCCGAGACGCTCGACGACGCTCTTGGCCATCGCGAGGCCGATCTGGGCGTCGCCGGAGCCGGTGGTCATGCCGACACCATCGTCGGTGACGCGGATGCTGACAAAGCCGGGACGCGACGGGTTGGCGTCGCTACGCAGGTCCATGCGAGCGCTGAGCGTGACAAGACCGATGCCGCCCGCGGAGTGGATCGACTGTGCCGCGTGCTTGAGGGCGTGCAGCACCGCGGTGTAGAGCGGGCCTGCGGGCATGTTGGCGGCGGCGGGCTCGGTGGCGACGTGAATGCGGACGCCGGGGAAAGCCTCGCCGATGACGTCGGCGGCGTGATGAATGGCGTCACCGAGCGTGACGGGAGCCGTGCCGGAGAGCAAGGGCGAACCGAGCGTCAGCTGCGGGCCTTGGAGCGATGCGTGGACGAGCGAGGCGATGCGCTCGAGAGCGTCGGCGGCGGCGTCGATCTGCTGGTTGAGTTGGCGGAAGGCGGCGACGGTGGGATCGGTGGGCGGTAAGCCAGCGCTGGCAAGAGCGCGGCGGACGATGGTCGCGGTGCGTAGCGAGCCCTCGAGCAGGCCGTCGAGTTCATGGACGAGTGTCGAGAGGCGATCGACGTGGGCGAGCGAGCGGTCGGCGGCGAGGGCCTGGGTCCGGGCGGCGCGGGATGCGCCGCGGCGGATGAGCTCGGCGTTCCGCTGGTCGCCGGCGGCGTGGGGGGAGCGTTCCGGGGGGTTGGGATTGCCGCCGAGGTGGTCGCTCGAGTTGTTGCCGGCGGGATTACCGCCCGACGCGCCGCCGTGATCTCCGCCCTGATTCGCGCTCATGGGGTGTTGCATCGGAGCAACACCGCGTCAACTTGACGCGAGGGGCGTTGAGTAGGAGCAACATCTGAAGAGGCGGATGTCGGGCGCGTTGTTGTCGGCACGCGACAGATGTGAAGGCCCGAAAACGCTGACGGGCGGGCCTTCTCGGACCCGCCCGACGGGCTTTGTCTGAAACGCGGCGAACCGCGAACATCAATGGGAGCGGAGGGATTCGAACCCCCGAAGGCGTAAGCCAGCAGATTTACAGTCTGCCCCGATTGGCCACTCCGGCACGCTCCCGAACTCCACGTCGCTGGACCGACCCGGAAGGTCTGTCGCATCGGCAGGGAGACAAGCGTAGGTGAGAAACTCTGTCGTGCCAAGTCAACGCGAGGACCGGCCAGGCCAAACGATCGGCAGCGCCCCCGCGGATGACACACCGGAGCGTTGGTTCTCCGGACCTTCGCCATTTTCGCGGCGTGCCGGTCGGCGGGGTTTGCCGGAGCGGGGTCGTGGCGATAGACTTGGTCCCTTGAGAGCCGGGCGAACCGCCTGGCGACAACTTGGCACGGGCGATTAGCGCAGTTGGCTAGCGCGCTTCCTTGACATGGAAGAGGTCACTGGTTCGAGTCCAGTATCGCCCACTTTTCCTCTCCTTCCTCGCGTGGCATGGTCGCCTGACGACGGCCGCACGGGGCCGGGTTCTTGGATTCGGCCGCCTCATTTGCCGCGTTCGGCCGTCCTGCTTCAACCAAACGTCGCCTCAGCGGTACATCCGTCGGTCCATATGACGATGACGACCTCTGACATCTCTCGTCCCGAGTCGGTCACTCGGACCGCGCCCGCGGGCGGCGAGCGTGTCGTTGAAGGCGTGCGTACGGCCACTCGCGTGGCGGTCATTCTGCCGGTGTACAACGAGTCGCGGGTGATCGGACGCACGCTGGATGCCGTGCTGGCGGCGGCGCGTGCGGACGAGGGTGTTGAGTTCGTGTTTGTCGACGATGGGTCGACGGACGGAACGGCGGAGCGGATCGAAGCCGCGATCAGCGTTGCCGGGTTGGCGAACATCGTCGTGCGTCGCAGCATCCGGAATCGCGGCAAGGCGAGCGTGGTGCGTGACGCGGCGTTGGCGATCGCGCGCGAAGGGCGCGTGCCGCTGATCTGCTTCACGGATGGCGACCTGGCGTACTCGCTCGATCATGTGCCGCAGTTGGAGACGGCGCTGCGTGTCGCGGACGTGGTGATCGGGTCGCGCAGTCTGGTGCATCGCGATGAGCGGAACGTGAAACTTGCGCGGCGCGTGCTGGGTTGGGGCTTCAACAAACTGGCGCGGCTGGCACTTTGGCTCCCCTACCGCGACACGCAGGCGGGGCTCAAAGGCTTCCGCCGGCAGGCCGCGGAGCGGGTGTTTGCGCGGCAGCGTCTGACGGACTTCTCGTTCGATGTTGAACTCGTGTTTCTCACGCGGCGGATGGGGCTGAAGATCGCGCAGATTCCGGCGCGCGTCAGCGAGGATCATGCCGCCAAGGCCACCAAGGTCGACCTGATCCGTGACCCGCTGCGGATGCTGCGTGGCGTCGCGATTATCCGGCTCAATGCGTGGCTGGGCCGATACCGCTGACACCCCTACGGTTTCTTGTGCCCGCAGCCGTCGCGCTTTCCTTTGATGTCGAGGAGTTTGATCTCCCGCTGGAGTACGGCGTCGCGATCGACGAGGCCGAGCAATATCGCGTTGGTGCCGAGGGTCTGGTTGTCGTGCTCGACATGCTCGACGCACTCGGCGCGACTGCGACATTTTTTTGCACCGGTGCGTTTGCGCGGCGGCGACCGGACCTGATCGCGCGGATCGTCACGCGTCACGAGCTGGCGTCGCACGGGATGAACCACTCGGGCTTTGAGCCGGCCGATCTGCTCGCGTCGCGCGAGTTGCTTGAATCGATCGGCGGGGTTCGCGTTGCTGGCTTTCGCATGGCACGCATGGCACCTGTGGATACCAACGCGATTCGGAACGCCGGATACACGTACAACGCGAGTGAGAATCCGATCTGGCTGCCGGGTCGGTACAACAAGTTCTTCGCTCCGCGTCGGCCGTATGTGCGCGAGGGGCTGGTGCAGATCCCCGCGGGGACGTCGCCGCTGGTGCGTTGGCCGCTGTTTTGGCTGGCGTTTAAGAACGCGCCGGTGGCGTGTTCGCGGCTGGCGACGCGGTGGGCGCTGGCGTGGGACGGCGAGACGAACTTGTACTTTCACCCGTGGGAGTTTGCCGCGCTCGATCGCTTTGCGGTGCCGGGGTTCATCAGGCGGCCTGACGGCACGGCGATGCGTGATCGTCTCTTCGAGTATCTTCAGTGGCTGATGAAGCGAGCAGAACTGATCACGATGAACACGATCGCGGAGCGCACCCGGGCGGCGGCGGGAGCGAGCGCGTGAAGCCAGATGCGGGCAGAATCCAGTTGCTGTCGCGGGCCGCGTGGCTGATTTGGCTGGTGGTTGCGATTGTCATCAGCATCGGCGTCGCACGAAACCCCGACAAGCGGACGGTGACGCCCAACTATCGCACCGCGGCGGCGGCGTATTGGGCGGGCGAGCCGATGTACGGCGACGTTGAGGACAAGGACGGATTCCTCTACTTCCCGCAGGCCGCGATCATGTACACGCCGTTTACGCTCGGGCCCAAGGCTGTGGGCGAAGTGGCGTGGCGGCTGGTCGCGATTGGCGTCTTTGCGACGGGTCTGTGGCGGGCGTCGCGACTTGTGCGTCCTGCGGATGTCGTCCCTGTGTTCTTGATCGGGACGGCGCTCTCGCTGCCGATTCTGTGGGGCAATGCCCAGAACGGTCAGGCAAACCTTCCCATGGCGGGGCTGATGCTGCACGTTGCGGTCGACCTGGTGGCGCGGCACTGGAATCGCGCGACGCTTGGACTGGTGCTGCTTGTCGGGCTCAAGCCGCTGGCCGTCGTGCCGCTGCTGCTGGTTGGTGCGCTCTACCCACGTCTGTGGTGGCGGCTGCTGCTGGGGCTTGGTGCGCTGGCAGCGCTCCCACTGCTCAAGGGTGATGCGGGGTATGCGCTCGAGCAATATCGGCTGTGCATGCTGAAGATGCGTTCGGCGGCCAGCCCGGACGACGGACGCTGGCAGGACATCACCGGTTTGCTTCGGGCGATGAACATTGATGTTCCCGACGCGATCATGACCCTGGTGCGCGGCGTCGCCGCGCTTGGAACGCTGGGAGTGGCGTGGGTGGCGCGGCAGCGCTGGGGAGATCCGCTGGGTTCGCTCGCGGTGCTCACGTTTGCGGCGGTCTACATCTGCCTGTTCAACCCGCGGACCGAGGGGCTCACGTGGTCGCTGGCGATCGGACCTGTGGTGCTGTTCCTGTGTACGCAGCTGCTGGACCAGCGTTGGCGGGCGGCGGGCTTGCTGCTTGTGATTGCGGTGCTGATCGACGCGAGCCAGACGTTCACGGGAGGCGTCAATACCTTCCTGCGCCCGATCGCGGGGCTGGCGTTTCTGCTCTGGCTGACGGTGGCCGTGTTTGACTGGCGTCCCCGCGTGGTGGCCGATGCGCCGGTCGCCTGAGCACCTACCATCGCCGCGATGAGCAATCGACGCATTCTCGTGACCGGCGGCGCCGGCTTTCTGGGTTCGCACCTGTGTGACCGCCTCGTGGAGGCCGGGCACGATGTCATTTGCGTAGACAACTTCTTCACGAGCCAGAAGTCGAACGTCGCCCACCTGCTGGGCAGGCCCAACTTCGAGCTGGTGCGGCACGATGTGACGCATCCGCTGTTTTTGGAAGTGGACGAGATCTACAACCTCGCGTGCCCTGCCGCGCCGGGGCACTATCAGTACAACCCGATCAAGACGATGAAGACGAGCGTCATGGGCGCGATCAACGTGCTGGGGCTTGCGAAGCGCTGCCGCGCGAAGGTGCTGCAGGCGTCGACGAGCGAGGTGTACGGCGATCCGGAGATTCATCCGCAGCCCGAGACGTATCGCGGGAATGTCAATCCCATCGGCCCGCGGGCGTGTTACGACGAGGGCAAGCGTGCCGCCGAGACGCTGTTCTTTGACTACCACCGCAGCAATCGCGTGAACATCCGCGTGGTGCGTATCTTCAACACGTACGGCCCGCGCATGCACCCGTTTGACGGACGCGTGGTCTCCAACTTCATCCGACAGGCTCTGCGGAACGAGGACATCACGCTCTTTGGCGACGGCTCGCAGACACGCTCGTTCTGCTACGTCGATGATCTGATCCGCGGCCTGATGGCGATGATGAGCGCGCCCGACTCGTTCGTCGGCCCGTGCAACATCGGCAATCCCACAGAGTGCACGGTGCGGCAGCTCGCGGAGGCGATCATCCGCTTGTGCGGCTCGCGTAGCACGATCATCAGCAAGCCGCTGCCGCAGGATGATCCGACGCAGCGGCAGCCGGACATCACGCTGGCTCGCACGCATCTGAGCTGGGAACCGACGATCGCGCTTGAAGACGGGCTGAAGAAGACGATCGCGTACTTCCAATCGATCAACCTTGCGGACTTCCGCGCACCGACGCCGAACTACTGAGTTCCGGCGCGTCCGCGTGATTGTGGCAACGCTCCATGGCCGTGCTTCGACTCTTTGTGGCGCTCTATCCACCGTCGGAGGTCGCGGCGGCACTGCTTGCGTCGCTTCCGCCGCAGGACGTGGCGCCGGGGCGTGACACGCCGCCGGAGCAGATTCATCTGACGCTGCACTTCATCGGAGATCGTGCGACGCGCGAACTGCCTGAGGTGATTGAGTCGATCTCGCGTGCGGCGTCGGGGCTGCACGCTCCCGAGTGCGTGTGTCCTGAGCTTGTCGCGCTTCCCGCGGGGCAGACGGCGCGGCTCATCGCGGCACGCGTCGAGCCGCATCCGACGGTGCTGGAACTTCATCGGCGGCTGACGACGCGGCTGGCGCGACCGGGGCGCAAGCCCGATCGATTTGAGCCACATCTCACGCTGCGCCGGTACCCGACGACCGGCGGGCCGCGCGTGGCACGCCCGATCGAGCGCGTCGCATTCACGCCGACGCAGGTTGAACTGGTGCGGAGCGTACTCTCGCCAAGCGGCGCATCACACGAGACGATTCATCGCGTCACGCTCGCTGTCGGCGGCTGAGTTTCGGGGTTCAGCACCTCACGCTCATGCACCACGCCGCCGCCACGACAGACACGCAGCAGCGGCGTCGGCTGCTCGACGGGTTGGTCGAGGCCGCGCACGCAGCGCCAAGGCAATCGCAGGCTCACGGCGGAGAACACGCCGGAGTTCGTCCCGGATCGCGGGAGCGGGTCACGCGACGGGTGATAGAGGTGGTACGCACGCGCGGACATGACGGCGATTCCGGGCGGAATACCGGCGGCGTAGACGCGACGACCAAAGTCATCGCCGTCGCGACTGCCCGCGGAGGTTTCTTCGTCGAAGCCGTTCACACGCAGGAAGTCGTCGAGACGCAATGAGTAGTTGCTGTCGCTGAGTTTGGGCTTGTGAGGCTTGACGAAGCCCAGCGGACGCAGACGCGCGTACCACGAGTAGCGGCGCTGGCGTCGGCGCAGCATGGCGATCTGATCCGGCATGAGTTCGACGGGTTCAACGCCGGCCCGAAGACGCGAGGGACTGAACGCGGCGGTTTGTTCGTCGCTGAGATCGATCCGCGAGCCGAGGACCACCTCGCCGCGTCGCCCGGTGCGCTCGTGCATCTCGCACAGCAGCGGGACGGGAACGCAATCGCCGTCGAGACCAATGACGCGATCGTTGCCGGTTGCGCCGAGCATGAGCAGCGCACGCACCGCGTTGTTGCGGACTTGGGCGACCCGCGCGCCGCCCTGGTGCTTGCGCTGGACAAGAATGATGTCGCGCTTGTAGGCGGCGGAGGCTTCGCACACTTCCTGCAAGACCGCGGGATCGTCGTTGTCCGCAGAGACGATGACTGTCGCGGGCCGCAGAGTCTGCTTGGCGATGCCCAGCAGCGTCAGGCGGAGCGGGTCGGGCTCGTGCGCGGCGATGGCGACATGCAGTTCAGGCACGCCCGACTTTAGCGTCCGCGCGAGGCCACAGCGGCGCAGATTTCCGGACGTTTGGTGCGACGCCGTCTGTAGCGATCGCGCCGCGGTTTGCGAGGCATACCCACCGGAATCGACGCTCTGGCGTGCCAAACCCGCGGCGTTCCCTCGCGCAAGCGACCGATGAACCGATGACGAATGCCGGTTCTGCAAGAGGAGGTGGGCATGAGCGTGCTCGACAGTCGCGACACATCATTTGGCGGGACGGAAGAGGACACGCTGCGTCCGGGTGCGCGTCCCGCGAACGAAAAGCCGCGTCCGACGGGCATGCGCTTCCTCGCGGAGATGGACATGGCGGAGATCGACGAGCGTGGCCGCCCGGGCCCGGTGTCGAACGCGAAGGGACGCGAACTGAGCCGCGCCAATATCGTGATCGCCAGCCGCAAACTCGTGTATCCGGGGCGGCTCGTCGGGCTCGCGGTGCACCTGATCGATGACCGACCGGTGCCGTTGATCGGGCGCGTGTATTCGTGCGTCTATGACTCTGACGGGCTCTATCGCGTCGACATCGACCTGATGTCGATGGATGGGCACGCGCCGGTGCGCGAGTGGGCGATGAGCCGCGAGCGCGCGGCGGGCACACGGCGTCCGGCGTGAGCACGGCGTCCGGCGTGAGCGAGGGGTCAGCGCACCAGCACAGCCTGGCCGTTCTCTGCGTCGTGTACGCCGCGGAGGCATGCACAGACAACACGTGCGACAGCCTCGGGCGCGAGCGCGACGTCGGCGGGCACTTGCTCGCGTGAGAACAAGCCGCGGAGCATGGGCGTTTCGATCGCTCCGGGGCAGAGTGCAAACGCGCGCACGCCGATCGCTCGCCCTTCGTCGGCGGCGATGCGCGTGAGCATGTTCACCGCGGCTTTGCTTGCGGCGTAGCCAAAGAAGCCGGGGAACGGATCAAGCGCCGCCATCGAACTGATGTTGATGATGCAGCCGCGCCGCTGTCGTTCGAACACCGGCCACGCGGCACTGGTGGCGATCGCGGGCGCAAGGCTGTTGATGTCGAACATCGCGCGCAGGTTCTGCTCGTCGTGGCCCGCGATCGGCGCATTGACCGCAAAGCCAGCGTTGTTCACGAGTACATGCAGGCCCCCGAGCGCTGACGCGACCTCAGAGACACAGCGGCGCACCGCGCCGGGTGCGGTGACGTCGGCCGCGATGCACAGCGCATGCACGCCGCAGAGTCGGCGTGTCTCTTCGAGCGCGTCGGCGCGGCGTCCAACCAGCGCGAGGGCGTAACCCTCGGCGGCGAGTGCGAGAGCGATCGCGCGGCCGATGCCAGAGCCTGCGCCGGTGATCAATGCCGCGTCGGGCTGCTTCATGGCGAGAGCGTATCGAGGATGGGCGACCGGATCTGCCGCGAGCTTGCGCGAGTCATAGAGAGATTCGACGCACGAGTTATCGCGTCGGCATGTCTTCGCGTCGTTCGTTCCGCCGCAGGAATCCCTCGAGCACGCTGGTGTCCGCGGCGTTGATGACGCCGTCGAAGTTCAGGTCGGCGGGAGACTGGTTTTGCTTGTAGAGGTCTTCGATGTCCACCCTGCCGTCAGCGTTGACATCCCAGTTGGGGCTGAACATTGTGCGCAATAGTTGATTCGGCTCGCCCTGGCTGGGAAAGAGGAACGTGAGTGCTCCGGGCAGGCGTGCGGCCCAGGCGGTCTCGTTGTGGTTCTGGCCAAAGCCGATGACGTAGCGCATCGAGCCTTCGAGGGTGTACTTGGGGGATGTGTCTTGGATGAAGTTGTCGCGCACGCCGTAGGAATCCCAGTAGCCGTCGGCGTTGTTGCCTCCGCTGGTGGAGCCCGAGTCGCCGCAGTCCATGTAGATGCGGAGGTTGGGGCGGGCGGGCTGCGTCTTGATGTAGTTCGTGTAGTTGGGGATGAGCCACCACGCGGTGCTGAAGCAGCCGACGCGGCGGAAGGTGCTGCTCCAGTCGTAGCCCGCGTAGAGCGAGACGATGCCACCCATGCTGCTGCCGATGCTCGATGTGTTGGCGGCATCCGGAAGCGTGCGATAGTTCGCGTCGATCACGGGCTTGACGGTATTGACGATGTAGTTGAAGTACTGGTCGGCGCGCCCGAAGTTGTCGCCGGGCGGCGAATAGTCTGAGCGGCGCGTGTCGCCGATGTTGTCCAGGCCGACGGCGATCACTTCCTGCATCTGGCCCGTCGCCTGCAAGTTGCTCAGCGTGGTCGCGGCGTTCCATGTGCCGAACGTGCCTTGGTCGAAGATGTTCTGGCCGTCATGGAAGTAGATTACGGGGTAGCGACGCGTGGTGTTCTGGTCATAGCCGCGGGGCAGAAAGACGCGATACGCACGCGTCTGGTTGAGCTGCGGCGAATAGAGCGTCGGCGGATTGCTGGGGTTGTAGTCGCGTCGCGCAGCGGTGACGCCTGTCGCGGGGACGTAGGAATACAACTGGCCTTCCTGCACGAACACGCCGTCCATGTTGGTGGAGTAGTAGCCGCTGGCGGGGTAGCGGGCGTTGCCGTTCTTGTCGGTGAAGTAGAAATCGAAGGCTTCGCCGCCGATGTGGAAGCCCCACGTGAACCACTGCTTGTCACTGGGGCGGCCGGCGACGGCGGGGCCGTAGTACTGCATGGGGCGACTGACGAACGCGCCGCCGCTGGTGGGAGAGGCGGAACGCCACCAAAGCACGGGCTTATCGATATCCCAGGTGAGCCAGAGTGCCTTGCTGATCGTGGGGCGAGTTTGATTTGTTGTGGAGGCGGTGATGGAGCCGCTGACGTTGGTGGCGGCGGAGTTCTGCTGGCCGGTGCCGTCGGCGCGGACGATGTAGCGATAGGAGTAGTTGCGCCCTGTGGGGAGCGAGATGGTGGCTCGCCACGTCGGATAGGCGGCGGGGGAAAGCTTGACGGCGTTGGCCGTGGAGTTGGAACCCAGTTCGGGCAAGTCACCGACGACGAAGACGGAGTTGCCGAAGGTCGTGGTCTGGGTGATCTGGAAGGTGACGTCCTGGCGCGGGGCGAGGCCCTGGGTGGATTGAGCGGTGACGCTCGACGCAAGCGCGAGGAACGGGACGAGAACGAACAACCACGGCAGACGCATGAGTCCCCCTTGGAATGAAGCCTTGGAGAGGATATGCGGGTGCAAAGAAGGCATCGAGCGGAGAGGCATTGGGCATTGGGCATTGGGCATTGGGCATTGGGCATTGGGCATTGGGCATTGGGCATTGGGCATTCGGCATTCGGCATTCGGCATTCGGCATTCGGGGCCAATGCAGCATGTCATTGCTTGTTGTCCGCCGAGTTCCGTCCAGAGAGCTCAGTCGAGCGTGATCGAATATGGCCCAAAGCGGTCCCACCACGCACGCAGGTGTTTGCATGGGTCGATCTTGACGTCTGGGGATGCGAGGCCGCCGGCGGACGCGAAGACCACGAACGCGGCGAACACCGCGAGAGCGCACATGTACGCCAGCGCGTAAAGCAGCAACGCCAACGCCTTGGCGGGGCGAACGAAGGCACGCTGCCAGAATGAACGTCGACGCGGCACGTCTGGAGCGGACGAACCCTTGACTGCGGTCGCGTTGACGGCGATCCCGTCGGGCTCGGATCGATTCGGTTGACGCACATCGTTCTCCACGCGGGCACCCAACGATATCACGGCCGAACCCCAACCGATTTCTTGCAAAACGCGAGACGTGAAGTACATTTCATGGCGAGGCTTGATGCCGTCGACCCAACTCCATCGGCGGTGTGGGGCTGGGCCGCGCCGCGACGTCAGATTCCCACAATGGCCGCTGAATCGAGGTGTGAAGCGTGCTCGACTGTTCCGGATCCCTTTCCCCGGCTTTCGAGAGGATACCAGGAACGATCGCCGCCTCAACCCTTGGACCATACCGCATGTGTCACCGCACGCGGAGAATAGGTTGTGGACTGCGAACGATGCCGGGGGTTCCGCGGGGAGAATCATGCTCGCGAACGAGAATCTGCCCCACGCCGCAGCCGGACCTCAACGCCCACCTTGATGATGTTCTCCCTGCGTGTCGGTTTGTGTTCCGTGCGTTCTGCTGAGAGGGTCGATTGGAAGAAGAAATCAGATGAGAACAGCAAGAACGTGCACGCTGGTCTTCGTCGTTTCCGGTAGTAGCGTCGTCGCGTTCGGTCAGACGTTGCTGTACACATCCCAAGAGCGATCTGTGTACGCCCAAGTTAGTAGCGTGTCGGACTTCAAGTCGGCAACGGGCTTTGGGCATTGGGTCAATGCGAACGCCACAGCGATCCTTGGCAATCGCGGGGCGGGCTCCGACCACACATCAACACTTGGTGCTTCTGAGTTGAACTTCAGCGGTCAAGTTTACACGTCAACTCCCGGCGCGGGTTTCACCAACGCCAAAGGCGTCTTTGATGTCACGTTCACGCTGACTTCTGCGACGCAAGTGCAGTTCTTCTGGTTCACGGAAGCCAAGTGGAATCTCACACTCTGGACGCCGACCGCGACGCGCGTGCTCGCGACCGCATCACAGTCCGGGCTGAATGCGAATGAGTCGCTGTTCTGGCAAGCAGGCACATACCGACTCCGCGCAGATGCGGATGTGTCTGATGGCGCGGCAGGAAATGCCGCCTATGTCCTCACCATCGTTCCCGCGCCGTCGTCACTGGGCGTCGTTGGAGCGGCCGGCTTGTTTGCAGCGCGGCGGAGAAGGTGATCCATGCGAACTCGGCACGACTTGATCGTCGCATTGCTTGCCTGCTCAGGCTGCGCTATCGCCGACGCTCAGTCGTTTCTCTACACCGCGCAGGAACGTTCTGTCTACTACCGAATCGGGACGACGAGCCAGTCCTTGTCCGCCCCGAACTTCAACGCGTGGAATGCGAGCGTCTCGACCGGCGGCGTCGGTTCCAATCGCGCATACTCCAATCATTTTTCTGATCTCGGAGCAACCACCTTGGAGTTTCGCGGAGAGGTTTGGACATCGAGCGGCGGTCCAAATCAAGCCAAAGGCGTTTTTGACGTCACGTTCGTGCTGACGGCAGCAACACAGGTGCGCCTGAACTACTTCATGAGCGAGTGGTGGAACTTGACGCTTTGGACACCGTCTGGCTCTCAAGTGTTGTCTGTGGCGGACGGCTTCGCGTATTTCGACGATCGCACGCTCAGTCTGAACGCGGGAACGTATCGCATTCGCGCAGACTCGGATGTCTCAAACGGGAAAGCCGGGAACGCGCTCGTTGAGTTTCAGATTGTGCCCGCGCCCGGCTCTCTCGGCGTCCTCGGTGTGGTCGGTGTTTTGGGTGCGCGACGGAGAAGGTGAAGCGTGAGAATCCACTTGGTCGCGACGGTGTCGGCTTTCGCGTGCGTCCACGCCGCGTTCGGTCAGTCATTTTTGTACACCGCTCAAGAACGATCGGTGTATGCCCAAGTCAGTAGCGTGTCGGACTTCAAGTCCGCGACCGGCTTTGGTCCGTGGGTCAATGCGAACGCGACAGCGATTCTCGGCAATCGCGGGGCAGGCTCCGATCACACATCAACACTTGGTGCTTCTGAGTTGTACTTCAGCGGTCAAGTTTACACGTCAAGTCCCGGCGCGGGTTTCACCAACGCCAAAGGCGTCTTTGACGTGACGTTCACGCTCACCAGCGCAACGCAGGTTCATTTCGTCTGGGGCGCGGACAACATGTGGAACCTGACGCTCTGGACGCCGACAACGACGCGCATCCTCGCGACCGCCGCGCAGTCGGGCAAGTTTGGCGACGAGTCGCTGTTCTTTGCCGCCGGCACCTATCGCTTGCGGGCGGATGCAGACGTGCAGAATGGTGCCGCCGGAAACGCGGGCTTTCAGTTGACCATCGTTCCCACACCTGGTGCCGTCGCGACGATCGGCGCGTGCGGTCTGTTCGCCGCGCGACGGAGAAGGGCAACGCGATAATCGCGTGGCGGTGGAGCCGGCGGGTTTGTCGAGCCGTATGTTCCGCCGTGTCGGATTTCCGGATCAGCCAAACGCCTTCTTGTAGTCCGCGAGGAACTTCTCGAGGCCGATGTCGGTCAGCGGGTGCTTGAGCGCGCCGAGGATGACGCTCAGCGGGCAGGTGGCGACGTCGGCCCCGGCGAGGGCGCACTGGAGCAGGTGGGTGGAGTGGCGGACGGAGGCGGCGAGGATCTTGGTCTGCACGCCGTAGTTGTCGTAGATCTGCTTGATGCGATGGATGAGGTCCATGCCGTCTTCGCCGACGTCATCGAGGCGGCCGATGAAGGGGCTGACGAGGAACGCACCGGCCTTGGCGACCATGAGGGCCTGCAGCGGCTGGAAGCAGAGCGTGAGGTTGGTGCGGATGCCGTCGTCGCTGAAGGCCTTGCAGGCCTTGAGGCCGGCCTGGGTGCACGGCAGCTTGACGACGATGTTGGGGGCGATCTTGCTGTGCTCGCGGCCTTCCTTCATCATGCCGTCAAAGTCCAGCGCGATGACCTCGGCGGAGACGGGGCCGCTGACGACCTTGCAGATCTCTTCGAGACGCTTGGCGTAGGGGACTTTTTCCTTGGCGATCAGCGAAGGGTTGGTGGTCACGCCGTCGAGCACGCCCAAGTCGTGGGCTTGCTTGATCTCGTCGAGGTTCGCAGTGTCGATGTACAGGTCCATGTGACTCTCCGTGTCTCTGGGTCGGTTGGGAACGTGCGGCGTGCCTCCGTCGCGAACAGTGTAGCGATCTGATGCTCGCAGACGCGAGCGGTCACGCTGCGGCGGCTGTGCGAACGATGGCGGCTCACGATGTGGACTGCACGGCGGCGAGACGCCCGAGCAAGAACCGGCGCACCGAGTCGTCCTCGCAGAGGCCGATTGCTCGCTCGTACGCCCGGGCCGCGGCGTCGGACGCACCCAGCATTGCCAACAAGTGGGCACGCAAGGCCCACGCAGGTTGGTAGGTGGCCATGTCGGCGTGCAAGGAGGCATGGGCGTCAATCGCGTCAAGGGCAGACAAGCCTGCGCTTGGGCCTTGGGCCTCGGCGATCGCGGCAGCGCGACCGACCGCCGCACCGAGTGTGGGCGCGATCGCGAGGAGCCCGTCGTAGAGACGCACAATCGCGGGCCAGTCGGTCTGGCCGCGCAACGCGCCGTCGACGTGGGCGGATTGGATGGCGGCCTCGATCTGGAAGCGGCCGAACTGGCGCTGCTCGCTGGCGCGGCGGAGCAACGACTCGGCCTCGGCCAAGAGCGGGCGCGACCAGCGCGACGCGTCCTGCTGATCGAGCGGCGTGAAGCCGGTGCCAGCGGCACGTGCGGCGCGGCGGGCCTGGCAGTAGAGCATCAACGCGAGCAAGCCCAAAGGCTCGGGCTGATCGGGCATGAGATCGACGAGCATGCGGCCGAGGAAGACCGCTTCGTCGGCAAGACCACGCGAGGCGGCATCAGCGCCGGCGACATCGTCCCAGCCGCTGCCGAACGCCGCGTAGATTGCATCGAGTACAGCATCGAGGCGCTCGCCGAGTTGTTCGCGGGGCGGAAGGTCAAACGAGATGCCCGCGTCGCGGATTTTGCCTTTGGCGCGGACCAATCGCTGCGCCATGGCCGTCGGCGAGACGATGAATGCGGCAGCGATCTTGTTGGCCTCCAAGCCGAGCACCGCCTGAAGCATGAGCGGCGTGTGCATGGCGGCGTCGATCGCGGGGTGTGCACACGCAAAGAGCATGTGCAGACGCTCGTCGGGCATTCCAAGCAGGCTTGTGGCTGCACTCTCCATCGGATCCGGCTCTCGGGGGGCGGTTGCGCTGGCAAGGTCTGGCCCGTGGCGACGCGCGGTGTCGGCGCGGCGTTGCTGGTCGAGCAAGCGGTTCCCTGCTGCGGCGAGCAGCCAGGCTTCGGGGCGCTCGGGCACGCCCGATGTTGGCCATGTGCGCAAGGCGGCGGCGAACGCGTCGGCGAGGGCGTCCTCGGCGGCGGCGATGTCGCGGGTGCGCCGTGCGAGAAACGCGACAAGACGTCCATAGGACGTCCGTGCCGCGTGTTCGATCACCCGCGATGACTCGTTAGGTTCGTCCATTTCAGTTCATATCAAAGACGCGGGCGACGGGGCTTGCGCGCCGCGTCACTTGGGCGGGGGCGGCAGTTCCGGACGGACTTCGACGCCGCAGCGCGATGCCGCCGGGCACTTTGCGGCCCATTCAAGGGCGACATCGAGACTCGGAACGTCAATCAGAAAGAACCCGCCGATTCGTTCCTTGGTGTCGGCGAACGGACCATCCTGCACGTGGCGGCGACCATCACGGACGCGCAGCGTGGTGGCGGTGCTCGGGGGCTGGAGCCCCGCGCCGCCGACGCCGACGCCGGCCTCGTGCAGCGCGGCGGAGTATGCGCCGTATGCCGCCATGTATGGCCCCATGGTCTTGGGGTCGGAGCGTTCCTTGAAATCCGCTTCGTTCTCGTACACCAGAACTGCGTAACGCATTGCTGAACCTCACTGTGCTTGGCCGTGCCGCCCCGGAAGGCCGCCGCGGCATCATCGCCGAATCGCGCGAGCATGCAATGCTCGACCATCGCGCCCCGGCACACCAAGGACGTAAAGGGTCCCCTCCATTCGACAGCATGCAACGATTTTTCTTTGGCGCAAAGGCCAACGAATCGAGGCGGGAAGTCTAGAGAAGCTTCTTGAGTTCTCGGCGCATGATCTTCCCCGTGGGATTCCTCGGGAGCGGCTGGAGCAAACGCACCTCGCCGGGCACCTTGTACCCCGCCAGTCGCTCGCGGCACCAGCCGATGATCGCGCGAGCATCAAAGCTCTGCCCGTCGCGCAGTTCGACGAACGCGACCGGGATCTCGCCCCGCATCGGATCGGCAAGCCCGACAACGCCCGACGCGGCGACGCTGGGATGCGCGTCGATCACTTCCTCGATCTCGCGCGGGAAAACATTCTCGCCGCCGACGATCAGCATCTCCTTGAGTCGGCCTGTAATCGAGAGTCGGCCTTCGTCGTCGAAGCGCCCGATATCGCCGGTGCGGAAGTAGCCGTCGCTCGTGAAGACACTGCGCGTCTGCTCCTCGAGGCCGTAGTACCCCTTCATCACGTTGGGCCCTGCGATCTGCACCTCGCCATCGGTTCCGGCGGGGAGTTCGCGTCCGGTGTTGATGTCGACGATGCGCTCGAGCTGCCTGGGCAGCGGCTTGCCGACACAACGCGGAGCCCATTCGTGCGGGCGGCACCAGTTGGTGACGGGGCTTGTCTCGGTGAGGCCGTATCCCTCGCAGATCGTCACGCCGAAGCGTTCGCGGAACTGGGTGAGCACCGCTTCGGACAGAGGCTCGCCGCCGGAAACGACATATCGGAGGCTCGCGAAATCCTCGGGCTTGGCGTCCTTGACGCTCAGCAAGGCGTTGTACATCGAAGGAATGGCGACGAAGATCGTGGGCCGATGCTCGCGGAAGGCACGAATGACGCGCTGGGGCACGAAGCGCGGCGCATAGACCACGCGCATCCCCGCCGCCATGGGCAGGAGCGTGAGCACAGTCAGCCCAAAGGAGTGAAACTGCGGCAGCACGCCGAACATCACGTCATCGGAGGTGAAATCAACCCATTCCCATACCTGTTCGATGTTGGCGCGGAGATTGCCGTGCGTCAGCATCACACCCTTGGGCCTGCCGCTCGTGCCGGATGTGTAGAGCAGCACGGCGAGATCATCGGGCTCGGGACGCGCAGGCCAGCGTGGGTCGGGCACGCCCTCAAACGACATGTCCTCCATGCACACGATGTGCGTCAGGCCGCGCCCGCTCGTCGAGACCGGCGGCGTGTGGCCCATGTGCTCCAGCAGGGCACGTGATGTCACGATGGTGTCACAGCCGCAGTCTTGGACGACATAGTCGAGTTCGTCGGGCTTGAGAAGGAAGTTGAGGGGTACGACGGTCTTGCCGAGCATCCAGCCGCCAATGGCGGCGACGGGGAACGCGGCACTGCTGGGCAGCATGACACCCACGGTGTTGGTGGCGCAGCGGCGCTCGATCTCGCCCGCGACGAACAGTGCGCCCGCGAGCAGTTGCCCGC
Source organism: Planctomycetota bacterium (assembly GCA_033763695.1). Classification (GTDB taxonomy): domain Bacteria; phylum Planctomycetota; class Phycisphaerae; order Phycisphaerales; family UBA1924; genus JANRKB01. The sequence continues at coordinate 782 of JANRKB010000046.1, read as the reverse complement.
CGGTGCGCTGGCCGCGTTCATCGACGGTCAGCACCCGCGAAGCGTGACGGGTCCACGACGAAATGATCGGCCAATGCACACTCACGCCAGACTCCCCGTGAAACCAACCGATCCAGCCAACCCGCGTTGGCTCGCCCGCTCTAGCCCGCCGGCTCCGGAAGGCGCTTTTGGCGGGCACCGGACCGGACCGGCGGCCAACGAAAGGCCCAGCCTATCGCCCCGGAGCGATGGCCGCAGGTTCTCAAGCCCGAACCGACCACGGGCCGAAACTAGACATTCGGGTCGTGCCGACTCAGCGCGATCGATACGCACACGGTACTCCCCCAGCCAGACACCCCCCACCATGATCATTCAGCCCAAACCCGGCAGCACTCTCGTCCGTCACGTCCTACGCATGAGCATCGCGGCGTTTGCGCTGGCGGTCCTGGTGCTGCCGCTCGGTGCGTGCGCGTCGAACAAGAGTTCAACGCAGAACTATCGCGAGCTCTATGAGAGCGGCCGCTATCGCGAGGCGTACGACGCCGCGGTCGAAACCGAGGGCAAGGCCAGCGGCACAGCGCGGACTCAGGCCGCGCTGATCGCGGGACAGTCTGCGTACGCGCTGAATCGCAACGAAGACGCGGAGAAGTGGCTGACGCCGCTTGCCGAGAACAGCGACCCGACGCTCTCGGGCAACGCGCTGGCGACTCTGGGCCTGATCGCGGAAGAGCGCGAGCAGCACGAGAAGGCAGTGACGATGCTGGTCAAGGCGAGTGAGCGTCTGAGCGGCGACGAAGCCGGGC
>JANRKB010000045.1:0-1829 GCA_033763695.1 Planctomycetota bacterium | reverse complement strand
TCGCTGAACAGCATCTGCGAGTCGTAGAGCCACGCGTGCGTGAAACCGTGCTGCTCGGCGAACGCGACATCCTTGTGGATGTGGATGGCCGCGGGAAAGACAAAACCGTAATCCATCTTCGACTACCTCGTTGTGTTGATGCACGCGGCGCCCGGCGGCGCCGCGCGTGTACTGGATGTAGGGTCTCCGTCTACAGCACGCCGTGGCGGCGGCAGAAGTCGGTGACGATCTTGCAGATGAGCTTTGGGTCCTCGAACATCGGGTAATGCCCGATGTTCTTCAAATGTCGCACTTCACCGCGCTTCATCGCTTTCGCCGTCTCGTCGGCGAGTTCGCGGGGCAGCCAGAAGTCGTCCTCGCCGCGGATGACGAGCATCGGGCAGTCGACGGCCTTGAGCTTGGCGAGCACGTCGTGCGTGGCCCAGCCCTCGAGATCGCCGACGGCGCTGACCTGAGAATTGCGATGCTGCCAGCGCAGTTCCGCGATCTGCTCGTCGGTGCAGTGCCGGTTCAGCGATTCGATCGCTGCACGCTCCATCATGTCCTGCCAGCCGGGAGCCCACGCGGGATGCACGAGCGTGGACGGCAGCGGGAAGGTCGGCGAGCGGCCGAGGCCTTCCATCGGCACGCCGGCGGCGAGTTCGCGCCAATGATGCGCCGCGTAGTCGAGCGTGATGTCGCCGCCGATCGAGCAGCCAATCAGCACCGGGTTCTTGAGTTTCAGGGTCTTGATGAACGCGTGCACGAACTCGGCGTGCTCGTGGATGCTGCGGTGCTGCTTCCAGTTCACCGGGTAGGAGCGGGAATGCCCGGGCAGATCGAGCGCGTAGGCATGAAAGCCCTGCTCGGCGAACAGCGGCATGATGTATTGGTATTCGAGCGAACTGGCGCCCGCGGTGTGCACGCAGACGATCGGCTGGCCTTCGCCGATGTCGTCGTAGAACGTACGCGTGCCCTTGACCTTGATGTAATTGCCGCGAATGTCTTCTGGCGTTGCCATGAGTCGGACTCCGGTAGCGTTAGCGGGCGTTGGCCGCGTCTTTGAGGGTGTAGGCGAGCAGGAACATCGCCTCGGTCATGCGTCGCGCCTCGAGCAGATTGCCCTCGGTGGCGATCACGACCTCCATTTCACCGACCCGCTTGAGCTTCGGGTCGTCGTCGAAGTAACGCTTGCCGGGAAACGTCAGATCCGCCCAACGGCGCTTGCCGGAGAGCAACAGCTTCCAGCCCGCCTCGGTGCCGCTGAATTTGAAGGTGTAGCCGAACGGCGGCACGACGGTCTCCTGATCGATGACCTTGCCGCGGTAGATCTTGAGCCACAGGCGATCGTCGTCGACCTCGAGCAGCACGGCGCCGTCGAACCATTGAGTCTGGGTGACGAAGTCGGCGTTGGCGTTCAGCGCCTTGACGAAGCGCCGCTGGAGCGCTGGGTTGGCTAGAAACGACATGGGGTCCCCTCTGCTGATTTTGATGTCGTGAGCGCCGACGCAGGGGGACGCGCGCCACGGCAGGCGTGTGACCCCGGCCTGCAGCGCGGGTCCCGTCGGGCGCGTCGCTCGGCGGCTCCATCGCTACGCCGAAGGAACAGCCGAACCGAGTCCGGAGGCGCCGTATTCTGGCCGCGCGTGCGGCTGCAATGCAAGGCGGACATGAACGCGACAGCCCGCAGAATCCGGCACTTATCGCATTCGCAGATGCGGGAAATCTGATTGTGCGCTGCCGCTCGCAACACGCCTCCTTGCGCCACCGCGCATGCCTTGACTTGCCTCGATCGCGGGCGTTTACTGCCGGCGCTATGGCTCCAAGAACCCTCAATTCAGGGGAGGTCC
>JANRKB010000044.1:0-8116 GCA_033763695.1 Planctomycetota bacterium | reverse complement strand
GCTCACCAGCGGCACGCCCGGATCGCTCCGCTGCCGCAGGCGATTCAGATGCGCCCCGGTGGTGTGATGGTCGCTGGTTGCGTCCACGCCGAAGATCGTGCTGTTGCCCACCAGCACATCGCACATCGCGTAGCGATCTCGCAGCGTGTCCAGGTCCAGTCGCTCGCCGTCGGGGCCATACTGCACGCGCCATCCCAGTCGGTCGGTGTTCACCGAGTTGGTGTGATAGTCCGGCGTGTGAATGCACATCACAAACGGCCGAAAGACCATGCTCATCGGCACGTAGTCCGGATGCGCCTGCACATGCTCGAGCCGGGCGAACTTGGCCATGACGTGTGCTCGCAGAAGACAACTGCCCACAGCCGTCCACACCCGCGACGCGCCCACGCACGCCGCGCAAACGCATCACGCGTTGAACGGCTGATCAAACTCCCACGCCAGACGAGGGCGAACCGGGCAACGGAACCAGTCGCGTGACCAGTCGCCGCGCACGCCGCCCGGACGCCGCGCATCGGTGATCGTCAGCACGAGGCACCCCGGCGCTGTCGCATACTGATCCGTCGTCGGATTGGTGCACAGCGTGTACTCGATCGAGAAGATTCCCTCGTTCAGCAGATGCGCCGGCACGCGGCAGCGACAGCGATGAATGCCCGCCGGTTGCACCCGGCCCGCATACGGCGTGTCCAGGTTGTCGAGCGATGCAAACGCAAGCGCACCCGCCGCGTCGTAGAAGTACAGGTGCGCGCTCAGCAGCGGCCCGGGCTTGATGACCTCGTACTCGATCTCGATGCAGAAAGACTCCGTGACGTCATACGAGTTGCGTGCCGTACGCGCATCATCGATCGCGCGCACCGCCCGAAGTCGCACATTCCGATTCGGGAACTTCGGCGCGTCCTTCTCCGTCCAGATCGTCTCCGGCCCCGGCAGGATCGACTCGCCCTTGTCGTCCGTCGCCGACTGATACTGCTCGGCGATCTCGGTCGCCGTGCCGTCCGCGACCACCCGTCCGTGCTCAAGCAGGATGCCGCGTGTGCACAGGCGGCGGACCGAATCGATGCTGTGGCTTACGAACAGCACGGTGCGTCCCGTCATCGCGACGTTCTGCATCTTGGAGAGGCATTTCTTCACAAACTTCGCATCACCGGTCGCGAGCACCTCGTCCACGACGAGGATGTCGGTCGAGAAGTGTGCCGCCACCGAGAACGCCAGCCGCGAGTACATGCCGCTGGAGAACTTCTTGACGGGCGTGTCCACGAACTCGCCCAGCTCGGAGAACTCGATGATCTCGTCAAAGATGCGATCTGTCTCGCGCTTGCTGCGCCCATAGATCGCGCCGTGCAGATAGATATTGTCGCGGGCCGACAGTTCGATGTGAAACGCCGCGCCCACTTCAAGCAGGGCGCCGATCGAGCCGTAGATCTCTGCGACGCCGACGGTGGGGGCGGTGATGCGCGACAGGATCTTCAGCAGCGTGCTCTTGCCCGCGCCGTTGCGGCCCAGGATGCCAACGACCTCGCCGTGCTTGATCTCGAAGTTCAGATCACGCAGCGCCCAGAACTCTTTCTGATCGATGAACGTCGCATCGCCGCGCATCACCGACATGACGCGCCGGAAAGGGTCGCGGATCATGTCCAGCGCGGTGTGGACAAACATGCGCTGGGGGTCAAGCGACGCACCGATCAGGTAGCGTTTGCCCAGCCCTCGAACTCGCAGTGCGATATCGCCCATCGTCAGAGCACGTCCACCAGATTGCTTTCAAGGCGGCGGAAAACCGCTCCGCCCAGCACAAAGAGGCCCACCGACACGCCGATCGACCCCGCCAACCACGGCCAGGGCGCGATCTCGCCCGCGTGGAACGCCCAGCGACATCCTTCCACCACGGTGCACACGGGGTTGAGCGCCGCCCACTCACGCACCGCCGCAGGCATCACGCTGCGCGGATAGAGGATCGGCGACGCATACATCCACATCACGGTCAGGTGCGGCGCGATGTACCGCACATCGCGGAACTGCACCGACATCGCCGACAGGAACAGCCCAAGCCCCGCCACCGCCAACACACCCGGGATCAGAAACAGCGGGAGGAGCAACAACCGCGGCGTCAGCGGCTGCTGATACCACGCCGCGATCCCCAGCAGGATCACCAGCGACAGCGCGAGATCAACGATGCCGCCGAGCACCGCCTGCACCGGCAGCACGATCCGCGGGAAGTAGATCTTCGTGATGATCGTGAAGTTGCCGTGCAAACTGCCGATCGCGGTGTTCAGACCCGTCGACAAGAACGTCCACGGCACCAACGCCGCATACACGAACAGCGGGTACGGGATCCCGTCCGACGGCATCCGCGCGAACATGCCGAAAATCACCGAGTAGATCACCATCGTGATCAGCGGCTGCAACACCGCCCACAGCGGGCCAAGCATCGTCTGCGTGTACCGCGTCTTCACGTCGCGATAGATGGTGAAGTACACCATCTCGCGATAGGCCCACAACTCGCGGATGCTCGGCGCACGCCAGCCCGTTGGCGGCCGGATCTCGATCACGGGTGATCGGGGTCCGTCCTTGGGCGCAATCGTGTTCTCAACGCTAGTGCTCATGCGTGCGAGGGCGAGTATACGCCCACCCTCGCCGACTTTCGTTGTGTCCGGCCCGCCCCGCGGCTAACGTAGCGACTCATGCGGCCGATCCAGCACGACACCTTGATGCCTCTTCACACCGAAGGGGCCGAGCCTTGTCGCTTGCTCTGCGTCATCGCCGCGTCGAGCCACTTCCAGGAGTTCCTGCAGATCGCCAGGTCGCTCAAGGCCGATCCGCGATTCCATGTTTCGTTCTGCTTCCTCGGCCGCTACGTCGGCGTCGAACGCGACGAGGATCTCTGTGCCCGCGACGGTTTTGGTCTTGAAGAGTGGGCCCGCTCACCCGACGAAGTCGATCCCGATCCGACGGCGACCCAAGCGCGGGTTGTGCGCCATCGTCGCCCGCTCCCGTGGCTCACCAACCGCGCCGCCCGCGGCATCCTCGGTCCGATGTATCGCTTCGCGTTCCGGGCCGCTCGCTGGCTGCGCGATGAACAGGTCCGCACCATGATCCGGCTCAAAAAGCTGGTGCCCACGGAGTGGCGTCAACGCAGTCTGATGTCGCAGCTCGCCGCACGCCGCACGCAGAAGACCCTTGCCCGCTGGCTCGTTGAGCGAGCCCGCCCCAACGTCGTTCTTCTCGCCGAGGACCACGTCGAGTCCTTCGCCCCCGCGATCATCGCCGCGGCTCACGCGTCTCGTGCCGCCGCTGTCGTCGTGCCCTACACCCTCGCCAACGCGACCGAGCCTGCCGAGAGCTACTGGCACAACTCCGCCTACTGGGTCAAGGGTCCGATGAACCGCCTCGCGGCACGCCTCTATCCGCGCTGGGTCTACGAGCATCGCGGGCGTCGCCTGATGCGTCTGCCCTGGCCGTGCGTGTTCGCGACCGAGTGGTCTGGTCTCGCGCCCGCGCTGCCGTGGCAGCTCAACAGCGGCCACGCCGATCTCATCTGCGTCGAGAGCGACGCGATCCGCGACTACTTCGTTCGCGCGGGCCTTTCTCCCGATGTTGTGGTCGCCACCGGTTCTGCCCAGCTCGACACCATCGCCGCTCACGCCGCGTGCGCTGGTCGCGAGCGTGCCGAACTTCTCCGCGAGCTTGGTCTGCCGGACTCGGGCCGCCTCGTCCTCTGCGCCCTCCCGCCCGACCAGCTCGACGTCCGCGCCCACGCCTGCGAGTTCAAGACGTTTGCAGAGCTTGCGTCCTTCTGGGTCGGCCGCCTGCTTGAGATCCCCGACGCGAACGTCATTCTCGCGCTGCATCCGCGCACCAAGCGAGAGACCGTCGCGCACCTCGTCGGGCCGCGCGTCGCCATCGCGACCCGTCCCACCTCCACACTCGTGCCTCTGTGCGATCTCTTCGTCGCCAGCGTCTCCGCCACGATCCGCTGGGCCATCGCCTGCGGCAAGCCGACCATCAACTACGACGTCTATCGCTACCGCTACGACGATTACCTCGGCGTGCCCGGCGTCGTTGCGATGGAGGCGACCGACGAGTTCCGTGCCGCCATCTCTCGCATCGCGACCGACCCCGCCGCACTGCCTGACCTCGCCCGCAAGCAGCAGTCCGCCGCCGAGCACTGGGGCAAGCTCGACGCCCGCGGCGTCGCTCGCCTCGCCGAACGCTTCCTCGCGCTCTCAAAGCAGAAGTGACAGCCTCGCGTCGGCTCGTCCTGAACAAACTTCGCCGCCCAGACCCGCGTTTGCCAGTGCCCACGGCCAGAGTCTTGCCAACAATCGCGCATCGGGCGCACACGCCGCCTTGAGAAATCACAAACACGGTTTCGACGCCACAAGCGCCGAGCCTCTGCTGGGAGTTGAACATGCGCACGGCGGTCATCGGTGCGGGTCGGATGGGAATGCGTCACGTCGAAGTCGTGAAGTCGCTCGGCTTGCCGCTCGTCGGCCTGTGCGACGCCAAGCCCGAAGCGCTCGAAGCCGCGGGCAAGGCCGGCGTGCCCTCCGAGGCGCTCTTCGCCTCCTTCGATGATCTGCTCGCCCGCGGCCGCCCCGAATGCGTCGTCATCAGCACCACCGCGCCCTCTCACGCCGAACTCACGATCCGCTCGGCCCAGTCCGGCGCTCGTGCCATCCTCTGCGAGAAGCCCATGGCCACCTCGCTCGCCGACTGCGATCGCATGCTCGCGGCGTGCGAGAAAGCCGGCACCCGCCTCGCCATCAACCACCAGATGCGTTTCATGGAGCAGTACACCCTGCCCAAGTCCCTCGCCGACTCCGAGCAGTACGGCGGCCTCGCCAGCGTCACCGTCGTCGGCGGCAACTTCGGCATCGCCATGAACGGCTCGCACTACTTCGAGATGTTCCGCTACCTCACCGGCGAAGCGCCCACCCAAGCCACCGCGTGGTTCAGCCCCGGCAAGCTCCCCAACCCTCGCGGCCCGCAGTTTGAAGATCGCGCCGGCTCCGTCCGCCTTGAAACCGCCAGCGGCAAACGCTTCTTCATGGATGTCTCCGCCGACCAGGGCCACGGCGTGCGCGTCACCTACGCCTGCCGATTCGGTCAGATCATGGTCGACGAACTCGCCGGCATTATGCTCACCTCCGTCCGCAAGCCCGAGCATCGCGAGATGCCCACGACGCGCTACGGCATGCCCTGGGTCGACGAGACGCACAAGATCACGCCCGCCGATGCCGTCGCACCCAGCCGTGCTGTGCTCTCGGCGCTCCTCGACGGCAAGAATTTTCCGACAGGACAGGACGCGCGGCAGGCAATCGCCGCGCTCGTCGGTTGTTATACTTCCGATGAGCGCAATCACACGCCTGTCCCGCTGGATCGCGACCTCGACCAGAAGCGCACGTTCCCCTGGGCGTGATATTGCGCAAGTCCCTCTCTCAGGAGGACTTCCGCCCATGCGTGCAGCTCAGAAGCGATTCGTCGCGTACATCGCGATCGTTTTTCTTGCGGCCACAGCGGCGCTCGTTTGGCAGCATCGCGCAGCCGCAGGCTCACGCGATCTCCAAGACATTATCCAAACAATCGACCGCGTCCCGCTCGTCATTTCGACCCCGGGAAAATACCAGTTTGCGACTGATCTCACCTGCGATCAGCCCGGTGCCGCGATCGAGATCGCGTGCGACAACGTGAGCATCGACTTCGCGGGGCACGAGCTGCGCTCGACGCTCGCCAAGCCCGAGACGTCCGAGACCAAAGGCGTCGCCGCACACAACCGCAAGAAGATCCGCATCCACAGCGGCCGCATCACGGGCTTCACGTGGGGAGTCGCGCTCGATGGCGATGCCTTTGACCGCTCCGCCGCGCTCAGCCACGGCTGGCACATCGTCCGCGGCATGACCATCAATGATTGCTCCTTCCGCGGCGTGCGCACGAGCGGCATCAACTGCCTCATCGTCGAGAACCAGATCGCACGCACCGGCGGCTGCACCCTCTGGCCCAACGCATTTGCCTTCGGCATCGAGGCCGTCGGCCCCGAAGCACGCGTCCTGGACAACGAAGTCATCGACACCGCCGCCAGCGGCAGTGGCGAGGCCGTCGCCATCTCTGTCGACTCGGTCGACGGCCGCTCCCTCGTCTTCCGAAACACGGTCTGCAATCGCATCAATCAGCCCAACCGCGACATCGGCATCTGGGCTGGCACCAACGTCGCCGCCACCATCTCCGCCAATCGCATCGAGGGCTTCACCTGGGGCGTCGCCGCCAGTTCGACCACCGTCACCCAACTTCTCGACAACACCTTCAGCGCCTGCGACATCGCCGAGTTCACCGCCAAGATCGCGACCGAAGTGCCCGGGCGTGTCATCACCGCCGGTCGCGTCACTTCCTGGCCCGATGCCGACGCGCCGTGAATAGCATTGCTCCGACGGCGGCGGGGGGCCGCTTCGGAGGCACGCATGAGTTCATCGTCGAGTGGCAAGGACGGCAGTTGTCGCGTCGCGTTCGTCGGCGCTGGTGGCATGACAGTCGAGCACGCCAAGGCCTTCGCCGATGTGCCGGGTGTGACGCTTGTCGGCCTGCACAGCCGCACGCGAGCAAAGGCCGAGCAGACCGCCGCGGCCCGCTCGATTCCGCTCGTCACTTCCTCGGTCGCCGAGTTGTACGAGAAGACGCGTGCTGACCTCGTCGTCGTCAGCGTCCCCGAGCTTTCTGCCCGTGAGGTCGCGCTCGCCTGCTTCGAGTTCCCGTGGACGGTTCTGCTCGAGAAGCCCGCGGGCTACAACCTCGCGCAAGCCGAGGAGATCGCCGCCGCCGCCCGTTCGCGCGGCCGCCGCGCGTTTGTCGGGCTCAATCGTCGCTTCCTTTCCAGCACGCAGGGCGCACTCGCCGACCTGGCACATCGCCCGGGCCCGCGCTTCATTCAGGTCGCCGATCAGCAGAGCCTCGCGCTCGCCCGCCAGATCGGCCATCCGGAAGAAGTCGTCAAGAACTGGATGTACGCCAACAGCATCCACCTCGTCGATTACCTTCCCGCCCTGGGCCGCGGCAAGATCCAGCGCGTCCAACAGGTCGTGCCGTGGCGCGACGGCACCAGCCCCGTCGTCGTCGCGTCCGTCGAGTTCGACAGCGGCGACATCGGCATCTACAGCGCGATCTGGAACGGCCCGGGTCCGTGGATGGCCACCGTCTCAACGCCCGAGCGCCGCTGGGAGTTCCGCCCCCTCGAGGCGGCCGTGTATCAGAACGCCGGCGAGCGAGCCCTTCACCAGTTCCAAGCCGATCCGCGTGACGCCGCGTTCAAGCCCGGCTTCCGCCTCCAGGCAGAGCATGTCGTCAACGCCGTGCTCAACAAGCCGTCCAACGCGTGCACCATCGACGACGCGCTGGTGACGATGCGTCTGATCGCGGAGATCTACCGCTGACCACGCGGCCCGGTGAAAGCCCGGCGGACGCGCTCGTGCTCATGTCCTCGCGGACGGACGCGCGATCACTGCTGGTCGTGCGTGCCGCCCTTGAGAGCCGCGGCATCACAACGCTCGCCTGCTGCGGCGCAGGGCCAGAACTCGACGGCATCGCCGCGCTCGCCCGCGATGCGGGCGTTCCGCTGCGTGTCATCGGTGCCGATCTGCCCATCAACGCCGACGGGCTGCTCGCCGCCGTGCGGCCGCGCGTCGTGGTCATGGGCGCAGACTCGCTCTACCTGACGCAGCGGGTGATCGAGAGCGCGGCGCGTGCGGGCGTTGCGACGGTGCTCGTGCAGGAAGCCGCCAACGAGTACACGCCCGACGCGCGCGTGCGCAAGTCGCTCCGCACGGCGATTCTCGACATGAGCCGGGCCCGCTTTCGCGCACGTCTCATGCTCGCGCACGCCGACTGGAGCGGCTTGTTGCGTCTCGTCACCGACACTTTGCTCGCCCGCCGCCGCGTCGTGCCCGGCTACGGCTTCGCGAGCGTTGATCTTTTCTGCGTCGCCGACGAGAGCGTCGCCGACAGCTATCGCCTGCACGGCTCGCGTGCGGCCCGCATCGTTGCCACCGGCATTCCACACCTCATCCCCGCGCTCCCCCCGGACATCCAGCCCGACCACGACTTCCTCGTGCTCACGCAGCCCTTCGAGCTCAGC
>JANRKB010000043.1:0-571228 GCA_033763695.1 Planctomycetota bacterium | reverse complement strand
GCCAACCCGCGGGAGCGGCGTGCCCGCACGCCCGCCCGCGAAGGAGAAGACCATGAACCAGCACAACGTCGCAGCCGCGCAGCCGCCGGCGGCACCGCCACGCCGCACGCCCATGGGCCTGATCACCCTCAACGTCGCCCTAGGCCTGGCGGCGATGGTGCTGTGGATGATCCCCACGCCCGGCAACGCCCAGCCCCGCTCCACCGGCGCGACCCCGCCGCGCGCGATCGGGCAGTACACGATGGTGAGCGGCAAGCTCAACACCGGCAACGCGCAGGGCGTGTACATCGTCGACTCCGCAAACCAGGAACTGATCGGCGTGAAGTGGGACACCAGCCGCAAGGGCCTCGTTCCGCTGGGCTATCGCAACCTCATCAACGACCGCAAGGCCCCCAGCGGCCGCTGAGAAGGAGCACGCATGAACAGCACCAACACCATGCGCAGCCCGCACCCTTCGCAGCCCGACGCCGCGAATGCCCCTGCCGCAACTACCGTTCTGGGCTGGAGCAGCATCCTGCTCCGTGCGGGGCTGATTGCCACCGCCATCGTCCTCGCCACGCTCAGCGTTGCCCAGATCACGCGTCTGATCGCAGCGCACGGCATGGAGCCCACCGCGCTCGCCGGACTGGTCAGCGACGCGGGCGGCGTCACGGTCATGACCGTTGAAGCCAACAACGACGAACTCGTCTTCGTCATCGACAGCCGCAACGAAGACCTCATGGTCTACAAGGCCGAGTCCAACCAGAGCCTCGTCCTGCTCAACAAGTACCCCATGGGCGAGCTCTTCAGCGCGGCCAAGGCCCGCAGCGGCGGCCAGTAACCGCCTCAACCCCACGCCTCAGTTCGTTCCTGCGTGGTCGTGCCACGCCTCGATCATCTCGCGAGACACCGGGCCGACGCGCCCGTCGGCGATCGCCTTGGACTCCACATGCGTCACGGGCAGCACGCCCCACGACGAGTTGGTCAGCACCAGTTCGTCCGCACCCAGCACGTCCTCGATGTTCACCATCCGGCGCACCACGTCGACGTCGTGCTCCTCGGCCCAGCGCAGGACGCGCTCACGCACGACGCCCGGCAGCACCGGACTGGGCGCGACCGCGCCCTCCACGCCATCGCCCGCCGCATCCGCCACGTCCTGCTCTTCGCCCCGCGCGATCGGCGTGATCAGACGCCCATCCTTGATCACGATGGCGTTGCTCACGCAGCCGCCCGCGAGGTAGTTCGTCACCTGAAACACCAGCGCCTCGCCACACTGCTTCGCCGCGGCGGCCTGCAGCTCGCGCAGTCGCGGCCAGTAGTTCAGCGTCTTGTGCCCCTGGAACGGATCGAGCGGATTGACCCGCAGATCGGCGAACGCCACCCGCACGCCCCGCTCGAACATCTCGGCCGGATACGCCGTTGCCGGCTGTGCATGGATCAGGATCGTCGGGTCGTGGCGGCGTGCAGCCTCGCCGCCCGCCCCGGGCATCGGTCGCGCCAACATATTCAGGTCGCCGCCGGTGATCGTCAGCCGCACGCGCGCACGCGGCAGTTCCGCCTTCGCCACCGTCCGCTCCACCGCCTCGAGCAATGCCGCCTCGCGGATGGAATCAGACAAGCCCAGCGCCCGGGCCGAGTCCGCGATCCGCCGCACGTGCTGTTCCGCGTCGATCACCCGCACGCCGTCGGCGGCCAGCACCGCCAGCATGGTTTCAAAGAGTCCGACACCGTGCTGCACGCCGGCGTCAAACGCCGAGACGCGGGCGTCGGCGGCATCAAGGAATGTGCCATTGAGAAAGACCGTGGGCATGCCCTCAGGATATGAGCGCGCTGTGCGGCGTCTTTTGCGCAACCTTGACGCGACCCCCCTTGGCAAGCCGATGAACTTTGTATGCTGCGCGGCTGAGAGAGCCCCGGGCGGCACCGCCGTCCCGGCCACCGGTGCAACGGAACGCACCGAGAGTCGTATTCGAAACGGAGTTTCGACCACCCCATGCCTCCAACGACCAAGACGACGGGTTCGGCCGCCAACGCTTCACCGATCGCCTCCCCCGCGATCCCCGGCACGAACACTGCCGCGACCAGCGCCGCGGCCAGCAACGCCAACGGCGTCTCCGCCCCGTCCAAGGTCCCCGCCATGCGCCCATCCAAGCCCGGGCCGGACGACACCGGCATCAAAGAGTTCGTGATCGACACGAATGTCGTGCTGCACAATCCCAGCGCGCTCTTCGTGTTCCAAGAGCACAACCTCGTCATCCCCTTCGCCGTCATCGAAGAACTCGACAAGATGAAGCGCAAGGACGACGACCTGGGCCGCAACGCCCGCGAGTGCATCCGCCACCTTGATCGCCTGCGTGCCGCCGGTCGCCTCACCGAGGGCGTCAACTGGGGCGAACTCGGCCCCATCCAGGGCGCGGGTGCCAGCACCGGCGTCAACGGCAAGACCGGCACCGTCCGCATCGACGTCGACGTCGATGACAAGGAACGCCCCGCCGCACTCCGCGAAGACAGCCCCGACAACCGCATCATCGCCGTCGCCTATCGCCTGCACCAGCGCGGCAAGTACCCCACCGTGTTTGTCTCCAAGGACCTCGCCTGCCGCATCAAGGCCGACGCCCTGGGCATCCGCACTGAGGACTTTGAAAACCAGAAGGTCGATGCCGACCGCCTTTACACCGGCTATCTGCCCGCCACGTGCGAAGGCGAACTCATCGACGAGCTCTATCGCGATCGCCTGCTCACGCTCGAACGCGTGCAGCCCCTTGTCGCCGGCAAGACGCCCGAAGGCATCGAGTATCAGCGCGAGATCCTCGCCAATCAGTTCATCGTCATGAAGAACGCCCAGGACGAGAACCACACCGGTCTCGCGCGGCGTCTGGGCGAGACCGAGCACGTCATCCCCGTCAGCGGCCCGCGCAAGCCCGTCTCGGGCATCATGGCCCGCAACGTCCAGCAGACCATGGCCCTCGACCTGCTCCTGGATGACGAGATCAAACTCGTCACGCTGCTCGGCTCGGCAGGCACCGGCAAGACCATGCTCGCCCTCGCCGCGGGCATGACCAAGGTCTTCAGCGAAGGCCGCTATGAAAAGCTGCTCGTCGCCCGCCCCATCATGCCCATGGGCCGCGACATCGGCTATTTGCCCGGCGACAAGGACGAAAAACTCACGGCATGGATGCAGCCGATCTTTGACAACCTCTCCTACCTCATGAGCACCAAGGGCGTCCACATGCAGGCCGCCGAGAGCCACTCGTCCGAACAGCGCATTCAGAAACTCATGGCCGACGGCAAGCTCGTGCTCGAGCCGCTCACCTACATCCGCGGCCGCAGCATCCCGCACCAGTTCATGATCGTCGACGAAGCCCAGAACCTGACGCCGCACGAAGTGAAGACCATCGCCAGCCGCGTCGGCGAAGGCACCAAACTGGTGCTGACGGGTGACATCGGCCAGATTGATAATCCGTACCTCGACTCATCCTCCAACGGCCTGTCGTACACCGCCGAGAAGATGAAGGGGCTTGGGTTGTTCGGCCACGTCGTCCTCGCCCGCAGCGAACGCAGCGAACTGGCGAGCCTCGCGGCGAGCAGGCTGTAGGTTTGTCACGTCGCAACTCACCCTCGGCACGTCCACAGCCGACCGCGGTTTGTCGCGACTGAAGAAGCGCCACCGAACTCCTCACGCGCCCAAAGGACCCTTGCATGAACACGTACGCGATCTGTCTTTGGTACAACCACCACGCGGAGGAAGCGGCCAACTTCTACGCCAAGACATTCCCCAACAGCTCGGTCGGCACAATCTGTCGCGCACCCGCGGACTTTCCCGGGGGCAAAAAGGGTGATGTCCTGACGGTCGAGTTCACCGTTCGAGGCGTGCAGTGCCTCGGCCTCAACGGCGGCGACGCATTCAAGCACAGTGAAGCGTTCTCATTCCAAATCATCACCGAGGACCAGGCTGAGACCGATCGATACTGGAACGCGATCATCGGCAATGGCGGGGTCGCCAGCGCGTGCGGCTGGTGCAAGGACAAGTGGGGCCTTTCGTGGCAGATCACCCCGCGAATCTTGATGGAAGCGATGGCCCGCGGCGGCGAAGTTTCACAACGCGCATTCACGGCGATGATGGAAATGGGCAAGATCGACGTCGCAAAGATCCAGGCGGCGATCGACGGCCCACGCAAATGAACTGGGTTCGACCTTCTCGAATCAAGCGCCGAATGCCCGGTGCCACGATCGCGACCCGCTCTGAGGGCGTGATCTTGCGGCATGTCATCACGCAGGCAAGAGCACGACCATCCTCCCCGAGGCTCGGAGAACCGTGGCGCATTCTGCTGATCAGATGACCTGCCCATGGTTCCGTGCCATCGAAGTCGGCTCTGCGACTTCGATGTGTCTTTTCGAGAGTTGCGCGTCGCCGAGAGCATCGAAGTCCGAAGCGGACTTCGATGGCACGAAAGACGCAAACCAGTTGGTTTCGGGTGCCACGATCACGACCTGCTCTGAGGGCGTGATCGTGGGGCATTTTCATCACTGAGGCAAGAGCACGATCATCCTCCCCGAGCCTCCGATAATCGCGGCACATTTTGCTGATCGAACGACCCGCCTCTGCTTCCGTGCCATCGAAGTCGGCTCTGCGACTTCGATGTGTCTTGCCACGCACCACCCGCGATCACGAACATCGAAGTCCGAAGCGGACTTCGATGGCACGAGACACGCTCGGCCCGGCCGCCATAACCATCCGAGGCTCTGCCAGCAGGGTCGCGGGGCTCTCTCCTTCGCTTCGACGACCACCCCCCAACCCGTGCTTTCTCCCCACTTTTCTGCTAGTCTGACGCGATCGGCTCTGACTTCTCCCCTCACTTCTTGAGGATGCCTTTCGCATGAGCATGCCCGCGCCCTCCTCCACCGGCACCCCCCCAACCGCGCCCTTCTTCGCCCCCGCGGACGAGAAAACCATCCTCGGCCATCCCGTCGGCCTCTTCCTCCTCTTCCTCGTCGAAATGTGGGAACGCTTCAGCTACTACGGCATGCGCGGCCTGCTCGTCCTCTATCTCATCCGCGCCACCACCGGCGATGAACAAGGCTTCAACCCCGGCCGCGGCTGGTCCAAGGCCGACGCCTCTGTCCTCTACGGCTGGTACACCGGCCTCGCCTACCTCTTCCCCATCCTCGGCGGCATCATCGCCGACAAGATGATCGGCACGCACCGCTCCATGCTCGTCGGTGGCCTGCTCATCTCCCTGGGCCACATCATCCTCGGCATCTCCGGCATCCCCCCGCTGGACCACAACGCCGCCGGCATGTCGCTCTTCATCATGGGCCTCGCCGTCATCGTCCTGGGCACGGGCCACTTCAAGCCCACCGTCTCCGTCATGGTCGGCCAGCTCTACAAAGAGGGCGATCCGCGGCGTGACGGCGCGTTCACCATCTTCTACATGGGCATCAACCTCGGCGCGTTCCTCTGCGCCTTCGTCTGCGGCACGCTCGGCGAAAAGGTCGGCTGGCACTGGGGCTTCGGCTCCGCCGCCGTCGGCATGCTCCTGGGCCTCTTCCTCTACATGTGGGGCCGCCCCCGCTTCCTGTCGCACGTCGGCGAACCCGCCCCCGAGAAGCGCGCCGGCGCCAACAGCGCATCTTCGCTCTTCTTCATCGGCGCGGTCATCATCTCCGCACTCTTCGCCGTGGCCTATCACTTCGGCGCGACGGCACAGTTCTCAGCCCTCATGTCCAGCCTGCAAGCCAATCCCGCCCTGGGCTGGAGCGTGGTCGCCGCACTGGGCCTGGGCATCTTCGCGTGGGTCGGCTGGTTCCTCAGCATCAACCGCCCCGAAGATCGCGGCCCGGTCATCACCATCTTCGTCTTCATGTTCTTCAACGCGTTCTTCTGGCTCGCGTTCGAACAGGCCGGTTCATCGGTCAACGTCTTCACCGAGCAGAACACCGATCGCATGATGGGCACGTTCGAAGTGCCCGCGACGTGGTTCCAGTCGGTGAACGCCGGCCTCATCTTCATCCTCGCGCCGATCTTCGCCGCCATCTGGACCAACCTGGGCAAGGTCAAGCTCAACCCCTCGCAGCCCGTCAAGATCGCGCTGGGCCTCATCTTCCTGGGCATCGGCTTCCTCTTCATGGTCTGGGCCGGCAAGATCTCCGCTGGCGGCGGCGCCAAGGCGGGCATGTGGCTCATCTTCATGACCTACTTCTGGCACACCGTCGGCGAACTGTGCCTCTCCCCCACCGGCCTCTCCTACGTCACCAAGGCCGCGCCCGTGAAGTTCGTCTCGCTGCTCATGGGCATCTGGTTCGTCTCCAGCTTCATCGCCAACCTCGGCGGCGGCCTCGTCGCGTCGCAGGTCGAAGCGATCGAGAAGGGCGAACTGAAGCTGCCGTGGAACTTCGGCGGCCAGGCCGACTTCTTCTTCCTCTTCGTCGTCACCAGCCTCGGCGCGGGCGTCGTGATCTTCGTGCTCTCGCCGTTCCTCAAGAAGCTCATGCGCAACGCCAACGACTGACGCGGAGCACGAGCGAGAAACGGGCGGCTCCGAGGTGGCCCGCACCTCGGGGCGGGCCGTTTTGCCCAGAAAACGAGGCTTTCCGACTCGCATCTCCGAGCCGGGTCGTTCGCGCGTCCGCTTCCTGCCTCGCACGGCGAAGCCGTGCAGGTGAAGAGCGTGCGGCCGCGGCGCAGCCGCACCCAACGAACGCGTCCGCGCTCGCGCGGGATCGTCGCACGTGGATCGTGCCCCGCCTCACCCACGCGGCATATCGAGCGGCGGCCCCACAAACGTGATGCCGTGCCGCCCCAGCTCCTGCATCACAAACTCCATCGTCGGCGGCATGCGTCCCTGCGCGATCTCGCGCGCATCCGGTTCGCGGATCGCCCGGAACGGCACTTCGATCCCCGCGGGCGTGCAGGTGATCAGGAATCGCCCAGTCGTCGCGCCGATGTTCTTGAACGTGTGGACCGAACCGCGCGGCGCGCACACAAACGCACCCGGCTCGGCGATGAACTCGCGCCCGTCGATCATGAACTTGAAACGCCCCTCGATGACGAAGAACATCTCGTCCTCGCGCTCGTGGCGATGCAGCGGCGGGCCATCGCCCGGCGGCACCGGCGTTTCGAGAATGCAGCAGCGACCGCCGCTCGCCGCCCCGTCGACGAGGATGCGCATCCCGCCGCCGATCATGGTGAATCGCTCGCCCTCGCTCGGCGCGAGTGTGAAGGCCCGTGCGGCAAGTGCGGTTTCGCGTGAAGTCATGGCGCGAACATGCTACCCGCCGCCGCGCCGCACCGTCGAACCCGTCACACTCACCGCCCAAAAGCAAGCAAGCCCCGCCATGACGACGGGGCTTGCGTGGGTCCAAATCTGCGTGCTGCTCGGGCTTACGCCTTGGCGGGCACGGCCTTGCTGTGCTTGATCGCGGTCGCCACGATCGTGTCGAACAGCTTGGGGTCGCTGATCGCGATCTCGCTCAGCATCTTGCGGTTGATGATCACGCCGGCCAGACGCAGGCCGTTCATGAACAGGCTGTAGCGCGTGCCGCGCATCTTGCACGCGGCGGTGATGCGGATGATCCACAGGCCGCGCATCTCGCGCTTCAGGCGACGACGATCGCGGAACGCGTAGCGACCGGCGCGGATGACCGCGTTGCGGGCGCGATACTTGTGACGGTGGTTGGTGCCGTAGTAACCGCGGGCGGCACGAAGAATGCGCTTACGGGCCTGAGCGCGGGCTGCACCTTTACGAACGCGAGGCATGGGCGAAACTCCAACTGTGTCCGGCGGAGCGAGGCAAAGCCCTCGGCTTGGCTCCCGACGAACGGTTCATGCGTGACGCACCGACGCGGACACTCCCGCAACGACGCACGCGAAACGAGACTTACTTCTTGGCGGCGGCGGCCTTGGCGGCTTCGCGGGCAGCCTTGCGCTGCGCCGGCGAGGGATTCACCTTCAGCGTCGCACGCGACTGATCGCGCCCGCGCAGGCGGCGGAACAGCAGCTTCTCAATCCGCTTTGCTTCCGGATTGGACATGAACGGATCCTTCCGCATCTGACGCAGGCGCTTGCCGCCCTTGCCCGAGCGAAGGTGCTTGCGGCCGGTGGTGCGATGGCGGACCTTGCCGGTCTTGCTGACGCGGATGCGCTTCAAGAGGCCCTTGTGGCTCTTGTTCTTCACTTTCTTGGTCGCCATGATCGAACCCTCGTGCAAAACACCTGCGCGACGCGCGGACGTCGTCCGGCTTCGCTTTTGATTCTTGTTCGCCGCGGCACCACCTTTGCCGCTTGACGCCTCCGCTGCTCGGGGCCGGGATACTAGGCCGCATCCCTTCTCGAAGCCAAGGCTTCACGCCCCGACTCCGACCCGCTACACCCGACCAAAACACGATTCCGCCTGCCGATCACCCGTTCCGCCGCACCGCCCATCCCTCCGCCGCACCGCGCCGCCCGCCGTTCGTATGCTCGCTCGCGTGCCCACCAACGCACCCAAGCCGTCCGGCCTCCGCCGCGTCCTGCCGTGGGCGCGCCGTCTCATCCTTCTCTTCTGCGGCATCATCGCCCTCCTCGACTTCCCCACCAATCCCGTCCGCGGCATCGACATCTATCGCGCCTACGAGAACGGCCTCTACACGCCTCCCTCCGCGACCACCGCCGCAACCTGGAGCATGGACGTCGCGACGGCAACCCCCGGCACGCGACTCGTCCGCACCGAGACGCTCGTCCGCCGCCAGCGCTACGGCCTGTTCACGCTCGAACATCGCTCTCTGCAAATCGTCTGGGATCCCAAATCCGGCACGCCCCTCGCCGGCGAGCACGAAGACTTCATCCGCCGCGTCGTCGCGAGCCACGTCCCACGGGTTGTCTTCGGCCACGAAAGATCGCTGCTCTTTCACCTCACCGGATCGCGCGTCGAGTCGCCGCTCCAGCGTCCCGCCCGCGACGTGCCCACCTCGCTCGCACGCGTGCCAAGCCAGACCCTGCTCTGCTTCGACGACACGCTCTGGCTCCTCGCCGCACTGGCGTTCTACGGCTGGTGCGTCGCCGGCATCGTCAACACCTGGCGTTCACGCCGCCGCGACGCACGCTGGCTCGACTATCGCTGCGAACAGTGCGGCTTCCCCGACCCCAACACCGGCACCGGCGTCTGCCCCGAATGCGGACATCAAAATCACTACGGCTAAGCCGCGCAATCTTCCCCGCCCGCTCCGCCGCCGCACCGCATCGCGCGAGCAATCGCCTCCGGCTTCCTAGACTCTCCTCTTATGACCAACGCCCCCAGCGCTCCGCAGGCCAATCTCGCCGTCACCGGCACCATCGGCATTGACACGATTGAGGCACCCACCGGCCGCGCCGAGGAAGTGCTGGGCGGCTCGTGCACCTATTTCTCCGCCGCCGCCTCGTTCTATGGCCCGGTGCGGATGGTCGCCGCCGTGGGCGATGACTTCCCCGCCAGCGGGCACGCGGCGATCAAGCGCTTCCCCAACATCGACACCGCGGGCCTCGAAGTCCGCGCCGGCAGCAAGACCTTCCGCTGGGGCGGCAAGTATCGCACCGACATGAACAGCCGCGACACGCTCTTCACCGAACTGGGCGTGCTGGCCGAGAAGCCGCCGACCGTGCCGCAGTCGTTCCGCGATTCGCGTCTTGTCTTCCTCGCCAACAGCCACCCGGCAGTGCAGGCCGAACTGCTCAGTGCGTTCACCAACCGCCGCCTCGCCGTCGCCGACACCATGGACCTGTGGATCAACACCGCGCGTCAGGAACTGCTACGCCTCCTGAAGATGGTCAACGGCCTGGTGCTCAACTACGACGAGGCCGAACTCTTCACCGGCAAGCGCAATCCGGTCACCGCCGCCCGCCACATCCTCGACATGGGGCCTCGCTTCGTGATCGTCAAGAAGGGCGAGCACGGCAGCATCCTGGTCCACGCCGACGGCGTGTGCAGCCTGCCCGCCTACCCGACGGAAACCGTCGTCGATCCCACCGGCTGCGGCGACACCTTCGCGGGTGGCGTCATGGGCGCGCTCGCAGCCCACGACACGGCCGACCCCGGCTCGTTCGAGCACGTCCGCCGCGCCATCGTCCACGGCACCGTCATCGCCTCGTTCACCATCGAAGCCTTCAGCCTCGATCGCCTCGTCAAGCTCACCAAGCCCGAGATCGACTCGCGCTATCACGACTATGTCCACATGGTGAGGGTGTGAGCGGAAGAGACGAAGAGACGGAGAGACGAAGTGCGAAAGACCGGGAGATACAGAGTCACGAAGTCAAGAGTCAGAGAGGAGTCTGACGACCTGATGCTTGACACTTTGGCCATTTGACCATTTGTTCTTTGGCAATTTCGCCCATGCGCACCGACACCGTCCGACTCCTCATCTCCTGCCCCGACACCCGCGGCATCGTCGCGGCCGTCTCCAACTTCATCTCGCTGCACAACGGCAACATCGTCGAACTCGACCAGCACACCGACAGCGACGCCGCCCGCTTCTTCATGCGCGTCGAAATCGAAACCAAGGGCTTTGGCCTCTCGCGCGAGACGTTCGCCCCCGCGTGGCGACCCATCGCCGACCGCTATCAGATGACGTGGAACACGCACTGGGCCGCGGACGTCAAGCGCATGGTGATCCTCGCGAGCAAAGAAAGCCACTGCCTGCACGACCTGCTCTGGCGTGTCACCGCCGACGAACTCCCCGTGCATGTGCCGATGGTCATCTCCAACCACGATGTGCTGCGCCCGATGGTCGAGGCGCTGGGCATCCCGTTCCACGTGCTGCCCGTCGACGAAAGCCGCGGCGGAAAGGCCGCCCAGGAACGCGAACTTCAGAAACTCATCGCCGGCGCCAACGCCGACTTCGTCGTGCTCGCGCGATACATGCAGATTCTCTCGCCCGAGTTTGTAGAGCGCTGGCCCAGCCGCATCATCAACATCCACCACTCGTTCTTGCCCGCGTTCGCCGGCCCGCGCCCCTATCACCAGGCATTCGAGCGCGGCGTCAAGATCATCGGCGCCACCAGCCACTTCGTCACCGCCGAACTCGACTGCGGCCCGATCATCCGCCAGCAAACGCTCGAAGTGGACCATCGCGACAGCGTGCAGGACCTGATCCGCAAGGGCCGCGACCTCGAACGCATCGTGCTCGCCGCGGCCGTGCGAGCGCACGTCGAAGACAAGATCATCGTCTGCGAACACAAGACAGTGGTCTTCGGCTGAGACGCGGCCAACCAGCGATCACGCCCCCGTGCCAAGACTCATCCGAGTCTTCGTGGCTGATCGTGCTCTGTCTTCTGTCTGGCCTTCGCGCTACTTCTTCCACGAACCCACTGCCTCTTCAACCGCGAAGCGGTTGTGGTCCGTAGCGTCGGGTCGTCGCGCAGCGACACCCGACGACTGCTCCGCGCCCGCCACGGCTCGTCGCTCTTGGCTCGTGCGCCTTCATGTCTTCGTATCTTCGTGAGTTCGTGCGCTCATGCCCTCGTGCCACTGAGATGCTCGGCTCTGCGAGCATCTCAGTGCCTTGCCGTAAGTCGGCCCGATCAGCACGTGCCACGATCATCCGAGTCTTCGAGGATGATCGTGCGTCTCTCGTGCCATCGATGTCCGAGTCTTCGAGGACATCGATGCCTTGCCGCCAGCACTTGCGTCCGCCTCGCCACGCGCACCACCGCCCCTTCTCCCCGCGCCCGCGGCAACAAACTCCAGCGCAGCCAGCGTTGCGGCTCCAGTCACCCCTTCCCGGAGGGGAGGGGCAGGGGGAGGGGTTCGCAAGTCAATCCCGACGCGCACAACCTTCGGCCTCAGCACCCACCCTCGAACGCCGCGACGAACGCATCGAAGTCCGTGAAGTCGAGGAAGCCGTCGCTGTTGAAGTCGCTGCTCGCCGCGCCGGATTCGAAGGCCGTCACGAAGTCATCGAAGTCGGTGAAGTCCAGGAAGCCATCTCCGTTGAAGTCCGCGGCACACGGCACGATCACACCCGACAACTCGAACGCGACGACACGGTTCACGCTGATCGGGTCGCCGTCGTCGACGATTCCGACGAGCACATCCTTGCCGCCAGCAAGCCGCGGCCCGATGCACAGGCCTTCGAGGTTGGTCTGGTTGCCGCGATACAGCAATCGCTTGGCGATCGGCGCGTACGTCGCGCCGACGAGCGAAGCGAACCCAGATGTGTCGGTCGCGCCGCTCGTGTCGCTCACGTCATAGAGCCGCGTCTGGAACGGCGAGACGAAGTCGAGCCCGAAGGATCGCTCCATCACGATCGCCTGCCCGCTCTCGAGCAAGACGAGCGCACTGACGCCGCTGCGTGCGCCGGTGGTGGTTGGGGCGTGAATCGGATCGGTGCGATAGGCGAACTGCCCCGAAGCGACGGCCGCGGATGCGACGCCATTCGCGAACTCGAAGCGCTGCGCACGGACGACCGTGCCGCTGGTGGGCGTGGAGAGCGGGCCATCGACGCTGAGCGCTTCTTCGTTGAGCGTCCAGAGCGAGACGGGCGACGTGTTGACGTCGGCGCTGGTCCCCAGGGGCAGCATCGCGAGCGACTCGAGCCCGAAGTTGCTCCGCCGATTGGCAAAGACCGGCGGCACGGTGATCGTGCGCAGCAGCCCGCCGCCCGAGAGCGAGAACTCATGGATCGCAGGCGTGTCTTCCTCACTCGCAAAGACGCTGTTGCGCGTCGCGCCGGTGAAGACGACGTCTTCAAAATCGCGCGTCAGCGCGAGGCTGAGGCCGCCGGTGATCGACGCGGCGCTGATCGTGCCGTCGGCGGCGAACTTGAGCCGCAGAAACACCAACTTGTTCGAGTTGTCCATCACCGCGACGAAGCGGAAGTCGTCGGGGTCGGGCGTGGCAGTGTCGGGGCCGATGAACGAGATCCCGCTCATGCCCGCAACGGTGAACGACGTGTTGTTCTGGTCGGTCGTGGTGGCTGCGAGGTTCAGGCCGTTACGGAAGGTGACCGCGAGTTGGGCATGAGCCGCCGAGGCGAGGCTGAGTGCAATGAGACATACGAGTTGACGCATGGATTCTCCCCCGAAGCACATGAGAGCACTGCCGAACGCGCGAACCGATAGAGTCTCTTTCAACTGCCGCGCCAGATCAAACAAAAACGCGGCCCTCGCACATGAAGATTGCGCCATCGTCGCTCAACGCCCGAGAACTTCAGGCGACGCTGCCGCGGCGGGCGTGATCCGCACCGTGACGGGCGTGTTCACCTTGGGCACGCGCTCGGGGCGGGCGATCCACTCGGGCTCCTGCACCTTGGAATCCGGGCTGAATACGCCGCTCCACGCGATCGTCTCGGTCGTAAACGTCGTGAGCCCGACAATCGTGCCCTCGGCGTCGGCAAGGTACTGATCGGGCTCGCCGGCCTGTTTTGCCGGGCGCAGCCGCGACCCGGCAAACACCCAGCCCTCACCCGCATTCTTTCGGCCCAGCGGCGTTGCATCGGGCATTACCGCGACCCACGACTCCGCACTCTGCACCAGTTCCGTGCCGCGTGCGTCGCGCGTGACCAGCCAGACCCGCAACGCATCGCCGGTGGGCGCGATCGGGCGCAGCGAGCCGCTCTCGCGCGACCAGCCGCCGGGCGCGCCGGGTTTGAATCCCGCAAGCAACAGCGCGGCGTGGATATGCGCGGCCTTCGCTGTCGTCACCACAAGCGCCTCGTGCGGCCGCGTGTCCGGCGTGCTGACCACCACCTCCAGATACACACGCGGGAACTTGGGGTTGTGCGCGTCCACGGGCACCGTGCCATCAAACTCGACGACGCGGCGTGCCGCGTCAACGCGCACGCCCGGAAAGACCTCGCGCAGACTCGATGACGCGGCGGACGGACGCTTGGCGGCACAGCCCGCGAAAGTCACGATGCCTGCACAGCACAGCGCGGCAAGCGCGCCGGCAAAGAGCGAGCGGCACAAGCGTTGCGAGCCACGTCGAGTCATGGCGTCCACTCCTTGGCGAGGGCGGCGAAGCGCTCGCCGCGCTTCTCGTAGTTGGTGAACTGGTCCCACGAGGCGCAGGCGGGGCTGAGCAGCACCACATCGCCGGGCTTGGCCGCGCCGCGAATCGCCTGCATCGCGCCTTCGAGCGTTGCACACGGCGTCGTGCGTGCGCCCGCATCGCGCGCATGCGCGTCGATCGCCGGGCCGGTCTTGCCGATGGTGTACAAGCCCGCGAGCGAGAACGCGAGCTTGCCGATGGGCGCGAGATCCGAGCCCTTGTCATAGCCGCCCGCGATCAAGTGCACGCGGCCAACGCCCGGCTGGGGTTCCATCGCGCGGATGGCAAGCAGCGTCGCCTCGGGTGTGGTGCACTTGGAGTCGTTGAAGAACCGAATGCCGCCCACGGCATGCACAAGTTGCAGGCGATGCGGCAGGCCGGGGAAGGAACGCACGGCGTCGCACGCGGCATCACGCGACAGCGCGGCTCCCGCCAACGCGACGGCGGCCGCGACGGCAAGTGCCGCATTGCTCTGGTTGTGCTGGCCCGGGATCGCAAGGCCATCGACACCTTCGTGCTCGCCGACAACGATGCGATGGACACCCTCGCGCGTGGCCCAGTCGCGGAGCGTCGGGCCGAGGATGGCGGTGTCGCCGGAGGTTTGGCAGCGCAGGATGTTCTGCTTGCTCAGGCGGTAGTGATCGAGGTTGCCGTGCCAGTCGAGATGATTGGGCGAGAGGTTGGTCGCAACTGCGACATGCGGCGACCAGCCCGCAAGCCAGTGCAGCATTGCGCTGGAGAGTTCGAGCACGACGCGCGTGCTCGTGGTGATCGCGCCCGACGAGATCGCGGGCAGCAGCGTGCCGCCGATGTTGCCGCCGAAGACGACGGGCAGGCCGGCGCGCTCGAGGATGTGATGGATCATCGCCGAGGTCGTGCTCTTGCCCGCGCTGCCGGTGATGGCGACGACGCGGCGTCGCTCGGGCAATCGCTCGATCGTCAGGTTGATCTCGGTTGTGACGTGTACGCCCGCATCGATTGCGGCACGCACGAACTCGTTGTGCCAGGGCTTGGGCACCGCGGGGTTGGCGACGAGCGCATCGGTGTCGACAAAGTCGCGATGGTCGTGGCCACCGAGTCGCAGCGTGACCTGACCGGAGTCGATGAGTGAGCGGAGCGCGTCAAGTGATGGGCCGAGCTTGTCGGCGGGGTTCATGTCGGTGACGAGCACGCGCGCGCCTTGGGCGCAGAGCCACTGCGTGACGCCGCCTCCGCCGCCGAAGTTGCCCAGGCCCATGACCGTGACGCGTTTGCCCTGAAAGTTCATCACGCGAAGAGGATATCTCGCTGTTCGAGGACGGCGCGCCGTGGTTCGACTGGTTCGGCCGACGCTAGATCCCTGACACAGGATCGACATCGATCGCGGTCTGGGCGTCGCTCTTGATCAGACCGGCCCCGCGGCACGCGGCGAGCGCGGCGTTGAGCACATCGGCGCGAGGCGCGATCACCTCGACCACGAAGCGGAACTCGCCCGCGACCTTCTCGACGATTGTGGGCGTCGGGCCGTTGACGCGCACGTCGGCGGCGTGATGCTCGCGGAAGTACGCGGCCACTGCCGCAGCTCTTTCGCGGGCCTCCACGGCGGACGCATCGCGGCAGATGATGCGGGCCATGCGCGTGATGGGCGGGAGTTTGGCGCGGGCCCGCAGTTCCATCTCTCGGGCGGCGAAGCCCAGAAAGTCGTGTGTGGCGGCGAAGCGCACGGCATTGCCCAGCGGGGCGTAGGTCTGCACGAGGACGAGGCCGCGGCCGTCGGCGCGACCGGCGCGGCCCGCGACCTGCGCGATGATCTGAAACGATCGCTCATCGCTGCGGAAGTCGGCGGCGTGTGCGCCGATGTCAGCGTTGAGCACGCCGACGAGGCGCACGCCGGGGAAGTCGAGGCCCTTGGCGATCATCTGGGTGCCGATGAGCAAGCGTGCGTCGCCGCGTTTGAAGCGATCGAGGGCGGTGAAGTAGTCATCGGCGCGGCGCATGGTGTCAGAGTCGAGGCGCAGCATGGTCGTGTCACGGACGATGCCGAGATCGGCGAAGAGCGATTCGAGTTCTTCGACCACGCGCTGCGTGCCGCGCCCGAGCATGTGGAGGCGGTGTCCGCTGACGGGGCAGAGTTCGGGCATGATCTGCTCGGCGAGGCAGTGGTGGCAACGAACAAGTCCGCCGCGCTGCGTGCGCGGGTCTTTGTGGAAGACCATCGCGGCGGAGCACTGATCACAGGTGAGCACCCAGCCGCATGCGGCGTTCGAGCAATGCACGGCGTTGGCAAAGCCGCGGCGGTTGAGGAGCAGGATGACCTGGCCATCTTCGGTGAGGGTCTGGCGAATCGCGCCGCGCAAGCGCGGGCCGATGGACCAGTCGGTGCTGGAGTCGCCGCCGGCGGCGCGGGCACGCTGTTCGAGGGTGAGGTCGACAATCTCGACCTTGGGCAGGCGCCCGCCGCCGACGCGCGATTCAAGTTGCCAGAGTGTCGAGCGCGGGGGGACGCAGGTTGCATTGGCCCAACTCTCGAGCGACGGCGTGGCGGAGCCGAGGATGACGGGGCACGACTCGATCTGGGCACGTTTGATGGCGACGTCGCGGCCGTGGTAGCGAGGTACTTGATCCTGCTTGTACGACGAGTCGTGCTCCTCATCGACGACAACGACGCCCAGACGCGGCACGGGCGCGAAGACGGCGGAGCGTGCGCCGACGACGACGCGGGCCGCGCCGGTGCGGACGCGCTCCCACTCGGCGTTGCGGCGCGACGCACTCAGACCAGAGTGCAACACGGCGACGCCTTCGTCACGGAATCGCGCGGTGAAGCGTTCCTGGCTTTGGGGCGTGAGCGCGATCTCGGGGACGAGCACGATCGCGCTGCGGCCCGCGTCGAGCACACGGCGGATGACGCCGAGGTAGACCTCGGTCTTGCCCGAGCCGGTGACGCCGCGGAGCAGATGGACGCCGAAGCGATCGAGCGTGGCAGCGATGCCGTCGATCACGCGCTGTTGGTCGCGTGTGGGCGTGATGATCGGCGTTGTGGGAAGTGTGGCGTTGTCTGCATCAAGACCAAGCCCGCCGCTGCCGCGGGCGTGGACGGAGTCGATGGCGACGCGCTCGAGCAGCCCGAGCGCGATGAGGCGATTGATCGCACGCTTGGTGGTGTGGCCGAGCGTGTCCATCAGGTCGTCGGCGTCGAGTGGGAAGGAGTCGCCGGGAAGTTCAAGCACGGCACGCCAGGCCTCTGCGACGGAGGCGGGCAGATCGTCGGGCATCGGCACGTCGACGCGCGCGAGTTCCTCGCGTGTGCGGCGGCCAACGTCTTTCTTGACGGCGGCGGGCGTCATGGTCGCGAGGACCATGCCCAGCGGCGCGATGGTGTACGAGGCGATCCAGCGTGCGAGCGCGACGAGCGAGCCGGGCAGCGAGACGCGCGTGACGCCCTGCACGGCACGGACTTTCTCGGGCGGGTAATCGCCGAGCAGTTCTGGGCCGCCGACGTCGAGGACAACGCCGCCGACGATGGCTCCGCCGCGGCCGAGCGGAACGCGGACGCGATCGCCGACGCTGGCGTCGCCTTCGTCGAGGCGGTAGGTCAGGCCTTCGTGCTGATCGATAGCGCGCTCGACGGCGACCTTGACGAAGCGTGAGCGTGCCGCCTCATCGCGGGCACGCTGGCCGAACAGGCTGTCGTCGCGACGGGCCATGTGCGAGTTGTAGCACGGATGGGAGGGTGGGTCGTGGCGGAGGTTGGAGCATCAGCAGCATCGAAGTCCCAAAGCGGACTTCGATGGCACGACGCGCCATCGGAGGGCGCTGGAGATCGCACGCGGAGAACGAAATCGAACCACCACAGCGCTAGCGAAGCACTTCTGCCGGCGTGCCGCTCAGGGGTTCGATGAGCGTCACCTTCCAGTCGCTCGACGCGAGCGCGGGGCGTTCCCATGTGACGCGCCACCATGAGAGCATGGGCGCGTTGGTGGCTTCGGGGATGATGCGGAGGTAGAACTGACTCTGTGCTCGGCCAGATTCGTCGGCGATCGCCTGCATGCGGATGACGGCCCACTCGCGAACGCGCAGGCTGCCGCCGGTGGTGGCGCGGATGCGATCGAGGATCAGTTGGCGGTTCATCTGCAGGTCGCTGCGGGGATTCTCGAGGCGGGCTTTGGTGGCGAGAAGGCCGTCGAGCGCGGCCGCATCGCCGCCGGCGGTGGTGCGGATGAGAGCCCAGGTGCGATCGACGACCTGTTCGCGGGAAGTGACGACGAGAGAGGCTGTGAACCAGAGTGCCGCGGCGAGCATGCCGCCGATGGCGGCGAATCCGAGTGCGAGGCCGCGGCGGTCGCGACGCCATGCGTGGGTGACAGACAGGAGCGTCAGAAGGGCGAGAGCGACGAGCAGCCAGGTCGGATCCTCAAACAGCCAGCGCGTAAGGATCGACGGCTCGGCAAGCGGCGGCGGCACTTCGGGGATGAACGCGTTGGGCTGCATGGTCGATCACCTGTGCTGATGAAGACGGGGGAAGGGGAGGCGTTGGGCATTGGGCATTCGGCGCTGGGTGCGCGGCGCGCGGGGGTGTGGTGCCGCCACCCTCTTATACTGACGGCATGCCCGGTGGATCGACCAAACCCGTCATCTCGTGCAAAGAAGTCGTCAAGCGATTTGACGGGCGGACTGTGCTGTCGGGCGTCACGCTCGACATCCTGCCCGGCGAAACGATGGTCATCATGGGCGGCTCGGGTTCGGGCAAGTCGACGATGCTGCGGATGATGATCGGCTCGTTCCCGCCGGATGAAGGAACGATCGAGCTCTTTGGGCAGAACATCTGCGGCCTGAGCGAAGACGGGATGAACGGCGTGCGCAAGCGCTTCGGGATCCTGTTCCAGTCGGGTGCGCTCTTCAACTCGATGACGCTGGCGGAGAATGTCGCGCTGCCGCTGCGCGAACACACCGATCTGGATGAAGCGATCATCGACATCCAGGTGAAGATCAAGCTGGAACTGGTCGGGCTGCGCGAGCACGCGGAGAAGTATCCGAGCCAGATCTCGGGCGGCATGAAGAAGCGGGCGGGGCTGGCGCGGGCGCTGGCACTGGACCCGCAGATTCTGTTTTATGACGAGCCGAGCGCGGGCCTTGATCCCGTGACGAGCGCGCAAATCGATCAGTTGATTGTCGCGCTCTCCAAGCAACTGGGCGTTACCAGCGTGGTCGTGACGCACGAGATGGATTCGGCGTTCACGATCGCGGATCGCATGGCGATGCTGGATAAGGGACGCATGCTCACCGTCGAAACGCGCGAGTGGTATGACGAACTGCGCAAGTGCTCGCTGGAAGAGGCGAAGCGGCGCACCGAGAGCGAGCAACTGATCCGCCAGTTCCTGCGGGGCGATGCCGACGGGCCGCTGACGGCACGTCGGGACGCGCACGCGTATGAGGAAGACCTGATCGGCCCGAGCGAGGACGTGCTGCTGCCGACGCCGAGCCTGACGCCGACACGCGTGAAGCGGGTGAAGGCGGAGACCTGAGGGCTGGTGCGCACTGCGCAAGTGCGCGACGTCGTTGATATTCGCATCGGTACATCCGTTGTAATTGCGTGTGCTGTTGGCGCGACATCCAAGGCGCGGCGGGCATCGAACTGCAATCATCTTGCGGAAGCGTGGCGCGTTGCGTCGATGAGGGCGCGTGTTGTGTTGCGCGACTGGGTGGAGGTTTGCATGGCTCTGATGTCTGTGTTGGCGCGTGGACTGGTGTCGGGACTGGCGGCGTCTGCGATGGCGGCGTCGCCCGAGGGCGAGACGAAGGCCGCGCCGGACGTGGCGACGGTGGCGATTCCGGCGGCGGGGCAGACGCTGCGTATCGGCGGCGATCTCAAGATCGAGATCGGACGGCGCGGCGAGAGCGGAGGCAGCGCCGAGGACGTGCGCTTCACGTGTGAGGGCGTGAACACGATCGATACGCCACTGCCGGTGGGGTATCCGGATCCGACGCCGCCGGGCGCGATTGACCTGAAGATGTATCCGAGCGTTCGGCGGGCGCAAGTGAGCGGCGAGACGAGCCGCGGACGCGAGGGGATGAATGAAGGATTCTGGCCGCTGTTTCGGCACATCCAGCGGCGCGAGATCGCGATGACGTCGCCGGTGGAGATGGAGTATCGGCCCGGTGAGGGATCGATCGCGGAGGCGGACAACGCGGACGTTGCGAAGACGGAGAGCGCGTCGGGCGGCGTCACAAAGCCGAAGAATGATTCGAGCGCGAGCAACGAGAAGTGGACGATGGCGTTCCTCTATCGGCGCGCGGAGCAAGGCGCAACGGGCGACGATCCCAAGGACGCGCGGGTGACGATCGTCGATGTGCCGGCGCAACTGGTGGTGTCGATGGGGATGAAGGGCGATTACTCGCGCGAGTTGGTGGCGCGGGGCGAGACGACGCTGCGCGAGTGGCTGGCGACGCAGGGGCGGTTTGAGGCCGCGGGCGAGGCGCGGGTGTTGTATTACCACGGCCCGTCGTTCCGCCCGTGGCGGAAGTGGGCGGAGGTGCAGATTCCGATCCGTGAGCGGGCGGCGAAGGCGCAGGGAATTGAGTCGGCGTTGGTGCCTGCGAACGCGAGCGAGAAGCCGATCCCGCCCGCGGCACCCTCGCCTCGATGACACCGACCTACACCGATGCGGTGGTCGACGTGAGCTTGCGAGAGCGGGATGAAGAATCGTGTGAATCGCAACCAGCGAGCCTGGGGTTTTCTTCGACTTCGTGAAGCTCCGTCATGTCTGCATTGGCGAATGACGCGCCGATCCTCACTACCGCGAGGATGATGTTTCGCTCGGCCCATGGTGCAGGCTTCCAATACACTGCCCGCATGGCCGAGTCGTCACCACCATCCTCTGACCAGTCTCCAGACGCTGCATCGCACGCAGTGCGTTCGCGGGTTCCAACGCGGCCGCGGGTTGTCACGGTCGGCATGGTCGTGCTCATGGCGTTTTGTCTGCTGACGTTCGTCGTCGGTGATCTGCCGATGCGCGTGCTGGGCGTGTGCGTGCTGGTTGCGGGGTGGCAAGGCCTGACGCGCGGCTTGGCGGAGACGCTGGGTGTGCTCGTCGGACTTGTGCTGGCGGCGGTCGTCGCGCTGCCGCTGGCGAAGGTCGTTGAGCCACTGCTGTTTCCGCTTGGGTTGTCGGGGCTGCTGGGGCGGGTGTGCGCGTACGCACTCGTGATTGGCGTGTCGGTTGGTGTGTGCGCGCTGATTGGGCGCGGCATCGGCAAGCGGCTGTTTGAACACATTCCTGCGCTGGCGGCGTGGGACAGGCTTGTGGGCGGCGCGGTGGGCGCCATTTATGGTGTCGCGCTGGCGGTGTTTCTGCTGGTTGTGCCGCTCGCGTTGCAACCCGTCGCGAGCGCGATGCGATCGGGCGCGACGACGAGCAGTGCGAATGGATCAGAGGGCGGGGCGGGCGGATCGGAGAGGGCGCGGCGGACGCGCGAGAACCCGGCGGTGGCGCTGGTGCTGGCGGCGGCGGAGCGCATCAGCGCATCGTCGATGGGGCCAACACTTGCCGCACTCAATCCGCTGCGCGATCTGACGCTGCTCAATCTGGCGGCGGACTTTGCGGTGGTTGCCCAGGACGCGAAGGCGATGGAGTATCTGTTGGCGACGCCGGTCTTTCGCGAACTGGCGGACGACGCGACGATGCGTGGTGCGGCGGACGAACTCAAGACTGATCCGGAGCTGCGGACGCTGGTTGATCGCCCGGATGCGATCACGCCGCGGACGCTGGCGGCACTGGCGACCAGCCCGGTGATCACCCACCTGATTGATCGCACGCCACTGCTGGAGGTGTTGCGGCCGCGTGCGGAGGCGATGATGCAGGCGATCCGCGAGGCACGGCAGCGTGTTGGGGCCGCCCAAAACCCGCCAACGGCGGCTGAATCGCCTTGACAATCGAGCCGATTTATGGTTCTCTGGGTGTGTCGAGCGAGTTCCAGGGGGAACTTGGATCGACGATGCCCAAACCTTCTTGAGTTGTCCTGCCGGGCTATGCTGTCCTGCGGCGTCTTGGGCGGTTGCGTGGGCAACGCTCGCGACTCTGAACATGACTGCCGGGCACGGCAGCAGCCAGTTCGAAAGCCGGGTTCGGGGGGGCGTCGTGATCATTCGCGACGGTGTGCGGCGTGGTGATCATGCCGCAATCGCGCTCGCGTATGGAGCGTTGTTGGCTTTGGGCAATGCCCTTGGGGGGGTGACGCCCTTGGCGGGCGCGTGCCTTGCGGGTCGCGTGGGAGTTGGTTTGTCGTCCATGCCGGAGGCGGCACGATCGACATTCGTTCTTGGACCGAAGTTGGCTTGTGTTTTGGCCTTTGGTTCCGAGTGTGGGGTCAGGAGCGGCGGCGCAACCGCGCAACGCCCTCATGTCTGACAGGTTGTTGCGGCACGCTCCGCACGCCCGATCCGTGGCGTGGGTGGCGTCCGACAGTCGCGCTTGCTGAGTTGTGACGCGGCCGTCGCTCCCTTCTGGAGTCTTTGTTGTGAATGCAGGTCAGCGCAGACGCAGGCGGCGTCGCAGAGGCGGTGGCGGTGGACACCCCGGTGGCCACGTTGGTGGTCAACCCGGTGGCCAGCCCGGACAGACAAACTTCGCGCCCAACGGGCAAGGCAACGGCCAGGGAGCTGGCCCGAATGGTGGCCCGAGTGGCGGCCCGAGCGATGGACCGGGCGGTGGCGTTGGCGACGGTCAGCCCGTCGGACAGCCGCTCGCGAACGGCCAACACGGTGGTCATCCGCAGGGCGGCCAGCGCGGCGGTCATCAGGGTGGTCATCAGGGCGGACGCCACGGGTCGGCTTCGGGTTCCCATGCGGGGCGTGGAGCGTCGTCGCAGTTTGTCAGCACATTCCCGCCGCTGCCCGAGGGCACGAAGGCGTTTGAGGATCTCACGTCGATCGATCCTCAGCCGCGGGTGACGCTGGAGTATCGCGGCTGCCCCGACTCGTGCCGCCTCATCGATCTCTTCTGCCCGATCGGTCGCGGGCAGCGCGGCATGATCGTTTCGCCGCCCAAGGCGGGCAAGACGACGCTGCTGAAGGACATCGGCCTCGCGGTTCTGCGCAATCACCCCGACATCGAACTCATTTTGCTGCTGGTGGATGAGCGGCCCGAGGAAGTGACTGATTTCCGCCGCACGTTTGAGAACGCGCTCAAGCCCAGTGCGCTGGATGCGGAGATGCTTGCGCGCGCGGGCGTCGCGCCCGCTGCGCCGACGGAGCCGTTGGGACCGCCGATCGCGGGCGCGGGGCAGGTGTGGGCGAACAGTCGTTGCCGCATCGTCGCGAGCAGCAACGACCACGGCACGGAGCGTCACATCGCGGTCAGCACACAGACGATGGAGTATTGCAAACGCCAGGTGCGTCAGGGCAAGCACGTGTTTGTGCTGCTTGATTCACTGACGCGACTGGGTCGCGCGTTCAACCAGAGCCGCAAGCACGCGAACTCGGGACGCACGCTGACGGGCGGGCTCGACTCCAAGGCGTTGGAAGTGCCGCGGCAGATCTTCGGCTCGGCGCGCTGTGTGGAGGAAGGCGGGTCGCTGACGATCCTTGCGACGTGCCTGGTCGACACGGGCTCGGCGGCGGATCAGGTGATCTTCGAAGAGTTCAAGGGCTCGGGCAACATGGAACTGATCCTTGATCGCAAGATCAGCGAGAAGCGGCTGTTCCCGGCGATCAACCTGGCCGAGAGCGGGACGCGCAAGGAGAACCTGCTGCTGACGGATCAGGAGTTCAAGACGATGGCCGCGCTGCGCCGGCGACTGCTGGCGATGCCGCCGCATGTGCAGGTGGAGCAGTTGATTGCGGCGATGAAGCGATTCCCGACCAATGCCGCGTTGGTGGGCCAGACGCAGCAGGGATAAGCGGGCGAACGAGGTTGTCAGCGCGTTGCGTGCTGTGCGCGGGCGGAACGCTCGATGCACAGATTGTTATTGCATCGCGCGCGAAGTTCGTGGATACTCATGTTCTGGGCTTGGGAGTGGTGGGCGTAGGCTCGCCGAGCCCGGGGCTCGAGGGGTATCGCCATGACACAGTCCGCCGCGCGACTTGGTTCGCCGTTGCATCATGCCGCATTGCTTGCGGGCGTTGCGTTTGTGTGTGCGGGGCATGCGCACGCGCAGTGGAGCCCGGTGCTGCGCACGACGACGCAGGCGGCGACGACGGGCAAGCCCGTGGGCGTGGTGGCGGTGGATGTGAATGGCGATGGCCGCGCCGATCCGGTGCTGGCGACCACAGCCAAGGAACTTGTGACGCTGCTTGCGAATCCGGATCTGACGTTCGGGCGCGAGAGCAAGACGCTGAGCGATACGCCGTCGTCGATCACGGCGGGCGACATGAACGCGCTGGCGTCGGGCAGCGGCGGATTGCCGGACCTCCTGATCGGGTCTGCGTCGACGGTTGCGACGATCCTGCTGAATCAGCCGGGCTTGTCGGGCGCGAGTCGCTGGCAGACGCCGAGCGGCACTAGTTCGTCGTGGTCGACGAACGAGAAGGCGAGCACCGTGGCGATCGTCGACTTTGAAGACGGCCAGACCAATCCATCGCTGATGGGCTCGTCGAGGAGTACGAAGACGTCGACGTCGCGCACGGGCGACGGTTCGGGCGGCTTCCCTGGCATCGACACGGTGAACGCCGCGAGCGGCACGCCGGAACAGATGGCGTTCGCCGACATGAACGCCGACGCGAAGCGCGACATGATCCTGCTGAGCCCCGACGCGGGCCTGATCACGATCTATCCGTTCGCGCGCACGCTCTGCTGCCCCAATCCCAACGGCTCGGAACTGCCGCCGGGCGGGGTGGAGTGGGGCACGCCCACGACGATCCCGCTGATTCCCGGTTGGTCTCGCGTGCTGGCGGTGGCGGATGTTGAGGATTCGACGGCGGCGGAGATCCTGGTATCGATGCCGTCTCCGGTCGGCGCGAACGGCGGCCCAAGCGTCAGCGTGTATGGCTCGGGTGAGCCTTTTCCCACGCGCGGGTTTACGCCCTTCCGCTCCACTTCCACCGAAGATGTCGCAAAGATAGTCGCGTTCAACTCCAGCACCACGTCCAGCGGCGCGCCGGATGTACTGGCGATCGCCACCAGCGCGATCAACGCGCGATACATCCGTTCGCTGGGCACACTGGGTGCGGCGGAGTCGTTCCAGGGCACAGCCGTCGACATGTCGAACGACGGCAATGTCGTGGTCGGCACGGCTGGCACGACGTCGTGGCATTGGCGCGCACCGTACACACGCACCACGTTGCCAGTTCCGTCGGGCTACACCAAGACCATCGCGACTCGCGTCAGCGGCGACGGCAACGTGGTGGTCGGCGAAGTGCAGACCGCCGCGGGCGCGAAGCGGGCCTTCCGCTGGACGCTCAGCGGCGGCATGGTTGTGCTGCCCGAGGTTGCTGGCTATGAGGGCGTCGCGATGTCTGCGAGCGGCGTCTCGAACAACGGCAGCGTCGTCGGCGGATCGCTGGAGCAAGATCCGCGCTCGGGGTTCATCTGGACGAGCGCGGATGGCAGCCGTCGCCTGCCGGACATCATGGCCGCGGCGGGCGTTGCGGACACGGTCTATCCGTCGGTGGTGCGCGATGTCTCGCCCGACGGGACAATCGTCGTGTGCACGGATTCGGCCGGCGGAGACGCCACATTTGGCGACAATCGCGTGGTGCGGCTGCCGGGGAGCGCGGGCGGACCGAGCGTGGTCGCGATTGCGGCGCCGTCGCTCAACATCGGATTCGGCGGCACGGTGACGCCGTATGGCGTGCGCCGCATCAGCGGCGATGGTCTGAAGGTGCTCGGCTCGTTCTATGCCGATGTGCTGACGCAGCCGCCGCAACTGCGTCGCAGGTGGGAGATTGTCTCCTCGGCCTCCGCCGCGAATCCGATTGACCCGATCATCGTCTCGCAGGGCATCTTTCGTGACGGCGGCTTCGGCGACCGCTATTACACCGGCGCGCGATTGATCGATGTCGGGTCGACGCCCGAGGTCTGGTGCGGCTTCTATGGCCCCGAGTACTTCGGCGATACCACCAAGCCCTACCCGACGCCGGTCGCGTCGTCGTTTGCGCTCAGCAACTGGGCCGCGATCAGCAATGACGGTGCGATTCTCGCCGGCACGGTGACCGGCGTGGTCGGCGGCGTGAGCGGCACATGGCCGGTGCGCCAGATCAACAGCGCGATCGTGCCGCTGAACATCACCAACAACTCCGCCACGGTCAATGGCATCTCGCAGAACGGCGTCTACGCCGTCGGCCTCACCACGACGTCCGCGGGCACCGTCGCCATCCGCAAGTCGCTCAATGGAGTTGTCAACACGCTCGGCGATCTGGCGGGCGGCAACAACTACGCCATTGCCCGCGCGACCAACGCGCTGGGCGATGTCGTCGTGGGCCAGAGCAGTTCGTGGCGCGGCAGCGAAGCCTTCCGCTGGACGCCCGAGAAGGGCATGGTCGGCCTTGGTGCTCTGTCCGGCGGCTCGTTCTTCTCGTTCGCCAACGCCGTCAGTCTGGACGGAGGCACGGTCGTCGGTTACTCGGGCGCGAAGCGCGGCATCGAGGCCTTCAAGTGGACCAGCGCCAAAGGCATGGTGGGTTTGGGCTATCTCAACGGCCTCTCGCCCTACAGCACTGCCTGGGGCGTGAGTTCCGACGGCTCGACCATCATCGGTGCCAGCCGCCCGACCACCAACACGGCCCATCGCCACGCGTTTCGCAAAGTTGGCGACAATCCGATGGAGTCGCTGGGCGTGCTCGACGCCACGCACAACTTCTCCGAAGCGATCGCGGTCACGCCCGATGGCAGCGTGATCGCCGGCGACAGCACCCGCGCCAACGGCGACAACGTCGCCTTCCGCTGGACCAGCGCCACGGGAATGGTCGACATCGGCGGCCTGCCCAACGGCAGCGACGCGATGAACACCACGCCCTTCGCGATCTCGCCCGGCGGCGACATCATCGTCGGCCAAGGCCTCACGCCCAGCGGCTGGCGGGCGTTCATCTGGGCCGCCCCGATCGGTTTTCAAGATCTCAATACATTCCTGCCGAGCCGCGGCGTCGACCTCACCGGCTGGACGCTCACCAACGCCATCGGCATCTCGCTCCACGGGGACTACATCGTTGGCGAAGGCGTCAACAGCGTCGGGCTGACCGACGGATTCATTCTGCGCTGGACGCCACAGGGCGACGGGAACAGTATTTCGTTCTTTAATCGCGTCGGTGGCGCGTTCCCTGACCGATTTGATTCCGCGCTCACGCTGCCCAACGGCACAACGCTCGTGGACATGACCGCGGCCGATGTCGATGGCGACGGCCGACGCGAACTGGTGGCCGTGATGACCGACGGCAAGGTTCACATCATCGGACTGACGCCGTCGTGCCCGCCGGACTTCAATCGTGATGCGTCGGTGGATTTCGCGGATATCGAGGCGTTCGTCGATGCGTTTGAGCAGGGACTGCTGACGGCGGACCAGAACCGCGACGGCTTCATCGACTTTGAGGACTTCGACCAGTTCGTCGCGACGTTCCTCGATGGGTGTCCGTGAGCGGGAAGAGACGGAGAGACGAAGAGACGGAGTGCGGAAGGCAGAAATCAAGGACATGAGTCACGAGACAGGACACACGAGGCAAGGAGACAAGGAGACAGGGAGGCAGAGAGACAGGGAGCGTTGAGTTGCAGCATGATCGCTGGATGGCGCATGCGTGCAACCTGCGTTGCACGGCGAAGCCGTGAAGGTGAATAGCGTCGGGTCGCGGCGCAGCCGCACCCGACGAAAAGGATCCCCCTTCGCGGGTTTGACAACGTTGAATCGTGGCTCTCACGATCCAGCATCGACGATGCATGACGATTGGGCTGCGCTCTCCGTGGGTGCGGCTGCGCCGCGACCCACGGCTATGAACCACAACCGCGTCGCGGTTGAAGAGACGCAAGAGGACAGCAAAGGACGATGGAGCGAGCGGACCGAAGGCACGAAGCCAAACACGCAACGCGGAGTGCCAAGGGCGGAGAAGGCAAGTCACGGAGTCAAGAGTCAAGAATCACAAAGTCAGGAAGAGCGGAGATCAACCGGCGCGGCTCATGTTGGCGCGTGCCGGTGCGTCACGCGGCCACTTTGCCACTTCTTCTGCGTGTCTTGATGTTGAATACGCTTGAGCTCTGCGGTGTTTTCACGGAGCTTTGACGATGACGCGTTTGTTTCTCGCCGTCGGTTCTGTTGGTGCGTTTGCCACGGCTGCGATTGCCGCCCCCAGCGTCACGATCGATCTGACCGGCGTGCAGATCAAGAACGCGACGAACCAGTCGCGGGATTCGTCGACCGCGGCACCAGCGACAATCGACGCGGCGCGGCACTATCGCTACGAAGTCACGGGCTTGGTGAAGGGCGACAGTGGCGTGCTCAAGACGCTCTACCCCAACCCCACGCCGGTCGCGACGGTGCTGGAGGCATTTGCGCCCGGCGCGTCGGCGGGGCTGTCGGGCGAGTCATGCAACCCCGCGGGCACGCTGCCGCTGGTGCTGGGCAGCGACACGCAGAGCGGCACGACGCAGCTGGGCCTGCTGAGCGTCACGTATGGGCTGACGCTTACGGTCGGCATCCGCGGCGACGGCGTTGCGTACTTTGACCTGACCAATGTCGTGCTCACGCCGGCGTTCCTCGTCGGCAGCATGTCGTTCACGAGCGGCGAAGCCCGGCTCACCGCATTCTGTGCCGCCGACTTCAATGGCGACGGCTTCCTGACGTTTGAGGACTTCGACGCGTTCGTCAGCTCGTTTGAGGGCGGCTCGGCGAGCAGCGATCTGAACTGCGATGGCTTCCTCACATTCGAGGATTTTGACGCGTTTGTCGCGGAGTTTGGGCAAGGGTGCTGAGGGCTTCGCGGCGATCGCGTGCCGGGGACTGCTGAGGCTTGACGAGGAGGTCAGTGCGCTTCGACGGTCCGATCGTGCCGGAGTAGCACACTGAGTTTCTCGAAGACTCGAAACTCAGTGGCACGTTGCGATCATCGCGTGGTTGATCTGGCGGAGATCCGGAAGTTTGGGCGCGCGAAATGACCGAGCGGCGTGTTGCCGCCCGGTCATGTTGTTGCCAGATGTCAGAATCGACGCTTACACGCCGGTCGAGCGGCGGCGGCGACCCGCGAACGTGCCTGCCGCGGCGAGCACGCCCAGACCGGCGGGCGAGGGCACCACAGTCAGCGTGAACGTACCGTTGCCCTGGCCGGTCGCTGTGAAGGCGGTCACGACCACAGTGCGATCACCGATCGTGAAGGAGTTGTTGCCGGCGTAGGCCTTCGTGCCAGAGAACTGGCCGTTGGTCTGCACGAGCGCACCGACGATCGGCGTGAGCGGCGAGGTGCTGCCGTAGACGACCAGGTCGGGCGTCGAGCCAAAGGCGCGGTTGAACGGGCCGGCGTCGGACGAGAAGTACATCGAGATGGCGTTGTAGTTGCCGCCGACGCTGTCGTACGTGAAGAGGTTGTCGCCGTCGTTGAGCAGGAACGTGGTGCCGCGGGCTGTCGCGTTGATGCGGCCGCCGAAGTTGCCGGTGCCGACGATGTTGTCATACTCGGCCGGCTCGGTGAGGGTTGAGCCGTTGGCGTCGGCGCCGTACCAGACTGCGCCGGAGAGATAGATCTGGCCCGAGGCGAGCCCGGACGAGAACGATGTCGCACCAGCGACCAGAGCCAAACCAAGCAGTTGCGAACAGCGCATAGCTTCCTCCCGAAGAGAACTCACCACATCCATCCCAAACATGCGCGCAAACTGCGGTTTGGCAAACGATTGCGTGGGTTTTTGCGGGGTCTTCCCCAGTTTTGGCGCACGGTTCGTGCCGTGGAAGGGTGGAGGGCGACAAGACCCGGTGTATTCACCGGGTCTGATGACCATCGCGGCGGGCGTGCCGAACGCGAGTCGCTATCGTCTGCCCATGCGGATTTTGCTCACCAACGACGACGGCATTCGGGCACCCGGCATCATCGCCATGCACGAGGCGCTGCTGGACCCTGACGCGAAGGCCCACGGCCCCATCGGTGGGCGCGACAGCGTTGTGCACACGGTTGCGCCGCTTCATGTCCAGTCCGCGACGGGGCACGGCGTCACGTTCCACAAGCCGTTGATGGTGAGCGAGGCGCAGGTGACGCCGCGGTTTGGGGGCACGGCGGTTGACGGACGTCCGGCGGACTGCGTCAAACTGGCGGTGAGCACGCTGTGGCCCGATCGATTTGGGCGCGGCACGCGACCGGACCTGGTCATCAGCGGCATGAACGCGGGGGCCAACGTCGGCGTCAACGTCATCTATTCGGGAACGGTGGCGGCGGCGATCGAGGCGGCGTTCCTGGGTGTGCCGTCGATTGCCGTGAGCCTGCACCTGGGCAAGGGCAAGCCGCGGTTTGACATTGCTACGGCCCGCGCTCGGCACGTGATCGACTTGATCCTGAAGGATGGCTTGCCCGATCGGCATGAATGTCTGAGCATCAACATCCCGATCACCGAAGGCAGCGGACCGATGCCGCCGATCCGGGTGTGTCCGCAGAACGTGCACGGGTTGGTGGACCTGTATGAGAAGCGCGTGAGCCCGATCAATGAGACGTATTACTGGGCCGCGGGGCATGGGTTGGACTTCCACAACACCGACGAAGGCACGGATGTGGATTGGCTGATGCGTCGCTGCATCACGGTGACGCCGCTGCATTATGACCTGACGCGTCACGATCGCCTGCAGAAGTGGTCGCGTCGCCTGCCCGAGCCGGCGGAAGGCTCGCGCGCGTTCATGGCCGACGCCCCCAGCCCGCTCGACCAAGGCGACTGAGCGCGAGAGCGTGGAAAACCGCAACCCGGCGCGGGCGCATGCCGATAGGCTGCGGCGGTGTCGCGTTCATCACCCAGCCTGCTGACCATCACGTTCGCGTGGGGGCTGCACGCGCTGGCCGCGTTGCTGTGGCTGACGACGATCCTGAGCGTGCTCGGCTGGTTGATCGGGCGGATCTGGACCGACGAGACGCTGATCACGCAGTATCTGTACTGGGTCCCCACGCTGATGCGGCTTGTCGGCGGTGCGGCGGCGCTCGCGCTCGCGTGGGCGCTGCGCTCGTGTGCGCGGCGCTTGCTGCGACGCCCCACTCCTGCCGCGGGTGTGTCGGGCACTCGGCGCGGGCGCGCGATTGGCCTGTATCGCGTTGCGGCGATCGGGCTGGTGGTGATGCTCGCGCACTTTGTGTTCATTGAGTGGCGGATGTTCGCGCGCGGGCCGCAGCCGCGGCTGGGCGGCGACGGCGTGAACTCGTGGCGGCTCTCGTACTGGAACGTGAGCGGGGCTGAGCGCGGGGCGTGGGTGCAGAATGTGCTGGCCGCCGAGCCTGATCTGGTGATCATCGCGAACCTTTGGGGCTACAAGTCGTTTCTTGAGTTTCGCGACGCGTTCAAGGGGGCGAAGGGCCCGACGCCGAGCGTCTTCTTTGATCCGCGATTCATGGTGGCGACGCGTTGGCCGCTGGTGCGCTGGGGCGCGACGGACCTGCGTCTGCCGCAGAGCGAAGAGGCCAAGAAACTCGGTCAGGACCGCTTCTTCCGCACCGATCCGGGGCGGGCGGCATTCCTGGAGCTCGACGTCTCGGAGTGCGATGCGCTGCGGTCGCTCGGGCGGCCGCTGGTGGTGTGGATCATCGATCTGCCGTCGGACATCAGCCTGCATCGCCCGCGGGTGACGCGCAATGCCGCCGACGCGATCGCGACGCTGGGCGCGGCACCGATGGAATATCGCGAGGGGCAGTGGTTCGCGACGGGCAATCGTGTGCCGTTTCCTGCGCCGGATGTGATCGTGGGCGATTTCAACATCCCGCGCGGCTCATCGTCGCTTGCCAATCTCGCGGGCGGGGCGCGTGATGCGTATGACATCGCGGGCAGCGGCTATGCGGCGACGTTCCCGTCGGGGCGCGATGAAGTGCTGGGCGTGCTGGCACGCGACCCGGCGCGGGCATCGTGGTTCAAGCAAGCACTGGCCGCGTTGCTCGGGCGTCCATGGTGGAAGTTGGACCACGCGTTTGTGAGTTCGCCGTGCGAAGTGACGGGGTATCGGGTGCTCGACCCGGGCAGCGGCACGCACCGGCTGCAGATGCTGGATATTCGCACGCCGCGTTGAACTCGCGAGGCGCAGCGCATCCATCATGTGGGCGATGCATGATCAGGCCCACGCGCAGAGCGTCTTGAGCTGTTCGACGCACTCGAGCACGTGCGCCCGCGTGCCGGTGACGGTGACGTGGCCGACTTTGCGTGCGGGACGTGCTGATTTGGCGTAGAGGTGGATGTGCGCGCCGTCGATCGCGAGCAGGTCTTTGCGTGGCGGCAGCGCGCCGACGAGATTGACCATGGCCGCACACTCTTCGCGCATCGCGGTCGAGCCGAGCGGCAGCCCGGCGATCGCGCGCAGGTGATTCTCAAACTGCGAGCACACACTTCCCTCGATCGTCCAGTGACCGGAGTTGTGCACGCGCGGGGCGATCTCGTTGGCGACCAGCACGCCGGCGCGAACAAAGAACTCGATCACGAGCACGCCGGTGTAGTTCAGTTCATCGAGCACGCGAGCCGC
The DNA here is from genome assembly GCA_033763695.1 of Planctomycetota bacterium. Classification (GTDB taxonomy): domain Bacteria; phylum Planctomycetota; class Phycisphaerae; order Phycisphaerales; family UBA1924; genus JANRKB01. The sequence goes on along the minus strand of JANRKB010000043.1, from coordinate 538,670 downwards.
GGCACGCTCGGCCTGGCTCTGCAGGTCTGCGCTGTCGGGCGCGGGCGCGATCGAGACGTGCAGAATGCCGGAGCGATGGGTGTTCTGGGCGAGGGGATAGAAGCGCGTCTGTGGCCCGTGCGGCCCGGCGTGGCCGCGCACGGCGAGAATCGACACCTCGCGCTCAAACGCGACGAAGGCCTCCGCCAGCAGCACGCCGATCGGACGCAAGGCGTCGAATGCGCGCTCGGCCTCGTCACGCGAGCGGCACACGGCCTGCCCCTTGCCGTCGTACCCCAGCCGTCGCGTCTTGAGCACGAGCGGCAGGCCCACGGCGTCGATCGCCCGCGCCAGGTCTTCGCGCGAATCCACCGCGGCGTACGCGTTCGTCGTGATACCAAGCCGCGTGAACATCTCTTTCTCGTTCAGGCGATCTTGTCCGATGGTGAGCGCGAGCGGCGGCGGGCAGGTGGGCACGAGCGACGCGAGGCGTGCGGCGATGGACGCGGGCACGTTCTCAAACTCAAAGGTCGCGGCGTCGAGGCCCGCGGCGAGCGCGTCAACCGCGCGTTCGTCGTCGAAGGGGGCGAGGATCATCTCGCCGACGTCTGCCGCGGGGGCGTCGGAGGCGGGATCAAGAAAGCGGAAGGACATGCCCAGCGGCACGCCCGCGAGCCCGAGCATGCGTCCGAGTTGGCCGCCGCCGAGGACGCCGATGCGCAGATTGGGAAAGCCGGCCTCGCTCATGCCTGAGGGCCTTGGCGCGGGTCAGCACTGGCGAGGACGTTGCGCGTCTGCTCGGCGCGGAACGCGGCGACCTGCGCGGCGATCGCGGGGCGCGATAGCCCGACGATCGAGGCGGCGAGAATGGCGGCGTTTGCTGCGCCCGCCTTACCGATCGCGAGGGTGCCGACGGGCACACCTGCGGGCATCTGCACGATGGACAAGAGCGAGTCGATGCCCTTGAGCGCGTGACTCTCGACGGGCACGCCGAGGACCGGCAGATCGGTCTTACTGGCGCACATGCCGGGGAGATGTGCGGCACCGCCTGCGCCGGCGATGATCACCTCAAGCCCGCGGCCTCGTGCGCCTGCGGCATAGTCCATGAGCAGATCGGGGGTGCGATGAGCCGAGACGACGCGCACTTCGTGTGGCACGCCAAGGCGCGTGAGCATGTCTGCCGCGTGCTGCATCGTCTCCCAGTCGGAGCGCGAGCCCATGATGATCCCGACCAGCGGCGTGCTCATGGGCGGATTCTATCAAGCGGACTTTGGCTTCAACGATCGGAATCGCGTGGGAGCGTCAATCGCGAGATGTGGGTCGCACGATCCAGCCTCGGCAATCGTGTGCAAGGGTCGGCGCGTTCCGGGGGTGTCGCTTGCGCGACGATGCGGGTAAATCCAATCCCCGTGCCACCGAGATGGGAGGCTTTGCGAGCATCTCGGTGTCGATGACGCCGCGGCCAATCCTTGCGCGAGCGCACTGATGTCCTCGAAGACTCGGACATCAGTGGCACGGGTGTATCGCCGTCGACGACGCGTCGGTCCGCGCGGCGCAGAACCACGCAGGGGTCGGCGTCAAGCTCCGCTCGCCTTCGCGGGTGCGCGATAGGTCCCGGCCTTCACTGCATCCTGGATCCGGCGCTTCTCGCGCTGCACGAGCCACGGCTTGACGTAGAAGGCCCACGGGATGCCCAGGCCCATGAGCACGCCGCCGAGTGCGATGATGTGGATGCCCGGGCTGTTGCCGACGCCGAGGATGGTGAACGACGCGCGCGGGCGCTTGGCAAGGCCCTGGTCGACCATCTGTTGCGTGCGTTCCCAGCCGCTGGCGTCCCAGCCCGCCTGGCTGAACTTGTACTGGTTCGGGTTGACGCCGGCGGCGAGTCGGCGTGCGGCATTGGCGATCCACGAGGCGTTGTCGTCCCAGTGGAAGGGAGCACGAAGCGGCTCGTTGAGCTTGGTCACGTGCTCGAACATCGTGAAGGAATCGTCCTTGGGGATGACGCGCACCTTGCTCTGGTAGTCGCGCGGCGCGCCGCGATGGTCGTACGCGATCATCTCGAAGTCGAGCATCTGAATCTGGAAGCCCGGCAGCGGATACTGCACGCGCCCGAACGCGAGGTTCAGCACGCTGCCGCTGGGCAGTTCGACTTGTCGCTCAGTGCCCATGCGCAGCCCGAAATACTTCGTGAAGGGCAACCAGACGACGCGTTTCCAGCTCGGGTCACTCTTCCATGTGAGTTCGACGGCGAGCATCGCATTCTCGTGCGTGCCGATGCCGCTGCGCTGACGCTCGGCCTCGGCCACGGGGCGCGGCCGCTCAAACTTCTCGGCGTTCACCCAGCGATCGGCGATGCGCAGCGCGATCTTGGGAACCACTTCGTCAAAGCGGCCATCGGGGAGCGTGCCGACGACTTGCAGGCGCTTGGCGCCCAGCACGTTGTTGGGATCGGGCATGCGGGCGATTGCGCGGACCGTGCCGTCCTCGCGCTCGTCGAAGTAGACGCGGAGTTTGTCTTGCTCGATCAAGCCGATGCGGATGGCGGGGTCGGCGGGGCCGCGCTTGGGCATGCCGCTCGCGTTGAGTTCGTCGGAGAGGTCTTGGATGATCGCGGGGAAGCGGTGATAGACCCAGCGTTCGAACGGCTTCTTGCCGCTGTCCTTCGGCGGCGTCACCCGCACCACCGCGACGCTGCTGCTCGCGCCCTTGTATCCCTCGGTGATGATGGGGAACTCGGGCTCGGGCGTGATGCGCTTGACCTGGATCGTCCAGCCCGCGACGACAAACTCGTCGCCGTCTGCGACAGGGCGCACGATGCGCGTCGGCTGGGCTGGCGGCACGCCCGCGACATCGACGACGAGGCTGTGCAGCGCCGTTGGCGGCAGCGGCTCGCTCAAGTCGCGCCAGCGGGCCTGGTCCATGCCGATCGCATACTCGATCGCCATCGCTTCGTTCTCGGCGTACGAATGCGCAGCATCGCTGGGCAGGATCGAAAAGCTGAACGCGGGCTCGGTGCTGACGCGTCCTTCAGAATCGGGCACGCTGCTGATGAGTTGGATCACGCGCAGCGGGTTGAGCTTGCTGCCCGGACGCACCGGCCGCCCGGGCACCGGATCGGCACGCACCCAATCTTCGACCGGCTCGGCATACGACGCGTAGCCGACCAAGCGCACGCCCAGATCGGGGTCGGTCCGCAGAGACGGGCTCGGCGGCACATTCACCGCGAGCGAGCGCTTGGGCTGCACATCCCACGGCTTCTTGGTGCGCATCGCCTCCGACAGCGTCGTGCCTGCCTGCACATCAAGCCCATAGTCGTTGTAGCGCGGCACGCCGTCGAGCATGCGCTGTTCCCAGCCGAACTGCTCGCCCAGATACAGCGCGACGCGCGTGTTGTCGTAGAAGACTTCCTGCGGCACGCCGGGGCCGGGCACGCCCTCGGCGTCGGGCGCACCTGCCATCAGGATCGTGTCGCCTTCGCGCTTGAGCCCCGCGTAGTAGACGCTGCCCAGTGTGATCACGACGATGCCGGTGTGCACGGTGAGCACACCGAGGTTCTTGAACGTGAACTCGATCCGCCGCACGGTTGCGATCACCATGTTGGCGACAAAGAGCAGCAGGATGACGCGCAGCGGCCACCACGAGTAGAACTCGAGTTCGCTCATCTCCATGCCCGGCAGGCGGCGCAGCGTGGTGGCCGCGTACTGCTCGCAGAACTCGGCGAAGAAGCGCAGGCCGTTGTGCTTGACGGGGTCATAGACGAGCCGCGGCCAGACCTGGGCGTACCACTGCCACGCCGTCAGCAGCGCGAGCGCGACGCCAAGCCCGAGCACGATGGGGAATCGCAGCGCCCGCGCCTTGTTGGCGAGTGCGCGATATGCGAACCACGTGGGCAGCCCGGCGATGATCGCCGTGGGGACGAGCAGCGTGAGGGCGTAGACGACGAGCGTGGGGATGATCGCAAGCATGCCGATGGGCACGCTGGCGAGAATGCCGTAGAGCGCGACGAGCGTGAGCAGCACGACCGCGAGGCGGATCGAACTGAACAGCCGCAGTGTGATTTTGACCGGCCAGAGCGCGGGAGGAAAGAACGCGTCATCCCACGCCAGACTTCGCCGCCATTTCGCGCTCACGCCAGACTCCTGTCGCCGCCCGGCGCGGGATCGCGGCACGGACGAGCGGCCGGATCATACGGATCACGATGTGCGGCACTGATGCCGGACGAGCCGCTCCGCAAACCACCGGCGCGGGGCGTCGTGAAGGCGACGGGGCAAAACGACAAGCGAGGCACTATCGCTAGACAGTGCCCCGCTGGAGGAGAGAGAGATCAAAGGATTATACAAACCTATCGGGCGTTTGGTTTCTCAAAGCTTCAATCTTCATGAGCGAAATCTTCACGGCGTGCTCGGTTTTCTGATGCTCGCCGGCATGGCACGTGTCGCGGTGCCGCGGCACCCCCCCACAATCGGCATTCGCTGCGCGTCTTTGCGTCACGTCACACGCTGCGAGGCGGGCTTGGCGCAGCGGCACGCACCATCCTTGCGCATGATGGCACGCGCGCGGTGCCGACTCAGGAAAACGCCCTGAAATGCGATAAAAACGCGAATGCGGGCTGCGGCGTCCTCTCCTGAACGCAAACAGCCCGCATTCGTCTTTCCCTCGGGTCAGGCTCCCTCAATCGGGCCTGCGGCCCGACTTCTCAGCCTGGACACCGTTCTCACGTTGTCACACTGCCAACCGACCATCGCTCACGGCGCGGGCGGGTTGATCGAATCGGTGCCGGGCGCGGGCTTGCTCTCGCCCGGCTTGTTCTTGTCCTGGCGGGCCTGACGCTTGGCACGCATGTCGTCAAGGAATGCCTTGCGCTCCTCGGGGCTCATGTTCTTGAGCTTCTCGCGCATCTCGGCACGCTTGGCCTCGCGCTGGGCCTTCTGCTCTTCGGTGAGTTGGGGACGGTCCTCGCCGGCCTGGCCACGTTGGCCGCGGCCTGCACGCTGGCCCGCCTCACCCTTGCCGCCACGACGCTCGGCGGCCTGCTTCTGCTGCTGGGCCTGCATCTCGGTCATGCGCTTCTCGACGAGGGCCTTCTGGCCGTCGGTGAGCACGGCATAGACGCGGCTCTCGGCGTCCTGCGGCTTGGGGGCCGACTCCATGATCTCCTTGAGACGGGCCTTGGCCCTCTCAGCCTTGGCTTCCTTCTCCTGCTTCTCTTCCTTGGTCAGCGGCTTGGCGTCGGCGTCGGGCTTGGCCTCACCCTTGGCGGCGGGGCCGTCCTTGAGGGGCGGCGGCATCATCTCGCCGTCGGGGCCTTCCTTCGGGCCACCCTGCGGACCGCCCTTGGGACCTTCGGGACGGAAGCCTTCGCCGCGGCGCGGGCCGCCTTCCTGGCGACCTTCGGGACGACCCTCGGGGCCACCGGGACCGCCGGGGCCGGGTCGGCCGCCGGCCATGCGGAGGAGCATTTCGGCCTTCTGGCGATCCTGCGGCGACAGGTCCTTCATGAGCTCACGGACCTCGTCCATGTGCTTGCCGCGATATTCCTCAGCGGTGCGGCGGGTGTCGTCGGTGATCAGATTGAGGGCCTGCTCCTGGGTGGGGGTCAGGCGGAGGTCTTCGGGGGTCTGCTCGTTCTTGAGGGACATCACCGCCTGGCGGAAGAGGCGCGGGTTCGGGCCGCGCATCGCGAGCGCGTCCTTGCCGCGGGCGTTGTTGCCGGGGGCGAACTGGCCGCGGGTGCCGGGGAGGCTGTTGTCCTTGACCTCGGGGCCTTTGAGGACGGACTTCTCGTCGGCGGGTTTGGCGCTCTTGGTCTCGGTGGCGGCCTGGCCGAACGCCATGCCGGCGGTCAACACCAGTGCGCCGACGAAGGCAGAGGACATGCGGTTGTTGCGGTTCATGTTGCGACTCCTGTCACGAGGTTGAGGCTACGTGTGGTTCGGGCCGGAAGGCCGGCGAGATCGAGACACCCTCCCGACCTTGGCATAACGAGGGGCATCGACTGGGATTGCATGCGTTCTTGATGATTGCCGGGCGGGTTTTGATGTACGGGCCAACCACCAGACCTCGGGGTCCGGCACCCCCGTCCCCTACCATCGGTGCTGTCCGCGCAGGCCGCACCGACGACACCCCCCACGCAAACCCCGGGGACGGAAAGCCCACTCGGTGCGTTCTTGGCGCTGCCCATCTGAGGAACGCGTCCCATGTCGCTCTCGAAAGACCTTGTCCGCCACGCCCTCTCGACCATTCCCAATCCGTCGCCCAGCGCGAGCGACGCGGCGTCGGACCTGGTTTCGTCGGGCGCGCTGCAGTGGGCCAGCGCGTGCGACACCTATGCGAGCGTGAAGCTGCATGTGCCGGGGGTGCCGCCGCATGTGCTGGACTCGATTGCGCGGACTGCCCATGCCGCGCTGATTGCGGAGGCGGCGCGCGTCGGGGCGAAGGTCGATTCGCTCATCGTTGAGTACGTCAACGAACCGGGCGACGTGGTGCACACGGCCAAGTTCGGCGCGTTCACCGGCGGCACGGGGCGCCCGGCACCGGCACCCGCGCCGACCAGCGCGCAGGATTCGGGCGGCCATCGTCCGATCGGCGGCTTGGCGGACACGCAGCGTCCGGCGTCGCAACCCGCCAATCCGCAGCAGGGGCTTTCGGGCGCGAGCGGGCCGCTGCCGGGCGTCAAGCATGTGATCGCGGTCGGCGCGGGCAAAGGCGGCGTCGGCAAGTCGAGCATCGCGCTGAATCTGGCCGTGGGCTTGGCGCGCAAGGGTCATGCGGTGGGTCTGCTGGATGGCGACATCTATGGGCCGTCGATGCCGACGATGCTGGGGCTTGGCACGCTTGATCAGGCGGTGCTCAACGGGAAGTTGCAGCCGTTCCTGGTGCATGGCATCAAGTCGATCACGATCGGCAAACTCGTGGACGCGGACAAGCCGCTGATCTGGCGCGGGCCGATGGCGCACGGCGCGTTCAAGCAACTGGTCGAGCAGACGGCGTGGGGCGAGCTTGATTACCTGATCATCGATCTGCCGCCGGGCACGGGCGACATTTCGCTGACGATGAGTCAGACGTTGAAACTGACGGGCGCGGTGGTTGTCTGCACGCCGCAGCAGGTGGCCCAGGATGACGCGATCCGCGCGCTGCGGATGTTCCAGCAACTGGGTGTCGACATCCTCGGCGTGGTGGAGAACATGTCGTCGTTTGTGGGCGACGACGGCAAGGAGTACGACATCTTCGGGCGCGGCGGGGCGGAGATGATGGCGCAGCGCTGCAACGTGCCGTTCCTGGGTGCCGTGCCGATCACCATGAGCCTGCGGGCCAACAGCGACGCGGGCGAACCGACGAAGAACTACACGGGCACCGACCCCGCCGGTCAGCGGCTGAGCGCGGCGCTGGAGCGGCTTGTGGGCAACTTCGAGTCGCAGATCGCGCTGGCGAAGATGAAGCAGGCGGCGAAGCGGCCCGTGCTCACGATTTCGTGAGAGACGGCAGTGTGTTCGGATGAAAAGAAGGCATCAAGCCATGAGGCATCGTGGCATCATGGCACGATGGCACGATGGCACAGTGGCGTGAAGCCCCAGGACGAGCGATGATGCTGAGTCAGCGAGATCGGTTTACGCGCCGGTGCGGGAGAACGGGATCGGAGCCGGCGCGGGCGTGTTCGTCTCGTTTCGGATGACATCATCCCACGACACCATGTCGGCGGGCATGGGCTTGCCGAGCCGCTCGCGCACGTTGCGGGTCCAGTGCGCGATGAAGTTGGGCACGGTGTGGAAGTTGACAAAGCCCTCAACGCTCGGCCCGAACTGGTAGTACTCGGCGTTTGCCAGCGCCCGCTGGATCGCGCCGCTGAAGGTGTCGCGGTCGCGCACCTCGCAGGTCCAACCCAGACCAAAGCGGGGCACGACCATGCCCATCCAGCCGAAGGCCTGCGCCAGCACCGGGCGATGGGCGGCCGCGCCGCGGATCACGATGCTCGCGGAGCCGATGTGATTCGGGTAAGGCGTACACACGACGTCCATCGCATCGACGGCGAGCGAGAGTTCCTCGTCGCTGACATATCTGTCGATGACGACGATGCGGTCGCGCTTGGCGAGTTCGGCCATGTCGTGCTGCACAAGGCCGCGCACGGTGTTATCCATCTTGCCGACCAGCAGCAGACGGTCGCCGGAGCTGACGCGCGCGGCGGCGAATGCCTTGATGAGCAGATCAACGCCCTTGATCGGCGTCATCGCGCCGACGCAGCCGATGTAGCGTCCCTCGACGCCGATGCCGAGGCGACGGCGTGCCTCGGCCTTGGAGACGCTGACCCAGGGGTCGATCGGATCGGGCATCAGATGGGCGCGGCGCGAGAGCCCCGTGCCGAGCGAAGCGACGTACTCATATGAGAGCGGGTCGAGGTAGTGGATGGCCTGCCACGGGCTGCGCCCCGAGAGCGAGGTATCGATCATGGTCTTGCGCTGTTCGCGGGGGCCGAGGCCGGGATAGCCGTAGCCGCCGCGGAGCATGAGAGCCTCGGCGTGCGCGCCGCGCCAACGCAGGTTGCAGATCGTCGAACCGAGCATGCCGGTCCACTGGACGAGGCCATCGCCGAAGGGCACGATCAGATGATCGGCCTTGACCTTGCGGGCGATGCCGCAGAGCGTGCTGAGTTTGGAGCGGGCGAAGCCGAGCAGCCCGCCGTGGCTCACGGGCGGGGACTCGACGAAGCGGAACATGTCCTTGAGCGGCTCGACCTGAGTTTTGTACTCGGGCGAGTTCAGAGCCGCGGCGGTGACGCTGACGTACAGCTCGTCCGCCAGCCCCGAGAAGGCGGGGATCAGGTGACGCACGAAGGTCATCCGGTGTCCGGCATGATCGGGCTCGTGGATGAGAATCTTCATGCGGCCGATCAACTCTCCAGCGTGATCCCCGCTGTCGCAGAGGCGGGGTTTGGGACGGGGCGACAACCCTAGCACGGCCGCGCAGAAACGCAATGGCGCGATATGCCGCACGCTGAACGCGGCAGTGCTGCTTTTCCTGCACGACTGCCGCCACTACCCTTGGCGTCCTGCCGATAATGGCCCCGGATCGCATCCGGTCGCCCCAGTATCGGCGAGATGCAGATGCCAGCAGTCAGTGTTTTCCCCAGATGTCTTCCAAAATCACAACACGCCTCTTTCTTTAACCAAACATCCCCCTCGGCCCAGCAAGGAACACCCCATGTCGACCCTCGACCTCAAAGGCAAGCGTGTCATCGTCACCGGCGGCGCCGGTTTCTTGGGTCGCCACGTGGTCGATCGCCTCAAGGCCCGCGGCGTGACGGACATCTTCGTCCCGCGCCGCAAGGACTTTGACCTGACCAAGGAAGTCGACGTCGCGCGGCTGTATCGCGGCGCGTTCGGCGCGAACAAGGCCGATGTGGTGATTCACCTGGCCGCGGAGGTCGGTGGCATCGGCGCCAACCGCCTGAACCCGGGCCGCTACTTCTTCGCCAACATGGCGATGGCGCTGCACCTGATCGAGCAGGGGCGCCTTGATGGCCTGCACGAGCGCGGCGGCAAGTTTGTCCAGGTCGGAACGATCTGTGCCTATCCAAACCTCACGCCCGTGCCGTTCAAGGAAGAGAACCTGTGGAACGGGTATCCGGAGGTGACGAACGCGCCGTACGGCGTCGCGAAGAAGGCGGCGTGGCAGATGCTGGACGCGTACATGCTGCAGTACAAGTTCCGCTCGTCGTATGTGCTGCCGGTGAACCTGTACGGGCCGTTTGACAACTTCGACCTCAACTCGAGCCACGTGATCCCCGCGCTGATTCGCAAGTGCGTGGAGGCGGCGAATCGCGGCGACAAGGAGATCGTGTGCTGGGGCACCGGCTCGGCGAGCCGCGAGTTCCTGTATGTCGATGATGCGGCCGAGGGCATCATCCGCGCGACGGAGATGATGGACGAGCCGACGCCGATCAACCTGGGCAATGGCTCGGAGATCAAGATCAAGGACCTCGTTGAACTCATCGTGAAGCTCACGGGCTTCAAGGGTGGGATCACGTGGGACGCGACCAAGCCCGACGGCCAGCCGCGTCGCTGCCTGGACACCGAGCGTGCGGCGAAGCTGCTCAACTGGCGTGCGCAGATGGGCTTTGAAGAAGGCCTGAAGCGCACGATCGAGTGGTATCGCAAGAACGGCTGAGCGCACGCAAGTCGGCGCGAACCCGTTGGTCGCATCGTGACACCCCTCCCGACCAGGGAGGGTATTTGTTTTTGCTCTTGCGCGCTCGATTGCAACGTGCGCGACGCAGTGCGTCGAGCACGTCACTTCAGCATCTCGCACCCACCCCCGACCCGCTCCCTCTGTGAGGGGGCGTCAAGACAAGCGCGCCGAGAGCACTGCGTTTCTCACAGACGCGGAACTCAGTGGCCGGTTGATCATCGGGAGAGGCGGTCGCAGAATCGGCGTAGGGCGGGAACGAGAAGGAATGCCGTGGGCGTGGCGACGAGCATGCCGACGGCCCACGCGCGGGTCCATCGCCAGGTCAGGCCGCTGGTGAGTCCCGATGCGCTGATGGTGACTGCCAGCGCGATCACGCCGGAGAGCACGAGGCAGAGCAGGACGAGAAACAGCGCGTTGGAACCGCGGCGGCTCAGCATGCAGGCATCGTAACCATCGCGCGACGTTTGTCGCGCCGCATCCAACGCTTCGCGGCACACGAAAGCAGACCCATGATGAAGCCTCTTCGCGTTGGTGCTGTCGCCCTGTCACTTGCGTCTCTCGGCGGGTGCGCGTCGCATCACGATCGCGTCGCGGATGCCGCGGCCGAACCGTCGCTTGGGGCACATGCGGGTGCGTGGGCGATGGATCTCTCGCCTGCGCAAGACGGGTCGTACATCAAGGAGATGGTGATCACGCCCGCGTCGAGCGGCGCGAAGCGCACGCATGGCTTCACGGGCAGTGTGTACGACGGCTCGACGTTTGACAATGGTCTGTGGTGGGTCATTCCCGACGAGCGCGGACAGACCATCGCGTTCTGCATGGTGAGCGACACTTCGGGCGAGTCGGGCGGGCCGTATTACTGGCTGGGCGCAACGATGCCTGATGGCACGCTTCTCGGGCGCGTGCAATCACTCGCACGCAACTTCGAACTCAACTGGAAGGCGACGCGCAAGAGCGATTCGGCAACTGCCGCACCGCGATAAGCGCGCGTCGACGGATCGGCCCACTCACGGCGCGGCGTCGAGCACGATGGTTGCCTGGCCACTGGTCACCAGAAGTTTGTCATCAATCGCCCAAACCGCCGAGGGCAGACGCGGCACGAGCAGTGCGGTGGATTGCAGCATCCGCCCGGAGGGGGTGGCGACCACGCGGAGTCCGACGGCGTCCTTGGCGCTCGCCGACTGCGTGGGCGGGACTTCGCCGCCGACGAACGCCACGGCGTTCTCACCGACGATGGGCGTGCCGACGATGGTGCGTTCGTCGGTCGAGTCTTCGCCGACGACGATGCCGTCCTTGCTGAGTACGACGACGCCGCGTGAACCGACGATGAGCAGGTGGTCGTTCACCACCGCGAGTCGCGCGGGCACGCCGTCGTCGCGGAGCCGGCCACGATCCTCGATGCGATCTTCGGCGAGGGCGCCGGTGGCGGCGTCGATGAGTTGCAAGGAGCGTTCCTGATCGACCAGAAAGATGCGATCGCCGATGACGCGGCAGTCGGCGGTGCGCTGCAGGGCCGAGCGGACCACGCCCCAGCGGAGCACGCCGTCACTGACGCTGACCATCGCGACGCCCTCTTCAAACCCGACAACGACGGCGTCCTTGGCGGCGCGCAGCCAGCGCACGCCGGGGCCCTTGCTCTCCTTGGCGAGCACGTCGAAGACGCGCGGCTCGCCGCCTTCCTTGGACAGAGCGCAGAGCAGCGGCTGCTCGGGGTTCGTGCCGCGCGGCGTGTCTTCGCTGGTGCCCGCGGCGAGGAGCGTGCCACCGACGAGCACGGCGTCATAGACGCGGCTGAGCGGAAGTCGCCCGGACCACATGATGGCACCCGTGGCGAGATCGAACCGTCCCATGCGTCCGCTGCGTTCGATCACGCAGAGCGACTGCTCGTCCATGGCGATCAGAAGGTCGGTGGTCTTGACGCGGCCGGAGAGCGTCTCGAAGGTGTTGGGGTTCTCGGGGTCCTGCGGCTGGGTCTTGAAGAGTTCGCGCATTTCGGGCGTGCGCCACGCGGATGTGCCGTCGGTGTTGATGCGCTCGACGCTTCCGCCGCGGCTTGCGGGCCAGAAGACGTATGCGGCGTCCCAGTCGATGCGGACGAACTTGGGTTGGCGTGCGCGATCAAAGGTGCGCTGCCAGAGCGGCTTGAGCCTGCCGTCTTCGATGCGCGGCGCGAAGACAGCCATCGCCTGCTCGGTGAGATTGATGAGCGGGGCCTGGTCTGTGGCGTGTCCGGGGCCGTCGATGATGATGGGTTCATCGATGGTCCAACCGGCGAGGATGCGCGAGGCTCCGGATTCGCTGCCAGCGACGCGCCCGATGCGGGCACGACGATTGAGGGTGCCAAGCGACGAACGCAACGCGGTGAGGTCGGCCGCGCCTGCCGCGGCGGGAAACTCGCGCGCGAGGCGCAGGGCGTGGCCCTCGCGGCCGCTCTTGGCGAGGAGGGCGAAGAGCGATCGCGCGAGCTCCTGGCTGGTCGCGCCGGCATCGGCAACGCCCCACGACGCGAGTCGTCGTGCGGCATCCACGCCCGCGGCCAGATCAGCACTGGCACGCGTTGCGTCGCCAGCCTTGAGGCGAATGTCCGCGGCGTTGGCCCACGCGCGTGGAACGCCCAGCGCGCAGGGATATCGGCGGGCGATCGCCTCGATCTCCTTCGCCCCGGCCGTGGGGCCGAGCTGCGAAAGCTCGCGCTGGGCCTGTGCGGAGAAGGACGCGTACACGCCGATGCCCCAGCGACCGATGAGCGCGACGAGGCGGTCGCGGGCCACTTCGCCGGAGGGACCAGCGGCCGAGATCGCGCCTGCCGAGGCGCTGCGCACGGCGTCATCGCCGAGAATCGACTGATAGGCCTCAACCGCGCGGGCGACGTCTGCGGCCTTGGTGGCGCGGGCGCTGCTGATCCAGCCGGTGGCGAGCGCGTGGCATGCACGCTGGGTGGGTGTCTCTGCCGCCCGACCAAGTCGCGTCGCGATGTCATCCAACAGCGGGAGCGTGAGTGCGCTCATCGCGCTTTCAGGTGGGCGCTGACTGCTGGTCTCTGCCTGGGCTTCCTTGTCACCGGCGTTCTCAGGCCGGACTGCGGGCGCGGCATCGATGCCCAGATCAAACTTCTCGCGTCCGGCCTCAAGGATGTTCCAGAGGAGTGCGAAGAGCTGCCGCCGCGCGTTCGCGCCCGCCGCGGGGTCGCTGGCCTGGTCGGCGATATCCAGCACGCGATCGGCGGCTGCGGCGACCTGCTCGGGCTTGCCCGCGCGATAAGCGAGCTCGGCAAGCGTCAGCACGGGCTGCGGCTCGCCGGGGCGTGCGGTCGCCTGCTTCTGAAGCAGCGTTCGCGCCAGATCCCATGTCAGATAGCTCTGCACGCGCGTCGCGTCGGCGACGATCGCGTGGCCCTCGTCGAGAAGTACGTTGCCGGTCGACTGCAGCGCGAGCGTGGTGATGGCGTTGATGTTGGCCGGATCGACCAGCGCCACGCCCGCGCGGATCGGCATGGCGAAGCGCGTGCCGCTGGTTGTGACGCGGCCGAGTGTTTCAATCTCGATGCGTACGGCGTGGTTGGTGTCCAGCGTGGCGATGGGCAGGAATGTCGCTTTGGTTTCGCTGACGCAGGCGAGCCAGTCGCGCGTGCGCACCAAGTAGCGTGCGTTGCCGCTGGCGGCGGCGGGGATGGTCGCGAGCGTCGCGCCGGTGGTGGCGTCGATACGGAGGATGTCACGCGTGGTTGGATCAATGACGAGAAGCGTGCCGCCGTCGAGCACGGGTGTCGCGCACGCCCAGGGCTGCGCGATGGGGTTGCTAACGCGGGTCTGCGTGCCGTCGGGCGGCGGGGTCAGTCGCTTGACCCACGCGACGCGTCCGGTCGCGGCCTCGATCGCAAACACGACGCCGAGCGCGTCGGAGCGATAGACGAGGCCGTCGTGCACGATCGCCGCGTCCGTCGCGCGGAAAGACTGGGCGTAGGCGAGCATGCCCACCGAGCCGACGAGTCTCAGCCACTTGAGTTCGCCGGAGTACAGATCAAGCCCGGCGGCGTAGAGGCTGGTCACGCGGCGTGCGTTGGAGTTCTTGCGGACGGTGACGATCACAGTGCCATCGCTGATGACCGCCGGGCCGCGGATCGTTCCGCCGTCGGAGAGCTGGCGATCAAGCCATGTGACGTTCTGCGACCAGAGGGGCTTGCCGGTGGCGACATCGAAGGCGTGGACGCGCGGGTCGCCCATGCGGCGTGTGGTGATCGCGTATCCCGTCACACCGACGCCAACGTTGCCTTCGATCGCCACGGTGTTGACGTCTTCGATGAGGCGCGTCTGCACGATCTGCTCATCGCGCATGTCGGAGCCCGCGGCACGCGCGAGCGGCGCGGGTGGGCGGAGCGTCCAGATGGGCATGAGCGTGTAGCGGTCCCACGCGCTGATCTGCATGCCGTCGTTGACGACGATGGAATCGCCGGCGATGGTGGGCATGATCCACGCGTCGGCGAGCGCACGATCGGGGGCGTCGCCGCCGAATCGGACGTCGTCTTCACTGACGTTGTCGCCGCCGCGGGCTGGTGTGGTGACAAACCAGGCGAGGGGTGTGCCGGGCACCTTGGCGGCGTCAACCTCGCCCTGCGGGTCCATCGGGGTGATGCCGCGGACGCTTGCGCGTGCCGGCGGGGCGATGGGCGTGGCGGCGGCCAGTTCGGCCTCGACATTGGCGCGGCTTGCCCACGACGACGCGAGGGCCTTGACCTCATCGCGCGCCAGATAGCGGCTGAGTTCAATCGCGAGGTGGGCCGCGTCCTTGAGAGCCGCGGCGTCCACGGCGATCGCCTCGCCCGCGCCGCCCTCGACGCCCGCGAGATCCGGATGTTGCTGCAAGGGTCGCAGTGTGAGCCATGCGGCGTCGAAGCTGCCTGCATCGAGCCGTCGGCGAACCAGTCGCAGCGCGGCATCAAGCCCGGCCCGCGTCATCGATCGCGTCTGCTCGGCGGCCTGCAACTGGTCCGCCTGCACGAGACGGGCCGCCTCGGGCTGCTCGTCGTCGCGATATCGGCGCAGCAGCGACGGGCGCGAGCGCAGGGCGTCGTGCACGCGTGCCCGCACGCTGCCGAAGAGGTTGGTGTCGCCGGGCATCTCGATGACGCGATCGCCCTCGTCGGTGAGCAGCGACTGGGCGACGCGCGAGGCCTCGCCGACGTTTCCGGATGCGGCAAGCTCATTGAGGCGCGTCAGGGCCTCGGCGGCATTGATCGAGTCGTCGGTGTAGAGCGGCGCGAGCTGGGCGCTGGCGGAGAAGGGAGACAATGGGATCGCCGCGATGCTGATCGCCAGCGCGACGCCAGCGCAGCGCGCGAGTTGGTGTGCGGGCGGGCACCTGCGTGGAGCAAATCGATTGATGTCATCCGGCCGCGATCGCATCAGAAACTGCTCCAAACCCGCGCCCGAGGAGTTCTGCCTGAACCGTGCTTTGGGCCTCGGTCCTTCTTACGTCACCGCGTGCGGCCCAGGTCGTGATAACTCTTTATGCGTTCCGCCTCTGCCGCCGGTTCGCCAGTCTATCGCACCTTTTCCTCTGATCGGTCGCTTCTTTGGGTGGCTTGGCTCAACCCGGCCCGGCGTTGGGCCGATCGCCCCTTGCGATGCACACGCCGCACGTTGCCACGGCGGAGGCGAAACAACGCCTGGCGTACTACGCCGGGGTATGGAGTCGCTCCCGCCGCCCTCGGGTGGTGGTTTTGCTGGTTGCCGTGCTTGCCATGAGCATCGCCGACCTGGTGATGACGCTGACGTACGCCACGAGCGTCGGGATGATTGAGCTCAATCCGCTGGCCCGGGCGATGATGCACGGCGGCACCGCCGTTGAACTCATCGCGTGGAAGCTCGCGACCGTCCTGCTCGGGACGGGCATCCTTTATTTCATCCGCCACACCCGCGGCGGAGAGGTCGGCGCATGGGTGTGCGCGCTGGTGCTGGGGGCACTGACGGCCCACTGGATCAACTACAACCGCGAAGCGCCGCTGCTGACGCGCGAGATCAACGCGATCTCGGGCGGCGAGGGGACGAACTTCGTGCAGATGATCGATCAGTAAGCCGGGTACGCGAGAACTTGGGCTTCTTGCCCCGGCCCCCGCTCGATACAATGCTGCCATGGTCGCGCCGTCGCTCTCAAAGCCAATCGCGGACTTTTGCCGCCGCTGGGGTGTTGCGGAACTGTGGCTCTTCGGCTCCTCCGCGCGCAACGCGGCGACACCCACCAGTGACGTTGACATCCTCGTCAAGTTCCGTGCCGAGAGCGTCACATCGACGTGGGACTGGCCGCAGATGACCGACGAACTCGAGGCGATCTTCGGTCGTCGTGTCGATCTGCTCTCCGAGGGCATTCTCAAGAATCGCCATCGTGCCGCGTCCATTCTCGCTGATCGCGTGGTGCTGTATGCGGCCTAAGCAGGACGACGCAGCACGTCCTCTTGACATGCTTGACGCGTGCGATCGCATCGCTCGCTTCGTCGCTGATCGGTCGCTCGTGGAGTTCCAATCCGACGACTACTTTCGCTCAGCGGTCGAACGCCAGCTCGAGATCGTCGGCGAGGCGGCACGCGGCGTGAGCGAGACGTTCAAGAATGCGAACACGCACATTCCCTGGCGTCCCATCATCGCGCAGCGTCACATTCTCGCGCATGAGTATGGCGAGGTCGATCCGCCGCTGATCTGGCGGGTCGCAACGACGCACATTCCTGCGCTCGCCGCTCAGTTGCGAGCGCTCCTGGGCGAGAACGCGTAAGCCTCGGTGCCTAGATCATCACGCCGTGCAGCGACAGGTTGTTCGCGGCGTTGATGCGAACGCGCTGCAGTGTTCCGACGAACGACTGCGGATCGCGTCCCGCGGGGGCATCCATGAACACGATCAGGTCTGCGTCGGTGCGTGCCGAGAGCTGCACTGGTGCATCGCTGTCGCTCTGCACGTGTACTTTGGTCGAACAGCCGCAGTCGTGGTCATCGCTGCCGCAGGCGTCGCCGGTAGATTCGGCGGCGGGTTCGGTCGCGTCGCGTCCGCCGACGGTCAGGGACACAAGCCCCGGAGCCGCGGCCGGCTGGCGCTTGCGTCGCTTCTCTTCTTTGCGCGAGAGGCCCTCGATCAGGACTTCAAACTCGCGGCCGATCTGTGCCGTGCTGATCTCGTCGCTGATCTTGTTCTGCTCGGCGAGGAGCAGGTTGTTCCGGAGCCGCTTCGTCGCTTCGGGCACGTCGTCCGCGAGTTTGTCGAAGGCGATGGTGCCGGGGCGCGGCGAGTACTTGAAGATGAACGAATTCTTGTATCGCGCCCTGTGCAGCAGGCTGATCGTGGCTTCGAAGTCTTCGTCCGTCTCCGTCGGGAAGCCGACGATGAAGTCGCCCGAGAGCATGAGCGGGCGGCCGATCTCGGGCTGATCGAGATAGTGCCGACATCGATCGAGGAACTCGAGGTACTCGCCGACGGTGTAGCCGCGATTCATCATCTGCAGCATGCGATCGCTGCCGGATTGTGCCGGCACATGCAGATAACGGCAGATGCGCGGATGATCGCGGATCACCTCCAGCACATCATCGCCGAAGTCGCGCGGATAGCTGGTCACGAAGCGCAGCCGCTTGATGCTCGGCACTTCGTCATGGATGCGGCGCAAGAGATCAGCGAAGGTCGTGACGTTCTGACCTGCGAGTGGGTCGCGGCGATGGCCGCCCGCGAATGCGCGGCCCTTCTGGGGCTGCACGATGCCGTCGACGGATACCGCCGCGCCGTGTTCAAAGCGATAGTGGTTGACGGTCTGGCCGAGGAGCGTGATCTCGATGACGCCTGCGTCGGCGAGGCGCTTGCACTCATCGACGATGTGGTCCGGCGGGCGGTGGATCTCGGCGCCGCGCGTGAAGGGCACGACGCAGTAGGTGCAGAACTTGTTGCAGCCGCGCGTGATGCGGACGTAGGCAGAACGCTTGCTGGCGTGTTCGTCCTCGTCGATGGGCGAGACGCTGCGCGAGAGGTCGAGCAGTTCGAGCGAGTCCTGTGCCGCCGCGAGTGTCGCGCTGCGGCGTGAGGTGTTGCCCTGCAGCGCGACCTGTCGTGCGCTCTTGGCGGCGGCCTTGCCGCTGGCGACGGCTTCTTCGTCGCTGATGAGTGATTCGCGCGTGCGGACGGCGTTGTCGAGCAGGCCGGGGAGTTTGTCGAGTTCGCCGGGGCCGACGAGCACGTCGACGACGGGCATGCGCCGGACGAGATCGACGCCGTCGCGCTCGGCCATGCAACCCAAGACACCGACGACCAGCCCGGGGTCTTCCTTCTTGCGGAGTTGCAGTTCGCCCAGGCGGCTCCACACCTTCTGCTCGGCACGCTCGCGGACCGAACAGGTGTTGAAGAGCACCACGTCGGCGGCGGCGGGCGTCGGCGTGAAGCGATAGCCCAGGGCACGCAACTGCCCCGCGACGAGCTCGCTGTCCAGTTCGTTCATCTGGCAGCCGAAGGTTTCGAGATAGACGGTGCGCTGCGACATGGGCCGGAATAGTAGACGCGCGGCCTAAGTTGATGGGCCCAAGCGAGTTCCGCACGCCGCGGGCGAGCCGCCCGTACCCCACCCCACACCGATAGACTCCCCCCATGTTCCGCGGCATCTCGCTCGCCAACAAGTGCTTGCTGCTCTTCGGCGGCGCGGTCGTCTTGATCGTCGTCGCGGCCCTCACTGCGCCGTGGTTCCGGATGAACGCGCTGGTCGATCAGGCCCAGCACGACCTGTCGCGGCAGATGCTCAGTTCATGGATCGCGGCCGAGCGGCAGGTGAAGGACGCCGTGAGCGAGGCCCGCGGCGACCCGGGTCCGCTCGCGCTGCCCACGCCCGCCAAGGTCCGCCCTGGCCCCAACCTGCTGCCCGAGACCAAGCGGCCGGGGCCGGACCCCAAGGCTCCGGCGGAGTTCGCGGGTGTGCTTGCGCGTCGCATCCCGATTGAGCAGGTTCGCCGCGAGACGAACGACGATCGCTTTCTTGCGCGAGCGCTGAGCGAGTTCACTGACAACGAAACGAGCAGCGAGATGGCGGAGGCTCGCTGGCGCGGCAGCAGCCGCGAGTACCGCTATGCCAAGGCTGAGCGCGTCGGCGAGGGTGACGGCAAGCGGCTGAGCGCGATCGTGCTGCTGGAACGCCGCAGCGTGCAGGCGACGAGCCTGCTGCTGATCAACTCGGCGTACCTTGCGGTGGCGGCGGTGTTTGTGCTCGCGCTGGCAATCTTGGTGTTCTATCAGATCACGCATCGCATCATCCTCAGCCCGGTGCGTCTGCTGCGCGACACCGCCGAGAAGGTGAGGCAGGGCGACCTGACGATCCGCTCGGACATCACCACCGGCGATGAGTTTGAGGAGCTTGCGCAGACGTTCAACATGATGCTGACGGATCTGGAGCTGGTGCAGACGCAGCTCCGATCGATCAATGCGGCACTTGATCTGCGCATGAACGAACTGCAGGCGAGCAACAGCGCGCTGTTCGAGGCCGCCCTCATGAAGGGCGAGTTCGTCGCGAGCGTGAGCCACGAACTGCGCACGCCGCTGAACTCGATCATCGGGTTCTGTGACCTCTTGCTGGAGATCGCGCAGGCGGAGGCGGCGGCGGGGGACGACTCGACGCGCCTGCAGAAGCGCATCCGGTATCTGGAGAACATCCTCAATGCGGCTCGCAACCTGCTGGACATGATCAACAGCCTGCTGGAGATGGCCAAGATCGAAGCGGGCAAGGTTGATCTGCGGATCGAGAAGGTGGCGGTCAAGCCGTCGTGTGAGGCTCTGGCGGGTCTGATCTTCCCGCTGGCGGATAAGAAGGGCATCCAGATCAAGATGGAGATGCCCGACGACCTGCCACTGATCGAGACGGATCAGAAGAAACTGCAGCAGATCGTGTTCAACTTCCTGTCCAATGCCGTAAAGTTCACGCCGGCTGCCGCGGCGACGCCGGGCGCGGATAGTGCGGCATCGATCTCTGCGACGGACACGGCGTCGCGCATCGTGCGTGTGCCGCTGGTGACGCTGCGTGCCGAGAAACTGTCGATGAGCGGCCCGGGCACGCCCGACGAGCGCATCCGCATCAGCGTGATCGACAGCGGCCCGGGCATTCCGCCCGACGAGCAGACCAAGATCTTCGAGAAGTTCCACCAGATCAGCGGCGGGCACACGCGCGAACACGCGGGCACGGGCCTGGGACTTGCGATCAGCAAGGAACTCGCGAGCGTGCTGCAAGGGGAGATCCAAGTTGTGAGCGAGATTGGCCGCGGCTCGATGTTCAGCCTGATCCTGCCGCTGACGTTTGACTCGGAGCGTGCACGAAATCAGGAACGCCCCGGCGCGCTGGCGGCGGCGTTCTCCATGACGCGCGGGCGGTAGCAGGCTCGGCGGCGCGATTCGGCGTTCACACTCGCACGACGACCTGGGCGGCCAAGGCTCGGGCCATGCCGATCCGCGAGGCACAGGCGCATGCCGCGGAGCCGACGAGCACTTCGATGACGCACGGCTCGCCTGCCCGACACAGACGCACGCGCGACGCCGGGCGGAGCCCCATGGCCCGCAGCAGCGCGGCATCGCCGGGATCGAGGCTGGTGCGCAGGACCGTGCCCACCTGACCGGCGGCCAGCGCGGTGAGAGCCACCCCCTCGGCGGCACCGGGCCCCACGGAGGCGACCAGCGCCACCGGCCCGCCGGATTCTGCCCGGCAGCAGTCTGTATTGGAACACGACTCGGCCATCGGCGGAGTCTATGCCGCGGCGGGAGATCTTGAGACTGGGTCGCAGAATCGTGCCTCGGGAGGGCCTTGAGACCCTTTGCAGCCCCCTCCCGGGCCGGTCCGGGCGGCGGTCGTATGATCCTGCCGCGCATGGCGAAGGGACTGCCAGTCACAATGTGGCGTTCGGTGCTGGGGGAACTCTGGCGCCTACTCCTGCTTTCCGTCGGCATTCTGGTGCTCGTGCTCGCCTTTGCCGGGTCGATCAAGCCCTTGGCCGACGGCAAGTTGCAGCCCACGGACGTGGTGAAGTTCATCGGGTTCCTGATTCCCCCGATGCTCGCCTATGCACTGCCCTTTGCTGGCTGCTTTGCCGCGACGCTCACGTACCACCGCCTGGCGACGGACAACGAGGTGACGGCGGCGGCGGCCAGCGGCGTGAGCCATCGCAACGTCCTGACGCCCGCGATCATCACCGGCCTGGTCCTTGCGCTGGCGCTGGGCGCGCTCAACGACCGGGTGATCCCTTGGTTCCTGCGCTCGGCGGCGGAACTGGTCACGCAGAACATCGCGCGACTGCTGATGCGTTCGATTGAGGCGGGCGACTCGATCGACGTCGGGCCGCGGCAGATCTATGCCGACAAGGCCATCCAGCGTCGACCCGACCCGGCGAGCGGCGCGTCGGATGAGCTCGTGCTCTTCAAGCCCGCAATGATCGAGCTCGACGCCGCGGGACGCGTCATCAAGGAAGGCACGGCACAGAAGGCGACCGTGTGGGTGGTGCCCGGCGCGGCGGCCACGGGCAACGCGCAGAGCGGCAGCGACAACGCCCCGGTCGCGCGGGTGTACATGCGGTTGGAAAACGTGGTCGCCAACGAGGTCGGCAAGTTCCTTGCGACCCAGCAAGAGGCGTACACGCTTGAGCCTTGGACAGTGCCCAACGCGTTCAAGGACGACCCGAAGTATCTCAGCGGCGGCGAACTGCGTGAACTGGGGCCGCATCCTGAACGGATCAACTGGATCGACGCGCTGCGTCGCCAGATCGCGATGGAGCAAAGCCGAGCGGCGATGGTGACGCGACTGAGCGCCAAACTTGGTGCGGGCAAGTCGCTGGAGTTCATCGATTTGGACGCGCGGCGGGTCGAGGTGCGTGCCGGCTCGCTGGGTGCCGCCACCAACGTCGGAAAGCTGATGGCGTGGCCGATCCTGCCTGCGCAGGGCGAGGAAGAAGTGATCGTCACACGCAGCGGCGGCGGCGTGGGCAGCGGCGGCTCGGTCCGTCTCGCCGCCCGGACGGCGATGCTCGTGAGCGACCCTGACGCCGAACTCGCCGAGGGCGTGACGCGCTTTGCCCTGCAACTCTCGCAGGTGCGCGCCAGCGGCGGGCGCGACGGCGAACTGGGCGGCGGCAGCGTCCGCGAGCGCTTCGACCTCAAGTCACTCGCCTCCAGCGAGCAATCGGACACGGCGTGGCTTGATCTCTCGACGCCGGAACTGATGGATCGCGTGACGGCCGCAGGCACGAACTCATGGATGATCGATGAACTGCGCAAGCAGCTCGCCGACCTGCGCAACGAAGTCTTGAGCAAGCAGCACGAGCGGCTTGCGATGGCGGTGTCATGTGCGGTGATGGTGCTGACGGGCGCG
This sequence comes from Planctomycetota bacterium, assembly GCA_033763695.1. Classification (GTDB taxonomy): domain Bacteria; phylum Planctomycetota; class Phycisphaerae; order Phycisphaerales; family UBA1924; genus JANRKB01. The sequence goes on along the minus strand of JANRKB010000043.1, from coordinate 516,148 downwards.
ATCACGGCACTGCGCCTCAGCAAGCAGATGCCGCTGACGGTGTATCTCTGGAGTTTCTTCCCCGCGCTCGTCAGCGTCATCACCATCGCCGGCGGGCAGCAGACCACGCACCGCTATGGCCCGTGGGGCTTGGTGCTGCTGTGGGGCGGCGTGGGCATCCTGGCTCTGTACACCGTTGCCGCATTCTGGAGCGTGCGGAAGCACTGACACGCCGCCGCTCGCGCACACGCGTTCCCCAACCTCCGCGAAGCCCGACTGCAAACTCTCCCACGAACGTACTGCCCAGACATGAACCACGCGTCGGTCCAGAGCGAGCCGCAGGTGCAGGTCCAACCGGCGCAGGTTCATCGCATGCCGTGGCGTTCGACCCTCGCGCTGGTGCTGGGCGTGCTTGCGCTCAAGCTCATCTATCTCGCGTGGCTGTGCCCGTATCCGCTGATTGAAGACGAAGCCCACTACTGGGAGTGGAGTCGTCGCCTCGACTGGTCGTACTACAGCAAGGGGCCGGGTGTTGCGTGGGCGATCTGGCTGTCGACGCACACCTTGGGCCTGAGCGAGTTCAGTGTGCGCGCGCCCGCAGCGATCTCTGCCGCCCTCGGCGCGCTGTGCGTTGCTGGCCTTGTGCGCGACGCGACGCGGAGTGCTCGGGCCGGGGTGTATGCCGCGGCGTGCTTCATTTTGTGTCCGGCGTTTGTCGTAACGAGCCTGCTGATGACGATCGACATGCCGTATTCGGCGTGCTGGGCGGCGGCGGCGTGGGCGGGGTATCGCGCGCTGTGCATGAACGATCGCCCGGCGTGGGTGTGGATGGGCGCGGCGATCGGGCTGGGCGTGATCTTCAAGTACACGATGTTGCTGTTTGTGCCCGGACTGGTGTTGGCGGCGTTTCTGACGCCGCGGGCCGCGCGGAGCGCGAAGGGCGCGATCCGCGTGGGTTCGCAGGCAGACGCGGCTGCGCGCACGACAACCGTCGCGACACTCGCTTCACAGACCCATCCCCAACCCCTGCTCTCCGGGGAGAGGCGTGCGTTTCGCACGCCGTACATCGTGATGGGCACGCTGGTGGCGCTTTTGGGCCTGCTGCCGATCGTGATCTGGAACGCGCAGAATGGCTGGCCGACGGTGCATCACCTGCTCGGGCACTTGGGCGTCAAGGGCGGCGACATGCCGGTGGTGCAAGGCGACGCCAAGGGCTGGCACTATTCGCCGCTGTGGACGCTGGAGTTTGTCGGGCTTCAGGTGCTGATGCTCGGCCCGGCGCTTGCGCTGGTGATCGACGCGTGGCGTCGTCGCGACGCAGACGGGACGCGGCTGACGCGCGTGCAGCCGGGGCGCATGTACATGCTCGCGATCGCGCTGCCGCTGATGGTCTTCTACATCGGCGTGACGTTCATCGCCGAAGCCGAGGCGAACTGGGCGGTCGCGTCGTTTGTCACGCTGTGCGGGCTTGCGGGCTGGGGCGCGAGTGACGCGATGGATGAACTGGGCCGGCGGCGTGCCGCGTGGCTTGCGTTGCCCGCCGCGCAGCGCCCGAAGGCGGGCATCTTCCGGCGCAGCCCCGAGAGTGCGGGCCAGATCGCGTGGCACTGGACGATCGGCGTGGGCGTCGCGGTCATGCTTGTGATCGCGCTGCTGTATCCGATTTCGCGGCTGCCGCTGATCGGGCCGAAGGTGCCCATGACGCGGATCAGCGGCGCGCGTGAGATGGCCGCCGACGCGCAGGCCCGTCTCGCGGAACTCCGGGCCCAAGGCAACGACCCATTCGTCATGACGCAGCTTTATGGCACGGCCAGCCAGCTCGCGTTCTACCTGCCCGGGCATCCGGTGGTCTATTCCGCCAGCTCGCAGACGGGCGGACGCAAGACCCAGTACGACATGTGGCGCCGGAGCGACCCGCTGAACACCAACATCAACGACCCATCACTGCACGGTCGTGCCGCGCTGCTCGTCGGCGCCACGCTGGGACAGTGGCAGGCCGCGTTTGAGCGCGTTGAGCCCGCACCGAAATTGAGCGGCGATCGCAAGCGCGGGCGCGAGGTTTTTGTTGGCTATGGCTATCGCGGCTTCGCCGCCGGAGCGACGCCATGAACCCAGAGCGCTCGCGCACGACACCGACGTCGACCCGCCCGCGATCTTCACACGCATCTCGCGTCGTGTGGATCGTGCTGCTGATCGCGTGCGGCCTGGGCTTCGCGCTCGATCACACCATCTGGTCCGCGTGGCATCCGGCGGACGAGGCGGCGAAGGTCGCCTTCGAGAAGCGCGACGTGGTGCAGATGCTCCGCTCGGTGGGCTATGTACCGACGTGGATCATCGTTTCGGGAGCGCTCTTTGCGGTGCGCTTCGGTCATCGCGGCGCGTGGCGTATGTGGCTGGTTGCGCTCAGTGCCGCATTGGGCGGCGGGCTGGCGGAACTGCTCAAGTTGATTGCCGCGCGCGAGCGGCCCGGCGCGTCGGGCGAGTACATCTGGCGCGGGGTATTCAGCGGCTTTACGAACCCGACCAACCTCGGCCTCGCGTCCAGCCACGCGGGCGTCGCGTTCGGCGCGGCGTTCATGCTCATGCTGCTCTGGCCGCGAAGCGTGTGGGTCGCCCTGCCGCTGGCGATCGGGTGCGCGATCACGCGCGTCGGCACCGGGGCACACTTCACGAGCGATGTCTGCGTGGGCGCGCTCCTGGCCTATGCCGCCGCCCGCGGGCTGTTTGCGCTCGCGTCGCGATCGAACGCTCGTCACGCTGTCTGATTCCTACGCTCTGTCTGGTCCTCGCCCTGCCTGGCTTCAGTCGCCCCGCCCCATGACCCTGCTCGACCGCTACATCGCCCGTCAGTACCTCATCAACACCGCCGTGCTGCTGGTGGTGCTGTTCTGCTTTGTCGTGGGCATCGACGTCTCGATCAACTTCGGCAAGTTCGTCACGGCGGCACGCGAACTGGCCAAGGACGGCGACCAGCAAGGCTCGTGGTTCCGCATCGGCCTCGTCACCGTGTTTGCAGTCTTTGACTTCTGGTGGCCCAAGCTTCTGCAGCTCTTCAACTACATGCTCGGCCTCGTGCTCGTGGGCGGCATGGGCTTCACGTGCGCCCAGCTTGTACGCAATCGCGAGCTCACGGCGGTGCTCTCGAGCGGGCTGAGCCTCTATCGCGTCGCCCGACCCATCGTCATCGTGGCGCTCGCGCTGACGGGGCTGCAGGCACTCAACCAGGAACTGGTCATCCCGCGGCTCGGGCCGCTGCTGGTGCGCGAGCACGACGACATCGGCAAGCGCGAACTGGGCAAGACGATGATCAAGCTGGGCGCCGACGGCATGGGCCGTCTGTGGTACGCGCACACCTTCGACGCGGACGCGGGCGTGATGCGCGAAGTCCACATCATCGAGCGCGATCGCGAGGGGCTGGCACTGCGCGCGATCGACGCCCCCGAAGCGCAGTGGAAGGACGGCGCGTGGCAACTGCGCGAGGGCGTGGCACGCTCGCGGCGCGACCAGAGTGCGCCGGTTGAGGCCGTCGCGAGCATCGCGACGGATCTGGATGTCGACGCGATGCGGGTGCGCCGCTTTGAGAACTATCGCCAGAGCCTGAGCTGGTCGCAGATCGGGCAGATGCTGTCGCGTCCGGGCCTGAACAGCGGCCAGGCGAGCGGGCAATCGCTCCGCCGTGCAGAGGAACTGCAGCGGATTCGCTGGGGTCGTATCGCCAGCATGACGAGCAACATGCTCGCGCTGGCGGTGTGCATGCCGTTCTTCCTGCGCCGCGAGCCGACCAACATGCTGGTGCAGTCGCTCAAGGGCGCACCGGTGGCGATCACGGCAATCCTCGGCGGGGTGCTCGGCGCGACGGTGGCGATCCCGGGCGTGCCGCCCCAGATCAGCGTGTTCGTCGCGTGTCTGATCCTGCTGCCGATCGTCATCATGTACGCCACGAGCGTGAAGACCTGAACTCTGCCGAAGCGCATGACCACGCCGCAGTCCATCTCGGTCGATTGCCCGCGCTGTGACGAAGGTCCTGCGCCGGCGGTGCCGAGCGGTTCTCGTCGCGTGGCGCTGGTGGGCAATCCCAACACGGGCAAGACCACGCTCTTTAATCGCCTGAGCGGGCTGAAACACAAGACCGGCAACTTTCCGGGCACGACGCAGGAGGCACGCGTCGGCGTGCTGCACTCGGGCGAGAGCGTTGTCGAACTGATCGATCTGCCGGGCATCTACTCGTTGGAACTGGACCAGACCGAGGCGGAGATTTGCCGCGGCGTGCTGGCGGGGACGCTGATGCCGCGCGGCGAGCGGGCTGGCGACCCCGACGCGGTGTGCGTCGTCTTGGACGCGACAAACCTGGCACGCAACCTGATCCTGGCGGGGGAAGTGCTGCGGCGACGGCTGCCGACGCTGGTCGTCGTCAACATGATCGACCTGAGCCGCAAGCAGGGCCTGTTCATCTGCCCGCGCACGCTGGAAGAACAGCTCGGGTGCGGCGTGGAACTCATCAGCGCTCGCAGCGGCGAGCGCGTCGACGCGATCTTGCCCGCGCTGCTTGCAGCACGCGTGCCCAATCGCACGCCGCCGGGCGCGAGTGCCGCGGGCGGACGTGATGCGCTGGAGGCGTGGGCGGATCGCGTCTTCGAGCATGCGGTGCGTCCGGCACAGGCGGCCGCACCCGCCCCCACCACGCCGCTGACCGTGAGCGCGAAGGCAGCGTTAGCGCCCGCTGGGCAGGCGGCGGCATGGTCGCGGACCGATCGCATCGACCAGGCCGTGCTGCATCCGGTGCTGGGGACGCTGATCTTCCTGACGTTGATGACGGGCTTGTTCTGGGCGATCTTCGCGCTGGCGAAGTTGCCGATGGACTTGATCGACCACGTCTTCTCGTGGGTCTCGGAGCGCGTGCTGGCGACCATGCCGCCGGGGATTCTGGCGGAGTTCTTGAGCAAGGGCGTGATCAGCGGCATCGGCGGGACGCTGATTTTCCTGCCGCAGATCTGCCTGCTGTTCTTCCTGATCTCGCTGCTGGAGGACACGGGCTACTTGTCACGGGCGGCGATGCTGATGGATCGGCTGCTGCGGCCGTTCGGTCTGCCGGGGCATGCGTTCATTCCGCTGCTGTCGAGCCACGCGTGCGCGCTGCCGGGGATCATCGCGTGCCGCGCGATCCCTGAGCCCAAGGAACGACTGGCGGCGATTCTGGTCGCGCCGTTCATGACGTGCTCGGCGCGGCTGCCGGTGTACATCCTGCTGACGACGCTGCTGTTTGAGGGCAGCCCGCTCAAGCAGGCGATCGCCTTCGTCGGGTGTTATGCGCTGGGCGCGATCGCCGGACTGCTGAGCGCGCTGCTGGCGCGGCGGACGATTCTGCGCGGGCGCGGCCGCCCGATGGCGATGGAACTGCCCACATACAAACTGCCCAGCGTGCGGACTGCGCTGGTCACGACGTATGACCGCGGCTGGACGTTCATCGCCAGCGCGGGCAAGAACATCTTGGCCATCTGCGTCGTGCTGTGGTGGCTGAGCGCGTTCCCGCGGATCGCGCCGCCAGCGGAAGCCCTCGCGCTGCGCGAGCAGAGCGCGCAGGTGACCGACGCCGAGGCCCGGGCGACGCTGGAAACAAAGGCCGACGAACTGACGGCGCAGCATGCGGCGGCGAACTCGTACGCGGCATCACTCGGGCGGTTTGTGCAGCCGGTGTTTGAGCCGCTGGGCTTTGACTGGCGGCTGTCGGTGGGCGTGGTGACGAGCTTCGCCGCACGCGAGGTGTTCGTCTCGACGATGAGCATCATCACCACCGGGCACGAGTCGGCCGAGGACGACGGGGTGATGGCGCAGGTGCAGAACGCGCGGCGGGACGACGGCGTCACGCCGGTCTTCACACCGGCGACGAGCTGGGCGCTGCTGGTGTATTACGTTCTGGCGATGCAGTGTCTGCCGACGCTGGCGGTGACGGCACGCGAGGCGGGCGGCTTGAAGTGGGCCGCGCTGCAACTGGCGTGGATGTCCGGGCTGGCGTATGCCTTCGCACTGCTGGTGCGGCAGGCGCTGCTGGCGATGGGCGTGGCGTGAGATTGCGCGGCAAGGGAAGTGCACTGAGATGCGCGTGACGACGTTGCTTTGTCAGCGCGACTGGAGCCGTGTGTCAAGAGAGAACGCCGCACACAGGATGCTGTGCTTGTTCGCACAACCCCAAGTCATCACGGGCTCGTCCGCTCACTTGAAGGCGCACGATCCACGATCGACAAGCCCGCCAATTGGAGCGCCTGTCGTCGGGTGTCGCTTCGCGGCGACCCGACGCTATGCAACACAACCGCTTCGCGGTTGAGGCGTTCGACGGATCACTTGGAGCCGGTTTCGCCGCGGAGGCTGCGGCCCATGTCGCGCATGAAGCCGGTGAGGCGGGCGCGTTGGGCAGGCGAGGAATGGCCGCCGATGCCGTTGCGCATGAAGTTGAACATGCGTTCGCTGCGTGCGCCCTTTTGCTCGTTGTCGAGCTTGCCGGACATGTCCTTCATGCGCTGCGAGTCGCGCTTGGCGTCGGCGAGGATCTGTTCGTCGCTCTTCTTACCGGGTGTGCCGTCGAGGGCGTCCATGGTGCGGAACATCTCGACCATGGCCTTGTCGAGGTACTCCTGCTTGGCTTCACCTTCGAGCTTTTCATACTCGATGGCGTACTTGTCGGTCATGTCGAGCATGACGCGCGAGGCGTTCTTCTCGATCTGATCGCGGGCCGAGCCGGCGATGCCAGCGGCGAAGGCGGCGAGCAGCGCGGAGTCGCTGCCGCTCATCGATTGCAGGCGTTTGACGAGCTTGCCGATCAGTTCAAGACGCTTCTCAACGGGCAGGTTGTTGAAGTCGTCCTGCAGCAGGGTGTAGTCGAAGACGTCATTGAGCAGCGCGGTGTCGTAGTCGGGTGGCTCACGATGGATGTACGTCCACGCGGCGATGCCGCCACCAACAAGCAAAACACCCGCGGCGATGGCGACACCGAGCTTGAAGCCGCGCGAACTGGCGAAGGCGTTCCACTTCTCGCGGCGGGCCTGAGCACTGGCGGCGCGAGCCGCGGCTCGCTGGGCGGCACGCTCGCGGGCGGCGGCAGACTGGTTCGCGTCGCTCACGCTCGGCGCTTCAATCCCGTCGAGCAGCGAGCCGTGACCGAGCGTGGGGCCCAACGAAGGACCGCTCGCGGCGGGCGGTGAAATGGACGCAGGCTCGTTGTGGGTGTGTGCCATATTCCGCTTCGATGAGGCATTTCGCCGGTGGCAACGCACTGGACGCAGGGAAACCCAGTCATCCAGATCATACCGGACGCGTCAAGCGGCCCACATCCGGGGTGCTTTCGCGGGCGTCCGGAGTCGGTCCAGTGGCGGGCTTGGCTGCCGGGGGCGGGCTTGCCAGCCATCACCACAGTTCGCGGGCGCGGATGGTCTCGGGGATGGCGCGGAGGCGTTCGAGAACGGGCGCGCCATCGAGGGGGTCGACGTCGAGCACGACGTAGCCGACGTCGCCGCTGGTCTGAAGATACTCGGCGTTGATGTTCGCGCCCAGTTCCGCGATGATGCCGTGCATCTTGCTCAGCACGCCGGGGACGTTGCGGTGGAAGTGCAGGATGCGATGGCGGCGGGCGGGCTTGCCGGCGGCTTCCATCATGCTCTGCTCGGGCAGTTCGACCTGCGGCACGTTGACTGCGCCGGTGGTGGTGCCGACGTTGACGAACTTGATCCACTTCTCGCACACGTCCTGGGCGATGGAGGCCTGGGCTTCTTCGGTGCTGCCACCGACGTGCGGCGTGAGAATGACGTTGGCGAGGCCGCGCACCGGGCTTTCGAAGGCGTCGCCCTTGCCGGAGGGTTCATCGGGGAAGACGTCGAGAGCCGCGCCCGCAAGTTGGCCGCTCTTGAGGGCGGCGGCGAGGGCGGCGATATCGACGACGCTGCCGCGGGCGTTGTTGATGAGGTACGAGCCGCGCGTCATCTTGGCGATCTCGGCCTTGCCGATCATGTTCTTGGTCTGCTGCGTCGCGGGCACGTGCAGCGTGAGCACGTCGGCCTCGGCGAGGACTTCCTTGAGCGAGGCGGCGCGGCGGGCGTTGCCGAGCGCGAGCTTGGGGATGATGTCGAAGAAGACGACGCGCATGCCGAGGGCTTCGGCGAGGACGGAGACCTGCGAGCCGATGTGGCCGTAGCCGATGATGCCGAGGGTGCGGCCGCGGACTTCGTGGCTGCCGTCGGCGCTCTTGTCCCAGCCGCCGGCGTGCATCTGCACCGACTTGTCGAGCAGGCGGCGGTGCATGGCGATGATTTCGGCGATGGTGAGTTCGGCGACGCTGCGGGTGTTGCTGAAGGGGGAGTTGAAGACGGGCACGCCGCGGGCGCGCGCGTCGGAGAGTGCGACCTGGTTGGTGCCGATGCAGAAGCAGCCGACCGCGAGCAGACGCGGGGCGGCGGCGAGCACGGCAGGGGTCACCTCGGTCTTGCTGCGCAGGCCCAGCAGGTGCGCGTCAGCAACGAGCTTGATGAGGGCCTTCTCGTCCGGAGCCTTGGGCAGCGACTGCACCTGGAAGCCTTCGGCGGCGAGCATGCGCTCGGCCTCGGGGTGGACGGACTCGACCAGCACGGCCTTGATCTTGCCCTTGGGGAAACTGGTTGCCTGAGGTTGCTTGGCCATGGTGGTTCCAAATGCTGAACGAGTCAGAGCCGAGGATTCGGCACGGAGGCGTTGGGAGCGACGCGCGCATGGCGTCGGGTGCGGGTGCACGAAGTGCGTGATGGATTCTCGGCCAGCGTTATCGACCAATCTTGGGCCGCGGTTGACCGGGGAGAACGGTGTGATCGTTGGCGCGAAATGGGCGCGACGCACATCGGGTCGGGCCAAGTTGCCGCGAAAACAAGAGGAAAACGGCCCGGCTCGGAGGCCTGGGCCACCAACGCTCCCCAGATTCGCTCCAGCGCGTCGCGTCAGAACGGCAGGTCGATGTTGAACGTAAAGAGTCGCTTGCGATCGCCTTCGACCTTCTTGACGGGGAAGCCGAAGTCAAAGGCGAGCGGCGCGGGCGAGAGATCGCGGACGTAGAGCCGGAAGCCGAAGCCGGCGGCGATGCGATAGTCCTTGAAGGTCGCATCGGTGGTGACGGTGCCGGTGTCGAGGAAGGTGACGACGCTGATGATGTCCTCGAAGATCGGCTGCTTGAGTTCCGCGCCCCAGAAGAAGAGGAACGTGCCGCCGATGGGGTCGTCGAGATTGGGCTGCTTGTTGTCCTGGCGCACGCCGCGCGGCGAGACCGTGCGGAAAGCGAAGCCGCGCATGCTGCTGCCGCCGAGGTAGTAGCGTTCGAAGACGGGGACGGAGGACTGTCCCTGGGGGATGTAGTTGACGCGGGTGTTGAAGTTCAGGACGGTCTTGGCGCCCAGGAAGTCTTCGTTGACGGTGAAGTAGATGCTGTGCTCGGCGTTGAACGCGGTGTAGTTGAAGTCGCCGATGCCGAGGCCGACTTGTTCGACACCCAGACCGATCTTGGTGCCCTTGGAAGGCTGGATGTTGTCGTCGAGCGAGGAGCGGCTCAGATTGAGGCCGAGGCCGACGATGGTGTTGCCGCCTTCGACGTCGAAGTAGTCGGTGGGCTGGCTGGTATCGATGTCGGAGAGCTTGACGCTTTCGACGCGCAGCGGGACGTTGGCGGTCCAGCGTTCGCCGAAGCGGCGCCCGACGGCGAACTTGCTGCCGACGCGCTGCTCGTTGTACTCGCGATAGTCGCGACGACGGTAGTAGATGTTACCGCTGCCGCTGTAGTCGCTTTCGAGCAGGTATGGCTCGCTGAGGCCGATGGCGAAGGTCTGGACCTTGTCGCCGGGGAGGGCCTCGATGTTGAAGGTCTGGCCGCCGCCGCGGAAGGCGCGGCCGCTGTAAGCCTCGGAGAAGGTGTCGGGCCAGTCGCGGATGTCGAAGTTGCGTTGCTCGAGCGCGATGCGGCCGGTGACGCCCGAGTCGGAGCCGACGGCGGCGCCGAGGCTGAACTTGCCGGTGTTGGTCTCGGCGACTTCGACGAGCACGTCGCGATGATCGGGGTCAAACTCGTCGGGCTGCTGCGGCGTGAGCTTGACGCTGCGGCGGTCGAAGAGGTTGATGTTCTGGAGGCGGCGCTCGCTGCGTTCGAGCGCGGTGGCGTCGAGGGGCCGCTCGGGCTTGAGTTCGACCTGGCGCAGGACGACTTCCTGCTTGGTGAGGTCGTTGCCGCGGACGATGACTTCGCCAACCTTGAACTGCTTGCCCTGATCGATGAGCAACAGGAGATCGACCTCGGGGCGCTCGGGGTCGCGAAGCTCGCGGCGGCGGACGGCATTGCTGCCCACGCCGGGCGTCTGAATCGCCGAGGCGTAGCCCAGCTTGGCGAGGCCCGCGCGGATGGCTTCGGTGGACTTCTCAAGCTTGTCAACGCTGTAGGCGTCGCCGGGCTTGATGAGCATCAGACCGACGACCTGCTCGGTGCTGAACGCGCCGTCGCGATAGACCGCGACTTCCTTGAGACCCAGCGGCAGGATCTTCTCACCGGGCTGGGCGTTGCGCTTGGCCTCTTCAACGGTCTGATAGACGCGCGCGAACTCGGGGTAGTAGACCTCGACGCTGCGGAGCGTGTACTGGCGGCCTTCGTCGACGACGAAGGTGACGATGGCTTCCTTGCCGTCGGGCGAGGGGCGGACGACCTTGTCGGCGCGAACGTCGAGATAGCCGCGATCGCGATAGAACTTCAGGATCTCGGCGACGTCGCTGTCGAGAACATCATCGTCGAGCGGGGCGCGTTCGAGCAGCCAGGCGATCTTGGTCTTGAGGTTCTTGCGGAGTTCGTCGCGGCTGAAGGTGCTGTTGCCCTCGAAGCGGATGTCGACGACGCGGATGCGCTCGCCCTCGCGCACGCGGAAGAGGACGATGTTGGTCTTCTCAAGCTCTTCCTTGTCGACACTGACCTGCGCAAGGTAGTAGCCCTTCTTGCGATACAGGTCTTCGATGCGGCGTGCCGATCGCTCGAGTTGCAGCGGGTCGGCGGGCGTGCCGACGATGATGTCGACTTCCTTGGCGATGTCCTGGTCGGTGAGACGCTTGTTGCCGACGACCTGAACGTCTTGCACGACGGGCTGCGGCTCGATGATGAAGATGAGATCGACGCTGCCGTCGTCGAGGAGCTGGACGCGGTTTTCGACCTGGCGGAAGCGGCCCAGTCGGTTGAGACGCGTGATGTCGTCGCTGAGGACGTTTTGCTGATACGCGCCGCCGGGCTTGGTGCGAAGCTGGTTGCGCACGAGTGTGGCGAGCGTGTCGTCGAGCGGGCCGGGCTCAGCGCCGGCGGCGGCGGCACGCTTCATGATGATGTCGCGGATCAGTCGCCCCTCGAAGGCCTGAAGTTCCTTGGGGGGCGGGGCGATCTCTTCCTTCTCGGGCAGCTTGGGGCCAGAGCCTGGGGCAGGCTGTGCGAACGCGGGGGCCGCGGCGACCGCCAAGCCGGCGCAGAGCGCGACGGCGGCAACCAGCCGGGCGCGGCACGGGAGAGAAGCGAGCGATGTTGGAGCGGCAACGGGCGGATGGGCCATGGTCTTCACGCAGTACAACCGGGCGCGTTCAACGAACGGGAACGGGACAATACCGTCCCAAGCGAGGAATCACAAACATCGCCTCGGCGAAATCCCGGGTGGGCGCGTTGGGCGGCTGGGGGCGTGGTGGCGGCGCACGAGCGCAGCATGTGGGCGGAAGTTGCCCGGGGCTTTCCAGAGCGCAGAGCGCGGGAATGTCTGCGGCCTGTGGACAACCGGTGGATGAGTGATTTTTCTTGTTGTGTTCGTGATTCGGGCGTTGCCAACTCCCGGTTCTCCCCCCTAGTCTCGCTCCCCGCATCGGGTGCTTCGGGTGGAAGCGCCTGTGTGTGGACTCAGACGAGCATGACGCGAGTTTGAGGGGTTGGACGCGTTGGAGACGCATTTGTCCTCTGGTTCAGCCGTCGCGTTGGGAGGGCTGCCCGTGCCTTGGGTGTTTCGAGGCGTGAGGCAGGCTGGCGAGGCGGCGCGGGAAGGACCCGCACGAACCGGGGTGTGTTTTGGAGTTGGGCCCATGGATGGCATTGCTCGCTCTGCCCGTCGTGCCGCGCTTGTGTCGGTCGCGTGCGCGTCGATTCTTTTCGCTTGCATTCTTGTGTGGAACCTGATGCCCGGCGGCAGCCTGGGCGGCGTGGCGACATGGACGCTGGCGGCGGTTTTGGCGCTGGTTCTGTTGCCCATCGCTTCGCTGGTCGCGTGGGAAGTGGATCGTCGGGCGGCGGCGCGGGCGGCGAAGCAGGATCTGGATCGCGCCCTGCGCGACTGGGCCGCGCTGATGTCGATGGAGCCCAAGACGGGCGCGTTCAGCGCGGCGGGGAGCGATCCGACGCCGTCGCGGGCGTGGTCGTCGCGCGATGAGAGTCGCGTGCCGGTGGCGCTGGAGGCCAAGGGTGCGACGATGTCGGCCGCGCCGGAGCCGCGCGAGCTGCTGCGGAGCGAATCAGACTTGCGTGTGGAGCGACCGGGCGCGACGGCGAGCAAGCCGGAAGCGAAGGTCGAAAGCAAGACCGACGTGCGGGCGGAGGCATCGCGCGTGCGCGAGCCGGCACCGACGCCGCGGCGTGTGCATCCGCATCGGCGGGCGGCACGCAATCGCTGAACGCATCGGGCCTCGTGCTTGACGCTGGCTTACTGCTTGATGTTGGTGATCGTGTAACTCACGCTGTCGTTGGTGTCGACCTGGAACTGACCAGTGCCGTTGTCGCGCGTGACCACGATATCGCACGTTTGCGTACCCGCGGCAACGTTGATGATGGCGTTCCCCGCCATTGTCTGGTGCACCCCGTTCTGATTGAAGAAGAAGATGGTCGGCTCGCTGAACGTCGATCCGATGCGGAAGCGCACGGCGTATCCCGTGTTCGGCACACTGGAGTAGCCTGAGATCGACCAGTTCACGACGGCCTGTCCGGCCGCGAGCGCGAAGGTCTGCTGCGAGTTTGGAAGGGTCGTTTGCGCGGCCGGCAGGGTTACCCCCGCAGTCTGGCGCACGTTGCGGTAGAACGCCTGCACTGGCGCGAGCACCTTGTCGGGGATGCCTGTGATGCCCGACCACGCGACGGAGTTGGCATAGAGCGCGCGGCCGGCCTGCGGCGCGATGGTGAGTTTCTGGCGCGGCCCGACCTTCACGAAGCCCGAGCCTGCGGGGCTTTCGGCTTCGACTTCAAGCCAGAGCGACTGGCTGTTCAAGATCGCGCTGCCGAAATCGAGCGAGGCGGTGAAGAGACCGTTCTCGACGCCGGTGAGCGATCGCGTGATCGGGCCGCTGAGCGCGGCGTCACCCGAGTTCGTCACCGCGCCAGGATGCAGCGTGAACCGCACATTAGCATCGCCGCTGATGGGCTGGTTGTTCTTCTCGATCACGCCCTGATAGGTGAACTCGGTACCGATGTCGCCGACGAAACTGAGTTGCCAGCCGGCACCGATGGCGCCGCCCGCCGCGTCATTGAACGAGTCCCAGAGATAGAGACTCCAGTTGCCGTTGGCGTCCGTGCCATTGAGTGAGTTCAGATCCGTCGAGTAGGGCAAACCGGGCGCGGGGGAAGGAAGCGCAACGCTGCCGTAGGCCGACGGGAGGAAGGTGCCGGGAGTGATGACGCCGTTCTGGGTGACGAGGGAGGTGGCGGCGGCGGAGAAGGCAAGATCCACGTTGTTGATGCCATTGACGCCGCCCGCGCCGCGAAGGAGCAGGAGCTTCTGCCCGGCGGGGCCGACGAGCAGGACGTTCATGTCGGTGGGGGCGAGGTGCGTGATGCTGTAGAGCTTGACGGTGACGGACTTGATCTTGGTCGGGCCGTTGGCGACGGTGAGCGTGCTGGGGTAGGGGTTGGCCCGCCCGCCGGTCGCGGCGGCGTTGGTGGGGATGACGAGGGCTTCGGGCTTGTAGTAGGTCTGGGCTGAGCCGGAGGACGCCGCGAGGGCGAGGGGGCCAGCGAGGGACAGAACGATCGCGCCGCGGTACGCCGAAACACGCATCAAACTCATGGGAACCTCCGGAAGATTGAAGCGTCAGGATATCGACAGTGGGTTTTTGCGCCAAGCGTGATCTTTGTTGGCAGATCGTCGGTTCACTGCGCGATCGCGTTCTCGAAATCGAGACCGGTCCGCTGAACGAAACTACGAAAAAAATCGGCGCACTTGTGCATCTTCGGCAGCGCGGGGACGGTATCGACGATCGGCGCTCCCTGGAATCCGCCCCGGGAGAGCGGCCTATTTCGTCAGGTTTTTGATGAGGAGACAAGACATGAAAAATCTGTTGCCTGCGATCACTCTCGCCGTTTTTGCGGGGGTCGCTGCCGCCGCGCCGTCGCTCGATTATCAGGCATCTCTGGATGGTGTCACATGGTCTGATTCAGTCACGGCCACTGTGAACTCGACGGTCAAGATTCGGGCGTTCGTGCGGTGGAGCGACGTCGCCGCCTACGGATTTGCAAACCTCAACCTCAAGATCACCGCGAGCAACTGGGATGCAGGCGACGCCACGACGATTCCAAATGCGTTCGACAAAGGGGGTGGCAGCTCAGCTTTTCGCAAGGCACCGTTCGATGCTGCTGGAAACACCGTTCGCACGGCGCTTTCTGGCACGACGCGTCGTTGGTATCAACTCGGCGTCAGCAGCACCAGCGAGGGATACCTCTCGCTCTCGCAGTGGGCTCCAACGGTCAACCCGACGTTCTCAACGGACAACCCGGCTTTGGTGATCGCATTCGACTACACCCTCGGTTCAGCCGCAAATCGATCGATTGAAATCGGTTCGCTGATTTCAAGGAACCAGCAGTCGGTGCCGGGCAGTGAGTTTGGTTTCTTTTCGAGCGCTGCGAGCAACGAGACCTCCTTTCGCGTAAGCGGCTTCGTGGACAGCGCCATCATTAACGTCGTCGTTCCGAGTCCGAACGTGCTGGCCGCGATGTCGTTTGGTATGTGTGTCGTCAATCGACGCCGTCGCCAGTGACTCGCGATGGGCGAAAGCCAGCGCGTAGGTGCGAGTGCAGCACCGGCGTCGGCGCAGTTACACCGATAGACTTCCCTCGTGCGGACCGCTTACTGGGCGGCGCATGAGGTTTTCTGTTTTTGCGAATGGTCATGCTCTCCGCCCGACCATCTGGACCCGAGCCCGGAGGTTCTTCATGCCTTGCCGTCCCGTCACGCGAGTCCATGGCCCGTCGTTGCGTCGTTTTACTCGCGGGTTCGTTGTCGCATCGCTCGTGCTCTTTGCGGGCGCGTGCGCGTCGAGCAACGCGCATCACAGCGCGGCCACGCCGACCGCGACAGGCGGCGGCGCGAAGATGAGCGCGCACGCTTCCGGTCCGACGATTCAGCAGTTCTTCAAGATTCGCACGCCGGGCAGCCCGCAGTTCACGCCCGGCGGCACGCTGTTCGTCAGCGACAGCCCCGACGGCGTCACGCAGATCTATCGCGCCAAGGGCAACACGGCACGCGCGACGGACAACAAGGGTGACGGCAGCGGCGACTATGCACGCCTCACCAACTTCAAGGATGGCAGCAGCGGCTATTCGCTCTCGCCCGACGGCAAGCGCATGCTCGTGATGGCAGCAGTCGGCGGCAACGAGAACACGCAGATCCATCTGTACAACACGAGCGAGGCGGTCAGCCCCGACAACGTCAAGCCGCTGATCACCAACCCCAAGGTGCAGTACGCCCCGAACCTGTGGCTGCCGGACTCGAGCGGCTTCCTCTACACGGGCAATGACCAGAACCCCAATGACTTCTCGATCTCGCGGTATGACTTCGCGACGGGCAAGTCGAGCGTGGTGCTGAGCAAGCCGGGCTCGTGGGGTGCCAGCGGCATCACGCGCGACCAGACGCGCGTGCTGGTGAGTGAGTACAAGTCGGCGAGCGATTCGCGGCCGTTTGAGCTGCAGGTGTCGACAGGCGAACTCAAGAGCATCGCCCCGCCGCTGAAGGAAGGCGAGACCAGCGCGGTCGAGATCGTGGGCTACATGCCCGACGAGAAGAGCGTGTTGATCGTGAGCGACTTCCAGAACGGGCGGAACGGGCTGTATCAGCGCGACCTGGGCAGCCCGGCGATCGCCACGCCGATCCCCGAACTCGCCAAGTACGAGATCGACGGCGCGAGCATGAACCTGGAGCGCACGATCCTCGCGGTGGTCATCAACAACGATGGCTACGGCGAGCTGCGTCTGTTTGATCTGCCGAGCTTCAAGCCGCTGCCCTTGCCCAAGATTGATCAGGGGGTTGTGGGCATCGCGGATCTGAACAACCGGCAACTGGTCTACTCGCTGAGCAATGCCCAAAGCCCCGCGCTCGCGTATGAGTACAAGATCCCCGAGGTCGGCGGCAGCGCAGGCGAGGCGCGGCAGGTGACGTTTGCCGACAACCAGGGAATCGATCTGGCGGGCATGCGCCTGCCAACGCTGGTGAAGTACAAGAGCTTTGACGGCGTGGAGATTCCGGCGTTTGTGTATCTGCCCGCGAATGCGGGGCCGGGCAAGCCCGTGCCGTTTGTGGTGAACTATCACGGCGGGCCGGAGGGGCAGAGCCGCCCGGGCTTCTCGACGACGGTGCAGTATCTGGTGGCGCAGGGCTTCGGCGTGATGCAGCCGAACGTGCGCGGCTCGTCGGGCTATGGCCGCGAGTTCCTGATGATGGATGACTACAAGAAGCGCTGGGACTCGGTGAAGGACGGCGTGGAAGCGGCGCGTTGGCTTGTGAGCCAGAAGTACGCCAAGCCCGGACAGATCGCGGCGTATGGCGGCTCATACGGCGGATACATGACGGTCGCCTGCATCGTCGAGGATGGCCACAGCGCGACGCCCGTGATCGGCGCGGGAATCAACGTCGTCGGCATCGTCAATGTCAAGACCTTCCTTGAGCAGACGAGCGGTTACCGTCGCAAGCTGCGCGAGGTGGAGTATGGGCCGCTGAGCGACCCGGACTTCCTCGCGTCGGTGTCGCCGATCCACAAACTCGATTACATCAAGGTGCCGATGATGATCGCGCACGGCCTGAATGACCCGCGCGTGCCCGTCGGCGAGGCGATGCAGCTCGCGATCGCGCTGCAGAAGCGCGGCGAGGACCCGGAACTCTTCTTCGCGCCCGATGAGGGGCACGGCTTTGCCAAACTCGACAACCGCCTGCTCTTCAACGAGCGGATGGTGAAGTTCCTCAAGACCCACATCGTGAAGTGATCACCGTATTGCGAAGCGATATTCGAGGGTTTCTCAGGGAACAAGCCATAATTAGTTGGTGATTGGCCCGGCGGGCGGTAGGCTGTTCGCATGGTCCAGAAGTCGTCATGCGGCGCAATCGCGTGGGCGGGCGGAATCGCGGCGGTGAGTGTCGCCGCGCTGTTCGCTGGGTCTGCATCTGCCGCGTACGACATCATCGGCAGCCAGCGCACCGGCTGGGCCAGCGCGAGCGTGTCGCAGATCGGCCAGACGACGAGCCAATCGCCGACGGTTGGGCCAAGCAATCCTCTGGGACCGGACGCGGACTGGACTGGACCGTCGCTGTCGTTCGGCGGAACGGCGCCGTATCTGAACGTGACCGCGAAGGCGCGCGGCCAGTTTCGGCTGACGACCACGGGCGACGCGCTCACGCTGGAGTGCATTGCGGATGCGTCGCGCACGCTGACGGGCGGCCTGAACACGTCGTCGAGCGCGAGCGCGGGAACGACTGCGTCCGTGACATTCACGATCAACGAGACGCGGAACGTGCGCGTGCAACTGAGCGCAACGCGGGTGGGACTGATCAATGCGGGCGTGATGCAGGCGCGGCTGATTGATCAGTTTGGCGTGATGACGTTCGCACAGATCAGTGCGCCGGGGGAGCAGAGCGTGGTGGCGACGCTGACTGCGGGGACGTATGCCATCGCCGCCGGGGCGACGGCCAACCCGGCGCAGAACGCGGGCGTGCTGTGCTCCGCGCGGATTGAAGTCGCGGGGCTCGGCTCGGGATGTCCGGCGGACTTCAACAGCGATGGCTTTCTGGACTTCACGGACTTTGATGATTTCGTCGGAGCGTTTGAAGCAGGCGCGGCGAGCGCCGACTTCAACAACGACGGATTCTTGGATTTCACCGACTTTGACGCCTTTGTTGAGGGCTTCGAGGCTGGTTGTTGATGGGCCGCGAGGCCCGGTTGCTCATGGGCCACGAGGCCCGGGAGGATTGAAATGAACTCGATTCGTGCGTGTGCATTACTGGTCGCCTGTGGAACGGTTGTGTCGGCGGCATCGGCCCAGACACTGACGTGCGTGGGGCGCGTGGATTTGTTCAACGCCGTGGTGGCGAACATCGGCGGATCGCCCAATCCCAATCGCATCGGCACCAACCCCAGCGCGTGCGCGCTTGTGGGCAATGACCTGTATGTCGCAGGGTACAACAACAGCGGCAGCGCAATGAACTGCCAGGTGCTGAAGATCCCCAACTGGCAAACGACGCAGAACAATCCTTCGTTCGTGCAGTTGCCCGGCGCGGGACGGAGTGTGCCGAGCTTCTTCAGCTACACCGGCATGTCGTACAACCCCAGCGGCGGGTTGCTCGTCACGTTCAACAACTACGGCTTTGGCGGCGCGGACCAGATGATGCGCTTCGACGTTTCGGGCGCGACCCCGGTCAAGCTCGCCGGATCGCCTGATGGCACGCTGCAAGGCTCGTGCGGCCCGGCATGGGACGCGGGCGTCGACGGCAATGGATACACCTACGCGGGCGGCTCGGGCCCCGTGCCGGTGGCGATGTTCTTTGGCGAGGTCGGGCCGTTTGGGCTGAATCCGAGCACGCTCGACGCCAGCATCGGCGCGACGGTGTGGGAGTATGGCACGCCCAGCGATTGGAACCTGCGGCTTGACTTCACCGGCATCAGCGGCACGACGTGGCGCGATGTCGATGTCAGCCCGCTGAGCGGCACGTATGTGGCCCGCGCCAACAACGATCTGGTCATCGGCCAGCGCACCAACAACAAGAACTTCAGCACGCAGGTGCTCGTCGACGGCGGCAACTTCCCGTTCGTTGACGGACAAAACGTGTCGATCCTCGCGGGCTTCCCCGGCGGCGATCTGGTCGTCTACAACGACCATCCCAACTCGTCCGGCGGACAGAACCCGCTGAGCGTCATCAAGTTCGTGGACCTGGCGGGCAACGCGGTGAATGTGACGCTTGATCGCGGCGTCATCCCCGCGGGCGGCGACTTCCTGAACCCCAGCATCGGCTTCTATGACTTCTCCTGGGATGTCGCCAACAAGCGGCTGTGCATCCTCGATTTCTCTGACTACTACGCGTACATCTTCGAGATTCCCAACGCCTGTGCCGCGGACTTCAACGGCGACGGCTTCCTCGACTTCACGGACTTTGATGCGTTCGTGGTGTCGTTCGAGCTGGGTGAGGCGAAGTCGGACTTCAATGGCGATGGCTTCCTCGACTTCACCGACTTTGACGCGTTCGTGACCGCGTTTGAGACGGGGTGCTGAGAGGAAGGCACTTGGCACTTGGCGCTTGGGCAATTGGCATTGGGCGTAATGCAAAGACACCCATGCCGCACCTGATCGTCTGAGCCAATGTTCATGCGACCGAACGTCGCGGGGAGACCCGCGGCGTTTTCTTTTGATCACGAAGTTGCGGGACGACGACGGTGTTTGCACGCCACGCGCGGCGCGGATTGGGGCGTTGGGGCGCTCGTGAAGTCAGATTTTCGGACGTCGGACGCGGGGCGGCTGCTGCTGCCCCGCCGTCGCGTGGCCGTGTCCGCACAATTTCGGTTGAACTCGCGGGGCGTTTTCGTACCTTGGTGGGGGTGTTGCTTGTCTTGTGACTGTCTGCCGGAGGTGGAGAATGCATCGATTGATGTGCGCGGCGGGCGCGATGCTCGCGCTGTCGACGGGTGTTGTGTTTGCACAGACGACCGACTTCCATCTCTCGCGGCGCGCGCCGACGGGGTCGCTTTCACTCGCAGGCAATGCGAGCGAAGACCTCGATAACTGGCTTGTGCGTCTGACGACCGCACCGGGCCAATCCAGCGCGGCGTGGTATCCGTCCAAGGTCATCGTCTCGGGCGGCTTCCGCTTTGACGTCACGTTCCAGGTTGCGACTGATCCGGATGCCGGCTTCGGACTCGGCGACGGCATGGCGATTGTGCTGCAGAACGCGGGGAGCACGAGCCTGGGTGGTGGCGGCAGTGACTTGGGCTATGGCGGCGCGGGGTTCGCGGGCGTTGCGATTGAGATTGACACGTTTGGATTTGGCGATGAGTTCAACACGCCGCACTTGAGTGTGCAGGTGTCCGAGAACGGTCTTGAGTCGCGCGACGATCAATCGATCGGGCATGTGGTGCTTGATCCTTCGTTCATTAACGGCAAGCCGCACCTGATGCGTGTGGTGTACGACGCGACAGCACAGACGCTCGACATCACGCTGGACCCAGACGCGCGAGACGCCGCACCGACACTCAGCGTGCCGCTGAGTCTGGAGGATGTGAACGGCACATCGCTGGTGGATCAGGATGGCGCGATGTACATCGGCATGACCGCGGCGACGGGCGGGGCGAGTGAAATCGTCGATGTTGATCAGATGCGCTTCTCGACATCGGAGTGCGCCGGCATGGGCATCAACGAGTTTGACATCCCGTGGACGGCGACCGAGGGCGATCGCGTCGAAGTCCGCCTCGACGGCGGCGGCAGTGCATCGGTGACGTACACATGGAAGCTCAACGGCACCGTGCTCACCGACGGCGGGCGCATCGGCGGTACGCGAACCGACAAGCTCATCATCGACCCGATCTTGCCGAGCGATGCCGGACTGCTTGAGTATGACGCCAGCAATGAATGCTCGGGCGTGGGTACAGGGTTCAATATCACTGTCAACCCGCTTTGCAAGGCGGACTTCAACGGCGACACGTTCCTGGACTTCACAGACTTTGACGACTTCGTGAGCGCGTTCGAAGCGGGCGATTCACGAGCCGACTTCAACGGCGACACGTTCCTCGATTTCACCGACTTCGACGATTTCGTCACGGTGTTTGAAGCGGGGTGTTGAGGGAAGGCGCTTGGCACTTGGCATTGGGCATTGGGCATTCGGAACAAGCAGAGACAACGGTGCCGCGTCTGATCGGCTGAGACAATGTTCGCGAGAGCGAGACGCCGCAGGGAAACCTGCGGCGATTTCTTTGTGGGGCGTCGAAAGACACGCAACGTTGCAAGGCGTGCGCGGGTAGATTGTGCGAACGAGCCGGAGGGAGGCACGCGTGTCGCAATCTGAATCGCAGTCCGAGTTGCAACCCGTGTCGCAGTCGGGAGAAGCGCATTCGCCGGGGGGCGGGCCGATCGGGCCTGCGCTGGATATCCCGTTGCCGCCGGATCGAGACGGAAAGTATCCAAGCGTTTCGCTGCGCTTTGATGGCGCTGGTCGAAGCCTCGTGATCGACCGATCGGAGAACGTCGGCCCGGGCTGGTGGGTGGAGCACGCGCTGGACATCACCGGCCCGATCGTGATCATGACGGCGCTCGTGCTGGTGATGACCGCGATCAGTGTTCGGCGCAGGCCGCGCAGCCCGCAGCGCCGGTACTGCGGCGGATGCAACTATGAGCTTGGACCGATTCATGGCGTGGCCCCGGAACGGTGCTCAGAGTGCGGCGTGCTGTTGGCTGACGAGCCGTCGCGGCCCGGGCGCGGCGGGCTGCGTCGGATGACGCCATCGCTCGTCGTGGGCGTACCGGTGTTGCTTGTGTCGCTTTGGATCTTCATCGGGTTCGCGGAGAGGCCCGGGGGCGGGCAGCCGACATGGCCGTTCGCGGCACTGGGGAAAATGTTCCCATGGTGGCCGATCGCTCGGGCACCACTGGCAATCGACGTCAACACGCGGCGGATAGTCGTTGGGCTGCCTGGCGCGGGTGAGGCGGGAACGCCGTCGATCGTGCTTGAGACAATCTGCCCGTCGAGTCAGGTCTTCTTCTCGCCCGACGGCAGAACGCTGGCGTGGAGTGAGTTTGCGGCAAGTACGGGCTGGAACATTGACGCCGTCATCGTCGATCTGGCAACAGGCCAAACCAAGCGCGTGCGCATGGGATCCAACTCGGACGGCTTCATTACGCCGGCGGGATTCACGCCCGACGGGCGTGAGGCGGTCTTTGCGGTGACGTGGTATCACGACCCGGGCGGCCCACCTGACGACGACGGCACGACACCATCCGCGGCGACACCTAAGACTGCGCCGCTGGACATTCGCATCATCGGCGTCGATGTTGCCACGGGGGCGAAACGGACGATCGGCACGGGCAACTCGGTTGCGGAGATGACAGGGCAACGATCATGGCTGTTTCCGAGCGTGTACGCCGCAGCTGGACCGGACGGCGCGTGGGCAATGCTGTCGTTCACGAAGAACGCGCCGGGCACGCTGACAATTCATCGCCGCGGAGAGACACGGACGGTGCCGGTTACGACGACGACGCCGTACGCCGAGGAAGGCTTGCGGTTCCTTGCCGATCGCTCGCTTGCATATGCATCCTACCAGATCAACGAAAGCAACGGATCCCTCGTCTCAGGTTTGGGCGACCCAAATGCGTGGTGGAGTCTGGAAACGACGCCGAATCGCATCAGCTTGCTCTCGCGATCAGACGGCACATCGACAGGCGTTCGCTTGAACACGGACGCTGCGTATGAGGGTTCGTCGTACTGGATGGCGCGGGTGTCACCCAACGAGCAGTGGGCGGCATCCTCGCTCACCGTCCAGCCGCCCAATCCGCCGGGGCGGATCATGCCGCTGCCGTCGGAGGTTCGGTTGGTGCGGCTGTGGGATCTGCGTGGCGTGAAGCTCGCGCCAGCCTTGCCACCGCCGCCGCGCGAACCCGTGGTGGACACGGTCGTGCCGTCGGTACCAGCGGTACCGCAATCGCCCTAGGCGGCCCCTTCGTTGGCAGCGTTGATCGTGGCTGGTTCGCCGCGATCCTGCTTGTGTCCCGCCCGCGTGGGCGTACACTGCCCCGATTCCCCCGCCTCGTGGCGGCGGACGAAGGCAGCGGGCGGGCAAGGCGACGGCCGCAAGGCATGTCGCGGCGGAGCGGGTGCCACTTCATGGCGACGGGCGCGACCAAGGAAACGATGATTCTCGAAGTCCTCGCCGGGCCGCCGATGGCCAATCCCGCCGTGCCCGCCGACAAACCGACGGTCTTGGGCCGCACGTCGCAGGCGGACGTGCGCTTGCTGGACGAGACGGTGTCACGCCGGCATGCGCAGATCTTCGTGCGGGCCGAGACGTGGTATGTGACGGATCTGGAATCGCGCCACGGCACGACGCTCAACGGCATCGCGATCACGGCCAACAACCCTGCGCCGATGCAGGAGGGCGACCTGCTGCGGATTGGGCCGTGGACGTTCCGCGTGCGCTTCGGTGCGGCGGGGCCGGCGACGGCGCTCTTGAGCACCAGCGACGACGCGGGCGATGTGGCAAGTCGCGTGCAGCGCGTGCCGGCGCATGAACTGAATCTGCGGGCGCAGCACCGGCTGGAACTGCTTATCGATTGCAGCGCGAACATCGCGAGTGCGCCGACCGAACAGGCGCTGGCGAACGCCGCGCTCGATGCCGTGATCGCCGGCACGCTGTATCCGCGGGCGGCATTCATCCGCCATGTGGGCAGCAGCGACGGCGTGGAACTGGTGGCGTACAAAGGGCCCGACGCCGTCGACCCGAGCCGCAAGGGCGGCATGCCCAACCTCGCGCTGTCGCGCTCGCTGCTGCGTGCCGCCAGCGAGGGTCAGGTTGTGCGCATGGATTCGGGCAGCAGCGCGAACTATGGCCAGAGCATCATCGATCTGGGCATCCACTCGGCGATCTGCGCACCGGTGATGATCGGCGCCAATCCGGCGGCGTATCTGTATCTGGACGCGCGCGGCGGTGAAACTCAGGTGCAGCCCGACGCGGCGGCGTTCTGTCAGGCGATCTCGCGCATCTGCGGCTTGGCGCTGTCGAACCTAAATCGCGCGACGCTGGAAGCACGTCAGAAGGCGCTCGAGAACGACCTGAAGGCAGCGCGTGATGCGCAGAGCCTGATCATGCCGCCGCCGGGCGGGCAGATCGGGCGCATCACGTATGCGATGCACTCAGAGCCTGGGCGGATCGTCGCGGGCGATCTGTTCGACGTGGTGGCGCTGGAGGATGGTCGCGTGGCGGTGTTCCTGGGCGATGTGGCGGGCAAGGGCGTGGGTGCCGCGCTGTTGATGGCGACGGTGCAGGCGCACCTGAACGCGAGCCTGCGCACGAACAGCAACCCCGGCAAGGCGATGGATGTGGTGAATCGCCACATCGCGCACCACTGTGCCGATGGCCGCTTCATCACGTTGTGGCTTGGCGTGTTCGACCCGGCACGGAACATGCTCGATTACGTCGACGCGGGTCACGGCTATTGGCTGCTGCGTCGCCCGGGCGGCGCGCCGGGCAAGGTTCCCAGCGCGGGCGGCCTGCCCCTGGGTATTGATGCCGAGACGACGTATGAGCCCGAGTCGGTGTCGCTGACGCCGGGCACGCGCCTCATCGTGTTCAGCGACGGCGTTGTCGAGCAACAGTCGCCGCAGGGCGAAGAGTTTGGGGTGGCCAAGACGATCGAGACGCTGACGCCGGGCGAGAACCCGGATCAGGACGTGTCGGCGCTGGTGCGTGCCGTCAAGGCGCATGCCGCGCCGCACTTGATCGACGCCCAGCCGCGTCCGTTCGAGCAGGCGCCGGTGATCGCGCTGGCGGATGACGTGACGGTGGCGTCGGTGCAGGTGTCGTAATCCGTCGCGGATCACGCGAAAGCTTTGGAAAGCTGGAACATTTGTAACGCGGGGCCGCCGCGGCAGTTCTACTGTTGGCGTCATGGGGGCGCGACGGGGGGTGTCGCGGGTTCTTGAGCTTGGTCTCGCGCTTGGCATTGCGTTTGGCCGTCCGGTTTTTCCTCTGCGTTGGGGCTGTCGATGTTTCCAAACGGCTTTGTGTGGGGCGCGGCATCGAGCGCCTATCAGATCGAAGGTGCGGCCCGCACGGACGGACGCGGCGAGAGCGTCTGGGACGTCTTTGGCCGCACGCCCGGCGCGATCCACGCCGGACACACCGGTGATGTCGCGTGCGATCACTACAATCGCATGGCCGACGACGTCGCGTTGATGAAGTCGCTGGGCGTCCCCCACTATCGCTTCTCGATCGCGTGGCCGCGGGTGATGCCCGACGGCGTGGGTCGCATCAATGAGAAGGGACTTGGGTTTTACGATCGCTTGGTGGATGAACTGCTGCGCGCGGGCATCATGCCGTGGGTCACGCTGTTTCACTGGGACTATCCGCAGGCGCTGTATCGTCGCGGCGGATGGCAGAACCCCGAAAGCCCGCAGTGGTTCGCCGACTACACGCGCGTGATCGTCGATCGGTTGTCAGATCGCGTGACGCGCTGGATGACGATCAATGAGCCGCAGATCTTCCTGGGACACGGGCATCTGGGAGGCACGCAAGCGCCGGGACTGAAGTTGAGCGCGGCAGAGTTTCTGCGCGCGGGCCATCACGCGCTGCTCGCGCACGGCATGTCGGTGCAGGTGATCCGCGCTCATGCCAAGAAGCCCTCGATCGTGGGCTGGGCGCCGTGTGGACGCGTTGATTATCCGATCAGCGAGTCGCCCGCGGACGTTGAAGCCGCACGCACGCGGATGTTCGACGTGTACGCACGCGACGCGTGGAACAACTCGTGGTGGGCCGATCCGGTGGTGCTGGGGCGCTATCCGGAGAGCGGCATCAAGACGTTCGGCGCGGACATGCCCAAGTTCCCCGATCGCGACATGCAGATCATCCGCCAGCCGCTGGATTTCTACGGCGTCAACATTTACAGCGGCACGGGGTATCGCGCCGGTGCGAACGGCGAGCCGGTGGAAGTGCCGCACCCGGTGGGCGGGCCGCAGACGGCGTTCCGCTGGCCGATCACGCCGGAGAGCCTCTATTGGGGCCCTCGCTTCCTGCACGAGCGGTATGGCCTGCCGATCATCATCACCGAGAACGGCATGGCA
The DNA here is from genome assembly GCA_033763695.1 of Planctomycetota bacterium. GTDB lineage: Bacteria > Planctomycetota > Phycisphaerae > Phycisphaerales > UBA1924 > JANRKB01. Next base: position 490,100 of record JANRKB010000043.1, on the reverse strand, counting down.
AACCTGGACTTTGTCAGCGGCGATGGCGCGGTGCATGATCCGCAGCGGATCGAGTACACGCGGACGTATCTGCGGCAGCTCAGCCGTGCGGCGAAAGAAGGCCGCGCGACGGGGTACTTCCACTGGTCGATTCTCGACAACTTCGAGTGGGCTGAGGGATACTCCATGCGCTTCGGGCTGGTGCATGTGGACTACGCGACGCAGAAGCGCACGCCCAAGGACTCGGCGAAGTGGTATTCGAAGGTGATCGCGAGCAACGGCGCGAGCATCGAGGCGGTCTGATCGCCGCTCGTCGTACACTCTCCCCGCATGGCGGCAACCGACACACCCGCGCAGTCCGGCACCAAGAAGGCGACCAAGCCGCGCCCGTCGCTGTTTCGTGCGCTCGGGCGGCACGAACCGCCCGCGGTCATCGCGCTGGAGACGCCCAGCGGGCCGCGCTTTGCGTTGCGCGACGTGCTCAAGCATGACTCGTGGGCTGCGACCGCGGTGTATGTCTCGCAGACGCCGGGCGACACACGCAAGGTGATCGCCAAGTTCAATCGCCAGCAAGCGATCATCATCCTTCCAATGGGCTGGCTGGGGCGGCGACTGGCGCGGCGCGAGACGCGCTATCTGACGATCCTCGCCGATGTGCCCAACGTGCCGCGCGACTGCGGGCCGGTGTATGACGCCACGCGGGCATCGCCGATGCCGCTGGAGCATTGTGCGGCACACTGGTACATCGAGGGCCACCCGCTGCGGCGCGACGAGCCGGTGAACGATCAGTTCTTTGTGAAGCTTGAGGCGACGCTCAAGGCGGTGCACGCGCACGACATCGCGTACATCGACCTGCACAAGCGCGAGAACATCATCGTCGCCGAGGACGGCTCACCGGTACTGATCGACTTCCAGATCTGCCAGAGCCTGCCGCGCGGCTTCATGCGGCATGTCTTCCCGATCCCGCAGATCATCCGCACGTTCCAGCAGATGGATGACTATCACATCCTGAAGCACACGCTGCGGCTGCGTCCGGATCTTGTGCCGCCCGAGCGACGCGATCTGAACAAGGCGCGTCCGGCGTTCGTGCGTTTCTGCCGCGCTGTTGGTGACCCGCTGCGCTGGACGCGGCGGCGGATCCTGACGCTGGCGGGCGTGCGGGGCAAGTCGGGCTCGGTGCTGACCGAGGCCGCGCCCGAAGATGCGTTCCGCCCGGGGAACATCTCGGCGAAGGACAGCGGCACGCGATAGTCGATCGCGTGAACGCGGACGAGCGTGGCACTTTCGCCCCGAACTTCGTCTCTTCGGGTTTCGTCTCTTTGGGGCTTCGCGCTACTTCAGTTCGCGCACCTTGAGGTTGCGGAACCACACATCGTCGCCGTGGTCCTGCAGCGCGATGTGCCCGCTGGAGTTCTTGCCGAACTTGGGCATGTCCTTGAACTTCGCCGCGGCGACGAGGGCCCTGAATTCCTCGCCGGCGAGGTCGGTCTCAACGACCTTCCAGCCGTTGAGCCAGTGCTCGACCTTGGTGCCTTTGACGCGCACGACGGCGTGGTTCCACTCTCCCGCGGGACGCGAGACGTTGTAGTTGCACACGTAGAGATCGTACATGGTGCCGGCGCGGGTCTTGGGGTTGTCCTTATTGGGGTGTCCGCCGTCGTCGAGGATCTGCATCTCCGGGCCGCTGAGCCAGGTTGTGTCCTGGTCTTCGCTGACGCGGTACATGATGCCGCTGTTGCCGCCGACGCCGATCTTCCACTCGACGCTGAACTCAAAGTCGGCGAAGGCGTCGCGGGTGACGATGTCTCCGCCGCCTTTCTTGGCGACGTGGCGGAGCGTGCCGTCTTCGATGGTCCAACCTTCGGCGGGCATGTCTTTGCCCTTGAAGGCTCGCATGCCGGTGGCGGCGGTGCCGTCAAAGAGCAGCTTCCAGCCCTCGGCTTCCTCTGCCGCGCTGAGTGTGTTGTGCGGGCGCGTGTCGCTCCAGGGGCCGGTCTGCGTCACATTGCCGGTGGCAGCCCACTCCGCGCCGCGGCAGAGCAGCGTCTTGAACTGCGGATCGCATACCGACGACTTCTGGTCGTGCGTGCCGGGCCACACGTGGCCGAGCGGCGTGTGGAAGACGCGGCCCTTGCCGAAACTGAGCACGATCGCCATCGGCTCGCGCTTGCCGTTGCCGCCGGTCTCGGGGTCGGAGTACGCGTCGAGCAATGTCGTGAACGGGGCCTTCTGCGGATTGGCGAGCTGGTGATAGAGCTCGTCGGGGTGCTGCACGATCGGGTTCATGCCGCTGGTGATCGGGTGCGGTTCTTTGGTCTGATCGACGTCGAAGACGTGGAACTGGCCGTGGCCGGTGCCGTCGCGCCAGCAGAGCGCAATCATCTTTTCGTAGTCGGCCCAGCCGGCGAATGCGTTGTTGGAGGCGTGGATGACGACGACGCCCGTGCCGCCCTGCACGGCGGCGGCGAAGTTCTTCTCGGCGGCATCGCCCCAGCGCGGGCCGTTGTAGTCGAGCACGAAGAGTTGATAGCCGCCGGTGACCTTCGTGTCGGCGAGCGTCTTCGCGGGGTCGTCGGTGATGGTGACATCGAAGCGGCCGCTGGCGGCGAGCGTGTCGGCATGAACGCGGCTGGTGAACTGCCAGTTGTGGTTGTTCTGGCCTGTGATGAGCAGCGTCTTGATCGCGGCGTGCGCCGAAGGTTGCGCGGTTGGCTGTGCGGCGCACGCGGCCGGAGGAACAACACACGCGAACGTCACGCTGAGCATCCGCACCACCATTCCGACCATTCGACGTCCGTCGAGCATCACTGCGTCTCCGAGGTTGGGTTCATCAGTTGCGTGGACCAGCGCGGCACATCAGTTCCGCTGACGGCGCCGCGTCGGCAGAGTCATCGAGAGGCCCGCGACTTCGCCGCCGCCGCCGCGCGTGGCATCCGTGATCACTTCCGTCGCGCCGTCGTTCTCGCCGAGCGGCAGATCATCGCCCGCGCTGCGCCAGCCCATGCTCGCGAGCAGCGCGGTCCACTCGTGGCGCTCGCGGATGGCGGCACCGGTCGCCGCACTCTCCATGCCGCCCGCGAGATTCGCGGCCCCCCACCACCAGCACGATTCGATCGGCACATTGAGATCGAGCGCGAGTTCGGCGAGTTGCCGCGCGTTCAGATCGGCATACGGCGTCTTGATGCGGATCGACGGCACGCGATGCTCGTGCGCATCCAGCGCGGCCATGCGCGTCGCCAGCACCGCGCGATCGCACGCCCGCGCGAGCGCGTCGAGATCAACATGATCCGGCTCCGCAGCACGGCCAAAGAACGCGGGCCAGACGACTTCGGGCACACCGGCGGCCGTCGCAAGGCCCGCCGCGAGCGAGAGCGCGATGGAATCGGCGAGGCCAGTCTCGCCGCCGCCCATCAGGCCGCCGACTCCCATCGGGGCGGCGACAAGCTCAAGGTCATAGCGGGCGGCTTGGCGTCGCACCGCCGCGGCGCGAAGATCGGTCTGGGCCGCGTCGCGCGGGAGGAACATGACCATTGGTCGCGGATCTTCGCCCGCGCCACGGGGCATGGCGTGGAAGGCGGCGACGGCTTCGCGGGCCGCCGCGATGGCGAGCAAGCCGGCGAGTCCGCCGTCGGCGAGCACCAGGACTTTGCCGGGGTGAGTCATCGCCCCGCAGACTATCGCAATCGCGGCTGGACCGCCGCGGGGCGGACCCTGGCCAGGAGCGCGACGACGACCCCGCGGGCTGGGCCCCCGGGCCGGGAGATCTCCACGATTTATCCCCAAAGAGGCGGGGCCGAGGCGGGGGGAGGACCAAAGGACTTGCCTGACCGGTTTGTGGCCACTAGACTCTTTTCAAGTACGGGACTAGTTGATCCGATTATCTTGTGAGAAAGGGGTTCCACACATGAAAACGACGCTCGGAGTTGCTCTGGTCATGTTGATTGCCGGGTCGGCCTTTGGCGCGACCGACACACTGGACTCACAGGTCAAGTTGTCCAGCCAGCCCGCAGCCACGACGCCGGCCAAGACGGACGCGCCCGCCGCGGCCTCGAAGGCGACCTATGGCATCACGGACAAGCGCTTGGTCGGCAACGAAGAAATCGGCTGGCCGGGCTTCCTCAACGGCCTGCGCGGCTTTGAGCACTTCTACAACCCAATCGGCAACCCGCTCTACTTCGAGACGCCGCTGAACAACACCAGCATTCGCGCGCTCTTCCTGCACCACAATTTCGATGGCGACAGCACCCTCGCGGGTGGCGAAGTGAACGTCTACGCCGTGCAGGCCCGCATCGCAATCACGGAGCGCTTGGGCTTCATCGCGACGAAGGACGGCTACAGCAACATCAGCAGCGGCGCACTGGGCGACGCGGGCGGCTGGAACGACATCGCCGCGGGCTTCAAGTATGCCTTCTACGTCGACAAGGACGCGGACTTCATCGCGACCGGCGGCTTCCGTTACATGATGGAAAACGGCGACAAGGACGTGCTCATGGGCGGCGTGCAGGAACTCTCGCCGTTCATCTCGCTGGCCAAGGGCTTTGACAAGTTCCACCTGATGGGAAACATCACCGATCGCGTGCCGATCTCCAACGGCGACGACGGCAACAACACGCTGCAGTGGGACGTGCACGCCGACTACGAGATCTTCAACGGGTTTGCACCCGTGATCGAACTGCACGGCCTGCACTATCTGGACAACGGCGAGCGCACCCCGCTGCCCATCGGCGGCGCGGACTACACCAACCTCGGCTCGACGATGGTTGACGATTCGACGGTGATCTGGCTGGGCGCCGGCGCACGCTGGAAGCTGACGCCGCACCTGTCGATCGGCGCCGACTACGAGTATCCGCTGACGAATCGCAAGGCCGACATCTTCGGCGATCGCGTCACGGTCGACCTGGAACTGACCTGGTAACGGATCGGTTCGCAGGCCCCGACCTCAAAGGGCCTCCCTCAACACCGCGGTTGCGACGCCGCGCTGTTCTCCACCCGCGAGCGGCCACCACTGCTTGCGGGTCTTCCCCTCTCTCAAGCCCCGGTTGTCGGGGCTCCGCGGTGTCGGGCGGGCTGCGAAGCGCCCGACGCCGCGGCAGACTTCTTGAGCATGCACAACCCGCGCACGCCGACCGCGAACCACCACCCGCGGCGGCGTGCATTGCGCTCTAGAGCTTGGGGGTTCGCGTGATCGCGATGTAGTCGGTCACCGCGCGAGATCCGCCGCACTGGGTCACGAGGCTGGCGACTTGGCCGCGGTGATACGTCGAGTGGTTGAAGACATGCGTGAGCACGTCGCTGATGAGGCTTGAGAAGCGCGTGCCGTCGGCGCTGGCGTAGTCGAGCGATGCGTCGAGGCCGCCCTCCTCCATTCGCTCGAGGTACGACGTCCACATGCGATCCAGATCGCGGGCCTCGAAGCGGAGGCGATCGGGGTTCCATGCGGGGAACCATTCGTCGGGACGCATCGGCGCGCCTTCGAGGCGGCTGAGCCACACACGCCGCGCGATCTGCACGTGGGCGAAGATGCCCAGGGCCTTGTTGAACGCGGCTTCGGCGCGGCCGGCGGGCGGAACATCGTCGAGCGACTTGATCACGCGGGCGTTCGCTTCGCTCTCATAACGCAGCAGGCCATGAAAGTGGGCAAGTCGGGCAACATGCACGGCACGCGGGTCGGACACGGGGGCCTCCGAGGTCAAGAGTGACGCGCAGAGGGTACGCCCCGAACCGGCGCTCACTGCCCGATTCGCACGTTGCCGTCGGGTGCGTGCACGCGCCGCGTGCCGCTCCACTTTGCCAGCCCGGTGTAATAGCCCGAGAGGATGATCACATCGCCGCCGGTGGGTGCGGCGTTGTACGCATCCGGGAAGTTGTTGTACGGCGAACTCCACGTTCCCGGACCGTTGGGGTGCGAGTTGATCTTCGCCACCTTGGCCCAGCCGGGCTGATAGAGCCTGATCGCGGTCGAGCGATCGCCAAAGGTCGAGTGCGTGCGCTGACCGATGCGGCTTTGCCAGATTGCCGCGTACTCCGGTTTCACGGTGATGGTGTCGGCGGTGCTGGTGCTGAACGCCGCGCGGCCGTAGTGCATGATCGAGTCGAAGTTGTACGCGCCGAAGGATGCCGAGAGATCCTCCTTCGCAAACTGCGGATCGCACGGCCCCGGATTCCCGTTCGAATCCTGACATCCATTCTGGCTGATGTTGCCGGAGTTGATCGTCACGTAGTTGTCGCGATCGGTCCGCGACTGTTCGTGGTAGATGCCGATCACGTGCAGCAACTCGTGCACCATGATGATCTGCACGTTGAAGTTGAAGATGTTGACGATGTGCTCGCCGGGGAAGAACCCCACCGGCGCGTTGTTGGCTGATGCGGACTGAATGTGCAGCCACGCCACGTCAAACTGCTGGCGCGGCCGGAAGTCGACGCCGCAGTAGTCGTGTACCTCGTTCATCGCGTTCTGAAAGAGGTTCCGATTCGCCTGCGACACATTGCTGTCGTACTCGAAGGGGATGACACCAAAGGGCCACGGCGGCGTCTGAATGTATGGGCCGCGCGGCGCGTAGAGCGGCAACTGCAAACAACCGCTGACGTAGTACCCCGGCGTGACCGACACCCCCGACTCCGGCGGCTCGATCTGCATTCCCGGAGGCGCGACGTCCAGTTCGCTGGGCATCGGCGCCGGCGGCGCGGGCTGCTCGGGCAAGGGGTCCGGGCTGGGGTCATACGCCGGACGCGGCATGAGCGGCGGACTCACCGGCGGCTCAACGTCCGGGCTGAGCGGTCGCTCGTTCTGCGCGTACGCCGCACTGCCCGTGAGCGAGAGCATCGCGGCGACAATCAAAGATGGGATAGACGTCTTCATGTGCGATGCCTCCTTTCTCACTGCAGGTTCACCAGCACCAACACCAAGCCCTTCTGGCCCTTGGCCAGCGGCGTCATCGCCTTGCCGATCACCGCGCCGGGCGCACGCTGGGCGTCGTCGGCACGCATCGCATGTCCGGGGGTGGTCGATGTTGTCAGGCGATCGCCCGGCTTGATCTCAAGTTCGCTCGCGTCGACATAGCACCACACGCGGCCGGTCATCGCCACCGGATGCTTGCCGTCGACGTGCTCGCCGTTCTCGTCGCGCATCGTCATGCCGGGCGAGAGGCCATTGGCGCCGGAAATGACGCCCGCCACCTTCGTGTCATACGCCTCGGTCGACACGCGCAAGTCGCCCGCGTGCTGTGGATCGATGCTCACGATCATCCCCGGCGCGGGGGCGTGCTCTTCAGCGACATCGAACGGCTCCGCGAGGTCTGCGCCGCCGAGGATGTCCAGCGCGCGAACGGCGGCGACACCATCTGCAAAGAGCGCCCGCCCGCCCGCGTCATTGCGGCAATACACCGCGGCACTGTTGAGGCCGCGTGACAGCGCGACAAGGCCGTTGCCCTGATCCGACTCGGCCCACGCGCCTTCGTTGGCGCTGCCGAACCACCCGCGATTGACGTTTGCGGTTGAGCCGCCTGGATTGCGCTCGGCGTAGAGGGCATATGGGCCGGAGGTGGTGCGGGCAACGAAGCCCGTGCCCGTGGGGCTCTCGGCCCAGCCGGCTTCGTTCAGCCCGCCGAGCCATGCGCGATTGTTGTTGTTGGTGCGCACCGCGTAGAGCGCCTGCCCGCCGAACGCGGTCTGTGCGTACAAGCCGTACGCGCGATCGCTGCGGCCATAGATCGCCTTGCCATCCGACGAGTATCCCTGGACGCCATTGCCGTTAGCGCTCTCGCCATACACGCCCGACGAAAGCGTGTTGGTGCTCACGCCGAGTCCGACGACGCCGTATGCCTGGCCTGTCGTGGTGGTCGCCGTGCCGAACACGCCGTAGCCCGAGTTGCCGCGGGCCTCGCCGCGCACGCCCACGGTGGACGATGCGCCGGTGGCGGTCGCGACGCCGCTCACGCCCGCGGCACTCGACCCCGCCACGCCGCTGTTCGTGCCTAGGAGCACGCCGCCGCTGATGGCCGATGTCGTCGCAGACACCGTGCCGGTGAACGTTGCGCTGCCAAAGCCGTCGTCGATCACGTTTCGCCACACCGGCGAGCCAGATGTGTTCGTCAGCGTGCCGACGCGTCCGGTGTTCTGCACGCCGAAGAACGATTGCTTGGTGTTCGCGGCCACCGAGCCCCACGGGCTGGCCGTCGGGTTATAAAGGCCCAGTTGCAGCGTGGAGAAACTGTTCATTACGAACCCGCCACCCGTGTCGTTGGCGTTGCGCACGCGGACCGTCGCGTCAGCGCCGACGACTTCGAGCCGCTCACCGGGCGCGATCGTGCTCATGCCGATGTTGCCCGCGGTGTCGATCAAGAAGCGCACCGCCGAGGCGTTGGCATCACGCAGAAAGAACGTGCCCGCGCCCTCGCCAAGCGTCGGCCCGCTGGAGATGATGTTCCACGCCCTGCCGCCGGCGGCGGTGTTGATGAGGTTCAGCCATGTGCCGCCGGTGTTCGAGCCGGACATTTGCGCGGCCGTTTGCGCTGTCGTCGTCAGCGTGAGCGGGAACGTCGCGGCAGCGCCGATGCCGATGTTGCCGTTGAAGACCGCCGCTGCTGAAAACGTGTTGCTGGCCGCGAAGGTGTTCGACACGTCGCGCCGGGCGACGTTGGTGGACAAGCGTGCATCCGCGAGCGTGCCGCTGGCCATGTTCGTCGCGTTCAGCGCGGTGAGGTTCGCGCCGCTGCCGAAGAACGCGTTGGACGCGTTGGACATCGTGATCGCACCCGTGAACGTCTGCGTTATGTTCGTGCGCGCCACCGTCGTCGCCAGACGTGCGTCGGGAATCGTGCCGCTCGTCAGGTTGGCGGCGTTCGTATAGAACGTCGGCGCTTGTCCGTTGAGCGTGCTGGCGTTGAGCGCGAGCAGCGCGTAAGGCGCGGCCACGATCGCCTGTCGCGGCGTGAGCGTCGTGTACCCAGTCGTGTCTGCGCACGTCAGCCCTGTGTCGGGCCGCACATCGAGCTCCAGCAGCAACTGCTGGCCCGTGAACACCGCGCCGAAGTCGAGCGATGTCGAGAACAGACCATCGGTGACGCTCACGTCATTGGCGCACAGCGTCGACCCGACCTGCACGCCCAGCGGCGTGAACAGCCGGAAGCGCATGTCATAGAGCCCGCTCGCGGGCTGGCCCGCGTTGTCGATCTGGCCCTGATAGGTGAACGCGGTGGTGATGTTCTGCCCGGCGGCGACCGAGCACAGGAACACCAAACCCGCAACAGCGGCAGTAACAGCGCGATGCATGAGAACCTCCCCAAGCTTGGCCACGGGCAGAGGCCCGCAGACCAGTGCAGCCTACCCGCTGGATATCGGGCGACCAAGCGGATTTGGAGAGGTCGGTTGGAAAATCGGAGGCGATTGCCGAGCTTTCAGGCCGCCAGAATCGTGCCATCGAGTTCGGTTCCTCCGACTTCGATGCCCCTTGTGTGCAGCGCGCCCGTCGGCACATCGAAGTCCCAAAGCGGACTTCGATGGCACGGGGCTGGGCCGCGCAAGAAAAACCCCCGCAGGATGTGCGGGGGCTTTGTTGAACTCGGGATCTCGTGGTGCGTCGTCGCGTCTCGCGTCGTCGCATCTTCACGTCGACCGGCTCGCGCTTACCCGACCTTCAGCACCTGCATCACGTTCTTGGTGATGTCGGCCGCGGTCAGGCCGCACATCTTGAGCATCTCATCGGGCGTCTTGGCGCTCTTGGGGATGCGGCGGACGTGCATCTGACGCAGGGTGAACGAGTCGCCCGACTCGGTGAGAGCGTCGGCGATCGCGCTGCCGATGCCGCCGCCGTAGTTGTCTTCGACGCTCAGCACGTTGCCGCCGTTGGCGCCGATGATGTCCAGCAGGGCGTCGGTGTCGAAGGGCAGGCTGTAGAGGTCCACCAGCGTCGCGCTGATGCCCGCCTTGTCGAGCAGGTCCAGCGCCTTGTTGGCCTCGTGCACCATGTAGCCCGCGGCACAGATCACGATGTCGCGGCCTTCGTTGAGCACCTCGAACCCGCCGAGGTTGAAGACCACATCATCACTGTACAGGAACTCGGTCTCGGCACGCAGGGTGCGCATGTAGCACGCGCCCTCGTACTCGGCCATCACGTTGGTGAGAGCGAACGCGGCGAACGCGTCGGCGGGCTGGAGCACATAGCAGCCGGGGTTGCCGCGATGGTCCTTCATTGTGCTGAAGGAGCGGAACCACGCGACGTCGGGCAGCGACATCTGGCTGGGGCCGTCGCTGGCGAGGGTGATGCCGGCGTGGCTGCCGACGATCTTGAGGTTCGCGCCGCTATTGATGGCCATTTCGATCTGGTCATAGCCGCGGGTGACGAACTTGGCGAAGGTCGAGCAGAACGGGATCTTGCCCGCCGCGCTGAAGCCCGCGCCGACGCTGAACATGTTCTGCTCGGCGATCTTGCACTCGATGAAGCGGCTGGCGGTGGCCGCGTCCTTGCGCACGGTCTCGGCAAACGTCGAGTTGGAGACGTCGCAGTCAAGGACGACGACGCGCTCGTTGGCGTGGGCGAGGTTGCGGAGCGCGACGCCGTAGGCGAAGCGCGTCGCGAGGTTGCCGGCTTGGAGCTTGGACTCCATGTCCATCTTCTTCATGACGGCGGTGAGCGTGCCGGTGTCCTTCGCCTCGGCGGGGGTCTTGTTCCACTCGGTGGGCGGCGCGATCTCAAAGCCATCGCCCTGCGAGAGGCTGCTGGTGAGCTCGAGGCGCTTGCCGTCGAGCTCGGCGAGGGCCTTCTTGAGCGCGTCGCCGGTCGGGGGCTTGCCGTGCCAGCCGTTGCCTTGGATGGAATCGACGCCCCAGCCCTTGGTGGTCTTGGCGATGATGGCGGTGGGCTTGGTCGCGCCCTTGGCGAAGCCGTCGAGGGCGGCCTTGAGCGCCGTCGGATTGTGACCATCGACGACCTTCACGTCGTAGCCCATGGCACTGAGACGGGCGGCCATGGTGTCGGCCGACTGCTGCTGGCTGACGCGATCGGCCTGGCCGTACTCATTACAGTTGAAGATCGGCAGACAGTTGAAGAGCTTGCGATCGACGATGTGGTCGAGGGCTTCGGTGATCTGGCCCTCGCGGCTTTCGCCGTCGCCGATGATGCAATACACCTTGCGATCGCTGCCGTCGAGGCGGGCGGCCTCGGCAACGCCCGCGGCGACGCTCAGGCCCTGGCCCAGCGAGCCGGTGGCGGCATCAAAGAACGGGAAGCCTTCCATCGGATTCGGATGGCCGTCGAGCTCGCTCTCCATCGCGCGCAGCGTCTTGAGGTCCTCGACCGTGAGTTTGCGGCGGTTCTGAGGGTCCTTGCCGTAGGCGACGCCCAGTTTGGCGCACGCGGCGTAAATCACGGGCACGGCATGGCCTTCGGAGAGCACGAGGCGATCCGAGGTCGGGTAGTCGGGGTAATCGGGGCTCCACCGCATGGTGTGGAACATCAGGACCGTGACGAGATGGCCCAGCGAGAGGCAGGTCGTCGGGTGTCCGCTGCCGGCGGCGGCGGTCATTTCGAGGGAGAGTTTGCCCAGTTCAATCGCCTGAGCGTGTACAGCGGCTTCGAATGACATGCGGCGTCCTTCCGTGCTAGGGCAACCGCCGCCAAGACTGCGGAGGTTCCTTCGCGCGGGAAGCCGATGGGCTTGCCGAAAGGTCCGAGTGCGTGCCAGCGGATGCCGGTTCTCGTGTCGCGGCACCGACTGCGCGGATCTCTTGCCCCAGCATGGGTGGAGCACCTTTGGACGGGCACCGGGTCAAGACAGGCCCGAAACAGGCCCACACCGGTCGCCAGAACCGGACACAAGGAACTGAACCCCCTGTCGGGCAAGACGATACGCACAACGAGGCCGCGGAATGTCCCAACCAGCCGTTGCGGGCCAAGGCCCGAACGGACGGCAAGAGTATCCGCGAACGGCGCGCGATTGACAACCCGGGAACGCCTGAAAACCAAGTCTTTGCCCAGAAACCCGGGAATCGGTGATTCGACAGGCCGGCGCGCCTCGCCGCCTGCGGCCAGCTATCCACAACTTGCCAACATCCACGTGCCGCGACGCCGAGTTGCCTCGGCAAACACGCGCCGGGCGTCAAGCGGAGTTTGCGCGGGTTACACTAGAGGCTTAGACTGGAGCACTCATGAAGGTCATTTGTGATCGCAGCGCGCTGCTCAGCGCCATCAATCTCGTCTCCGGCGCGGTCGCCAGCCGCAGCCCGCGGGTGCAGCTCACCTGCGTCAAACTCACCGCCACCAAGAACGGCAAGGCCGGCGAACTCACGCTGCTGGGCACCGACGCCGAACTCTCGCTGCGTCTGCGGCTTGCGCAGGTGGACGTGCACCAGCCCGGCGAGATTCTCGTGCCCGCCGACAAGCTGCGCCAGATCGTCAGCGCTGAGGACGCCGAGCCCACGCTCACGCTCGAAGCCCAGGAACAAGCCCTGCACATCCGCGGCGCGGACGCGACCTTCAAGGTCTTTGGCTACGACACCGCGGAGTATCCGCCGATCCCCGACTTTGCGCAGGTCGTCGCGGGCAGCGCGGACCTGCCCAAGGCCCGCACCGTCTTCACGCTCAGCGCGGCGGCCCTCAACGCGCTCGTCGCACGCACCGCCTTCGCCACCGCACGCGAGAACTCGCGCTACGCGATCAACGGCGTGCTGCTGAAGCGCGACGGCAAGAAGCTTGAAATGGTCGCGACTGATGGCCGTCGCCTCGCGCTGTGCCGCGGCACGATCACCGCCGAAAAGGCCGACAAGGACGCCAAGGCCGTGCAGTGCATCATTCCCAGCAAGGCGCTGGGCATGATCCAGAAACTCGTCGGCGATGCCGAGGAGCATGTGCAGATCGCCATCGGCGACAATCAGGCGCACTTCTCGTTCGGCTCGTCGGCGGGCGGCACCGAAGGCCACGGCCGCGCCGTGCTGAGCAGCAACCTCGTCGAAGGCGCGTTCCCTCCCTACGAGGACGTCATCCCCAAGGACCAGGACAAGCGGATCTCGATGGATCGCGACGTCCTGTCGTCGGCGGTGCGTCGTGCCGCTCTGCTCACCAACGAGGAATCACGCGGCGTGCGGATGCAGTTCCGCAGCAAGGCCAAGCAGCTTGAACTCTCGAGCCGCGCCCCCGAGATGGGCGAGGCGAACGTCATCGTGGGCGTCAGCGGCTACGACGGCGAGGACATCGAGATCGGCTTCAACCCCCAGTTCATCACCGACGCCCTCAAGGTCGTGACCGAGCCGGAGGTCATCATGGAACTCAAGGCCCCCAACAAGGCCGGCCTGCTCAAGAGCGGCAGCGAGTTCGTGTATGTCGTGATGCCGGTGAATCTGACCTGATCGGCAAGCCGGGCGATCTCTGACTGGCGATCTCTGAATCGAGCCATTCGAAAGCCGCAGGACTGGGTCCTGCGGTTTTTCTTTGGCCCGAGAGGATGACGCCTCCTGCCTCGATGCCCTATGTCTTGATGCCTTCGTGGCAGCGCCACCGTCTCGGTCGCCCGGTTTCGGGTCCGAAGCAGGCACGAGGCATGCTGCACCGAGGCATCGAGCCGGACGGATGTGCGACATCCGCCGAGCGCGGACGTGCCACCTTGTCCTTCCAAAACCCAACCGCGCTGCCGGTCGACGATGTCTCGCGTCCCGATCCCGCGACATTTTCGACCTGCCGCGCTAACCTTGTCTCCCCATTGGAAGCCCTTTGGCTGACGGGGCCTGTCGACGGCACACGCCGACAGGGCGGCGAGCACGCCCGACGTTCACTTTCAGGACGCCACACGAGGACGCCATGAAGATCAAGACCGACGAGATCGCATCAGTCATCAAGCAGGAAATCGAGCAGTACGCAAGCGCGCTCGAAGTCTCCGAAGTCGGTCGCGTCGTCGAAGTCGGTGACGGCATCGCCCGCATCTACGGCTTGTCCAACTCGATGTCGGGCGAACTGCTCGAGTTCCAGACCAGCGACGGCGCGGTCATGGGCCAGGTCTTCAACCTCGAAGAGGACACCGTCGGCGCGGTTATCTACGGCGACTACCTCTCGGTGAAGGAAGGCGACACCGTCAAGGCCACCGGCCGCCTGCTCGAAGTGCCCGTCGGCGAGGCTCTGCTGGGCCGCGTCGTTGACCCGCTGGGTCGCCCGCTCGATGACGCGGGTCCGATCAACGCCAGCGAGTTCCGCAAGGTCGACATCATCGCGCCCGGCATCGCCGAGCGTCAGCCCGTGCACGAGCCGCTGCAGACCGGCATCAAGTCGGTCGACGCCATGATCCCGATCGGCCGCGGCCAGCGCGAACTGATCATCGGTGACCGCAAGACCGGCAAGACCGCCGTCGCCATCGACGCGATCATCAATCAGAAGCAGTACTGGGGCACGAAGGATGCGGTGGTCTGCATCTACGTCGCCGTGGGTCAGAAGGAATCGACCGTCGCCGCCGTGGTCGAGACGCTCAAGAAGGCCGGCGCGATGGACTACACCATCGTCGTGAACGCCGGTGCGTCCGACCCCGCCCCGATGCAGTACATCGCGCCCTACTCGGGCACCGCGATGGGCGAGTACTTCATGTGGCAGGGCAAGGCCGTCGCGGGCGGCAAGCAGATCGCCAAGCACGCGCTGTGCGTCTATGACGACCTTTCCAAGCAGGCCGTGGCGTATCGCCAGCTCTCGCTGCTGCTCCGCCGCCCGCCGGGTCGCGAGGCGTATCCCGGCGACGTGTTCTATCTCCACAGCCGCCTGCTCGAGCGCGCCACCAAGCTCAGCGATGAGAACGGCGCCGGCTCACTGACCGCTCTGCCGATCATCGAGACGCAGGAAGGCGACGTCTCGGCGTACATCCCCACCAACGTGATCTCGATCACCGACGGCCAGATCTACCTCGAGCCCGAACTGTTCTTCAGCGGCGTGCGCCCCGCCATCAACGTGGGTATCTCGGTGAGCCGCGTGGGTGGCAACGCCCAGGTGAAGGGCATGAAGAAGATCTCCGGTTCGCTGCGACTCGACCTCGCGTCGGCCCGCGAACTCGAAGCCTTCGCGCAGCTGGGCACCGAACTGGACAAGGCGACGCAGCGTCAGCTCGATCGCGGCCGCCGAATGGTCGAACTGCTCAAGCAGGGCCAGTACACGCCGTTCCACGTCGTGGATCAGATCATCTCGATCTTCGCGGGTACCAAGGGCTTCCTGGATGACATCGAAGTGACCAAGGTGCGTGCGTTCGAGACCGGCCTGCTCGAGTCGTTCCAGGGCATCAACAAGCCGCTGTGGGACGAGATCAGCACCAAGAAGTCGCTCGACGGCGACACCGAGAAGAAGCTGTCGGACGCGATCACCAAGTTCAAGAGCGCGTTCACGAGCAAGTAAGCCGCAGACCAATCACAACACGAAGTCTTCCTTTCAACCGCCGACGAACAGTCGGCGGTTTTTGTTGGTAGCAAGCTCGATATCGTTCCGGCCTTGGCGCCTTAGTCGCCGAAGGTCATCTGTCGCTACCAAACATTCCGCTTTTCGGTTCGACCCTTCCTTGTTAGGCTCGGGCAATGCCGGGTTCCAACTCAAAAGCACACGCCGTCGTTGTTGGGCTTGCGACGTTGATCACATGCGCGCCATCTCGTGCGCAGACGTGCGGCGGACAATGGCTTCCGGGCGATGGCGTGCCCGGAGCCGCAACGCTTGGGCTGCGAACAAGCCTCGCGTGGGACCCCGACGGGCCGGGGCCCAGGCCCGATTGCCTTGTCGTCGCAGGCACCTTCAGTGCCGCCGGAACCGTCGCGGCGAACAACATCGCACTCTATGACCCGACGACTGGCACGTTCTCCGCCTTGGGCGCGGGGCTGGGCGGCAGCGTGTTCGCGCTGGGCGTGACACCCAGCAACGAACTGGTGGCCGCCGGGGACATTCGGACCGCGAGTGGTTCGCTCGTCGGACGCGTTTCGCGCTGGGACGGTGCGACGTGGCAGCCGCTCGGTGCTGACTTTCCGCAGACTGTGGAGTCGATGGCCGTGTGTCCCAACGGCGATCTTGTGGTGGGCGGATTGCTTACGGGCTCCGGCTCGTTCAACTTTGTTTACCGGTGGAACGGTTCGACGTGGTCAACATTCGGCTCGCCGATTTCCGGCGGCCACGTACTGGCCATGACATGTCTCCCCGCCGGAGACGTCGTCATCGGCGGGAGTTTTTCAACACCCAATCGAGTCTCGCGCTGGACCGGATCTTCTTGGGCGAGCGTCGGACCGGCATTCGACGGCATCGTTTTGTCGCTCGCGGTGCGCTCGAACGGCAACATCGTCGCGGGTGGCGAGTTTGGCAAGATCGGAACGACCGCATGCAGTCGGGTTGCTCTGTGGAACGGAACGACATGGTCGCCGCTCGGAGCTGGCATGAGTGACGGCTTCGGCAAGACGCAGGTGTGGTCTGTTGGCAGCGACGCGACCGGAAACATCTACGCCGGAGGCAACTTTGGGAAGGCCGATGGCGTAGCCGTCTACGGCATTGCGAAGTGGAACGGGGCCGCGTGGTCGGCGCTTGGCTCGGGCACGAACAACTACGTTACAACGATTACGCCTCTCTTGAATGGAGACGTGTTTGCGGGTGGATCATTCTCGCTGGCGGGTGGCGTACCGGTGAACAGCGTCGCTCGGTGGGATGGTTCAGCGTGGTCAGCGCTCGTCCGGGGAATGAACGACGCCGCGACCTCGATTCACGCTCTGCCGGATGGGGATGTTCTCGTGGGCGGATGGTTCACCGGCGCGGGCGGGATCGCGGCAAATCGGATCGCACGCTGGAACGGTTCGTCGTGGACCGCGCTGGGCAACGGAATCGGAGGCAACGTCAAGAGCATCACTTCGCTTCCGGGCGGCGATGTTATCGCGGGCGGAGATTTTTACTCGGCGGGAGGCGTCTCCTCGCTTCGCGTGGCCCGATGGAACGGATCGGCATGGTCTGCTCTGGGATCAGGGTTGAACGGACCGGTCAATGTGGTCACGACCACATCCAGCGGCGACATCATCGCGGGGGGTCAGTTCACCGCCGCCGGCGGCGTGAGCGCGAATGCGATCGCACGCTGGGATGGCTCGGCGTGGCACCCGATCGGAGCCGGATTTGGTGCGTGGGTTAGTGATGTGCTGGTCCTCGGCGACAATGACTTTGTGGCTGTGGGCGCCACGACGGGTCCGGGCGGGACAGTCTCTCACCAAGTTGCGAGATGGGGCGGGTCGCAATGGACGCCGCTTGGATCTGGCTTCGCTTCAGACATCTACGAAGTGGCGGTCTTGCCCGACGGCTCGTTTGTGACATGCGGCCTGTTTGGAGTTCGTCGCTGGACCGGCACACTGTGGCAAGACATTGGCTCGGGTGTCTTTGACAGTGTCCGGAGCATGGTTGTCCTCCCCGATGGCTCTCTCATCGCAAGTGGAACCAAGTCAACGGGGCGCGTCGCGCGATGGGACGGTACATCATGGACGTTGCTCACGACAGGCTCGCCCGGTGGCGGCGTGTTGGAGATGCTTGCGAATGGCGAACTCGCCGTGTGCGGCGATTTTCTTCCTTCAGAGGGGCTGGCGGCCGCTCGCTTTGCTCGCTATTCCTTCACCGGTACGCCCACGATCTCCGTCCAACCTGTTTCGATCGCCTCGACCACGGGTCTACCCATCGCCCTCTCGGCGACGCCCGCAAACGGATACTCCAGCGTTTCGGCCCAGTGGTACCGCGATGGCGTGCCGCTCGTTGATGGCGCTGGCGGTGCATCCGCAGGTGGCGGCACAGTCAGCGGCGCAGCGACGACACTCGCCTCGCCGACGAACGTCTCGGCCACGACGCTCACCATCACCAACGCTCAGCCCGGCGACGCGGGCAACTACACCGTCACCTTCACCAACCCCTGCGGCAGCGTGACGAGCACGCCCGCCGCAGTGTCGATCACGAGTCCCTGCGCCGCCGACTTCAACGCCGACGGCTTCCTCACCTTCGAGGACTTCGACGCCTTCGTCAACGCGTTCGAATCTGGCTCCGCCGCCTCCGACTTCAACGCCGACGGCTTCCTCACGTTCGAAGACTTTGACGCCTTCGTCGCCGCGTTTGAGGCGGGGTGCTGAGCGTGCGATCCCGCCGCCCGCGCGTCTGCCGTTGACTTGACGAGTGCGCACGACCGCCCGCGCCAACCGCCGACGAACAGTCGGCGGTTTTCATTTCTGCGCCCGCTCGTCGCGCCGGACGCCGTATTCACGGACCAGCCCGCGCCAAAAGACCGCACCCCCAGCGAAAACCCCGGAAAACGCTTTGTTCGCTCGACGCGATCGGCTAGTCTGGCCGATTGGGATTCGATCTGCCGCGCGGCAGCCTGTTGGCCCGCCGCTTCCTCGTTGGGGGTTTTCATGTTGTTCACGTTCACCGGTCGCGCGACGCGACACATGGCTCGCAACTCGTTCATCAGCGGCCTGCTGTTGGCTGCCGTGCTGGGCGCACCGACGGCGGCGCGCGCGCAATGCGCCCAAGCATGGGTTCCGGGGATCGGTACCCCCGGCCTGAACAATCAAGTCAGCGCCCTGACTGTCGCACCCAGCGGCGAGGTCTTTGTGGGCGGCCAGTTCACCACCGCCAATGGAATCCTGTCCAATGGCCTGGCCCGGTACCAGCCCACAACCAGCACATGGAGGTCGAGTCCGTGGGGCAGCACGTTTGCATTGGCGACATCGCCTGGTGGTGATGTGCTTGTTGGAGGATCCACCGCCATCGGGACGGATGGTTCGTACAACATCGGCAAATTTGATACCGATCTGCCCTCGGTCACACCACGCTCGCCGCTGTACTTCGGCCTCGGCGGGGCCGGAACCGCGGTCAATGCGATCGTCCAACTTCCAGGTGCGCTCGGCGATGTCTTTGCGGGTGGCAACTTCACCAGTGCTGCACCCAGCCTGACGGCGTTCCGGATTGCGCGCTACAGCCACACGACCGGCCGTTGGTCAAACCTGCCGAATCCGCTTGGCGACGGAACCTCGGGCCCCGTCAACGCTCTCGCGCTGTCGCCCAGCGGAGACGTGATCCTCGGCGGGGCCTTCGCCGGTGTGGGCCTCACGGCGGGCGCGAGCCGCATCGCCAGCTACAGCCCAACCACCGGTGCATGGTCCGCCTTGGGGGCAGGCGTGAACGGCGACGTCAATGCCCTGGCAGTGCTGCCGAGTGGAGAGGTCTTCGCCGGCGGCGCCTTCACCATTGCGGGCGGAAATGCGGCCAACCGCGTCGCCCGCTACAACCCGACCACCAACACATGGTCCGCGCTCGGCGCTGGAACGGATGGTGTGGTCTCCGCGCTGCGGCTCCTGGCCGATGGCGATCTGCTCGTCGGAGGCACATTCACAAGCGCCGGTGGCGTCCCCGCCAGCAACATCGCCCGCTACAGCCCCGCCACCAACACATGGTCCGCGCTGGGCGCCGGGACCAACGGCGCGGTGCGCGCCTTTGCCATCTTGCCCGGCGGCGACGTCATCATCGGTGGAGCTTTCACCTCGGCCGGTGGCTCTACGGCCAACCGCATCGCCCGCTACTCCCCCGGCACCGCCGCACCGATCATCACCACCCAGCCGCAGCCGGTCGTCACCGTCACCGGCAACAGCCGGTCTTCTTCTGCGGCGCGACCGGCGGCATAAACAGCGGCAATGGCGCAATCACCACGCCCTCGTATCAATGGCGCAAGGGCGGCGTCGCCATCAGTGCGGGCACCAACCCCTCGGCCGCCACGCCCACGCTCTTGCTCTCCAGTGTGCAGGCCGCCGACCTCGGCTCGTATGACTGCCTCGTGACCAACCCGTGCGGCGGTGCGGGCACACTTAGCAACGCGGCGAGTCTCTCGTTTGTGGTGAATCCCTGCCCCGCAGACTTCAACGGCGATGGCTTCGTCGACTTCACCGACTTTGATGCCTTTGTTGCCGCGTTCGAGGCGGGGTGCTGAGCGCGCTGGATGCGTGATTGTTTGGCGTTATCGCTTCGCCCGAGAGACTGGCCGCGCGGACCGAGCGCCTCACAACGATTCGACGCGATTGCACAAACCACACTCTGAGCCGATCTCCAACCGTCGGTTTCCGGACGTGCGCTCCCCCTTGTTTTCCGTTGTGCGGTGGAGCGACCTCCGATAGTCTCGACCGTTTCAAGCCGGTCCGATGCGGTGTACAACGCACCTGGGGCTCGCTCGACGAAAGGACTGCATGCTCTCGACGCGCGGGCGAACAGCGGCACTTGCGATGATCGCGGCACTGGTCGTGGCGAGTGCCGCTTGGGCACAATGCGTCCCGACGTGGATGGGCACTTCGGGCGTCACAGACACGATCTATGCCTCCACGCTTTGGGATCCCGACGGGCCGGGGCCTCGAACTTCCGTCATTGTTGTCGGTGGTGCGTTCACTGTGCCCGGCGTTCCTGGCACGAACAACATCGCCACGTTTGACCCTCTCACCGGCACATGGGCCGCGCTCGGATCGGGCTTTCCCAGTAGCGCGGTATTGACGCTCTTGGTGCGCCCGAACTCAGAGTTAATTGCTGCCGGAATCATGGGTGGGGGCTACATTGCCCGCTGGAACGGCTCGGCCTGGGTTCCGCTGGGGACCGGGCTGAACAATCAGGTCCGAGCGCTCACCAACTACTTCAACGGCGACCTGATCGCGGGGGGATGGTTTACCGCGGCCGGGACGCAGGGCGTCAGCCACATCGCTCGGTGGAATGGCTCGTCGTGGTCACCAGTGGGCTCGGGCGTGAATGGAAATGTCTACGCACTGGCCACCCTGCCGTGGGGGGACCTTGTCGTCGGCGGCAGCATGAGCAATGCGGGCGGCGTCGCCGTGAACAACGTTGCGCGCTACTCGCCTTTTGAAGACATGTGGCTTCCGCTGGGTTCGGGCGTCAATGGCGACGTCAACGCGCTGCTCACGACGTCAACAGGCGAGGTCTATGCGGGCGGCCTCTTCAGCGCCGCCGGCGGTGCGCCCGCGAATCGAATCGCCCGCTGGAACTGGTCCACGTGGTCACCCTTGGGTGCGGGAATCACCGGCAACTACTACGTGTGGGATCTGGCACAACTCTCTGGCGGCGACATCATCGCCGCAGGCAACTTCACCGTCGCGGGAACCCTCGCAGCCAACAACGTCGCGCGCTGGAACGGCTCTGCGTGGTTCCCGATTGGCAACAACGGCGTGAACAGCGTCGCCTACGCGCTGACCACATTGCCGAACGATGAGCTCTTTGTCGGCGGCCGCTTCAAGAGTGCGGGCGGCATCGCTGCCAATAGCTTCGCCCGCTACACGTTTACCGGAATCCCGATCGTCAGCTACCAGCCTCTGCCGCAAACTCTCTATCCCGGTGAGAGTTTCGAGTTGGTTGCCAGGTGCGGCGATGGGTACGTCGGTGTCGAATGCCAGTGGTTCCGCAATGGCGTCCCGATCAGCAACGGCCCCGCGGGTGCCTCTTCGGGCGGTGGAAGCGTCACTGGTGCAGGCTATGCCCTTGTCTCTCCCAGCACCCTTTCACTGGCAGCACTCAGGGTGACCGGGGCGCAGCCGTCCGACTCGGGCCTCTACCACGTCGTCTTCGAGAACGCCTGTGGCAGCGTGTCGAGCGAATCCGTGCTTGTCACCGTCATCGCCCCGTGCACCGCCGACATCAACACCGACGGATTCCTTACCTTCGAGGACTTTGACGCCTTCGTCGCCTCGTTTGAAGCGGGTTCCGCAGCCGCGGACTTCAACGCCGACGGCTTCCTCACCTTTGAAGACTTCGACGCCTTCGTCAGCGCGTTTGAAGCGGGGTGCTGAGATCGAGGCTGCTCACTCCACGGCCGCGGCACGCGAAGGTCAGCTTTCGCGGTAGCTCACGCCTTGAGCGAAAGTCGCCCTCAAACGGGTGGAAAGGTCTTGATGCTTCGTGGCAAGATCTTGTAATCTTGCAAGGGTCTGCGCGCGCGTGGCCGGAGGCCTGCCATGACAATCCCGAAGTCCATTTCGGTGCATCCTTTCACTCGTCGACCCGGGTCATCACGCCTGCTGCGTTGTGCTCAGCGGCGGAGATCCCTCGTCGCCGCCGCCGCGATCACGATTCTCGCAACAGCCGGCGACCTCGCGGCCCAGATCATGATCGCACCTGTTGTGCCGCCGCCCGGCTCCGCGCGGGTACGCATCACCTCATTGAGCGCCAACGGAAACGTCGGGGCCGCACAGGTGTTCTCTGCAGGTAACAGCGCCCAATGGGGCGTGTGGCGCCCCGCCACCGGGGTCGTGGCGCTCGGCCTGCCGCCCGGACAGTCTGATGGGCGTGCGATCGGAATCAGCGGAGACGGCGTAACGCTCGTCGGCTTCGCGACGCCGCTCAACAACGCATCGCCGTTTCGATGGAACGCCGCAAGCGGCTTCTCAGTTCTTCCGATGCCCGTGCCGTATTCCTCCGCCTATCCGCTTCTCGCGAACTTCAACGCAAGCGTGGTCGCGGGTATCGCGTATGAGCCCACCACCGGGGAGAGCAACAGACCTGTCGTTGTCTGGTCCGGCGGCGCGGTCACCACGCTCCCGATTCTTGCGAGTTCCACCGCCGAGCCCACGGCGATGACACCCGACGGACGCTGGATCGTCGGCGAGAGCTTCTATCGAGCCTTTCTCTGGAACGCGGACGCGGGCATGATCGATATCGGGGCATCACCGCAGGCGCTGTGCGACGGAAACCGCGCTATTGGTGTGAACGACGCCGGAACGCAGGTCGTCGCGGTGTGTGATCTGTTCAACGCGCCTACGCCCTCGGAAGGTCGACGCCCGTGGCGCTGGAACGGAGCGAGCGGCTCCGTCCTCCAGCCTGTTGCCGGCGAGACCGTCGAGTACGTCAGCGGGGCCGCCGCGAACGCAACAATCCTCTACGGGCGAGCCCGCTTCCCCGGCGACTCCGAGGGTCGGGCCGCACTCTGGATTGGCGATCAACCGGCGATCTCGCTCGCATCGTTCCTTACCAGTCGAGGCGTGGACTTGGCCGGCTGGCGCCTCGATGGCGTCGCGGTCATGTCCGCGGGTGGCTCGACCCTGGTCGGACCGGGGAACTACCTCGGGCAGGATGTCCAGTTCGTCGTGACGAACCTGCCGCTGTGTCCGACCGTCTTCACGACCCAGCCCCAACCCACCCTTGCACAAGTCGGCGCCACTGTCACGCTCTCGGTCGGCGTTTCGTCGTGCAATCCCGCTTCGGCGTGGCGCTGGCGTCGCAACGGCATTCCGCTCGTCAACGGCCCAACGCCCTCTGCCTCCGTCATCAGCGGAGCCGACACACCCACGATCACCATCACCAACGTGCAGCATGCCGACGCGGGGCGCTACTCCTGCGTCGCGACCAATCCACTGGGCGACGTCTCGAGCACCGGTGCGCCCCTCGTCGTCAACTCCGGCTGTGGTGAGATCACCGACGAGATCCCGGCCGGCGCCTCGTGCACGCCGCTGGGACAGGCGTGTGATTCCATCCCATTCTTCACCAGAAGCACCTGCGGCACGCTCCGGGCGCAGTACATCGCGTCGCCGACGCACTGCTCCGACGTCGGCATCTACTTCTTTCTCGATGACCTCGGCGAGGTCGCGTCGACGCCCGCGCTCGCGGCCGGAGACGCAAGCCCTGTCGTCGATCTCGGCCCGGTGGCCGCGGGCACTCATCGAGTCGGCATGCAGGGCTTCGGCGTCATCGGAGGCTGCAACGTTGGGTACCTTCAGGCGTGGAGCGGCACGCTCCGGCTGTCCTATTGCGTGCAGACACCTGTCATCACGAACCAGCCGCGCAGTACACACTTTGTTGCCGGCGTCGCGCGTGCCACCGTTCGCGCGCCCGTCGGCGGCCCACCGCTGCTGGACTGGCAGTATGAACAACCCGGCTCGCCCGGCACATGGATCAGCATCGGAGACGGCGAAACTCGCAATGCCGACGGCCTGACGATCTTCACCGCTTCCGGTGCCGGGTCTGAAGAGCTCGCCATCGTCCAGCGCGAAGCCTTCAGCGCTCTCTTCCCATCGTCAACAGTCACGCTCAGGTGCGTCGTGAGCAATCTCTGCGGGAGCGTGACGAGCAACTCGATTCTCCTGTCGTCCTGCGCCGCCGATTACAACGCCGATGGGTTCCTCACGTTTGAAGACTTTGATGACTTCGTCAACGATTTCGAATCCGGCGTGCCCGCGGCGGACTTCAATGCCGACGGATTCCTCACGTTCGAAGACTTCGACGCGTTCGTTGCCGCGTTTGAAGCAGGCTGCTGAGCATTGGGCATTGGGCATTGGGCATTGGGCATTGGGCATTGGGCATTGGGCATTGGGCATCCGGATCTTCCACGGCTTCATTCCACGACGCCACGCCACGACGCGCCCGCCGGGACGAGGCGTCCTCCGGCCAGAACACGCCCCGACCGCCGCATCCGCCGCGGCTGGCGGGCATCTCATGTCGGCTATCCCAGTGCCGCACTCGTCCCTAGACTTGGCGGTCCTCGGAGTCCCTCCGAGGTGGGACCGATCCCAGCCTCCGGCGCGACCATCGCCCCCAGGGCATGGGAACGGGGGGGCAGGGTTCTTCTTTCGGAGATCACGACGGCATGCACGCGAGCCTTTCCAAGCCGCCCCGGGTTGTCATCACTGGCATCGGTGCCGTTACCAACATCGGCCTCACCGCCGACGCCACCTGGGCCTCGATGCGTGAAGGCCGCAGCGGGATCAGCACGATCGAAGGCGACGACTTCAAGCGCTATCCGGCCGAGAAGTGGGCCGTGACGATCGCGGGCCAGGTCAAGAACTGGGACCCGACCAGCGTGATCGAGTTCCGCGAGGCCAAGCGCCTTGATCGCGTGACGCATCTGGGCCTGGGCGCCGCCGCAGAAGCCGCCAAGCACTCGGGCCTCGACTTCACCAAGATCGACTCGACCCGCGCGGGTGTGGTCGTCGGTTCGGGCATCGGCGGCATCAAGACGATCGAAGAAGGCGTCACCACGATGCTGGAGCGCAGCCCTGACCGGCTCAGCCCCTTCACCGTGCCGCGCCTGATGGTCAACGCCACCACCGGCAACATCTCCATCCGCTACGGGCTCAAGGGCCCGGCCTCGGCCCACGCCACCGCGTGCGCGTCGAGCGGCCACGCCATCGCCGACGCCGCCAACATGATCCAGCGCGGCTGGGCCGATGTGATGATCACCGGCGGCAGCGAAGCGGCGGTCAGCCCGCTGTGCATCGGCGCGTTCATGGTCATGAAGGCGCTCTCCACGCGAAACAACGAACCAACTCGCGCCAGCCGCCCGTTCGACGTCGATCGCGACGGATTCGTGCTGTCTGAGGGTGCCGCGATGTTCGTGCTCGAGAGCGAAGAACACGCCAAGGCCCGCGGCGCGACGATCTACGCCGAACTCGTCGGCGTCGGTAACTCGTCAGACGCCGGGCACATCACCGCGCCCGACGCCGAGGGCGACGGTGCGGCACGCAGCATGAAGATGGCCCTGCGCGACGCCGGCCTCAACACCACCGACATCGACTACGTCAACTCGCACGGCACCAGCACGCCCCTGGGCGACAAGGCCGAAGTGGCCGCAGTGCTCAATGTCTTCGGCACGCACGCACGCAAGAGCGCGGGCGGCAAACTGCTGATGAGCAGCACCAAATCGATGCACGGGCACTGCCTGGGCGCCAGCGGCGCCGTCGAGACCATCGCGTGCATTCACGCGGTCCGCGACGGCATCATCCCGCCGACCATCAACCTCGACAAGCCCGACGAGACGTTTGATATCGACCTCGTGCCGCATCATGCCCGCGAACGTCGCATCAAGTACGCGATGAACAACACGTTCGGCTTCGGCGGCCACAACGTGACGCTGATCATCGGGCGCTACGAGTAATCCTCGGCTTCATCCCATCGACCATCGCGCCTTCATGGCGGTCGGTGCGCCTGAAGGCAAACAGCAAGAGATGAACCAGCGCTGATCGTCGCACTGCCGACGATCGGTGTTGCTGCGTGAGCGTTTCCACGCGTCTCAAGCACGACCGATTCGCACGATTCTGCCACACACCAATCGTGGACATCCACGATTGCGCGCGCGCCGTGGTGGGAACTCGTCGCGCGGCGTGAGATTTTTCCAGATTTTCTTCTGCTGTGTTTCCAGGCACTTGCGCGAATCTCCGCGCGGCGCCGGACGTTTCTGCGCGCGCAAACGCGTCCGGAGGGGGGTTCCTGTGGAGGGTCGCACTTGAGCGACGCTCCGCGGGAGAACCGGTCATGGCGTATCGCCTCGGAGCATTTGCGGATGTCGGACTCAACGAAGGACTGCTGCGTCTCGCGCTCGCCGAGCATGAATCGGCGGAACTGCCGCGCCTCGAACGATTGTGGACGTACTTCCGCAATCCGCTGCGCACGCTCGGCGCGGACGGCAACGCGGCCAACCCCGGCAAGTCGTGGTATCGCCTCGCGCAGGAAGTCGGCCTGCCCGGTCGCATCGTCGGCCACGCCGGACGCAGCGTGACGGATGACGATCGTGCCGCGGGCCGGCGCGAGGTGGTGATAGAGAACGACATCGCGTGGCGCATCCACACGATGGTCGACTTCATGTTCTCCAAGCCGGTGGCGATTCTCTCCACCGCCGCCGACGCCGCCACCCGCGCTCGAATCCAGCGCATGCTCGACGCGGTCTGGGAGGCGAGCGGCGGCATCGCGCTGCTGCAAGACATTGCGCTGCTCGGCCACGTCTTTGGTCACGTCGATCTGGTCGTGCGGGCCGACGGCCTCGGCCAACTTCACGAAGGCATGAGCGACGACGCGCTCGACGCCGCGCTCCGCACCGACGCGCCGATCCGCATCGACGCCATCGAACCCCGCCGCGGCATCGCCATCCTCGATCCCGCCGACTACCGGCGCGTGCTCGCGTATGTCATTCACTTCCGCCGCGAACTCAATCAGCGCGAGAGCGAACTCCGCACCGGCGCACGTGCCGTGCTCGATCGGCTGCGCGGCTTTGCGCTCGGCGACGACGCACGCAGCGACGGCCACGCACGTCGGCTTCGCTCGACCCGCACCGAGATCATCTCGGCCGCGGCACACCACGCATACGACGACGAGGCGCTCGTCACCGCAGCGCCGCTCACTTGGACCGGCGGACGCATCCCCGTCGCGCACATCCAGAACATCGCGCAGCCCTTCCACTACTCGGGCCTGGGCGAAGTCGAATCGCTCATCCCGCTGCAGGACGAACTCAACACGCGGCTCTCAGATCGCGCGTCACGCGTGACCATGCAGTCCTTCCGCATGTTCCTGGCCAAGGGCTTTGACGACACCGCGCCGATGGCCGTGCAGCCCGGACAGATCTGGACGACCGACAACCCCGACGCCTCGATTCAGGCCTTCGGCGGCGACAGTCCGACCCCGGGCGAAGAGACGCACATCCTCGAGATCCGCGAAGCGATGGACAAGCTCTCCGGCGTTCCGCCGCTGGCCTCAGGCGTGGTCCGCGCCAAGATCGGCAACCTCACCAGCTCCAACGCGCTGCGCATCACGCTCATGGGGCTGCTCAGCAAGACCGCACGCAAGCGCGTGACGTACGGCCGCGGCATCGCCGAAGTCTCACGACTCATCCTCGCCGCGCTGCACCACAGCGGCGCTCTCAAGACCACCGAAGCCGAGCGCGGCATCCGCCTGCAATGGGCCGACCCGCTGCCGGAGGACGAACACGAACGCACGCTGGCCGCCGAGGCCAAGGTGCGGCTCGGTGTGCCGCGCGAGCGCGTGCTCGCCGAGCTCGGTTACGCCGCCACCGACCAAGGCGTGGCGTGAACAGATGTCGGTGTGCACCGCCGCACACACGTTTCACACCCCACTTCCCACAGCAAGGAGAACAGCAATGGCAGAAGCAATCAAGGGCGACGGAGCGACGGACTTCGGCGACGGCGAAACACCGACGCCGACAACCGGAGCACTCACGAGCGGCACACGTCCGCCGGTGACGCCCGACTTCGAGTGGCGCAGCCGCGCGATGAGCGCGGAAGCCAGCCTGAAGCAGACCCGCGAACAGCTCGATGCGCTCAAGGCCGAGTTGGACCAGCACAAGACCCAGGCCGCGGCGGCGCAGCGCCGACGTGACATCGAGGCAGAGGTGCAGCGCGCCCGCGCTATCGACAACGGCATCGTCACCATGCTCGTCGAACACGAACTCACCACCACGCCCGACGCCGACGTCGCCGCCATCGTCGCTCGCATCAAGCGTGACAAGCCGTTCCTCTTCAGCCCCGCGCCGGGCGGCAGCAGCGCGGCGGGCGCACCGGCGGGCAACACCGACCCGCGACTCGACGCGCTCACCCGCCAGGCCGACGAGGCCCGCACGACCGGCGATCGGCGCGCGCTGCTGAGCTACCTCCGCGCACGCCGCGGCAACTGACGCACACGGCTCGTCCCTCTTTTGCTCCCCAACCGCCGCGACACGCGTGTTTCGCGGCCCACGCATCACGTTCACTGACTCAGGAGGTTTTCCATGGGATTCAACGGCAAAGCAACGTACTCGGCCGGCGCCGATCTGCCCGAACTGGCGGAAGATGTGTCGGACATCATCAGCATCGTCTCGCCCTTTGAGACGCCTCTGCTCGACCACCTGGGCGAGGCCAAGCGGGCCGCGTACAGCACCGTGCACGAATGGATCGAAGACACGCTGCTGCCCAACAGCGACACGCTCAACCAGACGACCTTCACGCCTGATGCCACCAACGCGACGTCGCTCACCGTGAACAACGGCACACGCTTCCAGGTCGGCGATCAGATTCGCCCCGAGACCAGCGGCGAAGTGATCATGGTCACGGGCGTCAGCGGCAACACGCTCACGGTGGTTCGCGGGTATGGCAACACCACCAAAGTTGCTCTGACCAACGGCCGCAAGCTCAGCATCCTCGGCAATGCCGCGCTCGAAGGCGCGGACGCCGCGGCGGCGCGCTTCACCAATCGCTCGCGCCGGCAGAACTACACCCAGATCTTTGCCGCCACGGTTGAGATCACCGGCAGCGCGAGCGCGGCACGCCAGCACGGCATCGCCGATGAGCTGGACTACCAGAAGCAGGAGCGCACCCGCGAACTGCTCCGCGATCTGGAGAACTGCGTGATCAACGGCACCGCGCCCGCGAGCTCGCCGCAGGGTTCGTCCAGCGTCCGCCGCACGATGAACGGCATCGTGCGCCAGCTGACGACCAACCAGTTCGCGCCGGGCGTGGGCGTCGTGCCCGCAGGAAGCGGCGCAGGCGCGGATCTCAACGAGAGCGTGCTCAACGCGTGCCTGCGCGCGATCTGGGAGCAGTCCCAGGGCCGCGTCGACACCATCGTCGTCGGCGGAGCACAGAAGCGCCGCATCAACGGCTTTGCGAGTGCGGCACGCGCATACACGCCCGAGGACAGCAAGTACCGCGACATGCTGAGCGTGTACGAGAGCGACTTCGGCGTGTGCCGCGTGATCTTGTCCCGCTGGATGCCGAGCGATGCCCTGTTGCTGCTCGACAGCTCGCGGATCACTGTGCCGCCGCTGCAGGGGCGCAGCTTCCACTATCGCCCGCTCGCCTCGCTCGGTGACGCCACCGCCGGCCAGGTGATCGGCGAGTACACGCTCGAACTGCGGAACGAGAACGCGCACGGCGTGCTGCGCGGGCTCAACGCAAGCTGATCCCACCAACCAGTTCGCCGCGCACCACACATCAGCGGGCGACGCCCCGTCGCGACGAAAGCCGCGGCGGGGGATTGCGGATGCACAGAAGGCACCCAGGCACGAGGCATCACGGCATCGGGCCGCAGCACACCCGGAGGACCCCATGTTCGCCACCGATCGCGATCTCCTCATTCTCGAACCCAACCTCTTCCGCGATGTCGGCTGGGTCGGCCAGCGCCTGTGCAAAGGCACGGCGACGATCAGCGGCTCGACGCTGACGACGAGCGGCGTGGACGTCGCGCTTGATGTCGCGGGCATCGGCGCGGGGCACGTCGTGTGCGTCGGCGGCACGAGCTATGAAGTGGTCGCGCGACTCAGCGCGAGCACGCTCACGATCTCGCGTCCGCGCGGCAGCGCCACCGACCCAATCCTGCCGCCGAGCGCGGCGACGGCGGTCGATGCGTTCGTGACGACGTTCGTGCCGCAGATCGCGATCGTCGAGCGCCAGATCCTGCGGATGTCGGGCATCGAGCCGGAGGACACGGCACCCGATGCCCTGGCGGCAAGCGCGATCGTCAATCCGAGCTCGCTCACGATGCTGACGGCGCTGGGCGCACTGCATCTGGTGTATGCCGCGGCGGGCGCGAGTGCAGGCGGCGCGGCGGACTGGATGAGCGAACGGGCGGCGATGTATCGCGAGCGCTTCGGGGCGGCGCGCCAGAGCGTGCGTGTGCTGATCGATCTCAACGGCGATGGTGCGGCGGACGCAACCCGCCGCCTGAACGTGATGCAGTTGGTGCGGTGAGGAGAGAGGCATTGGGCATCAGGCATTGGGCATCGGTGAAGGACAATGAAGAGCCTGCCGCCCTGAGCACCTGTTCTGCCCCTGATGCCTAGTGCCTGATGCCTGATGCCTTGTGAAAGGAGCACACATGTTGATTCTCAACCCAAGCTCGGTGAAGTTCGGCACGACGCCGTGGGAGAATGTCGGCTCGATCGCCGTCAATCGCAGTGCGGCCGAGACACTCGTGGAGTGGACCGCGGGCGGGCCGCACGTCGCGTTCGCCGATGTGCCCAGGCAGCGCGTGGAGATCGCGGTCAAGCATGGCCTGACGCGCGGCGACATGGACGGGCCGCGTCCCGGCGAGCGGGCCACGTTGGTGTGGTTCACCGCGCCGGGCGCGAGCGACGCGGGCCGCCGCAAGGCAAGCGCGGATTGTGTGGTACTTGACGTCGAGCACGAGATCGCGCTGGGCCGGAGCGCGATGCGTTCGGTGACGCTGCTCGCACTCTCGAGCGACGGCAGCGCGGATCCGATCGTGCTGAGTGACGCGGAGTCGTGAGGATCACGTTGCCGTCGAGCCACTGAGTCGCTCTGCCATTTCGGCTCTGCACAAGGAGTTGTCCATGCCCAGTTCATTCAAGAGCAAGAACCTGTTCGGAAGCGGGCCGCACGAGTTCGCGATCGCCAAACAGGGTCAGGTCGTCGTCAGCAATCTCACACTCGGCGGCACCGATCCGTCAAGCACGCCGATCGGGCCGCGCGAGATCGACATCACCGTGTCGGGCCGCCTAGTCGCCGCGAGCGAGAGCGCGTTGTGGACGCTGCGCGACGCGCTGACGGCGGAACTGCTGACGCCGCCGACGGCGGGGACGCTCGCCGACGGTCGCGGACGCAGTTGGAGTGGCATGTCGTTCATCGCGTACGAGGAGTCAGGCTCCTCGCGCGTCGGCCGCGTGTGGAGCGTCGGTTATGTCGCGACGTTCAGGCGCTTTGCAACGGTGCCGTGAGAGAAGAAGCAGGCATCGGGCATCGGTTGATTGTGTGATCCTTTGGTTTGCGATTCCTGGTCTGGAGGTGATACATGGAACAGGAAGTGATTGCGGCGGTGGCTCAGTTTGGCGCGGCAGGCTTGATCGGGTGGATGTGGCTCAGCGAGCGGCGTGCCGCGGCAGAGCGCGAGCGGCAGTTGTCGGAGCTGCATGCCCGCGTCATGGATGATCGCACAAGCTTGTCGGTGCTCGTGGGCGCGCTGTCGGACAACACGCGGGCACTGGCCGCGCTCGAGGCGGGACAGCGCGAACTGGTGCGGGTGCTGGCGGCTCACGGCGACGACCGCGGCACGGAGCAGACGGCGCGGAGGGCGTGAGTCTCTTTCGGCCGTGCCGAACTGCCGAGTGCGTTGCTCGGATGCTTGCGACTGCTTCAGAACGCCTTTCGCCCGCATTCAGGACAAGGCGCGTCAGGTCGCAGGCCCACGAGCGAATAGCGACACTTCTCGCAGAGCGCCGGATCTCGTCGCATGCGGCGGAGGACGGCTGGCACCCCAACGATCGAGCACCACCAGATGCTGCCCCAGAAAGTGGTGTTGAGCAAAATCCCGCGTGCCATGGGCCGAAGCGGAACGGGCGGCACCGCGACTTCCGGCATCGCACGAAGATCGGGTATCGGTCCGACGTCGCCCGCAGGACGGGCGGGCGGATTCTCGCTGCTCTCCAGACAAAAGGCTGGCCAGCCACTCATCGTCCACACACGATTCATGGGAATCGAGTCTGCTCGAGCGTCACCCCAGAGCACTGCTTCGATCTCTGCTCGCGCAGCTGTGTGGTCGATCGTTGCATCAAAGCTTGCGCGCTCAGCCTTTGGATCTCGCTCGAAGCTGCATTCTGCATGAAGCCACTTACGCGACACGATCGCTACACCGAGCCTTGAGTAACAGTCAAACATCATCACCGCAGGCAGAGGCGCTCCCGCGCTGTCGCGATCGACAACAGAGAACCCTCGGACGGCTCGGTTGACACCGAAGCCGCTTCTGTCGCGAACCTCAACGCCGCGCACGAAGGCGATCGCAACGCTTGTCACGACACCGAGAGCGAGATAAATGCACAGCTTGAACCATGCAGTCCGCATGTCGAGAGTGTATCGCTGGCGATGTGTGGAATACCGAGACCACGAATTGGTCGACGCACGATCTGCTCCGGTCGGGCTGCCGCGACCACAGCGCTCGCTCCGGGTTCTTGGGCGTTCACGCATCGCCAAACGACACGCCCACATCGCGCACGGCACGGATGAGCGCGTCGCCTGGGCTTACCAGTCGTTGGCGGCCCGCGGCAAAGTCGAGTGCGACGTCGGTCAGCGTGTTGCTTTGCAGCGCGGCCATGCGATTGCGCGCGCCGTTCATCAGCAGGTGCAGTGCGTGGTTGCCGAACTGCGTGCCCAGCACACGATCGGCGGCGATGGGCGATCCGCCGCGCTGCGTGTGGCCGAGGATGACGTAGCGCGACTCGACGCCGGTGGCGGCTTCGGTGCGTTCGGCCAACCAGCGTGCGATGCCGCCGAGGCGGATCGGATCGGGGCTGGTCGGATCGGTGTGGGCGACGATCTTGCTGCCGCCGACGGGGCACGCGCCCTCGCTGACGCAGATGACGGAGTAACGACGGCCGCGGCGGCTGCGCTCGCGGATCGCGCCGTACACGCTGTCGAGCGAGAACGGAATCTCGGGCAGCAGAATGACATCGCTGCCGCTGGCGGCACCGGCGTGCAGCGCGATCCAACCCGCGTTGCGTCCCATGACTTCGACGAAGATGGCGCGATGGTGGCTCGCCGCGGTGGAGTGGACCTTATCGAGCGCGTCGGTCGCGGTGGCGACGGCGGTCTGAAAGCCGAAGGTGATGTCCGTGCCGAAGAGATCGTTGTCGATCGTCTTGGGCACGCCGATGAAGTTGAGCTCGAGGCCCATGTCGCGGGCGCACGCGGCGAACTGATGCGCGACGGTCATCGAACCATCGCCGCCGATGACGACGATGTCGCGGATGTCATGGGCGCGGAGCGTGGCAACGGCGCGATCGGAGACATTCTCGATGCGCGGCGTGCCGTCGGCGTTGGTGCCGGTGGCGAAGCGCGTGGGGTTGGACTTGTTGGATGTGCCGAGGATCGTGCCGCCGCTGGTGAGGATGTTGGAGACATCGTCGTAGGAGAGCGGGCGGGTGCGATTCTCGATGAGGCCGAGGAAGCCGTCTTCGATGCCCAAGACGTTGATGCCGGCGCGGACGGCGCCCTTGGTGACGGCACGCACGACGGCGTTGAGACCAGGACAGTCGCCGCCGGCGGTGAGAATCGCGAAAGTGCGTGGCGGGGTCATGGATCAGTGTAGACGGCGGGAAGCGAAGCGCTTGCTCGCGACGCGGAGCGTGACACGCATCCAACGCTTCTCGCCTCCCTCACCCAATCTTCCGCATCACCGTCACCGCCGCGTACAGCCCCGCGACATGCTCGCGGGCGACGACGCGCGGCGGGTACGCGGCATTGAGCGGCTGCAGGCGGATGCGTTCTTCGCCGCTCTCGCTCTTCTCGAAGTACACGCGCTTGAAGGTGGTTTCGTGGTCGGGCTCAAGGCGGGCGAAGCAGTCCATGCCGTCTTTGATCTGCCGCGCGGGGCTGAAGACCACAACATCGCCCTCGACATACTGCGGCGACATCGAATCGCCGACGACGCGTGCGGCGAAGGCGTCGGCGTCGTCCAGATCCGGGCAACGCACGTACTCATCTGCGACACGCGCGGGATAGCCCAAGTCGGTGAACTCGCGCGGATAGCCCGCGGCGACGCAGTTGATCAGCGGCACCTCGCGCGGCAGGGCGCGCAGCAAGGCGACATCGGCGCCCGCACTCACTCCCCCACTTCCACTGCCAAGCACGTCGGCGACACGTGATGTGCCGCTCGCGACAGGGCGCGACGATGCATCGATACCATCACGTGCCGTCGCGATCGCATCACTGCTGCGCGCGGCGTTGCGGTCGGTGCTGGATCCGGCGCTGGGTCCGGTGCTTTGTTCAGCGTTCTGTTCTGCCGCGGCATCGGCGCTTGGTCCGCCGAGACGATGCACGAGGCGGCGGAGTTCGCCAGAGCGATAGGCCTCGTCGAGTTCGCCGCGGATCTTTCCGCCGTCGTCGACGCCGCTGCGTTGCAGGATCTGTGCGAGTCGCTCGGCGAAGGTGCGTGCGGCGTGTTGCTCGCTGCTGAGGCGACCGACGATGCCACGCACGTTGCGTTTGACGGCGGCGGGTGTGCGGCTCCACTGTGCGACGTCAACAAGTGCGCCCGTCTCCATCTGGAGCGCGCGCTCGAGTCGCGCAAGCACTTCATCCGTTGGCGCGCCGCGGCGGCCGGTCTCAATGGACGAGAGATAGCTCTTGGCGCAACCGACGCGATCGGCGACGTCTTGCAACGTCAGACCAAGGACGCGGCGTCGTTCGCGCACGACCTCGGCCAGGCTGCTGAGCGCGCCGGGAGCGCCCGCCGCATCCATCGAAGTGCTGTCGGGTGAAGATCGATTCATCGCCGCCTCCGCGCGGGAGAGGAGTGTGCGTGCTCCCGGACAATCTCCGTCCGGCCCAGAGCGCGCACGTCCATTCTTGCGCGCAAAAGTGTTGACATACCAGACAAAACCAGAGAAAGACCGATCGAAACCTTGAAGTCTGTGTCGAATCTGGTAGAACTATCTGAAGTTCACAGATCAGTGAACGCATTTCCGAGGCAAAAGTCAAGCCCGCGACAGAAAAAGGAGGCTTCATGGTCTCTGGTGCCCCCAAAGAACGCCAAACACAGGCACACATGCCCGCGACAGCCGAGCCGGCCGGGCGATCAGCCTCGACCCGCCACGCGCGTGGCGTGGGGCTGGGAAGCATTGACCCCGACATCGCGGCCGATCGGCGGCGGAAGCAGGCCCGCAACCTGCGCGACATTGTTCCTGGCCGGCTTGAGCCGCTCGACCCGGCGGACGCCGCGATCCTTCGGGCGGTGTTCGAGCGCGGGGTCGCGGTGGCCTCGCTGGTCGCGACGACGCACGAGGCCAACGACATGCGGATCGAGAGCAAGGCCCGCTCGATGCGTCGGCGCGTGCGGCGACTGGTGGCGCGGGTGCTGTCGCCTTCGTATCTGTTCGTGATGCGCCACGAGCAGCAGATTCCCCTGCCGCTGCGACGGGTGGCGCGGCTGAGTGTGCTGCAAGGGCGCACGCAGCGCGAAGTGGCGGACGAACTGCGCTTGTCACTCTTTGAGACGCGGCGACGCATCATCGCGATGCGGGCGCTGATCGACGCCGCGATCCGCGCGCAGGACGCGCACGAGGGAGGTGCCGCGTGCGGAACGTGAATGTCACTGGCGCTCCCTCGCCTCGACTGCTGCGGGCGTGTGCGCTCTTTGGGCTGCGACCGATGCGGACGGCACGCGCTGCGGCGTCGCGCGAGACGCGCCTGGCCGCGGCTCAGGTGCTGTCGACGCTCGCGCCCGGGCAGATCGCGCTCTTGAGCGGGCCGAGCGGCGGCGGCAAGACGACGCTGCTGCGGGCGTGCCGCGCTGAGCTTGTGTCGCGGCATGAGGCCGTGGCTTTCTTCTCGCGTCCGCCGCTGGGGACGCGCCGGACGCTCATCGACAGCACGCCCGGCGCGATGCGTGATGCGCTGCGCGATCTGGCGCGGGCCGGGCTGGCGGACGCGACGCTGCTGGCACGCTGCACCCGCGAACTGTCTGAGGGCCAGCGGTGGCGCTGGGCACTGGCGCGGATGCTGCGGACCAGGCCACGCTGGCTGCTGATTGATGAGTTTGTCAGCACGCTGGATCGTCCCGCGGCACGCGGCGTGTGTCGTGCGCTGCGGCGGCATGCACGCGATGTGAACTGCCGCGTGATCGTCGCGACGGCGCACGACGACGTGGCGACGTGGCTGGAGCCGGACATGCGTGTGCGGGTAGAGCTGCAGATGCCGCCGCGGGTGGAGGTGCGCGATGGACTCTGAGACGCGTCTCGAGCCCGGAACACGGGCGGACTATCTCGCGCTAGAGCGCTTTCACTATCTGAGCCAATCGCCCGCGACGATGGTTCGCGTGCTGCGGGCGATGGACGGCGGCGTGCTTGCGGGCGTGCTGGTGGTGTCGATGCCGACGCTCAACGCGTGGTGGCGTGCCAAGGCCTGGCCGGGATGGGAAGGAGTCGCAGGCCCGGATCGTGCCGCGCGGGCGCACGCGATCAATGCGGATCTGCGCACGATCTCGCGCGTGATCATCGAGCCGCGCTGGCGCGCGACGGGGCTGGCGGCGGCGCTGGTCCGCGCGTATCTGGCAGAGCCGCTGACGTCCCGCACGGAAGCCCTCGCGGCGATGGGGGTTGCGTGTCCGTTCTTCGAACGCGCGGGAATGCGACGGGTGGAAAGTGCGGTCGTGCGCGACGCCGAGCTGCGGCGGGCGCTGCGGGGCGCGGACGTGCGCGTGTGGGAGTTGATGGATGAAGTGCGGGTGCGGCGGATGCTGCGGCGCGCGCCGCGGCTGGAGCGGGAGCTGCGGGTGTGGGCCAATCGCAGCCGCGCATCGCGGCGCTGGCGCAACGCGCCGATCGAGGAACTGGCGGCACGGGCGGGCTGGTGCGCGAGCAATCGCGCGGAGGCGTATGTCCACGGAGGATGAGCCGATGACGAACGACAAGCAACCCAAGAAAACGCCGACGAAGCGCACGGCGAAGGCGCGGAAGCCAGCGAGCACCGCGACGGCACATGAGGCGACGACGGGTGCGGGCACGCCGCTCGATTCGGAGCACATGTGCGAGATGCCGCGTGATCCGGACGCGCTCTGGGAATGGGTGCGCGCGGTGCTGGGCGTTGAAGTCGCGCGCGTACCGCTGTTGCCCGGGCATTCGAGTCCGATGGACTATCTGTGGCATGCGTTTGATGAGACGCCGCGAGAAAGCGCGCCGAGTGATTGCGTGGTGTGGGCCAATCGCGGCGGGGGCAAGACGTTCATGGGCGCACTCGCGACCGCGCTCGACATGATCTTCAAACCGGGGATCGAGATCCGCATCCTCGCGGGCAGCATGGACCAGGGGCGGCGGATGCACGCGCACCTGCGCCGCTTCTTCGGCGTCGATGCGCTGCACGGGCTGGTCAGCGGCAAGATGACCGAACGACGCATCCGCCTGCGCAATGGCTCGGAGGTGGAACTTCTGGCGCAATCACAAGCGTCGATTCGCGGCACGCGCGTGCAGAAGCTCCGCTGCGATGAGGTGGAGTTGTTTCATCCAGATGTGTGGGAGGCCGCACAGCTCACGACGCGCAGCCGCCAGTGCGGCGACGTGCTGGTGCGCGGCTCGATCGAGTGCCTCAGCACGATGCATGTGCCGTTCGGCGTGATGCATCGTCTGGTGGGCGAGGCGGCCCAAGGCAAGCGGCGGATGTTCAAGTGGGGCGTGCTGGATGTGCTCGGCGCGTGCGAGACGCAGCGGCGGTGTGAACTGACGCACGAGGACGGCACGACGACGCGCTGCGGACTGCTGGAGGAATGCCGCGGCCGAGCCAAGGAGCGTCCGGGCAACGCCACGGGGCGCGTGGGCGGCCATCTGCGGATCGACGATGCGCTGCGGATGAAGGGGCGCGTCGCGCTGGAGACATGGAAAACCGAGATGCTGTGCGAACGCCCGCGTCGGAAGGAGTGCGTGGTCGAAGAGTTCAACGCCGGCGAGCACATCTTTGAGGACTCGACGATCGACACGAGCGCGTGCACGTGGATCGGGGGAATGGACTTTGGCTTTAACGCGCCGACCGTGGTGCTGTGGGCGTGCGTTGATGACCAGGGCGTGGTGCGCGTGATGGACGAGCGATGCGTGACCGAACGCACGGTGAAGCAGCACGCCGACGCGATCGTGGCTGAGGGGAAGCCGCGGTTGGCGTGGCTGGGGATCGACCCAGCCGGAAACGCTCGCAACGACCAGACCGCGTGCAGCGATCGCAGCGTGCTGGAGAAGGCCGGAATCACAGTGCGGGCACGGCGGATGAATGTGGAGCCGGGGTTGGATCTGGTGCGGGCGCGATTCAAGCCCGCGGGCGGCGGGCCGCGGCTGTTTGTGCACAAGCGCTGCGTGAAGTTGATCGAGTCGCTCGAGACATATCGGTACGACCCGTTGAAGCCGGAGAGCGCGACGCCGCTGAAGGACGGGAGCGACCACGCGGTGGATGCGCTGCGGTACATGATCGTGAATCTGGATCGGCCGCCCAAGACGCAGGTGCGGGAGTATTGACGGGGTGAGGAAGAGAACGCGGCTCGCAGCAACGACGGCACGGCTGGTCGCTCGGCGGTCCACTACACTTCGCGCGATGGCAGACGCACCAAACCAATCCTCCGCGCCTCAGCTCTCGGCGGCCGACGTGCGCAAGGTCGCGGCGTTGTCGCGGCTTTCGCTCACCGACGCACAGGTCGAGCAGTATCGCCACCAGCTTTCGTCGGTCCTGACGTACATCAATCGGCTCCGCGAGCTTGATCTCGCGGGCGTTGAGCCGATGGCGCATGTAGGCGACACGCACAATCGTCTCGATCAGGATGTGGTGCGCGAGCCGCTGGCGAACAGCGCGCTGATGAAGATGGCGCCGCAGACCATGCCGCCGTTTGTGAAGGTGCCCAAGGTGATCGACGACGGCGGGGGTGCGTGATGACCATGGACGCACACGACCCGAGCATGATGACGATGGCGCAGCAGGCCGCGGCAATCCGCGCGAAGACGCTCTCCTCGCGCGATGCGACGCGGCATGCGCTGAACCGGCTCGCGGCGTCGGAGCCGAAGGTCCACGCATTCCTGCAGGTGTTTGAAGATCGTGCGATGGAACAGGCGGCCAAGGTCGACGCGGGCGAGGTGCGCGGCCCGCTGGCGGGTGTGCCGATCGCGCTGAAGGACAACATCTGCCTGAACTATGGGCGGACGACGTGCGCGAGTCGCATGCTGGAGCAGTATGAGTCGCCGTATACCGCGACCGCGGCGCAGCGATTGATCGATGCGGGCGCGATCGTCATCGGCAAGACGAATCTTGATGAGTTTGCGATGGGCTCATCGACGGAGAACTCGGCATTCGGGCCGACGCGCAATCCGTGGGATGTGTCGCGCGTGCCGGGCGGTTCGAGCGGCGGAAGTGCGGCGGCGGTGGCCGCGGGCGTCGTGCCGATGGCGCTGGGCTCGGACACCGGCGGTTCGATTCGTCAGCCGGCGGCGCTGTGCAACTTGGTCGGCGTGAAACCGACGTATGGACGCGTGTCGCGCTATGGGCTGGTGGCGTTCGCGTCAAGCCTGGATCAGATCGGGCCGCTGACGCGCGATGTGACGGATGCCGCGTTGACGCTTGAGGTGATCTGCGGCAGCGACGCGCTGGACGCAACAAGCGCGCCGGAAGATGCACCGCGGCTGGTTGATGGATTGGAGACGCCGATCGCGGGACTGCGGATCGGCGTGCCGACGCAGTGCCGCAGCGACGCGAATCACGGCGCGGTGAATGCGTCGCTGGACGCGACGCTTGAGGTGTATCGGCGGCTGGGCGCGACGATCGTCGATGTTGATCTGCCGCTCACGGACTATGGCATCGCGGCGTACTACATCGTCGCGCCGGCGGAGGCGTCGTCGAATCTGGCCCGCTTCGATGGCGTGCGCTATGGACATCGCGCGGCACTGGGGCCGGGTGAGGGCTTGATCGATCTGTATTGCCGCTCGCGCGCGGAGGGCTTCGGCCCCGAGGTGCAGCGACGCATCATGCTGGGGACACACGTGCTCAGCAGCGGCTATTATGACGCGTACTACAACACCGCGCTCAAGGTGCGGCGGACGATCAAGGGCGACTTTGATCGCGTGTTCAGCGCCGCAGGCAACGGCTGTCATGTGGTGCTGATGCCGTCGACGCCCGGGCCAGCGTTCGCCGTGGGCTCAAAGACCAGCGACCCCTTGGCGATGTATCTCGAGGACGTGTACACCGTGGGGATCAACCTCGCGGGATTGCCCGCGCTGTCGATGCCCGCGGGAATGGTGCGCATTGACGGCGTGCAGTTGCCGATCGGCATGCAACTGGTGGCGCAGGCGTTTGATGAAGCGACGCTGCTGCGTGTCGCGCGAATGTTTGAACGCGAGACAGGGTTCACGCGGGCACGCGCGAGCGTGTGAGAGAGATTCTTTCCGCTGGCAGAACGAAGACTCTCGGTGCTCGGTTCACGATCCAGCTTCGACAATCCCGAGAGAGGCCGTCCGCGTCCCGGGGTGTCGCGCCGCGACGACCCCGGGCCATTCACCTCCACGGCTTCGCCGTGTCGAAACACGCCGACCGACTCGAAGACCCGCCGTTCGGTGGCACGAAGAGGAAACCCCTCATCCCCGGCTCTGCCGGACCTTCTCCCCGCAGCGGGGAGAAGGTGGACAAGAACCGCCCACCGCGGGCGAGCGTAGAAATGTCTGCGATGGCGCACGAGAGCGGACAACATGGTCGGCATGAGCCGCAGCCGAGGCCGCACGCGGCGCGGCAGATCGCGGACGTCGCGCGCTCCAGCCTGCGCCGTTATCCGGGGCACTTCGCCGAGGCGCTGCGCGAGCGCGTGGCGAGCGGCGCGGCATCAAGCGATGGCGTGTCGGCCCTGGGCGTGGATGCGCTGCACGATCTGAAGTCTCGATCGCTCGCCGCGGCGTGGCTTGGGCATGCGAGCGTGCTGCTGCGCG
Source organism: Planctomycetota bacterium (assembly GCA_033763695.1). GTDB lineage: Bacteria > Planctomycetota > Phycisphaerae > Phycisphaerales > UBA1924 > JANRKB01. The sequence continues at coordinate 448,980 of JANRKB010000043.1, read as the reverse complement.
TCGGCGGGCTGTGGGTGCTCACGGATCCGGTGTTCAGTCGGCGCATCGGCGTGCGCGTGGGCGGCGTGACGTTTGGGCCGCAGAGGCAGTGGCCCGCGCCGGATCCGGCGGCGCTGCCGCGGCCTGATGTGATTCTGCTCAGCCACGCGCACTTTGATCATTTGGATCGGCCGAGTCTGGCGGCGCTGGCACATCGCGAGACGGTGGTGGTGACGGCGCGGCGGACGCGGCGGCTTGTGCCGCGGGGTTTTGGCGCGGTGCATGAAGTCGGCTGGGATGAGTCCATTGATGTGCTGGGGCTGAGTCTGGGCGTGCTGCGGCCGCGGCATTGGGGCGCGCGGACGCTGGTGGATCGGCTGCGCGGGTACAACGCGTATGAGATCACGAGCGGCGGCTCGCGCGTGCTCTTTGCGGGCGATTCGGCGTACACCGAGGAGTTCGCGCGGGTTCAACAACCGACGCTGAGCATCTTCGGCATCGGCGCGTACGACCCGTGGATTGACAACCACGCATCGCCCGAGGAGGCGTGGCGGATGTTCCGCTCGACGCAGGGCGCGTACATGCTGCCGATTCATCACTCGACGTTTGTGCTCAGCCATGAACCCAGCGACGAACCGATGGCACGCCTGCTGGCGGCGGCGGGCGAGGAACGCTGGCGGATCGTGGCGCACAAGCCGGGCGATGTATGGACCGGTGGCGACGCGTAGCGCCGGACGCGGCATCGGACGCAGGTTCGGACGCGGCATCGGGGCGGCTCATATTCTCTGGCGTGCGCTATGTGGCGATTGATCTTGGCGACAAACGAACCGGCCTGGCGGTGGGCGACGCGATGACGCGGCTCGCGACGCCGCTGGAGGTGCTGGAGGTGCCGATTGATCGCAATGGCGGCGATGCGCTGCTGGACGCGATTGAACGCGCTGTGGTGGCGCAGCTTGGTCGGACATCTGGAGCCGCGGACGGAGCGGGCGTGGCGGGCGGAGCGACACCTGATGCTGCCGCGGCGCGCGGCGGATTCGGCGGTGGTTCGTTCACGCGCGGCAGCGCGGGCGAGCTTGTTGTCGGCCTGCCGATGAACATGGACGGCAGCGAAGGACAGCGCGCGAAGCTCGTGCGCGCGTTCGCGGCACGGATCGGTGCGCGGACCGGACGCGTGATTCACTTCTTTGATGAGCGGCTCACCAGCGCCGACGCGGACTGGGCCATGGCCCGCACCGGCATGACGCACAAGCAGAAGAAAGAGCGGCGCGACGCGATCGCGGCTGCGGTGATTCTTCGCGGGTTTCTTGATAGCCTGCCGCGGGAATGAGTGTGCTCGCGTGCTCGGCGCTTCGTCGTTGCGAGCAAGAGTAATGGCCTCTACCCCTTACCCCTCGCCTCCGGGGAGGGGCGTCTCGACGCGCTGGCGGAACTCGATCATTTCGGCGGTTTTCAGACGCTCAAGAATGATGCTCCACGAGGGCGGCGGCTGATTGGCGGGCCACGAGAAGCGATCGAACTGGCCGCGGACGACGGCGTGCAGGCCGCCCTCGATCGCGGCTTCGTGCGTGCTGGAGGAGACGAATGCGTTGAGAGCCGCTTCATCGCGCCAGACGGTCATCGTCCAGACTTCATTGCCGAACAGACGCGTGCGCAGGCCGTAGGCGACGAAGCCGTCCCGCGACGGGAGGCTGTCGATGACGCGGGCGGAGTGTTCGTCGAACGGACCGCGTTCTTTGGCGTCGAGCACGGCATGGGTCACCGCGACCATGACCGTGTCGCCAACGCCGGGCGCATCGGCGCAGCGCGACGAGCCGGGACCGCGGAGGGGCGAAGACAGTTCGCAGGCCGACGCGAAGAGTGTGGCGGCGATGCCCAAGGCGGCGGAGATCGGACGGAGGAAGCGGGAGACGCGTGGATGCATGTGCATGCTTTCGTCGACGGCGGTGGCGTGGATTCAGGGCGCGCTTGCGGTTTGTGTGCGGAGGTGTCGCGTGCGAACAGCAGCAACACCGTGACGATGCTCAGACGGCGGCGAAGACGCGGGACCACACCAGCGCGGCATAGCCAGCGATCGCGAGCGTGGCCAGAAGCGTGAGGCCGGCGAGTGCGCGGAGCAGCAGTCGCGCGGGACGTGGCAGCTCTTCGATGGCGCGCGGATGACGCACGACGCGCACCGTGAGCCAGATGAACGCAACGCTTGACGCCAGCGCGGCGAGGGCGGCGACGCTGCCGAACTGCGAGCGGCGCGGGCCGAGCAACGCCGCGCCGGGGATCGCGAGCAGCGATGCGACGATCCACACCGCGAGCGCGCCTTGCAGCAGGCGGTGGTCCCAGGACGCTGGCCAGAGTGCGCCAGAGACCAGTTCGTACGGGTCGAGTTCGCGGCCGCATTCGGGGCAGTGGAGCAGTTGCGTGTCGTGCAGATCAAAGCCGCAGTGCGGACAGGGGACGTGCGCGTCGCGCGTGAGATGACGAATGCTGTGGCGGCGTGCGGCGTCCGCTTCGGGATCTGAAACGACAGACGAGCGCGGGGGGTTGGGCGAGGGCGCGGACATGGTGAGCACGCGATGACGGATGTGTCGAATCGTTGGAGGGCGCGCGGCGACGCGTGCGGCACGTGCGGCGCTTCAGCGCGACCATTTGCAGCGCGAGATGACGAGGCGTGAGGCGGCGGCGAGGCGCGAGAGGCCGCCCGAGCGGGCCCATTGATCGAACTCGTAGCGCGAGGAGGCGTCGGGGGCGCGGCAGGTGAGCGTGCCGCGGGCCAGCGAAACGACCGCAACGCGGGCCTGGAGTTCGGCGGGGACTTCGGTTCGCCACGCGGCGTCGAGCCCCCCCACCACTTTGCGTTGGGATTGCAGCGCGGCGACGACGCGCTGGATGTCGGCGGAGAGATCGGTCACAGGCCGCGGATTGCGATTGCGGCGGAGCGAATCGAGTCGCTGGCTGGCGATGCGGGGGTCCACGGGGGGATGGTACTCGATTGAGTTTGCTACGCTCTTGGTCGCATGGCCACATCGATCAGCATCAAGGGGATTGTGAAGGAGTTTCCCGGGTCGCTCGGCGGGAGAAGCCGCGCGGTGGACGGGATCTCGCTGGACATCGCGCCCGGGGAGTTGTTCTTTTTGCTGGGGCCGAGCGGCTGCGGCAAGACGACGCTCTTGCGGATGATCGCGGGGTTCATTGATCCGACGGAGGGGCAGATTCTGTTTGATGCGCGGGATGTGACGTACACGCCGCCGAACAAGCGGAACACGGGGATGGTGTTCCAGTCGTACGCGCTCTGGCCGCACATGACGGTGGAGGCGAATGTGGCGTTTGGGCTGGGGCTGCGGAAGGTGAGTGCGGAGCAGACCAGGCAGCGGGTGTTCGAGGCGTTGAGCGCGGTGCGGATGGAGGAATATGCCGCACGAAAACCGAACCAACTGTCGGGCGGGCAGCAACAGCGGGTGGCACTGGCTCGAGCGCTGGTGATTCGACCGGATGTGCTGCTGCTGGATGAGCCACTGTCGAACCTGGACGCGAAGCTGCGGCTTGAGCTGCGGCTGGAGATCCGGCGGATCTGCAAGGCGGCGGGGATCACGACGGTGTACGTCACGCACGACCAGAAAGAGGCACTGTCGATGGCCGATCGCGTGGCGATCCTCGAGGCCGGGCGGGTTGTGCAGCTTGGCACGCCGGAGGAGCTGTATCGCGCACCCAAGTCTCGCTTCGTGGCGGAGTTCCTGGGCGAGGCGAACTTCATCCCGGGGACCGTGGTCGGGACGCGGGATGGCGTTGTCGAGGTGAAGACCGCAGCGGGGGCGGTTCACGCAACGTCCGATAATATTTCTGGTGATGTGACGTGCGTGGTGCGGCCGGAGGCGTTCCGATTCGGCTCGCGCGGCCTGGCCGGGACGCTGGTCGAGAGCGTGTACCTCGGCGAAGCGGCCCAGCACCTCGTTGAGGTCGGCGGGTCGGTCGTGAAGGTGCTGGAGCTGAACCCGCAGCCGGGAAGCCGGCGTGCCGCAGGGGCGGCGGTGACGCTGGAGTCAGAGCCGAGTCACGTGGTGCTGCTGCCCGGTCGATGACGCGGCAGGGAGCGAGATCCGGATCACCGTGCCGCCGGTGGCGGGGGAGTCGACATGCAGCGATCCCCCACTTGCCTCGATGAGCCAGCGAGCGATCGGAAGTCCGAAGCCCGAGCCGAGGCGGCCGTTGCGGAGATGCTCGAGTTGGCTGTCAGAAAGCCCCGGTCCGCTGTCGGCGATCTCGATCAGCACTGAGTCGTCCGCCGCGTTTCCCGTGGCACACGCCCCCACCGTGATCGTGCCGTCACCGCCCATTGCGCGGCATGCGTTCATCAACGCATTCACGAAGACCTGGACCATCGCGGTCTGGTCGATCGCAGCGATGAGGTCCTGCTGGATGTCGGCCGCGATCGAGATGCCGATGCGGCCGGGTTCACGGCCGAGCATGTCGACTGCATGTTGGAATGCCGCCGCGATCTGGCAGTGGGAGACTTCGGTTGATGCCGAGCCCTTGGCGATCGAGAGGATCGATCCCGCGATCTGGCGGGCGCGCGTGGCGGCGGCATGGACACGCTCAACGGAGCGGCGTGCGGGGGCGTCGGCATCGAGCGACTGCAGCGCAAGGCTAGAGTAGCCGCAAATCGGCGTAAGGATGTTCTGAAGTTCGTGGGCAAGCACGGCGGCCATGGTGCCCAGGGACTCGAGGCGCGCACGCTCCTCAGGAGTCGACGACGACGCCAGCGACGCGGCGAGCGAGTCAATTGTGGGCGCGGTGCGCTTGTGGACAGCGTGCTTCACATCGCAGCATCGTCACAATCGCACCTGCGGTTCAGGCAAACACTGCCACGGGAAACAACTTGCAGCCCCGGCAGGCGGCTGCTATCGTCCGCGCCATGGCACAGAAGACCGAAACACCGATCCGCCGCCTTGGGCGCGGCCTGAGCAGCCTTGTCAGCATCGAGATCCCCGCCGAGGCTCCAGTCACGCCGCCCGCGAAGTCGGAAGGTGCCGATCCAGCGTCGCCGTTTCGATATCTCAATGTAAGCCTGATTGAACCAAACAAAAACCAACCCAGGAAAACGTTTTCTGATGCTTCGCTGGCGCAGCTTGCCGACTCCATCAAGGTGGCGGGCGTGATGCAACCGGTGGTCGTGCGTGCGGCAGTGGGGGGTCGCTTTGAGCTCGTCGCCGGCGAACGGCGCTGGCGAGCGGCGCAGTTGGCGGGTCTGAACGAAATCCCCGCAGTCGTGCGCGAGCTGTCCGACATGGAGTCGGCGCAGTGGGCCGTGGTCGAGAACGTCCAGCGAGAAGACCTGAACGCGATTGATCGCGCGTGGGCGCTGCGCCGGTTGCATGAGCAGTTCAACCTTTCGCACGCCGAGATCGGTCAGAGCATCGGCATGGATCGCACGTCCATCGCCAACCTCATCCGACTCACCGAGCTCGAAGACCACATCGCCAAGATGGTGGTGGAGAGCGTGCTGAGCGCTGGACACGCGCGCGCCCTGCTTGCGCTGCCGCCCGGCGAGTCGCGGCACACGCTCGCGAATGAAGCCGTGCGCCAGCAGTGGAATGTTCGAAAGCTCGAAGAAGCCGTGCGCCGTGTGGTTGACGGAGTCCGCAGCGGCGGCGTGGCAACGGTGGCCGGCGCCGAGCGGGCTGGTGCTAACGCGCGCGATGCCGTGCTCGCTGATCTGGAGCGCCAACTCGGACAGCATCTTGGAACCAAGGTCGCGATTCGCACAAACACGAAGGGCACGCGCGGCACGCTCACCGTCGAGTTCTACGGGCTCGACCACTTCGATGGCCTGCTCGCGAAGCTGGGCGTGCGGCACAACTCAGAGCCACACACCCCATGAGAGCGTGGCGCCGCCGCATGTTTGGGGTTTCCTCGCCACGCGGGCTGGCTTTGGACGCATGACATCGTTGTAACATGCTATCCATCGTTATGTATGGTGCCTTCGCGCGTTGAAGATGACGCGAATGTTTGTATCATCTGCGTTCGCGCCGCAGGGCACCACGGCCATTTCTGTACACGTCGCGTGACGGGTTGTTGTGTCGGTGGAGTGCGGTGCCAACTGGTCTTCCGGATGGGTCTTGGGAAGGAACAATTTCATGGCAAAGAAGGGTCGTCGTACTGGTCTGGTTACTCTTTCTGTCGCAGAACTGCAGGCAGAACTGCGTCGTCGTCAGTCGGGCGCCAAGGCGCTGCTTCGTCGTCGCGAGAAAGCCGCGGCAAAACTTGCGATGATCGATGCGAAGTTGGCAGAACTTGGCGTGAGCGCCTCGGGCGGTCCGGACGCGCTCCTTGGCCGCAAGCGGCCCAAGAACGACATGAACCTCGTCGAAGCTCTGGCCAAGGTGCTCAAGAGCAAGACGATGTCGGTGACCGACGCAGCGGCGGCGGTGCTCGAGTCGGGCTACAAGACCAGCGCGGAGAACTTCCGCACGATGGTCAACCAGGCCCTGATCAAGCGCACCGATCTGTTCAAGAAGGTCGCCCGCGGCAAGTACACTGCCGCCTGATGAGGCTCCGCGTCCAAGTCTCTGCTTCAATTAATCCGCTTCAATCAAAGAGAAACAAGCCCGGGCGATTGCCCGGGCTTTGTTGTTTTTCGCGGTCATAGATCCTGTGCAAGCGCGCCGCGGGCCGAGGGAGACTCAGCGGGCCAGCGGGTACTCGGTCATAATGCTGGGGCGATCGGACAACCACAGGCGCTTCCAGTCGGTGTTCAGTTGACGGAGGTTGCCGTTGATGGCGATCACGTCGTCGTTGCTGTCCTGCACCTTGGAGCGGCCCATCGTCCACATCTCGGGCGTGGGGTTCCAGCGCAGGTCGGAGATCGTCTCGCCGGGGCCGGGATTACTCGAGCAGCCGCCGCTGACAAGGGCGGTGGCGGCGAAGGCGGCGGCGGAAACGAGAAGCAGGGCTCGGGAAGCGCGGCTCATGATCAAACTCCTGTTGAGACGTAGGTTGTAACGCGGGTCAGGCCCGACGTCAAATCGCCAGCCACCCGCAGCGGCGCGTTTCCGCTGCCGCTCCCGGTCGCCAAAGTCACCCGGCGACGGGGGCGCGGCCTGACGTCGATCTATACCTCGGCTTTCCCACACCTGTTCCCCAAATCATCCACGCAGGCAGGATTCCGTCAGCCATGACGCACCCCGCCGTCAGCCACGGCAGGGGCCTGTCCGGGCGAGCTACGGGCCGCTGCCAAGTCGGCAGTGCGGCGTCGACCTGACGCGGCGGGACCGCGTTGCTGGGCCTGCAAAGGCATCTCGCGGTCAGCAACCGGCCCAATTGGTCGGCGCGCCGGTTGCACCTTCACTCGGCGGGGTCCGCCCCCTGAACTGGATTGGAGACTGCCATGCGCATGGATCGACTGACGACCGCGGCCCAGCAAGTGCTTGCCGACGCCCAGACTGGGGCGGCAGGCCGCTCGCACCCGGAGGTCAACGGCCTGCACATCTTGAGCGCGATGCTCGACGACCGGGCCGGGCCGGGCTTTGCGATCCTGGGCCGCGCCGGCGTCGAGCCGCTGCGTGTGAAGCAGGTCGCCGAGGCGGAACTTGGCCGCCAGCCGACAACGAGCAGTGGGGCGGGAAGCACCGGCCGCGCGATCGTCGAGATCCTGGGCAAGGCGGACGCCGAGGCCAAGAAGATGGGCGATTCGTTCGTCAGCACCGAGCACTTGTTGCTCGTGCTGGCCGATGCCGCCGGGCCCGCGAGGGAGGTCTTGACGACGCTGGGCATCACGAAGGCGCGCATCGAGAAAGCGGTGGCAGACATCCGCGCGTCCAGCGGCGTGTCGAACGTGACCGACGCGAACGCCGAGTCGAACTTCGAGGCACTCAAGAAGTACGGCATCGACCTGACGGCCAAGGCCCAGCAGGGCAAACTCGACCCGGTCATCGGGCGCGATGAAGAAATCCGACGCTGCATGCAGGTGCTGAGCCGTCGCACCAAGAACAACCCGGTGCTGATCGGCGAGCCGGGCGTCGGCAAGACCGCGATCGCCGAGGGGCTTGCGCTGCGCATCGTCAACGGCGATTGCCCCGAGGGCATGCGCGACGAGCGCATCATCGCGCTGGATGTTGGTCAGTTGCTGGCGGGCGCGAAGTTCCGCGGCGAATTTGAAGAACGGCTCAAGGCGGTGCTGCGCGAAGTGCAGGCCAGCAACGGCAAGATCATTCTGTTCATCGATGAACTGCACACGATCATCGGCGCGGGCGCGGCGGAGGGCGCGGTGAGCGCGGGCAACCTGCTCAAGCCCGCACTGGCGCGCGGCGAACTGCGCTGTATCGGCGCCACGACGCTGGACGAGTATCGCAAGCATGTAGAGAAGGATGCCGCGTTCGAGCGACGCTTCCAGCCCGTGTATGTCGATCAGCCGAGCGTTGAGGAGACGGTGGCGATTCTGCGCGGGCTCAAGCCGCGCTATGAAGCGCACCACGGCGTGCGGATCCAGGATGCGGCAATCTTGGCGGCGGCATCGCTGAGCCATCGCTACATCGCGGATCGCTTCCTGCCCGACAAGGCGATCGATCTGGTGGACGAGGCCGCGAGCCGCCTGCGCATCGAGAACGACTCGATGCCGACGGAGCTGGATGAACTGCGCCGGCGGATCATGCAGCTCGAGATTGAGCGGCAGGCGCTCCGGATTGAAACCGGAGAAATGGCCAAATCTCAAATGGCCAAATCACCAAATGAAGGCAACAGCAAAGAGCTCGATCGCATCGAGAAGGAACTGAGCGAACTGCAGGAGAAGAACCGCAATCTGACGGCACGCTGGGAAGAGGAGAAGAAGGAACTCGACGCCGTCAAGCAGATCAAGGAGTCGATCGACGCCAAGCAGACCGCGCTGGATCAGGCCCAGCGGCGTGGCGATCTGGAGACCGCCGCCCGTATTCGCTACGGCGAGTTGCGCGACCTCGAGACAAGGCTTGCCGCGGCGGAGAAGGCGATGCACGATCGCGCCCTGCGCGGCAATGCGCTCGTGAAGGAAGAGGTCGACGCCGAGCAGATCGCGTCGATCGTGGCGCGCTGGACAGGCATCCCCGTCACGCGGCTCATCGAAAGCGAGCGTGACAAGCTCACGCGCATGGAGACACACCTCGCCAATCGCGTGGTGGGGCAGGGGCACGCGCTCAAGGCCGTGGCCGATGCGGTGCGGCGTTCACGCGCGGGCCTCGGCGATCCGAATCGCCCCATCGGCTCGTTCCTCTTCCTAGGGCCGACGGGCGTGGGCAAGACCGAGACCTGCAAGGCGCTCGCCGAGTTCCTCTTTGACACCGAAGAGGCGATCGTCCGCATCGACATGAGCGAGTACGGCGAGAAGCACGCGGTCGCGCGGCTGGTCGGCGCCCCGCCGGGCTATGTCGGCTATGACGAGGGCGGGCAACTCACCGAGGCGGTGCGGCGGCGGCCGTATTGCGTCGTGCTGCTTGACGAGATCGAGAAGGCACACCCCGATGTGTTCAACATCCTCTTGCAGGTGCTGGACGATGGCCGCCTGACTGATGGTCAGGGCCGCACGATTGACTTCAAGAACACGCTTGTGGTGATGACGAGCAACTACGGCAGCCAGCAGATTCAGGAACTGACCGCGCAGGGCGCGGAGGACTGGGAGATCGAGGCGGCGGTGCGCGAGATGCTGCGGCGCGGGCCGGCGGGCATGGCCGCCGAGCAACTTGGCCGTGCTTCGGGCATGTCACCCAAGGTTGTCGAAGCGCTTTCCAAGGCGGCGGCGACGGCGGTAGGGGGGCTGATGCGCCCCGAGCTGCTGAATCGCATTGATGAGACGGTGATCTTCCATCAGTTGCGGCGTGAGGATCTGGGCCGCATTGTCGAGATTCAGCTCGCGCGACTGCGGAAGCGGCTGGCGGAGCGCGGCATGTCGATCACGCTGAGCGAAGAGGCGATGGCGCAACTGGCGAGCGAAGGGTGGGACCCGTCGTTCGGCGCGCGGCCGCTGAAGCGGACGATCCAGCAGCGGATCGAGAATCCGCTGGCAAGCCGCATTCTTGCGGGCGAACTGGGCGACGGCGACAGCGTGCGCGTGGAGTACGCGGGCGGGTCGTTCACGTTCAAGAAGGCGTGAGAGAACTCTCGCGAGTGCGTAGCGAGCTCGTGTTTCAAGCGTTGGCAGGAAAGACCGCAGGGCACAGCCCTGCGGCTTTCACCTGGGCTGAGCGTGGGGGTCAGCACGGGCTCGCGGGCTGGAGATGCGTGTGCGGCGCGCGAGCAACCGTCGCTTCGAGCATCAATGCGAACGCCGTGCGTCGCGCTGGTTTGCACGCGTGTCGCACACTGATTGCAAACGGGTTTTCTTTTGAGAATCGTGTGTTGACGGCGTGGTCGGCGCGAATTGAATGCAACGTGGTCCGGGGCGCGACAGCGCGGGCCACCCCACAGCCCGCACGCTTCGCGCTTCGGACCCGCCTTCTCGGCGATGCAGCGGTCGTGGCATCGTCGCGAGAAGCACGGTCGCGCGGCACGACCGGAGGGAAAGGAGGGTGCGACTCCTTCAGTGGTTGCTTCTGCGTTTGCGCGGAATGTCCGAGTACTTGGTGCACGGATCTGGTGCTGTGTTCGTCGATCGACCTCAGACGATGAGCGTCAATGCGCGTTTCTTGACGCCGAATGCCCTGGATCCGAGTTAGACGCATGAGCAGATTCGAACAGATGGTCGAGCGGCGAATCGTGAGTCAAGGAGAAATCGATGACAACGCAAACTGAAGGTTGGACGCGTCGCGCCGCGCTTGCCGCGGTGCTGGTCGGTGCCATCTCAAGTTCCGCCGTGATGGCGGGACCGGTCACGATCTACTGCGATGAGGCGGCGCAGATCGTTGTCACTCGAAAGAACCCCGACGGCACTGTCGAAACGCTCTGGAACTCGGGTTACCGCAAGGTGTCGGATGGCGGATTCACCGACAAGGTCGTGATCACCATTCCCACGCAGTTCCAGAACGTGCCGGGCACGACGACGGGCAAAGCCGTGCGCGACGGCGGGACGACCAAGGCGAGTGTGTTGAGCTTCGCGTCAACGACATCCATGTCGTTCTTGGAGCCATTCTCCATCGCAGACCTTGGCACGAGCGGCACGATCTCGAGTATTGCGGCAATCTACTCGCTCCCCGACTACCTCAGCCAAGAGGGCGGCCTGTTGCCAATAACGTCGTTCGTGAACGGGTATGCGAGTGGTGTGAGTGCGCTTCGCGTCGTGGATGCCTCGTCGCTGAACTACTCAACCCTCGAGAGCGCGATCTATGACTTGATCGCACGCGGCGACACGCTCGCCGGCTACTCCGGGAGCGCGCACGTCGGCCTCACGAGGACAATGTTCGTGCCCGCGCCGGGCGCTGCCGCACTCGCGCTCGTTGGCATCGGTGTGCTGGCGACGCGTCGTCAGCGTGGCTGAGGGTTGTGTCTCGCCAGAGCTCGCGGCGCAACGGTGTAGAACGATGCCGCGGGCGTGATGATCGGGATGTGCGAGAACCGTGAGGAGGCGTTGAGGGGAGTTGGGGGAGGGCGTGGGGGGAGCGGAGGAGAGAGCCACCGCAGGCGGCATGGGAGTGACGCGCCCGCGACCATGCCGCCGGGGCGGTGGATTTCGCTCTGGGATTCAAGAGATGGCGCGGGCTCGCGATACGATGCGGGCATGTCCAACGGCGGCGCGAGTGCGGGCGGCGAGTTTGAGCGCGGGGGCGGGGCGTCGGGTGGCAAGCCCGGCAAACGCCGCGCGTCGTATCCGGGCGCGGTTGATCGCTTGATCGCCGAGCTGGCGCGCTTGCCGGGCGTGGGGCGAAAGTCCGCCGAGCGGCTGGCGTTCTTCCTGCTCAAGAGTCGTGACGAGGACGCGCTCGCGCTCGCCGAGGCGATCACGGCGGTGAAGAAGTCGGTGCGTCACTGCACGATCTGCTCCAACCTGAGCGATGGGCCGACGTGCCTGGTGTGCGGCGACCCGGAGCGCGATCGCCGAACCGTGCTCGTCGTCGAACAGCCCAAGGACCTCATCGCACTGGAAGACACCGGCATGTATCGCGGGCTCTATCACGTGCTGCTGGGCAGGCTCAGTCCGCTCGACGGCGTGGGACCGGAGGAACTCACGATCTCCGATCTGATCCGGCGCGTAGATGACCCGGGCAAGAACCCGGGCGGCGTGCGCGTCGAAGAGGTGATCCTGGGGCTGAACCCGACGGTCGAAGGCGATGGCACCGCGCTCTATCTGATGGAGCAGATCAAGAGTCGCGGCATGCGCGTGACGCGCCTGGCGCGCGGGCTGCCCAGCGGGTCGCAACTGGAGTATGTGAATAAGGCCGTGCTCGCCGATGCGATCGAGGGGCGGCGGAGCATGGAATAAGTGGGGCGGGTCGTTGGTGTGGTGCGGTGTGATGTTCGAGAGCACCATCATCCGCCCAGAGCCGCGGATGATGGTGGCACACGGAGAGACCCCTCATCCCCGGCTGCGCAGGATCTTCTCCCTGCGGAGGGAAGAAGGGGCTGGAGGTTTCGCGGTCGACTTGGACATGGTGTACCGAGGGCTCAAACAGCATCGATGTCCTCGAAGACTCGGACATCGATGGCACGGGACGGCGGTGCGTGACGCGGGGGAGTCGCGATTCAGGCGGCGGCTTGGTTGCGGAGCTTGCCGCACTCGGGGCAGGGCGTGTCGCCGGGGATGCCGCGCAGGCTGGTGCCACAGGACGGGCACTTGTCGATCGCGGTGACGTGGCTGAGGGCTTTCTTGGCGATCAGCCCGATCACGGCGGCGACGATCAGAATGACGAGGATGCCTGCGATGAACACGAGTTTGCCCGCGAGCCACTCGGGCACGCCCATCGCGATGAGGCGATCGCTGCCCACCTCGCCGCTGAGGATGTCCTGGATGTCCTTCGCGCCCTCGCGGCGTGCGAGCGCGGCAATGAACACCGCGACGGCGGTGCGCGGAGCCATGCCCAGCGCGGTGCCGATGACGTAAGGCAGGAAAGACACGCCCGCAGACGCCATCGCCAGGTTGGAGAGCGCGAAGGGCGAGTTGGGCGGCAGGCGCAGCAGCGCGACGATGCCGGTGGTGCGCCAGAAGCCATGGCCGACGAGCGCGTCGCGGACGGCGCTCGCCTTGGGGTTGGCCTTGATCATCTCCTCGACCTTGTGCTTGCTCACGCGGCCCGCGATCGCGTACCCGATCATGCTGCCGCCCACGAAGCCGCACATCGCGCCCGGGAAGCCTTTGGCGAAACCAAAGACCCAGCCGCCGAGGACGGACTGGCCGTAGGTGGGCAGGAATCCGACTCCGGCGGAGAGCATGAAGATGAGGATGTACATCAGCCAGCCGGTGAGCGGATCGAACTTGTCGATGCTCTCGCGAATCGGGCCGATGTTCCAAACCAACACAAGTCCGAGCGCCAGTGGCGACGCCGTCCAGAGGATCGCCAGGAAGGCTGTCGGCCCCAGGCCCTTGAACTTGCCCGCCGCCGGAGGATTCGACGGCGCGGCATCGCCTACGGGTGCGGAATCAACATCGCGCTGGGGTGCGTCACTCACGGGGCAACAGTACGCCCGCCGGAGGCCGACTCGCCTACGCTGTGCCTTGAAGTTTGTTGCGAAGTTCGCAGCAGCAGTCGTACCAAGGCCGGGCGAGAGCCCAGCCCCGGAGGTTTCTCGAGTGATTCCCAAGCCGCCGCCGCGTGAAGGTCAGATGGGCTTTTTGTATCTGCCGCCCTATCGGATCCAGGGCATCTCGATCGCGGGCGAGATCACCAGCATCCAGATTCCGGAACTCGATGTCGTGTTTGACGTCGGTCAGTGCACGCGCGCGTGTCTCGCGGCCCGCTACGCCGTCATCAGCCACGGCCACATGGACCACATCGGCGGGCTGGCGTATTGGTGCAGCCAGCGCCGCTTCCAGGGCATGGGCGTCGGCAAGATTGTGTGCGATTCACGCATCGCACCGGCGATTCACAAGATGATGGCGGGGTTCGTGGACCTGGAGCGGCAGAAGACCGAGTACGAGGTCGTGCCGCTCGAGCCCGAGCAGCCGCTGGAGATCAAGAACAACATCTTCCTGCGCGGGTTCTATACCGAGCACACCGCGCCGTCGATGGGCTACACGATTTATGAGCGGCGCAGCAAGCTCAAGAGCGAGTATGTGGACCTGCCGCAGGAGAAGCTGCGCGAACTGAAGGATCGCGGCATCGAGATCACGCGGACGATGGAGATTCCGCTGATCGCCTACTTGGGCGACACGCAGCCCGGGCCGCACTTGATCCGCGAGGACGTGCGCAAGGCGCAGGTGGTCATCAGCGAGTGCACGTTCTTTGAGCCCGACCACAAGGACCGGGCGAAGGTGGGCATGCACCTGCACGTCGACGACGTGGGCGAGTGGCTGCGCGTGCTGGAGTGTCAGCACGTGGTGCTGATCCATGTGAGCCGCCGCACTGATCTGCAGTTTGCCCGCAAGCGGCTGGTGCAGATCGCGGGCGAAGAGCGGGCCCAGAAGGTGATGTTCCTGATGGATCATCGCACGGCACGGATGCGCTATGAGAAGCAGGCGTACGAGGCCGAACAGCGCGAAGCGCAGCTCGCCGGGCGTCGACCCGCCGCGAATGCGCAGCCGCAGGATGATGAGGAGTAAGCGGCGGGCGGGCACTACCATCGGCTCATGCCCCCGATGCCCCTTGCCGTTGACGTTCGCGAAGCCCATCGCCGCCTGCTGCTTGATTTGACGCAGATTCCCACGGCGGCGGGGAAGGAGCAGCGCGTCGTGCGCTTCATCACCGACTGGGTGAAGCAGCGCCCTGCGATGCACCTGACGACGGATGCGAGCGGCAACCTGCATGTGTCGCTGGATTCGGCCGCGCCCCCCGCGCGCTCGTCGCCGCATGAGCAAGGCGCGCGACCGATCTACTTCACGGCACACCTGGATCACCCGGCATTCGTCGTGGAGCGCATCGTCGCGCCCGGGGTTGTTGAGCTCTCCTTCCGCGGCGGCGTGATGGATGACTATTTCATCAACGCCAAGGTCGCGGTGGTTGATGCGCGCGATCAGCGCCATGCGGGCGTGCTCAAGGGCAAGGCCGAGGCGGCGGCGGTGGGCGGGAGGGCTTCGCCATTCACGCACTACACCTGCGAACTCAACGACACCAAAGCCGCGGCGGCGATCGCGGTGGGGGATGTGTGCGTGTGGGATTTGCCCGCCGCGGAAGTGACCGACGGCATCGTGCACACGCACGCGTGCGATGACCTGGCGGCGGCCGCGGCCGCACTCGCGGCGTTCGATGTGCTCGCGACGCTCGGGCCGGGCGAGCGTCAAGACGTGTGCCTGCTCTTCACGCGCGCGGAAGAGATCGGGTTCATCGGCGCGATCGCGGCGACCCGCGACGGCACCATGCCACGCAACGCGCGGGTGATCGCGCTGGAGAACAGCCGCTCATTCCCGCACGATTCGCCGATCAACGGCGGGCCGATCGTGCGCGTGGGCGATCGCATCAGCGTCTTCTCTCCGAGCCTGACGGATGCGATGGCGAAGCGCGCGGAAGAAATCGCGGGCGGCCCCGCGTCGCCGACGGCATCGCAGAAGAACAGCACGCTGCCGACGTGGAAGTGGCAGCGCAAGTTGATGGCGGGCGGCGCGTGTGAGGCGAGCGTGTTCTGTGCCGCCGGGTATGAGGCCACGTGCGTGTGTCTGCCGCTGGGCAACTACCACAACATGGGCGACCTGACCGCGGTGCAGGCGGGAACCAACACGCGGCCCGCGACCATCGAACGCGAGTTCATCGGACTCGCCGACTACGAAGGCCTCGTCGATCTGCTCATCGCCTGCGGCATGTCACTCGGCAGCGGCGGCGGCATGCACACGCTCGTCGAGAAGCTTTGGAATGAGCGGCAGTTTGTGCTCGCGCCCTGAGTGGGCGGATCACTTCACAACTGGCGCGGCACTGGGCGATTCGGGGCGTGTGCCCGCAGTGATCGGCTCGGGAGCGCTCTCGCCCGCGGCTGCTGGCGCTTCGGGCAGGATGAGCGCGTCGCCCGCGCGCCCGCGGTTGATGCGCGTGAGTTCAGCGGCCGTCGGTGCCGCGCTGGGGTCGAGCGCCTCCGGCATGATCGTGCGATGCTTCGGCGCATGATCAACGAGCTCGGGCGCGGGGCGATTTGTGTCGCGCATGGACATCGCGAGTGTGACAATGCCGATGAGCGCGAGCGTGACCGCCGCGGCCGCGGGAACGCGGCGAGCCCAGCGGCGGCGGGTGACGGCACGCACAAACGCATCGGGCATCCCCGGCACTGGAGCATTCAGTCGTTGCTTGGCGTCGCGCTCCAGCGCATCGATCAACGATGCAGCGTTGGGGGACGCGGCATGAGTTCTGTCGTCTGTCATCGCACACCTCCGACGGATGTTCTGTTGCTGGGTGCGTCGCTGCGTGGCGAGGAATGGTTGCTGTGTGCCGCGCTTTCGAGCGGCCACCGCTCGCGCAACTGGCGCAGGGCATCCTGATAGCGCGACGCGAGTGTGTGGCGGTTGGTCTCAAGGGCCAGCGCCATCTGATCGAACGTCAGGCCCGCGTGATGCTTGAGCACGATCACCTCGCGCAGGCGTCGCGGCAGTTGGTCGATCGCGTCGTGGATCTCCAGGGCGATGAGTCGCTCACTGTTGCGATCGGTGCGGCGGCTCTCGCGCTGGCTGTCGCGAACGCGCTGGCGGGCGAGCGCGAGCGGGCCGCGTTCCCGCGTGCCGCGGCGGAGACGTTCACGCTCATGGCTGATTGCCGTCCGCCGCAGTGCCCCGACGAGATACGCGGCGACATCGCGAACGCTGCGTACCTCGATCGTCGACATGCGAAGCACGCCGACGAAGACAGACTGCACAACGTCCGAGGCGGCAGATTCGCCGACGATGGCCCGTGCGTAGGAGGTGAGCCGCGTGGCGTAGCGGCGCCAGAGTTCGCGAGCCGCCGCGGCGTCGCCGCGATGCGTCAGGAGCAGAAGTTTGATCTCGCTGTCATCCATCGTGTGATGCCGACGGGTGGACTCCGCATCATTCTTCGCGCGCCGGGCGTTGCGTGCCGAGTTGGTCGTTCGCTGCACCGGAATCCGGCTGAGCCCTGGCGGCCAAGGCGTCAAGCTCACGCGTGATCGCGCCCAGCGCGGTCTCGGCCTTGATGCACTTGGCGTCGAAGGTGCCAAACGCGGGCAGCAAGACGCTGAGCACGCTCTTGGTGTCGGCGCGCAACACGCTCTCCTCCGGCGTCGGACCCGAACGCTCGGCAACAGGTGTCGCCCACTGCTGGCGCACGCTGGCAAAGATCGACGCGGCCCGGGCACTCTGTCGCTCCAGTTCCGCCTTGGTCGCGGCACGCGCCGCCTTCACGATCTCGCTCTCGGGCGGATTGCCCAGATCGATCATCGCCTGCGCGAGCGACGCGCCGGGATCGGCCTTCGCCGCGTGCTCAAGCAAGAACCTCGTCAGCATCGTCTCTTCGGTGTTGAGCACATCGGCACGCCGAAGCGGATCGGGGCCGAGCTCGCGGATCGCGTCACGCAACATCGCGGCGCGCTCCGGCGTGGCGGCGGCGGTCTTCAGGAACAGCCGCGTCTCACGCGTCGCCAGATCAATCACACGCTGCGCGACCAGCGACGAGATCGCGGTGCGCTGGCCGGCGGCATCGCGGGCCACGCGATACATGCCGGCGATGTTCTGTGCCGCATGCTCCGCGTTGCCTTCGGTGTTCAGATCGATGAGTGCACCACGGGCTTGCAGGCGCAGCACGCGTGCGGCGGTCCGCATGTTGGAAAGCCCGGGGATCGTGGCCTTGTAGCCGCGCTCAAAATCAATCTGGAAGTCACACGTCGCCAATCGCGTCGCGGCGAGCACATCGCCTTCCATCGGCGCGATAGGCAGCGCGCTCCGCACGCTCTCGGGCAGCTTGTCGCGCTCCAGGATCTCACCCATCGGGTCGTTGCCCTTGTCGTCCAGGTCGGCGCACGAGGCCAGCGTCTGGACATCGCGCGACGAGAGCCACGATGAGAGATACATGATCGCGGCGTTGCGATGCTCGGGACGCACGGCCCACGCGGGCGCGACCTCATCAAACAGGTCGCGCGGCTTGGCGGCGCTCAGAGCCTTAGTGATGCGCTCGCGCGTGGCGTCCACGAAGACGTCGCCCGCCTTGGCCGCGATCTTCTTGGTTGCCACGTCCTTGGCAGGGCGCGGGTCGAGATCTGCGATCATCTGTGTCAGGTGCAGTTCGCTCAGGTGGCCGCTGCGATAGACCTTGTTGAGCGCAGGTGCAAAGACGCGGGCAAACAAGCCGTAGCCGCCGCTCTCGATCTTCAAGCCGATGTCGCGGAGCTTGTCCTCGCCGTCGGGCTGGTCCCATGCCGCGCTCGCCTCCTGGTACATCGGCTCGAAGGCATCGACCATCGCGAGCAGTTCATCGCGGCCCAGATTCATGAGGATGGCGTACTCGGGGCTTTGCGGGTCGAGGGATCCGAGCGTGCCGAGTTCGCCGAAGAGCTTCTCGCGTCGCGTGTCGTCCATCGTGCGGAGCTGATAGCGCAGCCATCCGACGCTGATGGCCTGTTCGCCGCGGATCCCGGCGCGAACGCCGAAGGGATCATCGCCGAGCGCACGCATCGCATCGGCAACGCGAGCGCGTTGCTCGAGTGTCACGCCGGGAGCGTTAATGAACGTCTGCACTTCCTTCTGCATGTATTCGGACATCGCCGCGCCCACGAGACTGCAGATCAGGATCGGGTCACGCACGGCATGGTGCACCATGCGAAACGCGGCGACGAGATTCTCGGTGGCGCGTTCGGTGTCGCCCTCGGTCAGGGCGCGGCGTGTATCCACGCGGAGCAGGCGCACCGACTGACGAAACTTGCCCAGCGACGGCAGGAGCATCGCCCAGCCGTCCTCGAAGTGATTCTCGAAGTCGCAGTGCTCGATGGCCGCGGCTCGGCGCAGCTCGTCGATCTGGCTCCGATCGACGAGCTTGAAGGCGGCAACGAACTCGGCGGGCATCTTGGCCGCGTCGATATTCGTGCCGACTGCGTCCCAATCAAGGCCAGAGATCGTCGCGTCGCTGGTCAGGTGCGGGAAGATCGCGAGGTAGCGAATGGCGGCGTTGAGCGGAAGCGCGACCCGGGCGTCGTCAGCGCGTGCACGCACGAGTGCGGCGGCGGGCGTGCTCGTCACGCCAGATGCTTGGGTTGAGGTGGCGGTCTGGCCTTGCGCGGAGGGCACGAGCAGCACGCTCGCAACACACGCCGCCATGCCGCAGACCGAGACCAGACGCGATGCTGATGATGTGAGCCGCATGAGGAACCTCCCGTCGCCGCGGCACGATCGTGCCGGGCATGACGACAGGAAGGACGCCGCCGCGGGCGTCTTGTGTGGCTGGTCTGGGAGAATTTCTGCGTGGAGTGAGACGTGCGGGACGTCCGAGAATGGCCCAGCGACGGCGCGGATCAGCGCATCGGCTTGCTGAGCAGCACGCTGCGATAGTTCGTGTAGGGCCACTGCCAGTGTTCGACGAACGCGTAGCCGCGCTTCTCGTAGTACTCGCGGAGCTTGGTGTCGGGCTCGGCCATGCTGAGGGCGAGCTGGCTGGCGCCGCTCTCGCGGGCGCGGCTCTCGACCTTGGCGAGCAGCTTGCCGCCCACACCCAGGCCCTGATGATCAGGATCGACGCCGAACTGTGAGAAGTGGGCGACGTCGGGGCGCAGGAAGAACGCGGGGAAGGTCGCCTGCTCGACTTCGTTGAAGAGGATGACGCCGACGATCTTCTCACCGACGACGGCGCCGGAGTGGTCCAGCGCGGGGATGGTGGCGACGTACGACTCGCTGTTGCGGGCCCGCTCGAGCGTGGTGGCTTCGTCCTGGCGACCGGCCCAGGGGCGCAGACCCATCAGCATCTGGTTGGCGTAGGCGCGATGGAGCAGGCGCGTGATCTCGGCGGCGCTGTCGCCCGACTGAAAGCGGCGCACGGTCACCGGCGGTAACGCGACAGACACGGACGAACTCTCCTCGGACCCTGCATTCATGGAAGCCGAGTCTAGGGTGGGGCAGGATGAGAAACCATGCAGCATAGTGAATAACTATTCGGCGATTGTCCCGGACGGTTTCAACTTTTCCGCCGGCGTCTGTGCCGCTAGGCTCCGCTCCGTGCAGCGCCACAGCATCACCAGTTCCGACGGGCGTCCCACGGGCGCGATCACGCGCCAGGGCGTCACTTCGCTCCGCGTCCGCTACTGCGAGTGCGACCCGATGGGCGTCGCCCATCACGCGGCCTATGTGCCGTGGCTTGAGATCGCACGCACCGAGCTGCTCCGCGACAGCGGCGTGACCTACTCGGAACTCGAAGCCCGCGGCGTGTTCCTCGTCATCACGCGGCTGGAGGCGAAGTATCGTCGCCCGGCGTTTTATGATGACCTGCTCGACGTCCGCGTCACATGGAACGACGGCAGCCGCGTCAAAATCGAGCACAGCTACGAGGTGATCCTGCGCGAGAGTGCCGCGGGTGCCCGGGCCCAGGCCCGCACGCCCGGCGACACGCTGCTGGTGGCGTCAACAACGCTGGCGTGCGTTGATGCGGCGGGGCGCATCCAGCCGCTGCCCGACTGGCTGGCCCAGGTTTGATTGCGTTGTGCAACGCTTAGGTCGTCGTGCGGCCTTCGAGTGATGCCGCGAGCAGGCGGCCTGGCATCACGCGCAGCAAACCCTCGCGCAACCCCGCGAGCAGCGGGCTGCGCAGCGGCGTGAGGAGGCGAGCACGACGAATCGCGTGACGCACATGCACATCGCGGCGCGATTCAAACCCGCGCAGGGCATGCACGATCTCCGATGCGTCGACATCGGCCAGTGCAGCCGTCGCCTGCATCGCGTCGCGGATCGCCAGTGCAATCGCGTCGTCGATCAGAGGCCAGAGCGGATGTGCCGCATCACCCAGCAGTGCGACGCGGCCGCGACCGGCGGCGTGGAGTGCGGCGTGCGTGTCCGTCGTCGCCACCATCGTCTTGAGCTGAGCGTCGGACGTCGCGCGGATCAGTTCGCGGGCCACCGGCCACCAGCCGTCCGTCATCGCCAATGCATCGCGGCGCAGCGCAGCGCCGTCGGCGCTGGTGGGACTGTGCCCCCAGACCTCGCGGGCCAGCCACCACGCGACGCGATGCGGGGAGGCGATCTCGCGGCGGCGCGGCGGGACACGCATGATCCCCATCCGCGTGCCGTGCCCCCACACGCGCGTGAGCAGGCCGCCGGGATAGAGCGACAGCGGTGCATCGGCCATGCCGAAGATCACTTGCCAGCGCAGTGCATCGGGGCTGATCGCAGCAGTTGGCTGCGCTCCTGCGCGCGCCGCGATCGACGCGCGCACGCCGGAGAGAGCGCCGTCTGCGCCGAGCACGGCATCGGCGCGGCGCATGGAATCGACGCCGTGGACATCGCGCACGCGCACCGCCGCGGCCAGGGCTTCTTCCTCGACACCTGCAAAGGTGTGGCCAGTGTGAATGAGTTCTTCGCCGATGTGGGAACGCAGCGCACCGAGCAGATCGGCCCGCGTGAGCATCACGCCGGGCACGCCGTGCTCGAGTTCCTCTGCGGCGGCGCTGGTCTCGCGCACCACGCGACCGCTGGCGAGCATGACGCGGCGCTGACGGATCGGTTCGCCGGCGGCGAGCACGCCGACATCCGCGCCGATGGTGCGGAGCGCAGCCACGCCCGCCGCGCCGATTGAAACGCCGAGGCATGCATCGGACGCATCATCGATTCCGGGTGTCAGGCGCGATTCATGCACCGCCACCCGCCATCCGGCGCGATGCAGTGCGATGGCCGCGGTGAGTCCTGAGACGCCGGCACCGACGATCAAGGCGCGCGGGCCGTGTGGAAGGCCCGTGAGGCGCCCGGCGTCAGAGAAGATGACCTTGAGTTTGGTGGTGGTGCCGAGGCCCGAACTCCAACCCTCGCCGGGTGTCATGGCGTCGCGCGAGGCGACATCTGTGCGCGGCAACGCCTCGGGTGTCGGCTCGTTCCTGGGGGTTGACGGTCGCGATTCGTCCACACATGCTCCACAAGGCCACGCGACGAGCCGGCTCCCCCTGGGAGGCTCGCACGAGGCTGTGAAGACATGCGCCGGATTGCCGTCATGCGGCCAACGGCAGCTTTCCTATCTTGTCAGTTCCGTGCGAGAATGATCCCACCGAGCATGGTCCTGACGACGGCTCCCGTATTCTGGTGGAGGCGAACGCCTTTCCACATCCGGATACGGGGGTCCCTATCTCGGTTGACTCGTGGTGCGGGTGGTCTGAGAGTCTGGCGGCTCGGCGTGTCTTGTCTTTATGAAGGAATGAAAAGAACTCATCATCACAGAAAGAAGGGCGCGCGGGTGGTGGAGTGTTCGGCACGGAACGCTGTAAGACTCTGTCAGTGATGAACTTCGGGCACACGGCCACGGTGTACGGCCTGTCGGTTGGATGTCGGTGGCGCGCCGTGGCGCGTGGTGGCGGGGGCTGTCGGTTGCGCTGGCGGTGGCGGGTGTGGTCTTGGCGGCGTCCGATGCCGCGCGCCCCGGAGCGCCCGTCCACAACTTGTCCACATCCCGCGCTCGGTTGCGCCATGTCGGCGCGGGCAGTTCACGCTAGTCTGTGGGGCACGGCGGTTTGCACCGCTTGGAGCGAGGTCAGCACCGAGCGTGCCCCCCGGTCTCGGGCCGGGCGGTTGTCCGCATATGGAAAGGAACGGCTTCATGCAGGGTCGAGTGACGTCGGGTCGGGTCTCCGGACGCTTCATGCTCAAGACGATGCTCACCGCGGGGCTCGGGCTCGCGCTCGCAACGCTGGCGGCTTCGTGCGACAGCAAGACCGATCCCAAGCAGGCTGCGGGCGGTGCGGCGGCCACCCCGGACACCGTGACGATCGGTCACTACGGCTCGCTGACGGGCGCGGAAGCGACCTTTGGTCGCAGCACCGACAACGGCATCAAGCTGGCCGTGGAAGAAGTGAACAAGGCCGGCGGCGTGTCGTGGGGCGGCAAGAAGGTGCAGATCGCGCTCGTCTCGGACGACACCGAGGGCAAGCCCGAAAAGGCCGGCGCTGTCGTGACCAAGCAGATCACCAAGGACAACGTGCTCTGCCTCTTGGGCGAGGTGGCATCGAGCGTATCGCTGGCCGCGGCACCCGTGGCGCAGTCGTACGGCGTGCCCATGATCAGCCCGTCGAGCACCAATCCCGACGTGACGACCAAGGGAGACTACATCTTCCGCGTCTGCTTCATTGACCCGTTCCAAGGGTTCGCGTGCGCGAAGTTCGCCGTGGAGAACCTGAAGCTGAAGAAGGCGGCGGTGCTGTTCGATCAGGCCGCGGCATACTCCGTGGGTCTGAAGGATGAGTTCATCAAGGCCTACAAGCAGATGGGCGGCGAGATCGTCAGCGAGCAGACCTACAGCAAGGGCGACAGCGACTTCAACGCCCAGCTCACCAAGATCCGCGAAGCCAAGCCTGA
The DNA here is from genome assembly GCA_033763695.1 of Planctomycetota bacterium. GTDB lineage: Bacteria > Planctomycetota > Phycisphaerae > Phycisphaerales > UBA1924 > JANRKB01. The sequence continues at coordinate 425,495 of JANRKB010000043.1, read as the reverse complement.
ACTGCTCTTCATCCCCGGGTACTACACCGACGTTGCCAACATCGCCCGTCAGGCCCGCAAGCTCGACCTGAAGGTGCCGCTGCTCGGCGGCGACGGCTGGGACAGCGAGGACCTCGCCAAGAACGGCGGCGATGCGATCGAGGGGTCGTACTACTCCAACCACTACGCGGCCGATCAGCCCACGCCCGAGATTCAGGAGTTCGTCGCCAAGTACAAGGCGGCGTACGGCTCAACGCCCGACGGGCTTGCAGCGCTCGGTTACGACGCGGCGCGCATCCTGTTCGACGCGATGGCCCGCTCCACGAGCACGTCCAAGGCTGACTTGCGCGGCGCGATCGCGGCGACCAAGGACTTCAAGGGCGTGACCGGCGTGATCTCCCTCAATGCTCAGCGCGACGCCGTCAAGCCGGCGGTGGTGGTGCAGATGAAGGGCGGCGTGCCGGTCTATGCGGCGACCGTCAATCCCTGATTCGGCGGGCCACCTGCCGCGGGCGCGAAACCCGCGTGGGGTGAACGCGAACGACTGATGTCCTGAGCGTGGCGATCTTGCGCGATTGCGCAAAGTCGGGTTGCGTCGCGTGCGGCGACGGTTCGGTCGTGGCGTGTGTTCAACTCCTTTGGCGTATGCTCTCACCATGACCACTGCGAACTACGACCTTGGCGACGATGCCCCGATGTTCGAGACGCCCGAGCGTGTCAGCATCCTGGCGGTGATTGGCCTGGTCTTCGGGCTGTTGTGTTTCATTCCGGGCACGGGCGTGCTGGCGGCGATCCTCGGCGTGGCCGCACTGATCGGCATCACCGGCAGCCGCGGGCGTTTGTCGGGTCGCGGGTTGGCGATCGCGGCGATCGTGCTGGGCCTGATCTTTTCGATGATCTGGGGCGGCGTTGCGATCGGCGGGATGAAGGCGTGGGGCGGTTTCAAGACCGCCGTGCTGACCCCCGCGGGCACGCTGATGCAGGACATCGAGGCCAAGAACTGGGCCGGGGCGCGGACGCGATTTTCACCGGCGGTGGGGGCGGCGATCACCGACGCGGAGTTTGAGGCGTTCCGGGCGGCGTATCAGGCCAAGGTCGGTCAGTTCCAGAAGATGCCCGACACGCTGCCGGAGTTGTTCTCGAGCTATCAGTCGCTGGGGCCGTCGATGCAGCGCTTCCAGCCGCAGCCCGGTGCCGCGGATCCGATGGTGCCTCTGCCGGGTGTGTTTGCCAACGGTCCGGCGTTGATCGTGCAGTACATGGATGCGAAGGGCAGCAAGGGAAATGGCACGCCGCTGTGGTCCAATGTGCTGATCTTCAGCACCGACGGCACGGAGATCCGCCTGGTTCCGAGCGTGACGCCGCCGGCGGCACCGAGCGCGCCGGCAACGCCGGCGGTCCCGGGCACAGGCGGCGAGGGTGGGGGCGCGGCGACGAGCGGGGCCGAGAAGACCGAAAACGAATCGCTCTGACCAGTTCTGACGCAGATTGCGACGGTCCGGAGCCAACTCCGGGCCGTTTTTGTTTGGCGCAAACGCGAAGATCGGCTAGCGTGGTGTCGGATGAAATCGCTTTCATTGGGTTGTGAACACGTCTCGCGGGCGGGACGCGGCATGGCTCCGATCGTTTCAAGGCAAACGATCGGTGGCGCGGTGGCCGCGACGCTTCTGCTTGCCTCGACCGCCCTCGCCGCGCCTGTGGTTGCCCCTTTTGGTGCGACGGCGGATTCCTCTGCGGTGGCGGCTGCGGCGTTGTCGGGTCGCTGGGCCGTGGGCGATCTGACCAGCGACAGCGTGACGATTCACAACGTCGACGGCGGCGTCGCGCGCACGATCACGCGCGGCGAGATCGCGGCACTTGTGCCGTGGATGAATCTCGACGCCTCAGGCGATGGCCCGGGCGCGATGGCGTTCAGTGATTCGGGTCGGCTGCTCTTCATCGCGGTGCACGATGCCAATGCCGCGACCGACGGCCAACCCAGTGATGCGATCCTGCGCTATGACGTGCTGACCGACACGCTCGGCGTGTTTGCGCGGCTCGACCTGAGCAGCACCGACGCGCCCACGCACGGCAGCATGGCCCACTACAAGGGCCGGCTCTATGTCGGCTTCCTTGGCGGCGTGCGTTGCTACCGCGCGCAGATGAACGACACCATCGGCACGCCGCTCTATTTCGCGAGCCTCGCCAGCGGACAGAATGTCACGGGCCTGACGATCGATCGCGGCACAAGCACGCTGTATGCGTCGGCGAGCAGCGCGATCAGCCGCGCCCCGATCACGACCGCCAACAGCCTCACGTTCACCAGCGTCGGCACGATCAGCAACATGCGCTCGCTGGCGTATGGCGAGTTTTTCGGCGGTGCGGCCAATGCGGGGCTGTATGCGCTGAGCAGCGACGGCGCGTCATCGAGCGTGCAGTTCATCACGCCGTCGATGGCACGCGGCACGGCGACGTTCGCGCCGACGACGTACACGAGCGCGAGCGCGGATTGGCGCGATCTTGTGCCCGCCGCCGATGGGTCGATGATGCTCGGGCGCGGCAGCGGCGCGGCACAGCGGATCAGCGACAACGCCGACACGCGATTGTCGCACGCGGCGTGGACGCAGAACGAGTTCACACAGGTTGTCAACTTCGCCAAGAGCCTTGTGACGACTGGCCCGGGCGCAGGCGGCGGGCCAGCGGGCTGGGTGATTGATGCCGACGTGCAGCAAGGCTGGACGCGCTTTCACCCGGCGACGCCCGATGCCGCGGCGTGGACCGTGCTGCTGCTCATCGCCAGCGATGAGATCAACAACGACGCCAGCGCGCAGGCCACCGCGCGCACGATCTTGCAGCGATACGCCGGACAAGCCACGGACGGCATCAAGCCCTCGCGCACGGTTGACGGCATCTATCGACACTGGATCGATCCGAACACCGGTGGCGTGAAGTCGGGCTGGGACCCCGAGTTTGCGACCATGAGCACGATGAAAATCGTGCTCGCGGCGAGCCGCGCCCGTAAGCACTGGCCCGGCGATGTCGCGATCAAGAATGCCGCCGACGCGATCATCTGCTCGATCACCAACTGGGATTCGTACTTTGACTTCAGCGGGCGGATGTACTTGGGCGGCAGCGCCAGCGGCGGAGGGCTTTCGCCGTCGCAGGGCTTTCATGAAGGCATCTTGTTCGCCGAGCAAGTTGGTGCCTACGGCGGGAGCGCGTTCAGCACGAACATCTGGAACTTCTGGAAGAATCGCGCGAGTTGGCCCAGCGCGAGCAACGTGACGGGTCGCACCACCGCGACGAATGCCGCCAACTCGTTCCTGCCCGCATTCATCACGATGTACGCCAATCAGTTGATCGGTGATGTGCGCAGCGACGCGGCGTGGCAGACGCATCTGCAGAACCTGCGGCTCTCGCACGCGGCGTGGGTCGATGACAACGGCCCGAAGTGGAACACGGTGTTCAGCGCCGGCACCACACGCAGCGATTGGGGCGGCTACAACGCCGACTCGCTGAGCAATCACCCTGGCGATGTCGCGACGTTTACAAGTCTCGAGGCATTCGCGAGCGGCACGACGACAAGTCCGGGTTGGACGCCCGAAGCCGTCGGCGCGTATCACGCGTATCGCACGGGCGCGCGGCAGACGTTCCTCGGCGGCGCGAGCATCCTCTATCGCCGCTCGAATGTCGATCTGACCTATCAGCCCAACTCCGCGGGCCTGCCCGATGTCGCGATCGGCGGCCTTGGCCTCGCCGAGCTGCTGAGCCCCGGCTTCACCGCGGCGTCGCTCGCGGGCGCGTACGTGTCGTGCGGCGCGTGCGCGGCAGACTTCAACGGCGACGGCTTCCTCGACTTCACCGACTTCGACGCGTTCGTCGCGGCATTCGAAGCGGGCGACGGTGCCGCGGACTTCAACGCGGATGGGTTCCTGGACTTCACCGACTTTGATGCGTTTGTCGGGGTGTTTGAGGTGGGGTGCTGAGGCGTGATGTCATGCGTGCGAAGGGCACGCGCTTCAGCGGGCTCTCTGCGTTTGGGCGTTGTGCACGGCGAAGCCGTGCTGGTCAGTCGCGTGGGGTCGCGGCGCAGCCGCACCCCACGAGCGCTGTCCATTGCGCGGGATTGTCAGCCGTGAATTTTTCGGCGCACGATCCAGCAGCGACAATCCAGTCGACGTGTGCGTTGTTCCGGGGGGGCCGCTTTGCGGCGACCCCCGGCTATTGACCTCCACGGCTTCGCCGTGGGGAATGCCAGAACGCTCGACCTGCGCTGCGCGTGGAGTGGTCATTGTTCTGAGGCTTCAACTGAGACGCTTTCTCAGTCGAACTTGCCGCATCGAGCCGATAGCGTTTGATGCATGACATCCGGGAACCAAACGACGCGTGCTCCATCTCTCCTTGATCGTCTCTACTCCACGCACGGCGAGTTGTGGTCGTCGATTCTCGCGGGCGTGTTGTTGCTCGCGGCGTTGTTCTGCTGGCTTGGCGACAAGCACGCGGCCGCGGCGGCGTTGCAGTGCGTCAGCCTCGGGCTTGGCCTCATTAACGGCACGCGTGCCGCGTGGCTCGCGCTGGCCGAGCGCAAGGTCGACATCGACGTGTTGATGGTGGTCGGCGCAGTGGTCGCCGCGGCGATCGGTCACCCCGGCGAGGGCGCGCTGCTGCTCTTTCTGTTTGTTCTCGCTGGCGCACTCGAAGAACTGGCGATGCAGCGCACGCAGCGCGAAGTCGAAGCGCTGCACGCGCTGCTGCCCACCGAGGCGCTCGTGCTGCGCGACGGGCAGTGGCTTGACGTCGAACCCGCGGACCTAAAGGTTGGCGAGCGGATCAAGGTGCGCCCCGGACAGCGCGTGCCGACGGACGCGATCGTGGTGCAGGGGCGGTCGTCGCTGGATCAGAGCGCGATCACGGGTGAGTCGATCCCCCGTGCGGTCGATGTCGGCGATGAGATTTACGCGGGCACGATCAACAGCGATGACACGCTCGAAGCGACGGTGAGCAAGGCCGCGAGCGAATCAAGCCTGCAGCGCGTGCTTGCACTGGTGACGCAGGCCCGCGAGCAGCGCGAGCCGGTGCAGCGGGCGATCGATCGCTTCAGCGAGCCGTACGCGCTGGGTGTGATGGCCGTGGCCGCGGCGGTCTTCTTTGTCTGGTGGCTCGCGCTGGGTCGGCCGCTGGATTCGTCGGTGATGACCGCGATCACTGTGCTGATCGTCGCCTCGCCGTGCGCCCTAGTGATCGCGACGCCCACCGCGACGCTCGCGGCGATTGCGCGCGGCGCTCGCGGCGGCGTGCTGTTCAAGGGTGGTCAGGCGATCCAGCGCCTCGCCAACATCGGCGCGGTCTGCTTTGACAAGACCGGAACGCTCACCTTCGGCAAGCCGCGGTTGGCGCGGATCATTCCCGCGGCGTGGTCTGACGGCAACGAACTGCTCGCGGTCGCCGCCGCCCTCGAGGCCGATTCGACGCACCCGATCGCGACGGCGATCAAGGACGCCGCGACGGCACAGGGCATCACGCCCACCACGCTCGACCAGATCGATCACACCGCGGGTCGCGGGCTGAGCGGCGTGCAGACGATCGATGGCGTCGCGCGGGCGGTGCGGCTGGGCAGCATGAAGCACGTCGAGCCTGCCACGCCGCAGTGCCTGAAGAATCACGTGCGCCAGACGCTCGAGGGCATCCAGCAGCGCGGCCAGATCGGCGTCGTGGTCGCGCGCGAAGGCAGTGACAACCCCGTTGCGCCTGATGCGGGCCAGGCGGCGGTGCTGGTGCTGTCGGATGCCGTGCGCCCGGGGGCGCAGACACTCGTGCGCGAACTGCACGCGCTGGATGTCCGACCGGTGCGGATGCTCACCGGCGACAACCGCTTCACGGCGGCGAGCGTGGCGAAGCAGCTCGACCTCGATCGGTTCGATGCCGAGCTCATGCCACAGGACAAGTTGAATGCCGTGGCGCAGATGAAGGATGAGCAGCGGGCGCGAGCCAAGGGCAAGCCGCCGCGCGGCGTGGCGGTGATCGGCGATGGCGTGAACGACGCGCCCGCGCTGGCCGCGGCTGATCTGGGCATCGCCATCGGTTCGATCGGTTCAGACGCGGCACTTGAATCGGCGGACATCGTGTTGTTGTCGGACGAGCTGAGTGCGGTGCCCTGGGCCGTGCGGCTGGCGCGTCGGGCGCGGCAGACGGTGATCGCGAACCTGACGATCGCGATCGGCATCATTGTGCTTATGGCGATCGCGACGCTGATCGGGTCGTACTTCAATCGCCCCGTGCCGCTGGGCATCGGCGTGCTCGCCCATGAAGGCGGCACGCTGCTGGTGGTGGCGAACTCGCTGCGACTGCTCGTCTTCCCGGCGTGGAAGGCCGCACCTGTGACCGATCGCGTCGTCAGCGGCTCGCCCGAACCGGTGACGAGCATGGCACCTGTCGCATGACGGTGTTTGTTTGGTCAATAGTGCATGAGTTTGTATTCTTCGGTCTGTTCGGATATTATCAAGACGGGTCCGAAATCGGTTCGCCTGCGTGGCGCGTTTCAGAGCGTCGGGCGGATTGCCACGGGGGCCTGAGTTCTCAGCACTGAGAACTCACGGATCATGGACCAGTCCACACCGGAGAAAGCGATGTATTCACGCACCGCCGAGTACGCCCTGCGAGCCATGGCCTGCCTTGCGATCCGCCCGACGCAGCTCGTGCCGACCACGACGCTCGCCGAGGAGACCAAGGTGCCGGCGAACTACCTCGCCAAGGTGCTGCAGTTGCTCGCGAGCCGCGATCTGATCGACGGGCGTCGCGGCGTCGGCGGCGGGTACAAACTCTCGCGCCCGGCCGACCAGATCAACCTGCTCGAAGTCGTCAACGCCGTCGACCCTGTCGAGCGCATCAAGGAATGCCCGCTCGGCCTGCCCAACCACGGCGGATATCTCTGCCCCCTGCATCGCAAGGCCGATCAGGCCGCCGCGGCGTTCATCGAGATCTATCAGAACGTGACGCTGCAGGATCTGCTGAACGATCCACGCGAGAACAAGCCGCTGTGCGATGAGAAGACGACGTCGAAGCTCACCGTCAAGGGCGTGCTGCCCGAAGATCTTTGAATCGCGCGCGTGCGTCGCATCATGTCGCACGAGTGAGTGGGTGAATCTGCATTTTTGAAAGCCGCAGGGCTGAGCCCTGCGGTTTTTGTCTTTCTCACCTGGGCGACATCGCGCCAGACATCACGCCACACATGACACGAGCGCATTCTCATCGTCGGTGAATTGCACGGCGCAGCCGTGCAGGTGAGTAGCGTCGGGTCGTCGCGCAGCGACACCCGACGAATGAAGCCCTCTTGAATGGGATCGACGAACTGGGATCGACGAACGTGGATTGTTGCGTTCACGATCCTCGTCGCGTCTCGCCGCCAAAGATTCTCTCGTGGCCGATGCGTCGCCCCATCCCGCGATTCGCTCCGACGCCCAGGGCGTGTTGCTCGCGCTCAAGGTTGTCCCCGGGGCGCGGCGGAGCGAGATCGCCGGCGCGCTCGGCGCGCGGCTGAAGGTCCGCGTTGCCGCCCCGCCCGAAGACGGGAAGGCTAATGCCGCCGTCTGCGAACTGCTCGCCGAGATGCTGGGCGTCCGGGCGGCCCAGGTGGCGGTGGTGGCGGGTCAGACACGTCCTGAAAAAACCGTCCGCGTTTGCGGAATCAGCTCAGTGGACGCCGCGAGCCGTCTGGGTTTGACGTCCTGACGACGGCATGCCGCGAATCTGGAGAAGAAAGTCGCGAGCGGCCGACGGGAATGCTCGGCGGGCGCATCAGTGGGGGTCAGGACCGACGGAGCCGGACGTGGCCGACTCGCGCACATCAACCGCTGACACGTTCTTGCTCGACACGCGGCGTGCGGACGCCGAGGTCGAATCATCGCGCCCCGGTGGAGTGCCACGTGGGACGGCAGACCGGGCGGCACACGAAGGCGGTTGGACGGATCGGGCGACGCTGGAAACCTTGTGGCAGGACAACCGCCGCTGGGTGGCCGCGATCATCCTCGCGTACAAACCCAAGTGGGCCGATGTCGAAGACCTCTTGCAGGAGGTCGCGGCCAGCCTGATCGCGCACGGCCACGAGCTGCGCGATGTCGCGGCGGCCCGCGCGTGGCTGCGTCAGGTTGCGATCAATGCTGCACGTCTGGAAGGTCGCAAAGGCAAGCTGCGTCAGCACGGCTCGCTCGACACGCACATCGAAGTGCGCGGCGAGGCCCCGGCCGCGCCCGAGCGCGTCCCCGCCGACACGCGCGAGAGCGAACGCCTGCTCGAACTGGCATCGCGCCTGCCCGACGGCTATCGCGAGCCGCTGATCCTCAAGGCGGTGCACGATCTGAGTTATCGCCAGATCAGCCAGATCCTCGACCTGCCCGAGACGACGATCGAAACGCGCATCGCGCGAGCACGCCGCCAACTCCGCGAATTGGCGCAAGCTGACGCGGGTGCGACGCCGGCGGTGTGAATGAGGTGGTGTGCCGCGGTTCGCGCGGATTCGTGCCACCGATCGTCGGCTCTGCGACGCTCGGTGCGGCGCGATCTCAGATCGCAGTGATCAAGAGCACCGACCGACGCGAAGACGCGCCGGTCGGTGGCACGAAACATGTCATTTAGCGCGATCGCCAGGCTTTGCACGGCGAAGCCGTGCGGGTCAATAGCGTCGGGTGGCGGCGCAGCCGCACCCGACGAAACGGCGTCCCTCGTGCGGGATCGTCGAAGTGGATCGCGCGATGAACGATCCACCTTCGACAATCCCGTTCGATGGGGCTGCTGTTCCGTGGGTGCCGCTGCGCGGCGACCCACGGCTACTCACCACCACGGCTTCGCCGTGAAGAGCCCGCGCGATGTGCGCCGAAGCATGCCCCCCGATCGTCGGCATTGCGACGATTCGTGCGGCGCGATCTCGAATCGCAGTGATCAAGAGCCCCGACCGATGCGACGACGCGCCGGTCGGTGGCACGAACAATGCCATTCAGCGCGATCGCTAGGCTTTGCCGTGAGCGACGCCGCGCCAACCAAACTACTCGCGCGCGACGCTCAGACGCTCCAGCGACGGATGGCGCTCGGCACGCTTCTTCTTCAGCGCCTCGATCACGATCGGCGGCACCATTGCCTTGAGCACGTCCAGATCGTCGGCCATCGCCGTGATCTGGCGGATGAGGCTCGACGACGTGTACGCAAAGCTCTGGCCTGCGACGACGAACGCGGTTTCGAGGTTGGCGACTTCGCGGTTGGTGACGGCCTGTTGCACTTCGTATTGCAGGTCCGACAGGTTGCGCACGCCACGCAACAGGCCGGACGCGCCGACCGAGCGGGCGAAGTCGACGGTGAGGCCGTCGAACGCGGCGACGGTGACGGGCGCGTCGGCGGGGTTCTCCTGCACCAGTTCGGCGATCAGCGTCTTGACCATCGCCACGCGCTCTTCGACGGTGAAGAGCGGGTCTTTGCCGGGGTTGCGGCCCACGGCGACGATGATGGTGTCAAAGAGCCGCCGCCCGCGTCGCACCACGTCTAAGTGGCCGTAGGTGATTGGGTCGAACGACCCCGGATAGATGATGAGGTGTCCGCGGCTGGGCATGCCATGAGGATATCAGGCTCGCCCGTCGCCCCGTGCTGCAGCGTGCCGCGGCCAAGCACGCCTGATTCGGCGGGTTCGATCGGCGCAATGAAAAACCCCCTCGTGGCGAGGGGGTTTGGTTCACACAATTTGATTCACACAACGTGAATCACGAACGCTTCAATCTCATATCCGCGGCTTAGCGACGATTGGGCTCATCAAGCGGCGGGAGCGACTCGGTCGCGTCGTTCACCGGCTTGCCGTCCTTGCCGAGCATGATGATCGTGGTGCCGCCGCCGCCGACTTGGTTGGCGTTGTAGAGGTACTGCGCGTTGAGCACGCTGTCGAGGCGGACCTTGGCCTCATTGAGGTGGGCGAAGGTGTAGGGGTCGAAGCGGCCTGGCTTGCTGCCGTCGCCGACGATCGAGCCGATCTTGTCGCGGAGCAGGCGGAGGCGTGCGAAGGCGAGGTTGGAGATCGGCTTGTAGACCGCGCCGCCGATGGCGTCGGGGGTGGTGAGCCCGATGAGGCGTTCGAGGTGTTCGCGCTGGAGGTTGCGCCGCAGGCTGCTGATGGCGGGCTTGCGGGGCGTGCCGCCTTCGAGTTTGCCGTCGAGTTCCTTCCAGATCGCCGCCCCGACGCTGTCGAGCACTTCGGGGAGGGTGATCATGTCCTTGTCGCCCGAGAGACGCAGTTCGTTGTCATAGACACGACGCAGCGTCGTTGGGTTCATGAGCATGGTGAGGGCGGAGGACTGGATGCCCATGATGCGATCATGGATGGGCCACGCCGACTCCTGGAAGTAGTCGCTCATGCCGCCGTTGTCGGCCCACTTGTCGACGGTCATGCGCTCGAGCAGTTCGGGCGTGAGGCCGAAGGACTCATCAAAGAACGCGTTGTCGATGACGAACTTCAGAGCCTCGCGCTGCTGCTCGGCGGGCACGACCTCGAGCGGCGGCTTGGCGTTGGGGTCGCCCTTGCGCGAACGGTTCACGTGCGTGCCGCCCACCCAGTTGGACATGATCGAGAGTGCCGAGGTGTGCAGGCCGAGCGTGACGTTGTAGCCGCGGCGTGCCTTGGCCCACGACTCGCCGTCCTTGACGTACTTCTCGATGATGCGCCCACGATGGTACTTTGCGAGGGTCATTTGGCCCTTGGCGAACGTCAGCGGGTCGGCGGCGAAGTCATAGCGGCGGGCGAGCGGGTCGGGGCCGATGGTGTCTTCGTCGGTGAGGTACGCGAGTTCGGGCTCGGCGGAGCGCGAGAGGACCTTCTTCAGGTCTTCGCTGCCGTAGCCGTACTCGATGGCCCACATGTCGTAGGGCCCGATGTCGATCATGGTGTAGTCGCCCAGCGGCTGGGGCACGATCTTCCGGGGCTCGTTCTTGCCGTTCTTCTTGTCCTTCTTGTCGTCCTTCTTGCCTTCGTCCTTGGCCTCGTCCTTCTTCTCTTCGCCTTCGTCCTTCTTGGCGGTCTTGTCGGCCTCGGCCTGCTGCTTGGCGAGGGCGTCGAGCGTGGCCTGGTCGGGCAGGTTGATGTTGACGCCGATGTAGTCCATCACCGAGCCGGCGAACGCCTTCTTGCCCTTGAACTCGGGGCTGTTGATCTGGGCGAGCGTGTAGACGCTGGAGGCCTTGAAGTTGTGACGCAGGCCCAGGGTGTGGCCCACTTCGTGCGCGACGACGTCAGCGAGCAGCGGCCCGATGAACCACTCGGGCATGCCGTCGAGCGCGTCGCCCGACTGGCCGTCGGGAGCGGCGGCGGCCCAATCCTCGGGCGTATCAAAGCCGAGGATCTCCATCTGCATCTGCATCATGGCGATGTCGAGGGCCTTGCCGCGGCCCGCCATGCACAGCCCGTTGATCTGGCTGAAGCGGTTGAGCAGGCCGTCGTACTCGCGCGTGCCAAACGTGCGATTGATCTCGCCGTTCGCCTGCGCGTCCTGAGCGCGCTGCACGGCCATGCCCAGCGGGTGTCCGCCGTAGGCCAGCACGCCCGCGCCCTGGCGCTGGGCCAGGAGCAGATCGCGCTGCGCGGGGTCAGCCAGACGGACGCGCGGATCCCACTGCGGGTTCTTCCACAGCCACGCCATGGTCTCGGGGCTGAAGGATTCGGTGGCGAGTTCGGGCAGCAGGTTGTTGAAGTTGCCCAGGAAGGCGCGGATCCAGCCGTCGGTCATGATGATGTCGGCGTCGAGGATCTCGCCGGTGAGCGGGTTGGCGCGGCTCGGGCCGATGGCGGTGCTGACGTCGTTGCTCAGCCAGCGGACGAAGTTGTAGCGCACATCCTCCGGGTCCTTGTCCATGTGCTCGCCGGTCTCGGCGTCCTGCTGGAAGACCTGGATGGCGTTGATGATGCCGATCTTCTCAAAGGCCTTGTTCCACTCCAGCACGCCCTGCTGTACCCAGCGGCGGTAGCGCACGGGCGTCGTGTTCTCGATGTAGAACACGATGGGTTCCTTGGGAGGGCTGAGCTTGAGCTTGGGGTCGCGCTTCTCGAGGCGCCAGCGGTTGATGTAGCGCACCCACTTCTCATCGCTGCCGGTCTTGCCCAGGTCGCGATAGGCGGTGGTGAAGTAGCCGATGCGCTCGTCGGCGACGCGCGGCTGGTAGCCGGAGTTCTCGGGGATCTGGCTGATGGAGTAGTGCAGGATCTGGAGCGTGCCGCCGCGGGTGGGCATCTCGAAGGCGAGTTCGACGTTCTTGGGGAAGGCCTTGGCGGTCTTGATGGTGGCGAGGCTCTTGTTGCCGCTGACGCCGAAGAAGGTAGCGGACTTGCCGACGAGCAGATCGTCCATGTCGATCACGGGCTGGCCGCTGGGGCCGTTGGCGATGATCGGCACGTCCAGCAGAACGCGATCGGTGAAGATGCGCTTGACGCTGTCCTTGGATTCCTGATCGCCAGTGGAGCGGGTCTCGAGGGCCGGCTCGACGAGCATGAGGCGGTTGTCGACGCGCTTCCAGTAGCAGTAGAGGTCGCCGCCTTGGAGGCCGGCGAAGATCTCGCCGCTGGCGACGGTGAGGGCGAAGAACTGGCGCTGGCTCTCCCAGCCGCGGGGCAGCTCGGCGAGCATCTGGTTCTTCTTCTTGTCGACCCAGATGCCGTAGTACGACTGGCCGTCGGCGGTGGAGGTGACCTTTTCATAGCCCTTGGAGACTTCGGCCCAGGGGCGCAGACCGTCGTCGTCCTTCTCGGCCCCCGGACCACCGGGGCCACCGCCGCGCGCGCCCGGCGGCGGGCCGTCTTGGGCGAGGGCGTGGTCGACGGCGAGCGTGCCGCCGGCGGCAAAGGCAAGAAGGGCGGCAAGCGCGAGGCGTGCCGCACGCGGGGCGAACTGGTTGAGATTCAGGTCTGACTGCATCGAAAGCGACTCCTGCAAAAAACCCACCGGGCCACCCTGTGACACCGAATCGGGTCACCGAACCCAAGGCCGCGGCGTGACTTGCACGCGGCCGCCCCACACGACATCCACTTGGAATCAACCCTGCTGATCCGTCCCCGCTCGGGCAACCGCACCGACACATGCCGGGGCGAACCCCGGACGGGAACGACAGAATACGAGAATCGGCCCGGAGAGCAATCCGGGGCCACCTTTGGACGGGCCGGATGGGCTTGGGTTCCACGCCCGAGGCACGCGCCGACCGACGGCCGGGTGGAATCGACGTGCCCGGGGCGCGAAAAGGGACAAAAAGTCCTTTGTGATTCATCTGTTTCAGGCCCGGACCGGCGTCTAGGGTCGGTTTCCCGGGGCGCATCGCCTCGTTGGTCTTGCGCCCCGCGAGGGAGTCAAGACATGAACACGCTCAAGAATCGCGGTTCGACCACCACAAGCCTGAGCGCCCTCGCGGCGGTTGCGGCGGTTTTGCTTGCCGGCAGCGCGACGGCGGGGTTGACCTACGGCAATGGAGTCAGCAAGCCAATCACGGTCCGTGAGATGCGTGCCCAAGTGAACGTCTATGGCGAGGGAAGCGCCGGCGTCGCTTGGTCTTGGACCGGAACCGCGGACATGGAGTTCAAGTCGGAGTCCGAGTTGTACCACGGGGCGAACTACCCGTTTCCGCGCGCCCGGGCGTATACCTTCCAGCAATCTCGGCTCTACGCCGATCGCATGAACTTTCTGTTGAACGCCAGCGCTTGGATCTGGCCAAGTCCGATCTATGGCGGTGCGGCCGCGCACGCGCGCATCGACACTTGGGTCTATACGAGCGAAGCCATGCCGTATTGGCTGGTGCTCGCGGGATCACGGGCGCTCATTTCGATGACGCGCGAGGACGGCACAGACGCGGGAGTTCTGTCCAAGGACGCGGATGGGAAGTGGCTTGACGCGTCCGGCACGCTCAACGCGGGCTGGTATCACATCCAGATGTCGGTTGAGCACGCCGCGGGGGGGATTGACGCGACAGGACCGATCTCGGGCCAGTTCGGCATCCCCGCGCCCGGTCCGCTCACGCTCCTGGCGTTGGGCGGCATGCTCGCGACGCGTCGCGCACGCTGAGCGCCAAACACGATGTGCTGTGAATGTGGTGCGTGAGTCGGCGGTGTTGAGCTTTTTGGCGCTTGTGCCGTGACCCGCCGCAAGCCGCGGCATCGCACGGCTGTCGATTCACGCACACACGTTGGAGTCACTCATGTTTGCAACTGCGATCGCACGCCTCGCTGGACGCCCCTCGCGCCGGATGAACCCACACGCAACATCACTCAAGCATGTCGCATCGGTGGCGGCACTGGTGCTGGGTGCTGGCCAAGCGACGGCACGAGAGCCGGGCAAAGAGGCTCAGAAGGCGGCCGCCCTGCCGATCGTGGTGGAGCTCTTCACCAGCGAGGGTTGCAGCAGTTGCCCGCCCGCGGACGAAGCACTGCACGCGCTGAGCACCACGGCCGATGCCAAGTCCGGACGCGTGCTCGTGCTGGCATGGCACGTTGACTACTGGGACCACCTGCGATGGAAGGACCCGTTCGGCAGCGCGTTCGCATCGCGGCGGCAGCGCGATTACTCCAACGTGATGAAGCGAAAGTCAACACCGGGCTACGGCGTGTACACGCCGCAGTTGATCGTCGGCGGCACGAGCGCGATGGTCGGGAGTGATCGCAAGGCGATCGACGCCGCCATCGCCGGGTTGAAGGACGCCAAGGCAACCGCGACGGTGGCGATCAAGATCGGCGCGCTGAGCGCGGGCAAACCGCTGCATGTCGAGGCGACGATCGAAGGCGCGCCGGAGCATGCCGAGGTGATCGCCGCGATCGTGGAAGATGATCTGACCAGCGATGTGAAGCGTGGCGAGAACTCGGGGCGGGTGCTGCACCACACGCGGGTTGTGCGTGCCGCCGACGGCGGGCCCGATGCACGCTCGTTCGAGCTTGCGCTGCCCGCAGGCCTGAAGCCGGAGAAGGCGAGCGTTGTGGTCTTTGTGCAGCAGCCGGGGATGGGCGAAGTGATCGGCGCGGCGAGCGTGGCGCTGAAGGCCTCGGCGGGCGAATCGACGCTCCAGCACAAACTCGATGCGAAGTGGGAGCAAGCGAGCAAGAGCGCGCCCGCGGACAAGATCGCCGCGTACGAGGCGAGCATCAAGAAGATCGCCGACACCGGCGTGCTTGCGACTGCCAAGAAAGTCGGCGAGGTCGCGCCGGAGTTCTCGCTGCCCGATGCCAAGGGCGGCACGACCACGCTGAGCGAACTGCTCAAGAAGGGACCGGTCGTCGTGACGTGGTATCGCGGCGCGTGGTGCCCGTTCTGCAACATCCAGTTGCATGAGTATCAGGAGCGGCTGGCGGAGTTTGAGGCGATGGGCGCGAGCTTGGTCGCGATCTCGCCGCAGACGCCCGACAGCTCGCTCTCGACCGCCGAGAAGAACGAACTGAAGTTCAGCGTGTTGTCGGACAAAGGCAGCGCGACGGCACGCGCATACGGCGTGTCGTACAAGGTGCCCGGCGGTGCGCCCAACCTCGCGAAGTTCAACGGCGAAGGCGCGGATGAACTGCCGCTGGGCGCGACCTACGTCATCGGCACCGACCGCACGATCGCGTACGCGTTCGTCGAGAGCGACTATCGCAAGCGGGCCGAGCCGGAGGAAGTGCTCAACGCGCTGCGCGGCATCAAGAAGTAAGACCAATCGGCGCTCAAGTCTCGGATCGTTCGAGTGTGCTTGGTGTTTTGCACGGCAAAGCCGTGCGGGTCAATAGCGTCGGGTCGTCGCGCGGCGACACCCGACGAATGAAGCCTCGTTGCACGGGATCGACGAACATGGATCGTTCGGCGCACGATCCAGCTTCGACGATCCTTTTCAATGGTGCGCGATTCCGGGGGTGCCGCTGGCGCGGCGACCCCCGGCGACTCAACTCCACGGCTTCGTCGTGTGAAGATCCGAACGATGCCTCGGATTTGTATTGCTGAGACACTGCCAAGCGTCAGAGCACGTTTGGCAGTGCCACGCGAGCAAGACGACGCGTGATCTATCTCGCTCGCTTGAGCATCGTGCCGTCGCGAACGACGCGGCGTTGCACTTCGAGCAGCGTGAGTTGCGTGCGCAACGCTGGCGCTGAGAGACCCGTGAGTGCGAGCAGTTCGTCGACCGTGCGCGGCTCGACGAGATGATCGAGAATCTTCGCGGCGTCGCCGCTCGGCGCTGGCGCGGCGGGCTTGGCTTGTATTTCGAGCGCGGGCCGCGTGTCGAACAGGCCCGGGGCTTCGCCGTCGGGAGCGGCCGTCGTCGGTGCGTCGCTCGTGGGCGCCAGCGTGAGCGGCACGCCCGCCGCGGCTTTGCGGGCCGGGCTTTCCAGGATGCGAATCACATCGTCGGGCGTCACCACGACATGGGCCTCGCCGGCGCGGAGCAATTCGAGCGAGCCTTCGCTCGCGGGGCTGTCGACGCGGCCGGGCAGCGCGAACACCTCGCGATTGTGTTCGTCGATGGCGAGCCGCGCGGTGATGAGTGCGCCGGATTGCTTGGCGGCTTCGATCACGAGCACGCCGAGCGACATGCCGCTGATGATGCGATTGCGCGCGGGGAAGTTCATGCTGTCGGGCGCGACATGCATGGGGATTTCGCTGACGATCATGCCGCGGCCTGCGACGATGTCGGCAAAGAGCGGCGCGTTCTCGGGCGGATAGGTGTGCGACAGGCCGCAGCCCATGACGGCGATGGTGCGTCCGCCGTTCTTGAGCGCGCCGCGATGGGCGGCGGTGTCGATGCCGCGTGCGCCGCCGCTGACGATGGTGATGCCCGCGCGGGCCAGCACGCCGGCGAAGCGCTCGGCCTGCTCGATGCCGTATTGCGTGCAGCGACGCGAGCCGACGATCGCCACGGCGAACCTGTCGCGTTCGTGCGGCGTGCCCTTCAGATAGAGCAGCGGCGGGGCGGCGGGGATCTGTCGCAGCAGTTCCGGGTACGCCGCGTCGTTAAGCGCGAGGAGGGCAACACCCTCGGCGTCGCAGCGGGCGAGTTCTTCGTGGGCCAATGCGAGCGAATCGGCGAAGGCGGCACAGATGGCGTGGGCTTTGGCGGAGCCGACGCCGCAGACCCGGGCGATGTCGTCGGGTGCCGCACGCAGGGCGGCGGTGGCCGAGCCAAAGAACGCGAGCAACTTGGCGATCCGCACCGGACCCAGGTCGGGCGTGGCCGTCAGTCGGAGCAGATCGAGCATGTCAGCGCGGACGGGTGCCACACACCCAGACTATCAGATTCGGAACTTGAAAGGGAGGGGTTGATATACGAACACGGCTGTCGGATTCCTGCGAGAAGTTCGCGCTCAGGCCGCCTTCCAAAGCCGGGAAAGCCCCTGGGTCTGCCGCGGCTCCCTTGTTCGCGGGGGTGACGTGACCAACAGCTGCCACCCGCGCGACACTTCAGTTGCCGCGTCGCGAATCGCGAGAAATCGTGGGCTTTGGCGCGGGCTTGGGCGGCGGACCGGGCTTGGCGGCGGCGGTCGCGGCCAGGTGATACGACCCCTCGGGCGTCGCGTCGTCGTGGGCCTTGATGCGAGCAAGAACGCGACAGTTGGTGGTGCTGGGCACGCCCGACACGATGCGGTGCTCGGCGATGACCTGAGCATTGACGAAGAGCGGGTTGGGTTCGCGCAGCGTGATGAAGGCTTCGGTGTAGCCCGGGCCGTCGAGCAGGCGGTCAAGCCGCACGTCCCACCCGGCGGTGGGGGCGGCGACGATGATGAGGTGTTCGTCGGCGCTGGAGTCAACGCTCACGCCGGGGCCGGCGAAGGCGTCGGAGGCGCGCTCGGGTGGCTGGACCGGCGACGAGCACCCCGCCAGGCTCGCGCCGAGCGCGGCGACGCCGACACATCCCAGCGCGATCCACACGCGGCACTGCACAATCCGACGCATCTGACGACCTCCGTGCCCCGCGCCCAACACCCCACACGCTCGACCCGTCGACGCGCCACAGAAGTTGCGGCACAAAGCGTCGGCGGCCCGATGTTCCTTTCCCGTCACGAGTTGCGGACGGCGATCCCGCGCCCAGGCGCACGCGCGAAGCGGACGAAGGTATCCTACCACTTCTTCCCCATCGGCGCGTTTGCGCGAGGGATCGACGCAGCGCGAGAGGGAGTCAGTTCAGTCGGCGGCAAGGAGCACGGACGTGGGCAGCACGCGCAAGACCAGCAGAACCACCAAGGCCAAGTCGCATCGCCAACGCCTCAGCACGGCACGCCAGCTCGCCGCCACGCTTTGCCTCGGCACGCTCGTCGGCATGATCGCGCTGAGTGCCGCGTCGTGCGAAACCGTCCGCGGCACGCTGGGCATGAACGATGCGGCCAGCCCCGCGACGCTCAAGGCCGAGCCTGAGATCCGCGTGCGCGTCAAGAAAGCCGCGGCTTCCACCGTCATCGATGGGCCGTCGCGCGTCGCGCTCCGCGAACTGGGCGGTACGACGGTTGTGCTCGCCGCCACGCCCGTCACGTTCACAAGCAGCACCCAAGGCGTGATCGCGTCATCGGGCGACGGCAAGCAGACGCGCTTCATCCCAGGCCGCGATGTTGAAGTCGTGCCCCGCGACATGAGCGAGAGTGAACGCAGCGCCACGACGGTCTATCGCCCCGGTGATTCGGTGGTGGTCGACGGCACGTCGTACGCGGGCTACCTGCGCGTCGCGCCGCGCTGGAGCGAAGGCGCGGGCACGTTCGACATCATCAGCATCAAGCCGATCGAGACGTATCTCCCCGGCGTGCTGAGCAAGGAGCTGTACACCAACTGGCCGCTGCAGGCATATGAAGCCCAGGCCGTCGCGGCACGCAGTTACGCGCTGCACGAACGCGACCGGGCCCGCACCGCCGGCAAGCCCTTTGACGTCGAGGCGAGCGAACTCGACCAGGCATACGGCGGAGGCGTCGGACTCAACGTCGCGATCGAGGCCACGCGCACCACGCGCGGACTCGTCCTCACCAACCCCGGCGGCGAGGGCGGGCCGCTGCTGCGGGCGTACTTCTCCAGTTGCTGCGGCGGGCATCCGGCTTCCGCGGCGGACGTCTGGCCGACCGGCAACGGCTTTGAGTTCAATCGGGCTCGCCCGCTGCAGGCGACGCAGCGCGAGTGGTATTGCACCAGCGCGCCGCGCTATCGCTGGGAAGTGACACGCACCGACGAAGACCTCTCCAAGCGACTGCGGGCCTGGGGCAAGGACGCGGGCAAGAAGGTCAAGACCATCACGCGACTGCGCGGCGTCGAAGTCGCCACCCGCGGCGCCGGCAACCGCCCCGCCACCTACACCCTCACCGACGTGAGCGGCAACACCTACGAACTCAGCGCAGAAGAACTCCGCGTCGCCTGCAACTTCCCCTACGAAGGTTCGCCCGCCATCACCAAGGACAATCGCGTGTTCAGCGGCGACTTGGAGATGCAGTTCTTCGGCTCTCAGGTCCGCGTCTACGGCAAGGGCTTTGGGCACGGCGTCGGCATGTGCCAGTACTGCGCCAAGGGCATGGCCGAACGCGGCATGGACTACAGCACCATGCTCAAGCTCTTCTACCCCGGCGCGGGTGTGAAGAAGCTGTATTGATGATGCCGTCGTGCCACTGACGTCCGAGTCTGGGCGGACATCGGTGCGCCAGCGCGAGTCTTGGTTGTGGGCCGAGCGGCACCGAGATGCTCGCAAAGCCTCTCCTCTCGATGGCACGAATCCGCGCGCATTGCGTCGGCTCTTCACGGCTTCGCCATGCAAGCGAGGCAAAACGCGTAGCCTCTCTGTGGAGATCGTCGCTTGTTCACGCGCGGGGCACGAGCAGACGCGCGATGACATCTTGCACGTGGGCGCGATTCGCATCTTCGCCGTGGCCCGGGATCTTGAGCGCGGTGAGCACGCCGTAGCCCATACCCAGGTGGATGAGCAGCCAGCCGATGATTTCGGCGCTGAAGCGGGTGGGGACCTTGTGCTCTTCCTGTGCGTGGGCGATCTCGCGCACGATGAACGCGTGCAGGCCCACCATGTGCTTGACGACCGCTTCGCGGATGAGCGGGTCTTCGACTTCGGTGATGGCCTGCAGCAGCACGAGGTAATCCTCGCGGCCGTTGGGCGAGACCATCGGGTTGTCGGCGAGCAGGCGGAGCAGGCGCTCGGCGGGGTCGTCGGCACCCTTGAGGTGGACATCCCAGAAGCTCAGCGTGCGTGCCGCGGAGCGCTCGATGAGCGCGATGAACAGGTCGCGCTTGGAGGCGAAGTGGCGATAGATGATGGGTTCGGTGACGCCGGCGGCCTTGGCGAGTTCGGCGGTGGTGGCGCGGGCGTAGCCCGACTTGGCGAACAGCGACGCCGCGGCGTCGAGCAGTTGTTCGCGCCGCTGGGCCGCGGGCATGCGCGGATGCCCGGCGGTCTTGGTCGGCCTGGGTGTCTTGCGCGTCGGCACGGACGGATGTTAGCACACGCAAGCCCTAATGCGAAGGGTTTTCAGCGCGGGTTGCGCGGCGTGCGATGGGGTGAAGTCGGCGCGATTCAGCGGCGCGACGCGGGCAGCAGGCCCAGCAGCAGGCAGAGCGCGCCCGCGGCGATCATCCACAGGCGACTTTCGCCGCCCGTCGCCCAGCGCGCCAGCGTCGAATCGACCTTGGCGGGCTCGGCCGGGAGCACCGGTGGCGGGGGCTCAAGCGCCGGGAAGACCATCGCCGAACCGTTCTTGCTGCTCTTGGCGTGCGTGCTCTCGGGCTCGGGCAGCGGGGCGCGATCGGACGGAATCTGGTTGAGCTGGCTCGCCGCGAGGCTCAGGACCACCGACGGCTCCTGCGCATCGACCGCGGCGAGGTACTCGCGATAGCGGTCCAGCCGCTGCGTGCGATGGTCAAGCACCGCCTTGGCCCGGTCGCGCAGCCACTGGGCGTGGCGCAAGTCGTCCTGGGCCGGGATGATGACCATCGACCCCAGAAGCATGATGCCCGCGATGAGGAAGAGCCAGCCCGGATCGAGCACCGCCAGTGCGGCGGCCCCGGATCGCGCGCCCGAACGCACTCCCGAGCGAACGCGGGCCGCGGCCCCATCGGACAACGCCGAGCCGCCACCATCCGTCGGGGCAGGGTTCATGGCGTCGAGCAGACTGTCGGGGCCTCGGGACATTCTCGGTGACATCGGCTGAGGTCGGGGAGCGGCTGCACAATACGACGCAGAGCGCGATCAACTCGTGATCATACGGAGCCGGGCTGAGTTCCGGGCATTGGGGTGCCGAGCCGGTGCGGTGCGAGGATTCGAGGAAATGAATCCGGGGCGCACGTCGCAGACCGAATCCGAAGGATCATTCATCGTTCCGCCCAAGGCCCTTCGCAGTGTTCTGTTCATCGCCTTGCGCGTCGACTTGTCCATCATTTCCACGCGAAAGTGCGTGTCTTGCACGGCGAAGCCGTGCGGGTGAATAGCGTCGGGTCGTCGCGCAGCGACACCCGAGGAAAGGGCCGCTCGATCATTCTGCATCGCGCAGCGATGCTGCGGGGGCAGCACCGCTGCGCGGTGCGGCGTGAATTGCCGCGTCGTTCGTTGGGTGCGGCTTCGCCGCGACCCAACGCTATTGACCTCCACCGCTACGCGGTGAAGAGGAATACAGACGTGCCGAGCCAGTTCACTGTCGCGTTCGCGTCGTTTTCGAGGACCGGTTCGGCTTGAGCTCCGCGTCAGAGACGCCGCGCTGAGGCGATTTGCAAGGCCGATTCGACGTATCGATGATGCTCGGTTGGTCGTCAGTCCGGGCGGCGCGAGGTCGCGCTGACGGTGACCCCGACCGCGGCCGCGCCGTAGGTGTCGGGGGTGATCGGGGTCTTGACGACGCGGATGCGACGCGTTTCCGGGTCAATCCCCTTGGCGTTCATCATCTTCTTGAGCGTGCCGGGCAGGTTGAACTCCACGTCCTCATCGACCACGTCCCACTGTTCAAGCTGCGCGCCGTGGCGCTCGACCATGCGACGGCAGATCGCGGCGACGAGATCCTCGGGTGCGCTCGCCCCGGCCGTGAGCATCACCGTCTGATCCGGGGAGGTAAACCATTCGTCGCGCAGCTCGCCGACATCATCGACGAGGTGGGCGGGCGTGCCAACGTTGGCGGCGATCTCCGTCAGCCGCACGCTGTTGCTGCTGTTCTTGCTGCCCACGACGATGACCAGGTCGCACTCGGGCGCGATCTGCCGCACTGCGTGCTGTCGGTTGGTTGTGGCGTAGCAGATGTCCTCACTGGGCGGACTCTTGATCAGTGGGAAGGCCCGCTTGAGCGCGTCGATGATGACGCCGGCGTCGTCGGTACTCAGCGTGGTCTGCGTGAGATACACGAGGCGCGCCGGGTCCTTGATCGGCAGGTGGGGGATGTCGTCGGGGCTTTCGACCACGAGCGTTGCGTCGGGGGCTTCGCCGCTGGTGCCGACGACTTCCTGGTGGTTCTTGTGTCCGACGAGGAGGATCTGGTAGCCCTGCCGCGCGTAGCGCACGGCCTCGCTGTGAACCTTGGTCACGAGCGGACAGGTCGCGTCGATCGCGCTGAGGTTGCGGCTGCGGGCCTGCTCGCGGATCGCGGGCGACACGCCGTGGGCCGAGAAGACGATGATCTTGCCGTGGGGCACATCGTCGAGGTCATCGACGAAGATGACGCCGCGATCCTTGAAGCGTCCGACGACGTGCTTGTTGTGGACGATCTCGTGATAGACGTAGATGGGCCGCTCGTCGACGATGGCAAGCACCTGATCGACGACGTCGATGGCCATGCGGACGCCGGCACAGAAGCCGCGTGGATTGGAGAGGATCAGGCGCATCTGGAGACAAGCGTAGGGGGCGTTGTCGGCGGCCTCGTCCGCGTGCGGCACGTGGAAAAACAACAAGGCCCCGTCGCAGGACAGGGCCTTGTGTTCAAAGCGATGTGAGTCGAGGCCTGATGCCGCATGAGCAGATCGATTGATCCATTCGCGCGGACATCATTCCACGATCAGCGGCGACGACGACCGGCGAAGACGCCGGCCATGGCCAGACCAGCCAGCGCGCCCGGGGTCGGGATCGCGATGATCTGCGACTGGACCTTCGCGCCCGAGTCATCGTACAGGTTGGCAACGCGGACGTTGCCGATGCCCTGACCGATACCGCCGGCCGAGAAGTTGAAGAAGTTGATCGCTTCGACCGAGTCGAGCGTATTGGTCTCGCCTTCGAGGAACCAGATCGCGTTCTGCAGCGCGAGGCCCTGCGTCTGACGCAGGTTGAACGCGTTGGCGTAGTCGTAACCGGTCAGCGTGCCGGTGATGAACGCGTAGTAGAGATACGCGGTGCGCTCATCGAGCGGGTCAACCGAGCCGACCTGGCCGCTGATGCCACCGGCATCGGCGTAGGTGTCGATCGTGACGTTGTACGCCTGACCGTAGTTGAAGTACTCGTTCTTCTCGAGGCAGAACGTCTCGAAGAACACGCCGCCGCCGTTGATCGACAGGGGGGTGACGCCGAGGTTCGAATAGGTGGCATTGAACTCGCCACTGGCCGGAGCGCCGTAGGGGCTCTGGCTCATGATAATCGTCCCGGCCTGGGACATGCCGCAGGCCACGCCTGCAACAAGGGCCAACGCAATCTTGCTCATCTGTCCTCTCCTTTTCTGCGTGCGGATCCTTTTCCGCACTCTCCCATCCTTCAAACGTCGCCGCCACTACACCACCGGCGGCCACTGGAAACGCATGTTGGAAGACGGTCGACGACACCGAACGCGGGCGCGATCAGCGGTCGAACAAGCGCGTACGCCGTCGGCCGTGCCAATCGCTTTGCTCTCGTGTTGTCGAAGCGCCTTGTCTCTCAATCCTGCTCTGACTTCGAACCGGCCATCGGGAACGGGCGGAACTCCGTCGCCGACTTCTGAAATACTCTACCGCACATTTGCCTCTGCCTCAAGCAGAAAGATCACCAAGTCTCTGTATATGCGCCCTTTCGGACCAAAAAGGCTCTCGGATTCATGCCGACGGACCAGTTCTTTTGTTCGATGTCCGGTCGGCGCGGCGTCCTTGCCAATCCGGGCCGGTTTCAGCCCGGTGTTTCCACTGGCTTCTCGTCAGCGCAAAGAAAACACCCCGCGCGGGCGGGGTGTTTGAGCGATCAAAACGCAAACAAGTGTTCGCGTCGGTTGGACTTAGGCGCGACGGCGACGAGCCGCGAACACACCCGCGACCGCGAAGCCCGCGAGGGCGCCGGGGGTGGGGATGGCAACGAGCTGCGACTGGTGCTTGCCGCCGGCGTTGTCATAGAGGTTGGCAACGTAGACGAGCGTGCCGGCGTAGCCGGAGTTCGCGCCGGTCAGGGCGTAGTTGTAATACGCAATGGCTTCGGCGCTGTCGAGCGTGCCGGTCTCGTTCTCGAGGTACCAGATCGCGTTCTGCAGGGCGCCGGCGTTGTTCTTCCGCTGGCCGAAGGCGTCGGCGTAGTCATACCCAGCGAGGCCGCCGGTGATGAAGGCGTAGTAGAGGTAGGCGGTGGCGTCGCTGAGGGGGTCAACGGAGCCGATCTGGCCGCCGTTGCCGCCGCCGTCGGCGAAGGAGTCGATGGTGACGTTGTAGGTGGCGCCGGGCTGGAAGTTCTCGGGGATTTCGAGGCAGAACGTCTCGAACCAGCCGCTGTTGGTCAGGGCGAGGCGGGCGTCAAACGCACCCGCGCCGGTGATCTTGGCATTGAACTCGCCGCCGCTGCCGTTGGAGTACGCACCCTGGTTGACGACGATCGTGGCGGCCTGAGCGGCGGTCGCCAAACCGGCCAGCACGGCCAACGCAAAAACCTTCTTCATGTCTTCTCTCCCTACGAACTCACCCTTCCTCGTCCGAGTGTGTCGTGCGGAAACACGTCACACCCGGTGCCGACTCGAACTCCCGAATCGGCCCACCCTTGTCAAGACGCGCCCCGCGACCCTGTGGCCGCCGGTACGCGACGTTCAAGACCATCACCGCCGTGATATGAGCCAGCAAACGCCAGCGCACAACACGCGAGAGAACGAAACGGACGCAACAGGCTGTTGTGTCCACCCTTCCTACAAGCAGTCGCAGTTCAAGTTGTCTGGCCCGTCTTCTCGACGCGAGGCCTTGTCTCACACGCCAGCTTTCGCCGGAGTGCTTTCATCTCCTGAAACAACAGTAACGAATCCGGAGGTCCGAATCAATACGAAGAAACCCCGGGATCGGGTGATTTTGCGCAATCCTGACGCAAACCGTGGCCTGAGGTCGTCAAAGGTCCGGAAACTGCATGTGTGGCCGTGACGGTCCGTGGCAAATCCGTCAGAACGGCGAACCATCCGGGGCGGCTCCACCATCGAAGAGAGGAACATGCTGACAGAGGCGGGCAAGCTCGCTCGGCCTCTGACACGCGGAGAACACGACGATGAAGTTTGCCTCTTGGACGGCCTGTTTCGTGATCGGTTGTGCGTTGGCGGCGGGCGTCGCGTGGACGTCCTTCGCGCGTGCTGGCGACCCCGACCCAGCGCCCTCGACCAAGGAACTGGTTCGCGAACGCCCGGCGACGCCGCCGGCGGCTGGCGACAGTCCGAATTCCGCGGCCGACAGCAAAGACAGCAAGGACACGAAGAAGGACGCCTCACCCGCCCCCAAGGACCCGACCCCGATGTATTCCAAGTCCGCGTTCAATATCACGCGTCTCTCGCAAGCCAAGATCGACGAGCTCGCCAAGACCCTCACGCCCGAGGAGGCCAAGGTCATCCTCAAGAAGGGCACCGAGCCCGCGTTCTGCGGCAATCTCGTCGACAACCACAAAGACGGCGTGTACACCTGCCGCCTGTGCGGCCTGCCGCTCTTCAACAGCGAGCACAAGTTTGATTCGGGCACGGGCTGGCCCAGCTTCTTCCGCCCCTACGACGCGGACCACATCGCGTACGTGGAGGACAACGCGTATGGCATGCAGCGTGTCGAGATACTCTGCGCCCGCTGCGGCAGCCACCTCGGCCACGTCTTTGACGACGGCCCCAAGCCGACCAACCTGCGTTACTGCCTCAACTCCGTGTCGCTGAAGTTCTTTGACGCCAAGGCGGAGTTGCCCGCCGAGAGCAAGCCCGTCGCGGTGGCCAGCGCGTACTTTGCAGGCGGCTGCTTCTGGGGCGTGGAAGATCGCTTCCAGCAGACGCCGGGCGTGATCGAGGCGGTGAGCGGCTACATGGGCGGTCGCACCGAGAACCCGACGTACAAAGAAGTGTGCACCGACACGACGGGCCACGCCGAGACCGTGCGCGTGATCTATGACCCCAAGACGATCACGTATCGCGAGCTGCTTGAGAAGTTCTTCAAGTATCACGACGCGACGCAGGTGAACCGCCAAGGCCCGGATGTGGGCGAGCAGTATCGCTCGGCGATCTTTGCCGCAGACGATGAGCAGTTGGCGACGGCCAAGGCGTTCATCGCGGAGAAGGCCGCGCTGCCCAAGTACGCCAAGCGGAAGATCGCGACGCAGGTGATCGGCAAGGCCGACGCGGGCAAGTTCTACCCGGCCGAGGAGTATCACCAGGACTATCACGCCAAGCACGGCGGACACTGCGCGATGCCGCCGAGTGATGATGAGTGAGTGGGTGAGTGGGTGAGTGAGTGAGTGAGTGAGTGGGTGAGTGGGTGAGTGGGTGAGTGGGTGAGTGGGTGAGTGAAATAGCCTCACCGCCACCGAAAGCCCCACCTGTCAAAGTGCCTTGACGAAAGCCGCGGGGCTGAGCCCCGCGGTTTTTCTTTCCGCCGCCGCCGCGACGCATGACATTCTAACCCCACTGTCATCTGCACAAACTGATGACTTTCTTCCTCGCGGCTGTATCTCAGCCGCGAGTGCGTGACTCCTGAACTCGGGCCCACACCGGGCTCCAGGAGGAATCGCACCATGTCGTGGAACAACGCCGCACTGTCTCGCTCTCCGATCGCCGTCGTCGCCGCGGTGTGCGTGGCCACTGGAGGCGCGTGCAGCATTGCACAGGCCCAGACCAGCGTCTCGCTCGCGCATCGCTACGTGGTGCGTGAAGTGTCGGCGGGCGGGTTTGCCAACACCATCTCGGGCGGCGTGATCGGCGGCACCGTGGGCAACCACGGCGTGCTGTGGACCGGGCAGGGGCTCGTTGATCTGCACCCGGGCAACGCCACGTTCTCCGCGGTGTACGGCCGCAACGGCTCGCTCAGCGTCGGATACGCAGGCACGGCATCGCTGGCGCAGTGGCCCGTGCTGTGGCAGGGCGCGACGCCGACGACGCTGCCGGTGCCCTTCTCGTTTGTTGCGGGCCGCGCGGTCGCGACCGACGGCACACAGATCGTCGGCTCCGCCACCGAGGGCGACCCCGAGCGAGGCGTCGGCGCGACGCACGCGATGTTGTGGGATCTGAACACGGGTGCGGCGATCGACCTGGGCAAAGACAACACCGTCACCGGCGTCGTCGGCGGCGTGCAGGTCGGCACCGCGCTTGGCTCAAAGGGTTCAACCGCCGCGATGTGGCGCGGCACGCCTAACTCGTTCGTTGATCTGCATGTGCCTGCGTATGACGTCTCGGTCGCCACCGACACCGATGGCACGTTGCAGGTGGGATATCTGGGCGTCGACGTGCGCGTGCGCAACGAAGCCAAGCCGCGCGACATCCGCTTCTACTCCGCGGGCTATTGGACGGGCAGCGCCGCCAGCTTCGTCTACCTGCCTTCGACGTATCGCCACTCGTTCGCGCTGGCGATCGAAAGCGACACCATCGCGGGCTATGGCAACACCACCGATGCGATCGGAACACCCAAGGAGAGCCACGCGATCGCGTGGGTGGGCGTGAACCACGAGTTTGTGGATCTGCACGCGTTGTTGCCGACGACGATGCGGACAAGCCGCGCGTCGAGTGTGGATGAATCGGGCAACGTGGTCGGCTGGGGCGTGGACACGGCGGGCGTGGTGCACTCCTATGTGTGGCTGCGCCAGCACCTCGCGCCGGTGGCGGAGGCGCCGATGAACCAAGCGGCCGACGCAGACTGAGGCGGTGCATCGGCGGCAGGGGTGTTTCCCGGTCTTGTTCCCGGTCTTGGCACACGACATTCTCATTCGCAAGACGTTCGCAACGGTCAGAATGCGAGCGGTCTGGCACAGGCATTGCACGCATTGCTTTGGCGCGGTCTTTACATAGACTGCGTTCAGGCGCTCGGGCATGCCGCGCGTGCGACACTCGGGCGCGAGTCACCACCCTCGCCGCTGTGTGTGCGCGAGGAGAAATGGGGTGTGCCATATGGCGGTACGCAATCCAGCCGACATCCGAAACGTGTGTCTTGTGGGGGCCGGAGGCAGCGGCAAGACGAGCATCGCGGAGCGATTGCTGTTTGCGGCGGGGGCGAGCAAGCGACTCGGCACGATCGCCGAGGGCAACACGGTGAGCGACTTCACCGACGAAGAGAAACATCACAAGCATTCGCTGCAGCCGTCGTTCATGCACTTTGATTACGAGGGCCACGACGTCCACCTCATCGACACGCCGGGGCTGGCCGACTTTGTCGGTCACGCGATCGCGTGCTTCCCAGCGGTGGAGACCGTCGCCGTCGTGATCGACGCCTTGAAGGGGATCGACTCGACGACGCGCCGACTGATGGCGGTCGCCGAGCAGCGCAAGATCCCGCGGATGATCATCATCAACAAGATCGACGAGTCACTCGCCGATCTGCCCGCGCTGGTCGATCAGATCCGCGAGACGTTCGGCAACATCTGTCTGCCGATCAACCTGCCCACGATGAAGGGTGCGAAGGTGATCAACGTCTTTGAGCACGACGGCAGCGATGCCGCGGGCGACAGCACCGACTTCTCGTCGGTGCACGAGGCGCACAAGAACATCGTCGAGCAGGTGATCGAGGTCGACGAAGAACTGACGATGCAGTATCTGGAGAAGGGCGAGGGCTTTGACCCCGAGAAACTGCACGTTGCGTTCGAGAAGGCGCTGGAGGAAGCGCACCTGGTGCCCATCTGCTTCTGCTCGGCCAAGACCGGAGCGGGCGCGGATGACCTGCTGCACGTCTTTGCCAGCCTCTGCCCCAGCCCGGTCGAGGTGAACCCGCCCGAGTTCGCGATGCGCGAATCGGCCGAGGGCGAGGATGTCGAGTGGCATGCCAAGCCCGATCCGGCGGGCAAGGTGCTGGCGCACATCTTCCGCGTCACCACCGATCCGTTCGTGGGCAAGCTCGGCATCTTCCGCGTGCATCAAGGCACGATCAAAGCACGGCAGGATCTGTTCATTGACGACGGCAAGAAGCCCATCCGCATCACGCACCTCTTCAAGCTCCAGGGCAAGGAGCACGTCGAAGTGCATGAAGTCGGCCCCGGCGAGATCGCCGCGGTGAGCAAGATTGATGAGCTGAAGTTCAACGGCGTGCTGCACGACAGCCACGAGCTGGACTCGGTGCATCTGATCCCGCTGCCGCTGCCCAAGCCAATGTACGGGCTGGCCATCGAACTCAAGAACCACGCCGACGAAACGAAGTTCAGCGGTGCGGCACACAAGCTTCTGGCCGAGGATCCGTGCCTGGCGATCGAGCGGATCGCCGCGACGAATCAGACGGTGATGAAGGGCCTGGGCGAACTGCACCTGCGTGTGGTGGTCGAGAAGCTCAAGAACGTCGGCATCGAACTCGTGACCACGCCGCCCAAGGTGGCGTACAAGGAGACGATCACGACGCGGGCCGACGGCCACCATCGCCACAAGAAGCAGACGGGCGGTGCGGGCCAGTTCGGCGAGGTGTATCTGCGTGTCGAGCCGCTGCCGCCGGAGTCGACCGATGACTTTGAGTTCGCCACGGAAGTGGTGGGCGGCACGGTGCCGCGGCAGTATTGGCCGGCGGTGGAGAAGGGCGTGCGGCAGATCATGTCGGAGGGCGCGATCGCGGGCTATCCGATGAAGGGCATCCGCTGCGTGCTGACCGACGGCAAGTATCACGACGTGGACAGCAAGGAGATCGCGTTCATCACCGCCGGCAAGCGAGCGTTCATCGATGCCGTCGCGAAGGCGCGGCCGAAGTTGCTCGAGCCGTATGTGACCGTCGAGGTGACCGCGCCCGCGCGCTACATGGGCGACATCGCGGGACACCTGGCGACCAAGCGCGGCCGCGTGCAGGACTCGGGGCTTTCGGGCGCTGACCTGTGCCTGGTGCGGGCGATCGCGCCGCTGGGCGAACTGCAGAACTACGCGAACGAACTCAAGAGCATGACGGGTGGCGCGGGGACGTTCAGCATGGACTACAGCCATGATGAGGAAACGCCGCACAACATCCAGAGCGCGGTGATCGCGGCGTACAAGCCCAAGGCCATTGAAGATTGAGTTCGCGACGGTGAAGTGAACGTCACGAAGCAGCAAGGCCCTCCGGAAGCGGAGGGCCTTTTCGTTGGGCGGGATGCGGACTCGTGCCACCGAGATGAGACGCTTTGTGACGATCGGTGCAGTGTGATCTCATCAGATCGCAGTAGCGCGCGAGCGATGCTTCATCTCGGCACTGATGTCCTCGCAGACTCGGACATCAGTGGCACGAAGTACTTCATGGAACACGAGTACCTGGCTTTGCACGGCAACGCCGTGCGGGTCAATAGCGTCGGGTCGCGGCGCAGCCGCACCCGACGAAAGAGCGCCGCCGCGCGGGATCGTCGACGGTGGATTGTGTGATAAACGATCCAGCTTTGACAATCTCGTTCAAGAGGGCTGTTGTTCCGCGGGTGCCGCTGCGCGGCGACCCACGGCTACTCACCACCACGGCTTCGCCGTGAAGAGCTTGCGCAATGCACGCCGAACCGTGCCACCGAGATGAGAGGCTTTGCGAGCATCTCGGTGCTGTTGATCTGACACCATCACATTGCGCAAGAGCACTGATGTCCTCGCAGACTCGGACATCAGTGGCACGGCTTACGCGCGGCCTACTTCCACCTTGCCGCCCGCGACATCCTTGATCGTGTAGCCCATTTTCAGCAGCGCATCGCGGATCTCGTCTGACTTCTTGAAGTCCTTGGCGGCGCGTGCGGCACGGCGCTGCTCAAGCAGCCCCTGCACCTCATCGCTCGGCGTTACGCCCGGCAGGAAGACGCCGATCGCCGTGCTGGTGCTCGCCGAGCGCGGCAGGCTCAGCACGCCCAGCACTTCGTCAAACGTCTTCATCAGTGCCGTGTCTTCGCTGCCCGGCGTGTCGCACGAGCCGACCCACGTGTTGATCGCCGCGATCGCGCCGGCGATGTTGAGGTCTTCATGCAGCGCGTCGGCGAATGCAAGGCGTGCGGCATCGCGTGCGCCTTGGCCGCCGGGGTTCGATGTCGCGGGCGCATCGGCGATCTTGCGCCAGCGCTCGATCATGCGAGCCGCGTCTTTGAGCAGTTGCTCGGTGAAGTTCGCGTTGCTGCGATAGTGCGTGCTGATGAGCGCGAGGCGCAGGGCGGCGGGTTCGTGGCCTTTGTCGAAGAGATCGCGGGCGGTGAAGAAATTGCCCTTGCTCTTGCTCATCTTGTCGCCGTTGACCATCAGGAAGCGCGGGTGGAACCACATGCGGGCATAGGTCGCGCCGCCGGGGTTCTCGTTGAAGGCGCAGCAGGTCTGGGCGATCTCGCACTCGTGGTGCGGGAAGATGTTGTCCTCGCCGCCCGAGTGCAGGTCAATGCTGCTTTGTGGAAACTTGGTCCACATCGCGATGGCTAGCAGTAGCTGAGACTTCGACATCCTGCGATTCACCGTGCTCGGGGAAATTCGTGGAACGGCAATGTCGGGAGGCAGATCAAATTGGTAAACCCAGTTCAGAACCACATCTAGATCGCTGTAGCGCTGCCGCGGCAACCTCCGAGTAATCCAATGGTGGCCGTCCTCCTCTAGCCAGTAGCGGTTTGCGTCAAATCGTGCTCTGGCTAGTAGTCTCAGATCGTTGATCGTCTCGAAGTCGTCAAGCCGGAGAAGGCGCGATGCGCTCATCACGCTGCACTCGATGTGCCAGCCCGGGTAGCCCTCGCCCCAGCCGTCGACGGGGCTGGGCCACTTCATGATGTGGCGCGGGTCTTCCTTCCACAGGAGGAAGTCGGCGGGGTGTTGCTTCTGGCCTTGGTGTTCGTCCTGCACGCGGCCGCCGGCGCCCGATTGCAGTTTCTCCAGCGTGTTGCCGCTGAGCGTGCCGTAGGCGGGGAAGGAGGTGACCTTGAAGTAGACGACGCGCTGGCCGGGCGCGCCGGTAGCGTAGGCGTGGCCGCTGGCGATGAGTTGGCGGATCATCGCGACCATGCCGTCGATGCTCTTGGTGGCGCGCGGCATCAGGCTCGGGTCTTTCTCGGCTTCGAGCGCGAGTTTGAGGCCGAGCTTCTTGGCGTCTTCGATGAAGCGCTGCGCGTAGAACGCCGCGATGGTGTACGGGTTATTGGGGTCCAGGTCCGTCGCGACGCCGGGGGGCAGTTTGCCCGACTTCTTGGCCTCGGCGAGGCGGCGCCCCGCGACCGCCATGCGGTCCTCGCCGTTCTCGCCGCCGTCGGCGTCGTCGGTCATGTGTCCGACGTCGGTGATGTTCATCACGTGCGTGACGCGGCGCGGCCCGGCGTGGATGCGCGATGCCCCGCCCGCGGCCGACACCACTTCGCACAAGGGCGATTCGATCCAGCGCCGCAGCAGGTCGGCGGCCAGGAACGAGCGGAAGTTGCCGATGTGCGCGTCGTCATACACCGTCGGCCCGCACGAGTAAAACGTGACGTGGGCCGGGTCGGCGGGCGCGAAGTCTTCGAGGCGACGCGTGAGCGTGTTGTACAGACGCAGGGGCATGGTCGGATGGTATGGATTGGCTGCCGCGGTTCACGCGAGAACGCAAAAAGACCGATCAAGAGCCGAGCGAGTCGCGTTTGGCGTCGGGCGAGGTACACTCGCGCCGCGCGGGCCGCGTGCGCTCGCAACTCCGATGACCGATCACGCCTCAAGCCATCCTGCGCCCAGCGCCACGACAGACGGACGCCCTGCCCCCACCGGGGTGGCGGCGTGGTTCGCGCTGGTGCGGCCGCGGCAGTGGGCCAAGAACATCTTTGTGGTCGTTGGCCCGGCGTATGGCTTTGCGGTTGATCGTGCCGCGGTGACGTGGAGCGCCGTCGCGCTGGCGACGCTGGCGTTCTGCGTGGTGAGTTCGGCGTGCTACATCATTAATGATGCGCGCGACATCGAGGCCGACCGCCACCATCCGCGCAAGAAGCGCAGGCCGCTGGCGTCCGGCGCGATCGCGCCCGGGGCGGCGTATGCGGCGTGCGGGTTGTTGTTTGTCGCGGGCGGGGCGATCGCCGCGTGGATGTGGTCGCACGCGGGGGCGGGCTTCGGCGTGCTGCTGCTGGCGTACGCGGCCAACGTGATTCTCTACAGCCTGGGCATGAAGCGTGCCGTGGTGCTCGATGTGATCAGCCTGGCGATGGGCTTTGTGTTCCGCGTGCTTGCGGGGTGCGTGGCCGCAGGCGTGACGCCCAGCCCCTGGCTGCTCAACTGCACGTTCTTTGTGTCGATGTTCCTCGCCTTCGGCAAGCGACTCGGCGAACGGCGCACGATGGAGAGCGGCACCGCGGCAGAGCACGCCCGCGCGGTGCAAGGCATCTACACCGACGCCACGCTGCGCATGTTCGTCGTTGTGACAGGCGTCGCATGTCTGCTGTCGTACGCGGGGTACATCCAGGCCCAGAGCGCGCGGCACTCGATCGGCGGCATGGCGGCGACTTCGACGCCCGGCGTGGCAGAGGATGCGAGTCGCCTGCTCGCCGCGCTGCCCTTGTGGCTGACGCTGCTGCCCGCGACCTACGGCCTGCTGCGCTCGATCGTGCTGA
This sequence comes from Planctomycetota bacterium, assembly GCA_033763695.1. Taxonomy (GTDB): domain Bacteria; phylum Planctomycetota; class Phycisphaerae; order Phycisphaerales; family UBA1924; genus JANRKB01. The sequence goes on along the minus strand of JANRKB010000043.1, from coordinate 391,742 downwards.
TGGACAAGGGCACGTTCGACGATCCGACCGAACTGGTGTGGCGCGATCGCGCCACGCAGGCCGCCATCGCCGTCTTCATCGCGCTTACGGCGTGGGCGATGATGGGCTGGCGGTGAGGGCCATTTCGCGGTGACGCGGGCCGGATACACAAATGTGAGCGAAAACTTGGAGCGGTCCCACGGAACCGTGGATTTCCACAGGATATTCACATTGCGTCGCAACCTTGTGTGCGGCAACCACTCTTGATGTAATCTCCGTGTCAAGGCTTCTCGTCGCGCTCGGAGGGTGGCACATGGTTGGAATTCATCGCGTCTGCGGCGTGGTTCTTGCTTTGGCTGGCTCATTGCTCTCGGGCTGCGGCCTGCTGAACGGCGGCGATCCCGGACGCATCTATCGCGTGCCGGAGCTGACGAGCAATGACAAAGATCTCAAGGGCTTTGATTCGCACGATCGCATCAATCAGTATGCGTTCCAGTTTCCCGGTCAGGGCACTGCGAAGCAGAGCGAGAAGGCCATCGAAGTGGACGAGCGGCAGTCCCGTCAGCGGGCGATGACCAAGCAAGAGGTCGCAAAGCCGGACACAACGACGGGGAGCCCCGCGACGCCTGCGCCTGCGGGCGCGCCGGGCGGCGATGCGTTCGCCGAACCTATGTTCGGCGACTTGCCCCCGGGTTATGTCCCCTACGCCAAGCTCGGCGAAGTGCTGCGACGCATTAAGCAGGATGGCGCAGCATTCGAGCCGGGGCAGAGCGAAGGGCTGCTTTCCTTTGCGGTGATGCAGCAGACGACCACGGCATATCAAGCCGCGCTTCTTGATCGCCAGTCGCGCAATCGACTCCAGACAATCATGATTCAGCAATCTGACAAGATTGTCGCCAAACACCTCAGCTCGATCATCGGCCTGGAGAACGAGATCAACGTGCTCTTCGGCGTGACCGCGACGTCTACGGCCGCCGTCGCTGGCATCGTGTCGCCGGTGGGCACCAAGAACATCCTGACCGCGATCTCGGCGATCGCCAGCGGTTCACGCGACATCGTCCGCGAGCAGGTGTACCAGAACGCGTTCGGGCTGGCGATCGTTGATCGCATCGTGACTGCCCGTCGCAAGTTCCTGACCGAGACGATCAACCCCAAGCGGGCGAACTCCATCGCCGAGTATCCCGTCGATGCCGCCATCGCGGATGTGCTCGAACTTCACAACATGGGGTCGTTCTACGAGGGCGTCGCCCAGATCCGGCGCGAGATCTCACTGGGAAACCTCAGTTCCCAGCGGCCGACTTCGGTGCCTGCCGAGGTGACGATCCAGCCCGCGGCACTTGTGGTCAAGCTCGACAAGGACAACGCCGGCGAGCTCGACGTCAACATCGTGCGGACCAGCGCCGATGCTTTCGCGATCGTTGTGAAGGGCGTCAGTGTTCTTGAGCCGCTCGCTCCGAAGACGAAGTCGGAGTATCTCGAACAGCTCGCCGCCGACGAGAAGGCCAAGACGTACAAGTACGATCTGCGCGGCTCGGGCAAGGTGACCTTCAAGTTCAACGCGGGTGCCGAGGCGACGAGCTTCGACATCATCGCTCAGGACGCTACGCACGAAGTTGTTCGCAAGGTGATCCAGCTTCAGCGTCCTGAGAAGAAGCCGTGAGCCTGAGACCAGAATGGTTCGACCCGGCTTCGGGCGACGTGTGCGATTTCGAGCCGAGTTCGTGATTCAGTTGCGGGTGCGTTGTCACGACGGAAGCGTCAAGGAGACGAACGATGAGCGCAGCGCCAATCCTCCGATATTCAGCCGCGTGGGATGCTCAGAACAACAAAGGAGCACTGGTCGTCCTCTTTGGCGACCCTGCGAGTCCGGAGAAGACGCGCATCGATGCCGACAGTGCGCAGGAACTCGCCGCACTGCTGGCGATCCTCAAGGCGTCAAACAAAGTCAGTCTCGTGGTCGACGATGTGGGTCGAACCTATTTGCAGTCCGACTGGGCCAACCCGGGCTGAACGATCACTCACCGGGTTCGGTTGGCGCTTGCGGCAGCGGCGTGTCACGAATGCCGCGGGCCAGCGATGTGAACGCGGCAAAGCCGAACGGCTGCTCGCCCTCGGCCTCGGGCGACGGCGCGGAGGATTCGACGCGCTGCATGAGCTCTTCGGACATCGAGTGGAAGCCGCGGATCTCGTGCACCGGCAGCGTGTAGACCTCGCCGCCGGGCGTGCGGATCTGAAAGACGGTGCACTGGAGCATTGCGGAAAGTTGTCGACCCAGTCCGGCATCGTTGACGCCGAAGTTCATGACCGGCTTGACGTCGGCGATGGGGATGCGCTCGCCCAGCGAGGTGACGACGGCCAAGCGCCCGTCAAAGACCTGCGGCCCGTTCTTGTCGTTGGCCGCGGTCGCGAGCGACACGAGCATCTCGCGCATGACGTTGGACCAGAAGAGTTCGCGCACCGCCGCGACGCTCTCGAGCTCATCCAGCGAGAGTGCGACAAGAGGCTTGCCCGGGCGGGCAGCCTTGGCAGGTTTGGATGCCCCCGGCTGCTTGGAGCCGGGCGGGGTTGAGGGCGCGGCACGATGCACGCGCAGGCGCGGACCCTTGGCGCTGGGACGACGTGGACGCTTGGCCATGAGCGCATCCTACCGCGCGGCACACCCAAACACAATGGGAACGCGCGAGCGTTGTCGCGCGCCGCGCGTGATGAAGTGTGTCGCGACTGGCGCGCGATCTGGGCGTCGGTCGCGATTTTCACGTTCGCTTGGCACGAACGCCGATTCGACTCCCTTGAAGCGGAGCGCGATGAATATCATCGCGCCGCTTTCCCCGACCATTCGGCGAGCGACTAGCCCTCGCCAGCCCGAACCCCCGGAATCGCAAACATTGTGTCCCTCGATTGGAGCCTCGGAGATGATCGCGACCCCGCCCCGCACCGCCCGTGTTCTGCTCGCCGTCCTCGGCCTCGCCGCCACCCTGAGCCTCGGCCTGGGCGGCTGCGTGAATCAGGGCGAGTATGACAACCTGTATGTGACCAACCGCAGCCTGACCGATCGCAACAAGCAGCTCGAGCGCGAGCGCGACGCGGCCGTCGAAGAGGCGAATCGCATCAAGGGGCAGATCGCCGCGCTGGAGAAGGCGCTGGCTGACCTGCGGAACCAGAACGCCGCACTGCAGAACCAGCTCAATGACGCGCTCAAGCGTCTGGCCGACCTGGGCGGCAAGATCGGCGATCTGGGCGTCGTCGCCCTCGACCCCGACACCGACGCGGAGCTGCGCCGCCTTGCCGCGCAGTATCCCGACCTGCTCACCTACGACCCCGAGAAGGGCATGATCCGCTTTGCCAGCGATCTGACGTTTGATTCGGGCGACGACACCGTCAAGCCCGAGGCCAAGCGTGCGTTGTCGGCGCTGTCGCAGATCGTCCGCAATCAGGCCGCGAGCAAGTATGAGCTCGTGATCGTCGGCCACACCGACAGCCAGCGGATCTCGTCGCGCACCGCGGCCCGCCATCCCACCAACGTCCACCTCTCGGCCCACCGCTCGATCTCGGTGCGTCGCGAACTCGTCGATCTGGGCGTGGAGCCGGGTCGCATGCAGGTCGCGGGCTGGGGCGAGTTCCGTCCGGCAGTGCCCAACAGCGGCAACGGCAACACGCCGCAGAACCGCCGCGTTGAGATCTACCTGACCCGCGGCAGCGCGGGCGGCGGCGTGAGCAGCGACGGCAAGCCCGTCGGCAACTCGGCGCCGGTCGTCGAGCCCGCCGCGGCGACGCCCGATCGCACTCGTCCGCCGGAGCGTCCGATGGACATCACCAAGTAATCAGATCGCGTTGAGTTCTGATGAATCTTCACACCGGTCGCGCTTCGCCGCGGCCGGTGTTGTTTTTGCGAGGGAGCATTCTCGCGAGTATCGTCACGCGTGCGCGTTGCAGTCGTCTTCAATCCCAAGTCTGGCCGCGGCAGGGCGGGCGAAGTGTTCGCCGCCGTTCGCGCGGCACTCATCGCCGATGGCCACAGTGTCATCGGCGTTTCGCCATGCGCACCCGACGCGCTGGCGCGTGCGACCGCCGGTTGTGATGTGCTCGTCGCGGTGGGCGGCGACGGGACGTGCAACCTGTCGGCGGCGGCGTGCGCCCGAAATGGTGCCGCGCTGCTGACCTATCCCGCGGGCACCGAGAACCTGCTCGCGCGTGAACTGCGCTCGAGCGCCGACGCGAATGAGATCGCCCGACAACTGCGCGAGGACGCGCCGTCGCCGATCGACCTGGGCGAAGTTGCCGGCGCGACGTTCGCCGTGATGTGCGGCATCGGCCCCGACGCCGGCGTGACGCAGCGATTGACGCAGCGAAGGCGCGGCGCGATCTCGCACCTGTCGTATCTGCGCCCGATCTTCGAAGAGGCGCTCGCGCCGAACCTACCCGCGCTGCACGTTTCGGTCGATGGACGCGTGCTCGTCGATGGCGAGCGCGGCATGCTGATCATCGCCAACTGTCGACGCTATGCACTGGGGATCAACCCCGCCCCAGAAGCGCGCATGGACGACGGCCTGCTGGACGTGGTGTTCATGCCCGCGGCAAGCACGCTGGCCGCACTCGCCTGGCTGCTGCAGTCAAGGGCGGGGACACACGTTGATCGGGCGTCGCTTCGCGTGGCGCGAGCCGCGCGTGTGGAGATCCGCAGCGATCGTGACGCGGCGTTTCAACTCGATGGCGATCCGGCATCAGTATCCTGTCCGGCGATCCCGCTGCTGCGCGCGGGCGCGACGCTCTGCGTGAATGTGCGGCCAGCGTCGGTGCGGGTGTATCGACGCAGCGTGTGACTGTGCGCGGAAGCGAGCGATTTCGAGCAAGACGATCGACAACTCCACGGCAACGGTTGAGGCCACGTGGTGGACGCCGCGTGATGTCGTGAGCCTCTCGACCGGTCCGGGCAATCACTGGCCGATGGGTGTGATGCAGGATCAGCTTGTCGCAAGGAGCGAGCTTGCGCTTCTCGCTGTGCCATATGTTTTGGTGATGCTGCCAGGCATTCCGGTGTTGTTGCGATTTGGTGTGGTCGCGATGCAGAATGCGCTGGGATTGATCTTCTGGATCGTTGCCGCTGGATTGGTGATCAGGCGCTTTGGGCGATACCGACCAAACACGATCATCAAGGCAACGCCATCTGCGAGCGCTCGGGTCAAGGTCGTTGGGAGACGAGGGCAGCTTCGACACTTTCTCGCGCGACCGGCGACGTCGGGCGAGCCGATGTCGTTCCTGCTGCTGTTCGCGAAACCCGAGCGAGGGCCGTGGAAGTATGCGATTGCAGTAACGCTCTGCGTCTGCGTTGGAGTGGCCGCGGGCGTTGCGTGGCCAAGCCAGAAGTTGGGCTTTCTCGCCGGGAGCGTCGCAGGGGCATGCACGGCAATATTCGCGTTCGGCGTGCTTTGGCCGGCTTACCTGCGTGTCTCGCCGGGCCGACTCGATGTCCTGCGTGGCGGGTGGGGCACGTCCTTGCGGCGCGTCGCGTCGGTCGATCTGCGCCACGCCACGATCTGGATTGATCTGCGGCGGCGCCGGATCTTTCTGAAAGAGCCGGGCAAGCGGCTCGTCTGGTTCAGCACAGATCTGACCGGGCGGCGTTGTGCGCTGGCGCGGGCCATCGTCGCCGCGGCTCTCACAGCCCAGGCGCCGATTCCGCTCCCCGATGATGCGTTGGTCGGCTGAGGTCGCCGCTGCGCCCGCGAATCGTAATGTGAGGCAGGCGTGCCGCTCGGTAGACTGCCCGCCTCATGGGTGAACTGCACGAGCAACAACACGCGGCGGATTCGGGACGATTATCCGGCACCCAGTGCAAAGCGCTGATCGCCGCGTGGCTTGGCTGGTGCTTTGACGGGCTTGACGGCTATCTGTATCTGATGGTCGCGACGCGCTTCGTGCGACAGTTGCTGGAGCGGCACGCCGACCAGCCCGTGACCGAGGCCGCGGTGCAGGCCAAGGTCGCGATCATCCAGTGCTTCTTCCTCGTGGGTTGGGCGGTGGGAGGCATGGTCTTTGGTCGCATCGGCGATCGCCTCGGCCGCACGCGCACGCTGACGCTCACGGTGCTGACGTATGCCGTGTTCACCGGTGCCGCGTTCTTTGCGGACACGTGGTGGCATCTATTGATCTTCCGTTTCGTTGCGGCGCTTGGCATCGGCGGCGAGTGGGCCGCGGGCTCGGCGCTGGTGGCCGAGAGCCTGCCGTCGCGCCATCGCACATGGGCGACCGCGACGCTGCAGAGCGGATATATCGTGGGCTGCATCGCCGCGGCACTGACCGCGAAGATGATGGCGGGGCTTGAGCCGCACTGGGTGTTCCTGGTTGGTGTGTTGCCGGCGTTCCTCACGCTGTGGATTCGCCGTGCCGTGCCCGAGCCGGATGAATGGGCCAGCCACGCCGAGCCGACGCCCCCGGTGTGGGCGCTGTTTCATCGCGGCTTGCGGCGGACGACGGTGTTGATCACGCTGCTCACGTCGATCGCACTGACGACGGTGTGGGCGTTCCTTTCGTTCAGCCCGTCGATCATCATGCAACTGCCCGATTTGCAGGATCGCTCGCCGCAGGAGCGACAGGTGATCGCCGCCAACGCGTCGATGATCTATCTGCTGGTGAACATCGCGGCGAACTACTTCGCGGCGTACCTGGCGCACTGGCTGGGACACCGGCGCGCGTTCGCGCTGCTCATGGCGGCGGCGGGGCTCGTCTTCTGGTTCGGCTTCCACCGGCCGCTGCACGCGGGCGAGATCTATGTGCTGTATTCGCTGACCGCGTTCTTTGGGCTTGGGCTGTTTGGGCTGTTCCCGCTCTACATCCCGCCGCTGTTTCCCACCAAGCTGCGCACGCTGGGCGCGGGCTTCACATACAACGTCGGGCGGCTGGTCTCGGCTGCGGGCGTGCTGGTGGGCGGCCAGATCAGTGCGACGGCGGGCAGCCCGGCGTCTGCGGTGGCGTGGATCGGCCTGCTGTACATCCCCGGCGTGATCATCGCGTGCTTTGTGCCGGAACTGCATCGGCGCGAGCGCGACGCGGTGTGAGCGTCAATCAGAACTGAAACCTCTGATCAATGACCACGCCAACAGACGGCGCGCGTCGCGCGTTTCGATTTCCCCCACGGCGAAGCCGTGAAGTTGAAGAGCCGGGGGTCGCCGCGCCAGCGGCACCCCCGGAAGAGCCGTCTGCTTGAACAGGATTGTCGATGCTGGATCGTGCGCCGAACAATCCACGTTTGACAATCCCGCGCGAGAGGGTCGCGTTCGTGGGGTGCGGCTGCGCCGCGACCCCACGCTATTCACCAGCACCGCTTCGCGGTACAAAACGCTGAGCAAGAGTGGCTTGCGTAGGCGCGCTGATTATGCCATGCTGCGCGAAGGTGGTGCGATGCTATGAGTTTCCGGTGGTCCGGGGGTTGCGTTGCGTGCGGCGTGGTGGCCGCGTGATTGGTGAACCGCTTCTCGAAAGGGCCTCCCATGGATTTTCTCGCGGCGTTGTGGCTTCCGATCGTGGTCTCGGCGGCGGGGGTGTGGGTGGCGAGCGCGATCGGCTGGATGGCGATCGGGCATCACAACAAAGACTTCAAGCACCTGCCCGACGAGGCGGGCTTCATCGACGCGATCAAGCACATGAGCCTCGCGCCCGGCGCCTATGCCTTCCCCAACTGCGCGGATCACGCGCGGCTGAAGGAGCCGGCGATCCAGGAACTGATGAAGACCGGCCCCGTTGGATCGATCACGCTGATGCGCATGCCGATGAGCATGGGCGGCGCGATGATCAAGACGTTTGTGGTCTATCTCGCGATCAGCACGCTGGTGGCGTATCTGGGCTGGTTTACCTTGCCGCACGGCGGAGCCACGCCGCTGACGTTCAAGCACGGCTTCCAGGTGCTGGGCACAGCGGGCGTGCTTGGGTATGCGTTCGCCGCACTGCCCAATGGGATCTGGTTCGGCCAGTCGCCGCGGGCGATGGCGCTGGGCGTGATCGACGGCATCGTCTATGGATTGCTGACGGGCGCGATCTTCTGCTGGCTGTGGCCCAAGTGAAGCCAGATGCGCATCGGGCCGTGCCATCGAAGTCGGCTCGGCGACTTCGATGCGCTCGCGCAGAGGGCAAAGCAAACATCGAAGTCCCCAAGCGGACTTCGATGGCACGATCGTGAGCCGTCGTCTTCACGCCGATCGCGCGCTGATAACCAAGTGCGTGTCGGGCACGCCGTACGTCACGACGCCCTGCCGCGCTGCGATTCGGAGCCTGGCGCGGGTTTCTTGTCTGTTGCGGCGGCATAGGTCGTGCGTGTTTGCTCGACGTAGCCGTCGCGCTGCACCGGAGGCGAAACCACCACGACCTGCGGCGTGCCGTCGGCGGGTGCCATGTCGGGCTGGGCATAGAGCCGCACGAGATGTTGCTCGATCTCGCGCACGACCGCTTCGCGCTCTTCAATCGGAACGAGCAACAGCGCACTGAGCCAGCGTCGCGCGAGTTCAGGCCCCGCGGGGCGGAGGAGTTCCACCAGCATCCGGGCGTGGTCGCTGGGCAAGAGCGTCGCGGAGGAGTTGGGCCCGCTTGCCGACGTGAACAGCGGCGGTTTTTGCGTCGGCGAGTGCGGCGTCGGCGCGCTGGATGCCTGCGGAGAGGTGCGAGCCATCGGTACTCCGTGATGACGCCGCGGCGGCGGCTGCGCCGGCCCGCACGCGGGTTTCGAGCGTCTGAACAAACAGTTGCATGCGATCCACGCGATCGACCAGCGATTCGACCGTGCCTGCGAGCGCGCTGAGCAGATCGCCCGCTTTGGCGGCCTTCAGGGCAGCTCCGGAAACGTCGCTCGCCTTCATCGGGCCGCGCCCGGTCAGGAGCCAGTCGCCGTTGAGTCCCAAGCGCGTGCACGCGGCTTCGAGGAACTCGGCGCTGGGCGCCTGGCCCTGCATGTACCGCCGCACTGTTTCGGGATGAATGTCGGTGAGGGCGGCAATCTCGCGATACGAGCGTTTGCCCGCAGCCTCAAGCAACCGCTCATGCAGGGGGGTGAGGTCCACGGGGGCGATCATACCAAGTGAGCCCCGGACAAACCACGGGATGTTGCGTCGCCGGATGGCGCGCGAAAGAAGAAGTTGGTCGGCTCTTGGTGCCGCCCGGGACGCGGCGTGGCGAGCGTTGCACGACGTGCAGCGCGGAGTTGTGTCTGGCGCGAGGGCGGGCAGAGTCGGCGTCGCTGATGTCGCGGACGGCGATACGATGCGATCTCATCGAGCGATTGTCCCGATTTCAAGGAACGCCATGACCACGCTGCCGAGCAACGCCACCAAGACCCGCCGCAACATCGCCGACATCGGCCCCGCCGAGCGGGTGTCGGGGGCGTTCAGCATCATGAACGCGCAGATCGGCAAGACGCGGACGGACAAGCCGTATCTGCGTTGCATCCTGCGTGACAAGACCGGCGAGATGCCGGGGCGGATGTGGTCGGTGGAGGAATCGCTGCTGAATCGCATGCCCAGCGAGGGGTTCGTCTACATCGAGGGCGAGACGCAGGCATATCAGGGCGAGATGCAGTGCATCATCCATGTGCTGGATCCGATCGAGCCGACGCCCGAGCAGATGATGGACCTGCTGCCGTCCTCCAAGCGCGATCCGGCGGAGATGTTCGCGGAGCTGACCGGCGTGCTCGCGACGATCAAGCACCCGGCGATCAAGGCACTGGCGGATCTGTATCTGGCCGACGAACACCTCATGGACGCGCTGCGGCGTTGCCCGGCGGCCAAGTCGATGCACCACGCCTATCTCGGCGGCCTGCTCGAACACACACTGACGCTGTGCCGCCTTGCCGATGCGGTGTGCCCGTTCTATCCCAAGATCAGCCGCGACCTCGTGATCATGGGCCTGTTTCTGCACGACTTGGGCAAGACTCGCGAGATCAAGTTCGATACCGGCTTCAGCTACACGGATCGCGGCGAACTGATCGGGCACATCGTCGAAGGCGCGATCATGCTGCACGACAAGGCCCAGACGCTGATGCGCGAGCAGGGCATCCGCCTGCCCGCCGGCGCGCTCACGGTGCTGCAGCACATCATTCTGAGCCATCACGGCGAGCCGGAGTTCGGTGCCGCCAAGTTCCCCAGCACTCCTGAGGCGATCCTCGTGAGCATGCTCGACAACCTTGACGCCAAGACGGTCATGTCGCTCGCCGTCGCGCGGCCCGATCGCACCGCCAACGTCAACCTGCAGGGCAACTTCACCGATCGCCAGTGGGCGCTGAACAACACGAAGCTCTTCCGGCCCGATCCGCTCGCGTGACGAGGTAAATTGCCAAATGACACATGGTCAAATGGCCAAATGAACGAGTCCCGGCGCAACCGGCCGTTCCGAATGCCTCTCCCAAGTCCCCAGTGCCTCGTGCCCAGTGCCTTCCCTTCTCATGTCTGACGACGACAACGCCATCCAGGTGAACTTCGCGCGGCCGATGCCGCTGTTTCCACTGGATTCGGCGGTGCTTCTCCCCCAGCAGGTGTTGCCGCTGCACATCTTCGAGCCGCGCTATCGCCAGATGGTCGAGCACGCGATCGACGGCTCGGGACAGATCGCGATGGCGGTGTTTGAGGGCGACGCGTGGAAGCAGCAGTACCACGGCAAGCCGCGCTTGCGTCCGGCGGTGTGTCTGGGGCAGATCGTCCAGCACGAGCGGTTGCCGGACGGGCGCTTCAACATCTTGCTGCAGGGCGTGTGCAGGGCGCGGATTCTCAAGGAGATGCCCGCCGAGGGCGAGCGGCTGTATCGCCTTGCGCTGCTTGAGCCGGTGGGCGTCGATCAGGTGCCCGACGAGGCGGCGCTGGCCGTCACGCGCCAGCGGCTGGAGCGGATGCTGAGCGAGGGCGAGCTGACGAAGATGGCGGCGTCCGAGCCGATCCTCAAGTACGTGCAGGATGAGAGCATCCCGACGCTTGCGCTCCTGGAGTTGTTGTCGTTCGCGGTGGTGACCGACGCCAAGACGCGCTATCGCCTGCTCGCCGAGGGCGACATCGCGACGCGGGCGGAGTTGGTTGAGGATGAGCTTGAGCGGCTGCGCCGGTTGATTCGGCGTGCCGCGTTGCAGCGCCCGCAAGACTGGCCCAAGGGATGCAGCTGGAACTAGCCGGGCAGGGCTGCCGTGCCAGCCGCGCGGCCAAGAACCCAGCCAAAACAGAAACAAACGGGCAGATCCGGCCGAATTCGACAGATTCTGGTCGGATTCGCCGATGAAATTGATCGGGTGGGGGGATTTTGTTTGGACCTTTGGGCTTGAACTGGTCTGGGGGAGGGGGCGTACCGTTTCTGGTCTGGATTCCTGTCTTTGGGCTGAGGGTCGGGACACACACGAGGCGGTCGTCGCGAGAGTTTCGTGCCGTGCCGCGTCGAGGAGGTTTGAACGATGGACAGCGTGAAGGTCACGAGCGGTGGTCGCAGCGGCGCGAAGCGCGGCATGTCGATGCTGGTCGTGGCGGCCGGCGGCATTGTGCTCGCGGGCATGGGCGGCTGCAACAACGCCGTCGAGGGCGGCCTCTCCGGTGCCGGGCTTGGTGCGCTGGGCGGGATGGCGATCGGCTCGCTCAGCGGCGACATGGGCAAGGGTGCCGTGGTCGGCGCAGTGATCGGCGGCGTCGGCGGCGCGATCATCGGCGACCAGAACCAGCGGGCCGATTCGCGCAACTCTCGCTATCGCGACGAGATGGAATGAAACACACGGCGGCGGATGCCGCCGACAACGGATCGCTTTCTTCGCAGAGACGCGGGTGACATGACGTCGCCCGCGTTTTTGCTTTTGCGCGGCGCGGCCCGATCTTCGCGCCGCTCAAGACACGCCGCTCCGAATGCTCTACGCTTGCACATGCCGCACTTCGCGCGGCCAGAGGAGTTCCCGACGTGTCCGAACGCAAACCCTTCGTCGGCGGCAACTGGAAGATGAACACCAATCGCACCGCAGGGGCCGAGCTGGCCCGCGGGTGCGCCGATGGCCTGCTGCATGTGGCGGGCGTTGATGTCGCGGTTTTCCCGCCGTTCCCGTATCTGCTCTCGGTCGGCTCAATCATGCGCGACCGCTCGTCGTCCATCCGCGTCGGCGCCCAGGACGTCTATCACAAGCCCGACGGCGCGTTCACCGGCGAGATTTCGCTGGACATGCTCAAGGACTGCGGCGTGCGGGTCGCCCTCGCGGGCCACAGCGAACGCCGCCATGTGCTGGGCGAGCCGGATGAACTGGTGAACCTCAAAGTGCGTGCGACGCTCGAGGCCGGGCTGGACTGCATCTTGTGCGTCGGCGAGACGCTGGCGCAGCGCGAGGCGGGGCACACCGACCCGGTGAACCAGCGCCAGGTGCGCATGGGCCTGGCCGATGTGCCGCTGGACCTGACCGAGCGGCTGATCGTGGCGTACGAGCCGGTGTGGGCTATCGGCACGGGCCAGACGGCGACGCCGGGCGACGCACAAGATGTGCACGCCAAGATCCGCCGCCAGCTCGCGAGCATGTACAACAGCGACGTCGCGATGCGGACGCGGATCATCTACGGCGGGTCGGTGAAAGCGTCCAACGCGCCCGAACTCTTCGGCCAGCCGGACATCGACGGCGGGCTGATCGGCGGCGCAAGCCTGAAGGCGTCCGACTTTGTCGGCATCGTCAAGGCAGCGTCGGAAGCCGGACGCAAGAAGCACGGGTGAGGCGCGGGGCGAGCAGCGTCCGCGCGGCCACTGCGCGTGTGTTTTTGTGCGCGCTTGCAGAGCACAGTCATCCGCTTAGGGCGGTGGGTGATGGTGGCGCATGAGTGTGACCGGGTCAGGAAGGTGGCTCGATCACCGGTCTGTGCCACGATCATTCGAGGCTCTGCGAGAATGATCGTGAGGTTTGCATCTCTTCGTGGAACCCACGATCACGCCCTCAAAGCCGGTCGTGATCGTGGCACGCCAATCGCCATCGGATGATCGGGCCACCTGCCGGGCTGATGGCTGTTTGCAAGTACGCTGCACGAACCCCTCCCCCCGCCCCTCCCCGCTGGGGAGGGGTGTGAAGGCAGCATCGATGTCCTCGAAGACGAGCACATCGATGGCACGGGAAGCATGTCGAGCGTTCGATGCGAACGTCTCACGCAACGGGCGCAGGCGACGTTGCACCTGAATCGTCGTCCTCGTCGCGAGTGCCGCGTGTCGGCGGGGCATCGCCAAAGTCCATCTCGCCGTCGAAATAGAGGCTGAGGACTCGAAGTGCGCTGCGATGCACGCTCGTCTCTTGCGTGGTGAGCGAACGGGCAGGGATGCTTGTTTCGCTCTGCGAGGTGTGATGGGAGCAGTAATAAAGGTAGTTGAGTGCCGCCTGGACGCGCGGCGGGAGTGGATTGGGTTGTTCTCTTCTATGCATGGGTGGAAACGAAGCGGTCGGGCATCGGCGGACGCGCATCGTGCCATTTTGAACGACGAGCGACGCACGCGGCCACCACGAGGCGATCGACGATCGTCTCGAGAGTCGGTCTAGATTGTGAGAGGAACGCGGCAGCTTCGGAGGGATGCGTTGGAACAGGTTGCCGAATGACTCGGCGGACGCCAACGCGAATACGAGATGTTTAGAGGCTCGCAAGCATGGAAAGACCCTCGACGCGGCGCGCTGGGATTGAAACCAACGCGAAAAACAGGGTGCGGCAGACGCCGCAGAAAGTGCCCCCCGAAGGACTCGAACCTTCGACCCGCTGATTAAGAGTCAGCTGCTCTACCAACTGAGCTAGGAGGGCCTCATCCCCGGGTCGGCGGCGGCACGCGGCGCGGAGCGCACGCTTGGGACGCCGACCCAGAGTCGCGGCTTGGTCCGCCGCGGTGGGATGCTAGGAGCCTTCCCCACGCCAGTCGAGCGAGGCCAGTGCGGCGGGCCAGCGCGGCGGGCTGGTGCGGCGTGCTGGCGGGGCGGGCACGCACTCAAACCGGGGGCGGCCCGCGTGACACATGCCGCGGCGCGGCATCCCAAGGCGGCAACACACAGAAGCGCAGGAATCGCAAGACGGCTGGACCGCGAGTCGCTCGGGACCCCAAGTCGGTCGGGGCTGCACGTCGGTCAGAACCCAAGGAGCGTTGGCATGGATCTGGGGATCAAAGGCAAGCGGGCGTTGGTGACGGGCAGCACGTCGGGCATTGGCGAGTTTTGTGCCAAGGCGCTGGCCGCGGAGGGCGTGCATGTGGTGGTGCATGGGCGGCGCGAGGCCGAGGCGAAGCGCGTGGTGGAGGAGATCACGCGTGCGGGCGGCAGGGCGAGTTATGCCATCGGCGATCTGGGGACCGACGCGGGGGCCAAGGCCGTGGCCGGCGCGGCGGGGGCGGTGGACATCCTCGTGAACAACGCCGGCATCTACGGCGCCAAGGGCTGGCTGAATGAGTCGGCGGACGAGTGGAACAATTACTTCAATGTGAACGTCGGGTCGATGGTCCGCCTGATCAATCTATTGCTGCCGGGGATGAAGGAGCGGAACTGGGGCCGGATCATCTCGATCTCCAGCGGCGTGGCGACCAAGCCGCAGGCGGGCATGCCGGGGTATAGCGCGAGCAAGGGCGCGATCCTGAACTTGGCGGTGTCGCTGGCCCAAGGGCTTGCGGGCACGGGGATTACGAGCAATGCGGTCAGCCCGGGCATCATCATGACGGCGGGCGTGGACGCGATGTTTGATCAGATGGGCGTGCCCAAGGACAAGGCCGAGCGCGAGAAGACGGCGGCGGGCTTTGCCCCCAGCCCGGTTGGCCGCGCTGGTCGTCCGGAGGAGATCGCCGATGCCGTGGCGTTCCTCGCAAGCACGCGGGCGGCGTTCATCACGGGACAGAACTTCCGCGTGGATGGCGGATACACGCCGACAGTGAACTGACCCGGACAGAATTGCAACGCCGGGAGCCATCGGGTTGCGGGTTGTCCGTGGCAGAGGCGGCCGGGTTTGACCCCAGCCGGGGTGCCGCGTAGTGTTCGGGCCCGGCTGGCAGCGGCTGGAAGTTCTTGTTCGCTCGGAGTTTTGAAGTATGCAACCCACACATCGCGTCAGCTATGGTCGCACCCGTCGTCGCCGCTCGCACCACGCCCTCGTTGGCGTGCTGCCGACGGTTGATCCGCTCTCGGGCATGCCCAAGCAGCACCATCGCGTGTGCAAGGAATCCGGGTATGTTCGTCCGGGCCTGCGCATCAAGGTGCCCAAGCTCGGCATCGGCGTGACCAACAGCTGAGTTTGTCGGCGGCACGGGCCGCCGCGCCGGCACGGACGTGCTCGCAACGCCTTCGGGCAAACTGCGGCAACCAAAAGCGTTCGCGTCGGGGCTGAAAATCATGTAGATTGGGCGATCCATTCTGCCCGCTGGAGTTTCGGGGGGGCCCCGTCCGGCGGGCGGTGTCGCAAATGGATGGAGTCGGTTTCGGAAGCCAGGGCGTGCTGGAGAACGCGCGTCCGACGAGCATCCGGAGCAAGAGGGAAGAACGGTCCGAGGGACGGGCCACAGTAAGGGCAGGACCTGATGCGCATCGCCGTTGACGTCATGGGCGGGGACCACGCCCCGGATGAGATCCTCAAAGGGTGTATCGCCGCGCTCGCGGACCTGCCGCAGGACGACACGCTGGTGCTCGTCGGGCCCAAGGACCTGATCGCGGACGTGCTGGCGGATCGCGGCATCAACGACAAGCGCGTCGAGATCTATCACGCACCCGACGTGATCGCGATGGATGATCCGCCAGCACTGGCGGTGCGCGGCAAGCCTGAGTCGTCGATCGTCAAGCTGATGCGGCTGGGCTCGGAGAAGTCGATGGAAGTGCTGGGCGTGCCGCGCTGCGAGGTGGTGCTCTCGGCGGGCAACACCGGCGCGTGCGTGTCGGCGGCGATCATGCACATGAAGCGGCTGTCGGGGGTGCATCGCCCGGGCATCGCGGTGACGATCCCGACGTTCCACAGCCCGGCGATCATGATCGACTGCGGCGCGAACCCCGAGCCCAAGGCGAGCCACCTGTGGCAGTATGCGGTGATGGCCGAGCAGCAGGCGAAGATCCTGCTGGGCATTCCGCATCCGCGCGTGGCGCAGATGAACATCGGCAGCGAAGAGGCCAAGGGCACGGGGATCATCAAGCAGACGCGCGATCTGCTGAAGGCGACGCCGGGGCTGAACTACATCGGGTACATCGAGGGTCGCGAGCTGTTTGAGAATGCCGCGGACATCGTGGTGACCGACGGCTTTGTGGGCAACACGCTGCTGAAGATGGCCGAGGGGCTGTACAAGAGCATTTTCAAGGCGTTGGCGGCGGAGATCATCGAGTATGACCCCAACCTGATGACGTCGCTCGATCCGGTGATCCGCAAGATGGTGAAGAAGCATGACTATCACGAGCACGGCGGCGCGCCGCTCTTGGGCGTGAACGGCGCGTGCTTCATCGCGCACGGCAGCAGCGAGGCGCGGACGATTCGCGCGGCGATCCGCAACTGCCGCAGCTTCGTGGCGGCGGGTGTGAACGAAGCGATCGTGCGCCGACTGGAAGAAGTCGCGCCGATGGCGGCGGAGATGGCGGAGTAAGTCACGACGTCTTTTTCTCGCACCGAGGTCCTCGAAGACACGGACATCGGTGGCACGGCGCGCGTTGCGCGGGCGTTATTCTCTTGGCTCATGGATGCGGAGTCGCCCAAACCATCGACGCAGTTGGGGCCGTGGCCGACGTGTCCGCGGCTGAAGGTGGCGCGATTTGCCGTGAAGGATGCGGCGGGCCGCTGGTTTGTGCCGCGCTGGCCTGCAGAGCCGCGGAAGACGTCGTCGGATCCGACGCTTGCGAAGGCGTATCACAAACTAAGGAACATCGTGACGTACGACCTGCTCGTGGCGGTCGCGGCAGGCCTCGGTGGGGTCATCGTTGCCGGTGTGGTGACGACTCAATCACGGAGCAGCGGCACGCCGTGGCAGTACGCGTGGCACGCGGCGAGTACGGTCGCCATCTTCGTCGGGCTTCACGCCATTGTGCGATTGCTCTCGGGTGTGCTGCCCGCGACTGATGCGTCCTATGCCGCGAAGATTCTCGTGGCGGACAATCGCTGCGGAGCGTGCGCGTCGACGCTCGGTGCGGGCACGCGCCCCGATCAGCGGAACTGCGACAGTTGCGGCGCGGTATGGCCACGATGGGTGGCGGCGTCGAGGTTCAAGTGCATGATCTGCGGCGTGAATCTGCGGCTGGATGTTCTCTCGACGCAGTGGCGGTGCGTGTCGTGCGGGTTTGATCACACGCCGCTGGTTGAGGCGCTTCGCGACAGCAAGCTTCGCACGCTGCTGCGGTTTGAGACGTGCGAGCACTGCGGCTATGACCGACGCGGGCTCACGAACAAGTATCGCGATGCGTGTCCGGAGTGCGGCAATCCGCCGTCGGGCACGGAGGCGCACGCGTTCAAGAAGTGCTTCAAATGCGGCTATGACAGGAGTGGGCTGGCCGATCCGGTGCTGGACGCCTGTCCCGAGTGCGGCGTGTCGCCGGCGGCATTTGTGCGCGAGGCGGCGGAGATCGTCGCCGAGGCGGATCGCGGCGGGTAGTCGGCGCGTGCGCGCGGCAGGGGTTCTGAAGCCGCCCGGAGCGAGAGACGCCGCGGCGCGATTGATTGTCGCGATTCTTTCATGTGGTCGGTCGGCATGCTTCGTGTACGTTCCAGAAGTGTTCGAACGACGCGCGGATCGTGCAGGATTGCATGGCGTTGAACGCCGCTTCGCCCATCGCGCGACGCGTGTGTTCGTCGCTGGCGAGTTTGACGAGCGCGGCGACCCATGCGTCGGGATCAGCGCTGCTGAGGACGAGGCCGGTGCGGCCGTGCGCCACGACTTCTTTGGGTCCGCCGCTGTCGCTGACGAGTACGGGCAGCGCGCTGGCCTGTGATTCCATGACGACCTGGCCGAGCGTGTCGGTGAGGCTGGGGAAGACGAAGAGATCGGCGGAGGCGTAGAGGGTGGCGAGTTGTGTGCCGTGGCGAAAGCCGAGGAAGCACGCGTCCGCGAGTTCGCGCTGCATGGTGGCGCGATAGGGGCCGTCGCCGACGACGATGAGGCGGGCGTCGATGCCACGGGCTTTGAGTTGTTCGGTTGCCTTGGGCCAGACCCGCGTCAGTAGCGGCAGGTTCTTCTCCACGCTCACGCGTCCGACATAGATGACCTTGACGCATGTTTCGGGAAGTGCTGCGGTTTCGGCGAGGCGATGCCAAATGCTCGGGTCGCGATGCCGCCGGTGGAACATGTCGGTGTCGATGCCGGCCCGCAGCGTGTGCATGCGATCGCGCGGGATGCCGAGTGTCTCGAGCGATGCGGCGTAGTCATCGCTGCGCGTGAAGATGCTGTGGAACGGGCGATAGAACCACGACATGGAGCGGCGGGTGACCCATGTGAACGCGTCGTCGTTGAAGAGGTGGTCGACGTAGGCGGGGAAGTCGGTGTGATAGACGCCGACGAGTGGGACGCCCATGAGTCGTGCCGCGAGGCGGCCGATCATGCCGACGGGGCCGGGCGTGCTGACGTGAATGACGTGTGGGCGGAGGGCGCGAGCCGCACGCAGCATCGCGAGCGCGGGGGGCAGTGCGAGGTCGAGCTGCGGGTATCCGGGCATCGCGCGGGCGAAGATCGGTGGGAAGTTGATGATGTTGGGCAGTGGCGCGGCGGAGAGTGACGGGATGGAAAGTCGCGTGCTGGTGAGGACGCGCAGATCGCGGCCGGAGTCGTGGGCGCAGCGGGCGACATTCTGAATGAAACGAGAAACGCCGTTGACGTCGGCGAGCGTGTCGGTGAAGAGACACACCCGTGTGGGGGCTGGCGAGGAGGCCGTGGCGGATGTCGTCGGCGACGCGGACATGTCGGTGTTCTTCGGGGACACTTTGAATGCGGCCTGGGCGTTTGCGAGGGCGGGTCCCGAACGAACAACCGCGGCGTGAAATCTGTACCTGATCTGTCACCGGCGGGGACACCCGGCATCGCGGGGGTTGAGCGACATCGATGTCCGGTTGACGGGTTTATCTGTCGGGGCATCGCCGGGCGTACAACTCGTCCGGATCCAAGGGTCGTCGTCTTATCTGGTCGTCCAGCATACCGCTCGAAAGGAGCACCCATGTCACGTCTTACGCCGGTTGATCCTGCCAACGCCACGGGCCGCGTCAAGGAGATCTTTGAAGGCCCGCTCAAGGGCAAGACGTTCAACATCTTCAAGGCGATGGCGAACTCGCCCGCCGCGCTGGATGCATACCTGGGCCTGGCCGGCGCGCTGGCCAAGAGCCACCTGAACGCCAAGGAGCAGGAGACGATCCAGCTCGCGATTGGCCAGGCGAACAACTGTGCGTACTGCCTCGCGGCCCACACCGCGATCGGCAAGATGGTCGGCCTGAGCGACGCCCAGACGGTTGGTGCGCGGCGTGGCGTGCCGGGCGATGCCAAGCTCGACGCACTCACCAAGTTTGCGCTCGCGCTGCATGAGAAGCGCGGACACGTCTCGGATGCGGATGTGAATGCGTTCAAGGCCGCAGGCTACACCGACGCGCACATTCCTGAGGTGATCGCGGCGTACGCGCTGGCGACGTACACCAACTTCTTCAACCACGTGAACCAGACGCCGGTCGACTTCCCCACGCCTGCGGCGATCTGAGGACACATTTCACCAGCCCCCACGGGCCTCGCGTGCGCTGTGCGTGCGCGGGGCCTTTCCGTTTTTGCACTGCGGCACACGCGTTAGCGCGGCGTCGCGGTGCGAGCTTCGGCGAGCAGTCCTTTGGCCAGTTCGATTTCGTCCGGGTCGGTCAGCTTGGGGAGCGCGGCTTCGAGCAGCGTTACGGCGTGTGCCGCGTGTGCATCTGGGGAGGCGTGTGCGGTGCCCGCGGGCGTGCGGCAGACGATGAGCGCGAGCAGGACGGACACGTGCGGCACTTCGTCGTCCTGCGGATAGTGGCGCACGAGGGATTCGAAGGCGAGCGATGCGGCCTGCGTCTGGCCGGCGGCATAGAGCCCGCCGCCGAGTTCCTTCAGCGAGCGACGATCCAGGCTTGCGAGTCCGACGGTGGTTGCCGCGAGCTGCTGGGTGGCGCTGGCGGCAGCGGTCCAGTCGCGCGTTTGCAGGTGTTGCATGAGCGTGGCGCGGAGGGAGAGCGTGGCGGCGTCGGGTTCGAGCGAAGGGGCGGCACGCTTGGCCGCACGTTCCTGCTCGGCCTCGCGGACGACGCGGCGCAGCTCGGCGCGGCGCTGGCTGTGCTTGAAGATTGAGATGAGGTCATATTGTGGCTCGCGAGCGAGCAGCTTGGTGGCCAGCAAGATCGCGGCGACGCTCATGCCGAGCGCGTAGCCGCCGAGGTGTGCGGCGTGGGCGACGTCGTCGCCGCCGAACTGCTGACTGATCAAGTCGAGGAAGACGGCGGCGCCGATGAACCACATCGCTGGGATCTCGACGATGCCGATCATGAAGAAGACCATGAAGACGCGAACGCGCGTCCGCGGGAAGAGCACGAAAAACGCGCCGCTGACGGCGGCCACGGCTCCGGATGCGCCGATGGCGGGGGCGCGATCGGTGAAGATGTGCGCGAGTCCTGCAGCGACCAGGCCGGTGAGGTAGAGGGCGAGGTAGCCGATGCGGCCGAGGCGGTCTTCGACGCTGGCACCAAAGACCCAGAGCGCGAGCATGTTGCCGATGAGGTGCCACGACCCGCCGTGGATGAAGCCGTAGGTGAACAAACGCCACCACTCGTGGTTCTCGCCCAGGACGCTGCGGGCCTGCACGCCCCAGCGGGCCACGATGTCGTGCATCGGTTCGGAGAGTGAGGGATCATCCACGCCCGCCCCGGCGGCGGCCTGGGGCAACACGACGGCGGCGACCGCGACGTGCGCGAGGACATTCAGGGCAATCAGGACGTGATTGACCCGAGTGGGACGGGAGAGCGGGCGATCGACGGAGAGCGGGATGAACACGAGGCGATGGTATCGGACGCTCGGGGAAAGTGGGGGCCGACCCGGGGATTGGACGGGCGCGAATCGGCGCGGGCGGCCGGGGCGAAACCGTTGCCGCTGACGCACGCGGTTTCCTATAGTCGGGTCTGGTCGGCAGGGATGGGTGGTGACCGACCCGTCAGGACACGGAGCGTCATGTCGCGTCAGGCGGCATGGGCGACGCGGGCGGTTCTCGCCGCGTCCGTCACAGCACTCGGAAGCGCGGGTGGATTGCCCGTGGCTCTCGCGGCGCGGCGGGAGATGGTTCGGACAGACTTGATTGCGGGTCCAACGAGGAAAGGTCGAGCACGATGGCCGGTGATACCAAGACGTACTCCAAGGGTCTGGAAGGCGTGATCGCAGCCGAGACGCGCATGTCGTTCATCGACGGCGAGAAGGGCATCCTCGAATACGTCGGCATCCCGATCGGCGAATTGGCCAGCAAGTCGACGTTCGAAGAGACCGTCTTCCTTCTCTGGAACCTGCGCCTGCCCAAGAAGGCTGAACTCGACGCCTTCACCGCCGAGTTGCGTGATGCCAGCACGCTGAGCCCCGCCGTCGAGGCGCGTCTGCTGGCGATGCCCAAGAACGCCGAGCCGATGCACGTGATGCGCACGCTCGTGAGCTCGCTGGGCCTTGATGATGCGACGCCGAACGTGACCGATGCCGCCGGCGTGCGGGCCCGCGCGATGAAGATCCTGGCACAGGTGCCGTCGATGCTTGCAGGCTTCCATCGGTATCGCCAGGGCAAGCCGATCGTCAAGCCCGATCGCAGCCTGTCGTACGCCGAGAACTTCCTCTACATGCTCAACGGCGAGCGTCCGACCGCGACGATGGGCAAGGCGATGGACGTGTGTCTCGTTCTGCACGCCGACCACGGCCTGAACAACTCGACCTTCTCGGCGCGCGTCGTCATCTCGACGCTCAGCGACATCTACTCGGCGATCACCGCGGCGATCGGTTCGCTGCGCGGCCCGTTGCACGGCGGCGCGAACGAGGGCGTCATGAAGATGCTCTCGGAGATCCCCAGCGTGGATGCCGTCGAGAAGTATGTGCTCGACAAGCTGGCGAAGAAAGACAAAATCATGGGCTTCGGCCATCGCATCTATCGCGCGTACGACCCGCGCGCGACGCACCTGCAGGTGCTGGCCAAGCAGCTCGCGTACGACACGGGCAATGAGTCGCTCTTCCTCAAGAGCAAGCGCGTGGAAGAGGTGATGGCGACGGCGGTGGCGGCCAAGGGCATCTATCCCAACGTCGACTTCTACAGCGCGACGACGTACCACTGCATCGGTCTGCCGCTGGACCTGTTCACGCCGTGCTTTGTGCTGGCGCGCGTGGGCGGGTGGTCGGGGCACGTGATCGAGCAGTTGGGCGACAATCGCTTGTTTCGCCCCGACGTCGATTACAAGGGATCCCACGACGTCCGCTATACGCCGATGAACGAGCGGTAAGCGACAAAGAGAGAAAAAGACGAAACAGGAACGGGACCGTGCCACCGACTGGCGAGTCTTCGAGCCGGTCGGTGCCGCCATCACCCGCTGCACCGATGTTGCCAAACCAACGACTGGTTGCACGGGCTGCTGATGACACCGCGAGTCGACGCCTCGATCCACGGTTCCGTCCGTGTCGTATGCTGCTCTTGTGAAAGACGGCAACCCGTATCGAAAGCGACTTCAGCGTCGTGAGTTTGATGGCGGCGTCCGATTCGTCACTTTCTCCTGTGGGCGGAGGCTGCCGTTCTTTCGAAACCCAAGGATCGCCGACCTTTTCATAGATCGACTCGGTGCGACTCGGCGTCGCTTTGGGCTGAGGCTCTTTGCTTGGGTGGTTATGCCGGAGCATGTCCACCTCCTCACAAGCAGCGCGCGAAGCGTACCGCTTAGGCCGGCGCTCGCATACTTGAAGACAAGCGTTGCGATCCGCGTCTTGGCCCGGTGGCGAGCGAACGACGCTGGCATCCTTGGCGAGATTCGGCAAGCCGATGGAACACACCGATTCTGGCTCAAGGGCGGCGGATTTGATCGGAATGTGCGGAACGCAGATGAGTTCACGCGCGAAATACGCTACATCCATCGCAACCCCGTGACGAGGGGCCTTGTCCGATCGCCGGACGAGTGGCGGTGGTCCAGCGTTCATTCGTGGCTGGGGCGGCCGGACGCATCGCTGTCGCGTGATCAGCCGACCGATCCGGGCTGGGAATCATGGCGAGGATTCGTCTAGTCTACCGGCACCAAATCCCGTTCGTGCCAGCATCTGGCGCATCTTCGGGGTTGCCGGTGCTGTTTCATCAGCTGCGCCGGCGGTGCCTTCACTGCACCGGCCGTTGCAAAGCCAACGACCGGTGGCACGGAAAGGCTGCCGTACGCTCTTCGTCTCTTCTCGCTTACTTCTCAATCGCCTTGGCCGCGAGCATGGCCGCGCCGATGACGCCGGCGTTGTCTTCGAGCACGCTGCCGACGACCTTCACCTGCTTGCATCGCTCGGGGAAGGCGTACTGCTTGACGGACTTTTGCACCATGTCGACCCAGACGTTGCCGAGGGCTTCGGTCAGGCCGCCGCCGAGCACGACGCGCTCGAGTGACAGCAGCGTGACGACGCCCGCGATCGAGATGCCCAAGAGCTCCGCGGCATGATCGACGACCTCGATCGTCAGTTCATCCTTCATCTCGTACGCTTTCGCGACGGTCTTGGACTTCACCTTGTCCAGGTCGCCCTCGCACAGTTCGCTCACGACCGACTTGCGGCCGGCGCGGATGAGCTTGACGATGCGATTGACGACCGTGGTGCGCGAGCAGTTGTGTTCGACCGAGCGTTCGCCGGGCGGGTTGTACGGCAGGGCGAGCATGTGCCCGATTTCGCCGGCGGTTTCGAAGTGGCCGTAGTAGAGCGAGCCGTTGAGGATGAGCCCGCCGCCGATGCCGGTGCCGACCCAGACGGCGAGCATGTTGGCCGATTGCTTGCCGCTGCCGTGGGCCCATTCGCCCCACGCCGCAGCGTTGACGTCGTTGTCGAGGATGGTCTTGATGCCGAGTTTCTTGGTCATGATCTCGGCGATCTTCTCGTTGCGCCAGCCGAGGTTCACGGCTTCGAGCACGATGCCATCGTCGGGGTCTACCGCGCCCGGCGCGGCGAGGCCGACGGCGGCCATGTCGGAGAGCTTGAGCTTGGCGCTTTCGCAGGCTTCGTTGATGCCGTCGACGATGCGGCCCAGCACCGCGTCGCGCCCTTCGTCGGCCTTGGTCTTGCGCTTGGCGCTGCCGATGACCTTGCCGGCGGGCGTCACGACGCCGATCTGCATGTTGGTTCCGCCGAGGTCAATACCGATGATGGGCTTGGACGGGGGCATGAGTGCTCCAGAACGAATGACGAGACAGAACACAGAGGAAACAGAGCGAAGAAGAGGAAGCAGAGAAGGCCGGAAAGAGTTGAACGCGAAGGGCACGAAGATCGCGAAGAAAGTCGAGGAGAGGAACCCAGAAGCCGGGAAGCGGGAGCCGATCGTGTGCGTTGGGGCGGGAGACGGAAGGGCGCGGCGGCTTGCTGCCTTTCCACCACGTTCACCTCTGTTCTCTCCTCTTCTTCTCTGTTCCCTCTGTGTTCCTGTCTTTGTCTTCCTTCGCGTCTTTCGCGTTGAAACGGTTGTGCAACGAAGCGGCGGGACTGTAGCCGACGCGAACACTTCATCGGCCGTCCGGACCGGTCGCCAAAGCCCCAGAATGGCCTGTTCGGGGCGGTTTTGGCCCGGAGATTTTCGGCCCTCGGGCTTCAGCCGCCCGCGGCCGGGGTCGATAGCCCTGATATGGCCCACTCTGCAAAGAACCCCGGCCCTGGTGACCCCCGCCGCGCACCTGGCAACCCCAACGCGCCCCGTGATCCGAACGATCGCCGGGACAGCCTCGGGCGACTGCCGACGACGGGCGTGCCGCGACCGACGGGCTCGCCGATCACGCGCGATGCCGCGGAGACCGAGCCACGCGTGTTCAAGCTCGATCGGCGGCGTCACGAGCGCGTGCCGCTCGAGGGCAGTGCGGTCGCTGTGTTCCATCGCGAGAATGCGCGGCCTCTGCTGACGAGCGTGACATTCACCGACGCCAGCGCGGGCGGCGTGGGCGTGGTCTGCCACGAGTACGTCAAGCCCGGCTCGACATTCACGATCTATCCCGAGGATGCGTCGATGCCGGCGCGGATCGGCGTTGTCGTGCGCAGCGTGGAAGGCGAGGGCGGCGCGTGGCACCTGGGCCTGTACACCGGCGCGCCTGCGAAGGCGGCGTGACGCACGCGCGCACCAAGAGTCGCTGAAACTACTTCGACTGGGTCACCACAAATCCAAGATCGCGATAGAGGCGAGCCGCGGGCTCGTTGCCTTGCGTCACAAGCAGATGCAATCGCGGTTCGCCGCGCTGGCTCAGCACGCTGATCGCACGGACAAGGCCGGCGCGGGCGAGGCCGCGGCGCTTCCAGTTCGGTGCGGTCATTGAGAACGCAAGGAACGCCTCTCCGGTCGCGATCTTTGTGGCGTCGCGCGTGATGATGGTCGCGGCGACGAACGTGCCATCGGCGGAAAAGAGTGAGGAGGCGCCGCGATCAAGCTGCCCGTACTGGCCTGCGAGCAGCTTTGCGACCTCTCCCTTTGCTTCGTCGAGCGTTTCGCCGCCATCGTCGATCGTGCCGCGGTACGCGTCGAGCATGAGCCTCGCGAGGCCCTCGGCGTCGTCGGTCTCGGGCTCGTGCCGCGTGCAGGAGCCTGGCGTCGGCTCCGGCGAAGTGGTGTTCGATCGCGTCAGGTCGAGTGTCATCCAGTCTCGCATGGCGCAAGCGTACGTCGTGAGCCGACGAAGTTACCCGAGAGACGCGGTCGCGCCGGCTTACTCGTCGTCGTCGCCGCGAGAGCGCTTCTTCTCCCAGGGGCGATTGTTCTTCTCGGCCATGTCGATGGACACGCCGCCAATGACGCGGACGGTGCCGGGGCCGAGCATCTGTGTCAGGTCGCGGACCATGGTCGGCGCGAGCGACGCCTTGACGCCGCCGGCGGCGAGGAGTGCGCTGGCTTCTGCGGTGGAGATGACGATCTCCACGGGGAAGGCGGCGTCGACCGCGCCCGCGGCGGCTTGCTGCTTGGGCACGGGCGCGACGGGCATCGTCGCGGTCTTGACGATGGTGGCGACTTTCTTGAGCGCGTCGGATGCGCCGCCGTTGAGACGCATCTCGTCAACGTAGACGCGCACGCGCCCGGGTTGCAGCGGCACGCCGTCGATGGGCACGAGGCGTTCGACGAGGATCTGCGGCTGACCCTTGGCGTGGTCGACGCGGCCCATCACGAAGACAAGGCCCATGTTGTTGGTGGTGTCGAGCAGGTGGCCGAAGCGGGCGTATGCGTCGCTGAACATCACACCTTCGCAGTTGCCGCCGGTGTCCTCGAAGTTGACGATCGCCATCTTCTGGCCCGCGCTGCGGCCGTTCTTGATGATGATCGTTCGGACGGATTGCACGAGGGCGGCCAGCACGACGCGGGTGTCCTGCGGCGCGTCTTTGGTCGTGCCGCAGGTGTGCGTGGCGAAGGTGTTGGCCCACGCGCGCCATTGGTCGATGGGGTGGCTGCTGACGTAGAAGCCCAGCACTTCCTTCTCGCTCGCGAGTGATTCGCTCTCGGTCCACGGCGTGGCCTTGGCGAGCGTCGGCGTGGTCTTGATCTCCGCTGCTGCTCCACCGCCGAGCCCGAAGAGCGCGCCTTGGCCTGCGGCTTTGTCGGCGGCGGCCTTGGAGCCTGCGCTCATCGCTTGTTCGATGGTCGCGAGCATGGCCGCGCGATTGGCGCGACCGTGCACGCTGTCGAACGCGCCGCAGCGGATCAGGGCTTCGATGGTGGCCTTGTTGAGCACGCCATTGCCGTGGTTGGCGAGGATGCGCTCGCAGAAATCAAAGAGGGATGTGAACGGCCTGCGATCGTGGCACGCGGCGACCTCGGCCTTGGTGGCGTCGGGCTTGAGGCCGGCGCGATCGCGGATGATGGCTTCGATGGCCTTGTCGCCGCAGCCCTTGATCGCACCCATGCCGAAGCGGACGTGCCCCGCGTGTGCGGTGCGAGTCTCGCCGGGCTCGTAGACCACGCTGAAGTCGGCGTCGGAGAGGTTGACGTCGGGCGGGCGAACCTCGACGCCGACCTTGGCGATCGGCGCGGGCTTGCTCTTGTCCGCCTGCGGCTTGACGAAGACCGTCTTCTTGCAGTCTTCGAGATACGGAATCCACTCGCTCACCTTGTTCGCGCCCGACTCATAGGTGAGGAACGCGGCCATGTACTGGTTGGGGAAGTAGGTCTTCAGATACGCGGTCTGATATGCGACGATGGCGTAGCCGGTCGAGTGCGACTTGTTAAAGCCGTAGCCCGCGAACTTGAGGATGAGCTCGAAGAGGTCTTCAGCGGCCTGCTTGGTGAGGCCCTGCTTCTGTGCGCCTTCGACGAACTTGGGGCGTTCCTTCTCGATCTTGTCGTGCTTCTTCTTGCTGATGTTCTTGATGAGCGTGTAGGCGTCGCGGAGCTTGATGCCGCCCAGGCCGTGCACGATCTGCATGACCTGTTCCTGATAGACCATGACGCCGTAGGTCTCGGCGGTGTAGCGATCGACGATCTCGTGGACCTGCGGCACGTCTTCCGTGCCGTGCTTGCGCCGGTTGTAGTCGGGGATGAGGTCCATCGGACCCGGGCGGAAGAGCGCGTTGGCGGCGATGAGGTCTTCGAGGCGGTCGGGCTTCATCTCAACGAGCAGACGACGCATGCCGCCGGATTCAAACTGGAAGACGCCGGTGGTGTCGCCGCGGCGGAAGACTTCAAAGACGGCTTGATCATCGAAGTTGAGGCGCTCGAGGTCGAGGGGATGTGGGCCGCCGTCGCCCTTGACGCGACCGACCGCGGACCAGATCTCTTGCTCGCTGAGCCCCTCTCGAATCAGTTTCTTCGCCCGCTCGACCACGGACAGCGTCCGCAGGCCGAGGAAGTCCATCTTCAGCAGGCCCATCTTCTCGCAGGTGGGCCCGTCCCACTGCGTGACGATTTCATTCTCCGCGCTGCCGGTCTGCTTATAGAGCGGCACGATCTCGTTGAGCGGGCGCGTGGCGACGATGACGCCCGCGGCGTGAACGCTGGCGTGCCGCGCCTGGCCTTCGAGCGTGCGCGCGGTGTCGATGAGACGGCGCACGTCTTCGCCGGAGTCGTAGAGCTTCTTGAGATCGGGTTCCTTCTCGAGCGCGTCGTCGAGCGTCATGCCCAGCGCTTCGGGAATGAGCTTGGCGATCTTGTCGACGTCGGCGAGCGGGATCTCCAGCACTCGACCGACATCGCGCACGGCGGCGCGGGCCTTGAGCGTTCCGAACGTGATGATCTGCGCCACGTGGCCGTATTTGTCGCGGACGTAGTTGATCACGTCGCCGCGGCCGTCCTGGCAGAGGTCGATATCGATATCGGGGTACTCGCTGCGATCCGGGTCGGTGAAGCGCTCAAAGAGCAGGCCGTAGCGCACGGGGCAGGCGTTGGAGAGGCCGAGCACATAGCCGACCATGGTGCCAACGCCCGAGCCGCGGGCGATCGCGGGGATGCCGCGTTGGCGACCTTCGTTGACGAAGTCCCACACGATGAGGAAGTACGCGCTGATGTTCTTGTCGGCGAGGATCTTCAGTTCGCGTTCGAGGCGTGCACGCTTCTCGGCGCGATCCGCTGAAGCAGAGGCATTGGGCATTCGGGATTCGGCATTCGAAAAACCCCCGATGGCTGATGCCTGATGCCTCGGCTCTTCCGGTCCATACCGCCAGATGAACCCCGCTTCCGACAGCATGCGCAGCGCCGCATCACACTCGACGCGGGCGGCAGCGAGTTCTTCGGCCGTTGGCACGCTGCGGAAGGGGAGAACCTCGAACTTGCCGCAGTAAGCCTTGTACCACGCGGTGAGATCGCCCCCGAACGCGGGGTCGTCGTGTCGTGGCAGTTCGTTCGTGTTGGGCACGAGGACGCGCACGGCGGGCGCGTTATTCACGCCCAGCGGCAGCTTCACATCGCAGCGGTCGGCGATCGCGACGGTGTTGTCGAGCGCCTCGCGCCCGACATCGCCATACTCGCGCTCGAAGAGATCGCGCATCTCGCCCGGGCTTTTGACGTAGATCTCCTCGGGGTACTTCATGCGACCCGAGTCGAACTTGCTCTTGCCCGTGCTGATGCACACCAGCGTGTCGTGCGCGTCGTGGTCCTCGGCCTTGAGGAAGTGCGCGTCGTTGTCGCCCACCAGGGGCAGGTTCAGTTCGCGCGCGATCTTGATCAGGTGCGGATTGATCGAGTTCTGATCCGCCACGTGGTGCTGCAACTCGACAAAGAAGCGCGGCCCGGTCGGCCCTGGCGCGAAGACCCGCGCGTGCCAACGCGCGCTTTCCATCGCCTTTTCCCAGTGCTTCGGATCGCGCGAGCGCTCGAAGTCGAGCAGGTGCTCGCCCATCTCCGAGCCAAGGTGCCCGTTGATCGCGATCAGCCCCTCGCTGTGCTTCTCCAAGAGGTCGCGATCGATTCGCGGCTTGAAGTAGAAGCCCGTCAGATAGGCCTCACTGCACAGCACGAGCAGGTTCTGCCAGCCGGTGTTGTTCTCGGCCAGCAGGACGAGGTGATATCCGCCGTCGGCCACGCCGGTGTAGGTGCGGTCCTGTCGCTTGCCGGGCGCGACGTAGGCCTCGACGCCGAGGATCGGCTTGATGCCCTTGTCCTTGCAGGCCAGGTACAGAGCGACCGCGCCGAACATATTGCCGTGGTCGGTGACGCCGACGGCGGTCATGCCGAGTTCGGCAACGCGCTTGACGAGCTTGTCGATGCGATTGCCGCCGTCGAGCAGGCTGTACTCGGTGTGCAGGTGAAGGTGAACGAACTGCTTCTCGCGCGGGATCGCGTTCGCAGCGGCGGGGGTTGGTGCGGGGGCGTCGGCCATCGGTTGGACTCGCTGCGACCAGCGTATCCGACCCGCGGCGCGGCGTCATCCGCAACGCCGAATCCACGACGCGTCATCCCGCACACATCACCCGGACTGGCCTGCGGGCTTGAACCAGAGCCCGAACCTCACTCGGGTTGCGCTGGTCCGGGCTGTGCTGGCCCCGCAGGTCGGGAGCGGGGCGTGGGCGTGCCGCTGCCCGCGGGGGCTTCGCTGAGGATGTCGAGCACGCTTGGCGCCGCTGCGGGCGAGATCTCAAACAGCGTCACGTGCTCCAGATCGCGTCGGTGGATATGCAGCCCGCCATCGATCGGCGGCGTCACCCGTGGGGCGTACTCGCGCTTCTCCACGATGACGAGCACCGGCGTGGTGTCGCGCGTCGCCATGAGCACGGCGTTTGTCGGCGTGCGCATCGGGCCACGCACGTACGTCCAGCCGATCAGCGCGAGTCCGGGCGGCGGCGGCGTGAAGGTCATCGGTGCGCCAAAGCGCGATTGCGTGTAGACGCGGAAGTTTGCGTCGTCGGTGCAGACCCACTGCGGCGTGAGGCCGAGGCTCACCTGTTCGTGGTAGTACGCGATGAGTTGCACGCCGCGCTCGCGCGAGCGCGCTGACTCGCGTGCGAGCCAGACCCCAGCACCGATCGCGAGCACGACGGCAGCCGCCAGCGCGAGCCAAGCATGGCGCGCGACGGATCGCGTGGGGCTTGGCAGCACGAGCTTTGGTGCTGGCTCCGATGCGATTTCAGCGGGCGTGCCGGATCGTTCCCGAGCCGCGGCGCGAATGCGCCGAATGAGGTCGTCGCCGCGCGGCGCGTCGAAGCCCGTGCGGACAGATGCGTCGAGTGTGGGTGCGGACGCTGCGACGGCGTCAAAGCGGGCCCGCAGAGCCGGGTCCGCCGCGAGGGCGCGATCGAATGCCGCGGCCTCATCGGGCGACATCGCGCCGTCGAGCCGTCGCTCGATCGCAACTGCGAACGCGTCGGGCTCGCGTGGTGCGCCGGGATGTGATTCGTGCGGCGTGGTCACGCGGGGCCTCCGGTGCGGGCCGAGCCGGGGGTGCTGGTCAGGAATGTTCGCAGCGTGGCGCGGCTCCGATGCACGTGGCTCATCGCGGTGCCTTCGGGAATGCCCAGCGCGGTGGCGATCTCCTGATACGACAATTCGGTCGTGGTGCGCATCACCAGGCACGCGCGGGCGACTGGGTCCAGGACGCCGAGTGCCGCGGCGAGCCGCGGGTCGGGCTCGTGCGGCGGGGGAGCGTTTTCGGAGGCGTAGGGCTGGTCGTCGATCGAGAGGCGCGGCCCGCCGCGTTGGTCGCGTCGCATCTGGTTCAGTGCCGTGAAGCGCACGATGCTTCCCATCCACGCGACGAAGTTGGTGCCGGGTTGAAAGTCGGCAAGCTTGTCGAGGGCGATCATGGCGGCATCCTGAAGCACGTCGTCTGCGCCGGAGCGTTGATTCAGCACGCCCGCGGCGATAGCCCAGAGCGTCCGCCAGTGGAGAGCGAACGCATCGGCGAACTGCGCCGGCGTCCACGCTTGGATCGCGGCGGCACGATCGGTCGCGCCCGCCGCCCCTGATGCTCCAATCGCGTGCTCCATCCTTCTCTCGAACAGCCCCGAACCTTCACAGCAGTATGTGCGATCCGTTCCCGATCTTGCACGATCGCGTGCCGATCGACTCAGCACGATCCGGCGGAAGGTGTTTGGACGGGGTGTTGCGGCCCCGAGCCGAGCATCCGCGTCGCAACGATCGCCGCACCGGCGATGCAGCGGAGGTCGTCGGCGGCGGCTCCGAGAACCACGAGCGCGCTGCCACTGCCGGTCATGAAGACGCGTGCGTCCGGACGACGAGCGAGCAAGGCGGCCTCGACCCGCGCGACAAGTGGGCGCAGGGCTGGCTGCACCACGCACGCCGCCTCAAACAAGTCGTTTGGCGTTGCGGCGCGTGCCTCGGCACTGCACAGCTCGTCGAGCACGCGGCAGCGGCGCGCGAGAGACGCGAGACGATCCGCCTCGCGGTTGACATCGAGCGTGCGCGAGCCTGCCGCGGTCGCGTCAAAGGCTCGATAGACCGCGCGCGTCTCGCACCCCAACGCTGGAATCACCAGCAGAGGCTCGCCGTTGGGTGACGGCACACGCTCACGCACCGTGCCGAAGTCGGAGATGATCGCCGCCCGTGGCACGTGGTGCTGCGCACGCGGCGCGTCCGCGGCGTCGTCATCGATGAAGAACGAGACGTCCGAGCCGAGCGTCGCGCCGATGGTGCGAAGGTCGCGGGCTCTCAGGCCGAGGGAGAAGAGCTGGTTCGCGGCGACGAGGACGGCCGCGGCATCGCTTGAGCCGCCGCCAAGCCCGCCGCCGACGGGCACGCGCTTGGTGATGGCGACGGAAGCGTCCAGCGATCGCCCGACGTGACCCTCGATGGCCTTGAGCGCGCGCACGCCGAGGTCTTTCTCGATGGGCCAGTCGATGGGTGTCGGGCGTGGTGCATCGGTGCCCCACTGAATGGAGTGCTGTCCGCCGCGGCGCACGACGATGTCATCGTGCAGCGCGATGGGCGCGATCCATGACACGATGCGATGCCACCCTGCGTGTGCCGTGCCGCTCGGCTCGGGCGCGCTGACGTGCAGGGCCAGATTGATCTTGGCGTGGGCCGCGAGCGAGATGGAGTCGCGTGTCGTCATCAACAGCCCGCGCGGGTTTTCACAGGGCAAACCGGTTGCGTCGCATCAGCCCTTGCGTAGCACGAGCGGATCGCGGTCTGCGGTGGAAACGATGAAGCGGACTTCGGGCATGAGTGCCGCGAGTCGCTGCGCGAAGCGGGGCAGGTAGCCCCGCTCGGTGGGGGTGTGCCCGCCGAGCAGCACCGACATGCCTTGGTGGAGGGCTTCGAGAATGTCGTGGTGCTTCATCTCGCCGGTGACGAAGACATCGCACCCTTCGCGCTTGGCGAGCGACAGCAGCGACGCGCCCGCGCCGGGAACGACGCCGATGGTCCGGATCGTTGAGGTCTGACCCGCTGGAGCGACATCGGCGAAGCTGACGCGCTCGGTCTTGAGGAACGTGCGGAAGCGATCGGCGAGTTCCGGCAGCGTTACAGGTTGGTCGAGCACCAACCGCCGTCCTGCGCCCGTCGCGCGGTCAGGCCGCGGCGCGAGTTCATACACGTCGATCGGCGGCTCTTCGTACGGGTGGAACGTCCGCAGCGTTTCGATCGCCAGCGGCAGTGCCGCCTTGGAACAGACCATCTCCAGGCGTCGCTCGGAGACATACTCAAGTCGGCCCGGCATTCCGACGCTTGGATTCGCGCCGGGATCGGCGAGGAATGTGCCCATGCCCTCGGTGGAGAATGAGCAGACCTGATACGCACCGATGCGGCCTGCGCCCGCCGAGGCCAGCGCGTTCCGCACCTTCTCCGCGTCGTCCTGCGGCACAAAGGTGACGATCTTCACTTCCTGCGTCGGATCGTTCTTGGCGTGCGGCGTGAGTGCGCGGCAGTCGCCGGCGATCTTGCCGTTGCCCCCGGAGAGCCCCTCGCAGAGCCAGTCGGTCACGCCGCCGGGCGCGGCATCGAGTGCCGTGTGCGGCGAATAGACCGCGATGCCAAGCTCGGCACAGCGCAGGATGATGCGTTGGCGGGCGGATTCGTCGGTGAGGCGAGCCAGCGGCTCCCAGATCGGCGGGTGATAGGCAATGATCGCCGAGACGCCCGCGTGCTGGGCTTCGTCCAAGACCCGCTCGGTCAGGTCGATCGTCAGCAGCACCGCGCCCTTCAGGGGCGACTCGGTGCGGCCCACGAGCAGGCCGACGCGATCCCAACTCTCGGCAAAGCCCCTGGGAGCGAGCTGCTTGACGGCATGAACGAGGTCGCGAACGAGCATTGCGGCGTCTCCGGTCGAAACACCATGATGCTACGTCCGCCGCTCAGCCCGCGTGGCCCAAAAGGCGACGTTTCTCACGCATGAAACGGGCGTGGTGGTCCAGGTGGTCGGCGTAGCCGCGCACCAGATCTTCCAGCGTTTCCAGCCCGCTTTCGCTGTGGACCGCCCTGCGGGCGAAGGCGTCGTGCGACAGTTCGCGGAGCAGTGCCGCGGTCATCAGGCGATTGAGGCGGAAGACCTCGCACGCGAGAGCCGCGTCCTGCTTGTCGTAGTGGAGCGATGCCGTGAACGCGGTCTCGTCATAGCGCAAGAGCAGCGGGCGCGTCATGGCGATGGTGCGCTTCATGCGCTCACTGCCGATCAGGTCGCTGTCCATCAGGTGCAGGACGATCTGCTGGATCGACCATGTGCCGGGGACCGGAAAGGCGTTGAGCTCGGCTCGCGTCAAACCCTTGATCAGTTCCGCTGGAAGCGTCGCGCCGGAGGCATAGCGATCAACCAACGCGGCGACAGAGTTGGATGGGCTCATGCGGTCTGTTCCCGGGCAGTGCGAACGATCCGTTCGCCCCGCCGTTGCCTTTCGTGCTTCGTTTCTATCTCTCGTTTCGTCTTACTTCATCATCTCGGCGCAGGTCGGCTGGCTCTCGATGTACCGCTGGTGCGTGCCGACGTAGTGCTTGCGATAGATCGCGTCGGCCTGTTCGGGGCTGGGGAAGCGGGCGACGAAGCCGGGCCGCTCCATCTCCAGCGTGCTCTCGGCGGCCTTCACCAAGTGTGCGATGAGCGTGCGCGGGTCTTCCTGACCCACGGCGATGCGCACGGTGGTCGGCGCGATGCCCGCGTCGGCCAGTGCCTGCTCGCTCATCTCACTGTGGCTGGTGATCGCCGGGCACAGCACGACGGTGTTGGGCTGGCCGAGCGAGACCTGGTGGCCGAAGGTCGGATCGAGTGCATCGAAGAAGCGCTTGAAGATGTCGCGCGAGAAGCCGCCGGTCTTCTTGCCGCTCGCGTCCTTCTTGCCTTCAAAGTCGATGGTGAAGAGCGGCGCGGGCAGGCCGAGGTAGAGACAGCGCTCGCGGATGGCTGAGTTCTCGTTGCCGGGGGCGGCGTTGCACTTGACGTTGATGTCAGGGTGGCTGCCCAGGAACTCGGCGAGCGCGAGCGTGTTCACGCTCTTGCGGAGCATGCGCAGTTCCAGCGTGTGCATGCCGCTGAGCACTTCGAACGCCTTGTCGGCGTCGAGGAACGCGCCCTTGACGTAGTAGACGTTCCAGAAGAGCGTCTCGTCCCACGAATACGTGCGCGGCGTGCCGTCTGGCGCGGTGCCGGGCATCGACTCGTGCTTGCCCATGAACATGCGCTCGTTGCGCCCGATCACGACACCCGCCGTGGTCGAGCCGTGGCCCGACAGGTCCTTGGTGTACGAGTGGATCACGAAGTCCGGGCGTTCCAGCGGGTCCTTGCGCTGCAGCGGGCGATGGAGGAACGGCGTGCCGACGGTGGAATCGCAGATGACAGTGAGGCCGCGCTTGTGGGCTTCTTTGCAGATCGCGGGCACATCGAGCACATAGCCGTGCGGGTTGCACGGCGATTCGAGATAGACATAGACATGGCGGCCAGCGGCGAGGCGGTCCTTGTTCTTGGCGCACACGCTGTCAAAGCACGCGATGAAGTCCTGAACGGTGAAGCCGTCGAAGAAGTTGACGGACACGTCGAGGTTTGCCTTGCGGGCGTACCAGTCGTGCATGAGCTGATAGACGCCGCCGTAGATATTGCGGCTGGCGATGATGATGTCCTGGTAACCCACGAGGTGGCTCAGCGTCGCATCGACCGCGGCCATGCCGGAGTTGAAGTTCCACGCGAAGTACTCGTGGGCGAGTTCGCCGGCCTCAACGTCGACGATGTGGTTGGCGAGCGTCACGCTGGTGGGGTTGAGCAGGCGCGAGTAGACCTCGTGCATCAACTCCTTGCCTTGGAACGCGTCGTCCACCCACTCGGCGCACGCATAGATGTACGTCGCGGTGCGGGTGATGACCGGGCGACTGGCGAAGATCGCCGTCACGTTGTCGAAGATCGGATACGCGCCCTTGCTCATGCGCGTGGCGGGCGTGTTGACGAGGCTCTGATAGGTGCTGCGGAAGGGATGCTGCAGCGTGTCGAGCATCTTGGCGAGCTGGAAGCACAGGAACTTCTGTGCCGCGAATCGCTCGATGCGGTCCTTGCGCGGCAGGCTCTTGAGTTCGGTGACGCCCTGCTCCCACATGCGCTTCAGGTCGGCGTGCCCGGAGTACAGGTGCTTGGCGAAGTCGCCCAGCAGTTTGCCGTACTCGCTCTTTGGGTCGACGCCGAAGTGCGCCAGTTGCTCGGCGACCAGCCCATCGACATCGTGTGCTTCGGTGGACTTGCGGCGGGGCGAGATCTCGCGTGCCAGGTCAAAGTCGGAGCGGGGTGAAGACAGCGTCGGGGCTTTGTTCATACTCCAAGTTTACGAGCCCCGCGGCACACGACCCAAGCGCCATCCGACGAAATCCCTCGTCGCGCGAGATCCTCGATTCTCGGCTTTTGCAGCCCAAACGGCTCCCGAGCCGATGCATCCAACGGAGTCGGCGGGTCGCCGGCGGGCTATCCATTGATTCGGCTGTCGCCCCGGCCATTGCCACGACCATCGCGCCGACTCATGCCTCGTGCAGCCCCATGACACACGGTTCAACCATCGCCGATCCAGCAGTCTTGCAGCGAAACATCGCGGCCCTCGCACGCGTGAACCCGCGCGTCGCCGAACTCGTCCTGCGTGCCGCGCCGCGCGCGGACGTGACGTTCGCCCAGACCGACGACGGCGTGCCCGCGGCGTCGATCGGCTCTGGCCCCGATGCGCGCCAGCTCTGCAGCCGCCGCCGCCCACTTGATGAAGCGTGCAAGGTCGCGCAGGAGATCGATACGGCGGCCACCGGCGTCGCCGTTGTTCTCGGCTTCGCGCTCGGGTATCACGTCGCGACCGTTGCCGAGCGTCTGCGTGGCAACGGCCTGGTCATCGTCTTTGAGCCCGACATCGCGCTGCTGCGTGCCGTCATGGAGCGCGTGGACTGTTCGTGGCTGGCCCACGGCCATATCGCGATCATCACCGATCCTGAAGATCGTGCCGCCCTCGCCACGCTCGCGAGCGGGTTTGAGAATGTGTTTGCCGTGGGAACGCGGATCGTCACGCACGCGCCAAGCAAGGCGCGTCTGGGCGAAGGGGCGCAGACCTTCGCAGATCACTTCACCAGCGTGCTCAAGGCCGTGCGGACCACGCTCGTCACGACGCTCGTGCAGGCGGATGTCACGCTGGGAAATGCGCTGGGAAACGTCGGGCCATATGCAATGGCGCCGGGGATCGAGGACCTGCGCGACGCGGCCCGCGGGCGTCCGGCGATCGTGGTCAGCGGCGGGCCGAGCCTGCGTCGCAACATGCATCTGCTGGCGCGCCCCGGCGTGCGTGATCGCTTCGTCATCGTCGCTGTGCAGACCGTGCTCAAGCCGCTGCTTGCGATGGGCGTGAAGCCGCATTTCGTCACCGCGCTCGATCACGCCCGCATTTCCAAGCGTTTCTATGAAGGGCTCACGGCACGCGACGTCGAAGGCGTCACGCTCGTGTGCGAGGCAAAGGGCAATCCATCGATCGTCCGCGCGTTCCCCGGCGTGGTGCGGTTCCCGGCCGACGAATGGCTCGACAACCTGCTCGGCGAGCATCTTGCGCGCCCGATGGGCGCGATCAAGTCTGGCGCGACGGTGGCGCACCTTGCGTACTACCTCGCGCGTCATCTGGGCTGCGATCCGGTCGTCCTCATCGGCCAGGATCTGGGCTTCACCGATGGCCAGTATTACTCCTCCGGCGCGGTCATTCACGACACGTGGGGCCCCGAACTTAACGAGTTCCGCACGCTGGAGATGTTCGAGTGGGAGCGCATCGTGCGCATGCGTCGCATGTTGCGCAAGACCGTCGATCATCTCGGGCGCCCGGTCTACACCGACGAACAGCTCGCGACGTATCTCGTGCAGTTTGAGCGCGACTTCCTCGAGGACGCGAATCGCAACCTGCGCGTAATCGACGCCAGCGAGGGCGGCGTCGCCAAGAAGCAGACTGAAGTGATGAAGCTTGCCGAGGTCATTAGCCAGTTCGAGCACGGCCCGCCGATCGCGCTGCCGCAGGCACGCGCGTACGAGCTGGAGACCGCCGAGCGTCGACAGCGCGTCTTGCAGCGCATGCGTGGCGTGCGCCGCGACGTCTGGCAGATCAGCGAAAACGCCCGGGCGGCGGCGCCGCTGCTTGAAGAGATGCTGCGCGTCCAGAGCGACACGTCGCGTCTCAACGCGCTCATCGACAAGGCACAGGATCTGGCGACCAAGTCGCACGCGATGAAGACCGCGTATCACCTGGTGCACTATCTGAACCAGACCGGCTCCTTCAACCGCTATAAGGCCGATCGCGCGATCGGTAGCGATCCCAACCTCTCCGAGTCCGAGCGGCAGCGCAAGAGCATCGAGCGAGATCTTGTCAACGTCCGCTGGCTGGCGGACTCGGCCGATGAAGTCGGACGCATGCTCCAGCTCGCGATTGAGCGGATCGAGGCCGAGGCAGGCATGCGCTTCGTCGAGCGCGACGAGATCCGCATGGAGCGGCACGAGGAGGCCAGCCCTGACACGAACGCCCAGCCTGTGGCGGCGGTTGTCTCGCGCAGCCGCGTCGAGGCCATCATCCCCGTCGACACCCGCATCGGCGCCATGGGCGTTGCTCGCGATCTCGCGCGAGATCTGATTCGTGATGCTTCTCGCTTGCCGGCGTCCGCCGTGGGAAAGGGGAACGCGCTCGCGCTCACTGTGACCCGCTTGCTGCAGTCGCGCGAGCTCGACGGCATCACGCTTGTGACGCATGAGCCCGGTCGCGTGCGCGATTTGCTCGGCCCTCACGCGGCGAGCCAGCGCGTGCGCGTCGTCAGCGTGGCTGCACCGCCGCTGAAGGCCCGCGCACACGCCCTGCGCGCTCGAGTGTTCAGCCGCGCGTCGTGGCGTGGCGGCGTTGCGAACCTCTCGGTGTTTGACGAATGCTTTGAGCCTGTGCTCTTCTCGCGCGTGATGAACGAGCACGCGATCGACGCCGCCGTGCTGGTCGGCCCGGATTGGCCGCTGGTTGATCCGGTGCTGACCGATCGCGTAATCGCACGGCATCGCGAAGACGGCAGTAACTATCGATTCGTCTTCACGCAGGCCGCGCCCGGACTGTGTCCCGGTCTGGTGTCGCGCTCGCTCGCCGACGAGATCGCCAAGAACGCTCGCGGCCTCGGGCCGCTCGCGTCGCTCGGTGCGATTCTGGGCTATCTCCCGGTGTTCCCGCAGGTTGATCCGATCGCCAAGCCATCGTGCGTGCTTGTGCCGCCCGCCGTTCGCGACGCCTACCGCCGCTTCATCGCCGATGATCCGGGCGGCATCCATACGTGCACGGCGGTGCTTTCGCAGTTGGGTGTGGAGTTGGGTGCTGAGTTGGCTACGCGTGGGCTTGAAGTCGACGCCGAAGCGATCGTGCGTGCCGCGCCGCCCGCTGTTGCGACACCTCGCGAACTGCTCATCGAAGCAACCACGCGGCGCTTGGGTGTGGGTCAAGGCCTGCGCGGTCGCTGGATGAACATCTCCGGCGACGCCGCGGCGTCCATTGTCGATCTTTCGCAGACCCATCTTCAGCGCGTGCTGGAGGCCCTCGGCCCCGAGCGATCGAGTGTCGCCGTGTCGTTCAGCGGGCGCGGCGACGCGCTCCTCGCGCCGGAGTTCATCGCGCTGGTGCGTCACTGCGCCGCGTCGGGCGTTGGTGCGATCCATGTCCGCACGGATCTGAACTGTGACGCATCGCGGGTTGATGCGTTGCTCGATGAGTGCCGCGATGTGCCGATCGATGTGCTGAGCGTTGATGTCCTGGCCGAGAAGGCCGAGACCTACTCGGCGATCACGGGTTTGGACGCGATGGGCCGCGTCAAGACCAACGTCGCGCGACTGCTCGCACTGCGCGGCTTGTCCGACGGCGGACTGCCCCAGCCGTGGATCGTGCCGCGGATCACCCGCTGCGACGCCGTCTACGAAGAGATCGAATCGTTCTACGACCGCTGGACGCACGAGGCCGGGTGCGCGATCATTGATCCCATGCCCACCGCGATCACAGGAGAGCGCATCGAACCGATTGACGTGCCCCGCGCCCCGCGCGCGTGGCGCGAATCGGGTGTGCTGCGGTTGCGGGCCGACGGCATGCTGTGCGACGCGCGCGGCACGCCTCTCGGGCACGCGGAGCACGCTGAACAGGCCTTGCGTGCCTGGTGCGATGCAGGCCGCGCGTTCGGCTCCGCGATCGAGCCCAAGCCCGCGGCACCGATGGGAGCGAGCGCGTGAACGCACTTGCGATCGTGCTGGCGAGGGGCGGTTCCAAGGGTCTGCCCCGCAAGAACGCCTTACCCGTGGCGGGCGTGCCTTGCGTGCTGTGGACGCTGCGCGCCGCCCGCGCATCCCGCGGCGTCGGCGTTGTTGCCCTCTCCACTGACGATGCCGAACTCACGAGCATCGCGCGCGACGACGGCTTCGGGACGATTCCTCGCCCGCCGCTGCTGGCCAATGACACCGCGCGTGTTGATGACGCCGCCCGCGACGCGGTGAGTCAGTACGAGGCGGCGAGCGGCACGCTGCCGGACAACGCCCCCATCGTGCTTCTCTACGGTAACGCGCCTGTGCGTCCCACGGACTGCATCAGCCGCGCCCTCGATGTGCTGAGCTCAACCGGCTGCGACAGCGTGCAGTCGTATCAGCCCGTGGGCAAGTATCACCCGTGGTGGACGGCGCGTCTCGATGACGACGGCAGCGTCCGGCCGTGGGAAGGCGACATTCTCAACCACGGCGTGTTCCGCCGCCAGGACCTGCCGCCCGCGTTCATCCCCGATGGCGCGGTCATCGCGCTGACGCGTCGCGCCCTGATGCTCCAAGTGCCCGGCGTCGCGCCGGGACCGCATGCGTTCTTTGGGCGCGAGCGGCGCGGCATCATCAACCCGGAGGGTTCCGTGGTCGACATCGACTCACGCATCGACATGCTTGTCGCCGAGGCGATCCTCCGCGAGCGCGACACGGAGGCCCGTCGATGACCACTGCAAACGGCGTCCCTCACGCGGGCCAACGCTCTCTGACGCGCGACGGCACTCCGCTCATCATCGCCGAGTTGGGCGTCAATCACGACGGCTCGGTTGAGTGCGCGATGGAGATGGTGCGTGCCGCGGCCGATGCCGGAGCCGATGCCGTCAAGTTTCAGTTGTTCCGTGCCGACACGCTCATGAGCAAGGCGTCGCGGCTGGCCAAGTATCAGGCTGGCGCGGGCGAGACCGATCCGCTCGCGATGCTGCGCCGCCTCGAACTTTCCGCCGAGCAGATGAAGCCCGCCGTCGAACTTGCCCACAGTCGCGGCATGCTTGCGATCGTGACAGTCTTCAGCGTTGAACTTGTGGCCGAGGCCGAACAATTGGCGTGGGACATGTACAAGTCGGCGAGTCCGGACGTCATCAATCGCCCGCTGCTGGAGGCGATGTTCGCGACCGGCAAACCGCTGATCGTCAGCACCGGGGCCGCAGATGAGCCAGAGGTCGTTCGCGCGATCGACTGGCTGCGCCAGCGCACGACGTCCGAGTCAGACCTGCACACGCGCCTCGGCGTGCTTCAATGTGTCAGCAGCTATCCCACGCCCATCCAGCAAGCCGCGCTGGGCGGCGTGCATGCTCTGCGTCAGCGATACGCCGGGCCGGTCGGCTATTCCGACCACACCGCGGAGCTTGATACCGGCGCGCTGGCCGTCATGGCGGGCGCGTCGATTCTCGAGAAACACTTCACGCACGATCGCTCGGCTAAGGGCCCGGATCACGCGGCCAGTCTCGATGCACAGGGCTTTGCACGCTACGTTTCAATCACCCGCCGCGCGTTCGAGGCCCGCGGCCCGCTCATCAAGGCCGCACGCGAGCTGGAACAGGATGTCCGTCATGTCTCGCGTCAGTCGCTCGTCGCCACGCGCGACCTTGCCGCGGGTCATGTGCTGACCCGCGCTGACCTGACGATCAAGCGTCCGGGCACGGGGTTGGCCCCGTTCCTGCTTGATGGTGTGCTGGGCCAGCCTCTCAAGCGTGCCGTGGGCGCGGACCTGCCGCTGACAAGTGACGACGTGACGCCCCGAGCGCTTTAGCACCCCGACTCAAACGCGCCGACGAAGGCGTCGAAGTCGGTGAAGTCGAGGAAGCCGTCGGCGTTGAAGTCCGCGCTTGCCGTGCCGTTCTCGAACGCGCTGACGAAGGCGTCGAAGTCGGTGAAGTCGAGGAAGCCATCGCAGTTGAAGTCGGCGGCACACATGCTCAGCGCGGCCGCCGGGCTGCTCTGACCTTGGCATGAACGCGTCACCACGCACACATACTGGCCCGCATCGCCCGGCGTGATCGCGGCGATGTTCAGCGTCGGCGTCGCGCTGCCGCTGACGCGCCCGGGTTCATCGACGACGGCGATGCCGTCGCGCGACCATTGATAGGTGAACGGCCCGAAGCCGGTGGCGTTCACGCCGAAGGTCGCGGGTGCACCAACGCACAGCGTGCCGCTGGGCGATTGCGTGAGCGTGATCGTCGCGTACTCGGGCTGGTTCTGCAGCACCAGCAAGCCGTGCGGCGGCAGGCTCAGCGTTGTCCGTTGTGCGTAGCCCATCGAACTGATGTTCTCAACCGTCACGCAGCCGGGCATCGTGCCCTGGCCGATGCCTTGGTACTGCGTGTCCTCGCTGTTGATGAGCACGCCCCAGTTGCCCGAGCGCGGCAGGCCGAGCACGTAGCTGGTGTAGTTGGTGTTCGAGAAGTTTGCGACCACCACGAACGAGCGCCCGTCGGTGCCGGTGCGCTCAAATGCGATGACGTTGCTGGCTTCGTTGGTGTGGTAGACGTTGGTCGTGCTGTTGGCAAAGAGCGCAGGGATCGTGGTGCGCAGGCGGATCATGTCCTGATAGAACTTGAAGATGCCCGAATAGGTGTTCTTCTTGTTCCAGTCGATCTTCTCGGTTTCCCAGCCGTTGCTTTCGAGCCACTCGGTGCCTTGCAGGATCGCGGGCATGCCGCGGGCCAGCAGCGTGACGCCGTTGGCGAGTTTGGTGCGGCCCTTGGCGTAGCGGTCATCGTGCGGCGTGGTGGTGTCGATCTCCTTGACGGCGCGGGCGGAGTTATTCACCGGCCACGCGTCGTC
Source organism: Planctomycetota bacterium (assembly GCA_033763695.1). Taxonomy (GTDB): domain Bacteria; phylum Planctomycetota; class Phycisphaerae; order Phycisphaerales; family UBA1924; genus JANRKB01. Next base: position 348,690 of record JANRKB010000043.1, on the reverse strand, counting down.
GTGCAGTTCAAAGTAGTTCAGCACGCGATCGCCGAATACGAACGGCCCGGAGCCGTCGATTGCCGCGGCGAGCGACGACATGTTGGGGTCGCCCGACGCTGCCGCACTGATCGCGCTCTGCATCGGGTTCTTGAACGCCTCGTGATACTGGCCGTCCATGTTGAGCCCGGTCGGCCCGGTGTTCCACGCGCTGTTGTCGTAGATCTCGCCGAGGATGTGAGCGCTGGTGTAGCGGCGGCGGACGCGCTCCATCTGGGCCTTGATGAGATTCTGGCCCGCGATCGCCTGAGTCTTGCCCGTGAGTTCATACAGCGCGTCCTGGCGATAGCCGTCCATCTTGTACTCGCCCAGCACGTGATCGACGCTGTCGAGGAAGTAAGAGAAGACTCCAGTCCGATCGACATTGCCTTGCGCGCCCCACGGCGTATCGACCGCGGTGGGGGAGTCAAAGTAGATCTGCGTCGTGTCGTAGTTCCACAAGTAGTTGTCGGTCGTGCCGAAATGGTTCCAAATGACATCGAGCATCACCGCGATGCCGCGCTGATGCAGTTTGTCGATCATGTACTTGAGGTCGTCCGGCGTGCCGTAGGTGCTCTCAAAGGCCCACATGCTGATGCCGTTGTATCCCCCGCTCGCCGAGCCGGGGAACTCGTTGATCGGATTGAGCATGACGGCGTTGATGCCGAGGCTTTGCAGGTGGTCGGCGCGATCGCCGACCTCGCGATACTTGCCCTGGCGCGTGAACGAACCCTTGGGGTCGTTGAGGCCGGAGAACGAGCCGACGTGGAGTTGATAGACGACCCAGCGATCACGGCTCGCGGGCACGAAGTCAGGCATCTGCCACTGATAGGCCAGCGGATCGACGACGATGCTGTTGTAGCTGTTGGTGTTGTCGAGGTACTTGGCCCGCGCGTCGGGCTTCCAGGTGCTGTTGTTGAAGAAGTACTTGTACGACGCGCCGGCGGCCGCGCCGGGCACATTGGCGACGAAGTACTCGCCGCGCTTGGTCATGGTGGTCTGGCCCCATGCATTGAACGTGCCGCGGACGGTGCAGGTGGTTGCGCCGGGGGCCCACACGCGGAAGACGGTGCCGCCGCTGATGGGGGTTGCGCCCAGCGGCGCGTGTTCGAGCGTGTCGTAGTCCATCGTCCACAGGCCGCTCGTCGGCAGCGTCGCGCTTGTGCCGCTGCTGGTGAGATAGCCGCGGCCTGCGCCGTCTTGGCCTTCGATGACATAGGCCTGACGTGCGGCGGTGCTCGCGGGCACGCTCGCCTGCCACAGGTCATACACGCCGCGTGTGCCGGTCTTGGTCGCGTTCACCCACGTGTCGATCGTGCCGTCGGCGTTCTGGTCGACACCGACGCGTGCGGCGGTCAAATCGTTTGCGCCGCTCTGAAAGAGCACATTGAACGACTGGCGATTGACGGGGCAAATGGGGCGGCGATCGGTGAAGGCCGTGTGGCTCAGGAGTCCGACATTGACGCTGCCGTCGAACTGTGCGTGGGCGCGCGTCGCGAGGAATGTCGACACCGCGAGCGTCAGCGGCAGAGCCGCGGCATGCATGGTTAAGGCGCGTGGCATGGGCGATCCTTCTTCTGCCCCCCGGCGAGAAGTCAGTGGTTGATGCATCGAGGCGAACAGGCGTTCAGCGCGGCCACGCCCATGGGAGCCGCGCGATCCTGCAAGCGTACCGCACGTTCACCCAATCCCCAAGCGGTTTTCACGCCCTTCGCGGCAACAACCTCGAATCAGGGGAACCGCCGGGGCGGGCGTGCCACACTTCTCGGACACGTCGTGCTTCACGGGGCGTGTTAGGCTCTCGCTGGACACCCTTCCGTGGGCTCTGCGTTGAAGCACGTCGAAGACACCAACCCAAGTTCCGCGTCCGCCAGCCGCGGCATGTTCGGGCCGCCCGCCCGCATGCGCGTCTGCCTCGCGCTCGCTGGTTGGTGCCTCGGTTCCATCGCCTCGTGGCATCTTGTCGGTGTCGATGCGTGGTGGTGGGGCGCTGCCGCGCTGCCGCTGCTTGCTTTCGCTCTCATCGCGAGCATCCGCGGCATGTCGCGCGTCAGCGCGGTTGCATTCCTGCTTGGGTCGCTCTGTGTCTCAGGGTTGTGGACCAACGTCCGCCTGCACAGGCTCAGCGATGGCGACCTTCGCGTGCTTGTGCCGCAGCAATCACTGATCACGGTTCGCGGCCGCGTCGTCGAAGCGCCCGCACTCACGCCGCCGCCGCGTGGCGCGCTCGCGGCCTTTCGTTTCTCCAGCGCCGATCAAACCCTTCGCCTGGATCTCTCTGGTGTCTTGCCAAGCAACGCTGGCGAGGCATCGGCAGCGCCCGTCCCCGCGTCCGGCTCGCTCCGCGTCGTGGTCGAAGGCCCCGAGCCGCTCGGCCTTGTTGCGGGTGACATCATCCAGGTGCGCGGCTTGTTCCGCCCGACCGTTTCCGCTGGCCCGCCGGACGCGCCCTCCTCCATGCCAGAACACGTCGGCACGATGCGCCTGCGTGATCGCGGCGAGATCCGCACGCTGGAACAGCAGGGCGCGCAGCGTGTTCGTGCGTGGTGGCTCCACATCCGTGCCGCGCTGCAAGATCGCTGCTTCGCCGCGCTCGATGCGGCCCTGCCGCACACCGGCGAACGCGCCGACGAAGAAAGCCGCGCCCTGATGCTCGACCTCGTTCTGGGCCGCGGTACACCCACCAACCAGCCCGGCGGCGACGTCGCGCCCACCTTCACCCGCCTTGGTCTTGCGCACGCACTTTCGATCAGCGGCTTTCACCTCAGCGTCATGGCTTGGCTCGCCCTCACCGCGCTGCGCCTCACCGGCGAACGCGGCCGACTCGAATCGGTTCTCGTCATGCTCCTCGTCGCGGCGTACATGGCCGTCGTCCCCGCCTCGTCCCCCGTCATTCGCGCCGGCGTCCTGACCATCGCCGTGCTCTCGGGCGAGGTGCTGGGCCGCCGCTACGACCGCGTCACGCTCCTGGCGTGGGCGGCGTGGCTGATTGTGCTCGTGCGACCGGTGGAAATGTGGTCCATCGGCTTTCAGCTCACGTTCGCGCTCACGGCCGCGCTCGTCTGGGTCGGCGCGCGGGCGTTTGATCGTGTCTTTGGTGAGCGTCTTTTTCGCGTCAGTCCCGACTCGCCGCGACCACTCTGGCGCCGCGTGTGGGACAACACGCGCGAGACCCTCAGCGCATCGCTGCTCTGTTGGGGCGTGGGCACGCCGATCGTGATGGCGGGCGTGGGCGTTGTGAACCCATGGGCGGCGATTGCCAGCGTTGTCGTCGGTTTGCCGCTCACGCTTGCACTCGTTCTCGGCTACATCACGCTCGCCGTGGGCATCGTCTCGCCCAACGCGGCCGCGGTGGTCGCCGCCCCGTTGCGCTGGGCCGCGGACTTCACGATGTGGCTCGCGCACATGATGGATTCGTGGCCCGCGACCGCCGTGCGCGTCCCGCCCGTGTCGTCCCTCTGGGCCGCCGCCGCGGCGCTGCTTGTCGCCGGATGGTTTGGCCGCGGCTCGCGCCACGCCCGCGGCATGTTCATCGCGCTCGTGCTCGGCCTCGGCGGGTGGTTGCTCGGGGCGTGGTTCCTCGATGCCCGCACGCAACGCCAGATCGACCTGCGATTTGACGCCATCGCGAGTCCCGACGGCAGCGCGACCCTCATCCGCAGTCATGGTCAGGCCATGCTCTTTGATGCCGGCGGCGTCAGTGATGTCGGCCTCCGGCGCATCCCCGATGCCTGCCGCTCGCTTGGCGCGTGGCGTCTCGACATGATCGTCGCCAGCAGCGGCGTTCATGCGGTCGCGCTCGGCGTGCCCGATGCCGCCCGCGGGCTGGTCGCGCAGCAGGCAGCACTTCCGGCGTGGGCCATGACCCGTGCGGCACGCGAGCCCAACTTGCTCTGGGGCCATCTCGTCCGCGATCTGCAGGCGCAGCGCGTCACGATCCATCCGCTCGTCGCGGGCGACGTCTTCGCGCTTGGCCGTTGTCGCGCGAGCGTGCTCACGCCTGCCGCGGGTGATCCCGTCACGCCGATGACGCTGCTGATTGACGTCCCCGCCACGGCCGAGACGCGAGCGTTCCGCGTGCTGCTCGTCGGTCGTCCCAGCGACGATGACCTGGGGCCGATCCTCGATGCCGCCGCGGCCGCCGGGGGGTTCAATGCCCTCGTCAGCGGCGCGTCCGATGCCGTCACGACCCGCCTGGCCAAGCGTCTTGGGATCACGAGCGTGCTGCGGACCCACGATCTGGACGCGGCGGTGCGGTATGAGCCTGATCTGCGCGGGCTGCCCTCGGCGTCGCCCGATGCAACCGCTGGCGACTGAGCGCGACGCGGCTACCATGCGTTTGCCGCGGCAGTCCGCCGCCTTCGGAGCGTTTGCGTCTATGCCTCACATCATCGCCGAGCCCTGCGTCGGAACCAAGGACACCTCCTGCGTTGAGGTGTGTCCGGTTGACTGCATCCACCCCACCAAGAACGAAGGCGACTTCGGCACCACCGACCAGCTCTACATCGACCCGGACACTTGCATCGACTGCGGCTTGTGCGTCGATGAGTGCCCGGTCAAGGCGATCTTCCCGCAGGAAGACCTCCCCGCCGAGTGGAACAAGTACATCCAGGTCAATCTGGCGTACTACAAGAAGTAATCGGAAGAAGTGCCCAGCACCGCGGCCACGCTGTTCAGCGCCGACGCCGGCGCAACGCCACCAATCCGCACATCGCCGCGAGTCCGGCTCCGCCGGGCGCGGGCACCGCGACGACCACGTTGATCGTGTCGCCGTTGGCCGGGCCGATGGTTGAGACGTCGAGCCATCCCAGGTTGCTGGGCATGCTCATGAGCAGGATGTCGGAGTTGTTCTGGTTCAGCCCTGCGACCTGCGTGATGACAAAGTCACCGGTGGTGGTGTTCAGCGCGATGTTGTCGTTGAACTGTGTGCCGTTGAAGTTCCATGTGTGGTCGCACGAGCCGATGATGCCAAGCTGCGTCAGCGACATCGGGTTGCCCGACTTGTCGAACGCCTTGAGGCGATAGCCCGGATACCCCGGCCCGTAGCCGAAGTTGCCCAGGCCCACGACGACGCCGGCGGTGTTCGCCACGCCTGTGAAGTTCACCACGAAGTTCCACGGCGTGTTGTTGAAGCCGCTCTGCACCGCCGCCGACTGCGCCACTACCGGGGTGAATGACACGTTGTTGAAGGTGATGCCCCAGTTGGGCAGCACCGTCTGCGGCGAAGAAGTCACGACCGACAGCGTGCCCAGCGATGTGTTCGCGGCCACGGCCTGCGGCGAGATCGTGTTCCACGTCACCCAGTTGTACGTTGTCGCCAAGGCCCGACTGCTCGTCAAGCCGCACGCCAGACCAAGTGCCATTGCCGCACACACCGTCGTCGTTCCCGTCGCACGCATGACCAAACTCCTCGCGTTGACTGCCGCACACACGCCGCCCGCGCCCATCGCCGGGAGGCCGCAGTGCAACAACGCGATCGCCGCGCGTGACTCACGCGCCGACATGCGAAAACGCCGGGTTTTCTTCCTCAGTTAGCGGGCGGGCTTCACATGGCTGAGGAACCAGCGGCCCAGGTTCTCATCCCGATAGGCCTTGTCCCAAGAGTTGTGGTCCACGCCCGGATAGAGCGTCAGTGAGGCATTCGCCCCGGCGGCGCGTGCCGCCTCGACGAGTTTCTCTGATTGCTCGGGCAGCACGACCTTGTCCATCGTGCCGTGGAACGCCCAGATCGGCATGCCCGACAGTCCGGGCGCGATCGACTCGGGGCGGCCGTAGCCGCACACCGGGGCCAGCGCGGCGAATCGCTCGGGATGCATCGAGCCGATCGCCCACGTGCCGTGCCCGCCCTGCGACAGCCCGGTCAGATAGACGCGGCTTGCATCGATCGTGAATGTGCGCAGGGCGTTATCGATCATCGCCAGCACCATCGGCGCATGGTCTTCCCACTTGGACTTCTGATCCGGCTTCTGTGGGAAGAGCACCACAAAGGGCCATTCCTGAGGCTTGTTGAGGATCGCGGGCATCAGCCCCTGCGTCAGTTGCCGCTGCCCGTCCGTGCCGCACTCGCCCGCGCCGTTGAGGAACACGATCAGCGGCCACGGCTTGGACGCGTCATAGTCGCGGGGCACATAGATCGCATACTTCGACGTCTCGCCGCCGACGGCGATCGATACAAAGCGAATGCCGGGGGTCATATCCTGGGCGTTTCGCGTCGTCGCGGCCATCGTGGTTTCCTTCTCCTTGGGGCCGGCCTGACACGCGCCGAGAAACGGAACGAGCGCCGCGCCGAGCATCAGCCATCCGCCGAAGTTCTTCATGCGTCCAGCGTACGCCGCCCGCGTCCGGATCATCGATTTGGGCGAAGTCTTCGGCGTTCCGCGACTGCGGTCGCCCGCGCCCGTGTAGCATGTCCGCGTCTCTGGATGGAACCCGTCGATGCCGCGACCGTCTCACCACATCGTTTCGTTTCGTGTTGCGTTCACGCTCATCGAGCTGCTGGTGGTCATTTCCATCATCGCGCTGCTCATCGGGATCCTGACGCCCGCGATCGGCTCGGCGCGCGAGAGCGCCCGCCGCGTCAAGTGCCTTGTGAACCTCCGCTCCATGGGCGCGTCGATCCAGCTCTACATGAACCAGGGCAAGGGCACGCTCCCTTATGTGCTCCAGCTCTCGCGTCCGCTGGACCCCAACTTCCCAACCCGCGGCGACCCATCGCTCATCGACGTGCTCAAGGACTTCGTCGACGCGCCCTTCCCCGTTCGCGATACCGCCGACACCAGCGGCACGTTCTTCAAGTCCGGCGATCCGTGGATCTGTCCATCTGATCGCAACTCCACCGACGCGACCACCAACTTCCAGCCCACCTGGCGTGTCTTTGGCACCAGTTACGAGTACTTCCCCGGGGCAATCATGGCGTTTGCCGAAGGCCCGCCGCTCTTTGTTCGTCCCGACGCCGTCGCCAAGGTTGTGACGACCGCGATGGAGCAGCAGCGCGACTGGCCGGTGCTCAACTGCGCCGGCGATTGGCACACAGGCAAGGCCGCGGGTCAGCCGCGTCAGAACGCGCTCTACTTCAACGACTGGCGTGCGGATTGGTATCAGCGCCCGACGCCGGAGCAGGGCAAGGCCTTCTTTGAGACCATCGCCCGTCTTGGCGGCCGCAAGTGAGCACGTGCCGCGGGTCGTGGCCTGCGAGGTACACTCGCATCTCGCATGAGTGATGCCACCACATCGCGCCGCGGCTCGAATCCCGATTCGCCCGGCCTTTCCCAACGCCTCTTCGGCGGCGGGTCATGGCTGGCGCTCGCGTTCGCCGTCGGCGCGTGTCTGGTCATCTTCAGCGGCAATCGCAACGGACGCGCCGCGTCCGACATGATCAACTACCACGAGCCCGCGATCCGCACCTTCGCCCAGCAGTGGCCCGCCTTTGACTTCTCCGACTATCTCTCGGCCACCACGCCCGGCTATCACATCGTGCTCGCCACCGTCGCGCGCTGGGTGAACGCCGCCACGCCAGCTCTCCAGCTCGCGGGCCTGCTCTTCTCGCTGCGTCTCATCTCGACGCTCGCTGGCTTTGCCGCCCGTCGCCGCGGCCCGCTCGATGCGCTGCTGCTCGCCGCCCCCTTTGCCGCGTCGCTCTACGTCTTCGTCAGCGGCGCGTATCTGCTCCCGGATAACGCGGGCTGGCTGGGCGTGCTGCTGGTTCTCGCCGTCGCCCTTCGCGACACCCAGACGTGGGGGAGTCTTGCGCTCGGCGGCGTTGCACTGGCAGCGCTGGTCTTCACACGCCAGATCCACATCTGGGCCGCGGCCCCGCTCTGGATCGCCGCGTTCGTGCATCCGCCGGTGCGCGCGGGCGCATCCGTCGCACTCTCCTCGCGCGTAAGGGCGGCAGTGATCGCGTTTGCCTTCACGCTCCCCGCGTTTGGCGTGCTCGCTGCGTTCGCGCGGCTTTGGGGCGGGTTGACGCCGCCGATGTTCAAGGAGTTCCACGCCAGCGGCATCAACCCCGCGGCACCCGCCTTCCTGCTTTCCCTCATCGGCGGCCTGAGCGTCGTGTTCGCCCGCTGGTGGTGGCCTGCGTTGCGCGATCTCCACCGCACCTGGCGATGGGCTGTCCCCGCCGCGGCCGTGGTTGGGCTGGGTCTGGCGATCGTGCCTGCCACCACCTACGACCAGCAGGCCGGACGCTGGGCGGGCGTGCTGTGGGACGTCTCCAAGCGTCTGCCCGTGCTCGCCGGACACACCGCACCCATCTTCGTCGTGCTTGCGCCGCTTGGGGCGGTCGTGTTGGCTGCACTGCTCACGGCTTCCTCCAAGGCCCGGCCCGGCATGGGGTGGGTGTTGCTCGTGACGTTGCTGGCGTTCACCGCGGCCCAAGCCGCGAGCTACCAGCTCTGGCAACGCTACAACGAGCCCTTCGCCCTCATGTTCCTCGCGCTTGCGTGTGCGCTCGTGCCGGACCCCAACCCCGCACAGCCCGGCGGCATCGGCCGCACGCTGCGGTGGCTGCCGCTTGTGATGGCGTTGGGCTTTGCCGCGATGACAGGCTGGAAGGTCACGCACGATGCCCCGGCGGGCACGTTCGATGTGCTCAAGCCCCGGCTTGAGGATCTCGCCCCGGGCCAGAGGTAAACGCGGCATCACATCTGTCGAGCCGCCAAGTCGCCCAGAGGCGGGCGTGTTTGGTTTTTCCAAGGGTCGCTTCGCAGCTGGATCACTCTGCGGCGCGTTCTGACGTCTCTTCATCACGTCTTCGCGCCTGCGCGGCCTCACTTGCGGGCCGTCGCGAGCCGATAGAGGCATATCCTTTCGACCCTGCGTCAGGTCCTGTAACCGGGACCGGCGTCGGAGGGGAGGGGCGGCCCGGGCTTCGCGTTCGCGCGATCCGGTTCGCCGGGTGGCTTCAGATCGCATGCCCCGCGGCCAAGGCGGCGCCGGGCGAACACAGGAACCGCATTCATGTCCACGTCTGCACCCCGTCGCGCGCTGATCACCGGCATCACCGGTCAGGACGGCTCCTACCTCGCTGAGTTCCTGCTCGGCAAGGGCTACGAAGTCCACGGCATCATCCGCCGCTCTTCGTCCTTCAACACCGGTCGCATCGACTCGGTCTATCAGGACCCCCACCAGACCGGCGGCCGCCTCAAGTTGCACTACGGCGACCTCTGTGACGCCAACAGCCTCAGCAAGATCATGCAGCTCGTCCGCCCGCACGAGGTCTACAACCTCGGCGCGCAGAGCCACGTCCGCGTGTCGTTCGACATGCCCATCTACACCGCCGAGTCGGTCGGCATGGGCGCACTGAAGTTGCTCGAGGCCGTCCGCGAGTTCCAGCAGGAGAGCGGCCAGCAGGTCCGCTACTACCAGGCCTCGTCTTCGGAGCAGTACGGCAAGGTCGTCGAGACGCCCCAGAAGGAAACCACCCCCTTCTACCCGCGCTCGCCCTACGCCTGCGCCAAAATGATGGCGCACTGGGCTACCGTCAACTATCGCGAGTCCTACGGCCTGCACGCCTCGTGCGGCATCCTGTTCAACCACGAGTCGCCCCGCCGCGGCGAGACCTTCGTGACCCGCAAGATCACCCGTGCCGTGGGCCGCATCAAGCTCGGCCTGCAGAGCAAGATCTTCCTGGGCAACCTCGACAGCAAGCGTGACTGGGGCTTCGCCGGCGACTACGTGAAGATGATGTGGATGATGCTCCAGCAGGACAAGCCCGATGACTACGTGATCGCCACCGGCAAGACGATCAGCGTTCGCGAGTTCTGCGAACTGTCGTTCAGCCACGTCGGGCTGGACTACAAGGACTACGTCGAGTTCGACCAGCGCTACCTGCGCCCCGCCGAAGTCGACCTGCTCCTGGGCGACCCGACGAAGGCCAAGCGCAAGCTCGGCTGGGAGCCGCAGACCACCGTCGAGCAGCTCGCGGGCATGATGGTCGACCACGACCTGGAAATGGCGAAGCGAGAGAAGACCCTCCGCGACGCCGGCCACGACCTGCCCGAGACCGTCGGCCACGATCAGTGATCGCGGCGCGGGACCCTGTCTTCAACTGAGTTCAATCACCGGGGAGCCGCAAGGCTCCTCGGTTGTTTTTGGGTCGGTCCCGCGGGCCGCTGGGTGCGCGTCCCTCGCCGACGTAGACTTCCCTTACTCCCCCGTCCCCGTGTTCTTGCGGGCCTGTGTCGGGGCGACGGTTCTCTGACGTTCAGCAAGGGAAGGCCACGTGTCCAACACTCCGACTGCTCCTGCCGCCCCCAAGGGCTTCTTTGAGCGCCATCACTTTCTGCTCCGGCGTCTGCACTCGCTGACGGGCATCCTGCCCATCGGCGTCTTCCTCATCGCCCACCTGGTCACCAACTCCTCGCTCGCGTGGGGCAAGTTCGGCCTGCGTGGCGAGGGCGCTCACTATCCCTTCGGGGCCGACGGCGTGTCCCTCGCCGAGGGTGGCATCGCCTACTTCCAGAAGGAAGTGACCTGGATCAATGAGCAGGTGCCGCATCTGGTGCTCATCGAGATCACGCTGTGGGCCTCGATCGCGTTCCACTCGATCCTCGGCGTGATGTACGCCCTGAGCGGCAAGGCCAACACCGGCAGCTATCAGTACCAGTCCAACTTCCGCTATCGCCTGCAGCGCACCAGCGGATACGTCGGCATCTTCTTCATCTTCTACCACGTTGCCACGCTCCGCTGGGGTTGGTCGTTCCTCGTGCCCGACGGCACGCAGTGGACCAGCCAGTTCGCCGCCTCCAGCCTCGCCACCGCGCTGCGCGGCGGTTCGATGGGCTGGGACGTCGTGGTCGGCCTGTTCTACTTCCTGGGCGTCTCGCTGCTGATCTTCCACTTCGCCAACGGCCTGTGGACCGCCGCGATCACCTGGGGCCTCACCGTCAGCCAGAAGGCCCAGCAGCGCTGGGGCTATGTCTGCGCGGGGCTGGGTGCGGGCCTGATGCTCGCGGGCTGGGCGTCTCTCTTTGGCGCCCTCACCATCGACCCGGCCAAGGCCAAGGACATCGAACTCCAGATGCACGGCAAGTCGGCACTGACGGAGTCGGCCCTGAACACCAACGCCGCCCCCAAACTCGGACCTTGACGGCGGTTACGCCACACAAGACAGCAGTGGGGTGAATCGGACAGGGCAATCCAGCGAAGAGAAAGACGAGAGATTTGGTCGGCTCGACCGGCCTTGCGAAGGACGTGACGTATGGCGCATCGCGTGATCGTGGTTGGCGGCGGGTTGGCGGGTTTGGCGGCGACGGTTCGCATCGCCGAGGCCGGCGTGCAGGTTGATCTCTTCAGCATGGTCCCCGTCAAGCGCTCGCACAGCGTGTGCGCCCAAGGCGGCATCAACGCCTGCAACGAAGTCGCACGCCAGCAGGGCTACAGCGAGTACGAGCACTTCGACGAGACGATCTACGGCGGCGACTTCCTCGCCGATCAGCACCCCGTGCTCGAGATGGCCAACTGGGCCCCCAAGATCATCGACCTCCTGGATCGCATGGGCGTGCCGTTCAATCGCACCGCCGAGGGCCGACGCGACCTGCGCCTCTTCGGCGGCTCGCTCTTTAAGCGAACGCACTTTGCCGGCGCGACCACCGGCCAGCAGTTGCTCTACGCCCTCGATGAGCAGACCCGTCGCTATGAGAGCGAAGGCAGCGTCAGCAAGTATGAGTTCTGGGAGTTCCTCGCCCCGATCGTCGAATCCGGGCGCTGCGTCGGCATCGTCGCTCAGGACATGCGCACGATGCAGATCCGCTCGTTCCGCGCTGACGCCGTGGTGATGGCGACGGGTGGCAACGGGCTTGTCTTCGGCAAGAGCACGAACAGCATCATCTGTACCGGCGCGGCAGCCGCCCGCTGTTATCAGGCAGGCGCGCACTATGGCAACCCTGAGATGATCCAGGTCCACCCGACCGCGATCCCCGGCGCGGACAAGCTGCGTCTGATGAGCGAGTCGGCGCGTGGCGAGGGCGGGCGCGTGTGGGTGCCGCGCAAGGCCGGCGACAATCGTCCACCGCGCGACATTCCTGATGCTGAGCGGTACTACTTCCTCGAAGAGAAGTACCCGGCCTACGGCAACATCGTGCCGCGCGACATCGCGACGCGCGAGATCTTCGACATCTGCGTCAATCAGGGTCTGGGCGTCGGCGGCGGCAATCAGGTCTATCTCGACCTCACGCATCGCGACCCCGAGTACCTGACCAAGAAGCTCGGCGGCATTCTGGAGATCTATGAGAAGTTCGTGGGTGAAGACCCGCGCTTCACGCCCATGAAGATCTTCCCCGCCGTGCACTACTCGATGGGCGGCTTGTGGACGCAGTTCGTCCCCGGCTCGTATCAGCCCACCGAAGCGCGCAGCAAGCACAAGTCCGGCAGCCGCGCCCCGCTGAACGCCGAGATCGGTCAGGGCATGCAGTACGGCGCGCCGACGAACATGATGACGAACATCCCGGGGCTGTACGCCTTCGGCGAGGTGAACTTCGCGTTCCACGGTGCGAATCGCCTGGGCGCGAACGCGCTGCTCTCGTGTCTTTTCGACGGCCTGTTCAGCGGCGTGTCGGTCGTGAACTACATCAAGAACGAAGCGCCGAGCAAGAACGAAGCCGCGGCCATGCCCGCCGCGTCGTTCGATGCCGCCGCCAAGGCCGAGCAGGATCGCTTTGATCGTCTCGTGGCCACCTGTCAGAGCGGCAAGGCGCCGGACCCGGCGACGAATCCGTATCAGATCGGCAAGGAGATGGGCGACGAGATGACCGCCGCGAGCACGGTCGTGAAGACCGAGGCGCGTCTGAAGCAGTGCCTTGCGAAGCTTGGCGAACTGCGCGAGCGTGCGTCGCGGATGCGTCTGGGCGACAACGCCGCGTGGAGCAATCAGGCACTGAGCTATGCCCGCGCACTGGGCGACATGCTGATCATCGCGGAGGCGATCGCGCTGGGCGGCCTGGAGCGCAAGGAAAGCCGCGGGGCGCACTATCGCACCGACTATCCGACCCGCGACGATGCGAACTTCATGAAGACCACCGTCGCGAAGTACGACGTCGCGAGCAACGGCACCAAGATCGCGTTCGAGCCGCTGGACGCGTCGCTGATCGCGCCCACCGCCCGCACGTATGGCAAGGTTGACAAGCCCGCCGCCAAGAAGGAAGCCGTCGGCGTCTGAAGTGATTGAGTTCACCAGCCCAAAGCGCAAGCGAGGGCGTGTACGAATGACCATCTGTTGAAGAAGTACGCATCATGATCAACGCACTCGCCCCCAACGCCGCCGGTTCTTCCGCCTCGTCCGCTGCCGCGCGCCGCGCCGCCGCCAAGGACGGCCGCACTGTCGTCTTCCGCATTCAGCGCTGCGACGGCCCCGGCAAGCCCTCGTACTGGCAGGACTTCAAGGTCCAGGTGCCGCGCAACGCCAACGTGATCTCCTGCCTGCAGCAGATCGCGCTCAGCCCCGTGACCGCCGATGGCAAGACCGTCGCGCCCGTCGTCTGGGACTCGGGCTGCCTCGAAGAAGTCTGCGGCGCGTGCACCATGGTCATCAACGGCAAGGTGCGCCAGTCGTGTTCGTGCCTCATCGACGACTACGCCCCCGGCGAAGGCGACGTCATCACCCTCGCCCCGATGAGCAAGTTCCCCGTCATCCGCGACCTGTGGGTCGATCGCTCGCGCCTCTTCCACAACCTCAAGCGCGTGCAGGCGTGGGTGCCCATCGACGGCACCTACTCCCTCGGCGCCGGCCCCACCGAAAGCCCCGACAGCCAGTCCACCCGCTACAAGCTCTCGGAGTGCATGTCGTGCGGCTGCTGCCTCGAAGCCTGCCCCCAGTTCAACGTCGAACCCGACAAGAACGCGTGGGACACCGCCTTCATCGGCGCCCACGCCATCAGCCAGGCCCGCCTGTTCAATGAACACGCCACCGGCGCAGTCCTCAAGGACGAACGCCTCGACGTGCTCATGGGCCCCGGCGGCGTGAACGACTGCGGCAACGCCCAGAACTGCGTGAAGGTCTGCCCCAAGGGCATCCCGCTTACGGAGTCGATCGCCGCCATGGGCCGCGCTGTGACGATCCACTCGCTGGTGAAGTTCTTCAAGGGGAAGTGAATAGACTCGGATCTGTTGGAGCTGCGCCGTCGGGATGGCTACCTTGGTTCGCGCAAGCGCAAGATTCGGCTGCTTGCGCAATGAATGCATTCAGCGTTGCGGGCATCGGATGATCGACGCGCGTGCTATATGCGAAGGGACGCGAGATGCGCAATGCTCGACTTGTGAGTATCCTCGCGGCATTCCTGATCATCGCCGCGCCTGGGTGCGGCAATCCCGCGGCCTCTAAAACACGACAGTACGTCGAAGGCGTCCGCCGGCTTGGCGCAGTCCGGCACGACTTTGTCGACTGGAAAGATTTTCATATGTACACCGAAGCGTTGATTTTGCTTGCGAGCGATTCAAGGGGCGACGTCAAGGAGTTCGCCACAAAAAACTTGATTGATGTCTATGAAAATCTAAGTATCAGCGGTAATATTCGGGTTGGAACTAGTTCACCACGCTCGGATGCCGATATTTTTGTTGATACGAAGGCATACTTACTTCAGAAAATTTATGATCCATCAGCTGTTGATATGACTGTTGGGGTGTATCTGTACGGCTTGAGGCCTCAAATGGATTTGTTCTCGAAGCTCCGGCCGCAGGGCGTCGACTCACAAGACGATCCGTGGTATGCGGCAGCAAAAGAGTTGGGTGTTTCCCCGTAGGGGCAGGTGGCCCTATCGGCAGGTGGCCCGATCACGGCCTGTGCCACGCATCATCCGTCGCTTTGGACGGATGATCGTGGGCGTTGCTTTCGGCTGCCATTCTGTCCCGCCGAGACAATTCCAGTCGCAGCCTATGTGGCGAGGTGCGTCTGTGCCTGTGCCGAGCGACTGCTTCGGAGCAGTCCGCATACCGACGACCTGCACTGCGGGCGTGAAGGTGGGTTTCTGGTTTGCGCGTGAGAGGCCCGCGATCATCCTCGGCGAGCCTCGAATGATGCGTGGCACACGGCGCAAATGATGTGGGTCGGTTGACGATCTGCCGCCGATTCGTCGACTCATCGCCGCCAGCGGCGTGTGCCGCAGACCAGCGCGAGCGTGCAGAGCACGGCCGACCCTGGCGCGGGCACAACAACGACATTGTCGAGAAAGCCATCGAAGCCGTCCGTGCCGTCAGAACGATCGGTGAAGCGCAGGGCGGCGGTCGCATCGGTGCCGCCTCGTCACTTCGCCGCGCCCGATTCTGATATCGCGAACGTGCGCGGGCACAAGTGCCTGATTCTCTGTCGTTTGGTTGCGAGTGTTGTCACGCGCGTGCTCAGAGCATGCGCGTGATAGCCAAACACTGCAAAACACGTACTTTCGAGCCTACTGCGTGCCGTCGCGTTCGCGTCGGCCATTGATGTGTTCTTGCGTCCATCTCGGACCACAGACAGGGAGCGACACGATGAAGTCACATTCCATGACCACGGGGCTGACGTTGGCGCTGTGCGCCGGCGGCGTTGCGAGTGCGGCGACCGGGGCGTCGGAGATCTCCGCCGCGGACTTCGGCAAGAGCGTCTTTGCCGGCACCATGTACGTCAACGCAAAGACGGGTGAGTCGGTCGTTTTGCACAAGGACATGTTTACGGGCCGCACCGGTCCGGAGCGCTGGGCCAATAACGACTCGGTCAACAATGGCAACTTCTTCCTTGGCATCGACAGCCCCACGCGCTCGACCACCAGCTCGATTCCACGCTTCGGGGCTGAGGTCCTCGACACCGGCGACATTGCGGGCCAGCCGGGTGTTGGCGCGCTCGTCGACGGCTTCCAGATCTCGATCGCGTCGGACATCCAGGGCATCGGCACCGATTCGCGTGTGCCCGGCCTCAACGCCGTGATCTGGTTCTATGACAACGACAACAGCGTCACCAACAACGACACCCGCGCCACGCCCAATGCGGGCCTCCGCCTCACCAATCTCCCCGGCACTTCGGGCACCGCCAACACCTGGCTGCTCACCTACGACCTCAGCGGCGGCAATGAGATCCAGCTCGGCGATCAAGACCTCGATGGCGACGGCAAGCTCGACTTCGGCTGGTCCATCGCCTTCCAGCAGAATCAGACCGCACGCCCCAAGGGCACCATCGGCCCGACGCTCGCGCTCCCGGGCGGCTACTCCTACACCAACGGCACCGCCAGCACCTCCACCTCGTCTGGCGTGGTGAATGGTTGGTCGATCTTCGCTCCGCTCGTCTTCAACTCGTCGGGTGCGGCACTCGCGGGCCACCAGACGCAGGTCGGAACCGCCAACTCCGCGTGGTCCGCCGGCGTGGCTCCGGGTGGTGCGGGCTTCCAGCCATTTGTCTCCACCAAGATCGTGCTTTACGGCGCGGAGACGTGCAACGCCGACTTCAACGGCGACGGCTTCATCGACTTCACCGACTTCGATGACTTCGTCTTCGCCTTCGAGGGCGGCGATCCGAGTGCCGACTTCAACCAGGACGGCTTCCTCGACTTCACCGACTTTGACGCGTTCGTCACGGCCTTCGAGGCTGGTTGCTGAACGTCCCAATCGATGGGCGTCGCCGCGCCGCGAAAGTGGGGCGGCGGCATTTGCACGATCAAGCAATCGACTGATAGCGGCGAGGCCGCGAATTCGTAGCGTGGAGACGTTGCGCTGCGTGGGTTGTGCGCCCGCGCGGGCGTTGTGTCGTGTGAATCGTGTCTGGGGTAGAGGAGTATTGCAATGAAGAAGACTGTGTGGATTGTGTCTGTCGCCGGCCTCGCGTTCAGCGTGGCTTCGTCCGCGTCGCTTGCCGGTCAGGGTCAGCAACTCAGCGGCGACAAGGGTCGCACCGCCATGGCAGGCCGCGTGTACGTGAACGCCAAGACCGGCGAGCGCGTCGTCCTTCAGGAGTTTGAGAGCCGCGAAGGCCCGGAGCGTTGGAACAACGACGACGACACCAACAACGGCAATTTCTACTTCGCGATCGATAACCCGGCGCGTCCGACGACCAGCATCCGCCCACGCTTCGGCGCTGAAGTCGCCGACGCGGGCGAGATCCAGGGCGCGGTCGGCGTCGGCGCACTGGTCGACGGCTTCCAGATCGGCTACGCGACCGATATCCCCGGCGTGCTCGCCGACTCCTCGATTCCCGGGCTCGACGTGCTTGTCTCGTTCTACGACAACGACAACGGCGGCAATGACACGCGCGCCCAGCGTCTGGCCATCTTCAACGTCTCTGACCTCCCTGGAACCCAAGGCACCGCGAACGCCTGGACCATCACGATCGACCTGGCTGGCGGCGATGAACTCCAGCTCGGTGATCAGGACGTCGACGGCGACGGCAACCTCGATTTCGGCTGGTCGTACTGCTTCCAGCAGAACCAGACCGCTCGCCCCAAGGGCGCCATCGGCCCCTTCGAAGTCCTTCCCGGCGGCTACGGCTATACCAACGGCGTGAACAGCACGTCGACGTCGATCGGCGTCGTCGACGGCGAAGACTGGTACCGCCCGCTCAGTGTTGACTCGTCGGGCTTCGTCACGCCGCGCCAGCCGTACATCACAACGACCGCGTGGGGCTGGGCTTCCAACAACCCGCCCGGCGCGCCCACGTGGCAAGAGAACTTCGCGTCGTTCTACCTGGTGCTCTTCGGCAGCGTCGCCTGCCCCGCGGACTTCAACGGCGACGGCTTCATCGACTTCACCGACTTCGATGACTTCGTGTTCGCCTTCGAAGGTGGCGATCCCTCGTCCGACTTCAACCAGGACGGCTTCCTCGACTTCACCGACTTCGACGCCTTCGTCGCAGCGTTTGAAGCCGGCTGCTAATCATCGCGTCGTGACAATCACGTGAATCGTCCAAGGCCCGCGGGTTCGCTCGCGGGCCTTGTTCTTTTTGCCATCCTGCTCGCCGGGAGGCGGCGCGATGAGCTTCAGGCTTTCGAGTCGCGAACTGCGGCCATCGTTGCTTCGCGGGGACGTCTGCACCCGCTCGAACCTCAGCGTCACACAGGCGTCGCGAGCGCATTCCTTGCCGCGTGCGAGCCATGTTTTCGGTCCATATCGGAAAGTTGCTCAGCATAAAGACGCCTCTCGCGACGTGGCGCTTGGTGCAGCGTCGTGCCGCAACAAAACACAGAGCAAGAACGCGGTAGCCGCGGCTTCCGCTATCAGTACCTTGACTCTGGGTGTTCTCCCACTGACGCGAAGTTGCGTCGAGAGAGTTGAGTTCTATCAGGAGCATGTGCCATGAAGAAGTGTCTGGCGTTGGCCATCGCGGCCGGTGCGGCGTCGTCCTTTGCCTCGTCTTCCGCCCTCGCGGCCAAGACGGAAACTCCCGAGATCGGCCGCGCCTACTCCGCCGGCTCGGTGTATGTGAATGCCAAGACGGGTGAGCGCGTTGTTCTCAAGGGCTTCGAGAGCCGCGAAGGCCCGGAGCGCTGGAACAACCGTGACAGCACCAACAACGGCAACTTCTTCTCGGGCATCGATAGCCCGACGCGCTCGACCACGAGCGCGCGTCCGCGCTTCGGCGCCGAAGTGCTCGACACCGGCGACATCGCCGCCGCCCCCGGCGTTGGTGCGCTCGTCGACGGCTTCCGTCTCTCCTACGCCACGGACATCGCCGGCGTGCTCTCCGACGCCACGGTCCCCGGCCTTGACATGACCGTCTGGTTCTACGACAACGACAACAGCACGCTCAACAACGACACCCGCGCGCAGGCCCTCGCCGGGTTCGTCATCGGCGCCCTCAACGGCACGCAGGGCTCGTTCAACTCGTGGTCCTTCACCATCGACCTCGCCGGCGGCGACGAGATCCAGCTCGGTGATCAGGACCTCGACGGCGACGGCGGCCTCGACTTCGGCTGGTCCATCGCCTTCCAGCAGAATCAGACCACCCCCGCCAAGGGCACGATCGGACCGACGCTCGTCCTCCCCGGCGGCTACAGCTACACCAACGGCGTCACCAGCACCAGCACGTCCACCGGCGTGAAGAACGGCTGGGAGTGGTTCGCTCCCCTCGTCTTCAACTCCTCCGGCCAGGCCGCGGCTGGTCACCAGACGTACCTCACCAGCACCACGACCGCGTGGTCGCCGACGTTCGACCCGGCCGCCTCCGGCTTTAACCAGCCCTTCCTTTCGACCGCCATCATCCTCTACGGCGCGGAGTCCTGCCCCGCCGACTTCAACGGCGACGGTTTCATCGACTTCACCGACTTCGATGACTTCGTGTTCGCCTTCGAGAGTGGCGATCCCTCGTCCGACTTCAACCAGGACGGCTTCCTCGACTTCACCGACTTCGACTCCTTCGTCGCAGCCTTTGAAGCCGGCTGCTGATCGCGCGGCATGACGCCATCGCCCCGCGCGGGACGGCACACCCCGCCGCGGCGTCCACGATGGTGTTCACGCCTCTGAAATGTCCACATTCGCCACGCCCCGCCTGACCAGCGGGGCGTGGTGCTTTTTCGGGGCCAGAACCCGCCCGCAACGGCAAACCCACGCCGCCTGCGTACCATTGCCCCCGCGCCATGCGTGGCGGCCCACTGGCCGTCGCCGCGGGTTTTCAGGCCTCTGCGCCGCTGGAGTTTCTTCGATGGAAGCCGGGATCGTCGGTCTGCCCAATGTCGGCAAGAGCACGCTGTTCAACGCCCTCACCCGCGCGGGGGCGCTGGCCGCCAACTACCCGTTCGCGACCATCGAGCCCAACGTCGGCGTGGTGCCCATCCCCGACCCGCGCCTCGAGATCATCCGCACCCACATCGAGAGCCAGAAGATCATCCCAGCGATGCTCCGCCTCGTGGATATCGCCGGCATCGTCAAGGGTGCGAGCGAAGGCGAAGGTCTGGGCAACAAGTTCCTCAGCCACATCCGCGAAGTCGACGCCATCCTTCAGGTCGTCCGCTGCTTCACCAAGGCACCGGGCGGCGAAGAGATCACGCACGTCGACGGCACCGTTGACCCGCTCCGCGACATCGAGACCATCAACACCGAACTGCTCCTCGCCGACCTGCAGACCATCGAAGGCGGCATCAGCAAGGCCGAGCGCGCCGCCAAGAGCCGCGAACCCGAAGCGGTCGCCCGCTACGAGATCCTCAAGAAGATGCTCCCCGAGTTGCAGGCTGGCCGCCCGGCTCGCACCGTCCACATCGACGATCCCGAGCAGAAGAAGGCCCTGAAGCAGCTTGGCCTCATCACGCTCAAGCCCGTGCTGTTCGTGATGAACGTCGACGAAGACGACCTGCTCGGCGAAGGCCCGCTCGCTCAGCGCGTCCGCGAGCACGCCCAGAAGGAAGGCGCCGAGTGCGTGCCGGTGTGCGCCAAGATCGAGAGTGAACTGGGCGAGCTGCCCGACGCCGAGCGTCAGGAAATGCTTGAGAGCCTGGGCCTCAAGGAGCCCGCGCTCTCGGCCCTCGCCCGGGCGACGTACAAACTCCTCGGCCTGCAGAGCTACTACACCGCCGGCCCCAAGGAAATCCGCGCGTGGACGATTCCGATCGGTGCGACGGCGCCGCAAGCCGCCGGCGTGATTCATACGGACTTCGAACGCGGCTTCATCCGTGCCGAGGTCTACAGCGTCAGCGACCTTGAGAAGTTCAAGAACGAGAAGGCGATCAAGGAAGCCGGCAAGATGCGCGTCGAAGGCAAGGACTACGTCATGCACGACGCGGACGTGTGCCACTTCCTGTTCAACGTGTGATGTGGTTCAATCGAGCCCGAAATGCGAGCGAAGGCATCGATTGCGTTCGACTGCTCGTTCGCGCGACGCGCGCGATTGAGCGCCGAGGCCCTCGCTTGCGCTTCGGGCTCGTGAAGACAGCCCGACACTCGTGCATGCTCGCGACGCATCGCGGGTCTGCTCAATGCGGCATCGGGAAACGCTCGCACAGCGACTTCACTTCGCCGCGGACTGTGCTGGAGACTTGCTCCAGTTCCGCCGCGCCCGCGAGGCCGGCGCTCAGCACGCGATCGATGAACATCGCGACGGTCGCCATGTCGGCTTCCTTCATGCCGCGCGTCGTGAGCGCGGGCGTGCCAAGGCGGATGCCGCTGGTGAACTTCGGCGGGCGCGGGTCTTCAGGAATGCCGTTCTTGTTGCAGACGATGCCCGCCTCCTGCAACCACTTCTCCGCGTCGGCGCCGGTCAGTTCGCCGCTCTTGCCGCGGAGGTCGACGAGCATCAGGTGATTGTCGGTGCCGCCGCTCGTGATGCGATAGCCCTTGCTCGCCAAGGTCGCGGCCAGAGCCTGCGCGTTCTTGACGACCTGCGCCGAATACGTCTTGAACTCCGGCCGCAGCGCCTCGCCGAACGCCACCGCCTTGGCGGCGATCACGTGCATCAGCGGGCCGCCCTGCATGCCCGGGAACACGGCCTTGTCGATCTTCTTCGCGAGTTCCTCGTCGCTGGTCAGGATCAGTCCGCCGCGCGGCCCGCGCAGCGTCTTGTGCGTCGTCGTCGTGACCACGTGTGCGTGCGGGAAGGGATTCGGATGTGCTCCGCCCACGATCAACCCCGCGATGTGCGCGACGTCTGCGACGAGCAGCGCGCCGACTTCGTCCGCGATGGAGCGGAACTTGGCGAAGTCGATCGTGCGCGGATAGGCCGAATAGCCGCACATTACGACTTTGGGCCGATGCTCGATGACGACACGCCGCGCTGCGTCATAGTCGATGCGTTCGAACTCGGGGTGCGTGGGGGTGTAGTGCAGCGGATAGTGCACGGGTTTGAAGTGCTTGCCTGAGAAGTTGAGCTTCATGCCGTGCGAGAGGTGCCCGCCATCTTTGAGCACGAGGCTCGCGAACGTGTCGCCCGCCTCCATCAGTGCGAGGAAGACTGCCGCGTTCGCCTGCGCGCCCGAGTGCGGCTGCACATTTGCGAACTTGCAGCCGAACATCTGCTTGGCGCGATCGATCGCGAGTTGCTCCACCTGATCGTGGAACTGACACCCGCCGTAGTACCGCGCCCCCGGATATCCCTCGGCGTACTTGTTGGTCAGACATGTGCCCATCGCCGCGATGACTGCGGGCGAGGCATGATTTTCGCTCGCGATGAGTTCAAGCGTCGTGTGCTGACGCGTCGCTTCCTTGGCGATCAGCTCGGCGATCGCCGGGTCAGTGGCGCGGACGGCGGCAACGGCGGCATCGTGGGCAGTGGCGGCGGAAGTGGTCATGGACCAAGGGTAGGAACGCGCTCGGGGCGGAGGGCGTCGCGCCCCGTGCGCGGCGATGCCTCATGCCGCGTGCCTCGTGGCTCGATGCCTTCTTTGCACCTGAAAGCCCGCGTAAGCCGGTCATTTGGCAAAGTACGCGAAGACGTAGACGCGGAACACCAGCACCGCAAGGGCGACTGGAATCGTGGCCGCGAGCGCGACGGTCTTCCAGCGCTCGATGCGATAGCCGATCTTGATCGCGCACCACCACCACACCGCGATCCACGCCAGCATGACCCAGTGATGGTCCGCAACGAGCAGATCAATCCACGGCGGCGATATCCACCCGGTTCGATTGGTCGCGATCACTTGATAGAGCTCGTCAAACATTGACCCAACGAGCACAAGCATGGCGAGGCCCAACCAGCTCCAGCCAAAGACGAAGCCGCGCCAGATGTGCGCCGGTCTGAGCTTTGCGGCGGCACGCGTGTCGGGAAGCGCAAGCAGCATCAACGCAAACGCGGCGTTCGCAAGCACTGCGGACCACAATCCCATCGGTACCTTGAACACGATCGGCGGATAGACCGGCCACGTCTGCCACCCGAGAAAGCCACCCGCGTTCGGGTTCGAAAAAAACCAATCGTCTCGTGCCGACAAGAACGGCCACGCCAACTCCCACCAGAACTCATCCCTCCACACCGCCAGCGCGCCGCCAATGGTCGAACCCGTCCAGCCGCGATACACAAGCACAAGCACGACCCGTTCGATCGCGACGATCCACCACACGCTCAGCCACAGCGCCGGCACCCAGATCATCGCCCGCCGCGCCCGCACCTCGTGATGCATCCCCACGCGCGACCAGAACCGCCACGGCAGCAGCGTCCACGCCCACGTCTGCCACGCGCTCACGAAGAACGCGGCCAACCCGCGGGAATGCTCAAAGAACCCCGGCAGTTGCCGTCGCTCCGGCTCGAGCACATCCGCCCACAGAAACTCCAGCCCGCACTCCGTGCATCGTCCGGTCGGTGTCGGCGGTGCCGGGGGCGTCGCCGGTGCGGCTTCGCCTTGGTGTGGCGTTGCCCAGCGTGCGATTTCCCCCGACTGGTCATAGCCACAGCGGGGACACGCGGGAACCGGCGTTGTGGAAGCCGCGCTCGGCATTTCTCCAGCCTACCGCACCGGTCCATCGCCAGTTGCCGCGCACCGGCTCAGGGCGTGCATTTCGGCGTTGCTAAAGCATTGCTCTGCCCCCGGGCTTTGCGATACCATCCCTTCCCGGTCGCACGGCCCCGACGCCCGCGATTCGGCATGCGTTGTCGGCGTTTCTCGGTACCTCGGAGTGCCATTCATGCCCAGCCCGCTCGATCGTCTTGACCTCTCCCCGCATCGCGTTCTTCGCAACGCACATCCGGCGGAGCTGGTCGAGAGAGCGCTCGCCCTGGGCGAGGGACGCCTCGCGGATAACGGCGCGCTGGTCTGCATGACCGGCGATCGCACCGGCCGCAGCCCCAAGGACAAGTTCCTCGAAGACGTTTCCTCGATCCACGACAAGATCTGGTGGGGCAAGGTGAACATGCCCATCAGCGAGGCGGCGTTCGAGGCCGCGATGAACATCGCCGTCGACCACCTCAACAGCCGCCCGCACCTCTTCGCCTTCGAGGGCTACGCCGGCGCGGATCAGGCCCACCGCCTGGGCGTGCGCGTCGTGACCGAGCAGGCGTGGCACACGCTTTTCGCGAGCACGCTGTTCATCAAGCAGGGCAGCAAGGCTGCGGGCGCACCCGGCAAGCCGTTCAACGCAGACTGGACTATCATCAACGCTGGCCGTCGCCGCCTGACGGCCGAGGAGAGCAAGAAACTCGGCGTGCCCGGCTCGGTGCTCATCGCCCAGTCGATCACGCGGCGTGTCGTCGTCATCCTCGGCACGGAGTATGCCGGCGAGATCAAGAAGAGCATCTTCTATGCGATGAACTACGACATGCCCGAGCAGGGCGTGTTCCCCATGCACTGCTCGTGCAACGTCGACAAGAAGACCGGCGACAACGCCGCGCTTTTCTTCGGGCTCTCGGGCACCGGCAAGACCACGCTCAGCGCCGATCCGCATCGCGCCCTCATCGGCGACGACGAGCACGGCTGGTCCGACACCGGCGTCTTCAACTTTGAAGGCGGCTGCTACGCCAAGTGCATCAAACTCTCCAAGACTGGCGAACCCGAGATCTGGAACGCCATCCGCTTTGGAAGCGTGCTTGAGAACGTCGCGATTGATCCGGCAACCCGCACGCCCGATTACGACTCCGCCAAGCACACCGAGAACACGCGCGTCACGTATCCCGTCGATTTCATCGACGGCGCGGTCATCCCGTCGGTCTGCGGCCATCCGAAGAACGTCATCTTCCTCACCGCCGACGCCTACGGCGTCATGCCGCCTGTCTCCAAACTCACGCCCGAGCAGGCGATGTACTACTTCATGAACGGCTACACCAGCAAGCTCGCCGGCACCGAGGCGGGCGTTAAGGAACCCGAGCCCAACTTCTCGCCCTGCTTCGGCGGCGTCTTCCTGCCGCGCCCGCCCGTCACCTACGCCCACCAACTCGCCGACAAGATCAAGAAGCATGGCGCGAATGTCTGGCTGCTCAACACCGGCTGGACCGGCGGGCCTTACGGCGTCGGCAGTCGCTTCAGCCTCAAGTACACCCGTGCGTTCGTCACCGCGATTCTCAACGGCTCGCTCGCCAAGGTCGAGTATCACCAGGACCCGGTCTTCGGGCTGCACATCCCCAAGTCGATTCCCGAGGTCGACGGCGTGCAGGTCCCGGCGGAGGTGCTCATGCCGCGCAACACCTGGAAGGACGGCGCGGCGTACGACGCGTCGGCCAAGAAACTCGCGGCGGCGTTCCGCGTCAACGAGAAGCAGTTCGACATGCCCGAGAACATCCGCAACGCCGGGCCGAAGGTATAACGACGACGCGGGCCATCTTCCCTCTCGATGGAGTGTGTTCATGCATTCGTTTCTAACCACGATCGCGGCGGCGACGCTGCTTGCCACTTCCGCCGCGGCCCACGCCGAGCCCGCGTGGACCGCGCACGTCGATCCGGGCAATCAGATCTTCCCG
Source organism: Planctomycetota bacterium (assembly GCA_033763695.1). GTDB lineage: Bacteria > Planctomycetota > Phycisphaerae > Phycisphaerales > UBA1924 > JANRKB01. Next base: position 323,411 of record JANRKB010000043.1, on the reverse strand, counting down.
TCGATGGTACTCGCGATGTCTGCGGCCAAATCGACACCCGAGGCACCCGACGCGTCCGCGACCGAGGAAGAACGTGCGGTTGCCGAGGAGACCGCGGCACGCACGCTCGGCGATCCTGATGGCTGGTTCTACGTCACGCTCAAGGCGCCAGCGGACAACACACCGGTACGCGTCACAATCTCCTGCCCAGACGTCATGGAGACCAGCACGTTCAAGGGCGTGATTGCAAAGGCTGACACGCTCTACGGCGTTGCGCCCAAGATCAAGTGGAAGTACAAGGATCTCGCCCGCGTCCGCCAGCCCATCCCCACCAACGTCGTCTTTAAGGTCAAGCTCGGCGACGCGGACGAGGAAGAAGACCTCCAGGTCTGCACGCTGCACACCATCAACGATTGCCCGTACCTGCATCTGGCTCCGAACCCCGACGGCGACGGCTTCATTGCTCACAATCTGAGTTACACCTTCGCGGCGTACGTCAACGAGGATCACCCCTGGGTGGATCTGCTGCTGCGCGATGCGCTCAACTCGGGCTTGATCGAGCGTTTCGTCGGCTATCAGGCCAACACGGAGGAAGAGGTCTTCCGTCAGGTCTACGCCATCTGGAACGTGCTTCAGAAGCGAGACATCACCTATTCAGACATCACGCGCACTAGTTCGCGAGCCGAGATGATCCCCAGCCAGCATGTGCGATTTCTCGACGAGTCGATTCAGATGAAGCAGGCGAACTGCGTCGACGGTTCGGTGCTGATCGCGTCGGTGCTGCGCAAGATCGGGATCGACGTGTTCCTGATGCTGACGCCGAGCCACTGCTACATCGGGTTCTTCACCGACGCTGAGCGCAAGAACATGGTGGGGCTCGAGACCACGATTCTCGGTCAGGCGCGGAAATGCGACTTTGACAAGACGGCGAAACTGCGGGAGTTGATGATTGATGCGCCGAGCTTTGATGATGTGTCGTTCAACAGCTTCAACGCCGCGCTGGACACCGGCACCAAGGCGCTCGACCAGGACATCAAGAAGCAGCTCGCGGGCGAGTTCCAGTACCTGCAGGTGATCATCAAGGACATCCGCGACCAGGGGATCCGCGCGATCCCGTACTTCCCGCCGGAGAAGGCGGAGAAGCTGCCCGATGAAACGCTGCATCTGGAGCACCTGAAGATCAACAGGTGATCCCGGAGGACGGATCGGGCGGCAGAGTCACGCCTTGTGCCGGTGATAGTGCGTGCTGACCTTGGAACGATTGCCGCAGCCTTCCATGCTGCACCAGCGGCGCGCGTTGTTCTTTGACGTGTCGTGGAACCACAGAACGCACGACTGGCCCGAGCAGCGCCGGACGCGATGGTGGTCAACGCTCGCGAACAGTTCCGCGGCGTGGCGCGCGATCAGCGCCAGCAACGCGGCGGGGTTGATCTCTTGCGGAGCAAGCGACAGCAAGACTGAGTCGTTCTTCTGCTGGAGCCGAGCCACGAGCGGCGTGGCCCCGAGCTCATCGTTGATCGCGGCGAGGGTTGCCGCACTCATTGTGCCGACGCGGCTGAACTGTTCAAGCGCATCGCGAAGCGTGGCGCGGAGCTGCACCGCGCGGGTATGCCACCGCGCACTGACGGCTCGGCGGAGTGACGCGACGTGACGAGCGTCGATCGTGCCCGTCGCGACCGCCCACGCGACGACCGCATTCCAATCCGGGAGAAGTTCGAGCGGTTGGTTCTCGCGCTGCGCGAGCGTGTTGACGAAGTCTGCCACGATGCTGTTGCCAATCAGGAAGAAGGGAGTGTCGTCTGCGGTGTTCATCGGGAGTCCTCGGCACAAGCATTGGCATGGTGGGCCACCTGCAGGGGCGGGGGTGTGACCCGCCGCCTGGTCCCTCTGGCTTCATGGATCAGATGAAAAACTTCACAAAGAGGTGTCACCAAGAATAACCGTCAATCATCGGATTGATGGTTAGTCTATCCGGCTTGGCCGCGTCGGCCCCTCTGCGGAGGCTCGAAGCACGGATGGACGGCCTTCACAAGGGACACCTTCATGCGCGGCACACTCGTCACAGCACTCTTGGTCACCTCGGGTCTTGCGATCGCTTCAACGCTCGCGGCAGTCGGCGGACACACACAAGTCGGCGGCATGGGCGACGACCACTCCGCGGCCCAGGCGACGACGCAAGCCCAAGCCGCGGCGCCGACGGCGGAACGCGGCCTGATCGGCGATGACGCCCGCCGCGTGACGTACAACACCGTCAACGTGAACGGGCTGGACATCTTCTACCGCGAAGCCGGACCCAAGGACGCACCGGTTGTGCTGCTGCTGCACGGCTTCCCCAGTTCGTCGCACATGTTCCGCGATCTGATCCCCGCGCTGGCGGACAAGTACCACGTCGTCGCGCCCGACTATCCGGGCTTTGGCAACAGTTCGCAGCCGAGCACCGCGGAGTTTGAATACACCTTCGACAACCTCGCCCGCGTCGTCGACCAGTTCACGCAGACGCTGGGCCTCAAGAAGTTCACGATCTATGTGCAGGACTACGGCGCACCCGTCGGCTATCGCATCGCGTCGACGCAGCCGGAACGCATCCAGGGCATCATCGTGCAGAACGGCAACGCATACTTGGAAGGTTTGCCCGACGGCTTCTGGGCACCGCTGAAGGAGTACTGGAAGAACCCCACGCCCGAGTTGCGCACCAAGCTCGAAGGTTTCCTGACGCTCGACGTCACCAAGTGGCAGTACCTGCACGGCGCACGCGACGCCAAGAACATCAGCCCCGACGCGTGGCAGAACGACCAGTCGACGCTGGATCGACCCGGCAATCGCGACATCCAGATCGCGCTCTTCAAGGACTACGGCAGCAATCCGCCCCTCTATCCGCAGTGGCAGGCGTACTTTCGCACGCACCAACCGCCGACGCTGATCGTCTGGGGTAAGAACGACCAGATCTTTCCCGCGGCCGGCGCCGAGCCCTACAAGCGCGACCTGAAGAACATCGATTTCAATCTGCTCGACACCGGTCACTTCGCGCTGGAGGAAGAGGGCGAGCTGATCGCGCAGAAGATCCGAGCGTTCCTCGCGAAGAACGTGAAGTGATGCCGCGGAAGCACGATCATCCGCGATGGCGGGTGATCGCCGCGCGCGCTCAGCACCCGGCCTCAAACGCCGCGACGAAGGCGTCGAAGTCGGTGAAATCAATGAACCCATCAGCGTTGAAGTCGCCGCCGCTTGCGCCGGCTTCAAATGCCGTGACGAACGCATCAAAGTCGGTGAAGTCGACGAAGCCGTCGTCGTTGAAGTCGGCGGGACAGCGCGGGCAGGTGTCGACGAGTTTCTGCTGCAGCATGTCCCACAGTTCAGGGCGCGAGCCTTGATAGCCCAGTGCCCACATGCCCACGCCCGCAAGGCCGCGCGTGGTGGCGGCATCGATCTTGCGGCCCAGGCTGATCGCATCGTCGTACCACACCTGATTCCACTGGCCGCTGGCTTGCCAGCGATAGAGCGGCGTCTGCGACGCGAGGTCGAAGATGCGCCCGTAGGTGCCGACGTTGGTCTGCGCCGTTGAGAACGCCACGCTGCCAACGTGACTGATGGCCGTGGAGTACGGCGCGTTGGTGGACGTGATCCACTGGTTGCCGTACCACGGCATGCCAAGCACGAGCTTCTTGGGATACTGCGCAATCACCGCGGCGTAGTCGCTGTTCAGCGAGTTCGTGATGTTGAACGAGCCGCCAGTGAGCGGTGCGCTGGGGCCGCTGGTCGTGCTGAATGAGCCGTAATAGTCGTAGCCCATCAGGAACAGTTGATCGGTCTGGGCGGCGACGCTCGCGAGCGGCCACGACGCGTTCCAGTTCACGGCGGGCGTCGCGATCGACACTTCAAAGTCGGGCTTCACCTGCGAGCGCATCGCAGCGCGAAGCTGCTGGATGAAGCCGGGCACGAGCGAGGGCCAGCCATTGGAACCCGAGCCCTCGAAGTCGAGATTGATGCCGTCGATGTTGGCAACCAGTGGGCGGATGTTGTTGATGAAGGCGTTGCGCGCGGTGGTGGAGTTGAGGAAGTTGCGGGTCGTCGTCGGGTCAAAGCTGGTGACGACCAGATGAATGCGCACGCCGCTGGCCTTGGCGGTGTTGATCGTGGTGTTCCACGGCCAGCCGATGGTGTTGCTGATCGCGCCCGAAGCATTGACGCTCACACTGAAGCACGCGAGGTGCGTGAGCAGATCCCAACGGATGTTGGCGGTGCTGGACCAATAGGGCAGATAGCCAAAGACCGTCCAGCATGGCTTGGCGGCACGCGGACCAAAGAACGGCGCGGGCTGGTCGGCGAGCGTCGGACTCGACGCGTGCGCCGCGGCGTCGCGCGCACGGACCGACGGCGCGGCCGCGTCGGCGGCGTTTGCGGAAGCAGCACCACCGCCGAGTGCGGCAAGTGCACACATGCCGAGCACCAAAGAACGAGAACGAATCGCCGCCATCAGCATGCCGAACTCCGTGAATCACCTTGGAAAGCGGGCCGGAGCGTTTCCGCCCCGGCCCGATACGAGTCATCTGCAACGGAGTTCGGACTCAGCAGCCGGCCTCAAACGCCGCAACATACGCGTCGAAGTCGGTGAAGTCGATGAAGCCGTCGTTGTTGAAGTCACCGCCCGCCGCGCCCGCCTCGAAGGCCGCGACGAAGGCGTCAAAGTCGGTGAAGTCGAGGAAGCCGTCGTTGTTGAAGTCGGCCGGGCAGGGCGGTGCGATCGCCGAGCCAGCGTCGGAGCCAACCAGGCGCGTGGGCGAGCCGGCGTCGCCCTGCGTCGCGCGGACGAAGTAGTAGTACTGCGTGCCGCCGTCGGCGGTGAGATCGCTGTAGGTGGTGGAGGCGGTGGAGCCAAGCGTGGTCGCGCCCGTCTCGGTGTTGGAGGTGTTGCGGAGGATGGTGTAGCTGGTCGCACCGGGGACGGTGGTCCACGACAGGTTCACCTGGTTGGTGAGCGTGTTGTCCGTGGCGGTCACGCTGGTGGTGCTCAGCGCCTGAACCGTGAGGCGGTAGAGCTGGTTCTCCGTCGGCGTTCCATTCTCGACCACGACCGCGTAGTAAGGACCGGCAGCATCGATGAGGATGTCGCTGAGCACTTCGTTGCTGCCCGCGGCGGCGGTGGAGCCGAGCTTCACCGTGGTCACGCCGTTGGTGCCGATGATGCGGATATCGAGGTTGGCCATCGCGGTCGTGTTGATGTTGTTGCCGCTGTTGCACGAGCCGTTGGAGTTCTGCGTGGAGTTGTCGTAGGTCTGTCCGGCGGGGATGGCCGTGAAGGTGACGAGCGAAGGCTGTGCGACGGTGAACTTGTACCAGTCCTGATCGCCGTTGCCGTCGATGCCCACAGTGGAAGTGTTGGTGATGGTGGGTGACGGGACGGTGCCGACCGAAACGCCGCTCACGCCGACAGGGACAGCGCCGATGTTGGTTGCGCCGGCGGCGTTGTCATTGGGCTCGTTGATGTCGCCGTAGTTGCGCTGCGCGCCGCGGACGTCATCGTGGCGGAGCGTGTCGAAGGAGGTGTTGAGGAACGGCTCCATCAACTTGGTGCCGTTGGTGGGGCAGACGTGCGAGAGGCCCAGGCCGTGGCCGTGCTCGTGCGTGATGATGTTGCGCATGAAGCGGAACGTGTTGCTGGTGCTGCCCCAGTTCTCGGCCGAGTCGAGCACCATGTCGCCGCCGACGCCGCCGCTGCTGGGGAAGAAGCAGTAGGCGAGGACGTTGTTGGCACCGTCGATCGGATGGAGGGAGATACGGCACTCGCCGCGGGTGGCCGCACCCGGAGAACCCCATGCCGCACCGTCGTCAGCGTCGGCGTTGCCGGAGCTGTTCGCGGCGGTGATACGCGTGTACTTGAGCCCCGAGAGCTGCGAGTAGCGGGCGAAGCACGCGACGAACTGCGCAACCCAGGTCGCGCGCCCGCCACTGGCAGCGAACTTGGTGTCCATGGTGGAAAAGAGCGTGCTGTTGGAAGTGGCCTCGCCGACGCCGCCGGAGATGCTCAGACCGTCTGGCACGAAGGACCAGGTGAGCGTGATGGGGTCACCCTGCGTGCCGATGCTCCAGCGATCGCTGGCGAAGTAGCGCCCGCCGTACATTCCGCCGCGCATCGCGGCGTTGACCGCGGCCTGCACCTCTTGCGAGGGAGGCTGATCGGCACTGAAGCAGGCCACGGGCATGACGCGATCGGGCGCGAGCAGCGCTTCGCGATCCAGCGGGCCGTTCCACGCTCGGAGGTAGGAGTCATCGCCGCCCAAGCGGATCGACGCGGGCACCATTTCGGCATGTGCCATCGGACCGGTGTAGACCAGTTCGCGTGAGGACGTGGACTTGTACGCCGCAAGGCCAGCGATAACCGCGAGGGCGGCCGCGCCCCCGAGAACCTTGACCAGCACACAGCCGCGGGCGTTCGTTTGATTGCTCTTCATCCTGATCTCCAGCGATTGATCGCCATTGCCCAGACGCACACTTTCCACGCTCACCCAAGCGGCGATGGCCGCCGGGCCCCTGCTCCCCAGAAAGACTGGAACTGAACTGAAACGAGCGACGGCGTCGTCAGACGCCGCCGCCGTTGGAACTGGTTGCGTTAGCAGCCGGCCTCGAACGCCGCGACATACGCGTCGAAGTCGGTGAAGTCGATGAAGCCGTCGTTGTTGAAGTCGGCGTTGTTGGTGCCGGCCTCGAATGCTGCGACGAACGCGTCAAAGTCGGTGAAGTCCAGGAAGCCGTCGCCGTTAAAGTCGGCGGGGCACGGCGAAGCCGCGGCTCCCGCGTCGGAGCCGACGAGGCGGGTGGGCGCGCCCGCGTCACCCTGCGTCGCGCGGACGAAGTAGTAGTACTGCGTGCCGCCGACGGCGGTCGCGTCAACGAACGTCGTCGAGGCGGTCGAGCCGAGGCTCGATGCGCCGCTCTCGCTGTTCACCGTGTTGCGGGTGACGGCGTACGACGTCGCGCCCGGCACGGTCGTCCACGACAGATTGACCTGGCCGCTCGCGCTATCGCTGGCCGTCACACTCGTCGTGGTCAGAGCCTGAATCGTCAGGCGATAGAGCTGCGACTGCGTCGGCGTGTCGCCTTCGCCGACCACGGCGTAGTACGTGCCGGTGTTGTCAACCAAGATGTCGGACATGATCTCATTGGCCCCAGCGGCGGCGGTGTTGCCAAGTTTGATTGAAGTCACGCCGTTGGTGCCGATCAGTCGGATTGTCAGATTCGCCATCGCGGTGGTGTTGATGTTGTTGCCGCTGTTGCACGAACTGTCGCCGTTCTGCGTCGAGCTGTCGTAGGTCTGTCCCGCGGGGGTGATGGTGAACGTGACGAGCGAGGGCTGTGCGACGGTGAACTTGTACCAGTCGGTGTCGGCGTTGGCGTCGATGCTGGTCGTTGCGGTGTTGCTGATCGTGGGCGAGGGAACAGCGCCGACCACGGTGCCGCTCACACCAACGGGAATGGCGCCGATCGCGATTGCCGCGGCGGCGCTGTCGTTGGGCTCATAGATGTCGCCGTAGCTGCGCTGGGCGGCCCGAACTTCGTCGTGGCGGAGCATGTCAAAGCCGGTGTTGAGGAACGGCTCCATGAGCTTGACGCCGATGGCCGGGCAGACGTGGGCGAAGCCCAGACCGTGCCCGTGCTCGTGGGTGACAACGTTGCGAAGGAAGCGATAGGTGTTGCTGCCGTTGGCCCAGTTCTCGCTGGCGTCCATGACCATGTCGCCCGACTGCGGGAAGTAGTTGTACGCGAGCACGCCGTTGGCGCCGTCCTGGGGACGCATGCCGATGCGGACATCGCCGCGCGTCGCGGAACCAGCGGTGCCGAAGCCGGCGCCGTCGTCGGCGTCGGCGTTGCCGCTGGCGTTGGGGCCGGTGACGCGGGTGTACTTGAGGCCTGAGAGCGCGGAGTAGCGGGCGAAGCTGTTGACGAACTGCGTGATCCACGTTGCGCGGCCGCCGGCGGACGCAAACTGCGAGTCGAGCGTGGAGAAGAGCACGTTGTTGCCGCCGTCCCACGCGATGCCGTCGGGCGCGAACGACCAGCGGAGCGTGACGGGGTCACCTTGGTTTCCGATGCTCCAGCGGTTGCTGACGTTGTAGCGTCCGCCGTACGCGCTGCCCTGCATCGCGGCCATCAGCGCGGCCTGCACTTGCTGCGAGGGCGGGTTCTCAGCGCTGAAGCAGTACGCGACCGGCACGTCGCGCTCGCGGAGGAGCTCTTCGCGCGGGATCGCGCTGTCCCAGCTTTGCATAAACGAGGCGTCGGCCATCCGCATCGACATCGGAACTGACCGAGCGTCCAGCGGGCCGGTGTACGCGAGTTGGCGGGCCGAGGTGCCGCGATGGGCGGCGAGGCCGGCGGAAACAACCACAACCGCCGCGATGCCCGCGACCTGCACGAGCACGCTGCCACGACCCATTCCTGAACGCTGCGACATCACCGACCTCCGGTTCTCTTTGACTTCTGAACGACGACCAAAAATGCGTCCGGGCCGGCTCAGCGGCGAGACAATGACCGCCGCACGGCACGCCGCGCCAAACGCACACAACCCGCTCGCAATCTTCCGCAAAAGACGGAGCGTGGTTCCCCCTGCGGCGAACGCCTCAGAAGAAAACCACGACTCACTCAAGTGTGACACGCAAACGCAAGTCACACAACCCGATCAGGACTCGAATCGTGGCGCACCGTCCGAGAACAAGGCATCCTCATGCCGCCAACGGGGTCGAAGTGACGTGTGTGGCGGTTCAGTTGCCGCAGCCAGCCTCGAACGCCTCGACGAAGGCGTCAAAGTCGGTGAAATCGAGGAAGCCATCGCCGGTGAAGTCGGCCCAGCGGCTGCCGGCCTCGAAGTCCTCGACGAAGGCGTCAAAGTCGGTGAAATCGAGGAAAGTGTCGGCGGTGACGTCCGCCGGACAGCCGCGGGTGCACTCGTCGGGAATGCTGTCGGCGTTGCGATCGCGTGCCGAGCCGCTGGCGATCTCGATGGCATCATCGCAGCCGTTGGCGTTGCAGTCGACCAGGGCGACGGTGGAGACGATTCGGCGGACTTCGCCGACGTTGGCGCCGGCGTTGGAAAGGACGACATACAACTCGCCGTTGTTGTCCTCGCCGAACGAGACGAGGCCAAAGCCGACATTGATCACCTCACGGCTCGTACCGGTCGCGGGGTCATAGGCGTGGACCCAACCCGAGCAGTAGTCGCCGAAGATGTACTTGCCCCACAGCGACGGGATCTTGCAGCCGCGATAGACGTAGCCGCCGGTGATGGAGCAGCCGGTGTTGTTCACGGGCGGGATGTCGGCGCCGTGGTCGTAGTCAAAGACAGGATCAAGATACGGCACGGGGCCGGCGTCGGCGGGTGCGGAGAGGCCGGTCGCGCGGAAGCCTTCGCGGACGCGCCAACCAAAGTTCTTGCCGCCTTGGTAGCCGGGCTGGCCGAAGGACGTGGTGTCATCGTGGGCGGCGACGCGGTTGACCTCTTCGCGATCGACCTGTCCGACGTCTGCAATCCACATCTCGCCGGTGAGGCGATCAAACGAATCGCGCCACGGATTCCGCAGGCCAAAGTGCCAGATCTCGTCATCGCCGGTGACGCCGACGAAAGGATTGTTGGAGGGAATGGTGTAGAGACGGGTGTTGTCCGCGGCGAAGCCGTCGTCGTCGCTGTTGCCCGGAACGTTGTCCGGGCCGTCGACGTCGAGGCGGAGCATCTTGCCGAGCAGTTGATTGGTAATGTCAAGGCCCGCGTTGTTGGGGTCGTTGCCCGAGCCGCCGTCGCCGCTCGCAATGTAGAGCATGGCGTCGGGACCAAAGCCCATCCAGCCGCCATTGTGATTGTTGAACGGCTGGTTGATCTGCAGGACCGAGGCGTTGGTGGTGGTGTCGGCCAGATCGGGGTTCGTGGCATTCACGCGGAAGCGGAAGATGTTGGTCTTGCCCGCGGCACCGCCGCCCGAGTTCGTGTAGTTCAGGAAGAAGTACCCGCCGCCTTGGGAAAACGGGAGGTTGTACTTGGGGTGGAAGGCCAGCCCGAGCAGGCCCTGCTCGCTGCCCGTCGTGACATTGAGGACCGAGATGAATGGCGTCGCCAGCAGCGCACTCGTCGACTGCTTGTAAATGCGGACGCGACCAGTCGTGCTGCTGCGCTGCTCAACGATGAAGAGCCGGTCGTTGTCGCCGGGGGCCTGCGTCACAAACAGCGGCCGAGCCAGCCCTGTGACGAGCGTCTGCGTGGCGACTTGGGCCGAGGCAGGCGCGGCACAAGCAAGGCCGGCGCAGACGAGCGCGACGGCGGAAACAGCGTGACCCGGACGGGCGTGGGCGCGTGACGACATGATGGTCCTCCTCTGCTGAGCAACCGCCGCATTGTTCCCGGATGGACGCCTGGCGCAGAGTCTCCATGCGTCCGCCCAGCGACGGAGAACACCAATCTACCCGACCACGTTCGTCCGTCAACGCTCGTTTGAACGAAAACCGACGACCAAATGAGCGGAGAAAAAGGGGTGAAATGCAACCGCTTTTCGGTAGACTCGAAAGGAAGAGGGCCCGGGCGGGCGCGGCGCGATCATTCTCGACGTGCCGCGGCCTCGTTTGGGCGTATGTGCCTGTGCCTTGGATCGGTTCGTTGGGTTGGTCTGGTCGTGTCGATTCTGCGTCTTGCCTGTTTCAACCACGAGTGGTTTCATCCATCATTCCTTTGAGGTATGCACTTCATGCACACCCGCGCGATGTCGTCGCTTGCTGTTCTTCTGGCCGCGTTGAGCGGTGGGCCGGTTTCACTCGCGCAGGTCGCGCAGCCGCTGGCTGCAGATGAGGCCCACGCCTACGCGACCAGCCTGGACGAACTCGCGCGCCCGATGGCGACCTGCGGCAAGGCCGAGGCAATGCGGGCGATGTTCCGCGCAGGCTTGGCGCCCGACGGCAGCAACCCGGCGTTCAGCACCAGCGGCGGCTATGGCCCGCGCGAGGCCGCGACCGACACCGATGTCACCAACTACAACATCGACTTTGAGATCTTCCCCTCGACGCGGACGATCACCGGCACTGTCATCATGACGGTCAAGGCCGTGAATGCCGTGAACCAGTTCACGTTCGTTCTCTCGGACTCATTCACGATCACAACGATTACGAGCAACGGCGTCGCGCTGGGTAACGTCGCCATCGCCAACGGCTACCAGCGCCGCGTCAACCTCGATCGCACCTACAACCCCGGCGAGACGTTCACGTTCCGCGTGTCCTACACCGGAGCAGCGAGCGGCAGCGGCTTCGGCTCCATCACATGGGGCACACAGGGCGGCCAGAATCTGGTCTACACGCTCAGCCAGCCGTATTACGCGGGCACATGGTGGTGTACCAAGGACGCGCCGATCGGCGGCCCCGGCGACATGAGTGACAAGGCGACTGTGCAGATCGCGATCACCGCTCCGTCGACGATGGTGAGTTTGTCGAATGGCCTCTTGCAAGGGACCGACACGCTCAGCGGCAGCCGCAAGCGCTACCGCTGGGCCACGAACTATCCCACCGCGCCCTACCTCGTCTTCTTCGCCAGCACCAACTACAACCAGTGGACCAAGAACTACGTCTACACCAAGCCCGACGGCACGACCGGCAGCATGCCCGTGCAGTTTGCGCTTTACCCCGGCAGCGACAACGCCAGCAATCGCGCCGCGTGGGAGAAGTCCGTCCAGATGCTCGCCGCCTTCAAGCCCGTTTACGGCGAATACCCGTTCATCAACGAGAAGTACGGCATGTACCAGTTCGGCTTCTCGGGCGGCATGGAGCATCAAACCTTCACCGGCCAGGGCGGCTTCTGGGAAGACGTGACGGCACACGAACTCGGCCACCAGTGGTGGGGCGACAACGTCACCTGCCGCTTCTGGAATGACATCTGGCTCAACGAAGGCTTCGCCACCTTCAGCGAAGCCGTGTGGGAAGAACGCAAGCCCGGCTCGACGGGTCTGCCCGCGTATCTCAGCGCGATGCTTTCGCGCCGGCCATCCGCGCTCGGCGTTGATCGTGCGGTCTACGTCACCAACACCGCGAGCGAGGGCGCGATCTTCAACTCCGACTCGAGCTATCGCAAGGGCGCGTGGGTCGTCCACATGCTCCGCAAAGTCATGGGCGACACCACCTTCTGGAACACGCTCGCGGCGTATCGCGCCATGTATCAGGGCTCGGCCGCCACCACCGATGACTTCCGCGCCGTCTGCGAGTCCGTCAGCGGCCTCAACCTCGAGCGTTACTTCGACCAGTGGGTCTACTTCAAGGGCACGCCCACGTACAACTACGGCTTCACCACCCGCACGGTGAACGGCAAGAACTACGTCAAGATGTCGCTGCGCCAGACGCAGGACGCCACCTTCCCCGTCTATCAGATGCCCATCGACGTGCGCGTCACGCGCACGGGCGGCACTTCAACGTTCGTCATCAACAACGATCAACTCAGCAGCGGCTATGTGCTGCCGCTGGGCACGGTGACGGGCGCGAGCGCGATCACGCTCGACCCCGACAACTGGATCTTGACCAAGGCCAAGAACAGCGAGGCGTATGTCACGACCGCGCCGGCGCTGGTCGAAGTCAGCCCCGCGATCAACGCGACGCTCGAAGCCGCCACTGTGAGCAGCGTGAACCTGTGGTTCAGCGATCCGGTCACGCTCACCTCAGGCGCGTTCACCGTCCTGCGCAACGGCACCACGCCAGTTCCCTTCAGCGTCGTCAACACGCCCGCCCAGAACAAGGTCACGCTCAACTTCTCGTCGGCCCTCCGCGGCGGCTCATACACCATTACCGCCAACGCGGCTCAGGTGACGGCGGGCGGCCTCGCGCTCGACGGCGAGACGCCCGGCGGCGCACTCAAGTCCGGCTTGGTCGCCTCGCTGCCCAGCGGCGACGGCCAGCCCGGCGGCGACGCAACCGTTTCGTTCTTTGTGAACGGCCCGGCGTGCGACGCGGACTTCAACGCCGACGGCTTCCTCGACTTCACCGACTTTGATGCCTTCGTCAGCGCGTTCGAGGCCGGCGGTTCAGGCGCCGACTTCAACGCCGACGGCTTCGTCGATTTCACCGACTTCGACGCCTTCGTTGCGGCGTTCGAAGCCGGGTGCTGAAGCAGAAGGCACTGGGCATCCGGGATTGGGCATTCGGAACGCGCGAACCCGTCGTGTGATCGTCACCCGCGAGTCGTGCAATCGCGCGCCGCCATCGCGTCCTGGCGACCGGCGTCACTTCGTCTCCGGCACGGCCTTCTTCGCCTTGTCCACGGTGATCGGCAGGCGCTGGTCCGCGGGCAAGCAGCGTTCGGCGGCAAAGCCAACGAGCCGCGCCGTCATCTCTTCGATGTCCGTGAACGCCGCCCGATCTTTGAGGCGCTGGATGTAGCGGTAGCGCTGCACTGCGCTGCGCCGGTTGCGCAGCTCGTTCTCGATCGCGAGCTGCGCGTCATACTGCGAGCGGACCTCGCGCCGGATCTCCTCTAGGTAGAGCCACGCCTTATCGCTGCCCCAGTCAAACGGGCCGACATACTTGCCCGGCACAAGCTGGCGGGCGGCGTCATTGAGAATCGCGTTGGGGAAGAAGTCGACCTTGGACAGATCCGCGCCCTCGCTCGTCGCGACGCCTTTGAGCGGCACGTCGCGCAGGCCGGCGTTTGCATGGTCGTATGTGTTCACATCGCGGGCCGCGGTGCTGATGAAGTCTTCGCCGGCCTCCAGCGCATCAACAACCTCCTTGACCGCAGCGTCGTTGGTCTTGGGAACCGTGATGAGGCGGAAGCGGGCGTAGGGGTCGGGGTTGAAGACGTCGTAGTTCCGCTGATACGCCAGCGTGATGTCGCGCTTGCTCACCGAGATACGCTGATAGATGCGCTTTGAGAGCTGATAGCGAATGAGTTCCTGATTCTCTTTGTTCTTCAGCCACGCGTCGGAGTCGATGCCCGACTCTTCCTTGAGCCGCTCGTCGGTCAGCGCCTTGCTGCCGCGATTCTCGCTGAAGAGGTCCGACTGAGCCCGCTGCATGAACGCGAAAAAGCCCTGACGCTGCTCGGGCGACAGGCTCGCCAGCGCTTCGGCCCGGAGCAGTTCGTCCTCCACCTGCTGGTTCAGGCGGTCGAGCACCTGCGATGTCGTGAAGTCATACCACGCGCGGCGTGCGCCCTTGGGGTTGGTCTTCTGCAGACGCGTCCACTCGGCTTGCAGGCGGCTCAGCAGCGGGTCAAGAAACGCCGACGCATAGATCGCCTTGTTGTTGATCTCGCCGATCTTGGCGTCCACCAGCACCGCCTCGCGCGACGCGGACGCCGCGGCCGAGGGCGTCGGGCGTCCCGCGACGCTGGTCACATCCAGCACGCCTTCAGACGCGCCGATCGGGCCGGTGAGTTCGGTGGCGGGGGTGCGGTCGATGGCGCGGATGGTGGTCTGCTCGGCCGCCGCACTCGGTGCGTTGGAGGCCGCCGCGGCGGGCGCAACGGTCACGGGGCGCACGCCCGCGGCAGCCGTGGAGTCGCCCGCAAAGTCCGCCGGGCGAAGTGCAGTGCCCGCGGGCTTGTCCGATGAGCCGCACCCGCTCAGGCCTGCGAGCGCGAACAGCAGGCTCGCCGCGACGAGGCATCGACGCCGTGCGATCGGATCGACGCTGTTGACGGCCTCGGACATGGAGTTCATCGCAGAGTTCCTTCTATGCAAACGGCCTGTACAACGGACCGGTCCAAACCGGCGGTCAAACATGAGAGCGGCGGCACGCCCCTACAGTCAGACTTGGCGCGAGCGGCGGACGGCCCGCCGTGCGTTGAGATGCCTTGTCCTCACTCGCCGCGGACACACGAACGCGTCGAACAGAACCATCGGCTGGCACGTGCAAGGAGCCTGAAGTGTCTGACACCCCGAAGATTATCATCGATTCAGACTGGAAGTCGCAGGCCCAGGCCGAGAAGGACAAACTCCAGCAGAAGGTCGAGAAAGAGAAGCCCGTTGCCGCCCCCGGCGGAGCCGCAGGAGCGGGCGGCGCGGCCGGGCCTGAGGGCGAGCCCAGTCCATTCGCCGACCTCGTCAGCATGCTCGTCACCCAGGCACTCATGTACATGGGCGCGTTCCCCGACCCGCGCACCGGCCAAGCGATGGTGTCGCTCGAGTACGCCAAACTCCACATCGACATGCTCGGCACGCTCGAGGAGAAGACCAAGGGCAACCTCTCCGAGCCCGAGCAGAAGCTGCTCACGCGGGCCGCAGGCGAACTGCGCATGGAGTTCGTCGAACTCTCCAAGGAAGTCGAACGCGCCGTCGCCGAGGGACGCATCAAGCGCCCCGCGGGACCTGCGGGTGCGGGCGGTGTCGTCGGTGGCGGCGGGTCGCCGCTGGGCCCGGGCGTCGTCAGCGGCTGATCGGCAATGAACAGCGAACCAGGTTCAGCGCCTCGTTCAACGCCTCTTTTGACGCCATCGCATCGTGTGTGGCGCGTCGGCGCTGCGCGTGCGGTGTCCCTGCAGCGTCCCGCGATCATGGCGATTCTGAACGTGACGCCCGACAGCTTCAGCGATGGCGGCACGCTCACTGACGCGGGGCGAGCGCTCGCCGCGGCGGAACAGGCCGTGGCGGCAGGGGCACAGATCCTCGATATCGGCGGCGAATCGACGCGTCCCGGCGCGACGCGCGTCGATGCCGCGGAACAGATCCGGCGCGTGCTGCCGCTGGTGCGCGCGATCCGCGCCTCCAGCAACGCGGCGTTGCCTTGCGTGGCGGTGTCCGTCGATACGACGCTGGCAGAGGTCGCCCGTGCCGCGCTCGATGCCGGGGCCGACATCATCAATGACGTCTCCGCAGGCGCTGAGTCGCAGGATGAAACGCTGCAACTGGCGGCGCGCTGCTCGTGCGGCATCGTGCTGATGCACCGGCGCCTGCCGCCGGAGCAGGATTCCTACTCAGATCGCTACGCCATCACGCCCAGCGGCGACGTGGTGACGACGGTGCGCGAAGCGCTATCCGAGCGCCTGAGCCGCGCGATTGATCTGGGCGTGCACCGCGAAAGTGTCGTGCTCGATCCGGGGCTGGGCTTCGGCAAGAGCGTTGAACAGAACATGGAACTCATCCGCGCAACGCCACGCCTGTGCGAGCTTGGCGCGCCCATCCTCAGCGGCGTGTCACGCAAGAGCTTTGTGGGTCGCGTCGGCCTCGGCCGCGAGAGCGAGCCGCGCGAGCGCGACGCCGCAACGCTGGCTTTCAGCATGCTTCATGCGCGACTCGGCGCGACAGTGCTTCGCGTTCACGATGTCCCATCCCACGCGGCAATGCTGCGGGTGGTGGAGGCGATGGGTTGAGGTAAAACGTGCCGCTGATGTCCGGATCTGTGCGGACATCAGTCTCGGTCAATCAGTTCTCCGCCAGCGACACCACGCGTTCGAAGCACTGCTCCGGGCGTGGCGGGTCCGACAGATCGATCGGCAGATACACGCCGCGCTCGTGGTCGCTCGCCAGCACAATCGCATTCGGCGGCACCAGCGCGATGCCGTTCTCGGCTTTCTCGTGCCCGAGCACAAACAAGTTGACGCCCCAGCGCTCGACCAGGTCTTCGAGTTGCTCGGCGTCGTAGCCGCGTCCCCAGATCATCTGGTGCGCCGAGCCGACGCGCGGCTCATAGTCCTCAGCCCGCAGCGGCCGCGACAGCAACGTCGGATCAAAGCGGTTCATCATCGCCGGTCCGGGCAGGCTGTGCGCGCACAAAATGTCCATCGCGTGCCCGTCGCTCCGCACGCAATGACAGCGCAGCGCGATCGGCATCGAATACACAAACTCGCCCACGGCCTCGAGCACGCGCGGCGCATCGTCGCCGAACGCATACTCCACCGCGTCGTTGAAGACGTCGACCGAGCGCACGCCATCCTTGATGATGCCCGCGTTCTGTACCTGTGCCAACTCGTGGTTGCCCAGGAGCGTGTGAACTCGCGTCGGGAACGCCGCCTTCAGTGCCGCGACGCGCGTCAGCGCACGATACGAAAAGTCCATCCCATTCAGCAGCCGCGGCGAATGGATGATCTCGTGCAGCGTGATGTGCGGCAGGGCGTTGCCGTCCGCGTCGTCCGTCGCACCGTCCTCGACGTCCAGTCGTGCCGCCCGCACCAGCTTCGAGAGATGCAGCGGATTGTCGTGCAGGTCGCCGGTCGCGATGAGCCGCCCGGGCGCGGCGATGATGTCGATCGAGCCATGACGACAAGGCGCGGCTCGGTTGGCCTCGGCGCCCGCACGCAGCAGACGCACGACCTCGTCAGCAGACTGGAGATTGAGCGAGGTGAGTTCCACGAGACAAGTGCGGGATCACGCACCCGAGGGCGTGGAATCCTCGGGCTCAAACGACCGCTTCTTGCCCGCGGCGCGCAGGATGCCCAGGATGAGGTTGAGGCGGTCGGCGACCACCTTCATGCTCGCGGGCCGCGCGTCGGAATCGATCTCGACGCACTGCATGATCAGCTCGCTGAGCTTGGGGTGGATGCGCTTGTTCAGTTCGCTCGCGGGCTTGGGCTTCTCGATCAGCTCGTCGTCCAGCTTGCTGATGAGTGAATCGCCCGATGCCAACGCCGTCGGCACCTTGGTGCGCGTCAGCAGCCAGTACATCGTCGCGCCCAAGTTGTAGATATCAGTCTTCGGCGTGATCGGGCGACGGTGCACCTGCTCGGGCGCGATGTAGTCGGGCGTGCCCTGGATGCGTTCCTTCACCGTGTCGATCTTGCACGACTGGCCCAAGTCGATGATCTTGGCCATGCCGTCGGCACACACCACGATGTTGTTGGGCTTCATGTCCGCGTGGACCCAGCCCTTTTCGTGCATGTGGTGAAGTGCCAGCGCGACCTGCTCGAACACGGCCACGGCCTGCTCGAACGTCTGCGGCGGGGCCTTGTCGAGCGCCACGCCGTCGACCAGCTCCATGATCAGATACAGCTCGTTGGTGCGAAGGAGCGAGCCCTTCTTGATGCACTTCTCGATGCGGCGGATCGCCGGGTGGTCGAGCGTGCGGGCGATTTCATACTCGCCGATCGCCTGATCCAAGAAGCGGTCGTCCTTGGGCTCAATCTTCTGAACGTGCTTGAGAGCCCAGATCTGCTTGGTTTTGGGGTCTTGGACGAGGTAGATGATCGACGCCGCGCCGCGACCGAGTTCGGCGAGAACCCGCAGGCCTTCGACTTCGTCACCTTTCTTGAACTCAGTCCGCTGACGACTCATTCGAACGACGCTCCCAGCCGAAACCACAGCCTCATCCTCCTCGCATCGCCTTCCCCCGCGGCTCACCGGAAACCGGCAAACCGAGGTGGCTCCGAACGCAGTCCGATGCGTTCGTCGTCACCCGGACGACGGCGAACCGCCGCCCGGCGACACGAGAAGGCTCCAGCGTATCCAACGCGGCCCCGGGCCGCCTGAATATCCCCACAACTGCCCTGCACAAAACCGCAAAGACCAATCAAAATCCAAATATATGTCCAATCGTCCAAACACCCGTTCCGGGTGTATCGACGCACACGCCGACCCGCCTTTGTCCCAAACGCCATTCCCGACGCTGGGGTGACAAGCATCGACAAACCGCCCGCCCCAATGGACGACAAGGTGGGCACCACCGACAAAATCGCGAGACCAAAGACAGAAAGACCTTGGAACGTCGCACAGAACGTGCAACGCAAAAAACCGAACCCCACACCCCCGTCCCCCGCCCGAGCCAACCCGAAACCCGCTCAAGAGGCGGAGGACGGCTCGCCGCAGACAGAGCAAGACACGATACAACAAAACAGACACAAAGGTTCAACGGAAATGTGCCGTGCCGGTTGCACGCGTGTCGTGGCGTGCGGCCCGGAATCACCAGTTTTTCGCAGCGACGCCTCCTCTGGTTCCTCTGAAGGCGGCAAGAAGCGGGCAATGGCCTCGGAAATCTCCAGCGCCATGCCGCCGCGCGGGCATCAGGCGGGCAGCATCGCCCGGAGTGTCTCCAGCGTGTCCGCGTCGGCCGCGGTCTTGTCGCGTCGCCAACGCAAGATCCGCGGGAAGCGCACGGCCAGGCCACTCTTGTGACGGGTCGATTCCTGCACGCCCTCGAAGCCCAGCTCAAAGACCAGCAGCGGTTCAACCGTTCGAAACGGTCCATTGCGGGTCAGTGTGTGGCGGCGGATGAACGCGTCGACCTCCTCGATCTCAGACTTCTCAAGACCCGAGTACGCCTTGGCGAACGCCACGAGTTCGCGGGTCGCGTCGGCGTTCACGCGCCACAGCGCGAAGGTGTAATCGGTGTAGAGCCCCGCGCGCTTGCCGCTGCCCGGCTGGGCATGCACCAGCACGGCATCGACGCAGTACGGATCGAGCTTCCACTTCCACCAGCCGCCGACGCCGGCATCTCTCGTGTCGATGCGCTGGCGGCCGCTGACGTATGGCGATGCGGAGTGCTTCAACATCAAGCCTTCGACGCCGCGGGTGCGGGCACCCAAACGCAGTTCGATCCACGCGGGCCAATTCGCGGTCGGCACCAGCGGCGAAAGACGCAGCGTGTCGTCAGGGCACGATCGCACGATCGACTCAAGCACCGCGCGACGTTCGTCGAACGTGCTCTCACGCAGATCGCGGCCGTCGTGTTCGAGCACATCGAATGCCATGAACACGACGCGATCGGCGTCGAAGAGCCCGGGCTGTGTGCCGCGAGCGCCGACGCGATTGAGATACGTTTGCAGCACGCTGAAGGGCGCAGGGCGATCGGCACCGCGCCACACGAGCACTTCGCCGTCGAGGATGGTGCCCGGCGGCAGATGGCGAGCGAGCGCGATGATCTCGGGGAACTGGGTGTCGATGCGTTCTTCGCCGCGTGACCAAAGGTGGGCCGCAGGCGCCGCGCCCGAAACAGGCTGGCTGCGGACGAGCTGCGCACGAATGCCGTCGTACTTCCACTCGGCGCGCCACGAGGCTGCGTCGCCCAGAAACGATCCCGGATCGGCGGCCGCCCCGGTCGGAAGCTGTGATGCCAGCATGAACGGTGCCGGACGGCCATGGTCCGCGGGCGTCAGCGTGGGATCGATGAGCGCGGCAAACCACGCTGCGTCAGGACGCACGCCGCCGATCAGTCGGCGTTCGAGCAGGCTTTCATCGACGCCCGACGCCGCGGCGAGCGCGCGGATCACGAGCTTGCGCTGCACGCCAAGACGAAGTCCGCCGCGGATGAGCTTGTGATAGACGAGTCTGGCGCGTTCGTCGAGAGAACTCCACGCCTCGCGCAGGATTGCCCGCCGCGTGGTGTCGTCTGCAGTCGCGAGCGGGCGTACACGCGTCGTCATCACCTCGGCGAGGGAGAGTTCGGCGTCGGCCTTGGTCGCCGTCGGCAGCAGCAGCGCAATCGTCTCTGACCAGTCGCCCACCGCGGCGTGGCACTCCTCGAGCATCCACGCGGGCATGTCTGTCGCGCGGGCGGCCTCTTCGCGCAGCAGCGCCGAACTTGTCACGCCGCGCAGGCGTTCGCCCGTCAGCACAAACAGCGCCCACGCGGCATCGGCATGCGGCGCGTCGGTGAAGTAGCGGCACATCGCCTCGACCTTCTCGTTGGTCGAGGCCGTGGTGTCGAGAGCGTCGAAGAGTTCGACGAAGCGCTTCACGCGTCGCCTCCCTCGGTCGCGCCGTCGGAAGTGTCCACTTCGCCTTCGTAGCGCGTGGGGACGACGAACGCGGGCGTGCCGCGTTCGCTGAGCCAGCGCGCGAGTGCCGCGCTGCTGCCGTGTGTGACGCCGACGCGTGATGCACCGGTGGCGCGGATGGCGGCGAGCAGGCCGGGCCAATCGGCGTGATCCGAGATGGTGAACCCGGTGGCGACCGAGCGCCAGCGTCGCTTGCCGCGCACCCGCATCCAGCCGCTGGCCATTGCCTCATCAATCGCGTGCGAACCCGCCGGCCCGGCGAGTTTGCGGAGCCACGCGGCATTGCCGCCCGCGCTCGGCGGTGCGATGACCAGTGCGCGGCCTTTGAGATCCGGAAGCGTCTCGCGCACGATCGGGCGGCACTCCGGCAGCGCCACGCCGCACTCGCGATAGACCGCGTTCATCGCGAGCACACTGCCGTGCGCGGCGATGGGCCCGATGGATGGATCAACCCCCAGCAACACACGCTGCGCCTTCCCGAGCGAGTACGCGTACAGGACCGAAGTGACGCCTCGTGCGGCATTGCCACGCCACCACGCGTTGATTGCCGCAAAGACGTCTCCATCCGCGGGCCAGCGATAGATGGGCAGGCCAAACGTGCTCTCGGTCAGAAACGTGTCGCACGCCACAGGCTCAAATGGCTCCGCGCCCGGTCGCGGCGCGGCACGGTCCGCACCGGGCTCGCGATGGAAGTAGTCGCCGCTGACGACCCACACGCCGCCGTTGTCATTTGTCGCACGCAGCGGCTCCACGCGAATCTGTGCCGAGCCAAGGACGTGACCCGCCGGATGCAGACTGACGATGACATCACCGATGCGGCGGCGCTCGCCCCACGCCAGTGACTCGGCAGCGATCGACGCGCCGAGTCGCGCTCGCAGCAGCGGCTCGCAGGTCGGCGAAGCCAGATACGACCCGCAGCCAGGTGCGGCATGATCGCTGTGCGCGTGCGTGATGATCGCGCGGGCGATCGCGGGCGATTCTGTTCCAGCGGTACCGGGGGTTCCGGACGTGCCGCCCGTGCGCCACGGGTCGATGTAGAAGTCACCATCGCGGCAATACAGCCCGCGATCCGTCGCGCGGATCAATGGATCGCGCAAGCCCGATGGGGGCAAGCCAGATTGGGGCGAGCCGGGTTCGGGCAAGTGTGCATCGGATTGGTCGGGGGACGAAGACATGGCGACGGTGTGCCAAGGCTATTCGACGCGGCGGCGGCGTTGGGTTCGCCGATGCAGCCGGGAGCATGCGGGTTGCATTCCTATCATCCAGACCTATGCCTCACGATGTGCCGCGGAATGATGTGATCGCCGATCCCCTGACGATGCTGTCGCAGCGCGTGAAGAGCGCGATCGCCGCGGCCTTCCCCGAAGCGGGCACCGATGCCGATCCGCTGATCACGCCCAGCAAGCACGCGGCATTGGGCGACTATCAGTGCAACGCGGCGATGGGCCTGGCCAAGCGGCTGGGCAAGCCGCCACGCGATGTCGCGCAGGCAATCGTCGACAAGCTGGATTTGTCGGGGCTGGCCGAGCCGCTGAACGCGCAGTCGATCGCGGGCCCGGGCTTCATCAACATCAAGCTCGCCGCCGACGCGCTCACGCGCATGCTCGCGGGCATGGATTCGCCGGAACTTGGTGTGCCAAAGACCGGCGGCGAGCGGATCGTTGTCGATCTCTGCGGCGTCAACCTCGCCAAGCAGATGCACGTTGGTCACCTCCGCTCGACCATCATCGGTGATGCGCTCGCGCGGATCCTTGAGCGCATGGGCAACGACGTCATTCGCCAGAATCACCTGGGCGACTGGGGCCTGCCCATCGCCATGGTGACGGCAAAGATCGCCGAGGATGCCGCCGCCGGGCGCGTCGATCTGTCGAAACTGACGATCGACACGCTCGAACGGGCGTATCGCCAGGCCAAGCGCGACGCCGAGGCCGACGAAGCGGGGCTGGCAGCGGTGCGGAAGTTCGGCCTCGGCCCCAAGGCTGCCGCGGAGCTGGAAGAGCAGGTCTTCGGCGCACGCGAGCAACTGAGTCGCGCCAAGAGCACGCTCATCAAGCTGCAGAATCATGACCCCGCCACGCTCGCGGTGTGGCAGCGGATCGTCGACGTGACCATCGCCGATTGCGTCCACACCTGCGCACGGCTGCGGGCCGATGTGAAGGCCGAGTACACCGCGGGCGAGAGTTCGTACGCGACGGAACTCGCCGGGATCGTCGAAGACCTCCTCGCACGCGGTGTCGCCGAGATGTCCGAAGGCGCCGTCGTCGTGCGCGTCGAGGGCATCAGCGAGCCGTGCCTGATCCGCAAGAGCGACGGCGGGTTCCTCTATGCGACAACCGATTTCGCCGGCATCCGCCGCCGCGTGCAGAAGATCGGCGCATCGCGGGTGGTGTACTGTGTCGACGCGCGCCAGGCGCTGCACTTCAAGCAGGCGTTCGCGGGTGCGACCAAGGCCGGATATGCCGCGGTGCTCGATGCCGCGGGCAAGCCCACGGGCCGCAACGCAACGCTGGAGCACGCCGCGTTCGGCATGGTACTCGGCGATGACGGCCGCCCCTTCAAGACGCGCAGCGGCGATAACGTCAAGCTCGTCGAGCTCGTCGACGAAGGACGCGATCGTGCCCTGGCCCAGCTCAAGATGCGCTCGCCTGACGCGAGCGACGCCGATCTGATCCCCGCCGCCGAGGCGCTGAGCGTCGCCGCCATCAAGTACGCGGACCTTTCAAACGATCGCGCCAAGGACTATGTGTTCCGCTTTGATCGCATGATCGCGTTCGAGGGCAACACAGGGCCGTATTTGCTGTATGCCTACGCGCGCATCCGCAGCATTTTCCGCAAGGCGGTCGAACGCGGCGTCGGCGACAGTTGGAAGAACGCCCCGCTCCGCGTCAGCGAGCCGGCGGAGAAGGCGCTCGCGCTCGCGCTGCTGCGCTATCCGTCCGCCATGCGCAGCGTGAACGACAGCCTCGAGCCGCATCGCCTCTGCCAGTTCCTCTATGACCTCGCGGGCGCGTTCAGTTCGTTCTTTGACGCGTGCCCGGTCTTGCAGGCCGACGACGCGACGCGCGATGCGCGTCTGCGCCTGTGTGATCTCACAAGCCGCGTGCTCCGCGACGGCCTCACGTGTCTGGGCATCCCGGTGCTGGAGCGGATGTGAGCGCGTTCCTCGCGCGGCTCAGCATCCTGCTTCGAGATGCTCGATGAAGTCATCGAAGTCCTCGAACGTGATGAAGTCATCTTGATTGATGTCCGAGATCACGTCGCCCTCGGCGAACGCGGCGAGGAACGTGTCAAGATCCGTGGCGTTGACAACACCATCGTGATTCAGGTCCGCGTCGCAGTGCTCATCGAGCAGTGTGATCGTGCCGTCAGACCATGACCCGCTCGTGCCGCCGCCGTTGGTGATCTCCGCATAGACCCACCATGTCCCTGGCGGGATGTGCGCCGAGTTCAGCACGGCGCAGCTTTGCGCCCCCGGCACAAGACGCACCGTCTCGACGGAGATCTCGTTGCCGTCGCGCTCAGGTACGGCATTGAACCACAGCGTGACCCACGTGGGGTTGTCGGTCGGATCCGACGCGCTCCAACGTAGGAGCACGGCGTCGATGCCGTGGATGTACTGATGATCGCCCGCGTCGGGGAAGAGCATCTGCACGCTGGGCGCAGGTGCCGCGGGCGGATCAATCACCACGCGGTAGTAGGGGCTTCGCGCTCCGGAGAAGCCGGTGACGCGCGCCGAGTACCAGCCGCGCGGCCTGCCCGCGAGCGAGATGCTCTCGATGTTGCTCAGCCCGCTGGAGGTCGCGACCAGCGTGTCCGTGTCGTCAAAGAGCTGGAGGTTGAGGTCGCCGGCGGAGTGAATGAACTCGATGCGCACGCTGTCGTTGGCCGTGCCCGTCGCCGCCGAATAGAAGCGGAAGACATCAACGTCGTTGGCGTCGTGGATCGTCAGTGCATCGACGACCCGCTCCGGGCTGCACGGCCCGAGGTTCGAAGAGTTGAGCGTGTCGACGGGCATGCCGCGCACGTCAGCGAGCGCGTTGTTGGGCTCGAAGGCGTCTGGAGGCAGCCGCGTGCCGTTGGCGTTGTTGATCGTGATGCGAACGCGGGCGGCGTTGTTGGTTTCGTCTTTCTCGAGCAAGACGTTGTCCGGGTCGATCTCGGTCTCGAGCCAGTAGTCGCCGTCGGGCAAGCCTGTGATGTCGATGTCCTGGCCCGGCAGGTTCTTGCCGTAGGTATCCATCCACCCGACGCTGATCCCTTGGAGCAGCGTGTTGCATGTGAGGTAGCGTGCGGCCGCGCTGGCGCCGGGGATCGACAGGTCGTACGCCGCGGAGTCGAGTAGGCAGTACGAGGCCTTGCGTCCTGAGCGCAGCGTCGGTCCGACGCCGCCGTCGGCGGCGATCGCACAGATGCGGAACATCGCCCAGTTGTCCAGGTGGAAGTGCTTGTGCCCGGGATGGTACGTGAAGCGTCCCGCGAAGCGCGTGTAGTTGCTGCCGTCGCTTCGGTAAATGCGCTGGAGCACGTCCTCGGAGCCGTCGGGGTTGGCGGGGAGAATGCCCTCGACCTGCATCACGCCGTCGCCGATGTTGGCGCCACTGTTTGACACGCGCAGGAGCGTTGACGTGTTCGGCGGCGTCCCGACGGTCTGCTGGACGCGATCGAGCAGGTCGGCCTGGCGCGCGATGAGATCAGGCAGCAGATCGCGTGGCTCGTCGAGCGCTGCCGCGACGGCAACGCGCGGAGCCACCGCCGCGCCCACGACGAGCAGCAACCAACACGCGCGTTGAGTTCGCGGCACACGCATGCAAACTCCGGCCCCGGTCGTCAGCCGCGCGCGAAGCGAGAGCGCATGCCGCACGCGACCCATTCACCCTCCCTGTCAATCTACCCGCGCCCGCCCGCGGCACAAGATCCCGCGGGCATTTCCACCCAAGAAAGACGCCAACGTCCGGGAAGAGCGCGGCGGATTATCCTTGCCCATGACCCTGCCGGCATCAGCCTCTCCGACAGCCCCCGTGCCCCCGCCGCTGGACGGGGAAGAACTCAAGCAGATCGGTGGCGAGGCACTCGCTTGGCTGGCCGACTATTGGTCGCGGCTCGAGCGTGGCCAAGAAGCCGACGAACCCCTGCCCGTGCTGTCGCAAAGCGTGCCGGGCTCCATCGCCGCGGCTCTTCCCAGCGATGCGCCCGAGCGGGCCGAGTCCTGGCACGACATCCTCAGCGATCTGGATCGCGTGGTCGTGCCCGGGTTGACCCACTGGCAATCGCCGAACTTCTACGCGTTCTTCCCCGCGAACATTTCCACGCCCGGTGTGCTCGGCGAACTGCTCAGCGCGGGTCTTGGCGTCAACGGCATGCTCTGGGCCACCAGCCCCGCGGCCACCGAAGTCGAGACCCGCGTTATGCACTGGCTCGGCAAGGCGATCGGACTGCCTGCGGCGTTCTCTGATGTTCCCGACACCACCAACAACGCGGGCGGCGTGATTCAAGGCACCGCGAGCGAGGCAACGCTGGTGGCGATGGTCGCCGGACGCGATCGCGTCCGCCGCGCTCTGCGTGACCAAGCCGCGGGCCAACCCTCGCGCGGGCGACCCGAGTACGTCGTCTACGCCTCGCAGCAGGCCCACTCATCGGTCGTGAAGGCGGCGATGCTCGCGGGCATCGCCGACGACGCCGACGATCGAACCCACGTGCGTCTGGTCCCGGTCGATCGCGCGTTTCGCATGCGTGCCGATGTGTTGGAGCGGTGGATCCGCGAAGACCTGAGTGCAGGCCGCGCCCCGTGCTTCATCGCCGCGACGCTGGGCACCACCGGCTGCACCGCCATCGACGATCTCGCCGGCGTCGCGAATGCGGCCCAGCGCGCGGGCTTCTTCGGCGTGCCGCAGCGCCGCACCGGTTGGCTGCACGTCGACGCGGCCCACGCGGGCGCGATCGCCATCTGCCCCGAGTATCGCGCCATGCTCGGAATCCCCGACGGCATCGCACGCTGCGATTCCATCTGCTTCAACCCGCACAAGTGGCTGCTGACCAACTTTGACTGCGATTGCTTCTGGACCAGTGATCGCCGCTCGCTGACGAGTGCCCTCTCGATCACGCCCGAATACCTGCGCAACGCCCAGAGCGATTCCGGCAGCGTGATCGACTATCGCGATTGGCAAGTCCCGCTGGGGCGGCGCTTCCGTGCCCTGAAGTTGTGGTTCGTGCTGCGCCGCTTTGGGCTTGCCGCGCTCCGAACCTACGTCGGCGAGCACATCGACCTCGCCGCGTGGCTCGAGGAGCGGATCGTCGCGGACGCGCGATTCGAAGTGTGTGCACCGCGCACGATGAATCTCGTGTGCTTTCGCCTGCGCGGCAGCGCGGCCATGGACGATCGTGCTGTCGATGCCTTCAACAAGTCCTTCATGGAGCGGATCAACGCCCAAGGCGAGATCTACTTCACCCACACCGTGCTCCCGACCTTCGACGAGCGCGGCGAGGTCGTCGGCACACGCCTCGTTCTGCGGATGGCGATCGGCGCAAGCCTGACCAAACGCGCCCACGTCGAGCGAGCCTGGGAGATTCTCGCGAGCGCGACAGCCCACCATCGCATCTGAGCCTGTCCTGATTGATGCAAAGGTCCGCCTTATGCTCTGGGCATGAGTTCTCACACCCACGCGTCAAGCACAGGCAACGGCGATCGCTTCGAGCAGTTCCAGCAGTATCGCGCCCGTATGAACCAGCGCATCCTCGGCGAAGAGCACGAGCGGCCGCGTCGCGCCGATGGCGCCGCCGCCCCGGGCGGCACGCTTGTCACCAAGCGGTTCTTCAGCCTCGACGGGAAGACCTATGAGTCCGGTGCGCTCGACGCCAAGACCAAGGAACTGCTCGGGCTGGTCGCGTCGATGGTGTTGCGCTGCGACGACTGCATCGCGTACCACATCGACCAGTGTGTCAACGCCGGCTGCAGTGATGAGGAACTGTGGGAGTGCTTCGACGTCGCGCTGATCGTCGGCGGTTCGATCGTGATCCCGCACCTCCGCCGCGGCGTCGAGTTTCTCGATCTCTGCCGCGTGCATCAGAAGAGGTGAGCCCCCGTTCCCTCCGGTCCCCCCCCCGGGCCGGTGCGCCAGTCCGGAACGCTGGCCCGGAACGCTGGGCGGACACGCTGTCGCGAGCCTTGTGCGGTTGATGTTCTGGAGAGCGATCGCGCCAGGGGCGTGCCGCGCTCGACGATTTGAGGCGTTTGCCTCAGATTTCATGCCTTGTTTGCTTGCGTCAGCGTGATTTATGGGTCCTCTTAAGGTCTGACGCGCGCGGTCTGCGACCCGTCGCGTGGGAGGTTGCTCATGCGCACGCTTCGTCAACAGTTGGCTCTGTCGTCGGTCGCCCTCGGTGCGTCGGCGGCTGCCGCACTCGGCGGTTCCGTGTCGCTCTCGCTCACCAACGGCAACGACGGGGGCATGCCCTTCAACACCCCCGCCTTCACCCTCACCAACACCTCCGCGGATGGCGTGCGGCTCACGTCGTTCTCGCTCACCATCGGCGACACGTCCTTCAACTTCGATGAGATCTATCTCAACGCCGAGCAGTTCTCGGGCGGCGACGGCACCCAGGCCGCGCTGCTCATCACCGGCGACCGCTTCCAGGACAACGGCGGACCAGACCTCTTCGCATACTCGTTCGCCAACTTCGGCGCGGGCGTCTCGTTCAAGGGCCAGTGGGACATCGACAAGGACGACGGCACGTGGGACTACGACGCGCGCACGATCCTGTTCAACAACGGCGAGGCTCCCAACGCAGTTGCGTCCTTCGCGTTCAGCGACGGTTCATCGTTTGATTACGTCTTCGCCGATCTGCCCGTGCAGGACTCCTACACGCTGGCCATTCCGTCGGCCGGAACGCTGCCGCTGCTTGCGCTCGGCGCGGCCTCGTTCACTCGTCGGCGTGTGCGCTGAAGCCACGCAAACACCCGTGCGGCAGCGCACACGCGTCCACAACGCGTCTGAAAGTCAGGGCTTTGGCGCAAGGCGAGCGGCCAAGTCGTTCAGTCGCGCCCGCTGCGCATCATTGAGCGATGGCGTGAGCTTGGCCCGCACATGTGCGACGATTTGGGCCGCGTGCGGCTTGGAGAGGCTGCGTTCCAGCCCCTCAAGCCAGGCTTCCGCATCGGGCGTCGCCGGGTCCGCGCCTGGAGCGTCATCCGTCTCGGTGGCCGCATCGATCCGTCCGAGCATCAGCAGCGCGACGATGCGAAGACGGGCCACCTCGGCCGCGGTCGCGACTTTCTCGCCCAAAGTACCGAGCGACGGAAGCTGATCGAGTGCGCTGAGCGCCTCGGCGGGCAGGTCAAGCTCAATGCGACGCCGCGCGAGCAGCACGAGGCCCTGCGCCAGCGCATCGCGGCGCTGCGGGTCGACGCGCTCCGACATCAACCGCACCGGATTGACGAACTGCGCCAGCACCGCCTCCTGCAGCGGGTCGCCGCCCATCGCATTGCCCACTGTCAGCAGGTCCTCGGCGGGCAGCACCGCGGCGATCGCGACCAGTGCGGCACGCCGCCCTTCGCCGCCAGCGCTCGCCCGATTGATCGCCTCAAAACCGCGCACCGTCTGATCGTGCAGCACCACCGCGCGCACCGCGGCGTTCAACAGCGTTGCGTCGCGTGCCGAGGCATCGATGATCGCCTGCTCAAACTCGGGATAGGGCGCGAGCGCTTCGGCGCTGGCCAGCCGCTTGGCCGCGTCGATGCCCGTGAGCAGTTCAACCAGCGAGCGACGGTCCTCATCCGTGCCCAGCCACGCGAGCATGGAGCACGCCGAGGCGGGCCGATCGCTCGGCGGCAGATCGCGGAGTGACTCCAAGGCTCGTTGCTGCTGAGAAAAGTCCAGGCCACCCGCCCGCAACATCGCCCACGCAGCATCGCACGCCGCGGCCCGCGCGGGAGAATCAACGCTCATCCACGCGAGCGCGGCATCGCCGACTTCGCGCGAGGGCCAACGCGTCGCGGTCTGCAGCAGCGCCGCCGCCACGCGCGGATCGGTCTCCCGTCCCAGCGCGCGCCGCACCGCCTCGGGCCCGCCCGCGGGAACGAGTTGATTGACAAGCAACGCCGCACTGGCCCGAAGCTCCGGCTCCGGGCGTGCCAGCACGCCCACCGCCGCGTCACCCACGCTCGCATCCAGGCGGTTGGTGGCGGCAAGTTCTCGCGACACAAGCTCCATGCCCTGCCCACAGACCGCCGCGAGCGGATCTGCGAGCATCGACGCCAGCAGCGCCGAGCGTTGCTCGGGCGGCGTCGCCAGATGCAATCGGGCATAGCCCTCGGCCAGGCGCGCAAGCGCAGAATCGCGTGCGGCGTCGAGCCGATCGGCCCGCGCTCCGATGCCATCCAGCAACGCCGAGCGCCACTGTGACTCACTCTGGCGCTCGGCCTCGGCCAGCCATCGGGCCCATGCGGAGGCGTCGTCGCCCAGGTCATCGCGTCCGCTCAGCCGCGCCAGGGCCGCGAACACCTGCGGCCGCACCGCGTCATCCACGACCGGCAAAGCCCGCACCAGCAGCCGCGCCGCGTCGCGGGTGCGGAACGACGAGAGCGCGCCAATCACCAGCGGATTGCGAATGCGCTGCGGGTCGTTGGCCATCAGGCTCAGCGGCCCGAACCACGCGGGGGCGTCACTGGTCGCGATGCCGTCTTGCATCGCCGTGAGCAGTGCGATCGCCTCCGGGTCCGACGGACCGCGGGCGAACGCCTGCGCGACCCGCTGGCGGGCGGCACGATCGTCGGGGCTTTTGAGCAGCACGCGTGCCGCTGCGAGCCGCTGCTCGGCGGTGATCGCGCCGTCGGGCTGCGGCGTCACAGGCCGCGTCGCCACATCGCGCTGCTTGGCCTGGGCCAGTGGCACCGCCGCACCCGCAAGGAGCGCGATGGCCAGCGCGAAATGAACCGGGAAGCGCGTCACGGCAAGGAACTTTCAACCCAAAGGCACCGACACACAGAGAGGACAAAGGCAGGGGCGACGCGGCAAAGAAAGGTGCGTCGACAACGAAGGCATCAAGGCGAGGGGCATCGAGGCACGAGGCAAGAGACGCAAGGGTTGCGAACCGAATCCGTCACGACTGCGCCGCGCGGGCGGCCAGTAGGCGGGCGGCTTCCTCAACGTCCTTGTCGCCGCGCCCTGAGCAGCAGATCACCACGTGCTGCTCGCTGTTCATCGTCGAAGCAAGCCGCACGGCTTCAGCAACAGCGTGGGAAGTCTCCAGCGCGGGGATGATGCCCTCGGTCTGCGCCAACAGCGTGAAGGCATCCAGCGCCTGATTGTCGGTGACCGCCGTGTAGGTCACGCGTCCGGCGTCCTTCCAATACGCGTGCTCGGGACCGACGCCCGGATAATCCAGGCCCGCGCTGCACGAGTGCACGTTGGCGGTCTGGCCCGACTCGTCCTGCAGCACATAGCTCAGCGAGCCGTGCAGGATCCCCGGCGAACCCATCGAGATCGACGCGGCGTGCTCTCCCGGCGCGGGGCTGTGGCCGCCGGCCTCAACGCCCACGAGCTTCACCTTCTCATCATCGACAAACGGATAGAACATGCCCGCGGCATTGGACCCGCCGCCGACGCACGCCACCACCGCGTCAGGCAAACGCTGCAAGATCCGCAGGCACTGCGCCTTGGTCTCATTGCCGATGACCGACTGGAAGTCGCGCACGATCATCGGGAATGGGTGCGGCCCGACAACCGAGCCGATGATGTAGTGCGTGTGCTCGACCGATCCCATCCAGTCGCGCATCGCTTCGTTGGTCGCGTCCTTGAGCGTGCGCGAGCCTGACTCCACCTCGATCACGCGTGCGCCCATGATCTTCATGCGGATCACGTTCAGCCGCTGGCGACGCACGTCCTCCGCGCCCATGTAGACATCGCACTTCAGGCCCAGGTGTGCCGCGGCCGTCGCCGACGCCACGCCGTGCTGCCCGGCGCCCGTCTCGGCGATGATCCGCTTCTTGCCCATCTTGCGACAGAGCAAGCCTTGCCCGAGCGTGTTGTTGATCTTGTGCGCGCCGGTGTGCGCGAGGTCTTCCCGCTTCAACCAGATGCGTGCGGCCTGCCCGCCGTGCCCGTTCTTCCGCGACATCTCCTCGGCAGCCGCAGTCAAGCGCGACGCCAGGTACATCGGCGTGGGGCGGCCGACGAAGGTCTTGAGCAGGCCTTCGAGTTCTTCCCAGAAGCGACGGTCGTTCTGCACGCTGGCGTACACCTGCGTCAGTTGGTCGAGGGCGGCGACGAGCGTCTCGGGCACGTACTGGCCGCCGAAGCGACCAAACCGGCCCTGCTCGGAAGGAACGTCGGAGATCTTGGGTGCAATGGTGGCAGGCATGGCTCAAAGGGTAGGAGGAACGCAAGAGCAAGCGGCGTAAGGATCTGGACGCCCCGGTCCGACAGGCCGTTGACAGTACCTTCGCCGCCATCCGCCGGTTCGGGCGCACCATCGGAGGCAAAAGCAGCAACAAAAACCGCCGGCCAAGGGGCCGACGGTCGTTTGGAATCTGGGTGCGTGTGGTCTGCGGGCGGTTCGCGTCGACGCTCACGCCGCAAGGTCGATGTCGTCGTCGCGCTCCGGCGGCGATCCGGGGTCGCACGGGTCGCCCGGCGCACCCCACTTGCTCTTGGGCAGGTGGCGATGATGCACGTGGATGATCCGCGACAACTGCTTGCCGAACAGATCGCCCATCGTCTTGAGGATCGGGCGGAGCGATTCGCTGAACGGCGTGCTGCGATCGCGGAAGAGCGTCAGCACCGCGAGACACTCGCCGTCGACGCGGCACGACAGCGTCACGCACGCCGAGTCACGCAGCCAGTCCGCGGCCTCGCCGATGCGAGCCTCCAGCTCGCCCCGGGCGTTCATGAACACCACTTCGCGCTCGGTCTCAAACTTCGGCGCAAGCGCCGCCGCGAGATGGTCGAGCAGCACTTCGGCGGTGTCCTTGGCGCAGTCGTAGTTGACGTACGCACCCAGCGAGAAGTCGCCGCTGGTCGCCGGCAGGAACACGGCCGCGTTGGTCGGTCCGGTCTTGGTGAGCATGTATTCCAGCGCGGTGCGCAGCAGGCTCTCAACATCGAGTTCCTGGCGGATCAGGCTGTTGAACTCGCTGGAAAGTCCGACCATCTCAAGCTGATCGGCCATCTCGCGATATGCGCCGGTCAGGTTGGTGCACAGCGAGCCGACGTGACGCGTCACCTCGTGCCGCGACGCGTTGAGCTGGCGGCACAGGCTCTTGAGCTTGTCGATCTTCGCGTTCATCGCCTGGCGACGCGCGTGCATCTTCTCGGCACGCCGCACCTGCGGCCGCAGCCGCGCGACCGCCGTGTCCAGCGCGACAGTCGACGGGATCAGGTCGCACGCGCCGGCCTGCATGGCCCGCATCGCGACTTCCAGGCTGCTGTCATCGCTAACGATGACGATCGCGGTTTCCGGGTGCGCGGTCTTGAAGTCCGCGACGATCTCAAACGCTTCGCCCCGCGGCAAGTCGGCGTCGATGAACAGCATCAGCGCTTCGCCGCGCGACAGTTGCTCGCGCGCCTCGGCGACGCCGCTGGGTTCGCCCACCTTCAGGCCAAGCGCCGCGGCGATCGGGGCCAGTCGGGCCCGGCGGAGCTGGCATGTGGTCAGAAGCAGCACGCCGGGCGTGCCTGCCTCCGGGCCTCCGACCAGACGCAGTGGTGGTGCCACTGCCTCGGGCGTTGTCTCGGGTTGTGGTTGCGGCTTGCGGCGTGCCATGTCAACTCTTCTCTCGTCGTGGTCCATCAACTCTCTCGCCTGACGTCCTTGTCAGGCACCGATTCGAACACCTTGCTTCCGTCTCATGCTGCCCGCTGCACCGGCTCGCGCCAGTCGGGGATGCTCAGTCGAGCCGTCGTTCCCGTCCCCGGGGCCGATCGCATCTCGATCTGTCCCCCCATCGCCTGCAGCATCGCTCGTGCGCGGCTCAGGCCCAGTCCCGTCTGTCGACCCGCCGGTTTGTCGCTGTAGAACGGATCGAAGCAGTGCTGAAGCGTCGTCGGGCTCATCCCGACGCCGTGGTCGATCACACTGATCTCAAGTCGGCCATCCGCGGACGTGTTTTCAATCACAATCCGAATCTCGGGCGATTGTCCTGTCGCGGTCGCCTCGACGGCGTTTGTCAGCAGTTCGGCCAGCGCGTTCACGATCAGCTCGCGATCCAGCCACACGCTCGCCGGCGCAAGGCTCGCCGCGATGTCGGCTCCGAACGTGCGCCCCAGTCGCTTCTGGGCCGCGGCCACCGCGTCGCGGCACGCCTGCACCGGCTCGAACCCGACGCGCCGCACCTGCGGCGGCGTGCTCAGCACATGCAGACTTGTGATGAGTTCGCTCAGACGCTGGGCCGCCTTGCTGATCTGTTCCGCCGCCTGGCGATCGCGCTCGTCCACCAATCGCATCGAGAGCAGTTGCGCACGCCCCGTGATGGTCGTGAGCGGGTTATTCATCTCGTGTGCCGCGCCCGCCGCGATCTCGCCCAACTTCGACATCGCGCGCGCCTCGGCGAGCTTGGCCTGCATCGTCGCGACCTGGCGCGACGATTCAGTGAGCCGCTCTTGCACGCGTGAGAGTTCTTCGCGGCCCGCGGCCCCCGCCAACGCGGCAGCCCACGCGGCACGCAAGGTCTCGCCCCCCGACAACGCCCGAGCACGATCGTGCAACAGCAACGCCGCGGGCGAAGTGCTCACGCCGATTGCGTGTAGCGTTCGCACGTCCACGCCGTCGCTGAGCAGCTCCGCGATCCACGGCAGCGTCGAGAGTGCCACCACGCTCGTGCCCGCCGAGTGATCCGTCGATTGCCCTTCAGTGATCGTCGCCAGCGCACGCCGCGCACCCGCGGCATCCACCGGCGGCGTGAACAACTGCGACTGGGTCACCTCAAAGCGTGGGCCAAAGCGCACCACGCGCCACGCCGGCTCGTGCTCCAGTTGATACACGCCCGCATAGAAGCCCTTGCCGAGGATGCCCGCGGCACTCCGTGCCACTTCGCTCAGTGTCGCCGTGACGTTGGCCTCGGGCCGAACGCGCGACAAGAACGCCTGCATCGCCTTGATGGTGTGCGTGTGTCGACTCGCCACGCCCGCCTTCTCGCGCAGCGTCGCATTCATCCGCGCCAGTTCGCGATTGGCGCGGCCAATCGACGCCAGCAGCAGTTCCGGCCCGGTGGTTTCTTCCAGTCCAAGCGCGGTGCAGCGCGCCGCCGTCACATCCTGCAGCGGCTTGACAAGTTCGTTGAGCGTCGCGGCGTCAATGCCCAGTTCGCTGCCCAGCGCGCCGACATCGGGCGTGATGCCATAGTCGCCCGCCCATCCCAAGTGCAGGGACCGCGCGAGTGTTCGCGCGAGGCTGATGATCGCGACCAGGTACTGGTTCTGCGCTGCCGCCCGCTCGGTGTGTGCCGCGCCGTGCAGCCAGACCGCATCGCGCAGGCTCTGCGGCAGACCCCAGCGTTCCAGCAATCGCTTGCCGGCGGTGTGATGGTCCAGGCCGAGTATCTCGTGCTCGATCTCGGCCGCATCGCTGCCGCGGCGCCGCGCCAGCCCCAGCACGCGTGCATACGCGCGCGGCAGGACCAGTTCGAGCGCCAGCTTGCCCACATCATGCATGATGCCCGCGACAAACGCCTCATCCGGCGCGACATTCAGGTCAGGCGTCTTGCGCGCGATCAACTCCGCGGCACAGGCCGTCGCCACCGAGTGTCGCCAGAAACCAATGCGATCAAAGACGTCGAGTTCATCGTCGCTGACACTTGCAAACAGCGTGTCGGCCTGCTGTGCCGTGCCGTTGGGTGTGAGCGCGTCATAGACGCTCAGCGAGAGCACCGCCGCGCGCACGGCATCAAGCCCCAGCAGCGTGACCGCGCGCCGCACGGACTTGATCTGTTCGCCGACGCCCTTGTCGGCGCGACGGCACATCCCCAGCACGCGCCCGGTGAGCGCTGGGTCCATCTCGATCAGTCCCGCGATATCAGAGAGCGCCGCGTCCTGGCTGCTGGTGACGGCAAGCAACTTCGTCGCCACTGGTGAGAGCGTGGGCAGGTGTTCAATCTGTTCGAGGATCAGTTCGACGTGCTGCGCGCGGGCGGCATCGCCGGGCTGTGCCCCTGCCGCGCCCCCGCGATGGCCCAGGTGCCCGTTCAAGCACGCCCCGCTTCCAGCCCCGTCAGGGCGCGCACGCGCTGCATGAGCAACGCGATGTCAAAGGGCTTGCTCAGGAAGTCGTCAGCACCCGCCGCCCGCAGCCCCGCGATCTCGGCCTCACGCACCACGCCGCTGATGCACAGGATGCGCGTGTGCGCGAAGTCCTCGCGTGCACGAATCCGCTGACACACAAGATTGCCGTTGATGTCCGGCAGCATGTAATCGAGGATGATCAGATCCGGGCGGAAGCTCTCGGTGAGCATGCCCGCGTCGTAGCCGGTGCCCGCCGTGCGCACTTCAAACCGCGGATCGGTCGCCAGCGTGTCGACGTAGAGCTGCACGATCGTCGCGTCGTCGTCCACCACGAGCACCTTACGCCGGCCCGCGGCATCGGCCCGCTCCAGCACATCCGTCGGGATGTTGTTGGCCCGCATGAAGCGCAGCAGTTCATCACGCGGAATCCGCCGGAACTTGCTGCCCGGCACGCGGAAGCCGGTGAGACGCCCCGAATCAAAGCAGCGGATGATCGTCTGCTGCGACACCTTGCACAGCGTCGCGGCCTCACCCGTGGTGAAGATCTTCTTGGCCGCGATCTGCGCAAGCGTCGCGCCCGCGGCTTCCTCACCCGCGCTGGTCGGCGCGAGCATCGCGTCGCCCGTCTCTGGGCCGACGTGGGAGTCGTGGGCCGTGCCGTCGTGTTCGTGCGCCTGATCGCTCATGCTGCCCGCCGCGGCCCATGCCCATCGACGGTTGTCCGTCGAAAGTTGCCCATCTTGCCCAGACTTCCCGGGCGTTACAGGCGTTGTATCGACGCGCAGACGGCACCACTTCACACCAACCCGCAAGTTGGCGTGCCATCGCTCAGAGCTCTCTTTGGAAGGCCTTTTCCCGGCTATAGGCCCAGAATGCACCGCGCCAGCACCGCCATGCGAACGCTCACGCCGTGCCGAACTTGCGCGAGGATCAGCGATCGCGGGCCATCGGCCACCGCCGCATCAAGTTCAATGCCGCGATTGATCGGCCCCGGATGCATCACCACGGCACCCGGCTTCATCTGTGCCGCACGCTCGGGCGTGAGTGCGTACAGCGAGCGATACTCGCGCACCGACGCCAGCGAACCGCCGCGTGGCCCATCGCGCAGCGGGTTGTGAGCCTCGCCGCCCGACCCGCTTCCCGCGCCGCTCCCATGACGCTCAAACTGGATCCGCAGCATCATTGCGGCATCCAACCGCTCCAGATGCGCGTCAAGGTCGTGCGACACCTCGCACACGCCCGGCGACTTCGCCGCGCCGGTGATCGCCGCGGGCACCATGCCCGGCGGGCCGATGCAGACCACGCGTGCGCCCAGCGCCGTCAGGCACGCGATGTTCGATCGCGCCACACGCGACGACACCACATCGCCCACGATCGCGATCGAGACGCCGCTCAGATCCCACGCCGCATCGCGCTTCAGATGCGTCGCGAGCGTGAAGGCATCGAGCAGCCCCTGCGTCGGGTGTTCATGCCGGCCGTCGCCCGCGTTGATGACGCTGCACGCCACTGCGCCTGCGATCGTGTGTGCCGCACCGCTCTGCTTGGCACGGACGACCAGCGCATCCACACCCATGGCCTCGATGTTGCGCGCGGTGTCGACGAGCGTCTCGCCTTTGCTCAGGCTCGACTCCGCCCCTGACAGGTTGACCACGCTCGCGCCCAGCCGATGTGCCGCCACGCTGAAACTTGTGCGCGTGCGCGTCGAGTCCTCAAAGAACAAGTTTGCGACGATGCGCCCGGCGAGCAGCGACGCCGCGTCCGCACGGGCGGGGAGCGTCTTGGCCAGCGCGAGAAGCCCGCGCATCTCGGCCGCATCCAGGTGCATCAATCCGGTCAGATGGCGCGTCGGCGTCGGCATGCGCCCAAGCGTATCGCCGCTCCGTGCCGCGAGGTACACTGACCACACCCATGGCCCAGCGGCGCCATCATTACGAGCAGGCGTTCGAGGAACTGCTGCGCACGCGCCGGATTCCCTACGTCGCCGTCGACGAAGCCCGCAAGGCCCTCGTGCCCGACTCCGGCCCGCTCCGCTGGCGACACGACAGCCCGCCCGGCGAAGACAACCCCGCAAGCCTCAAGTCCTTCGACTTCGTGCTCTACGGCGACGGCATCAACCTTCTCGCCGAGGTCAAGGGCCGCCGCGTCGGCCGCGCTCGTCCGCAGCCAAAGCACACGGGCGGCCCGCAACTCGCGAGCCCCAATGGTCGTCCCAATCGTCCAAGTGCGCGGCTTGAGTCGTGGGTGACGCTCGAGGACATCCGCTCGCTCCAAGCCTGGGAACGCCTCTTCGGGCCAGAGTTCCAGGCCGCCTTCCTCTTTGTCTATTGGTGCGATGAGCAGCCGCCCGACGGCCTGTTCCAAGAGGTCTTCGAGCATCGCGGCCGCTGGTATGCCGTCCGTGCCGTCGCCCTCGAGCAGTACACGCGCGTGATGAAGATCCGCAGCCCGCGCTGGGGCACCATGCATGTCGCCCCGTCGGTCTTCGAGCAGATCAGCCAACCCTTCGTCGCGCCGCTCCGCGCCACCGGCGCATAAAGAAGTTTTTCTGACTCGTTTCTCGGACGTGGCTCAGCCGCACGCGTGTGCCGTCTGCGCCGTGGGTGCGCCCGCGCATTCGATGCACGCCGCAGACCGGTCCCCGCGCTGCTTGTGATTGCTCAAGCGTCGTGCATGTTCCCAGCACGGCGGCGTGATTCCCACGCCCCATTCTGGAGG
This sequence comes from Planctomycetota bacterium, assembly GCA_033763695.1. Lineage (GTDB taxonomy): Bacteria > Planctomycetota > Phycisphaerae > Phycisphaerales > UBA1924 > JANRKB01. Next base: position 284,855 of record JANRKB010000043.1, on the reverse strand, counting down.
ACGGATCCCATGAGCAATCTCAAGAACAGCACCACCAGCGTCCGTGTCGCCTCGATCTGCGCTTTGGCCCTCACCGCCGGCAGCGCTCTGGCCGCACCGACCTTCCGCGCCACCGACGCCGCGAACACCACCAGCGTCCTGCACGCCAGCAACCGCGAACTGACCAAGATGTCCTTCGTCGGCGCGACCAACACCTTCAATGGCTCCAACTTCCTCAAGTTCGCCGACGGCACGCTCACCAACAACGCCGGCACCTACGGCTGGAACACGCCCATCCCGCGCGACGTGAACAGCAACAACAACTACTCCGGCAACCCCGATCGCGCCGACGCCGCCACCCCCTTCCTGGGCGAAGCGGGCAAGACCGGCACGCTCAAGGAAGTCTTCGGCGCGTTCAACGGCTACAAGAACATGTCGTACATCATCGACGGCGAAGACACCGCCGCCTGGACCCTCGACCTGCTCTTCACCCCCGGCATGCTCATCAGCGCCGACAACGACACCAAGACCGTCGAACTCGCCATCCTTGAGCGCGGCGGAAACTCCGACCTGCGCGTCTTCGGCATCAACGACGACGGCAGCCTCACCTCCTCGTTCATGATGTATCGCGCCAGCACCGGTAAGACCGGCTGGACGCTCGACACGCTCGAAATCTCCGGTGCTCAGAACGTCGTCGGCGTCGGCATCAGCCTTGATTCCTCCTGGACCAACCTCAAGGGCTTCCGCTTCCAGGCCGCCAACGGCATGGACGGCCCCGACCTCGTCGCCGTCGGCGTCGGTCAGACCTTCATGATCCCCACGCCCGGCTCGCTCGCGCTCGTCGGCCTCGGTGGCCTCGTCGCCGGCCGCCGCCGTCGCTAATCTGACCAAGACATTCCGGTGTGCGTCAAGCCGCGGGCATTTCCCGCGGCTTTTCGCTTCCTACCGTCCTCTTCCCATGTCCAACGCCGTCACTCGTTTTGCTCCCAGCCCGACCGGCCACCTGCACATCGGCGGCGCCCGCACCGCCCTCTTCTGCTGGGCCTTCGCCAAGAAGCTCGGCGGCCGCTTCATGATCCGCATCGAGGACACCGACCAGGCCCGCTCCTCCGAAGCCTCAGCCCGCGGCATCCTCGAAGACCTCGCGTGGCTCGGCCTCGAATGGGATGACGGCCCCGCACTCGACTGGCACAACCGCACCATCGGCGGCCAAAGCCGCGATGTCGGTTCCTACTACCAGAGCAAGCGACTGCCCATCTACAACAAGGTCGTCGATGACATGATCGAGCGCGGTATCGCCTACGCCGACTTCACGCCCGAGAGCGAACTCAAGGCCCTGCGCGCCGCCGCCCAGGCCGCCAACCAGACCTTCCGCTTCCATCCGCCCGCCGACAAAATCCTCAGCGTGCCCCATCAACGCGAGCGAATCGCCAAGGGCGAGCCGCATGTCGTTCGCTTCCGCGCCCGTGAAGAGGCCGTCTCCGTCGTCGATCAAGTCCTCGGCGAAGTGTCCTTCAGCGCGAGCGAAGTCGATGACTTCGTCCTCCGCAAGGCCGACGGCTTCCCCACCTATCACTTCGGCGTCGTGGTCGACGATGAGCACATGGGTGTTACCCACGTGCTCCGCGGCCAAGAGCACCTCATGAACACGCCCAAGCACGTCGCACTGCAAAAGGCGCTGGGCTATCGCACGCCGATGTACGCGCATATGCCGCTGATCTTCAACGACGCCGGCGCGAAGATGAGCAAGCGCGAGCGCGACCAGACCGCCCGTAAGGCGATGAAGGATCGCAACATCACCGCGTCCCCCGTGCCCGAGATCATCGACAACGCATCCTTCTCCGCTTGGCTCGGCGACACCAAGCGCCAGCTTGAAACCGGCCAGCTCGAAGCCCTCGCGGCCCAGCAGAGCCTCGCGCTGCCCGAGGTGAGCGTTGATGATTTCCGCCGCGCGGGCTATCTCCCCGGCGTCATCTGCAACTTCATCGCGCTCCTGGGCTGGAACCCCGGCGAGAACATCGAGAAGTTCGACATGGACTTCCTCGCCAAGAACTTCAACGTCGAGCGCATCGGCAAGAGCAACGCCCGCTTTGACCGCAAGAAGCTGCTCTCGTTCAACGCCGACGCCATCGCGAAGCTCAGCGACGAGCAGTTCCTCAGCGAGCTGCGCGCGTGGGCGGCGACGCACGCCCCCGCCGAGCTCAACGCATTCCTTGCCGGCCCCAGCGCAACGCTGCTCGCCAAGACGTTCCGCCCGCGTACCAAGACCCTGCGCGACATCATCGCTGCAACCCGCTTCCTCTTCACCGCCGACGCGTCATACCCGTTCGATCGCGCCGCCGTCGACAAGAACCTGCTCGCCAACAGCAACGCCGGGCTTGATCATCTGCGCCGCATGGCCGCCGATTTCGCTCAGCTCACCGACGCGGCATGGACTGTCGAACGTCTCAGCGCATACTTCGAGGAAGTCGTCGCGGCACACAAGCTCGCCAACGCGGGCGTGCTCGCTCAGCCGCTCCGCGTCGCCCTCACGGGCACCACCGTCAGCCCCGGCATCGCCGAGACGCTCGTGCTGCTGGGCCGCCAGCGTTCAATCATCCGTATCCAGCGCTGCCTGCTTGAGTGCAAGGGCTGAACCTCAGCACCCAGCCTCAAACGCCGCGACGAATGCATCGAAGTCATCGAACGTCAGGAATCCGTCGGCGTTGATGTCCGACGTGGCGAGCCCGCCCTCAAACGCGCCGACGAAGTCATCAAAGTCGGCGAAGTCGAGGAACCCATCCTCGTTGAAGTCCGCAACGCACGGCTCGATGATGTCCGCACGGATGATCGCGGCTTGGCTGCTTGCCTGCGCGGGATCGGTGTAGACATAGAACGCCACTTGCCCCGCGGCATTGATACTCGTTGGCGTCCCATCTTCGCCGCCCGAATCCGCGAGGATCGAGAGCAACACGACCGGCAACGACACGCTCGTGCCGTTGGCAGTCATCGCCGTGATCGGTGTTCCCTGCCGAGCGACCTGCACGATGTGGCCGCGCGAGTCGGTCGCCCAGATGCCTTCGTCGTTCGCGGTCGTGATGCCCGGCCCCGCGATCGTGGCCCGGAAGACAATCTGTCCGCGCGCGTTCATCGCAAAGCCATCATAGATACTCGCGAAGACGACACCTGAGGGCATGCCGGGCACCTGATCGCCCTGGCGGATGACCATGCGAACGTTGTCGCGCCGTCCAAGAAAAAAGGCGTCGGAGTTGCTTGAGTTCACGCCCGGTCCGAAGAGCGACGACGTGAATCCCATGAACTCGCCCGCGAGCATCGGCCTCGTGAACGTAAAGCTGCCGTGGACGACGCCGACAGGCGCGCCCGCGGCCTGCGCGCCGAGCCGCGCAACGAGTCGATAGTCCCCAGGCTTGCCCCACCAGAGTGCCGATTGATTGTTCTGCCCGTTGTTGAACTTCAAGTCGCCGAAGAAGGCGATGCTGCCGTCGATCGCAAACGCTCTGAGGTCTGGGTAGATCAACGTGACCCCGGTTCCAAACCCGCTCACGGGCGCGTTGCCTCGGAACGCCAACGACAGCACGCCGTTGCGGCGGATCCAGATGCCGCGATCGTTCGTGAGATAGTCCACGCCACCACCGGTGACTTGTGCCCAGAACGCGACATCGCCGCTGCTGTTCACGAGCGGGCGAGACGGCAAGCCGGTTCCGTAGAAGACAGCGCCGACCGGCATACCCGGCGCGCTTGCACCCTGCCGCATGATGAGTTGCAGCCCGCTCGGCGTCGTCTGCCAGATGCCGACCGAGCCGTTGCTGTTGTTGCTCGTCGTGCTCGCCGAAAGCACCGCCGTGCCGCCTCCGAGCAGCGGCGGCTGGAAGTAGGAGCTCGCCAAGACGCCTGATGTCACCCATGGCACCTCCGCGCCTTGCCGGAGCAGCGGCGTTACGCCTCCTGGCCCGCCCCAGAACGTCGCCCACTGAGACGTTGGCACGGCATTGCCCCACAGGTTCGCGTAGAAACCAACGCGTCCTTGCGGGTCAATACCAACCGGCGCACGCGGGACGTCCAGGTTCACTCCCGCAGGAAAGCCAGGGGCCTGCGCGTAAGCACGGGCGACCAGCCCGAGCGCGCCGGGCAGGCCGCACCAGAGCGAGTAGTAGTTCGATTCGCCGTTGAGGTCCGATCGGAACGCGACGTGTCCCGACGGCCCGATAGACGGACCTTCACTGATGATTCCGTTGAAGAACTTTCCCGGCAATCCTGGCGCAGGGTCGCCTTGGCGTGCAATCACACGCCTTTCCACTCGCGTTTCGCCCGCCTTCGCGATTGAGAGTGGAAGACTTGTTGCTGCGCAGAGCAACATCGCGCTCGTGACAGCGGATACGAACCGGCCACCCCGCAACGCATGAGTCTTCATGTCGCCCCCTGAAATCAACACACTCACGGACCGCGCACGCTCTCTGAAGTCCGCCCGCTGTTCGTTCGCGCCGCGGCAAGCCACACGCGTCCGCGCTCAGCCCTTCTTCGCCGCCAGCAGCAGTTTCTTCGCCTCGCCTGCCAGATAAAACGATCCCGTCACGCAGATCAGGTCATCGCGCGTCACCGCATGCGACGCCATCACGATCGCGTCCTTCACGCTCGGCGCGATCTGCGCCATCTTGTGGCTCACTTCCGCGAAGCGCCGCTGCAGTTCGCGCGGCTCCACGCCCCGCGCATGCCCCGTCGCCTTCGTAAAGATGATCTTGTCCGCGCCCAGCGCCACCTTCGCCAGCATCCCCGGCACGTCCTTGTCTGCCGCACACCCGAAGATCACCACCATCGAGTCATACTTCATGTGCGCGCCGATCGCACGCATCAAGCCATGCACCGACTCAGGATTGTGTGCGCCGTCAACCACCACCCGCGGCAACGTCGCGATCACTTCCATCCTGCCGTGGTTCGGCGTCCCCGCCAGCCCCTTCGCCACTTCCCGCTCGCGAATCTCAAACCCGCGATCCTTCAGTTTGTCGAGGATCGCGAGTGCAAGCCCGCAGTTGAACGCCTGATGTTCGCCGCGCAGCGGCACCGGCAGGTGCTCGAAGTTCGAGCGCGACGTGCTCAGGTTCACCTTGATGTGCGGCCCGATCTCCGGGCTCGCCTCAAACCGATGCGAGAAGTCGATGCCGCTGCCGTTCTCGCCCAGCACCCGCAGCTCCGCGCCGCTCGCCGCCGCCACTTCCTTGAACACCTCGATCACCCCGGGCTTCTGCGGCACAGTTAGGCACGTGACGCCGGGCTTCATGATGCCCGCCTTCTCGCGCGCGATCTTCTCGACCGTGTCGCCCAGGATCTCCTTGTGCTCCAGTTGAATCGACGTAATGCCGCACACCTCGGGGTCGATGATGTTGGTCGAATCCAGCCGCCCGCCCAGCCCGACCTCCATCACCGCGACATCCACCGCCTCGCTCGCGAAGTGGCACAGCGCGACCGCCGTCACGCACTCAAAGAACGTCACCTCGCCGAACTTCTTCTCCACGCCCGGCAGCACCGACGCGACCTTGGCGATGTGCTCAGCAAACGCGCTCTTGGAGATCATCTCGCGCCCGATGCGGATCCGCTCGCGCAGATCAACCAGGTGCGGGCTGGTGTACAGCCCCGTCGCATAGCCACACGCCGACAGACACGACGCGACCATCTCGCACGTGCTGCCCTTGCCCTTCGAGCCCGCGATATGCACAAACTTCACGGCACGCTGCGGATTCCCCAGCGCATCCACGAGCGCCCGCATCCGATCAAGCTTCCACACCCGCGGATCGACCTTCGACGGCCGCGTCCGCTCGACGTTCGTCCGCGTGTCCAGAAACGCCAATGCCTGCTCATACGTCTCGATCCGCGTCGGGATCGGTGCAGGCGCGCCGGCTCCAGATGCAGCCGGAACTGGCGCGGCAACATCCACGGCGGTGGGCTTCGTCTTCTTGCGTGTCGGTTCGCTCGGGCGGGACATGGACCGTCAGTGTAGCCAAGACGACCAAAATCTCCGATGCGAATTGCGTTGAATCTCCCGCGCAATATCGCGCCTGCATTTGGTGGCCCGGATCTCCGAGCCGGGCCGGGCAGCACGTGTTTTCATGGAACGAAAAGCACGCGATCCACGCCAGACGCCTCCGCTTCAGTGACAAAACGCATCAGGAGAATCCCTAGTGGCCCGGCACATCCACAGCCCGCGACGACTGCGCCTCAACCCAGATTGACATCAGCAGTTCATCCGCCCAGCGCTCCGCATCCAGCCGAACCGCGCGGGTCATCGTCCCCTCAATCACAAAGCCCAGCCGCTCATACAGAGCGCGTGCTCGCGTATTGCTCGTCAGAACGCGCAGCGAAACTTTGCGCACCACGCCGCCCGCGGCACACCACGCCAGCAATGCGCGAATCATGCCGCCACCGATGCCGCGTCCGCGCTCAAGACGCGCCACGACGATCGAGAATGTGCCGCGATGGGCCACCCGCGCACGCCGCTCCGCTCGAAACGACAACCGCCCGACCAGCACGCCCTCGCGCTCCGCCACCAGGACCAAATGCCGCGAAGACGCCGCCGCCCGCGCGATCTGCCGCCGCTGGTTCGCCAGCGATGTTGCAAGCCCCGAGAAATCACCGGGACGGCCGATGAGCTGCGAATCCGGCTCGCTCGCCGCCGCCCGCGTCAATGCGACCAAACCCTCCGCATCGCTCGCGACAGCCGGCCGAATCATCACGCCGCGCACACCGAACGCTTGCGCTTTTGAGAAGTCGCCGAGCTGCTTCGCGAAGTTGGAAGATCGCGCGCTCATCCGCCTGCCGGTCCCGTCTCGCGCCAGCATACCGCGGTCCCAACCCACCGCAATGGCTCCGCCGCAACATCAGTGCCACAAACGCGTTGCGATTACGGGTTACGATCGTTTGCCGCGGGCTTTTCCACGGGCTTTCCCCCAACCGTGAGCCGCGTCTTGGTGCTCGTGCCCTTGCGCCGGCTCAGGAACCCCGGCAGGGCACCCGGCGGCACCAGCATGCGCAGCACCACCCACGCCGCGACAAGCGCAAACAGCGACACCACCCAAAACTGCCAATCACCCCAAGGCATGAATCATGCTTGGCCCGGTCCTCGCGCCGGACAAGTGCGGAACGCTGTGCAGATGCTCTTGTGCTGAATGAGAAGACCATGTAATCTCACCTCGTGTCGCTCGGAAGCAAGGCTGTCTTGCATTCCCGCGGCAAGGGTGGACCACGGCGGATCGCTCGCCCGAGTATCGGCTACGGTTCAGTGTTTCTGATTTCTCAGTCTCGGGCGAAGGTGCGAGCGATGATCAATATTTACGTCGGGAACTTGCCGTTCAACACCACGGAGACGGATCTCCAGCAGCTCTTCGGCCAGCACGGCGCAGTGTCGCGCGCGTCGGTCGTCATGGATCGCGAAACCGGTCGCTCGCGCGGCTTCGGCTTCGTCGAAATGGCCGACAGCGCCGCCGGCCAGAACGCCATCAACGCGCTCAACGGCCAGGACTTCGGCGGCCGCAAGCTCGTCGTCAATGAAGCCCGTCCCAAGGAGGCGGGTGGTGGTGGCGGCGGTGGCTTCCGTCGCGGTGGCGGCGGCGGAGGTGGTGGCCGCGGCGGCTACGGCGGTGGTGGCGGCGGCGGCTACGGCGGTGGTGGCGGCGGCGGCGGCGGCGGCGGTGGCCGCGGCGGCTGGTAATCCCACGCATCTCATCTGACTTCACGACACGCTCGGCCCAACGCCGGGCGTGTTTTTCTTCACGCTCCACGCAGAGCCAACCGAAAGCCCCCTCCATGCCCGGACTCTTTCACGGCACATCCCTCGAACAGCCCGTCACCTGCGAACGCTGCGGCAAGCCCGTCGCCGCCTGCATGTGCCCGCGCGATCGCGCCAGCGGCAAAACCCTCGACCCCAAAGATCAGCCCCTCCGCGTCCAGCGCGAACAACGCCGCGGCAAGTGGGTCACCGTCGTCCGTGGCTTCGCGCCACGCTCCGATCGCACCGACGATCTCGACGCCCTGCTCAAAGCACTCAAGGCCAAGTTCGCCACCGGCGGCACTGTCGATCGCGACGCCGATCCGCCCACGCTCGAACTCCAAGGTGATCATCGTGATCGACTCGTCGATCACCTCAAGTCGCTTGGCTATCCGGCGAAAGCCGCTGGCGGCTGACGCGCGTTGCCCTGTCTCGCGCGCACACGCCGCCCCGGTGAAGAGCGCGGCGTTGTCGCGCGGCGACACTCCACGAATCACACGGCCCCTCCAGCCGGATCGTCGAACCTGGATCGCTCCTCGCCCGATCTCACTTCAGCGCTTGTGTTGGTTCGTCGCGTCCCGAACGCTGTATTCAGACCAAGGGACATGCGTGCCGACCTAGGCCCAAGGTCCGCCTCATGCTTCTTGACACTGTGTTCGGTGTCGATTCCCGCGCGTTTTCCCCGCTTTGGGCGGGAAGATGTTCGGTATGCCTTTAAGCCGCGCAACGCGGCCCAAAAACGAAATCAGCAGTCCTCCCACTGGCTCTCTCCTCAGGTGGGGACTGCTGATTTCACCCGTAAGTCTTTGTGATCGCTCTCTCTACGACCAGTGACGCCGGGTTGGGGCGGAAACACCAAAGGCAAGATAGCGAACCCCCCTCACCCATTTCAAGCCCTTTTCGCGCGTTTTCGACGATTCCCGCTTGTGTGCCCATGTTTTTGTGTTATGTCTGGTTTCTGTATCTTGCCCAGATTGACATTTTCGTGTCGGATCGCGTGTTCTCGGACGTCGCGAGGCCCATCATCCGCGCGGCAACTGCGCACGCGTCCCCGCTCCCGCGTCATTCACGCATTCACTCGGCCGCCCGTGGCTCGGTCCGCCTTGCCGCGCCAGTCCCGGCCGGTGCCAACGCAAACACCCACTTGTCCTTCAGTCGCGTCTGCGCCATCACAGGCCCCGCGCGGCCTGCATCAGCCAGCGTCTTCCACTCATCCATCTCGTCGTCATGCCGCAGCAGATAGACATCGCCCGGCCCAAACGGCGGCGGCGACGTCAAAATCGGCCACCAGCGCACCGAGATCTGCCGCCCCGCGTCTGCCGCGATCCGCTGGAGGTAGTGGGGCAGTTCCGCGCGGGTCTCGATCGCGCCGTCCGCCCAAATCGTGATCGGCCCCGTCGCGCCTTGTTCAATCAGCACCGGCGCGAGCGCATGAGCCGCAGTCAGCCCCGAGCCGCGTGCACGTTGCAGCCCGAGCACCACGCCAAACACCGCGCCCGTGACAACAAGCACAACACACGCCACGCCGATCGCGCGGCCGCGCCGGCGCGTTTCCGCTGGTTCCGCCTTTCGCACCACCACGCTCACAAGCGCGGCAATGCCCGGTCCCAGCGTCGCGACCGCCGGCATGAGATATCGCGGATTGCTCACGCCGCTGAGCGTGAAGATCGCGAGCGCGATGGCGAAGACCCACGCCAGCGTGCGCCCGACGTGCACATCATCATCCTGCGTCGCATCGCCACGCTCACCCAGCGCCCCGCCCATCCATCGCGCGGGCAGCAGCATCAGCACAACCAACGACGCGGGCAGCGCGCTCGCCCAGCCGGCAATCGGCAGCGAAACGATCCCGCCCAGGCGCGAGAGATTCCACAGAAACTCGCGTGGATCCTGCAGCACCACAAGTTCTGGCGGCAACAGCGCGATACGCCGCTTCATCTCCAGCAGCACGGCCGCGGCCAGCGCAAGCCCGGCCAGCAGCGCGCACGCCACGATCGCCGCACGCGGCAGCACGCGCACGCCCCGCTTGCGTGCACACACGCAACCAACGACCACCGCCGCACCCACGACGGGCAATGCCGCCGGTCCTTTCGTCACGATCATCGCCGAGCATGCGGTCGCCGCTCCCAGCGCCATCAGCACGCGGCTGACTCGCGTCGCGTCACGCATCAGCAGCAGATCCAGCACACACCACGCCGCCAACCCGGCCCACAGGTTGTGCAGCATCTCGATCTCGCCCGCCGTCGACGGCGGCCACAACACCGGCAGGCACACCTGCCCCAGCCCCGCGATCAGCGGCGTCCACTGCCACGCCCGCGGCATCCAGCGTGCCGCAAAGAAAAACGCCCCCAACGCAAGCAATGTCGCGCTCAGCGCCGACACCGCGCGGGCCGCCACTTCGTACTCACCAAAGACCGCCGCCGATGCCGCGACCGCCCACGGCATGCCCGGAGGTTTGCGCGCATAAGGCCGCTCAAACAGATGCGGTACAAACGCATCGCCGCCCTCGTGCATCGTCCAGCCCGGCAGCACGCGCTGCGCCTCGCTGTCAAACAGCCCCGGCGACGCCGCCAGCGGCAGCCAGAACACCAGCACGCACGCCAGCCCGAGCAGCCCAAGCTGCACGACACGGCGGCGAACATGTTCTCGGGCGGCGTCAGGCATCGCTGGGCACAGCGTAGTTGGCGTCGCCTCCACATGCTTTGGCCCGCATCGGCCCGCCGCACGCTGCGTCATCATTCTCTAGCCCGCGCGAGCGCCGACGGCGCATGAATCGACGGGCACTGTGCACGTTGGATGCACCAACGAATTCACGCGGATGACGCACCGATGAACTCTGCCGCTTCCTGGGACAACCTTTGCGACCGTTCAACCCCCAACGCCGAGCCGTTCGGATCACCGGCCCGTGCACTGGGCGCATTCTTTGAGATGCTCGGCGAACTGCCGCGCTGCCTGATCGCCCGCGAGCGCCGTCCCGCCCCGCCGCGCGACGTCAAGACGCTCGCCGGTGATCGCGACTGCCTCCATCGAATCGTGCGTCCGGGTGTCTACGCGCTCACGACACCGCTGCACGCACGCCCGAACATGGCCGGCATCATCATCGCCGCCGACAACGTCGAACTGCGCCTCTGCGGCTGCGAACTCGTCGGCTGTCGCGGCAGCCGCGACGCCATCATCGTCCGCGGCCGCAACTGCACCATCCGCGATGGCGCGATCCGAGACTGGGGCCATAGCGGCGTCGATGCCATGCGTGCCGTGCGCTGCCGCCTCGAGAACATGCATTGCTTCCACAACGGGCTCTACGGCATTCTGCTCGGCAAGCAGGGCGAAGCCGTCGGCTGCAGCGTCAGCGAGAACGGCGGCCCCGGCATGGAGACCGACGCCGCCTGCACCATCGTCAACTGTGCCGCCCAGGGCAACTGGCAGCGTGGCTTCATCCACGGCAGCGACAGCGTCTCGTTCGGCCTCATCAGCACCGTCAACAACGTCTCACGCTCCGTCGACGGCGCGCACGCCTGAGCGCGATATGCTGTTCCCGCGGCACTTCGCCGCTTGTCCAGGGGACCAGCTCCATGTCGCACGTTTCGCGCCTGCTCTTTGTCTCGACGCTCGCCCTCAGCGTTGCCAGCCCCTCCCTCGCGCAGTCCGGGCGGCGTGGTGACAACGCCACCACCGATCGGCTGTGGGCCGCCAACTGCATGCAGTGCCACGGCCGCGATGGCGGCGGCGGCATGCCCGGCGTGCCCTCTCTGCTTGACGCCAAGTACCAGGACGCCGCGAGCGTGATCGATCTCGATCGCTCACTCTTTGACGCGATCAAGAACGGCAAGCCCGGCGGCAAGGGCGTCCTTCAGATGAATGCCTTCGGCGCGGCCCTTAGCGATGAGCAGATCTGGGGCCTGGTCAACTACATCCGCGAACAACAGTTCGGCGCACTTCGCGAGAAGGGCGGCGAAGGCCCCAAGATCGAGCGCGTCGGCGGCGTTGAAGTTTTCAAGACCCAGCACCACACCTACACCATCGAGACCGTCATCGACAGCGGCGTCGACACCCCGTGGAGCGTTGATTTCCTCCCCACCGGGCCGATGCTCGTCACCACCCGCGCAGGCGAACTCAAGATGCACGAAACCGGCAAGGCAGGCGGTCGACTCGGCTTCGCGCTGCGCGATGTTCCAACCGTGCGCAGCCGCGGCCAAGGCGGGCTGATGGATGTCGCCGTGCATCCAAACTACGCCAAGAACGGCTGGATCTATCTCGCCTTCACCGATCCGCAAGGCCCGAACCAGCAAAAGGGCATGACCAAGATCGTCCGCGGCACGATCAAGGAAGGCGCTTTCGCCGAGCAGAAGACCATCTTCCAGATCAAGCCCGAGCACTACCAGGATGGCGACATCCACTTCGGTTGCCGCATCGTCTTTGACCCCGCCGACCCCACAACCATGTTCTTCTGCATGGGCGAGCGCGGCCGCGGCGAACTCGCACAAGACCTCGCGCGCCCCAACGGCAAGGTCTATCGCGTCAAGGACGACGGCAGCGTCCCCAGCGACAACCCCTTCGTCGCGATGGGCGACAAGGCCTACGCCGCGATCTGGTCCTACGGCCATCGCAACCCCCAAGGCCTCGCCTTCGATCTCGACGGCAACTTGTGGGAGACCGAGCACGGGCCACGCGGCGGCGATGAACTCAACCTCATCAAGCCCGGCAAGAACTACGGCTGGCCCCTGATCAGCTTCGGCATCAACTACAACGGCAGCCCGATCGTCACGCCCTGGAGCGACACCGGCAAGAAGCCCGCCGGCCCCTTCGAGATGCCCGTCTATCGCTGGATGCCATCCATCGCCGCCTGCGGCCTCGATGTCATGCGCGGCCCGCCCACCGCAGCCGGCGCAAGCACTCCCAGCGCAAGCGCCGAAGCACTCTTCCCCAACTGGCGCGGCGATCTCTTCGCCGGCGGCCTCGCCGGTCAGACCGTCCAACGTCTCCGCATCAAGGACGGCAAGGTCGTCGAACGCGAAGAAGTCTTCGCCGGCCGCGGCCGCGTCCGTGATGTCGTCTGCGGCCTCGACGGCAGCCTCTACATCGTCCTCAACGGTCCCGACAAAGTTGTGCGACTCGTTCCCGCGCCCGCCGCGTCGACCACACCCGCCACTCGCGCAAAGTAGTTCCGAGTTGAGCACTCGTCTCGCGCTCAGCGCGGCGAAAACTCCCGCGTTCCCGTGCCATCACTGCCCGCGTTGCCGTTTCGGCGACGTCCGATCTGTCGTGCCATCGAAGTCCACTCTGTGGACTTCGATGCTCTGTCGCAAGAGGCACGGCGAAGCCGTGCAGGTGAATAGCGAGGGGTCGCGGCGCAGCCGCACCCCTCGTGTGCCTGACGTCATCGAGTGGCACCACGACGCGGTGCGGCAACTCGCGACTGAGCCGCAACACCGCCCGCCTGCGCCTCTCAAATGGATTCAGCCCGAAGCCCGAGCGATAAATTCATTGACTCGGTACTTCACAATGTCTCAGGCTCGTTGATCTAGATCGCGGAACTCAGTCCGATTCCTTCTCAGAAAGCCATGGTGACACCCTCCGGCACCGATGTCTTCCGCTTCACCGCGAAGCGGTGGTGGTGAATAGCGTTGGGTCGCGGCGAAGCCGCACCCAACGAAGATCGCGCCTTGCATGTTGCACCGCGACGCGGTGCTGCATCGCTGCGCGATGCGATCACGTCGGGGCGGCGCTTTCGTTGGGTGTCGCTACGCGACGACCCAACGCTATTCACCCGCACGGCTTCGCCGTGCACGACCCTTGAGTGTCGTGCCAAGCCGATAGGTCAATCAATTGGCAAGCAGTGTTCGGGATATCGCGAGGCGCCTCAACTCGGTATCCCAAAACGCGAAACTCAAACCGAATTGGTCTCAGTGCCCGCCCTTCCACACAAACGGCAGCACGATGCTCACAAAGATCAGCACGATGATGATCCACTCCAGGATCTCCATCCGCCGCGTCGCCTGACGATCCGACAGCTTGTCATAGATGCTCTCGAGCGTCGCGAGTTTGCGCAGGATGCTCGCGTCCCAATCCGGCAGGTGCAGCCGCTGTGCCGCAGCTTGATACACGCGGGCCAGATACTGATCGCCCAGCAGCTTCAGCGCGTTGTTCACGCCCTCAAACAGCAGCGCGCCGTCCACCTGCAGCTCCGCGATCCGCCGGAGTTCTGTTCCTCGCACCGCGCCGCGCACCGCATTCACGATGCCGCGCGACTCGGCACGATTCACCGCGTCAAATGCGGTGTCGAGCGTGTCATCCAGCCGCTCGTCCAGGTGCCGCATCTCCAGCAGCTCAACATTCACGTAGCTGAAAACCGCGCGGGCGTCCTCAGGTTCCTTATCAATCAGCAGCGCGGCATTCCAATCAATCACTGCCGCGTCGTCATCCGTGTACGCCACCCGCGCCGAAGTTGCGTCCTCGCAGATCTGTGCCGAGAGCGTGCCGCGCTCGGCACGCAGCAGCGAGGCGACCATCGCGCGCCGCCGATCCAGCCACGCCGCGAGTCGCTCGCCCGCGGGGAGTTCGTACTCCTCGATCTCATAGAGGAAGTAGTCCTCAAAGAACCCGCTGATCTCGGGCCGCACGATCGCCGGGCCGACCACGCTCAGCAAGCCCTGCACGCGCGAGCGTGCATCGTCCAGCAGCGCCTGATTCTCAAACAGCGCATCAGCCAGATCGAGCAGATCGCTCATCGGTCCTGTGAGCGGGATCGCATACTCCACGCTCACCGCGCCGAAGTCGTAGAGCACCATGTCCACCGCGGGCTGCGTCGCGTGCCGCCCGATCGCGATCGACGGCATGCCGCGCGTGATCCGCAGCGGCGGCGGCTTGAACTGGATCGCCTGACTCACACGCCGACTTGGGCGAATCACCTCGCGCTGGGTTGCATCAGTCGTCAGTCGCTCTGCAAGATCCAGAGCAATACCCTGACCGATGTCGTATGCCATCAGAACATGGCACGTTCCCCGGCGAATATGCAAATCGTCTTTCATCTCAGCCATGCGTACGCTCGCGTTCCCCAGCTCAACATCGTAGCGATCGGACGCACGCGGCAGAGTGGCAAGGGACGGGGTTCGTGTCGCGGCACACATTCGCCCGCCACGCGCGCGTCGCACGTCTATTCGAACGCCCAGCCACCGCTGCTTCCTTTCCTTCCGTTCCTTTTCGTGCGTCCTCCTCTGTGTCTCTGTGCCTCTGTGTTGAAGTTTTCGTTCTCACTCTTCTCAGGAACGACCCCCGTGAATCTTTCTTCCCTCCGCCTCGCGCTCATCACCGTCATCTCTCTCGTCTCTCTCGGCGGCTGCGCCTCCGGGGGCGGCCCGACCACCGCCGACAACCTCGCCGAGGTCAAGGCCAATCTCACCGGCCAGTTCTCCAGCGCCAAGCAAGCCGCGGCAGACAAGGACTACTTCGAGATCAGCCTCAAGATGGCCGAGGCCTGGAAGGACCGCACCGACGGCCCGTGGATTTACGTCGAGCAGGCGATGGCCGCCCGCCTCGACAAGCCTTATCGCCAGCGCGTCTATCGCCTGCACGCCGAGAAGGACGGCAGCGTCATCAGCGAGGTCTACGAGTTCAAGGGCGACCCGCTCAAGTTCGCCGGCGAAGCCGACAAGCCCACGCCACTCGCGTCGATCACGCCCGCTGACCTGCAACTTAAGGACGGCTGCGCCGTCACCCTCCGCCGCCAGCCCAACGGCATGTGGGCCGGTGGCACGGGCGCAAGCTCCTGCCCCAGCTCGCTCCGCGGCGCGGCATACGCCAACAGCCAGATCAGCGACCTCTCCCTCGCTGGCCTCACCAGCTGGGACCGCGGCTACGACAAGGACGGCAAGCAGGTCTGGGGCGCGGAAAAGGGCGGCTATCGCTTCGATCGAGTGAAGTAAGCACGACACGCGAACACACGCAACACCCCAGCGGGCGCGGCACACGTCGCGCCCGTTTTCATGCGCCGCCACCGCTCCGTCGCTACGATCCGCCGTGTCCTGCTGCATGAAACCCCAAGGCCCGCATCCCGACGGCATCGACGAAGGCCCTTCCGCCGAGGATGTCGCACGCTTCGGCGGCGAGACCGTCCCATGCCCCGAGTGCCGCACGCCCGTGCACGACGAATCAGAGTGGTGTCACAAGTGCGGCCACGCCATGGGTGATCCCGTCGACGAAGATGACGCCCCCATGTCCAAGAAAGCGATCATCATCGCCGTGATCGTCTTTGTCGCCATCGGCCTGCTCTTCGCCCGCGTCTTCTGATCGCGCGCAGCACGAAACCTCTTTCCGCCCGTGCCATCGATGTCCTCGTCTTCAAGGACATCGATGCTGAATTCGCGCGCAATACACCACGCCGCGTTACCCGCCGCGCGGCCCGCCACTTCCTCAGATCCTGACTTCACGCGCCCGAGCCGCGACGCCGACGCATCGCCAAGAGCCCCACACCCAGCAGCGCAATCGACCCCGGCGACGGAATGAACACCTCGCGCTCGCGGGCCGACGCCGGAATCGGGTCCGCCTCGCTTCCCGCGACGACGGCAACCGCCGACGACTCGGTGTGATGCCCGAACGCATCGCACAGCGCGCCCGTGCCCGACTCGATCGCGCCGAACGCGATCATCCGTTCCTGACCCTGCACCAGTCCGCCCGCGCCACCCGCGGGCTGACTTTGGGGCACGGCCAACACCATGCCGATGGACAACACTGCGATCACAAAGCCCTCTCTCTTCTCCAGCGGGGCTCTCCCAAGCCTTGATGCTCCGGCGCGACCCGAAAGCACCGATTCCGCCAGTTCTCTCCAACTTCATCCAACAGGGCGCCGCCGTCTCCAGCCGCGCCGCGACGTACAAACAACGCCGCCCGGCTCACCGACTCGCGCTCGCGAGAGGGGACCGGGCGTTCATGGCCGACGGCGCGACGCGCCGACGGCGTGTCAGTTGACTAAGCAAACCCCGAAATGGACCTGCGTAAGGACCATCGTGCCAAGAAGATAAGGCCGCAATCCCCCTGTTTCAAGCCCCTTTGCACCGCCCACGCCAATGTTCTCGCCGCGCCAACAAATGGTTCGGAAACCGGCTGGACAACGCTCAGCCCAGCCCGCGTCTTGATGCCTCGTGCCTCATGGCTTGATGCCTTCTTCGCACCCGAACCCCGTGTTGCGAGTCCTCTGTCGCACGCTCGCTCGCGCTGGATTGCTCTGCCGCTCCGCGCGTTTCTCGACTGATTCCCGAACCGCCTGCGCCCCATCCGGTACCATCCTCACCATGCCCGTCTTTCTGCGTTGGCTCCTGAACATCGGCCCCGCGAACCCCATCGCCGTGCGCCTGGTCCAAAACGGCTCGCGCCGCGTCCGCCATCTCTACATCCGCTCCGCCTATCTCGCGATGCTCATCCTCGTCCTGCTCTGGATGCTCATCAGCGGCGGCGGCGAACTCGACTATCGCGAACTCGCCCTTCGCGGCGCGGCCAGCTTCAAGGCCGTCGCTTACCTCCAGATCGCGCTCATCTGCATCCTCGCCCCCGTCTTCATGGCCGGCGCGATCGCCCAGGAAGCCAACCCGCGCACGTGGGAAGTCCAGCTCACCACGCCCATGAGCAGCCTCCAGATCGTCTTGGGTCATCTCTTGGGACGCCTCTTCTTCATCATCGCGTTGCTCGTCGCAAGCATGCCGCTCTTCGCGCTCACGCAGTACTTCGGCGGCGTGCCGGGCCGCTCCATCTTCGCCAGTTACGCCATCGCTTCCTGTGCCGCGCTCATCGTTGGCACCATCGCCATCGCCCTCTCGGTCTCGCGCCTCGCGGGCCGTCGCGCTGTCTTCGCGTTCTACGTCTCGGTCATCTCTTACCTCGCCGTCACCGCTGGCATCGACGCCTACATGCGCACCTCACTCATGGGCGCGTCTGGCGGCGGCGGCGTCACGGTCATGACCGCCATCAACCCCTTCCTCGCGCTCACCGCGCTGCTCGACCCCACCGGCTATCCGCGTGCCGCCCCCGGCACACACACCGGCCTGCTCGCCTGGCTGCTTGAGACGCCCGTCACCACGTGGTGCATCGGCTCCGCGCTTCTCAGCCTCGTCCTCACCGTCGCTTCCACGATCACAGTTCGCACCGGCGGTTTGCAGAACGTCGTCAGCGGCGAAGGCGGCGTGCCGTGGTATCGCCGCATCTTCGGCCTCGGCCGCGCCGGCGCTGAACATCGCCCGCCCCGCGCCGTCTGGGGCAACCCCATCGCATGGCGCGAAGCCGCGGCACGCAACGCCACCCTCGGCCGCATGATCGCGCGCTGGGCCTTCGTCATCCTCGGCGTCGCCTTCGGCGTCCTGCTCGTCGCCCTCTTCCACGCCCAGACCCTGAGCATCACGCAGTTCCGTCTCGCTCTCCTCACCACCCTCTGGGGCGAGACCGCCGTCATCGCCCTCGTCGCCATCAACATGGCCGCCACCGCCGTCAGCCGCGAGCGCGAAGACGGCACGCTCGACATCCTGCTCACCACGCCCCTCACCCCCGGCAGTTATCTCCTGGGCAAACTCCGCGGCCTCATCGCGTACCTGCTGCCCATGATCGCCGTGCCCATCAGCACGCTCGTCTTCGCCTGCGTCTACGTCGCGTTCGGCGGCTTTGGCCGCAGCGGCGGCGTCATGCTCACCGAGTCGGTCGTCGGCACCGGCCCGATCGCCGGCCCTGCAGTTTTGCCCGAGGCCGCGCTCTTCGCGCCGCTCATCATCGTGCCCTTCGTCGCGCTCTGTGTCATGGTCGGTCTGCAGCGCTCGCTGGGCAGCAAGGGCACCATCGGCTCGGTCGTCGGCACTGTCGCCGTCGTCGGCATCGTCGCCGGGCTCACCGGCCTCTGCGGCTGGTCGGGCGCGGCCGAGGTCAGCATCGTCGGCCCCGTCGTCGCCGCCCTCAGCCCCATGTCGTTCCTCTACGTCGCGCAATCACCCGTCCGCGGCATGGGCACCAGCGTCAGCAGCGCAGGCCTCGACTCCGCCCGCATCGCGCTCGCCGTCGGCGCGTTCATCAGTGCCATCGTCTACACCGGCGTCGTCTACGCCATCCACGCCAACATGGTCCGCACCTTCGACATGACCGTCCGCAAGCTCGCGGGTATGAAGTAAAAACGCGCCGCCGCAAAAAGAATGCCGCCCCGGCGAATCATCCGGGGCGGCGAACATGCACGCACTCTTGAACTCAGCCGCCCAGCGCGGCCTTCATGCTCTGGCCGACGCCGCTGTCCAGACCCGTCGCGCGACTGCGATCCAGCATGTCGCGGGCCAAGTCCTTCTGGCCGTCGGACTGCAGCATCACACTGGCGAGCAGCCATCCGCCTTCGGTGCGGCTGCGCTGCGCGCCCTCAAGGGCCGCGTCGCGCAACTGCTTCCAGCGGGCATCGCTGATCTGATAGATCGCGGGGTCGAGATGCGACGCCGCGAGCGACGGATCCTTGCGATACGCCGACAGCATGAGAGCCGCGGCATCGGTGTCGTGCCCGTCATCAAGCATCATCACCGCCAGCAGACGCATGGCCTTCGTGTCCTCGGGCTTGTCGACCAGATGCGAGCGCAACGCGGCCTGCGCGGCGGTCAGCTTGCCAGCGCGCCAGTAGAGCAACGCGCGATCCATCGACGGAAGCGCACCCGAGTCGGCCAGCCTCGTGTCGACAGTCGATGACTCGCTGACGAACCCGCCGCGCGGCGAGGTCACGCTCGAAGATGCCGTGTTGAGCGACGCGAGCACGCTGGTGGTTGAGATCGTCTCGGTCATCTCGTTGGCGGCCGGACGCTGCACCACCATCACCTGCGTGTCGATCGGATCACGCTGCACAACGACCTGACGCTCGATCACCTGCGGTGGGGCCTGCACGATCACCTGCCGCTCGATGTAGACGGGGCGGGGTCGCTCAACGACGACGACGGGCGCGGGCGGGCAATAGGCCGGCTCGCGGATGACGACGGGCGGCGGGCAATAGGCCACCGGAGGTGGGCAGTAGCGCGGCGGGGGCACAACGACCACCGGTGGCGGGCCGTAGCGCACCGGGGGAGGGCAGTAGGCACGCGGCGGCGGGCAATAGCCGCGCCCGCTGCCGATTGAGATGTTGAAGGAGAAGTTGCTGCGCGAGTGTCCGCCTCGGTCGCCTCCCCAACCACCTCGATCGCCGCCGCGGCTGTTGTTCCAGCCGCCGCGGTCATGCCCGCGATTCCAACCATCACGGTCCAACGCCAACGCTGAAGGAGTTCCGGCCGCGCAGACAACACACGCGACGAGAGCACTCGACAGCACGCCACCAACCCTAAACATGGATCCATTCTCCAGCAGCCCGCTCGGCGGCACGCGCTCGCCAAGTCCCAGCCGCGGCGTACACCCGTATATTCGCACATCGCCCCGACAAAGTGCGGCGTTTTGTTGTTGCGGGCGTCCGGATCTTTTGCGACGGCGTACGATAAACGCCGCCTGATAGGGCGGCGTTTGTTTCGCAATATTTTTTTGTCTGGTCGTTTGTCCGGGGTTTGGATGCGCCCGGACGCGGCGTGAGGCAACGTCTTTTCAGGACTTGCGCGAGCGCGACGCTTGCGTGTGTCACTCAGGACTTCTTGCCGAGGAACCAGCCGAGGCCACCGCCGATGGCGATGAGACCAGCGAGGCCACCGAGCACCGCGTAGACGTTTTCGCCGAGCGTCGCAAGCACGCTGGCGTTGGTCGTGGTGGTGCTGACGATGACGGCAAAGACCGCGACGAGCAGCGTGACCACGACGCCGAAGGCGAGACCACCGACGAGGCCCGAGCCGGGGCCGTCGTAGACCTCAGCGACCATGGGGACCATCGCTGCGCCCGCCGCGCCCGCGTCATCGGCGGCGACGGAGGTGCCTTCGAAGAGGCTGGCGCCGGGTGAGGTGGCGAAGGCATCCTGATCGGCGGAGGCGTCCGCGCTGCCCTGGCCGTAGACGTCATCGAGGAGCGAGCCGCCGATGCCGGTGTCTTCGGCGCGGGTCATGTCACCGATGGAGGAACCGCCGACGGCAGAGCCGCCCGCGCCCGAGCCGCCGCGGGACGAGCCGGGGTCGGCGATGGGGGCGATGGACTGGCTGACGCGGGTGACGGCGGAGGGGTCGCTCTCGTCGGTGGCGTCGGCGTCGAAGATGCTGATGCCGGTGGATTCCTTCGGGTTTTCAAGGGCGATCGACGAGCCCGAGGAGGCGAGGCTGATGGGCTCAAGCTCGGCGCTGTCGCCGGCGAGCGGGATGACGTCGTCGCCGCCGCCCGAGAGGAGGTCGACCTGCTCGACCTTGAACATGAGGCGATCGCGGTCGCGGAAGACTTCGAGCTGGCGGTTGTCGGCCATGGACTTCACTTCATCCACGGACTTGCCGAGCTTGGCCGCGGCTTCTTCGAGCGAGTAGAACATCTTGGCCATGGGACAGTCTTCCTTCTGCGCACGCGGCGCGGGGGCGTGAGGAACCAAGCGCGGGCCGGGTCGCGCGGCGCGAAGCGAGAGCCGACCGAACAACAACACGGGCGCGGGACCGCCCGTCCGGACCATTGTAGTAGGAACCTGGCGCGTGGGAAAAGGGGAAGGGGACCGACCCGACCAGGGGACGCCAGCCGGGCGGAACGCGGGATGGGGTGTCGGCGGGGGAGCGATTGTGCGACGGTGCGGGAGGAGTGTCGCCGCTTCGCGGCTCGGGTGAGGGAACACGCTTCCCCGGGGCTGCCGCCCCGGGCTTGGAACTTGCGGCCCTTCGGGCCTTAAGACGAAGAGCGCGGCAGACAAATCGAGTGAGTCTTGCGAGACGAGCGCGGCAAATGAAGCGTGAACGGTGTGTGACACATCCAATCGGCGAGCCAAACCCCATTGTGCCGGAGGCGCGCGGTGTGAAGACGAAGGGTGGGGTGCGCGGGATGGGTCGATATGATGCGGCGGTTGTGGCAGGGAGGCCGCGGGACGCGTGAGCAGATTTGCAACGACATCGGTCGGGTCATCGGCGCGTTCGGGCGTGCTGGGGGTTGTCTTTGCCGTGCTGAATCCGGCGAACCCCGCGTGGCTGGTGGTGTTGGCGTCGCTGGGGCTGTCGCTGGTCGGGATTGCCGCGATTGACTTTGCGCAGACTGATCCGGGCGACGTGACGGGCGCGGTGTTGCACAGCGGCGTGGCGTGGAAGCAGGCGGTGTTCCTTGGCGTGGGGATGCTTGCCGCGCTGGTGGTTGCGCTGCCGCATTATCGATTCATCGGTGCGGTGTCGGGCGTGTTCATGGCGGTCGCGATCGGGCTGCTGGTGTTCGTGCTGCTGCCGTTTGTGCCGGCGTGGCTGGTGACGCCGCGGAACGGCGCGCGTGGGTGGATCAACCTGGGCATTGCGGACTTGCAGCCGGCGGAGTTTGCCAAGATCGCGTACGTCTTGGTGATGGCGCGGTATCTGCGGTATCGCGACAACCATCGCACGCTGATCGGGCTCTTGCCGCCGGCGGTGATCACGGGCGTGCCGGTGGCGCTGATTACGCTGGAGCCGGATCTGGGGTCGGCGCTTCTGTTTGTGCCGTCGCTGTTTGCGATGCTGGTGGCGGCGGGCGCGAAGCTGCGGCACTTGACGCTGATCGTGCTGATGGCGGCGTTGGCGGCACCGGCGGCGTATCCGTTCCTCAAGCCGCACCAGAAGGCGCGCATCGTCGGGCTGTGGCACCAGATCCGCGGCGACACATCGCTGGATCAGGACATCAACTATCAGGCGGCGACGGCGCAGACGCTGATCGGCTCGGGTGAGCTGACCGGCGTCGAGGGTGAGAAGGGGCGCGCGATCGTGCATTACTCGCGCCTGCCGGAGCGGCACAATGACATGATCTTCGCGGTGATCACGTCGCGGCATGGGATGCTGGGTGCGATCGTCGTGCTGGGGCTGTACCTGGTGTGGATCGTGGGCGCGCTGGGTGTGAGCGCGAGCACGCGCGATCCGTTCGGGCGGATCGTCGGCGTCGGCTTTGCGGGGTTTATTGCGGCACAGGTGTTCATCAACGTCGGAATGAATGTGGGGCTGGTGCCGATCATCGGCGTGACGCTGCCGTTCGTGTCGTATGGCGGGTCAAGCTTGTTGACGGTGTGGATCATGACGGGGCTGCTGTTCAGCATCGCGCTGCGCAGGCCGCGTGGCGTGGGGCGGCATTCGTTCGAGTTCGGCGAGGAGGATTGAGCGATGTCGACGCCTCCGACGATTCATGCCGAGGGTTTGGTCTTTCGCGCGGGGACGCTGGCGGACGCGGATGCGCTGGTGCCGCTGGCGAACGATCGCGGCGTGTCGGACAACTTGCTGACGATGCCGTTTCCGTATGCGAAGGCGGATGCGATCGCGTGGCTGGAGAAGACGATCGCGGCGAATGCGGAGGGGCGTTCGACGGGGTTCTTGATCACGCGGCCGCGGGTGGCGGGTGGGGAGCCGGAAGTGATGGGCGCGGTCGGTTGCTTGTTTGAGCCGGCCCATCGACGCGCGGAGATGGGGTATTGGCTTGGACGCGCGTACTGGGGACGCGGATACGCGACGATCGCGGCGAAGGTGCTGATTCGGCACGTCTTTGCGACGACGCAACTGGAGCGCATCCACGCGACGCACTACATCGGCAATGAGGCGTCGGGCCGGGTGATGGAGAAGGCGGGGATGCGGCGCGAGGGGTTGTTACGCGGGTACACCTGCAAGAACGGCGTGAATCGCGATGTGGTGATGTATGCGGTGCTGCGGCGTGATGTGAGCGCCGGTTGAGATGAGCGGCATCGGGGGCAAGCGAGAGGCAAGCGAAAGGATGTGGCGCCGCTTCGCGGCTCGTGGGATGCGACGCGCTGACCCTGGGCTCACGCCCAGGGCTTGGAACTGACGGCCCTTCGGGCCTGAGCACGCGAGACCCGAGATACGGGACGCGAGAGAAATGACGTCAGAAGTCAGAAGTCAGAAGTCAGACGTCAGGCATCAGGCATGAGACATGATGGACAGAGGATCGAATCGCTGATCGGCTCGACGAGGTGCTGATTGGTGGCACAGCGAAGCACCTCATCCCCGGCTGCGCCGGGACTTCTCCCCGCGGGGCGGGGAGACGGTCGGCGCGTCGGTGGGCCACTGATCGGGCGTGGTCCACGGTGACCAACTGACGACGGAAGCCGCGGCGCTGGTGTTGATGGCGGCGTGTGTGTGGAGCAGGCGTTGGTAGTCCTGCATCGAGATCTCGCGGGCGCCGAGGCGGGCCATGTGGTCGTTCATGATCTGGGTGTCGAGCACGGCGAAGCCGCGGGCGCGAAGGTGATGCCAGAGGTGGGCGAGGCAGACCTTGCTGGCGTCGGTGCCGCCGAGCGCGGGGCGTGAGAACATGGATTCGCCGCAGAAGACGCGGCCGATCGCGATGCCGTAGAGACCGCCGACGAGGCGGGGCGGCTCTGATTGATCGGCGGGATCGTGTTGGCCCGGATCGATCCAGGCTTCGACGCTGTGGGCGATGCCGGCGCGGCCCAGAAGCAAGACGAGTTCGATGATCTCGTCGCTGAGCCAGCCCGGGGCGGGTGCGGCGTCGGGATCGGACTTGTCCGCGGGGCGCGGCTCGGCGCAGGCGTGGAGCACGTCTGCCAGCGCGAGATCGGTGGTGACGCGAAAGGGTGCGCGGCGGAGTCGCTGGCGCAGGCTACGCGAGAGGATCAGGCCGTCGTCGTCCAGGGGGATGATGGAGCGGTGCTGGGGCTGGACCCACTGCGCGGGCTGGACGATTTCTGTGCCGTCGGGCCCGTGGTGAAGTTCGGCCATGGGGAACCAGCCCTCGCGATACATCGCGAGCGTCTGTTCGACGATGCGCTGCTCATGGGGCGAGAGCGGCGCGGGCGGCGTGGCGTGGCGGGGTGCGGACACGCGAAAGCGTAACGGGGTACTTCTGCCGCGGGCGAGAGAGCGCGGAACCGCGGCCGGCGCGGAGCGGAAAGAGAATCGGCGGAATCACGCGGGCGGGTCGTGCGGCGGGGTGGGGATGCTGCTAGCCTTTTGCGAGCGCGACGGCGTGTGTCGTCGGTTCCGAAGTGTCGGTGGTGATGAAGTGATCGTGCACGATGCGTTTTGACACGTCCCAACAGATGCGGCTCGGCCAGCAGATGAAGCTGGCGCCCAGGATGATCCAGTCGATGGAGATCCTGCAGATGCCGCTCGCGGACTTGCAGGAGCGGATCGAGCAGGAGCTGGAGTCCAACCCGACCCTGGAACTGACGGAGAACGAGGCGGACGAACGCGAAGTACGCGAAGCGCGGGTGGAGGCGGAGCGGGACGCGCGGGCACTGGAGCGGCCAGCGGACATCGACGAGCAGCACGGCACGCGGGACTTTGAGCGGCTGGACGCGTTTGAGAATGACAACCCGGATGCCGCGGAAAATGAGTTCAGCGAGCGACCCGACGAGCAGTGGGGCAGTGGGAGCGCGTCGGCGGACACCTATCGCGAGCAGTCGTATTCCGCGCCGCGTCAGGACGGCGAGCGCGACGCGAAGATGGACGCGATGGCGGCGGCGCCGGCGCGGAGCGCGTCGCTGACGGATCAACTCCTTGAGCAGTGGGCGCTGACAGAAGTGGACGCAAAGCTGCGGCCGCTGGGCGAACTGATCATCAGCAACCTGGAGAGCGACGGCTATCTGCGGACGCCGCTGGAGACGATCGCGGAACGTGCGCCGCTGGGTGCGGACGGGCAGCGACCGAGCGTGGAGCAGCTCGGGCGGGCGTTGCAGGCGCTGCAGTTGTTTCTTGATCCGCCGGGAGTGGCGGCCCGGGATGCGAGGGAGTGTCTGCTGCTGCAGCTGGACGCGCTGCTGGACGACAGCGGCGAGGCGGGCGAGCACGACGACAAGCGGTGGCTGGCGGATGCGAGTGTGATCGAGGATGCGCGGGTGCTGGTGCGCGATCACCTGGATGATCTGATGCAGAATCGCCTGCCGCGGATCGCCGAGCGGGCGGGGCTGACGCTGGAGCGCATTCGCGGCGCGCTGGAGCTGATGAAGAAGCTGAGTCTTGCGCCGGCGCGGCGGCTGGTGAGCGACGACGTGCGGCCGATCGTACCCGACGCGATCGTGGAGTATGACGCGGAGGCGGATCGGTATGTGGCGTACTTGAATGAGCCGCGGATGATGAATCTGCGTGTGAACATGGAGTACGCGAAGCTGAGCCGCGACCGCACGACGCCGGACAAGGATCGCGAGTTTCTGCGGACGAATCTGGGGAACGCGCAGTGGCTGATCGATGCGGTGAACCAGCGGAAGGGGACGCTGCTGCGTGTGATCAATGTGGTGGTGCAGGAGCAGCGCGAGTACTTTGATTTTGGGCCGCAGGCGCTCAAGCCGCTGCCGATGACGCAGGTGGCGGATCAGCTTGGGATTCACGTGGCGACGGTGAGCCGCGCGGTGGCGGAGAAGTACATCGCGACGCCGCGGGGGACGATCGCGCTGCGGAAGTTCTTCTCGGGCGGCGTGCAGACCGACGGCGGCGAGGAAGTGGCGTGGGACGCCATCAAGGTGGCGCTGCGCGAGATCGTCGACGGCGAGGACAAGAAGCGCCCCTTGAGCGACGAGGCGCTGGTGGATGAACTCAAGAAGCGGGGCATCGAGATCGCGCGGCGGACGGTGGCGAAGTATCGCGACCAGCTGCAGATTCCCGCGGCGCGCCTGCGAAAGACGTTCTAGGACGCGACGGGCGCGGGACGCATGACGGGCGGCGTCCGAGAACGCCCGCGTTCCTTCACAACCGGCACAGACGGCAGGGGTCGGGCGTCGTTGGCAAGGCCCGCGAACAAGCCGCTGACATGCGCTGACGATACACGATGAGCAAGTGTGTTTTCATTCGCGAGTTCATCCGCGCTCGGCGCGCGATGGGCCCGAGTGTGCTGCATGTGCGCCGCATCGGAGGACGAGCGGCGAAAGAGCGGACCAGCGCGACGAGTCGCGCACGAGGGCTGACGCGTGGATATTGCCAGTGTGATCGGCATCCTGATCGGCGCGGGCGCCCTGGGCTTCGTCTTCTTCGAAGTCTCGCACGGCAACCTGATGATGTTCTTCTCGATGGAAGGCGTCCTCATGGTGGGTTGCGGCTCGATCTCCGTTATTTTCATGTCGATGCCGCTGGATCGAATCCTGTCGACGCCCGGCTACATCAAGCGGTTCCTGTTCCACAAGGGCCTCTCGCCGGTGGAAGTGATCAAGGTGGTGCAGACGGTCAGCGAGAAGGCACGCAAAGACGGCATTCTGTCGCTGGAGAGCGAGATCCCCAAGATCAAGGACGCGTTCTTCGCGGCGGGGCTGAAGATGGCCGTCGACGGCGTAGAGCCGGCGAACATCGAAGCGACATGCCGCATTGAGCTGATGGCGATGCAGGAACGTCACAAGGCGGGCAAGAAGCTGTTCGACCTGGTGAAGGTGTACGGCCCGGGATACGGGCTGGTGGGCACGCTGGTCGGTCAGGTGGGTATGTTCGGTCAGTTGGCGTCGGCGGACATCGGCGCGCTGGGTCACTCGCTGGCCATCGCCGTCGTGGCGACGATGTACGGCGCCGTGGTGGCGAACGCGATCTGCGGTCCGATCGGCGACAAGCTCGCGCTGCGTTCGTCGGAAGAGATCCAGAATCGCGAGATGATGCTGCAGGCGATCCTGAGCATTCAGGCGGGCGATAACCCGCGCGTCACGCTCGACAAGATGACCGCGTTCGTGCCCGCGTCGGCGCGGAGCAAGCTGAATCTGGCGGCGTAAGAGAAGAAGGCACTTGGCACTTGGTACTTGGCACTCGGCACGTGGCATTCGTGACTTCGTGACTCTTGACTCTGTGACTTTCTGACCCCATGACTTTCTGACTCCGTGACTTCTTTATGGCCGAGCACGAAAAACATGACGAGCACGGCGGCTAAGGGCACGAAGAAGGCGGCCACGGCGGTGGTGGCCATGGCGGGCATGGCGGCCACGGCGGCGGCTCGCACGAAGAGCATGAAGGTGCGCCCGAGTGGCTCATTTCATTCGCCGACAACGTCGCGCTGATGATGGGCTTCTTCGTGATTCTGCTGGCGATGAACATGTCGCCCGACAAGAAGAAGTACGGCGGCGGCGAGCCGGGCAAGGATGGCCCCGTGCCCAACGCGGCCATGATCGACGCGGCGATCTCGATCCGTGCGGCATTCAACAACCCGGTCGACCCCGATAATCCGAATGAATCGCCGGAGTTTGTGCGGCGACTGAAGCAGCGCGCGGGCGAGGGTGATGAGGCAGACATCGAAGGCAAGGGCGCAGAGCAGCACGCGGTGCGGCCCAGCGACTACATCAACGCCGGTGCGTCGATTCCGTTTGATGATCGTCAGACGCTGCTGACGACGGCGGGGCGAAAGACGATTAGCGAGTTTGCCGCGAAGGTGCGCGGCTCGCGCTGGATGATCGAGCTGCGCGGGCACGTGAGCCCGTCGGAAGTGATGCGCGACGAGAACGCGGCCTTGGATCTGGCGTACAAGCGTTCGATGGCGGTGCGGCAGTTGCTGCTGGAGCAGGGGATCACGAGCGAGCAGATTCGCATCGTGGCGTGCGGCACGGGGGATCGGATCGTGCCGCGGACGTATGACCGCGCGAAGGATCGCGGGAATCAACGTGTGGAGATCGTGATCACGAAGGACACGATGCCGGACGACCCGTACTCCAAGCAGGTGATGCAAACCGACAAGGCGGAGTGAGGCGCGGCGCTGGTCGCGAAGGCGGCATCGATGTCCTCGAAGACGAGGACATCGATGGCACGGGATGAAGACCCCTCATCCCCGGGTGCGCCGGACTTTCTCCCCGCGGGGCGGGGAGAAGGTGGGGAGGAAGCCGTTCGACGAGTCGCTGGCGATCGCCGCCGTACAAACGATGTGGCAGCATCGATGTCTTCGAAGACCAGGACATCGATGGCACGGGATGAAGACCCCTCATCCCCGGCTGCGCCGGACCTTCTCCCCGCGGGGCGGGGAGAAGGTGGAGCGTCGGTGTGTCGCGGGTTTAGCCGCGCGCGATGTGTTCGAGGGCGTCGGTGAACGCGGCGGCGAATGCCGCACCATCGCAGAGGGGCGAGGCGAGCGTCGTGCCGCGGAGCGATGCGCGGAGGGCGGCGAGCGTGTCGAGATCTGACGCGAGGCTCGTGCAGCGCGCGGTGAATGCACTGGCGTCGTCGCAGACCAGATTCAGTGGCGGCGCGTCGAGGCCGACGGCGCGGAGCAGGCTCGCGCCGACGCGACTGGCGTGGGTGCTGCCGCGGAGCGTGACGACGGGGACGCCCATGAGCAGGGCTTCGCAGGTGGTGGTTGTGCCGCAGTAGGGCATGGAGTCGAGCGCGATGTCGATGCGGTGATATGCGGCGAGGTGTTCATCGCGACGCGTGCACCAGCCCTCGCAGATTATGCGGCTCGGGTCGATGCCTGCGTCCTTGAAGCGGGCTTGCAGATCGCACGCGACGCCGGGATCGCCGCAGGCTTTGTTTTTGAGGAGCAGGCGCGAACCCGGGACGGCACGCAACACCGATGCGTAGGTCGCAAGCGTCAGGCGCGTGAATTTGAACATGGTGTTGAAGCAGCCGAAGGTGACGACGCCATTGGTTCGCGCTGGCAGCGGCGCGACGGGCGGGAGCGGTGTGCCTGCGCTGGCGTCGGGGTTGTAGCAAACGAAGCAGCGATTGAAACGCACGAGGCGTTCGCAGTGCGCGTCGTCGGCGGCTGCGGGCGACGCGGGTGGATCAGTGATGGCGTCGACGATGCGCACGTCGACGGCAGGATTGCCGGTGGTGTTGGGATAGCCGAGCCAGGTGATGATGCGCGGCGCGGGACGCAGTGCGAGAGCCTGTTGGGAGTGGTTGGGTGACAGGCCGTCGGTCTCGATGAGGATATCGAGCTGGTCGGCGCGGATGGTGGCGGCGAGGGCGTCGGGCGAAAGGCCCGCGACGTGGCGAAACTGCATGCCACGTTGGGCGCAGCGCTGAGCAAGCGCGGAACTGAATGCGTCGAACTTGTCGAGCGTGAAGTACGCGAAGAGAGCGACGCGCGCCGGATCGAGGTGATCGAGCAGCGGGCGGAGAAAGTAGGCGCACGAGTGCTCACGCAGGTCGGCGCTGAGCAGGCCGACGCGCAGCGGCGGGGCGACCGGGTCGCGTTTTGGCGGTGCGGCTGCGGCGGCAGAGCTGGGCGCGAGCAGCGAGATCGCGCGGCGGTGTGCCGCGAGCGACTCGGCGGGCGTCGTCGGCAGGTAGTTGTGCAGGTTGGCGGCGAGCACGGCAAGGCGCGGCTCGCGCGGGGCGAAGCGCACGGCGGCGGCGAGCAGCGGCGCGGCTTGATCGGTGCGACCGATCTCCCACAGCAGGTCGGCGGCGAGCATGAGCAGGCGCGGATCACGCGGCGGCGTGCCGTCCGGCCCGGGTGCCATCGCGGGGCGGAGCGTGCTGAGCGCATCGGCAAAGCGACCCGCCGCACGCAGCGCATTCGCGAGCCCCATCAGCGGTTCGACGGCGCGCGGCGCGAGTGAGCGGGCACGCTCCAGCGCGGCGATGGCTTGCGCATGCTCGGCTTTGGCGGAGAGCATCGCGCCGAGATTGATGTAGAGAGCGGCGTCGGGGCGGCCCAGCGCATCGGCCGCGGCGATCGCCTGCTGTGTGTGTACGAGCGCTTCGTCGCGGCGACCGCGGAGGTCCAGCGCCATGCCGAGCACACCGAGGATGCTCGGTGCGGCGGGGTCGCGAGGGTTGAGCGCGGCGGCGGCGGGCTGAAGGAGTGTGACGGCTTGTGCGGCGAGCCCCTGCGAGAGCATCGCGAGGGCTTGCTGGACGAGCTGGTCGTGTGCCGCGGGCGGGGGCATGAGGCTGTGTTTGTTTTCTGTGGCGTGGTCAGCCGTTGATGATCTGCTGGGCGTGATCGAGGAGTGCGTCGGCGTCGGCGGCGGTGGGAGCCTCGGCGATGAGGCGCATGATGGGCTCGGTGTTGCTGCCGCGGACGTGGAGCCATGCGCGCTTGGAGTCGATGTCGACGCGCACGCCGTCCTGGGTGTCGAGGCGTTCGCGGGTGAACGCGGACTTGATCTTCTCCGCGGCGCGCTTGGCTTGCTCGCGATCGGCGAGATCGACCTTGCGCTTGCGGATGGCGTACGAGGGGATGCCGTCGACAATCTTGCTCAGCGGCGTGCCGGTCTTCATGAGGCTGAGGGTGAGGGCCATGGCGCTGAGGCTGTCGCGGACGTAGGTGATGCGCGGCCAGATGACGCCGCCGTTGCCCTCGCCGCCGGCGATGGAGGTGTGCGATTTCATTGCGCTGACGACGTTGGCTTCGCCGACCGCGGTGCGGAGGACGCGCGTGCCGAATCGGGCGGCGACGTCGTCGATCATGCGGCTGGTCGAGAGATTGGCGGCGAGAGTCATCTTGCTGGTGTCTTCGCCGCGGTTCTTGGCGGCGGTGAGCAGCGCGAGCACGCCGAGCACGAGGGTGTATTCCTCGCCGACGAAGCGGCCTTGCTCGTCGATGAGAGCGAGACGATCGGCGTCGGGGTCTTGCACAAAGCCCGCGGCACAACCCGAGTGCTTGACGGCGTCGCAGACGCTGACGAGATTCTCGGCGAGCGGCTCGGGCGGGTGCGGGAAGAGGCCGCTGTCCTCGCCGCCGAGGTGCAGGATCTCATCGCAGCCCATGGATTCGAGGAGGAAGCGTGCGCCAGCGACGCCGGAGGCGTTGACGCTGTCGACGCAGATTTGGAAGCCTTCGGCGAGTGATTCTGCGTCGTCGCACACGCCGGCGTCTTCGAGCGCGGCGAGCACGCGATGCACGTGGTTGGCGGCGGCGTCGGGCGCGTGGGCAATGCCGCCGATGCGGTCCCACGGTGCGAGGCCGATGCGGCCTTCCTTGAAGCGCGCGACGATCTGGTTGGCATCGGCGGCGCTGGGGGCGGATGCCGCGCTGCCGAAGGAGTCTTGCGGGCCGGTCCAGAGGGCCTTGAGGCCATTCCAGATTTGCGGGTTGTGGCTCGCGGTGAGCACCATGCCGGCGACGGTGGCGTCGGGGTATTGGCGCGCGACTTGGTCGGTGATGACGCCGACGGTGGGCGTCATGGCGACGCCAACATCGACAACGTCTGCGCCCGCGCCGACGAGACCGGCGAGTGCGGCGTGGTGGACCATCGCGTTGCCCTTGCGACCGTCGCGGCCGAGGACGACGATGAGGCGGCGGGCGTTGGCGGTCGACGCGGCACGTTCAGCGCACCAACCGGCGAATGCGCCGGCGAAGCGGGTGGCGACTTCGGGCGTGAGGCTCTGGCCGACGATGCCGCGGCAGCCGCTGACGCTGAGCATGAGCGTGTCGGCGGGGTTGGTGGTGGACATGGAAGAAGCCCTCAGAGGTGCGAACGGAAGCGTGTGCCGCGGACGAGGCCGGTGACGGCGGCTCGCGGCGCGGGTCTGCATTGTTGCACGCTCTGGGCGGCGTGGGGCGGACGCGATCAGGGCGTCGGATTCGACGGCGCGGCGGCGGTCGGAGCTGCGGGCGCGCTCGCCGCGGGTGAACTTGGTGTCCCTGCGGGCGTGCCGGGCGCGCTGAACGGATCAGGCGGGGCCTGTTCGTTGAGTACAAGAATCTCGGTGCGCTGATTGGTCTGGGCCTCGACCTTGGTGCGTGCTCGGGCGAGCACGGGGGCGGCGTCGCCGCTGGAGACCAGACGGATCTGGTCCCACGAGAGGCCGAGCTGGACGAGTTCGATGCCGACGGCCCATGCGCGGTTGTAGGCAAGTTCGCGGGCCTTGCGCTGATCGCGGAAGGTTTCGAAGCGGCTGGCGTGGCCGCGGACTTCGATCATCCAGCGCGAGCCCTTGAGGGGCGTCGCGATCTCGTGGATCGTCTTGCGCATCTCGTCGGTGACGAGCGTCGAGTTGGAGTCAAACTGCACGTACGCGCCGGGGCCTTGCCAGTCGGAGGGGCGGACGGTCTGCGGCTTGTGGCCGTCGCCTTCGGGGACGTCGTCGGTGGTGTCGCCCTTGCGATCACGCGTGCGGATGCGCTCGATCAGAGGCTGATCCTCGGGCGCGGTGGAGTTCATGTCGACGGGCGAGTTGAAGGCCTCGCGCACTTCGATGGCGAAGTCGATGAGGCTGTTGGCGGAGGACGCGCCCTGCGCGTCTGACGTGCCCTTGGGGCCGAGGTTGAGCGCGAGGAGAATGACGAAGAAGCCCATCTGGAGGAGCACGTTGTCGGCGAAGGAGACAATCCAGCCTTCTTCGTGCTCGTGCTCTTCGTGTCGATGCGGGTGGTGCTTCTTGTGCTTCTTGTGGCCGTCGGCGTGGGCATCGTGCCCGCCGCCCCCGGAACCGCCCGAGCCGTGTTGTTCGTTGTGGTCAGCCATGAGAAGTCACGGAGTCAGAGAGTCACGAAGTCACGAATGCCAAGTGCCACGTGCCAAGTGCCGAGTGCCTTCTTCTCTTACGCCGCCTTCAGCTTGAGACGTGAGTCGGCGGGGACGAACGACGCCATCTTGTCGAGGGTGGCGCGGGGGTTGTCGCCGGCCTGGATGGAGAGGATGCCCTGCATGATCATCTCGCGGCGGAGGATCTCTTCGCTGGAGCGATAGGCGAGTTTGTCACCGACGGGGCCGGCGAAGCAGTTGGCCAGAAGTGTGCCGTAGAGCGTGGCGACGACGGCGACGGCGAGCATCTTGCCCATGATGGCGATATCGCCACCGATGGACTTGAACATGCCGATCTGACCGATGAGCGTGGCGACGAGGCCGAGGCCGGGGCCGTAGGTCTTGAGGAGATCGAAGAACTTCTTACCGCTCTTGTGGCGGTCCTGCATGGCCATGATTTCAAGGCGCATGGTGGTTTCGATGGTGTCGGGGTCGATGCCGTCGACGGCCATCTTGAGGCCGTTCTTGAGGAAGGCGTCGTCGAGTTTCTCGAGCTCGGTTTCGAGCGAGAGCATGCCGTCCTTGCGGGCCTTCTCGGCCAGGCGGTTCATGAGGACGATGGTGTCGAGCACGGGCGCGGACTTGTAGAACATGAACTTGCGGATGTAGCCGGGGACCATCTTGACGCGATCAAAGGACATGGACATGAGTACCGCGGCGATGGAGCCGAGGATGACCATGTAGAAGCCCTTGTCCGACCAGAGTGCGAGCCACTCGCCGTGCGTGGCCTTGTAGCAGACCAGAAGCACAGCGCCGAGCATGAGGATCGAGCCTGAGATGCTTGCCTTGTCCATGCGAACCACTCCCGCCGAAAGCCTTCCGCTGCGAAGCGAGGGATGGGGGAAGGTCCCATACCTCCGGCAAGGGCATCGGCACAAACGGCACGCGTGTTGAGGGCGGTCCAGACGGAATCGGACAAATCACAAACCGACGGAAATGTCTGATTCGGGTCCACGCAACGGAAAACGGCCTGCGGGCGCGATTTGTGATTGCCGATGAAGGGGGTCCTGGGTAGTTTCGAGAAACGCGCGATGTGATCGGCGTGTGTTTGATTGGTTTTTATGGATCGGGTGTGTTGAGCGAGGGGGGTTGCGAACATGAGTACGCCGTCGATGCCGTCGGATTCGGGAGCGGAGCAAGGCCGCGAGATGGGGTTCGATTCGCGCCGTGCGTGGCTTGCGGGTCTGGGCGGGCTGGCGGCGGGCGCGATCCTGACGCGCTCGGCGCAGGCGGGGCCGCTGGATCCGCCAGTGGGTCCGGTGTCGCCGACGGGCTCGACGCTCGATCAGATCAAGCAGTCGGTGGCGCGCGACGGCGGCATCGCCGAGGCTCGGCGGCCGATCACGCAAACGTCGGGTTGGAACATCACAGAGCCGGGTTCGTACTACCTGACCGAGAACATTTCGGGCGCAGGTCTGGTCATCCTCGCATCGGATGTCGATCTGGATCTCAACGGATTCACGGTCTCAAACGATGGTGGCTTCAGCGCGATCACGGTGTACTCGCTGGGCCTGCGCAACGTGCGGATTCGCAATGGGACCGTGCGCGCGGAGCTCGTCAGCGGCGGCATCGACGGCGTGTTGCTCGCCGGGGTTGGCGGCACGACCAACAGTGATTTCGTGGTCGAGAACCTGCATGTGTCGGGATACGGACGGGGGCAGATCGCCGGTCAGGCCGGCTCGAGCGTGAGTGTCAATCGACTGATCGTTCGTCGCTGTTCGCTTCGCGCGGTCGATGCAATCGGGAGCGCCGGAGTGTGGGCCGGAAGCGGCGCAATCGTCGAAGACTGCGCGATTTCGAGCACTGGAGCGACGTCGCGGAGCATTGGCGTGTCCGCGATGGGAGGATGCGTGGTGCGTCGCTGCCAGTTCAGCGATCTCGGCGCGGGGGCGTATCTCAACGGACAGTCGTTGGTGTCCGAATGCCTGTTCACCTCGGTGGGACAGGGAATCAGCATTCAGGCAGGCGACAGCTCGCGCATCGAACGCTGCGGCCTGTTCAATCTGCGCGGGTTTGGGATGAATCTCCTCTCGCGCACGACGGTTGCCGACTGCACACTTGAGAATGTCGCCGCCAATGCGCCATTTGGTAACGGCATCGGCATCCAGGCGACGCAGCGGCTGCGGCTCGAACGCACCTACATCTCGCGGGCGGCGTCGCACGGCGTGCAGGTCACGGGCTTTGACACCGTCGTCCAAGACTGCGTGTTCACAGAGAACGCGGGCATCGGCCTCACGTGCATCGGCCCGGCCCAGATCGAACGCTGCCACTTTGCCAACAACAACGGCGCGATCAGCGTTGATCAGCTCACCCGCATCAGCCAATGCCATCTGGACTTCAACGGTGCGTTCGGGGTGCGTGCGACCGCCACGCTCGGCGGCGTCGATGTGGTCGACTGCACGATCACGCGTCATACGACGGGCGTGTCGATCGCGGCGGCGAGCGGGTGCGCCGTGCGGCGCTGCATGTTCTTTGACAACAGCACGGCCATCAGCGCGCCCTCGGGCAACTTCGCGCTCTATGCGAGCGGCGCGGCGGCGGCGAACACGGCGACCAACCCGAATATCAACATCGGGGTGTGAGGCGAACGCACAGGCCGCGCCGCGTCAGCGTGCGGGCTGCTGCGCAAGCAAGCTGATCGCACCGGAGGCGAGGCCGATGAAGGCGGCTTCGTCCAGCGACGCCTTGGGGTTGTTCCACGTCATCGAAACGGCGAACCACTGCTCATCGCTGCGGCGCAGAAGCCACGTGAGATTGATGACGCCCGGCTCAGAGCCGCCCTTAAACGCGGCGGAGGTCCACTGCGCGCCGAGCATGATGCCCGGGTTCTTGCGCAGAGCGCGGCCGAGCGCGTCCTGACCGGGCTGCTGTTCTCGCTGTTGCTCCAGGTGATGGAGTTCGGCCATCGCCCGCGCGCAGTCGATCGGCGACGCGAACCACTCAATCTGATCGATCTTGAACGGTTTCTTCCAGAACATCGCCTTGGCGGCGATGGGGGCGAGCGCATTGACGCGGCCGCCGGTCGCAAGCATGGAGCGGCGCGTGCTTTCGTCAGCCGCGAGCCATGCGGCGACGGCGGCGTCATCGCCGGAGAGCTTGAGCTTGAACATGTCGAGCGTCGAGAGCATGGGGCGATTGCGCTCGGGGCTTGCGGTGCAGCGTGCCATGAACGCCTCGGCGGCTTCGCGACCCACATGCAGCAGCAGATGATCGGCGGCGGTGTTGTCGCTGATGCTGATCATCTGCGTGGCGAAGTGTTCGAGCGTGAACATCGTCCCTTCAGGATTCACCTGCATCGTGCCGCTCGGCAGGCTCTTGAGCGCGTCGGAGACCGCGAGTTGTTCGTCCCACGCGGCGCGGCCGGCGGCGACTTGTTCGGCGAGCGCACCCAGAACCCAGAGCTTGAACGTCGAGCCGATTGCGCCGGGAGCGAATGCGTCCTTGGCGAAGACTTCGGCGCGATCGTCCCAGCCTGCGGCACCGAGGCGTGCGACGTACATCGCGGTCGAACCGGGCAGGGCGGCAAGGCGGGTCTTGACTTCATCCCACGATTTCACGGTCGGCACCGCGGCACCGATGAAGAGCGTGTGCATCCTGCCATCGGGATTGACGGCGAGCGTGACGGGCGAGATGCCGGTTGCGCCTTGCACTGAGGCGCGGAGCGCGGCGGGGGAGTTGCCCTCGCGCACATCGATGCGTGTTGCGCCGACTTTGAACTCGCCGGCGCGGAGCGCGGTGACGAGTTCCTCAAGTTTGGCCTGTGGCACTTGAGCGATGAACTCGGGTGTGAAGCGGGTGGTGATGTCGCCGAGCGGCGCGCCGTTGAGCGCGGCCACAAACCATGCGAGTTGCTTGCCTGCGTCAGTATCTGGCGCGGTAATGGTGTTGTGTTGGTCGTGCGGCGCTGCTGCGGCCGGTTGTGCTGCTTGGTTCGTCGAGTCGCCCGGCGTGACGGGCTGTGCCGGGCAGAGTAAGGCGAGTGCGGCGAACGCGAGCGAGACGAGAGCTTGGGCGAGTTTCATGCCGCCATCGTACTGAGTTGCGGAGCGATGCCGCCGCGCGGTGGTGCTTGATCAGGCCGAACGACTCGAAGGACCGCCACCGCGCACACGCCGCCATCGCCTGACCGCTGGTCGGCCGATCACCGCCTGCGGCGGCGACATGCAACCAGACCGACGCACGCCGCGAGCGCGATACCTGAAGGGGCGGGGACGATGGTCATCTCGACGGTGATGTTGCCGGACTGGCCGTTGGTGACATCGGCATCGGCACGGAGCCGGTAGGTGCCAGCCTCAAAGCGGGAGATGCGGTCGTCGTAGATCAGCCCAAGTTGACTGGAGGTGGCGATCACTTGTGAGCCGGATGGCGTCCAGATCGTGAAATTCCAATACGAGTTGACAGCATAGAACAGCCGAACGTCCGTCGCTTGAGTGAGCGTGAAGGAGACGTCGAAGACGCCGCGGGCGCGATTTGTGGTGACACCCCACTTCGTTGTTCCCAGTTCGGCGAATAAGGAAACTCCGCCCGCACCAAGGACTGAGTCTTGGAGTGATCCGGCGCCAGTCGCGCCCGGTGGGCCAACGGAAAGTCCGACGTTCGCGTTGAACGAACTGAAGCTAGAACTCGTGGACAACCGGGTGTCGTTTCCGACTTGGGCGAAAACGCTTCGTTCCTGGCTGGTGTATGCAAATGACTGGCCCACAGCGATAACAGGAAGAACACAGACCATAAAGACGAACGCGCGAGTTGACGGTCTCATAGCGCCTCCGCATAGGTAATGTACCCCGGCGTTGACAAAGCACAAGGCGAATCATCGAGAAACTGCGTGAAGAAACGCGTTGGTCGTGGCCGCCTGGTCCGCGATCAACGCCTGCACCCAGGCACCCGACGGGCGATCCGCGACCCGGAGAAGTGCCTTGGCGATCAACGCGGGAAGATCGGCCGCATTCCAGTTCTGATACTTGTCCTCGGGGGACCCCCAGAGCCCGAACTCGCGTACGCCAAACTCGCGACAGCACATCTCCACGGTGGCGAGGAACATCTCTTCCGTGCCGTACCAAAAGTTGTCATCGATGTCGCGATCAGGTTCGTTGTCGGGGTGGGCAATCCAAGGGATGATGGGCACACTCGGGTCGCACGCCTGCAAGAGTCCGTGGATGCGCTCCAGGTGCAAATCGATCCGGCGGGCACCCCGGCGAGCGTACAGTTGAGGGCTCTGTCGATCGAGCCCCAGTGACAACGTATTGAACTGTTCCGTGGCGGCAGTCGGCCCGACGCCGGGCGCGAAAGGCCGCAACGGATTTGGTGCCAATACGCGGTCATAGTCGCACACGATCACGCCCGGGAAAACATCTTCAAGTGGCTCCTTGATCGCCCACGCCATCGCCCAGCCCTGGGTTTCGAGGTTCATGCGATTGATCCACTGGCGGAAAGCAAGTTGCTGGTCGATATCTTGGCCAAATGCAGGCAGGTTTGTCCCCATTGGCCGATCAGCCCAGAGCGCCTGCACGGTCTTGTTCGTGCCTCCAATGCGATCAACGGCTTCGGTGCTGTACCGAGCGTCGCTGCTGGTGTTCATGTTGGGAAACAGGCCGATTTGATTGACGCCTCGCCACCCCCAGTAAAGCTTGGGGTCTGGTGAGGCTTCGGTGTCGAAGAGCCAGTGCGATGGATAACAGAGGGGTTGCACGCTTGTCGTGCCCGGCGCAATGAAGTTGTCGCAGGCGTCCTTGATCTCTGCCGCAAGATGCTCAACGAACCACTTGGTTAGTTCCTGCCCCTTAGTGGTCCACCACGAGAACACACGGCGAGGGACATCGCGTGTGGTGATCGGTGCCTGAGTACCGGCACCCTTAACAACTTCAGTCCCGTCAGCCAATACAAGCGAGTTCGGGCTATCCCCGCACGCGTCCGCCGGGTGCGCGAACAGTGCGAGAATGTCGTTGACCAGCAACGGCACCCCGCCAACGGTGTCTTCCGGGTCGGCGTTGTACAGCAACCCGAGCCAACTGACCGACCCGCCCATCGTGCCGGGGCCGTAGAGCGGGCTGTTGTAGGGACCGGCACCACGCCACAAGCCTGCGGCGTGCTGGCGCTGGGCGATAACAGTCGCGTTGGCCTTCGCGAGGTTGATGAGGACCGTGCGCTGCGCACTGTCGGTATCCGCAAGCGTGCGCGGCGCCTTGGTGTTGCGTGTGTAGCCGGTCGGCGCGGGATAGCCGGGTGGGCGTTTCTCCGCGGGGTCATAGCCGACGACCTGATCCATCGGAAAGATGTTGGGGTTGGACCACAGTGGGCTGTCCGTCGTGCTCGGACCGATCCAGAGGTGAAAATGCGGGTCGTTCGGCGCGGCTGGTCTGCGATAGATCGCGCGCCCGGCTCCGGGAATGGTCATTGGACACCTCCAGTTGAAATGAGCCGCTCAAAGAATGACCGACCACTGCACATTGATCGTCTCACCCTCGCCGGGCGCGATCACGACCCGGTGAATCGGCGCACCGCTGGCGAGTCCTGAGAAGCGCTGAATCGTGGAACCGGCGAGCATGATCTCGGGCTCAACGACTCGATAATCGGCAGGTGTTCCCGCCGGCAAACTACCCGTAAACGCCTCGGTTCGATCGTTCAACCCGTGCAGATAGACGGCCGCCGAACCGCCAGTGACGGTGATTTCAACGCCGCGCGCGGGCGGACCATCAGCAATGCCGCCCAGCGTGTACGTACCCGCTGTGGTACTGGAGGGCGTCTTGGAAATCGATCGATCCGCGGTGAAGAGTGCCTGCGAGGTTGAAACCGATGTAATGTATCCAGTGCGCGCCATTGCGAGTTCCTTTCAGTTTTATTTTGGACTTGATCGCACGGTTTCACGGAAACGAGGAGATGGGTTGCACCTGCTGTCGCGAATTTCTGAACGTTTTTTAACCTCGTCAAGAAAGCAGGTTCTTGACACTCTCGACGGTGGCGGCGCAGCGTCGCACGCCGTTCGCGTCGATGCGGCGGCCGAGAAGCACGCGAGCACAACAGTTGGAGGAGCACCGACCGGCTCGAAGTCTCGCCGGTCGGTGGCACGGTGCGGCTCGCCGCGTGCGGCGACGGCAGGCCACTACACCGGCGCATGCGGTGGCATGGATCAGGCCGGAGGACTCGAAGGACCGCCGCCGTTGCCGCCTTGACCACCACTGGGGTTTCCGCCCGGACCGCCACCTGGCCCACCGCCGCGCCCGCGGCGACGACGACGGCGACGACGACCGCCGCCACCTGGCCCGCCCGGACCGCCACCTTGTCCTCCGCCTTGGCCACCGGGGCCGGACTGCGGGCCGCCATCGTGCGGGCCCTGCATGTCGGGGCCGAAGTCATCACCTGCATCGGTTTCGATATCGTCGAAGTCGGGAATGTCTTGCTGGTTCTGCGGCGGCGGGTTTTGGGGCGGGCGCTGCTGTGGCGGGCGGGCGTCGCGCGGCTGGGGCGGACGGCCGCCTCCCTGACCACCGGCTTGATTGCGATCGGCTTGATTGCGATCAGCCTGATTGCGATCGTTCGGTCCGCCGGGGCCGCGGTCT
Source organism: Planctomycetota bacterium (assembly GCA_033763695.1). Taxonomy (GTDB): domain Bacteria; phylum Planctomycetota; class Phycisphaerae; order Phycisphaerales; family UBA1924; genus JANRKB01. Next base: position 244,120 of record JANRKB010000043.1, on the reverse strand, counting down.
GGGCTGCGGTCTGGGCGCGGGCCGCGTTGGCCGCGGTCTTGTTGCGGCTGGCCCGGGCCGCCGGCTTGTGGCGATTGGCCTTGTTGCGGCGGGCGCGTGCCACGCTGCGGTCCGCCGGGTGCGCCGGGTCCACCTGGGCCGCGCTGTCCGCCGGGGCCACCCGGACCCGCAGGGCGCGGGCCGCGGCGGTCCATCGGCGTGGGCATCGGCGGCAGCGCGGGCGCGGTCGCGTTCACGGGCGGCGTCAGATTCTCAACGGGCACGGCGACCTCTTTGATCTTGCCGGTTTCGTCGGGCAAGTCGAGGCGGACGAGGACCAACTGCGTGAGGATCTGGCCGTCGAGCACGGTGCCATCGCCCTCGGGGGTGCCGACGCGGCTCTTGCGGCGGGGCAGGCGCTTCTTGAGTTCGTCGTAGGTCTGATCTTCGTAGCGCAGACAGCACATGAGGCGGCCGCAGCGTCCGCTGATCTTGAGCGGGTCGAGGGTGGCCTTCTGGTCCTTGGCGGACTTCATGCTGACGGGCTTGAGGACTTTGAGGAAGTTCTTGCAGCAGCAGTGCTGACCGCACTTTTCGTAGTCGGCGGTGAGGCGGGCTTCGTCGCGTGCGCCGACGGGCTTCATCTCGATGCGGGTCTTGTGTTCCGCGCCGAGCGCGTCGATGAGAGCGCGGAGATCGATGCGATCCTCGGCCATGTAGTAGAAGAGGATGCGTTCGCCGCCGAGGAGCGGCTCGGCATCGACGATCTTGGCTTGCAGGCCGATGCGCTCGGCGTGCATGCGGGCGTTCATCTTGAGTTCATGGCGGGTCTGCTCGAGCTTGGCCTGTTTGTCCATGTCTTCCATGGTGGCGACGCGAAGGACGCGGCCTTCGGTGAAGAACGGATAGTCGCGCCCGCCGCTGTTCTCGATGTAGCCGAGCATTTCCTTGCGCGAGACGCTCTTGGAGCAGCCGGAGTTGGGGCAGGTGCTGGTGAGCATCTCGCCGATTTCGGTGCCGCGATGGGTGCGGACGACGATCTTGGAGCCGCAGCCGGGCTTGGCGCTGCCGTCGTAGGGGAACTCGCCGACGAGCTTCATGGCGCCGAAGCGGACGACCATGGTCTTGGGCGCCTTGAGGGCGTCGTAGGCCTTGCGGTCAGCCTCTTCCTGGGCCTTGAGATCGGCCTCGAACTGTGGGAGCGGGTAGATGGGCATGAGAACAGAGTGTAAGGAAGCGCGTGCCGCGACGGAATCGAGCGTTGATTGTGACGCTCCGGGCGAAACTGGCGCCGCTTACTCGCCCCGTTCGACGGACGAGTTGCCCGAGCCGAACTTGTTCACGGTGGCATCCTCTCCGTGCACGCCGATCGCGACCACGATCCCGACAATCGAAACGAAGTAGGCGATCCAGCAGCGGCGGAGCCAGCCGGATTCGGTCACGAGCAGGCAGTAATAGAGCGTGGCCAAGCCGACAAGCGGAATGCACATGGCAAAGATGTTGACCATGCCCCAGCCGCGACGGCCTTCCAAGAACGGCACGGCGATCGAGCCGATCCAGCCCGCGATCGCGAGAACTCCGGCGAAGGCGGAGAGCATGAGGAAGCCCGACGGCGTCGTGACGGCAAGCCCGACCAAAAGCACAGTGAGTACCAGCACGCCGTTGAAGATCATGTCCCAGGGAATGCCCTGCCCGCCGCTGCTGGAACGATCCTTGGGCTTGAAGTTGAACGTTGGGGCAGAGGGTGCAGCGCTGACGACCGTCTTGATTTGCTTGCCGGTGGCCTTGTTGTAGCCACAGGACACGCAGACGTTCACTGCGGATTTGAGCGGCGCGCCGCAGCCGGGGCAGGGGGCGAAATCAAAGTCGGCGAAGGCCGCGTTCACGCCTTCTGCGGCGGAGGCTGGCGCGGTTTGGGGGGCGAGCTTGGAGGCGGATGCGGCGCGAGCCTCTGCACAGGCTTTGCAGGTGTAGCGGCCCTGAGCGTCGCGGATACGCGGGCGCTGAGAGCAGTCTTCGCCGCAGATGGTGCAGACTTTGGAAACGGATTCGGCGCTCATGAATACCCCACGGAAGAAGGTCAGGACATGAGCCTAACCAAATCCTTTCCAAGTGTCCAGCGCGATAGGAATTTCTGAGGATTTGAGCGGGCAAATGCATAGACTGCGGTTATGTCCGATGCCTTACCCATCCTCCGTGACGAGGCCGGGCCTTTTGCGGGCGTGGCGACGATCACGCTGACGCAGCCCGGCAAGCCTGTCGTGGTGCTGGATCGCGCGTTGATTGAAGCTCTGGAGGCCGCGCTCGATCGGGTGCCGAGCGGCACGCTGGGTGTGGTGATCGCCTCGGCGAGCACGCGGGTGTTTGTGGCAGGCGCGGATCTGAAGTCGATCAGTGCGCTGAGCGACGCGGAACTCCACGACTATCTGGCGTATGGCTCGCGCGTCTTTGGAAAGATTGCGTCGCTGCCGTGCCCGACGGTCGCGGCCATCAACGGCGCGGCACTCGGCGGCGGGCTTGAACTGGCGATGCATTGCGACGGGCTCGTCGGCGCTCCGGGGATCAAGCCGTATCCGATCGGCTTGCCCGAGGCGGGGCTGGGGCTGTGCCCGGGTTGGGGCGGGACGAACTTGCTACCCGCGCGGATCGACCCCACGTTTGCGATCCGTCAGACGGCGGAAGGCAAGCCGATGATGTTTGATGAAGCGGTGCAGGCGCGGCTGTTTGATGCCGTCGCGCCCAGCGCAGAGAAGCTCTTGGATACGGCCAAGGAATGGCTGCTCAAGGCCCGAGAACGCGGGCTGCCCGCGCGGAACCACGGCACGCCGTCGCGCTGGATCGGTACGCGGCACACGAGCGACACGCGAGCCGCGGTGTCGAGTGTGCGGGGCGGTTTGCCGGGCACAGAGGCGGCCGCGGCGGTGCTGTCGGCGGTGGAGGCCGGGCTGACGTCGGGCTGGAAGCGAGCGCTGGACGTGGAGCAGCAGGAGTTGGTGCGGTTGCGGCATACGCCGCCGGCGCGGATGGCGCTGGAGGCGTTCTTCGCCAAGTCGGCGGCCAAGGCCTGAAAGGGAGCGATTCGTCCCGATCGCGATGAGCCGGAGGTCCGCGGGTGAATCCGCGGACACCCGCTCCAGAGAAGTCAGCGGCAAGAAGGCAGATCAGAGACGCACGAACACGCCGATTGAATGCAAGTGGATCGAGTGCAGGGTGAGTGATTCCGAGTTGTGATGGGCCGCGAAGCCCGAATCCGTTGAACCGAACCAGACGAGAAACCGCCATGGCCGACCTGAAGAATCTGAAGGGCATTTCCGAAGCCGACAAGAAACTGCTTGCCGAGGCCGAGGAATGGCTTGGTGCAGAACCGACCAAGATGGGTCCGGTGAAGAATCTCTTCTGGGGCAACTTCAAGGAAGACTTCTACTTCCCCTATCCGCAGCAGGATCCGCGCGAGCAGGCCGAGTGCGATCAGTTGCTGGCTCGTCTCGACGAGTACATGCGCAACGAGCACCCGAGCGTGGCGATCGATCAGGATCAGGAGATCCCGCGCTGGGTGGTTGATCGCCTCTTCTCGATGGGCGTGCTGGGCATGACCATCCCCAAGGAGTACGGCGGGCTGGGCATGGGGATTACGAGTTATAACCGCGTGCTGGAGCGCATCGGCGCGTCGTGCGGTTCGACGGCGGTGATGGTCTCGGCCCACCAGTCGATTGGCTGCAAGGCCGTGATGCTCTACGGCACCGATGAGCAGAAGAAGCGGTGGCTGCCGCATTTGGCCAAGGACTGGCTCAGCGCGTTCTGTCTGAGCGAACCCAACGTCGGCTGCGACGCGGGCGGGCAGGAAACCCGCTGTGAGAAGACGCCCGACGGCGAGTATTACATCCTCAATGGCGAGAAGAAGTGGGCCACCAGCGGCGCGCTCGCCGGCCTCTTCACCGTAATGGCGAAGCAGAAGTTCGTCGACCCCAAGACCGGCAAGGAGAGCGAGCGTGTCAGTGCGCTTGTCTGCCACCCGGACATGGAAGGCGTCGAGATCTATCAGAAGAATCGCAGCAAGTGCGGCATCCGCGGCACGTGGCAGGCGCGCATCCGCTTCCACAACGTGCGCGTGCCCAAGAGCCACCTGCTTGGCCAGGAAGGCCGCGGCCTGCAGATGGCGCTGTCGTGTCTGAACTACGGGCGCTGCACGCTCTCGGCGGGCATGCTCGGCGGCGCACGCCGCGCGATGGATCAGGCGATCAAGTGGGGCCAGACGCGCCACCAGTTCCAGGCTCCGCTGGTGGACAAGGAACTCGTGCGTCAGCGCGTGGCGCGGATGGCCGCGTACACCTACGCGATGGATGCCGTGCTGTACATGACGACCGGTATGCTGGATCGCAAGGATGATGACATCCAGGTCGAGACGGCGCAGTGCAAGGTCTTCAACTCGGAGTTCGGCTGGCGGGTTGTGAACGACGCGATTCAGATCATGGGCGGCGAGTCGTACATGACCGAGAATGAGGTGGAGCGCATCTTCCGCGACTCGCGCATCAATCTCATCGTCGAAGGCGCGAACGAAGTGATGCAGTCATACATCTTCGGTTACGGCGGCAAGCAGCTCGCCGAGCAGATGCTGGGCATCAAGAACGCACTGATGAAGGACGCCGATGAATCCCTCGGCGCGTTCGTCTCCAAGGCGCTCAAGAACTCCTTCCGCCCTGAGATCATGAAGATCGCCATCCCGCTGGGCATGGAAGTCTTCTTCGGCATCCGCCGCAAGGCGCCGGTGATCAAGAAGGTGCACCCCGAACTGCGCGAAGTCGGCGAGCGTCTGTGCGCGATGGTCCGTGAGCACAGCTACCTGTTCAAGAAGATGAGCAAGCGCTACGACGTCGACATGCTCAAGCGTCAGGCGGTGCAGGCTCGCCTTGCTGACTCGGCGATCCTGCTGCACGGCTGGGGCTGCACGCTGGCCAAGCTCGATCTTGATCTGCGCAAGCACGGCAGCGGCGACAGCGATCTGGAGATGGCACGCGACAAGGCCGCGGCTCTGCACTTCTTTGACCTTGCTGAGTGCGAGATCCGCACCCGCTTCCGCGAACTGGAAGAGAACGCGGACGAGACGATGCTCAAGGCGGCGGACGCGGCGCTGCGCTACAGCGACACGCTGAGCAACAGCCAGTTCGTCATCCCCGAGCGCAGCCCGACGGCCAAGGGCACAGGCCGCGTGAACAAGCAGGACGGCATCAAGCAGTTCCCCGGCGAGCCGATCGCGCAAAAGGTGTACTAAGTCGGAATGCACCGATCATCGCAAAGCCAACGTTCGGTGGCGCGGGTTGGTGTTGGTCGCGAGTTCTCAAGCGACTCGCTTGTGCGGCCGCACCGCGACGCGGTGCCGAACGGCAAAGTGCGGCGGTCGAGGGGTGCGGCTTCGCCGCGACCCCTCGCTATTGACCTCCACCGCTGCGCGGTGAAAGAACTGCCACGGCGCACGGAGCGTTGCAGAGACGACGATCAGTGGTGTGGGGCGCGATGCGAACGCCCAGAATAGATCCCTTTTCCCTGGTTGTGCCGGACTTTCTCCCCGCGGCGGGGAGAAGGTGCGAGAGGGGAGCGTGGCGTGCGACATAATGCGTGCGCGAAGCGAACCCCTCCCCCTGCCCCTCCCCTCCGGGGAGGGGGATAAAGCAGCATCGATGTCCTCGAAGGCGAGGACATCGATGGCACGCAAGTAGGGCCGAAAGTCGGTGCCGCACGACTTGTTCTCAGATGACCGGCGGGCTGTCTTTCTCGCCCGCGGTTTCTGATGGATCAATCGTGCGCGACGCGTCCGCCGGAAGAAGTACGCGGAAGGTTGCGCCTTTGCCTTCGACCGAGTGAACCTCGATGCGGCCGTTGTGCTCTTCGGTGATGCGCTTGGCGACCGCGAGGCCCAGGCCGGTGCCCTTGAGGCCCTTGGTCGTGTTGAAGGGCTCGAAGACCCACGCCTGTTTGGGCTTGGGGATGCCGGGGCCGTTGTCGATCACCGCGATCTCGGCCACGGGCCCGACGTGCGGGCGATCAAGGCTGCGCGGCACATAGCGCGTGCGGATCGTCACCGCGCCGGTCTGCTGCGGCACGGCTTCAACCGCGTTGGCAAGCAGGTTCATCAGCGCCTGATGCATGAGGCTCGGATCGAGCGGGATCGGCGGCATCTCGATGTCAAGGTCGGTGATGACCGCGACGCCGCGCGTGCGGGCTTCGCCTTCGACGAGCTGAACGCATTCGCCGACGAGGTTGGCAAGATGCGTGAGCTCGAACTCGGGCTTGCGTTGGCGGCTGAACGCGAGCATGTTCAGCGTGAGGCCCATGATGCGATCGAGGTTGCGCTTGAGGATGCCCCAGCCGCCCTTGGCGACTTTGAGGTCGTCCTTCTTGAGGCCGAGTTCGACGACATCGGCTCCGCCGCGCAGGCCTTGGAGGATGTTCTTGATGGAGTGTGAGAGGCTGGCGACGGTTTCGCCGATGGCGGCGAGTCGCTCGGTCTGGAGCTTTTGGGCGTAGAGATCGGCGTTGGCGAGCGCGAGGCCGGTGTGCTGGCCGATGGCGTTCATCAGGTCGAGCTGCTCGGCGGTGAAGGTGTAGTTGGCGAGTGTGGAGTCGATGTAGATCGCGCCGAGCGTGCGGCCGCGCGAGGTGATGGGGGAGCAGATCGCCGAGCGGATGTTCATTTGCTGGACCGAGTCGCCGGCGGCGAAGCGCGGGTCGTGCATGGCGCTGGAGGAAAGAATGCCCTCGCCGCGCTTCATGACGTGCTGCACGATGGTCTTGCTGACCTTGATCTTGGCGTCTTCAGCGTTTTCGGGCGCGTTGCGATACTTGACGACGGCGGGGCGCGGCTGCTGGTCGTCGCTCGGGCCGTCGAGCAGGATGAAGCCGCGCTCGGGCTTGAACTCGGCGAAGACCAGGTCCATCACGGCACGCAGCAGCGCGGGGCGATCGGTGATCTGGCTGGTGAGCGTGGTGAGGCGATAGATGACGCGCAGGTGATCGACGGCGGCAGCACGCGGCTCGGGCTCGGCCATGACGACCGAGTCGTCGCTGCTCGCCGGGCGGGTCTTGAGGAAGTCAGCATCGAGCGGGCGCGGGCCGCTGGTGCGCTCGATGGTGCTGTCGACTTCGCCGGGGCCGGCGAGGCGGATGACGCTGGGGTCGCGGGACTCGGTCTGGCCGAAGACGAAGAGGGTGGCGCCGGTGCGGATCTGATCGCCGGCGCGGAGGCGGGTGCGCTCGGCGATGCGCACGCCGTTGACCCATGTGCCGTTCTGGCTGGCCAGGTCGCGAATGAGCCAGATGCCATCGTCGGGGGTGAGTTCGGCGTGGCGGCGCGAGACGGTGGTGTCGGTGAGGGGCAGGGCCTCGCTGGAGCGGCCGATGAGCTGGGGCTCGTGGTCGGGGAGCTCGAAGCGTTTGCCTTTGTCGGGGCCTTGGAGAACGGAGAGGATCAGCACGGGAGTAGCGTACCTCGCCTCTCGCCGGCACAAAAGGTGAGATAGGCTTGCGGGTCATGGCCAAGCGCGAAGCAAACTCCGAAGGCAAGGGCGACACGGCACGCAAGCCGCTGGATGCGAGTCATCGCATTGTGCTGCTGGCCGGGCCGGAGCTGTTCTTGGCGGGCGAGTTCACGGCCCAGCTCAAGGAGATCTTGGCCGCGGCCCACGGCGACATCGACACGCTGCACTTTGACGGGACGACGGCGCAGGTCGCGGACGTGCTGGACGAATGCCGCTCGTTCGGGCTGATGCAGCAGCACAAACTGGTGGTCATCGACAACGCCGATCAACTCGTGAAGGCGGAGAATCGGCCGCTGATCGAGCGCTATGCGCAAGCGCCCAGCGAGACGGCGACGCTGGTGCTGCGGGCAACCAAGTGGAACAAGGGCAAGCTCGACGACATGATCGAGAAGGTCGGTGCGATCAAGGCCTGCGAGGAACTCCCGCCCGCCGGTGCGATGAAGTGGGCGATCGGACGCTGCAAGAAGCGCCACAACAAGATCATCAGCGAGGAAGTGGCGGCGGAACTGATTGACCGCACCGGGTGCAGCTTCGGGCGGATCGACGGCGAACTGGCCAAGCTGGCGGCAGCCGCGGGCGACGCGCCGGAGATCACGCTCGAGATGGTCGACGAGATGGTGGGGCGGCGGCGCGAGGAAGAGGTCTGGGGCATCCAGCATGTGTTGCTGTCGGGCGATGCCGCGGCGAGCCTCGTGCACTTGCGGGAGATGCTCGATGTGTCTCGACATCCGGCGCAGCTCGTGGGCTGGGCCTACACCGATCTGTGCCGCAAGCTGCACGGCGCGGCACAGGGGCATGCGCTGAAGATGAACCCCTTCGCAGTGACCAAGGCGCTGAAGCTGTGGGGGAGCAGCAAAGACGCGGTGCTGTCGGCCGGGGCGCGGCTCAGCCCGGACGCGGCGCGCCGGCTGTACAGCGCGGCGATCGAGGCCGACGCACGCGGCAAGTCGGGCCTTGGTGAGCCGGAGCGGCAGATTGAACGCCTGACCGTGCAGATCGCGCGGGCGATGCGGGCACGCTGAGAGAGAGAGTCACACGTCGAGGTTCTTCACCTCAAGCGCGTGCTCTTCGATGAAGCGGCGGCGGGGTTCGACCTCTTCGCCCATCAGGATCGAGAAGAGCGCGTCGGCCTCCGACGCCATCTCCCACGACACGCGCAGCAGCGTGCGGCGGCTGTCGTCCATGGTGGTGTCCCACAGTTGCTCGGCATCCATCTCGCCTAGACCCTTGAAGCGTTTGATCTCCAGGCCGCGGCGACCGATCTCGGACAAGCCGTGCAGGATCGCCGGCAGATTCGGAGCTTCTACGACGTTGGACGTGCTCGCCTTCTTGGCTGGTGTGCCGGTCTCAGCGGGTTCGTCACCGGCATCGGTATCGGCGTCGGCTGCCGCCACGTCAGACTTGTCGGCGTGTGCCGCGTTGCCGGCAGTGTTGAGCAGCCACGCGTACTTGGCGGGCATCTTTTCGCCGGTCACGGACTCTTCCTGCACGAGGCCGTAGTCGTCGATCGAGATGCCGACCGCGGCGAGGTCGCCGATGAGTCGCTCGAGTTCCTTGTTCTCGTGCAGTTCGCGGAACTGCGCGAAGGCCTGCGTCGTCTCGGGGCTCATCATCTGTGCGACCGCATTGTCGATCGACGCCTGCGTCGAGTGGTTCGCGTCGGTCTGGTCGGACAAACGCAGACCCTTGGCGCTGATGAGCGCAAGGGCCTGGTCTTCGCTCCATGCGAAAGCTTCGCCACCACGCCACGTGATGCGATACGACGGCAGGCGGCCCTTGCCGCTGGGGTCGTCCTTGCGGGCGGCGAGGACGTCGACGACCTTCATGCCGCGGCGGACGATGACGCTGGCGAGTTCTTCGAGGCGCGTGAGCAGACGCACGGCCTTGCGGGCAGCGTCGCCTTCGAGGCGCTTGAGTTCCTTGGGCGCGGCACCCGCGCGGGCATTGGAGATATCGCGGATGACGAGCGTGGCGTGGTCGAGGCCCAGATCGGCGAGGGCCTGATCCATCACGCCGGCGTTGAGGACGTACTGGACCTTCTTGTTCTTGCCGCTGCCGCGGGCGATTTGGTAGAGCGGCGGTTGGGCGATGTAGATGTGGCCGCGCTCGATGAGCGGGCGCATCTGGCGGAAGAAGAACGTGAGCAGCAGCGTGCGGATGTGGCTGCCGTCGACGTCGGCGTCGGTCATGATGATGATCTTGCCGTAGCGGAGCTTGGAGAGATCCACCTCGTTGCCGATGCCGACGCGCAGGGCGGCGATCAGCGTGCGGATTTCTTCAAAGCCCAGGATCTTGTCGATGCGGGCCTTCTCCACGTTGAGGATCTTGCCCTTCAGCGGCAGGATGGCCTGCGTTTCGACGTTGCGGCCCTGAGTCGCGCTGCCACCTGCCGAGTCACCTTCGACGATGAACAGTTCGCTGCGCTCCACGTCGCGGGTCTTGCAGTCGCGCAGCTTGTGGGGCATCGAGCCGCTGTCGAGCGCGCTCTTGCGGCGGGTAAGTTCGCGGGCCTTGCGTGCGGCTTCGCGGGCCTGGGCCGCGACGATACCCTTGAGGCACAGACGCTTGGCCTCGGCGGGGTGCTCCTCCATCCAGTTCTCAAAGGCCTCGCCCACGGCGGCGGAGACGAACGCCTCGATCTCGGGGTTGAGGAGTTTCTCTTTGGGCTGGTTGTTGAAGGTCGGGTTGGGCAGCTTCACGCTGACGATGGCCACAAGGCCTTCGCGCAGATCTTCGCCGGTCGGGACGGGGTCCTTCTCTTTGATGATGCCCGACTTCTTCGCGTAGCCGTTGAGCGTGCGCGTGAGCGCGACCTTGAAGCCGCCCGCGTGCGTGCCGCCGTCGACGTTGTTGATGTTGTTGGCAAACGAGAGCAGCGTCTCGTTGTAGCCGTCGTGGTATTGCAGCGCGACCTCGCAGATGAGCGAGTTGGCGGCGTCCTCCTTGCGGAGGTAGACGGGCGCGGCGACGGCGTTCTTGCCGTGCATCAGATGCTCGACGTATTCGAGCAGGCCGTTCTTGGCGTGGTATGTCTCGGTGCGGATCTTACCGTCGGGCCCGACGCGCTCATCGGTGAGGCGAAGGGTGACGCCGGGGTTGAGGTACGCCAGTTCGCGCAAGCGTGTGGACAGGGTTTGGAAGTTGAAGGTGGTGTCGGGGAAGATCTCGGCGTCGGGGCGGAAGACCACGGTGGTGCCGTGGGTGCGGGTCGCGCCGGGCGGGATCTTGCCGACGGTCTTGACGGGGTGAACGACGCGGCCACGTTCGAAGCCGATCGTGTAGACGTGTCCGTCGCGGAAGATCTCGCAGTTGAGGTACTCGCTGAGGGCGTTGACGCACGAGACGCCGACGCCGTGGAGGCCGCCGGAGACTTTGTACGCCGAGCCTTCCTGCTGGAACTTGCCGCCGGCGTGGAGCTTGGTGAGGACGACTTCGACGGCGGACTTGCCGTTGAGGTTGGGGTCCTCGTGCTTCATGGGGTCAACTGGGATGCCGCGGCCGTCGTCGACGACGGTGCAGGATCCATCCGGGCCGATGCTGACGTTGACGAACGTCGCGTGCCCGGCCATGGCCTCGTCGATGGAGTTGTCAACGACTTCGTAGACGAGGTGGTGCAGGGCGTTGAGGCCGGTGCCGCCGATGTACATGCCCGGGCGCTTGCGGACGGCGTCCAGGCCTTCGAGGACCTGGATCTGGCTGGCGCCGTAGTCGCCCGAGGTGCCGGTGATCGCGGCGTCGGCGGTGGCGGCGGCAGAGGCGATCGCCGAGGCGTCGGCGACGGTGTCGAGCGCGGGCTTGGCTTCCAGCTTCACGGCGACGCGCGGCTTGGGGGCCTTGGCACCCGGACCTGCTGCGGGCTCAGGTGCGGGTTGGCTGACGGCGGTGGACGACGTGTCGGGCATGCGTACTCCCAAACGCTGACAGTGGCCTCGGCAGCGGGTGGCGCACGACTCTCGATGCGCTTGGGTGTGCCACGCTTGTGTTCATGCACAGCGTGATCACAAGGGGGTGGTCACCAGGGGCGATCATCCCAAACGCCTGAGCCGAGCGGCCCGCCGATCGCGTGTACGGCCTTGGCGGGCATGCACAATGCCCTGAAAAACAGGGGTCTGCGCATCGCGGGGCACGGGCACGCGGCGACGAAATCCGGCCACGAAAACCGGTCGGTTTTCGAAGCATTTATTGTAGGTGATCGGGGTCTCTCGCGTCGGCTTTTGGCCCGTGTTTTCCGGGTCGTTTTGGCTTGAGTTTTTGGGGTCTTGGGAGACAGAAAATCGACAGATTTCAGGCCCTTGCGGCGTCGCGAGAAGGGATGGCGGCGCGGGGGCCTCAGACGGGGCGCGACCAGACGCTGCGGCAGGTGTCGCAGCGGACGGGCGGCGGTGGCGGAGAGGGTTCGGCGCGGGCGGAATCGGACGGCTCGGGCCAATCAAGGCGATCGGCGCAGGTGGGGCAGCGTCCCTCGGCGAGCCAGACGTCGCGGATCCCGGGGGCACGTGCTGACGTCAGTTCGCCTTGGGTTGCACGGGCGCTTCGCCCGACAGCTCCGGATCAGGCTCGATCGACTTCTCCCACTTCGGGTCGTTCTCAAGATCCTTGGCGGTGGGTTCCGCGGCGTGCCAGGCCTTGACGATCAGGTCGCGCAGCATCCCGCCGCCGTCGCGCAGACGTTCGACGAGGAACGTGCGCCCTTCGTCCTTGTTCAGTGCGCCCGACTTCTGCAGGTCATAGAGCGGGATGAACGCGTCAAAGCCGCGCTTGATGTGGGCGAGGATCGACGGCCAGACCTCGGGGCCGATGTCGTGCGCGGGCAGAGGCGTGCGTTCGAGGTCTTCGAGCGTGATCGTGTGACGCTTGAGCGCGCCGCCGTCGATGTACGCGTGGAACTTGCGGCTCTCGGTGTAGCCCTTGGGGTTTGCGCCGGTCCAGCCGTTGTGATACTTGGTGGTGTGCAGCGGTTGGGCCGCATCGCCGACGAAGTGTGACAGCAGGCCGATCTGCACCTGGATCATGCGGCGGGCGCGCTCGATCTCACGCGCGCGGGTCTCATTGGCGGATTGGTCTGAGGCGCTGGCGGGCGTTGCTTCGAGCACGCGAAGCGTGCGGAACGCCGAGACAAGGCGGCCGTACTGCTCGGCGATGGCCCACGGCAGGAAGCCCGGCCACTCATTGGCGCGCTTGGGGTCGCGCTCGGGCTTGTAGGGTTCGACCTTGTCGGGGTGGCGGTCACGCGCGACGGCGAGGGCGGCGAGGTAGTCGTATCGCAGCGAAGGAAGCGTCTCGAGCGTGAGGCCGTATTGCTCAAGCTTCTCGATGTTGAGGTAGTGGTCCGGGCCGTTGACGTGGGTGATCGCGGGCTCGTTGATGTTGCGGATGCGATCAGGCTCGTTGGCGTTGGACGCGATCATGTCCTTGATCGCGGCGTCGCGGAGGAAGGCGGGCATCTCATCGGGCAGCCCATCGAGGGCGGCACGGGTGAGCGTGCGATGGCCGTGCGCGTCCCAGGCGAGCGCGGTGCCGCCGGTGAAGGTGAGCAGGGCGCAGGCGAAGGCGTGCAATCGGGCGCGAGTGGCTGGGCGCATGGGAAATCCTTGGAAGGGAGATACAGGGTAGCGGAGGTGCGGATGGAGGCGTTCTCGTGCGTTGCAGCAACGCAAGCGACACACGCTCGCCGAGCGGGCTCAGGCAATCCGCTGGTAATGCCGCACGACATGGTCCACGACGCGATCGGCCCGCACGATGAACTCGATGGCGAGGGCGTCGATCTGAACGGGGCGCTTGCCCCAGCGGTGCTCGCGGGCCAGTTCGCGGGCCAAGGCGCGGAGGGTCTGGCGCTTGTGTTGGTTCAGTGCGGCCTCGGGCGGCAGGTCGCGCGGGTTGGGCGCGTCGGCGTCGCGCTCGCGGGTCTTGACCTCGAAGATGACGATGGTGTGACGGTCGGGGGCGATCGTGATGAGGTCGGCTTCGCCCGCGCCGCGCCCGCGGCCGTGGATGTTGCGGCCTGCGATGCGATAGCCCTGGCGACGCGCCCAGCGCGCCGCGTGACGCTCGCCAGCGCGTCCGAGCGCCTTGGGATCGCGCGGCCTGCGCCGACGCAGATCGTCAAGTCGCTCGCGCAGCGCGAGAAGCAGAGAGCGAATGCCGGACATGGAGAGGATCGTACAACGAGTGGGCAACGTGCGAGAACGCTTACGAGCGCGGGTCGCGTTGCGGACGATTCATCGTGCCGCACTCTGGGCAGCGTTTCGATGAGATGCCGCGCAGGTCGTAGCCGCAGTTGGTGCAGTGCGATGAAGTTTGCTGTTCGCGGTTGCGATTGAGGGCGTGCGACACAAAGGCGGCGGCCCACAGAAGCCCACCAAAGAACTCAACCACAAGAAGCACAGAACCCAACGACCATCCAACAAGACCAATCGCGACCACGCCAATCAATGCCCAGTGTGCGAGCGGTACCAGAAACACAGCGGTATTGACGAGCGCGACAAGCGTGCTCGGTGAGCCTCGCACCATGATCATGGCGAACACGATGGCAGTCGTCGCACCAGTGAAGAGAGGCCAGAGGTCTTTGGATTCCCATTCGGCCGCGACAGCGACAAAGTTCATGGCGAATGCGACTGCTGAGACGAACGCGAACACTGCGGTCGCGTAGAAGTCTGCGATGGTGTGCGAGTGCTTGCGCGGCATCATGATCGCTCCGTGCAATAACGCCGCTCACCGCAAAATCTTCAGCGTCACCTTCTTGTCCAGTTCCGCGATCGGGCGTGCGATCAGGTCATAGCCGTCGGCGGCCACCACCACGCAGCGCACAATCTCGCCGGGGACGAGTCGTTCGCGCGACTGCACATACGTCACCGAGTCGATCTGCGGGGCCTGGAAGTACGTGCGGCCTTGATACAGCCCGCCGCCGGTGCTGACGCCGCTGGTCTTGAGGCCCTTGGTGCGCAGCGGCGCATCAATCAGCACATCAAGCTGCTGGCCGCCGGCGGTGGGGCGGCTCTCGTCAAAGAGCGACGCAACGTACTTGGCCTGGTTGAAGGCGATGGTCTGCTGCAGAGCCATGACTTCATCGCGCCGGCGCTTCTTGTCTGCGGGGTTGACGGCGAGGCTCTTGTCGCCCTCCATAGTGCCCGCGACCGTGCCCGGCTCGTGGCTGTACTCGAACACGCCCAGCGCGTCGAACTTCATCTCTTCTACGAACGACAGCAGTTCTTCGTGGTCGGCCTCGGTCTCGCCGGGGAAGCCGCTGATGAACGTCGTGCGGATCGCCATGCCCGGCACGCGCTCGCGGAGTTTCTGGATCACTTCGCTCTGCTGGCGACGGGTCACATGCCGCTTCATCAGGCTCAGCACGCGATCGGAGGCGTGCTGCAGCGGGATATCGAGATACGGCAGCAGGCGACCGCTCTTCACGAGTGCGGCGAAGGCGTCGATGATCGGATCGCTGAAGTTGCTCGGGTAGGCGTACATGAGGCGCAGCCAGCCCTTGCAGCCTTCGGCGTCCATCGTGTCCGAGAGCGCTTCGAGCAGCGCGGGCAAGCCGCCGAGGTGGTCGAACTGGCCGCGCGTGCCGCGTGCGCCCTTGACGAGCCCCATGCCGATGTCATCGCCGTAGGAAGTCGTGTCTTGGCCGATGAGCAGTAGCTCGAACGCGCCGTCGGCGACGAGTTCCTTGGCTTCCTGGCAGACGCGCTCGAGCGGCTTGGAGCGCATCTTGCCGCGGATCGAGGGGATGGTGCAGAACGCGCAGTTCTGGTTGCACCCTTCGCTGATACGGAGGTAGGCGTAATGCCGCGGCGTGAGGCGCAGGCGCGCCGAGTCATCCTCGAAGTAGCCGATGCCCTTGCCGTCCTTGCCGTTGACGGTCAGGCCGGTGACTTCCTGGCCGCGCTGCTTGGCGGCCTGAAGAGCGTTGGCGGCGATCCAGTACTTGGGCTGTTCGCTGGCGTCCTGTTCGAGCGTGCGCCGCTCGGGCGTCACGCCGGTGACGGCTTCGACGATCTTGTCGCGATCAAACACGCCGATCATGGCGTCGATGCCGGGGGCCCACTCGAGCATCTTGGCGCGATGGCGCTGCACGAGACAGCCGGCGACGATGACGCGCTTGAGGTTGCCCTTCTCCTTCTCGGCGATGGCTTCCTTGATGACGCCGAGCGACTCGTCCTTGCTGGCTTCGAGAAAGCCGCAGGTGTTGACGACGACGGCGTCGGCGCCGTCAAAGCCGCTGGTCGATGGGTCGTGGCTGATGGGCGTGAGGCCGGCCTCGGCGAGCAGACCGAGCATCTTCTCGGAGTCGACGAGGTTCTTGGGACAGCCGAGGCTGACGAGCGCGACCGAGCCGACGGCGTCGTCGGAAACGCTTGCCACGGAGGAAGTTCGACGATTGGAGGGGTTCTTTGCCAAGCGGGAAAGGGTAGGGGAGCAGGGTTGCGGACGCCGTCGCGCGCATCGCTCGGCCCTGAGAAGCCGATGGGGGGATCCGCTTTGGCATGCGGCTAGGCTCTGGGCCGATGTTCATGCCAAGAAACGGGCCGCGGCCGCGTGGTCGGCGTCGCAGTGCGGGCGGCGTGCTGCTTCTCATCATCATCGCGATCGTGGCCCAACAGCGTGCCGCGCGAACTGCACCGCCTGCGCAGAGTTCAGGCTCGGTGTCGGATCCTGCACCGATTTCAAGCGGCAGATCAGTGGCCGCGCTGTTTGCCGCGAAGCAGTCAGACACATGGATCGAGACGCAGGGCCGCGTGGAGCGACTGCTGGCCGATGATCGCGAGACCCGCGACGGTTCGGACATGCATCAGCGGTTTCTGGTGCGCACAGACGACGGCGTGACGGTACTGGTGGCGCACAATCTTGACGCCGCACGGCGCGTGCCCGCGAAGGTCGGCGATCGCGTCGCGCTGCGGGGCGAGTATGAGTGGACCGAAAAAGGCGGCACGATCCACTTCACGCACGCACCCAAGTACGCGACCAAGGACGAGAACAAGCGTGGCTGGATCGAGCATGGCGGCGTGCGCTACGAGTGATGCGTGCTGCTCCCGCTACACTGCACGCGTGATGTCCACGATCTATCTCATGGGCCTGCGCGGCAGCGGCAAGTCGACATTGGGGCGCCGGCTCGCCGCGCTGCTCGATGCGGCACGAGGCCGCGGGTTTGTGGATTTGGACGACATCACGCCGCGGGTTCTGGGACAGGCTTCGGCGGCGGATGCGCTGCGGGTCCTCGGCGAGGCGGCGTTTCGCGCGGGTGAGGCCAAGGCGCTTGGTGCGCCGGAGGTCATCGCCGCGGGCGTGGTCGCGCTGGGTGGCGGCACGCCCACCGGCAAGGCGTCGCTGGAGATTCTCAACCAAAGGCGGATGAGCGGGGCGCGATTGATCTATCTGCGGGCCGAGGCCGCGACGCTCCGCAGACGGCTGGCCGCGACCGATCTGACGCAGCGACCGAGCCTCACCGGGGCTGATCCGCTGGTTGAGATCGAGGTCGTCTTCGCGCGGCGTGATCCGCTCTATCTGGAGATCGCCGACGAGGTCGTACAAGTCGACGCGATGAGCGAGGATCAGGCGCTGGACGCGCTGGTGACACTCGCGCGGGCGATGTGATTCGGCGCGGCTTTGCGGGCCGTGCGACGTTTCGCGCGAAACTCGGCTCGAAGCGCGACGAAGAAGTTTGGTAGAGTGTGTGATGCGAGCGCTGGCACGCGGGTTGTGGGCGAGCGCTGGCTTGAGAGGAGCACGCAATGTCCGACATTCAGACCAACAAGTTGCTGCTGGTGATCATCGCGATCCTGCTGCCGCCGGTGGCGGTGGGCATCAAGAAGGGCATCGGCCTTTCGCTCGTCATCAACATCGTGCTGTGCTTGTTGTTCTACATCCCCGGCCTGATCCACGCGCTGCTGGTCGTGCTCAAGGACTGACGACAGCGCGGGCGGCTCAGTATTGCATCACACTTTCACGAGGACGCAGGCGTGGGGGCGCTTGTCTCGGTTGGTGAACTTGCGCTCATAGTTCGTGCCCACCACTTCGCCCTCGCCCACCCAATCTGGCGGGACGAACTCTTGACGCCGGTACGGCGGCGTCGCCGCGGTGATGCCCGGACTGATCGCCGCGACCATCGTGAGAACGTCTGGCGGCAGCGGCATGGTCCAGCGTGCGAAGTGCTGTTCATCCCAGTCCCAGAGTTCGTCATGGTCGGTGACGACGCGCAGTTCGCCGCCGGGCGTGAGGACGCGATGGATCTCGGCGAGGAAGCGATCCTGCACCACGCGGTTTTTGTGGTGCTTGGTCTTGGGCCAGGGGTCGGAGAAGTAAAGGTGGACGACGCGCGCGATGGCCGCTGGGCAGCGCCAGCGGAGGAATTCATTGGCGTCGCCATGCAGCATGCGGCAGTTGTCGACGCCGCGGCGGCGGAGGCGGTCGGCGGCGTAGGCGTAGATCTCGCCTTCCCATTCAATGCCGAGGTAGTTGACGCCGGGGGCGGCGGGGCACTGGTTGACCAGGAACGCGCCCTTGCCGGGGCCGATCTCGATCTCAAACGGACGGTCAGGGTGCGCGAACCACCAGCGCGGGTCGAGGCGGCCAGCCTCGCGATCCGTCAGGGCGGCGTCGGGCAGGGGCGGGAGTTCCTCCCGGGTCACGCCGATCCGGCCCACATCCAGCACATTTCCGCGTCCAAGCGACATAGGGGCGACTGTAGCGGGGCGAGGCCCGGCGGGGGCATTCCGACGCTCGGATCGGCATCTTCTGCGCGATCCGCGCTGGCATCGGCTGCGTATCGGAGTGCGGAGGAAACTGTGCGTGCGCGCCGATGGTCGATTGCGGCGGGGCGATTGAGCCGATACAAAGCGGTTCACCCGTCGGTGTCTGCGATGCCGCGCGAGCAGAGAGGACGAACCGGCCCCGCCGTCGTGCATCGGGCCGCTCGTCCGCAAGGAGACTGACCATGCCGGAAGATCGTCCTTCGTCGTTTTCCACGTCGTCGGCGGCCTCGAGCGGCGGCAGCGTCGACCTGGCTGGCATCATCGACTCACGACTGGATCGCAAGCGCTTCCAGGAACACCACTGGTCGGGCACGTTCTGGGATTACCTCGACATCGCGATGAAGAACCCCGGCGTGTGCCGCAATGCGTACCAGCGGCTGTACGACGCCGTCGTGACGTGCGGGCATGAGAAGTACCGGCTCTTCAAGAAGGAGTGCATCCGCTATCACTTCTTCTCCGACCCGTTCGGCAACGGCGCGGACGGAATCTACGGCCTCGACTTCGCGCTGATGCAGCTCGTGGATGTGCTGCGCTCCGCCGCCGAGGGCTATGGCACGGACAAGCGCATCTTGCTGCTGCACGGCCCGGTCGGTTCGAGCAAGTCGACGATCGCACGCCTGCTCAAGAAGGGCATAGAGGCGTACTCGCGCACTGACGACGGCGCGCTGTACTCGTTCAGTTGGATGCTTGATGAGCACTGCGGCGTGTCTGCCGCGGGCGTCGGCGCGCGCCAGGCCGTGATGAGCCACGAGTTCGCGTGCCCGATGCACGAAGACCCGCTGGTCTTGATCCCCAAGGAAGCGCGCAACGACATCGTCGCGAAACTCAACGAGCGCTACAAGCCGCAGCACCACAACGGGCGCTTGCGGATCACCGGCGAGCCGGACCCGTTCTGCCGCAAGATCTTTGAGGACTTGATGACGTTCTACAGCGGCGACTTCAAGGCCGTGATGAACCATGTGAAGGTGCGCCGCATCGTGCTGAGCGAGAAGGATCGCGTTGGCATTGGCACCTTCCAGCCCAAGGACGAGAAGAACCAGGACTCGACGGAACTGACGGGCGACATCAACTATCGCAAGATCGCGATGTACGGCAGTGACAGCGACCCGCGCGCCTTCAACTTCGACGGCGAACTCAACATCGCCAATCGCGGCGTCTGCGAGTTCATCGAAGTGCTCAAGCTCGATGTGGCGTTCCTCTATGACCTGCTCGGCGCGTCACAGGAACACACCATCAAGCCCAAGAAGTTCGCCCAGACGTACATCGACGAGGTGATCGTCGGGCACACCAACGAGCCCGAATACAAGCGGCTGCAGAGCAACGAGATGATGGAGGCGTTCCGCGATCGCACCATCAAGATCGACGTGCCCTACAACATCCGCCTCGATGACGAGATCAAGATCTATCAGAAGGACTTCGGCGCGGATCGCATCAAGAACATCCACGTCGCGCCGCACACGCTGGAGGTGGCGGCGATGTGGGCCGTGCTCACGCGCCTCGACGAGCCCAAGAAGGCGGGGCTGTCGCTGCTGCAGAAGCTCAAGCTCTACAACGGCAAGAGCATCCCGGGCTTTACCGAAGACAGCGTGAAGGAGCTGAAGGAAGAGGCGCCACGCGAGGGCATGAACGGCATCTCGCCGCGCTACATCCAGGACAAGATCAGCAACGCGCTGGTGAGCCGCCAGGCGCTCGAAGAACGCTCGATCAACCCGTTCATGGTGATCAACGAGATCGAGGGCGGCCTGAGCCACCACTCGCTGATCAGCGACGAAAACCTGCGCAAGCGCTATCGCGAACTGCTCGCGGTGGTGAAAGAAGAGTACGAAGACATCATCAAGGGCGAAGTGCAGCGGGCGATCAGCGCCGACGAGGACGCCATCCGCCGCCTGTGCGCCAACTACATCGAAAACGTCCGCGCCTACACGCAGAAAGAACGCGTCAAGAACCGCTACACCGGCCGCGATGAGGAGCCGGATGATCGCCTGATGCGCTCGATCGAGGAGAAGATCGAGATTCCCGAGAGCCGCAAGGACGATTTCCGCCAGGAGATCATGAACTACATCGGCGCGCTTGCGCTCGACGGCAAGAAGTTCGAGTACAACACCAACGCGCGGCTGTATCGCGCGCTTGAACTCAAGCTCTTCGAGGACCAGCGCGACACGATCAAGCTCAAGAACCTCGTGAGCAGCGTGGTCGACGACGAGACGCAGCAGAAGATCGACATCGTCAAGCAGCGGCTCATCAAGCAGTTCGGCTACAACGAGACGAGCGCGACGGACGTGCTGAACTACGTCGCGAGCATCTTCGCGCGAGGGGATAGCAAGAGCAGGTAAGGGGTCACGATCCCCTGACCGTCCAATGAAGCGAACCCTCGCTGCGAGATCGCCGCGAGGGTTCCCAATACAAGTAGAGCGACCCCAGATCGCCAAGCGTCAAGAAGTCGCCGTCCCAGATCGGCGCCGGCGTCGGCGGTCTCTCGACATTCACAAACGGCCACACCGTTCCGGCCGGATTGATCGAGCCGATCGCGGCGAGAAAGACCCCGGGTCGCGGAGACTCGGCACGGGTGTAGAACGGCACGCCGCCGATCTTGCCGCCCTCGTGCACAAAGAGGCGATCAGCATCGTAAATCTGTCGCAGCGGATGATCGTCAGGGGCCGCGGGAAAGTCCGCGCTCCTGTGCAGATGGGCGTGACACGGCGCAATCGTGCCGCCCGCCGTCGCGGTCCAAGTCTGCTCGGGCAGGTCTTCGCGCGCCATCACGCGCTCAAGATCAAGCGGCCACCACTCATACTGCAGCGAGGTTGGGTCTTCGTCGTTGTCATCCCAAAGCCCGCCCGGATTCGGCGAGAAGAGCACGAGGACGTCACCCGGAAGCGTGAGCGGCGAACCGTCGCTTGCAACAAGAACGTCGCGAGAATCTGCAAAGCACACCTGTGCCACGAACGTGCTGGGCTGCCCGTCTCGCCCTACTGGCCACGGCACTCCTGCAGGCCGATGCGGCACGCCGCCGATCTTGGTTGCAGCCGGGTCTGTAGGTTCGCCAAGAGCCCAGACCATCACATCCGTCGCGCACGGCCCACCCATTCCAGCCGCGCCGCCGGAACGCGAGCGTGCCTGCTCGATGATGGCAACAGCCTCGGGGCCGGTCACATACGCGCTTGATAGCGCGCGCTCGACGTCTGCCGCGAGCGGAAACTGCTCGATCCATCGATCGACATCAACGCGTGGGTGGTGATTGCTCATTGCGAGAGCGTACTCCGCTCTGCTGCACACGGGATACAACACGCCCGGAGCAGTCGCCATGCAGTACGCGGCTAAGTTCAGGCATCGACTGAAGCGCCTCGGCGTTTGCACGCGCGAAGTCTTTAGGCGCCCGCGCGAACTGGATGGACGGCGGGAGGTCTTCGGCGGGCATTGTGTCGATTCTATCGAGCGTGTGGATGCGACCGCGTGGAACTCCGTTGCGCCCTTCAAGCCAAAGAAGAGGGCATGCGTGGTGTTCCGATCGCCAAGCGCGTTGACGCGGCTCAGCACCCCTCCTCAAACGCCCGCACGAAGGCATCGAAGTCCTCGAACGTCAGGAAGCCATCTTCGTTGAAGTCCACCGGGCACACGCTGCTCAGCGGCAGCACATGCACATACGACGTGGTCGTCACGCTGCTGCACGCGTTGAATACGCGGCACTGATAGACGCCCGAGTCCGAATCGCGGGCGTCATTGATGACCAGGTCGGGGCCAGAGGCGTAGACACGCGCGGTGTTGAGCAGCGGCGTGCCGCGCTTGAACCACTGATACTGCACGCCGGCGCCCGAGGCGAAAACGCCGGTCGACGCGTTGGTGCCAGGCGCGATGACGAGATCACCCTGCGGGGAGTTCACCTGCACCGGACCGCCGCTGGTGGAGTTCAGGCTGATTAACTGGCCGAAGCGATCGACGTAGGCGAGGTCGGGCAGGCCGTCGCGGTTGATGTCGGCGGCGGTCGCGGCGACGGTGCCGCCGCTGGGATTGACGCCGCCCCATTCCAGCGGCGCGGCGAACGTCCCGTTTCCCAGACCCAGCGCGATGCGTGGGACGCCCACGTTGCTGCCGTTGCCGACAATCGCGCCGATGTCCGGCTTGCCCTCGAGGTTGTAGTCGCCCACGGCGATTGTGCGCACGGTGTTGATGTCGTCGCCGATGCTGATCTGTGTCTCGGGCGCGAGCGTGCCGTTGGGGCGGCCGAGCATCAGGAGCGCGTTCTTCGTTCCTGTGCCGCCGACGATCAGATCGGTTGAGCCGTCAGCGTTCACGTCGGCAATCGCGATCGAGAGCGCTCCCCCGCTCGTGTAGATCGCCGAGGTGTAGATCGCAGGTGTACCGAACGTGCCGTTGCCGTTGCCCAGAGCCACCGCGAACGTGAACGGAAGGCCCGCGAGGATGAGATCGAGGCGTCCATCGCCGTTCATGTCGACCAGCTCGGCGTTGGTGGGCTGGGCAAAACCTGTGGGCGCCGCAACGCGCGGCTGGAAGGTGCCGTCGCCGTTGCCCATCAGAACCGAGTATGTGCCGTCGTTGACGTTGGTTGCGATCGCATCGATCTTGCCGTCGTTGTTCAGGTCGGCGCAGGCGAGCCCAGCGGGCGCATTGCCCGCGGCGAAACTCGCGGGCGACGCGCTGAACCATCCATTGCCGTTGCCCAGGTGGACGCGCACGGATCCAGTCGAGTACTGCGTGGAGAGCAGGTCGAGGATGCCGTCGCGATTGAGGTCGGCAACGCGGAACTGCGTGTAGGTGTCCGCCGAGCCGAGCGGAATGAACTGCGTGACTTGGGTCTGGTTCAAGACCGCGAGATCGACGATGGAGATGCCTGCACTGGGACCGCCGCGTGTGGCGGAGATCAGTTCCGGGGCGGAGTTTCCGCCCAGATCAATGACATGCAACTGTGCCGCGGAGCCGCCCGGCAGCCCTCGGATGATGGCGGGATTCGCGAAGAACGGGCCGCATTGTGCGGATGCGACCGCGGCAAACGTGGTCAGTCCGGCGAGGCAGAACAGTCCGAGGGCGCGTGGGCGGCGTGACATGGCGGGCTCCTGAGGTGGGCGTGCCCGGTTGGTCCGCTTGCAGGGGCGGACGTCAGCACGCATACCCAGCAGCCGCAGGAATCGCCCGCAACCCGTCAGCAATTCACAAGGCGGGCGATACTTTTCTTGGGCAAATCAGGTCGTTCGGGCCTCGTCAGCACCCCTGTTCGAAGGCCGCGACGAAGGCGTCGAAGTCCTCGAAGGTGATGAAGCCGTCGCCGTTGAAGTCGGCCGAGCAGGCGTTGGCGGGCTGGGCGACAGCGACAAGGGCCGCGACCCGTGCCTCGGACGTGCACGGGTTGGAGATGCGGCATTCATACACCGCGGTATCGCTCGTCAGAAGGCCCGTGATCTGCAGCGTCGCGCTGCTCGTGCCCGTCACGCGCGCCGAGGCGAGCAGCGGCTGGCCGTCCTTGTACCACTTGTAAGTGATGCCCGCACCGGTCGCGCCGACCGTGAGCGTCGCGGTTTCACCCGCGGCGGCGACGACGTTCGCGGGGCGCGACGTGATCTGCACCTGCCCGCCCGCGATCGATTCGAGCACTCCCATCTTCGCGTCGCCGCTCACCCAGATCAGATCGATCAGGCCGTCGCGGTTGCGGTCGATCGTGGTGAGCAATGAACTGATCACCGTCGAGGTGGTCTTGCCGTAGGTGAGCGCGGGTGCGAAAGTCTTGAATCCGGTGGCGAGGTAGACGCCCGGGAGGAGCAGGTTCGGGTTGTCGGGGTCAAAGAGCGTCACGCCCAGGTCGGGCTTGCCATCGGCGTTGAGGTCGGCGGCGACAAGACCGAAGATCTCTGGCCCGGAAGGCCCGCCCGGATAGATCGTTTGGGCGGCCTCAAACGTGCCGTTGGGGCGGCCTTGCCAGTAGCCGACCGCCGAACCGCCGCACGCCGCGAGTAGATCGGGCGAGCCGTCGACGTTCAGATCGGCGAACGCGAACTGCGTGGCCGCGCTCACGCCGCCGGCGGCGGCATAGGTGACGGGCGCTTGCAGCGTGCCGTTGGCATTGGCGAGCAGCACGGCAACTTGCGCAGTACCGACGAGCGACGCAACGACATCAGGGCGGCCGTCGGCGTTCAGGTCGCTGACCGCGAGCACGTTGGTGGTCGCAAGCGCGTTTGTGGTTCGTGCCTGGAATGTGCCGTCGCCATTGCCCAGCAGCACGCCGATGGAGCCCGCCGAGCCGTTGCCGACAACGAGATCGAGTTTGCCGTCCGTGTTGAAGTCGGCGGCGCTCAATGCGTTCATGGAAGCGCCGATGGCGACGGCGGGCGGCGCGACGACGTTGTACGTCGCGTTGCCAAGACCCTTGTAGAAGCGGGCGACCGCGCTGGTGGATTCGGCGATCACGAGGTCGACGATGGCGTCGCCGTCAAAGTCGCGTGCCGCGACGCGGATCTGTGAGTTGCTGCCCGTGGCGATCGTCTGCGAGATCGTGAAGTTGTTGTCGCCGGTGTTCGCGCGATAGATCGTCACGCCCGAGCTTGCCCCGGAGTTGGCGACGCACAGATCAGTGCGGCCGTCGGCGTTCAGGTCCGCGGCCAGAAAGTCGCGCGGCGGGTTGGGTGTCGTCAGCAGCGACTGCGGGGCGGCATAGAACGGCCCGCATTGTGCCGAAGCGACGCCGCCTGCAAGAGATGCGATCGTGAGCGCAACGACTGATGCAGAGACAAAACGCATGTCATGATTCCCGGATGGGCACACGTCTGAAAGGAACGGTGCGACCTGTAAAGGGTAACAGCCGTCCGGTCCAATGCAACAGAGTCCCCACGCGAGGCGCGGGCCGCACCGTCCGAGAAAACCCGCTCCGGCGCGGTTCAGCAGCCCTGTTCGAACGCCGCGATGAAGGCGTCGAAGTCCTCGAAGGTGATGAAGCCGTCGCCGTTGAAGTCGGCCGAGCAGGGGTTGCTCGCGGGCAGCACATGAACGTACGACGTCGTCATGACGCTGCTGCACGCGTTGGAGATACGGCACTGATAGACGCCCGAGTCGGAGTCGTTGAGGTTGTTGAACTGCAGGAAGCGGCCGTCACTCCAGACTCGCCCCGTGCTCACGAGAGGCTCGCCGTTCTTGAACCACTGGTAGCTCAGGCCGGTGCCCTCGGCGTAGACGCTGACGCCGACGTTCCATCCGGCCGGATAGACGATGTTTCCTTGGCCCCAGAGGAGCTTGATTCCGGCCGAGCTTGACAGCGTGCTGATCAACTTGCCAAATCCGTCGACATAGATGATGTCGGGGCGTGTGTCGGAGTTGAGATCTGCGATCGCCAGGGCGAAGCTCGATCCTGGGAGATCGGAGTTGGGCCACTTGATTGGTGACGCGAAGGCGCCTTTGCCATCGCCCAGAGCAACTGCCGGAAACGAGGCGACACCGGATGGATCGGCGTACAACAACGCGAGGTCGGGCATTCCATCGCCATTGAAGTCCGCAACGTCAAACACGCGAAGCCGGGTGTCGGTGAGGGCCACGTTGATCTGCACGTCGGGCTCGAGTGTGCCGTTCCCGCGGCCCTTAAACAAGTAGATCCGATCATTTGCCGTGTTTGTGGACAGAACGTCCGGGACGCCGTCGCCCGTCACATCGGTCGCGACGAACTTGCTCACGCCGAGAGATGTGAACGATGACTGAATGACAGTGCCAGAAGCAAATGTCCCATTGCCGTTGCCGAGGCGGACGGTGAGAAATGCGCCCGAACCGCTCATGATCAGGTCAAGTCTGCCGTCGCCGTTCATGTCAGCCAGCGCGAGAAGATTGGGAGAGGAGATACCGGCGGCGGTTACGATGCGGGGTTGAAATGTGCCGTCGCCATTGCCCATGAGCACGGAAAACGTGCTGTCAGTAGCGTTCACAACAACAACATCAGGGCGACCATCGTTGTTGAGGTCGCTCACAGTGAACGCCGCTGGCGAAGTCCCTGTCGAGAACGCCGCCGGCGAAGGGTTGAACGTGCCGTCCCCGATGCCGAGGTAGACGAGCAGCGACCCGGTTGTGTATCCGGTCGCGAGCAGATCGACGATGCCGTCACGATTCACATCCGCCACCGCGACCTTGATCGTCGGCTGATTACCCGAGATCGGCAGAAACTGACGGACCTCGGGCACGCCGGACACGCTGGTGCGCATCACGTTAATGCCTCTGGACTCAAAGTTCGAAGTCGTCGTACAGATCAAGTCGGGGATGCGATCGCGGTTGAGGTCGGCCGCGATGAGGTCGCGGGGAATGTTCTGCAGCGTCAACGCGACGCTCGGGTTTGCAAAGAACGGTCCGCACTGCGCCGACGCAACGGCAGTCACACACCCAAGACCAAACCCCAGCGACAGCAGACGGACAAGCGACAGCGGACGAGCAACACGCATGGCGACCTCCGGAAAAGACGCCGGCACGGGAGTGGAACGGACCCGGTGCGTGGCGTCTGGAGGTTCAGCCGCAGAAAGAGACGCCAACCCGTCAGAAATGGGCTGGCCACGACCGCGAATTTTCGTCTGGTCTGGTGGTTACCAGATGTAGCGCATGCGTCCGAAATCCGGAACCGGCACGCCATTGCTGCGCTGAAGTGAAGGGAAGTACACGAAGAACGCCTTACCGATCAGCAGGTCGCGATGCACCACGCCGACGTCGTTACCGACCTTCTCGGCGACCCACGGATCAACATCTTCCCACAGGCGGCCGTCGAGGCTCGCCGGGCTGTTGTCGCCGCACATGAAGAACTGGTCTTTGCTGAGGGTGACCACGCGGAGCGGATGGGTGCCCAGCGGGTACATGCCCGGGCGCCGGGTCGCCTGATAGTGGATGTCGCGGCCGATCGCGGTGCGTTCGAGAGTGAACGGGCCGCCGCTGAACTCCATCCACACCTCGGGCTTCGGGTAAGCGTCCGGGGTTTGCAGCACGCTCGGCGAGCCTGGGTTGCGGAAGTTGGGCTCGTTCTTGGCGATCTGCGCGGGGCTGAGGCCAAAGCACGCGAGCGTGCGCTCCGCAGGCGTCCAGTCGTAGTTGAGCTCGGCGACCTTGTGCCCGCCGATGAAGAGTTGCAGGCTCTGGTCAACATGCCAGAACTCGATCTGGGTGATGCCCGTGGTGGCGAGCGCGCCGGGGACGGTTGCGCTGGTCTGCTTTTCGACTTCGCCGCCCTTGAGGATCTCGAGCGTCGCGTTGCCATCGGCCTTGAGCGACGCGCGGAAGTCGCGGCCGCGCGTGCGGATGATGCCGGACCACGCGAGGCCGTTGGTGCCCGGGCGGATGTCGGCGATGAGGCGGATGTCCGAGACGGGGAAGTAGGTGGAACCGTTCTTGGGGGTGTCGTTGTAGGCGGTCCAGTCGGAGATGAAGGGAGGCATCATGCCGCGCTGCGGGATGGGGTTGCGCTGCATCTCGCTGAGCCAGCCGCCCTCACCCAAGCCCTGCGGCGCGAAGCGCAGCGTGGTGGGGCCGCTGCCCTTGTACTCATATTGATGCGTGTCGGCGATCTTCCAGTTGGGGCTGGCGACGCTGGCCTGGCCGGGGTCGATGCCGATCCACGGCGAGCGGAAGACGCGGCGTCCGTCGCGCGTCGCGCTCACGGGCGTGAAGTTGCTGTCAAAGACGCTCTGCCACACGGCACGCTGTACATGCTCGGGCTTGCGCTGGATCTTCCAGCCATCGACGGACCACGCGTCTTGGCCCTCAAACAGCTGCGGGTGAGCAGCATCGATCGGGCGGGCGAAGACGTCGCCGTCGATCAGCGCGACATGCTCATTGCCCGCGCCGAGCATCCGCTTGATGTAGTTCTCGTTGGCATCGTGCGGGTTGCGGAAGACGATGACGTCGAAGCGCTCGGGGTTGACGATCGAGTAGGGCATCTTGAGGACGAAGATGCGATCACCCGAGCGGCGTTCGAGCACCGGGAACTCAAGCCGCTGGGCGGTCATGGGTTCGGTGCAGGCGACGTTGGTCTGGGCCGCGGGCGGATTCTGGAGGTCGTTGTTGTTGTAGACGTGGGGGCCTGCGGGCCAGGTGAAGCCGTTGGCGGCGTCAGTGATGCGGACGTGGGCACCCATGAGAGTGGGGGCCATGGAGCCGGTGGGGATCAGGAACGGCTCGATCACAAAGCCGCGAAAGACGAACGCCATCGCGAACGCGATGAGAATCGAGATCACGGTCTCCTTGATGGAGCTGGAGCCGTGGGCCTCGGCGTGGGTGGCGGCGTGAGCGGCGTCGGTCATGGCGAAACGGTACTCCTGGAAAGCACGCCGCCGGTGCGGCGCCGCGGGTGCAGCGGGGTGTGCCCGCGTCGTCGTGCAAGCAATCGGCCGACAATGCCCCCAGGGGTGTCGTCTTTCTCGCCCGGATATGGCGCGCGCCGATTTACCTTCGAACTATGTCGGCAGACGCGACGTTGTGTGTGTAGTCTGTGCGTCCTGCCTTTGGCCGGGTGCTGCGTCGCCGGTTGCGGCTGCCTCCTCGCGTTGGTGGGTTTCGGAGTTCTTCGGTTTCGAGATTCCACGAGGCCGCCGCGAGCCTCTCTGGCCTTTCACGGGAGCCGTCATGTCCTTGATGCGTTTGCCACAACTGCTTTCCACGTCTCGGGTTGCGCTTGGTTTGTCGGCCGCCGTGCTGGTCGCGATCTGCGGCCAAGCGTGCGCCCAGTCGGCAACCGCCCCCGACATGGACCCCAAGGTCGCGGGCCTGCGGTCCGAACTGCGCTCGATGGTCATCGCGGCACGTGACAAGGTCTTCCCCGCGCTCGTGAATATCTCGGTCGAAACGGTCAGCTACTGGGACGGCGTCGAGACCAAGGGCGGTTCGACGGGCAGCGGCACGATCATCTCCAAAGAGGGCTACATCGTCACCAACCAGCACGTGACCGCCGATGGCAAGAAGTTCCGCGTCACGCTCGCGGACAAGCAGGAGATCCCCGCGCGGCTGGTTGGCGAGGACGCCATGACCGACCTTGCGGTGCTGCAACTGGACCTCAAGACGCTCAAGGATGCATCCAGCCTGCCGACGGCAGAGTGGGGTGACTCCGACGCGCTCACGGTGGGCGACACCGTGATGGCGATGGGTTCGCCCTTCTCGCTCTCGCGCTCGGTGACGCTGGGCATTGTGAGCAACAACGCACGCGTCTTTACTGCGGGTTTCGGCACCGAAGAGACGGACGACATGACGCTGGACGACGGGCAGTCGACCGGCATGTTCACGCGCTGGATCCAGCACGACGCCGCCATCAACCCCGGCAACTCCGGCGGCCCGCTCGTGGATCTGAACGGGCGGGTGATCGGCGTGAACGAGCTCGGCGGATCGCAGATGGGCTTTGCGATCCCCGCGACGTTGGCTCGCGAGGTGGCCGAGGCGCTCATCAAGGACGGCGAGGTAAAGCGGAGCAGCATCGGCATGGCTCTGCGTCCGATCGCCAAGACCGGCTACACCGAGGGTGTGCTGATCAACACGGTGTATAAGGAAGGCCCCGCGAGCCGCGCCGGCCTGCAGGCGGGCGATCTCATCACCGCGATCAACGGCAAGGCGGTCACGGTGAAGTTCGCCGAGGAACTCCCGCCGATCATGCATCTGCTCTCGCGCGTGCCGATCGGCGGCGAAGTGTCGCTCGACATCAAGCGCGGCGGCGAGGCCAAGAGCATCAAGCTCACCACCGAGAAGCTGCTGCGCGACAAGGGCGATCAAGCCGCGCTGCGCGGCTGGGGCATCAGCGTGCAGGAGATCACCGAGAAGCTCATGCGCGATCATCGCCTGACGAGCAGCGAGGGCGTGTTCGTGTCGGGCGTGAAGTCGGGCGGCCCCGCCGACTTGGCCGAGCCCAAGCTGCAATCGGGCGACGTCATCAAGTCGATCGACAAGAAGCCGATGAAGTCGTTCAAGGACTCGATCGATCTCTATCGCGCGGTGATGCGCTCGGATATCAAGCGCGAGGAGATCCCCGAGTTCCTGCTGGTCGAGTTTGATCGCAACGGCAAGAACCAGGTGACGGTGATCAAGCCGCGCCCGGACAAGAAGGAAGACCCGCCGCGCGAGGTGCCCAAGGCGTGGCTCGCGGTCGCGACGCAGCCGGTGGTGAAGGACTTGGCCCGCCAACTCGGTCACGGCGACAAGCCCGGCTTCCGCGTCACGCGGATCTACCCGGGGACGCAAGCCGCGGCGAGCGAACTCAAGGTGGGCGATGTCATCGTCGCTGTCAATGGCGAGAAGGTGTCGCCCAAGGGCATGCAGGACGCCGGCAGTCTTCAGCGCAAGATCCGATCGATGAAGGCCGATGAGAAGGCCACGATCAGCGTGCTGCGTCCGGGTGAGGGAGGCGCGCTCCAGCCGGTGGACGTCAGCGTGCAACTGGAGCGCACGCGGATCGACGCCGACGAGGCGAGGCGCGACGCCAACAAGGACTTTGAGCTCAATGTCCGCGAGCTGACGTTCTTTGATCGCGACGATGAACGCTGGGACGACAGCGTTCAGGGTGTGCTGGTCGAAGGCTCAGAGCGTCTGGGCTGGGCGGGTGCCGCGGGCGTGCGCGGCGGTGACCTGATCCAGCGGATCAACGATCAGCCGGTGCCCGAGCTGGACACGTATCGCAAGGTGATGGCGCAGCTCGCCAAGGACCAGCCCTCGCGCGTGATCTTCGTGGTGCTGCGCGACAATCGCGTGATGTACCGCTACGCCGAGCCGGAGTGGAAGGCCAAGACCAAGGAAGAAGCCAAAGCCGAGGAAGCCAAGGGCGACGCCAAGAAGTAAGCGCCGCCGCTGCCGTCACTTGGTCGTCTGCATCTGTGAGACGAAGGCGTTCGCCTCGGCGATCGACTTCTCCATGTCCTTGATCAGGGCGTTGATGTCAGACTGAAGCTGCGTGTTGGTCTTCTCGAGGCTCGCGATCGCACGCGCGTTGAGGTTGTGCTTCATGAACAGCACCTGGTCCTTGAAGGCCGCGAGGACCGGGTCCATCTTGCCCGCGGCGGTCTTCATGACCGTGATGAGCTTGTCGTACTGGGCCCGCGTGTCGTCCAGCTGCTTCTGGCTGGCGGCACGCAGCGACTCGCTGTTGTACTGCTTGAGCTCCTCCTTCCATTCGCTGAAGAGCGCCTCGCTGACGCGCTCCACGCTGGTGATGCGATCACGCACCACCTTGGCCTTGGACTCGCTCGTGTCGTACGAACCCTTGAGCTGCTTGTAGCGGCCTTCGAGTTCTGCGTCAGTCGCGCCCGTGACGGCGATGAACTCCGCAAGTGCGGACTCGAACTGCTTCTTGGCGGCTTCTTGGCCGTCGCGGGCCTCCTTCACGCGATCCACGAGCTGCTCGCGCTTGGCATAGCCCATCATCTCGCGGACGGCGATGCCGGTGGACGAGCAGCCGGGCAGAGCCGCGGCGGACAGACCGAGCCCGAGGCAGAGCAGTGCGAGCGAACCGAAGCGCGTGGCGTTGGAGTGCGACGTGGTGTGCAGCATGGCGGACATGGTACGACGCGCGCGAAAGCGCGATCTGCCGCAGGGCGAACACCTCACGCCTGGCTCTTGGAGTTGAGAAAAACAAAGACGGCCGGGCCAGAGGCACCGACCGTCCGGAGGGGAGACTGGGCAGAACGACTGCGCACTTCCGCAGGCGTTTGGGATATGACCCAATGCAGCGTACCACAGGACAACCCCGGGGGTCAACCAGCATTTGCCAGAATCAGCAGTGTTGGGGATGTGGGCTGGGAGGGTGTAAAAACGCGTTCCGGGCCGCCGGACGGGGGGTGAAAGCGCGTAGCATCCGAACCGCCACCCGACGCCGACGCGTCCGGCCGCACGCTTTTGAGAAGGACCCCGCCATGTCCAGCCCCGCTGATCGTCGTTATTCCGATTCTCACGAGTGGCACAAGGTCGAGGGGGACGTGGTCGTCCTCGGCATCAGCCGCTTCGCCGTCGATGCGCTGACCGACGTGACCTACGTCGAGATGAAGAAGCCGGGCACGAAGTTCAAGGCCGGCGACGTGATCGGCGAGGTCGAGTCGGTGAAGACCACGAGCGATGTCTATGCCGCGATCGACGGCGAGATCATCGAAGTGAATGGCGCGCTCAACGATGATCCGTCGTTGCTCAACAGCGATCCCTTTGGCAAGGGCTGGCTCGTGAAGTTCAAGAGCGCGAACACCGCAGGGCTGGCGGCGCTGAAGGATGCCGCGACGTACGACAAGGCGCATCCGGCGGGGTGAGCCGAGGCGGAAATTTCCAAATGGCGAATGGTCAAATGGCCAAATCAAGACTGTGCGTGAACCTGCATCGGCTTTGCTGCGTCGAGCGAATCCATCCCACGGTCGCGGTCGACCCACGCTCGATCATTTGGTGATTTGGCCGTTTGATCGTTTGGACATTTGCCCATTGCTCTCCTGCACCAACGTTCACAAGTCCTATGTCCTCGGCGACCGGCGCGTGCAGGCGCTGCGCGGCGTCACGATCAACATCCCCGAGCCGGGCTTCTACGCCATCATGGGCGCGTCGGGCAGCGGCAAGTCGACGCTGCTGCATCTGCTCGCCGCACTTGATCGCCCTGACCAGGGCGAGATCCACATCGGCGGGCGCGCGATTCATTCGCTCAGCGAGCGTGAGGCCACGGCATTTCGGCGCACGCAGATCGGCATCGTCTTTCAGCAGTTCAACCTCATCCCCACGCTCAGCGCGGTCGAGAATGTCGAGCTGCCCGGGTTGCTCGCGGGTGATTCATCGCCGATGCTCAGGCCTCGCGCGATGGAACTGCTCGCGCGGCTCGGCTTGGCGGATCGCGCGGAGCACCGCCCGGACGCGCTCAGCGGCGGTGAGCAGCAGCGGGTGGCGATCTGTCGTGCGCTGCTCTACAAGCCGCCGGTGCTGTTTGCCGACGAGCCCACAGGCAATCTGGATTCGGCGAGCAGTCAGCGGCTCTGGACCGTGCTGGGTGAACTGGCGCGGGAGCAGCAGACGACGGTGGTGATGGTGACGCACGAGCCGGCGGCGGCGGTGTACTGCTCGCGGATTTTCGTTCTCGCCGACGGCGTCGTCCGCGGGACGATCGATACGGAGGGCCTCGATGCGGCCGGCGTGGCGTCTCGCTATCAGCACTCTGTCAGCGCGGCGTAGTCGCACAGCGCTGCTCATCGCCGTCGTCGCACTCTCCGCCGCCCTCATCAGCGCGGTCGCGTGCTCGATGGTGAGTATCCAGCAGTCGCTGGTGCAGCGGGCCGGCGCGACGATCGGCGTGGCCGATGCGCGGATCCGCGCGATCGCTGCGGGCGCGACGATCGCCGCATCGACGCTTGAGATGGTGCGGACGTGGCCCGAGGTGCGGGCCGCCGATGCACGCGTGCAGGCATCGCTGACGTTGCGCTCGGCCCGCGCCAACTACGAAGCGGCGGAACAAGCCGACGGCATCGAGTATCAGCGACACGTCCGCGGCATCGCGCTGCCCATCATGGTCAGCAGCGCGATCGGTGAAGACGCGAAGCCTGGCTCGCAGCCCGCCGCAGGCGAGCGAGCGCTGCGCCCGCTCACGCTGATCGAAGGACGCGCCGCGCGCAGCGACACTGAGATCGTGCTGGACCAGACCGTCGCGAATCGCCTCGGCGGCATCAAGAACGCCATGCCGTCGCGGGCCGAGCGTGCCACCAACTTCCGCGACATGGCGAGCGGCAAGGGCATCGCCGACATGGTGACGGGCTGGCTCAAGCGCGAGCCGGACTTGAACCTCTCGCGCGAGGCGCTCGCGGCATTCGGCCCCGAAGTGACGCGTGATCGGGCCGAGGCCGAGCGACTGAGTGAGCCGCGCGCGATCCGCGTGGGCGAGACGATCGACGTGCTCCGCGATGATCAGTCGCCGGTGCGCCTCACGGTCGTGGGGATCGCGACGGCGCCGGCGTTGGGCGCGCGGCCGCAGGCGTACGCAACTCTCGAAGGCGTGCAGCGACTCGCCGGACTTGAGGGGCGCGTCGCGCAAGTGGACATTGTGCTGCGTGAGGGCGTCGATCCGGACGCCTTCGTCGAACGCTACAAGGCCGAGGCGCGCGGCGGCACGATGCTTCAGACCACCGAGAAGGTGAGCTCGGGGCTCAATCAGAATCTCAAGACCAATCAGGTCGCGTTCGCGGTGCTGACAATGATGGCCGTGCTGGGCGCGGGGTTCATCACCATGACGGGCCTGAGCACCGCCGTGACGGAGCGGCAGCGCGAGATGGCGATGCTGCGTGCGGTCGGCGGCACGCGCTGGCTGCTGGCGCGGATCCAACTCGCCTACGGCTTTCTCATCGGCGCGGCGGGCGCGATCGTCGGCGTGCCGCTGGGCGTCGCGATGGCGCGGGTCCTCTTCTGGTTCTTCCACGATCGCCTGCCCGTCGACTTCGTCATCGCGTGGTGGCGGTTGCTTTTCGCAGGTCTCGCGGCGGTGCTCGCGGGTCTGGTCGGCGCATCGTGGCCCGCCTGGCGTGCCAGCCGCCTCAGTCCGCTGGAGGCGATGGCATCACGGGCGCGACCGGCGACGACACGAGGCATCGTCATCGCGTCCGTCGCGGCACTCGCGGGCATCGGGTTGCATCTGGCGATCATGTTCGGCGCACCCGACGCGACGACCATGTTCCGCCTCTACATCAGCATCGGCCTGCCCGCACTCTTTACCGCGTACTTCCTGCTGGGCGTGCCGCTGGTTGTGCTTGCGTCGCGTCTGCTGGCGACGCCGCTCTCTCGCGTGCTGGGTCTGCCCGGCGGCATGCTCGCGCGGCAGGTGCGTGCGACGCCCTATCGCCACGGCTTCACTGCCGGCGCCATGGGCGCGGCACTCGCGCTCATGGTCGCAATCTGGACACAGGGCAGCGCGGCGATGCGCGACTGGTTTGAGCAGATCAAGTTCCCCGATGTCTTCGTCACCGGGCTGAACCTCACGCCCGAGTCAAGCCAGCGCATCAAGGCTTTGCCGTTCGTCGAGGACACCTGCGCCATCACGCTCTTCCCCGTGGACACCGACGTCTTCGGCCAGCGCGGCTTCACCAAGTTCAAGACCACGTTCATCGGCTTTGAGCCCGAATCGTTCTTCAAGCTCGCAAAGCTGCAGTGGGTGCAGGGCGATGAGAAGACTGCGATTGAGCGGCTCAAGCAGGGCGGCGCGGTCATCGTCGCACGTGAGTTTCTTGCGGCCCGCGGCTTGGGTGTGGGCAAGACGTTCACGTGTGCCCATGAAGGCCGCACGTATGAGTTTGAGATCGTCGGCGTGGTGACCAGCCCGGGGCTGGATATGGTGAGCCGCTTCTTTGACCTGGGCGATGACTACATGTCGCAGGCGATTCACGCAGTCTTCGGCTCGCGGGCTGATCTGCGCGACAAGTTCCTGCAGGGTGCCGAGCCCCCGACGCAGCTCATTCAGGTCGGGCTGGTGCCTGAGGGTTCGCCGCGGAACGTCAGCGATCAGGAGGCGGTCGACACCATCCGCGAGCGCGTGGCGGACATGGGCGTGCTCGATGTGGGCAGCGGCAGGCGCGTTCGCACCGAAGTGCTTGGCGTGTTCTCGCGCGGGCTTGTGCTGGCGAGCTGGATCGCGGTGCTGGCGATGCTTGTCGCGTGCTTCGGCGTCGCGAATCTGATCATCGCGGGCGTTCAGGCGCGGCGGTTTGAGTTTGGCGTGCTGCGTGCCGTCGGCGCGGGCAGTGGCACGGTTGCGCGGCTCGTCCTCGCCGAAGCGATCATCATCGCCGCCGCCGCGTGCATCGGCGGCACGCTCATGGGCATTCAGGGCGTCGCCGGCGCGGTCAACATGAACCGCCTCATGATCGGCATCGAGCTCCACGTGCGGCCGCCCGTGCTGCCCATCGCGATGGGCTGGGCGCTGGTCACGATCATCACGCTCGGGGCAGCAGCCCCGGCGGCATGGCAGTTGGCGCGGCAACGCCCGCGCGAACTCCTCGGCGCGATGAAGGGCTAACGAGCAAGGTTGCGGGCGAGCGCGTTCAGCAGCCTGCTTCGAACGAAGTCACGAAGTCGTCAAAGTCGGTGAAGTCGAGGCAGCCGTCGCCGTTGAAGTCCGACGAGGCAAGACCCGTCTCGAACGCGGAGACGAACGCGTCGAAGTCTTCAAACGTGATGAAGCCGTCGCCGTTGAAGTCCGCGTCGCAGCCTGGGATGACAGATTCGAACTGCACCGTCATGTTGACGCCGACAAAGTCACCCGAGCCGGACGTCGTGCGCAGTTCCAGCACGATCTCCGATCCCGGGCGCACGGCGACAGCATCCAGCGTCGTCGTTGTCGGCGCGCCTGCCGCAAACGTAAACGGATTGGCACGCGAGTATGGGTCGCCGGACGAAAGTGCGCCGGTCGAGAGCAGCGTGCAGCCCTTGGTCAGGTAGAAGGTCACGCTGCGGCCGATGTCACGGCCCATCCATGCGGCACCGGTGATCTTCACGACGCCGAACCCGGGGCTGGTCCACGCGAGCTTGGCCTGACTGTTGCCCGAGCCGTTGGTGCCGTCCCAGGAGTGAACGACCACATCGCCCGTGACGAAGTCACGCGCGAACGTCTCGCTGCCGTTGCTCTTGAACCAGAAGGGCAGGCGGTTGTTGCCGTCTTCCGAGCTTGCCCAGCCGGGCTGCGCGGTGTTCCAGCCGCCGAGGTTTCGCTGCCACGACGCGACCTTGGGCAACGGCACATCGCCCTGGCGATACGACCAGCGGCCGTTGGGGTTGCTGGAGTTGCTCCAGTCTGCCTTCAGGTCCGATGTCTGGCCCACGGCGCATGACGCAGGGAAAGAACAAGCAGGCCGCCCGCAACGCTCGCAGATTGAGTACTCATGTGTTCACTCCAACAAGCCGAACAGCACGATTCATGTCAGCGGCCGCCCACAGCCGCGACCTGATGCCCAATGTCCAATGCCTCTCCTCAACACCCGCCCTCAAACT
Organism: Planctomycetota bacterium; assembly: GCA_033763695.1. Taxonomy (GTDB): domain Bacteria; phylum Planctomycetota; class Phycisphaerae; order Phycisphaerales; family UBA1924; genus JANRKB01. Next base: position 206,928 of record JANRKB010000043.1, on the reverse strand, counting down.
TCGCGACAAACGCATCGAAGTCCTCGAAGGTCAGGAACCCGTCGAGGTTGAAGTCGGACTGCGCATCACCAGCCTCGAACGCGGCGACGAAGGCGTCGAAATCCTCAAAGGTGATGAACCCGTCCTGGTTGAAGTCGGCCTGTGTGGCGATGAAGTAGGACACCACCTTGGGCTCATATGTCACGCGGAGCAGGTTGCCGTCGCCCGCGAAGGGGAAGTCAAACGTGCTGAACGTGCCGGTGATCGGAGTGCCGGCGGCGGCGAGCGAGGACTTGATGAACTCCCACTCCAGGCCGCAGGTCGGCGTGTACGCCGCGACGTTGCGCACGCGCAGTGTGCCGCCGAGCGCGAGCGTCGACGCGGCATTGTTCGCGAGAGTCACGCGCCCGAAGTTGGCCGCCGTCGGCGGCGGGCCCTTGAGTTCGACGTCAAGCACGCTGGTCGGTCCGAAGGTGTGGGCGAAGTTGCCCAGCGAGAAGGTGCCGCCGGCTCGGGCGAGGAATGCGCCCGCGTTGCTGCCGCCGGCGAGGGCGACCGTGCCCGGACCGGCGGAGACAGTGCCGTTGTTGGTCAGGCTCACCGGGGAGCCCGTGGCGAAGTTGATCGATCTGCCCGCGATGTTCGCGTCGATCGTGCCGTTGTTCACGACGTTGTACGCGGCTCCGCCGCCGAGGCACGGCGACGAGCGATAGAAGTCGATGTTGCCGCCTTGGAGTTTCGCACCGCTCGCGATCGTGAGTGTGCCGTTGGCAGCGCCGGACAGGCCGAGGGACGCCGAGGTGCTTGACGCGATCGTGCCGGTGATCGTCTGCGAGCCCTCGAAGGCAATCTCGGCGTCGCCGGTCGCAGTAATCGTGCCGTTGAGTGTGACGTTGTTCCAGCGCATCCCGCCCGTGAACGCCGGGAGATTCCCGTTGAGGGCGATGTTGCTGAGCCGACCGAAGGCGCAGCGTGCGGGGAAGGTGAGAGTTCCGGTGCTGAGCGTGACAGTGCCGTTCTGCAGCGTTGCGCCGTTCGCAACGTTCCACGTTCCCAAGGGCGTCCACGAGCCGCCGCCCAGGTCACTGGTGCCGAGCAGATTCGCGGTGCCGCCGGTACCGCCCGTCCGCGTGAATGTCCCGAGCGACTGCGGCGAGCCGGTGAAGTTCAGCGTGCCTGAGTTCAGATTGAGCGTGCCCAGTGGGTTTGTAAACCCGTTCGTGGTCAGCGTGCCGCCATTGATGTTGACGGTGCCGTTGTTGGTCAGCGCAACAGCACTGCTGGTGTTGAAGTTGATGGCGCGGCCAGCGATATTCGCGTCAATGAGGCCGTTGTTGACGACGCTGTACGTGCCGCCGCCGCCGAGGCACGGCGAGGTGCGATAGAACTCGATATCGCCGCCCTGAATCTTTGCGCCGCTCGCGATCGTGAGCGTGCCATTGGCGGTGCTGGAGAAGATGAGCGTGCCGCTGGTGCTGGCGGAGAACGTGCCCGTCAATGTCTGCGAGCCTTCGAGTGCGATCTCCACGGTGCTCGTGGCGGAAGTGGACAGGGTGCCATTCAGGGTGACGTTGTTCCAGCGCACTCCGCCGGAGAGGTTGCTGAGGTTGCCGTTCAGGACGATGTTGCTGAGTCGACCAAACGCGCAGCGTGCCGGGAAGGTGAGGTTTCCGCTGCTGAGGTTGATTGTTCCGTTCTGGATGGTCGCGCCGCTGGTCACGTTCCATGTGCCCGTCGGCGTCCAAGACCCGTTGTTGAGGTCGCTGGTGCCGATCAGGTTCGCCGTGCCCGCCGTGCCGCCCGCGCGGTTGAACGTGCCCAGAGCGTTGAGAGATCCGGCAAAGTTGAACGTGCCCGAGTTGAGGTTGAGCGTGCCGGTGCTGCTGTTGAAACCCGCAAAACTCAACGTTCCGCCGTTGATGTTCACGGTGCCGTTGTTGGTCAGTGCGACGGGGCTGGACGTGTTGAAGTCGATCGTGCGTCCAGCGATGTTGGCGTCGATCGTGCCGTTGTTGACGACGTTGTAGGTGGTCCCGCCGCCGACGCATGGCGAGGCGCGATAAAAGTCGATGTTGCCGCCTTGGATCTTCGCGCCGCTCGCGATCGTCAGCGTGCCGTTTGCGTTGCTTGAGAGGATCATCGTGCCCGACGTGCTCGCCGAGATCGTGCCCGTGAGGGTCTGGGTGCCTTCAAAGATAATCTCGGGGCTGCTGGTGCCGCTGGCCACGATGCTGCCATTCAGTGTGACGTTGTTCCAGCGCATGCCACCGGTGAAGCCGGTGATGTCGCCATTGACAGTGACGTTGCTCAGTCGGCCGTACGCGCAGCGCGCGGGGAAGGTGAGGTTGCTCGCGCCCGACAGATTGATCGTGCCATTCTGGACGGTTGCGCCGGTGGAGACGTTCCAAGCGCCGATCGGCGTCCATGACCCGCTGTTGAGGTCGCTGGTGCCGATCAGATTCGCGGTGCCACCCGTGCCACCCGCGCGGGTGAATGTGCCCAGAGCGTTGAGCGAGCCGGAGAAGTTGAACGTGCCGGAGTTGAGGTTGAGCGTGCCGGTGCTGCTGGTGTAGCCCGCGAGCGAGAGCGTCCCGCCGTTGATGTTCACGGTGCCGTTGTTGGTGAGCGCGACGGCGCTGGACGTGTTGAAGTCGATGCTGCGTCCGCTGACGTTGGCGTCGATTGTGCCGTTGTTGACGACGTTGTAGGTGCCGCCGCCGCCGACGCATGGCGAGGAGCGATAGAAGTCGATGTTGCCGCCTTGGATCTTCGCGCCGCTCGCAATCGTCAGCGTGCCGTTGGCGTTGCTGCACAGCCGCAGCGAGCCGGACGTGGATGCCGCGATGGTGCCGGTGAGGGTCTGGGTTCCCTCAAAGACGATCTCGGAGGTTCCCGAGCCAGTCGTCGTCAGCGTGCCGTTGAGCGTCACGTTGTTCCAGCGCACGCCGCCGCTGAACGCGGGGAGATCGCCGTTGATCGTGAGATTGACCAAGCGGGCGAAGTTGCACAGCGCCGGGAACGTGAAACTCGCGCCGCCGCTCAGATTGACCGTGCCGTTCTGGAGCGTCGAGGCAGCGGTCACGGCCCATGCACCGGCGGGTGTCCACGTCCCGCCGCCCAGATCACATGTGCCGTTGATGCTGGCCGAGCCGCCGTTGCGGACGAACGTGCCGAGGTTGATCGGATTCGTGCTGAACGTGTTGAGGGTGCCGGAGTTGAGATTCAGAGTGCCGCCCGCGCCGCTGTAAGAATACAGCGCGAGCGTGCCGCCGTTGACGCTGACCGTTCCGTTGTTGGTCAGTGCGACGGGGCTGGAGGTGTTGAAGTCGATGGTTCGCCCGGCGAGGTTCGCGTCGATCGTGCCGTTGTTGACGACGTTGTAGGTGGCGCCGCCGCCGAGGCACGGCGAGGAACGGAAGAAGTCGATGTTTCCGCCCTGGACCTTCGCGCCACTCGCGATGGTGAGCGTGCCATTGGCGTTGCTGCCGAGCCGGAGCACGCTGGAGGTGGCCCCCGTGATGGTGCCGGTGATGGTCTGCGTGCCCTCGAAGACGATCTCGGATGTTGCGGAGCCGACGGCGGTGATCGTGCCGTTGAGCGTGACGTTGTTCCAGCGCATGCCGCCGCTGAACGCGGGGAGGTCGCCGTTGATCGTGACATTGACCAGGCGGGCAAAGCTGCAGAGCGTGGGGAAAGAGATGTTGCCGCCGACGCTGATCGTGTATGTGCCGCCGCTGAGAGCGGAGCCACTTTGCAGTGAGATCGACGCGGAGGCACTCAGCGTCGCCGTCGTCACCGTCAGCGTGCGGCCGTTCGCGAGCACGAGGGGACGCTGCAAATCCAGCGTTGCGACCGTCACGTTTGCGCTGCTGATGTTGACGCCGGACGCGCCCGCGCCGATCGTTACGTCATCGCCCGCGCCCGGAATGCCGTTGGGCGTCCAGTTGGCCGGCGTGCTCCACAGGTTGTCGCCGGTGCTGCCGTTCCATACAAACGGCACCGCCATCGCATTTGCGCTCAGCACGCACGCGACGAGCGCGAGAGCAACCCGCGGCGCTGTGTTCGAGCGGATCAGGCGCGCGGCCAAGCCGCAGAAGGACGACAGCATCGCACGCAACATGTTCACTCTCCCTCGCCAAGCCACCATCGCCGCGGTGCGCGCACCGACGGCCCGGCGTTCCAGACCGGACACTACACTACCGCGCAGACCGCGGCAGTCCAAGAAAAATGCCGAAAACCGGCGTTTGCACCGGGACTTTGCGCGTCTTCCGCCCCATCGTCCGAGAAGAAAGCGGCCCGCGGCATTTTCATGCGCCGCGGGTGGACTGGATTTCAGTTGTTTCCTGCCCGGTCACGCCGAGCCGCGACGCGCCCGCGACCAGCCTCAGCAACCGCCCTCAAACGCGGCGACAAACGCATCGAAGTCTTCGAACGTGAGGAAGCCGTCGCCGTTGAAGTCGGCGCTTGAGTCACCGGCTTCGAACGCGCCGACAAACGCATCGAAGTCCTCGAAGGTGAGGAACCCGTCGCCGTTGAAGTCAGCCGCACTGGACGTGATGAAGGTCGTCGTCTTGGGCGCGTAGGACGCCTGCCCGCCGCTGCCGCCGCCGAAGTTGGGCGTGATGATGCTCGCGAACGCGCCGGTGATCGGCGTGCCCGCCGCGGCGAGCTGCGACGTGACCACGTTCCACGCAACGCCGCACGGCGGCACATAGCCATTCGTGAAGTTCACCTTCAGCGTGCCGCCGAGCTTGAACGTGGACGCGGCGTTGTTCGTCAGCGTGAGCAGACCGGAGTTCGCCGCGTTGCTCGGCGAGCCCTTGATGTCGATCTCCAGCGTGCCCGACGCGGCGTTCGTTGCTGCGCCGCCGCTGACGCGCATCGTCGATCCGGGCGCGGGCTTCATCGTGCCGTTGTTGGTCGTCGTAAAGAGTGTGAGCGTGCCCGGGCCGGACTTGATCGTGCCGTTGTTGGTCAGGGCCACGCTGTCGGACGTATTGAAGTTGATCGACTTGCCCGCAACGTTGGCGTCGATGGTGCCGTTGTTGACGACGGTGTATGCCGCCGCCGCGCCGCCGCAGCCCTGCCGCGCGTAGAACTCAATGTCGCCGCCGGTGATCTTGCCGGTGGGTGTGATGGTGAGCGTGCCGCCACCGCTTCCCGAGAGTCGCAACGTCGAGCTTGCACCCGCGGCGATGGTGCCGTTGAGCGTCTGCGATCCTTCAAAGATGATCTCTGTCGCACCGACGCCGCTGGAGGTCAGTGTGCCGTTGAGCGTGATGTTGTTCCAGCGCATCCCGCCGCTGAAAGCGGGCAGATTGCCGTTGAGCGTCAGATTGCTGATGCGAGCGGTGGAGCACAGCCCGGGGAAGACCAGCGCACCGGACGCGAGATTCACCGTGCCGTTCTGCAGCGTCGCACTCGCGAGCAGGTTCCACGCTCCCAGCGGCGTCCACGTGCCGCCCGCGAGGTCCGCTGTGCCGTTGATCTGCGCGGCGCCGCCACTTCGCGAGAACGTGCCGAGCTTGGCTGGGTTGCACGTTCCACCAAGTGTCAGCGTGCCGCCGCTGAGCGAGAGCGTGCCGAGCGTGCCGTCCATCGCGGCGAGCGACAGGTTGCCCGGGCCGCACTTGAGCACGCCGCTGTTGGTGAAGGTCACGGGATCGGTGGTGTTGAAGTTGACTGTCGCGCCAGCGAGGTTCGCGTCGATGGTGCCGTTGTTGACGACGGCATACGCCACCGGCGAACTCGTGAGACAGGTGGCCCGGTTGTAGAACTCGACGGAGCCGCCGAGGATCTTGGCGGCGGGCGGGATCGTCAGCGTGCCCGACGCGGTGGACGACAGGCGCAGAGTGACATTGCCCGAAGCGACGATCGTTCCGCTGAGCGTCTGGCTCCCCTCGAAGGCGATCTCGGTTGCGCCGCCGCCGGGACATGTCAGCGTGCCGTTGAGCGTCACGTTGTTCCAGCGCATGCCGCCGACAAAGCCGGGGAAGTTGCCATTGAGCACGATGTTGCTGAGCCGTGCAAACCCGCACGGCCCCGGGAACACCAGCGAACCCGCGGTCGGGCTGATCGTGCCGTTCTGAATCGTCGCGCCGTCGTTGAGCGTCCAAGGACCGCTGGGCGTCCAGATGCCGCCGGCGAGATCAACGCTCGTGCTGATTTTGGCGGTGCCGCCGGTGCGCGTGTACGCGCCCAGCGTCGCGGGGTTGAACGACGTGGTGAAGTTGAGCGTGCCGCCCGACAGCGAGACGGTGCCGGTTGCGCCGCTGAAACCCGCGAGCGTGATGTTGCCCGGGCCGCACGAGAGAACGCCTTGATTGGTGAGTGCGACGGGACCGTTCACGTTGAAGTTGATGGTCTGTCCCGCAGTAGTTGCTTCGATCGTGCCGTTATTGACGACGTTGAACACTTGTCCAGCGACGCCGAGGCATGTGGCTTTGGTGTAGATCTCGATACTTCCGCCCGAGAGTTTGCCCGTGGGCGAGATCGTGAGGGTGCCGCTGGCGGTGCCGCCGAGGCGGATCAGTCCGCCGGCGGCCTTGAGCGTGCCGCCGAGCGTCTGCGATCCTTCAAACGCGATGTCGAGGTTTCCCGCGCTGGCGATCATCGCGCCATTGAGCGTGATGTTGTTCCACTTGGTGGCGCCGCTGACCGCGGGAAGCGTGCCGTTGATCGTCAGGCCGCTGATGCGCGCGTACGAGCACGCGCCGGGGAAGACAAAGTTGCCGCCCGCGTTGATCGTGTACACACCGCCGTTGAGCGTGCTTTGGTCGGCGAGCGTGATGGTGCCGGCGATGGTCGCGGTCGTCACGCTCAACGTGCGTGTCGCACCGACGCTCAGGTGTCGGGCGAGCGAGAGCGACTTCACCGTCACGCTTGAGGTGCTGATCGTGACCGTCGTCGCGCCAGCGCCGATCGTCGCATCGTCATTCACGCCCGGCACGCCCACCGGCGACCAGTTGTTGCCAGACTCCCACTTGTTGTCACCCGCGTTGCCGGTCCATGTGAATGGCGCCGCCACGGCCCAGCCAGGCCCGCCCAGCAACGCCGTCGCCACGACCATCATCACGCCGCCGAACCGCCAGGGTGCCTTGCTCATGTTCATCCTCGCCGCCCCGCGACCACACGCCGCGCCGAACGCATGGCGCGTGACGCATAGGAAACCCCGTCGCCGCGACGCGGCAGCGACGGAGCGTCCCCTCCGTTGGTCATGCGACGAAATGAAAACCGCTGGCCAGAAGAGCCAGCGGCGGTAGATCACATCGAAATCTCGGACGTTGCGGAGCTTGTTTATCGCCCCGCCTCCCACATCAGCGCGTTGAACGTGCCCGCCGCCTCCGGCGAGTCCGGCTCGGCGTTGGGGCGTGCCTTGCGCGCGTCGTAGCGCCCGTCACGCCGCAGGTCCCACGCGTTGCGATGGTCGGCCTGCATGATCTCGATGAGACGCTGCAAGCGACGGCGTGCGCTCACGTCCGTCACAGGCACGGCCGCCTCCACGCGATTGCTCAGGTTGCGATACATCCAGTCCGCGCTGCTGATGTACCACTCGCCCTCGAGCGGATCCTCGCTCCCCGCCGCGAAGTGGAACACGCGGCTGTGTTCGAGGAATCGCCCGATCACCGACATCACGCGGATGTTCTCCGACAGCCCCGGCACGCCCGGGCGCAGACAGCAGAAGCCGCGCACGATGAGCGTGATCTTCACGCCCGCCGCGCTGGCTGCGTAGAGCCGCTCGGCGATGTCCCGATCTTCCATGCTGTTGAACTTGGCGACGATCCGCGCGGGCTTGCCCGCCTTGGCGTGCTCGATCTCGCGATCGATCATCTGATTGAACCGCGTCCGCATGTTGAACGGCGCGACCAGCAGCGTCGAGTAGTTGTTGCCCACCGGCGGCGGCGCGCTCAATCCCGTCAGGAAGTTGAACAGCGTCACCACTTCCGACGTGACCGCCGGATCGCACGTGAGCAAACCAAGGTCCGTGTACAACTGCGCGGTCTTGGGGTGATAGTTGCCCGTGCCCAGGTGCGCGTAGCAGCGCAGGCCGTTGCGCTCGCGGCGCACCACCAGCGATGTCTTGCAGTGCGTCTTCAGACCGATCACGCCGTAGGCGACGTGGACGCCCGCCTTCTCAAGCTGGCGTGCGAAGCGCACGTTGCGATTCTCGTCGAATCGCGCCCGCAGTTCGACCAGGCACGCCACCTGCTTGCCCGACTCTGCCGCGCGGATGAGATTCTCAATGAACGGCGAGTCGGGGCTGGTGCGATAGAGCGTCTGCTTGATCGTCACGACGTCCGGATCGCTCGCCGCCGCGGCGATGAAGCGCTCCACCGAGTGCTTGAAGCTCTCGTACGGGTGATGCAGCAGGATGTCCTGCTTGCGGATCGATGCGAAGAAGTTTGCGCTGGCCGCCGCGGCATTGGCCGCGCTGCCGCCCGCCGCACCTGGGGTCGGGCGCGTATCCACCGCAAGCTGCGCCGGCACCACCGGCCGCCACGGACGCTCCTTCAGTTCCGGGCGATCCAAGTCGGCGATCTCGCCGAGGCTGTCATATTCATCCGGCGGCTGCTCGTAGACGTCCTGCGGATCGAGGTTGAGTTTGTCCAGCAGCCAGCGCTGGAACTCGGGCGACATGCCCGGCTCGACTTCGAGCCGCACCGGCCGCGCGAAGCGCCGCATCTTCAGATCGCTCTCAACCGACTGCAGGACGTTGTTGAACTCAACCTCGTCCTTCTGGATGCCCGCCGAACGCGTGACGCGGAAGTACGCGTGTTCGAGCACGTTCACGCCGGCGAACATGTCGCCCAGGTGATGACGGATCACGTCGTGCAGCAGCACAAACTTGCCCGCCTTGCCCGCGGTGCTCGCCGAGGGAGCGATCGGCACGAAGCGACGGATCGTCGGCGGAATCTTCACGCGCGCGAAGCGATGAAAGCCGTCGAGGTCGATCTCTTCACCCTCACGCGGCGCGCCACTCGCGTTCGGCGGCGTCGCGATCAACCCCAGATTGTCTGACAGATTCGAGATGAACGGGAAGCGGTGCGCCGGATCAACGGCCAGCGGCGTCAGCGCGGGGAACACGTTCACCCGGTACCAGTCATCCACCCAGCGACGATCCTTCGCCGCCAGGTCCTTGTAACTCAGAATGTGAATGTCCGCCGCCGCCAGCGCGGGCACAAGCTGCACGCGATACACGCGGCTCTGCTGCTCCAGCAGATCAGCAACGCTGTCGCGGATGAGCGTCAGTTGCTGGCGCGGCGAGAGCCCGTCGGGCGATTGCGTCGTCACGCCCGCGTGCACCTGCCGCTTGATCAGCCCGACGCGCTTCATGAAGAACTCGTCGAGGTTGCTCGTGAAGATCGCCAGGAAGCGCACCCGCTCCAGCAGCGGCACGCGATCATCCGCGGCCTGCGCCAGCACGCGCCGATTAAACTCCAGCCACGACAGGTCGCGATTGAAGTACCGCGACTCCTTCTTGGTCCCGTCCTTGCGCAGCGTCAGCCGCGGCGTCTCGGAAGACGCGCCGTGCGTCGGCGTCGGATCCGCCGGGTTGGGTTGTGGGGCCGCCATCTCGCTCACGTCACACACTCTCGTTCCAATCCGACACGATCACTCCGCCACTCCGCCACTCCGCCACTCCGCCACTCCGCCACTTTGCCACTTTGCCACTTCTTACTTCCGCACATACGTCGCGACGCATCCCGGCGCCTCGGTCACACTCACCCGTTCCACCCACGCGTGGGGCGCGAGCGCATCATCGAGGGCCTCATGCAGCCGCTCGGCGATGTGCTTGGCCACGTTCTCGGCCGATGGGTTCAATCGACCAAACTCGGGGGTGTCATTCAGGTTCGCGTTCTGAAAGGGCTCAATGATTTGCCCCAGCGTGTCTTCGACGGTGTGGAAGTCGCACAGCAAGCCGTCGGTGTCGAGGGTTTCGCCCGAGATGACCGCCGTCACCTTCCAGTTATGCCCGTGCAGCGTCTCACGCTGCCCCCCGATCATGAGTGCATGGGCGGCACAGAACTCGGCCTTGACGCTGATCTGGAACATCGTTCCAGCGTAGGGTGCCCGACGCACCGACCACGCCCCACAGCGCAAAGATCCAAACAAAATACAATCACGGCACCGCGGCGTTACTCGAGCGTGTCCTCGCCCGGCACGGGGTATTCATACAGTCGCACGTGCGAGCCTTCAAAGAGCAGGTCGATGTCGCGGAATGCGCCGTCCGTGCCCGATCCCATGACGCCGGGGGCCCAAGGGCCGGGGCGGCTCGGGTCCATGTCGCGCGGGCCGCGTTGGCTGCCGATCTGCTCCAGATACAGCACGCGGTCATAGCGCACGTACGCGTCCTCGGGCGGGCGGCCCTCGGCCACCGCCGTCTTGAGCAGATAGCCAGCCCACCACTCCAAGCCATGCGGCGCGACCACCAGCGTGCGCTGCGGGTCCTCGATCTGCGAGCGCAGCGTGATGATCTCGGCGGCATCCGCCGCACTCAAGATCGCGTGCCCGGCGATCGAACGCCGCGCATCCGGCCCAGGTGAGGGCGACAGGCCAAACGCCGCGGCGGTCGGCGCAAGTGCGACGATCGCCACGATGGCGGCGGGCCAGTGGGCTGCGCCGCGCGTCGCGCGTCGAACCACAAGGAACACAAGCAACAGCGCCACCGGCGCGGGCGCCATCAACGACAGCCGGTGGGCGTACTCAAAGCTCAAGAACGGACACGCCAGCAGCAGCGTCAGCGCGATCAAGCCAACCACGATCGACAGATCCGCGCTGGAGACGGCGTGCCGCTCGCGCCAGAGCCGGAACGCGGCGAGCAGCGCGACCGGATACGCGAACCATGTGATCAGACCTTCAAGCCGCAGGCCACCCATGCCTGGTGGACCACCCGGTCCGCGGCCACCCTGTCCGCGAGCGCCCGGCCCAAACCCTCCGGGCGGACCAGCGCGTCGCTCGTCATCCCGCGGCGGCGGTCGATCGTCCGGCGCGTCGTCTGGCGAGGTGTCCGTCGTTGGATCGGCGAGCAGCGGCGGATCACGCTCGTCGAGCTGTCTGCTCGGCGATTCCACGGCAGACTCGCGCCGTTCATTGCGAATCGCCATGCGACGATCGAACTCGGCCTTCGCCGCATCGCCGGCGTCGCGTCCAGGCGCGCCGCCTTGCATGTTGCGCGGCATGCTGTTTGGTCCGCCCCCGGGGCCTCCGCCGGGCCCGCCGCGGCCATCATTGGTAAACAGCTTGATCGGCGCGAGCGCCAGCGCAACCGCGCGGCGCGGCGACGCAAGGTAGATTCCGCCTAGCAGCAGCGCGACGATCCCCGCCGTCACCACGCTCACGCGCAGCACGCGCGCGATCGTCCAGTCGTGCTGCCCCGCAAAGAACACGATCATCGCAAGGCCCACGGCCAAGACCGTCGCGCCCACCACGGCAACGTGCGTCAATGCCGCCAGACCCACCGCGACCGCCAGTGCAAACCAGCGCCACGCTCCGCCGCGCGTGAATGCCGCGCGAGCGGCCCAGATCGCACACACAAACCACACCAAGCCGAGCGAGTTCTTCTGGAAGTCGCCGACCATGCGCATCGTCGGCAACGAGAGTGCCGCGACGCACGCTGCCGCCGTCAGAGCGCAGGCCGCGGCACGCGTCCGCTTGGCCCGCGGCAGCCAGCGCCAGCCCATGGCCAGCAACGCCGCCGCGCTGAACGGGGCGATGACGCTGTCGATCACGCGTGACGCGAGCAACGTCGCCGCGTCGATGTCCATGCCGAACTGCATCAGCACCTTGGCGAGTGCGGCACCGAGCACGAAGATCAGCGGCAGGTCGTTGTACGCCAGTCTGCCGTGCGTCAGCAGCCACCACGATTGCATCGGGTAGTACGCCGCGTCCATGCCGCCGGGCAGCGCATCGGCGAAGTTGATCGCGCCGCGCAGCACGATGGCAAGCGCGACCACGCCGAAGCCCAGCGCGACGACCCAGCGCGTCGCCGGGCCGCGCACGAAGGCGGCGTCTCCCACGCGATCCGCGAGTGGTCCCGGCGCGGCGATGTCGAGGTTTGCATCCACGCCAACTCCCCACGCTCATCACGGCCCACGATGCACTGCCATCGTAATAGAACGACGCAGCGACCCGCACGGGTCCTACCGCAGTTCAACGCCCAAGTTGCGGCGATGTTGCAGCCCTCGCAGCCGATGACGCGCGAGGAGCCAACGCGCGTCCGAAACGTTTCACGTCGGTTGGTTGACGCTCGATCACCGCGGACTGGGCGACGCCTCAGCCGGCTTCTCGGCAGGCTTTTCTGTGGGCTTCTCGATGGGTTTCTCGGCGGGCGGCACCGGCTGCTGCGCCGGCTCCGGTCCCTCCGATGGCGCGGGGTGATCCACCGGCGGCCTCTTCACTCGGATCTCGCGCGGGTCGCGCGTCGTCGCCGGCACCGGTTCACCCACCGGCACCTTCGGCTCCGCGCCCTTCTCCAGCGCGTCGATGATCTGCGGGGCATAGTCCGGCAGGTCGCTCTTGTCGATCGTGAACATCCACAGGCGCGTCGGCTGCTTGGGGTCCAGGTCGTTGTCGCTGGTGACCAATAGCGACAACTTGCCGTCGATCTCGGGCCCCCAAGTCAACCCTTCGATCTTCTCGGGCATGTCCGCGCCCGCGAGGTTGAACTTCGGATCGAGGAGGTCAAGGAACAGCGTCTTGCGCGCCGGCTTGATCTCCTCGGGCAGCGCATCGCTCGGCAACGCGGCCACGTTCGACACATCGCTCGCGCCCTCGATGTCGATGAGGTACAGCCGCTTCACCTTCGCCTCGGCACCCGCTTTGCCGTCGCGCTCCAGCACGAGGAACTGGCGCGAGTTGACGGCCAGAATCTCCGACACGCCGAGCTTCGCATCCTCAAGCGGGTAGACGTACTCCGCCGTCTTGCCCCATTCGTCGCCGGTCTCGACGCCGATCTGCAGCATGCGGATGTTCTTGCCGATGCGCTCGTTCTTGTCGTTGAGTGCGCCGTCCTGGATCAGCGGGCTTTGCGGGATCGCAAACAGTTTGCTGCCGTACGGGTTGATCGCGAGTCCTTCGAACCCGCGATTGGGCTGACGCCCACTGGTGTTGCTCGGCGGCAGTTCCTTCTCGGGGTCGGCGTTGGGCTTCTGGATGCGGAACTTGTCGGGCACGCCGATGCGGTCGTACCGCCGCGCCTTTGCGTCGAAGCGATCGATGTGCGGCCCATACTCATCCGCCACCCACAGCGAGCCATCGCGACCCTCGCGGCAGGATTCTGGATCAAGGCGGCGCGCATCGATCGCCTTGGCCCGCAGCCCAGCGTCGATCGCCGCCGACGAACCCCAGAACGGTTTGTCGCGCAGATCGCGAAGCAGTTGCGTGTCCTGCAGTTCGATCTTCAGTTCGCCGCCCGCCTTCTCGGGAGGCGTGATCGTGATGAAGTGCATGCGCGTCTGCCAGCGCGCCTTGCCGTCCTGCGGCCCCCGATCGCTGACCGCGATGTACAGATTGTTCTTCCACAGATACGTGATCGCCGAACCCCACGAGCCAAACAGGTCGTTGGGATAGCCGGGCATCGACTCGCCCGAGAGCGTGGACTTGTCCTTGGCGTCGCCGGGCACGCTCGCGCTGGCAAAGAGCGTGATCTCAGCCCGTGCCACGCCCGCGAGCGCGGCCAGGGCGAGCGCGGAAACCGACACGAGTCGAGCCAGACGGGGGGCAAGCCGGGGAGCGAAATGAGAGGCAGACGAACGCGTCTTCATAGATCAGTTCCTCAGATGCGTGAACCCGATACGTTCCGTGTGCTGGAGGGTTCGCTTGCTGCCGCCGGTGCATCGTGCGGCTCAAGCAGCACGCCCTGGGCACGCAGCGACGCCACAAGCTTGGCGTGCATGACATGGGCCAGAGGCAGCGTCAGCAGGTACACACCCGCGATGCCGCTCGCCACCAGCCACGGATGCTTGGTCGCCGCGAACACGAGCACACCAATCAGCGCGAGCAGCGGCACCACCGCCTGGCGATGCACCTTGACCTTCTTGAAGCTGAACATCGGACGCCGACTCACCATCAGCCAACCGATGAAGAAGGTGTACGCGATGACCGCGACATCGGGGAAGCGAAACTTGATGATCTCCGACTGCGCGAGCATCACGGGGATGAGCACCGCGCCCGCCGCTGCCGGCGAAGGCATGCCCGTGAAGAACTTGCCCAGTGCGGCTTCTTCGGGCCGCGGCGGAGCCGCCGCCGTGAATCGCGCCAGACGCAGCGCCGCACACAGCGCATACGTCATGCACGCCGCGAGCCCCCAAAACTCCTTCTCCTCCAGCAGCCACTGGTGCAGCATGAGCGCCGGGGCCACGCCAAAGCACAGAAAGTCAGACAGCGAATCGAGCACCGCGCCGAACTTGCTGCTCACGCGCAGCAACCGAGCCGCACGCCCGTCCAGCGTGTCGAAGATCGCGGCCACCGTGATGCACGCCAGCGCCTGATCCCACTTGCCGTTGGTCGAGAAGTGCAGCGACGCCAGGCCGCTGCACAGCGCGATCGTCGTCAAGAGGTTCGGAAACACCGCCCGCAGCGACACGTGCGGCTTGCGAATCCGAGGCTTGGGCAGATGCAGATTCATGTCGCGCTCTCCGCCGTCGCATGCGCCGCCGTCTCGCTCGCCTGCGTCGCAGGCCCGATTGTGCCCAGGCGCGTCGCGCCCGCCAGCACCCGCTGGCCCATCTGCACATCGACGCGGCATCCCGCGGGCAGATACACATCCACGCGCGAGCCGAAGCGGATCATGCCATAGCGATGCCCCGCGAACAGCCGCTGCCCGACGGCCACCTTGCGCACGATCCGCCGCGCGATCAATCCCGCGATCTGCACGCAGACGAGCTTGCGCCGATCGGGCAGGTCGAGCACGATGCTGAAGCGTTCGTTGTGCTCGCTCGCCTTGTCGAGCGAGGCGTTGAAGAACTTGCCGGGGCGATAGTTCACGCCGCTGATCGTGCCCGAGATCGGCGCGCGATTGACGTGAACGTCAAAGACATTCATGAAGACGCTCACGCGGGTCATGCCGCGTGTCGCCTCGTCGGTCAGGTCCAGTTCGCGGGGCGGCTCGGCGGGCCCGATGCCCACGATCACGCCGTCCGCCGGGCAGATGATCGCGTCCGCGCCCTCGGAGAGCTGGCGCTCCGGGTCGCGGAAGAACCACACGCACCACCCGCACAGCAGCACGCACACCACCACCAGCGGCAGCGACCACCAGTGCAGGAAGAACGCCGCCGGGGCGCACAGCACGATCGAAACGATGACGAACCACGCGACGATGGGCCAACCTTCGCGCGCGACGTAGGGATACCGGGGCGTGCCTGGGAGTTGAGTCACGCGTAAATCGTAGCGACGGGGCTGCACCCTCGTACGTTCAGCCGTGGAACCGGCTGGCGTCCTCGAACTTCAGCCCCGCTTCAATGGCAAGCCGTGCCAGTTGGACGGCGTTGTAGCAGTCAAGCTTGCGCAAGATCGTTCCGCGATGCGTGTGAATCGTGTCGAGGCTGCGATGCAGATGCTTTGCGATCTCAGGTGCCGTCATGCCCTGAGTCACGAGCGAGAGCACTTCAAGCTCGCGCGGCGTCAGAAGATCCAACTCACCCAGGTGCTGCTGCTTCGGGTCATGGAACGCGACTCCGCGCGACACGACCGGTGCCGTGAACTCGGTGGAGCGATGATGGATGATGAAGAACTGGCGCAGTTCCCCCGGCGTGACGACAGGCAGGAGATGCAAGTACGCAAAGACTTGTCGTCCGCCGATCAGGTCGCGACTGACGCCGTTTTGTTCCGCCGCGGCCAGTTCCCGCATGAACACGATTCGACTCGCCATGTAGCTTGAGCCGGGAAGATCCTTGATCGTCTCGCCAACGCGCCAGGTCATTCCGCCGACCGGCTCATACAGCTCGCGCGCCGCCGCGTTCACAAACCGCACCAACCCATCCTCGCGGAGCACCGTGGTCGCAACTGCGCTGCTGGTAAAGATGTCGATCGGCAATAGAACAGCAGTTGTAGTGTTCGAGTTTTGGGTCTCTTCGGGCATGCACACCTCTCCCCGATGACGCCCCCGATTCATCAGGCGGATCATGCGGGTCGGACATTGGGCGTGCTGTCTTAGGCAGTGCGCCGTGAACCGGCAGTCTGTTCTAGTGACACGGCGACGCGAATACCACAAACTAGTGAGATTCGCGTCTCTTTCGACTCGATTGGCAAAAATCGACGCAAGCACATCGCGAGCAGACTGCGAGCAGCCGTGCAACGCCTCGATTTTCGGCCCTCTCTGAACCGCTCGCACGCGGGACGCGGCTCGATGCCTTTGGTCGACCCGGCCGAGCACATCATGCCCCGCAACAGAGCACACCCCCGCGGCGGTATCAATGTCGTTGTGACATCTCAGCAGGCGGCGAAACCATTGATCCCGACGGCGCATCGACGCGCGCTGGCCCTGATGATCATGTCGCGACCTCGACCGGAACCGATCGTGTCAACGGCAACCCTTGAGTTGTGGCTTAACCGTGAATCCGCTCGCTGTCGTCAAACTTCAGTCCCGCGCGATTGGCGATGATCGCGAGCTGCGTCGCGTTCTGACAGTTGAGTTTGCGCAGCAGCGACGCCTTGTGGGTGTTGACTGTGTCCTCGCTGCGATGGATCCGCTCGGCGATCTGTGCGGCGCTCAGCCCCTCGCCCACCAGCGCAAGCACCTCCAGCTCACGCGGCGAGAGCAGCGCCAGCGGCCCCAGATGCTGCACCTTGGCGTCGTGGAACACGACGTCGTCTGGAAACTGCTCCTCCGTCACCGGGCCGTGCTGCTTATGCAGAAGTACCAAGAAGTACCGCAGCGGGTCGCCCGGCTTGTGCGGCAGCAATCGCAGATGCACGATCACCTGCTCGCCACCAAAGAGATCACGCACCACGCCGTTCTGCTCGGTTCGTGCCAGCCTGCGCAGAAGCGCAACACGCTCCTCCCAGAACTCCCGTGGCTGCATGTCGAGCAGGCTCATGCCGACCCAGCCGATGGGCTTGCCGTCCATCAGCATGATGTCGCGGGCCGCCCCATTCATATAGATAACCAGACCGTCCTCGCGGGTGATGGTCATCGCGGTGGTGCTGCCCTCAAAGAACGCCACCGGCACTTGGACGGACGGGGCGATCTCGATCATTCGGGGCGCGTGCTGCATGAAAGGTTCCTTGGCCCGGAGAACTCAGTATTCCTCGTGAGGGCGGTTTCCGCATCAGGGCATTCCCTAATTTGAGAAAAAGCGAGCCAGAACAAGGACAAGCCCCAGTTTCGCACAGGCCCCGTTTCGGTATCCCCAGAAACGATGGAATAGTTCGGGAAGCATCCAGAGAAATAGGGGGTCTTTCATAATCTGGAGGCATCGCGATGGAATGCAGCGGTCTGCCTCCGATGCTTTGACCCAATGAACTCTCTCAGAATCGAATCGAGTCTGACTGGCGAAGCGGATGACGTGACGGCTGAAGCCTCCGATGATCACCGCACGGCTGACCTCGCGACGTTCAGTGCGATGATCGCGTCGGCCGCGCACTTGCCGCTGATCGCGACCCACAACTGGACCACGCGGGCCGCCACGGCGTTGTGTGCCGACCTGCCGGGGCGTGCCGCACTGGTGCTGCTGGTCGACGCGGGTGCATCAACCCTCATCCACGCCGGGGCCGCGATGGCAGGCGATCACGCGGGCACGGCAGGCTTGCTGCTGACCCAGGCGACCCGTCTGTGCGCGACGATCGACGCCGGGCCGCGTTCGGATGTGATCGCGTGGGCCAACACCCGCGAGCACCCCTTCCACGACGCCGGCTTGGCCATGGGCACGGTCGTCCGCAGCATCGTGCCGGTGCATCACGCCGCGTCGCTGGTCGCGTTCGTTTTCGAACGCGGCGCGTCAGAGACCGGAGGCTTGAGCACCACCGTCGCGGCGGCGACAGAGTTTCTTGCCAGATCAGCCAAGTCGTTTCTTGGGACCAACCGCGAGCCGGTGTGGCTGAGCCAGCGCGAGACCGAAGTCCTTGAGCACGTCGTCATGGGACGCACCGTCAACGAGATCGCCGAGGCCCTTGAGCGCAGCCCGCACACCGTGCACGACCATCTCAAGGCGATCCATCGCAAGAGCGGCGCGGCGACCCGCGGCCAGCTCATTGCCGCGGCCACGGGACGACGTGCCATCAGCGCGCCGTGAAAAGAAACGCCCCGGGCTCAGGCCCAGGGCGTTGCGAACATCCGTCGATCGATGGACGCGAATCAGCGATTGCGGAGCAGATCGCGGATCTCGGTCAGCAGCAGGACATCCTGCGGCGTCGGAGCCGGTGCGGCAGGCTTGGCCGCTTCCTTCTTCTTCAGGGTGTTGATCGCCTTCACCATGATGAAGATGCAGAAGGCCAAGATGATGAAGTTGATCACCACCGTGATGAAACTGCCGTAGGCGAAGACAGCGGCGCCCGCGTCGCGTGCGGCCTTCAGGCTCATGCCCTTCGTGTCGTGATTCGACAGCGTCACATAGAGGCTGGTGAAGTCAACGTTGCCGATCGCCTTGCCGACCAGCGGCATGATCAGATCGTTGATGACCGAGTCGACGATCTTGCCGAATGCGCCGCCGATGATCACGCCGACCGCCAGGTCGATCACGTTGCCGCGGACTGCAAAGTCACGAAACTCTTGAATGAAGCCCATGAAGATCCCTTTCTGCGCCGCCTGATTGGCGCTCTGCGGCATGTCGCGCAGAATCGCGTGCCGCCCCCAAAACCCGACGCCCATTCTCCAGCGCCCAATCTTCAACGTTTCGTCGAACAGCCCGCACGGGTGGCGATGGGTCGAACCAAGTCGGGTAAACACCCGGGAGTATGCCCAGTTTTCCAGGCCGCCGCAACCCGTTCTGCTCGCGCACCTGACGCCCACGCGACACGATCCAAGAATCTTCCTCACGAAACAGCCGCTCCCACGCTCTCCTCCTAGCATTACGGCTTGGTCCGCGGCTCTGTCGCCGCTCCAAGTGTCGCATGTCTTCGCCGCAAAGTTCCAGCCCGACGTCCACGCCGACGAACCCGCCGAGTGAATCGGCGATGGGAGAGTTGCTGCGCATCGCCGCGCCGACCGTCGCGACGATGACGTCGTACACGCTGATGACCTTCGTCGACAAGTGGCTCGTCTCCCATCTGGGGACGACGTACGTCGGTGCGCAGGGCAACGGCGGGCTGGCCGCGTGGGTGCCGCAGTCGATCGCGATGGGCACTATCCAGATCGTCAACACCTACGTCAGCCAGAACAACGGCGCGGGTCGCCCCAAGCGTGCCGCGGCATACGCGTGGAACGGCATGTGGCTCGCGCTGCTGTGGGGCCTGCTGCTGGTGCCCTACGCGCTGTTTGCGCTGCCCTCGTTGTTTGCCTCGGCAGGTGTTGATGCAACCCAGGCTGGCCTCGCCGCCGAGTATGGTCGCGTGCTGGTGCTTGGCGCCGGGATCAACATCGCCACGCGCGCCATCTCGCAGTTCTTCTACGGCATGCAGCGCGCCGGCATCGTCACCGTCGCTGGCATCGTCGCCAATGTCGTCAACCTCTTCCTCTCGGCCCTGCTCGTCTTCGGCAACGGCCCTGCGATCAAAGAGCTTGGCATCCTCGGCACAATCGTCCATCGCGTCGGTGTGACGCTGGGCATCGAGCCCATGGGCATTGTCGGTTCGGCCTACGGCACGGTGCTCGCCACCTGCGTCGAACTGCTCATCCCGCTGCTCGTCTTCCTCTCGCCGTCGATGAACGCGCGCTTCGCGACGCGTTCGGCATGGCGCTGGTCATGGGCCCATGTGAAGGACATCGTCCGCACCGGCTGGCCCGGCGGCCTCATGATGGGCAACGAGATGGTGTGCTGGGGCTTCTTCATGGTCTATCTGGTCAGCGGCTTTGGCGCGCAGCACGCCAGCGCGGGCTGGATCGCCCACCAGTACATGTCCATGAGCTTCATGCCCGCGGTCGGCATCTCGATCGCCGCCAGTTCGATCGTCGGCAAGTACATGGGCGCGGGGCAGCCTGACATCGCGCGCCGCCGCGCCTGGCTCGCCGTGCGTCTCGGCGTCGCGTACATGGGCACCTGCGGCGTGCTGTTCGTCGTCTTCCGCGAGCCGCTGGCTCACTTCTTTGTCACCGATGGCACGCCCCCCGAGCAACGCGCCGAACTCGTGCGCCTCGCCGGGCAGATGCTGATCGCCGCCGCGGCGTTCCAGCTCTTTGATGCCGTTGCGATGGTGCTGACCGGCGCGCTCCGCGGCGCTGGCGACACCTTCTATCCCGGCGCGGTCACCGTGGTGGCCTCCTGGTCTGTCATCGTTGGCGGCGGGCTGCTCATCACACGCCTGTTCCCTGATCTGAAGTCCGTCGGCGCGTGGATCGCCGCGGCCTTGTACATCTTCACGCTCTGCGTCGCGCTGCTCGTGCGCTTCGCCGGCGGCAAGTGGATGCAGATCCGCCTGCTCAAGGAATCGAGCACCGAGGCCGCAGCCAGTACCGCCGCGCTCTGCCCCTCCTGCGGCACCGACATCGCCGGGCTTGCCGCCGGCCAATGTGTCGAATGCGGCTGCATCAGCGAGGCGATCACGCCGGGCAAGCTTGATCGCTGATCACGTCTTGTTGAGCGTGCGATGTGCGACGCCGGAACTACAATCGTCTCCGTGTCTTCGCGAGACTCCATCCGTCCGCTGCGCCTCTTGATCGTCATGCCGTCGTGGCTGGGCGATTGTGTTATGGCGACGCCCGCGCTGGCACGCCTGCGACGCGGCTTGCCCGGCTGTTTCATCGGCGGCCTGGTCCGCCCCGGTATGGATGAGTTGCTCGCTGGCTCGGCACTGTTTGATGAGCTGCACGTGCATTTGCCGCAGGGCGTGATGAGCCCCAAGCACGCCGCGGCCAAGGTACGTCCGCGTCGCTACGACGCCGCACTCCTGCTCACCAACTCGTTCTCGACCGCCCTCATCACCCGCCTGGCCGACATCCCGCGCCGCGTCGGCTATGACCGCGATCTCCGCGGCATTCTGCTCACCGAGAAGCTCATCGCCCCCAAGACCGCCAGCGGCGCATGGGCCATGATCCCTGCGTGCGAGTACTACCACCGCCTCGCCGATCAACTGCTGGGCGAGCACGCCGACGCCGCCGACAACGCCGCCCGCCCAACCGCCATCGGACGTGACGCCTGCCTGTCGCTGGGTGTGACGCCCGAGCAGGAGGCAAAGGCCGCGGAGATCAAGCAGCGCGCCGGGCTGACGCCGGGCGAGGCGTATGCCGTGCTGAACCCGGGCGGGAACAACCCGGCGAAGCGCTGGCCGCCCGAACGCTTCGCCGCGCTCGCGGATCATCTCTTTCACGCGTACGGCTGCACCATCCTGCTCAACGGTTCGCCGGGTGAGCGCGCGATCATCGAGTCGATCGCGGAGTTGTCGCACGCGCGCTGCGTGTCGCTGGCCGCACTGGGCAACAGCATCGGCAGTCTGAAGGCGATCGTGCGCGACGCGCGACTCATGGTGACCAACGACACCGGCCCGCGGCACATCGCGGCGGCGTTCGGCGTGCCGCTCGTCTCGCTGTTTGGCCCGACCGACCATCGCTGGACGACGATCCCGACGCGCGCGAGCGGCCCGGAGCGGATCATCGTGGCCGACCCGACCTTGGCCGAAGACCAGAGCGCAAATGACCACCCAGAACGCTGCGCCATCGAACACATCAGCGTGGAACGCGTGATCGAGGGTGCCGACGCCGTGCTGGGGGCCGCCTCGCGCGAACCGACGCCATCCTGAGCCGCCGAGCAGGGTCCGATTGAACGGATTTTGCTTGGGTCCAACGCATTGGCGGTGAAGGTGTTGACCCATCGGGCCGACGCACTACGATCTCTTCCCTGTCGGGGCGGCATGCCGCTTCGCCAGGCAGGTTGATGGACAAGTGGAATGCCGCGGCGTGCCGCGGACCCCGCACCGGTGGCCAACCGGAGCAAAATGGGGGCATAGCTCAGTTTTGGTAGAGCGCATCCATGGCATGGATGAGGTCAGGGGTTCGAGTCCCCTTGCCTCCACTTTCGAGACACGCCCGGCCCTTGAGGTCGGGCGTGGTTCGTTTTGGAACCGTCGCAAACGAACTGCAATGTGTTGACAGCGATACGGTGCATCGGGACACTGTAAACGCTTTCATGCTGGGCGATTGAGGCCGGGTGAGCCGACCTGCTGGCGGCGCGGACGACATGCCCGCTCGGCAGCGCGTCGACTTCCGGGGACGATTGACGGTCTTTCTGCGAGGTGTGCCGTGGTGTTGAGCCGTGCGAATCATTTCATTCGTGTAGTTACCTCGGTGGCCTTACTCGCGCTGCTGCCGGCATCGCTGAGCCACGCCCAAGAGGGCGCAACTGCGCCGACCAAGGCCAGCGCCTCCACGCTGCTCGACGCCTGCGACGACCCCGCGGCATGGACTGTCATCGCATCTGATGGCGTGACCGCATCGCTCGCGGTTGCACCCGGCAAAGACGCTGGTGCTGCGGGCAAGGATGCTGGTACCTCGAAGGCCATCCGTCTCAACTACGACTTCACCAAAGGCTCGGGCTTCGTCGTCATCCGCCGCCCCACGCCCATCGACATGCCCAGCAACTACCGCGTCGGGTTTTGGATCCGCGGCGAGTGCCCGGACAACAACCTCGAGTTCAAACTCGTTGACCCAAGCGGCGACAACGTCTGGTGGGTCAACCGCCGCGCCTTCAAGTTCCCCACCGCGTGGAAGCACATCGTCTATCGCCCTCGCCACATCTCCTTCGCATGGGGTCCGGCCGGTCCGACGCCGATGAAGAAACTCGGTTTCATCGAGATCGGCATCGCCGCCAGCAGCGGCGGCAAGGGATTCATTGATCTCGACACGCTGACGTTTGAGCCGCTGCCACCCGAGACGGCTCCCGCCGAGCCGACATGGACGACCGACCAGAACAAGCACGGCGAGATGACCGGCGACTTGGGCGCCAGCCGCGAAGTCGGCGGCGTCGAGATCGCCTTCCCCGCCGATGCGGTCGCGACGAATCTTGACGTCGCGCTCAGCGACGACGCGACGAACTGGACCGCATCAACCACCATCCGCGGCAACACCGCGCGGCGCGTCTTTGTCCCCACGCCCGAGAGCGAAGCCCGCTTCATCCGCATCACCAGCCCCGATCTCGGCGCTGTCGCCACCAGCGGCATTCCGACGCTGAAGACCGAGTCGGTGCGCGTGCTCGGGCCCGACGTCGCCCAGACACCCAACGCGATAATGTCACATGCCGCGTCGCTGCTGCCGCGCGGACACTTGCCGCGTTATGCGTACGGCGAGCAGGCATACTGGACCGTGGTCGGTGTCGCCGACGACACCGAGGAATGCCTCATCAACGAAGACGGCCTGATCGAAACCGCCCGGCTCGGCCCGTCGATCATGCCGATCGTCAGCCTGAGCGACGCCGCCGGCGCGGGCGCCTCTGCCAACGCGGCCCAACTCGTCACATGGAACGATGTCGAGCGCTCGCACACGCTCGAGAGCGGCTACCTGCCCATCCCGCACGTCACATGGACGCATCCCAAGTTCACGCTCGATGTCAGCGCGATTCCCGACGGCGAGCCCGGCGAGTCGGTGGTCTACGCCCGCTATCGCATCACCAACACCAGCGGCAGTTTTCTCGGCGGCAAACTCGGACTTGCCGTGGTTCCTTATCAAGTCACCCCACCGTGGCAGGCGCTGAACATCACCGGCGGCGTCGCGCCGATCAACACGATCGCGATGGGCAAGCGGCGGACGGCCCAGGCCGTGCTCGTCGACGGCGTGCCGCGGGTCGTGACCGTGACCAATCCTGATCTGGTCAGCGCGGCGACCTACGGCGACGGCGACATCGCCGCCCGCTTCGCCGATGGCACGCTCCGCACCTCAATCGCCGCACGCTGCGAAGTCGGCTTCGCGTCGATGACGCTGCACTATCCGTTCGCGCTGCCGCCGGGGGCGACGGCGGAGTTCGCGCTGGCGATTCCGATGCACGAGCAATCGCGCCTCGCGGTCGCGCCGGGTGCGAACACGGCCAAGTCGATGGAAGCCGTGCTCAGCCGCGCCAAGGCGTGGTGGACGCGCGAACTCAACATCGCATCGCTCACCTTGCCGCCCTCGGCGGATCGGCTCGTCAATACCTTCAAGAGCACGCAGGCGTACATCCTCATCAATCGCGACGGCCCCGCCATCCAGCCCGGCTCGCGCTGCTATGAGCGATCGTGGATCCGCGACGGCTCAATGACCAGCGCGGCGATGCTCGCCACCGGCCACGCCGACAAGGTCAAGCAGTTCATCGAGTGGTACGCGCCGTATCAGTATGAAAGCGGCAAGGTGCCGTGCGTCGTCGATCGGCGCGGGCCAGACCCGGTGCCCGAGCACGACAGCCACGGGCAGTTGATCTACGCGATCCTGACCTATTACAAGTTCACCGGCGACACTGAGTTTCTCACGCGCATGCTGCCGCGGGTGGAAAAGGCCGTGGACTACATCGAGTACCTGCGCAACCAGCGCATGACGCCCGAGTATCGCGACGGCCCGCCGGAGCAGCGAGCCAAGTACGGCCTGGTCACCGAGTCGATCAGCCACGAGGGCTACTCGGCCAAGCCGATGCACTCGTACTGGGACTCGTTCTTCGTGCTCAAGGGTCTGAAGGACGCGACGACCATCGAGACGATCTTGAAGCGCGCCGATCTCGTCAAGCGATTCCAGAGTCTGAGCGACGACTACGCGAAGTGTCTCTACGACTCGATGCGCCTGGCGATGAAGAACAAGAACATCGACTTCATCCCCGGCTGTGTCGAGCTGGGCGACTTTGACGCGACGAGCACGACGGTGGGGCTCTGGCCGTGCGGCGAACTTGGTCGCATCCCCGAGCCCGCGCTGCACGACACCTTCGAGAAGCAGTGGAAGTTCTTCACCGATCGTCGCGACGGCAAACTGGAGTGGCACGATTACACGCCGTACGAGACGCGGATCATCGGTTCGTGGCTCTATCTTGGGCGGCCCGATCGCGCGCACGAGATGCTCGACTTCTACTTCCGCGATCAGCGGCCGCAGGGCTGGAACAGTTGGGGCGAGATCGTCTGGCGCGACCCCAAGACGCCGCGCTTCGTCGGTGATATGCCGCACACGTGGGTCGGCGGCGATTATGTGAACGCGGTGCGCGCGATGTTTGTCCACGAGCGGCCCAGCGACGGCGCACTCGTGCTCGGCGCGGGCGTGCTCGCCAAGTGGCTCGATGAAGGGCGTGCCGAAGGTGCGCCGGTACGCGTCGCCAACTTCCCCACGCTCGGCGGCAACGTGTCCTACACCATGTCTCGCGCGACGGGCGGACAGGCTGGTCAAGGCTCGGTCGTCTTCGACATCGGCTCATTGCCCGCGCAACTGCCCGAGACAGGACTTGTACTCGTGAACCCCGACGCACGACCGCTCACGGGCGTCATTGTCGACGGCGTCGAGACCAAGCCGACGGATGCGAAGTCGATCACGCTGCACGCCGCGGCAAAGCGCGTGGAGATGCGCTACTGAAGCGACGCGCCGTGCGGCCCGTCCGGCTCACTTCTGCTTCTTGAGTTCTGCGATCGACATGACGCGATACGACCCATCGCCGTCGCCGTGGTTGTTGGCGATGGCCTGCAAGAGACCGGTGGGGTCATCGTCGATGAACTGCACGGTCTTGATGACGACGGGCCGTTGGCCGCGCCGGTCCTTGGGGTTCAGCGCGTCCAGATGCGCCAGCACATCATCCGCCGTCTGCGTCTCGGTGCCGGTGCGCCGGATGTTGCGGCTCAGCAGGAAGATCACATCCGGCTTGAGCTGGAGTGCCGCCGACAGACCCGAGAGAGGGTCCGAGCGTCCGCCCGGAAAGACGTTGTCGGCGACGCGATCCAGCTTGCGCTTGTTCGTCCGGTCCGCCCGCAAGAGCGCATCACCCAGCGACGGCGGCGGCTCGGACTGCTCATCCTCCGCACGGAAGAACACCACTTGGAACGACTGACTCTCGTCGAGGCGCTCCACGCTGCGGCGCAGTTCCTGCAAAAGGAACGGCAGCACCGGCACCATCGCCCCCGAGATGTCCACCGCGTACACCACCTTGGTCGCGCGCTGGGCCTGCACCTGTCCGAATCCCGCGCCGCGCGGCACGGGCGCCGGCTTGGGCGCTTCGGCCTTGGGCTTTGAGGGCAAGCGCGACACCGGCGTCGAACTCGGTATCGCCTGACGCGGGGCCGCCGTGACCGGATTGAAGAACGTCGGACTCACGGCACTCGCGCTCGCGGCCTGCGCGAAGTCATCCATCGGGCTGCTCTCTGCCGCGGCGGCCGGTGCTGTTTCGGGCAGCGCGGCGATCTCATGCACCGGCTCGGGGTCGGGCATCGGCGGCGGCGGGATCGCCAGCATCGACTCGAACCCTTCGATGTCCGTCAGCTGCCGGGTCCGCAGTGGGTCAGGGCGCGTCACGAACATCGCCGCGAACAGCACCGTGTGAAAGAGCAGCGAGCCGATCAGCGGCACCAGCGCCCCGCGCGGGATACGACGCCGCTTCTTGGCCGAGCCTTTCTTTCCCTTGGGCCCCTTGCCGCGGGATGAACCGCCCCGGCCCGAGGACTTCCCGCGCGACGATCGGCGCGGCGTCGCTGCGTCATCGCTCGCCGAACGCGCGGGCATCGCGGCAAGTCCGGCTTGTGAGGCGGCCAACGACATCTCGTCTCGCGCTCCTTCGCGGCGTGGCGAAAGCCACGCCCTGCACTCCCGCCGCGCTCCCGCGACGGCACGTCCCTAGAATATCGACGAAATGACCGATTCCAACGAAACTGTTCACGTCCCCGCTTCCGACACGCAGGGCGAGCCCTCGGGCGTTGCCGGCGGCCCTTCCGATGCCGCCACCCAACAGGCTGGCCAACAGGCTGCCCAACCGGCCGATTCGTCGGCCGACCATCACACCACCGTCCACGCGCCGGTGCACCACGGCCCCAACATCAAGCCCAAGAGCGAAGTCTTCGACGAATCGCTCACCTTTGACCAGCTCGGCCTGCGTTCCAGCGTCCTCAAGGGCGTTCATGCCGCCGGCTTCTCCAAGCCCACCGCCATCCAGGCCAAGCTCATCCCCCTCGCCCTCACCGGCAAGGACATCCTCGGCCAGGCCAAGACCGGCACCGGCAAGACCGCCGCGTTCGGCCTGCCGATCGTCCATATGTGCCACAAGGACGTGCAGTTCCAGGCGCTCATCCTCGCCCCGACCCGCGAGCTGGCCATCCAGATCACCGAAGAGATCAACGACCTCGCCAAGTTCACCCCCATCCGCGCCGTGACAATCTACGGCGGGCAGGCGATCCAGGCCCAGGCCAAGAAGGTCCAGAACGCCGCGCAGATCCTCGTCGGCACCCCCGGCCGCATCATGGACATGCGCGAGCGCGGCATCATCCACTTCAACAACCTGCGCTTCGCGGTGCTCGACGAAGTCGATCGCATGTTCGACATCGGCTTCCGCGAGGACATCCGCAAGATCCTCGAACTCTGCCCGCCGCCGGGCAACCCCGGCCAGCCCGGCTGCCGCCAGACGATCTTCGTCAGCGCGACGATCTCGCCCGAGATCGAGAAACTCGCCCGCCGCCACATGGTCGAGCCTGAGAAGGTCGTCACCAGCGCGGGCTCACTGACGGTGTCGCTGGTCGAGCAGTATCACCTGCCCGTGAATCAGTGGGACAAGCGCAAACTGCTGCTGCACCTGCTGACCCACGAAGAGCCCGCGCTCACCATCGTCTTCTGCCGCCTGAAGCGCACCTGCGATGACCTTGTGACGTATCTGCACAAGCACAACATCGAGGCCCACGCGATCCACGGCGACATGTCGCAGGGCAAGCGCACCAGCACGATGCAGAAACTGCGGTCCGGCTCGCTCAGCGTGCTCATCGCCAGCGACCTCGCCAGCCGCGGCATCGACGCCGACGGCGTGTCGCACGTCATCAACTATGACCTGCCCGAGGACCCCGACCTTTACGTCCACCGCATCGGACGCACCGCCCGCGCCGGCCGCGGCGGCATCGCGTGGAGCCTCGTGACCCCGGAGCAGGGCGAACTGCTCACGCAGATCGAGATGCTCGTCAACGCCGAGATCCCCAAGCTCGACTATCCCGACTTCGTTCCCTCGCCGCGCCCCGAAGGCTGGCGCGGCGAGAGCAAGGGCGGACGTCCCGAAGGCGGCCTGCGCCCCGTCCTGCCTGGCAACACCCCGCCGCCGCCCGAGCCGCCGGCCAAGGTGAATCGCATGGAAGCCGCGGCCAACCTGCAAGTGCCCGCGACCGATCCGTCAAAGGTCGACGCGAGCAAGTTCCCCGGCGGCCTGGTGCCGACGAAACTGCCGCCCAAGCGCATCAACGGCCGCATCCCAGGCCGCGGTCGCTGAGCAATCGCGAAGAGTGGCATCGTGCCACTGAGATGCTCGGCTCTGCGAGCATCTCAGTGTGTCTCACGCCATCACGTCAGAACCTCTGATTCCCTCGCAGACACGGTCATCAGTGGCACGCATCGCGCGTCGACCCAGAATCAGCCTCGCGGCGCGTCTCACTTCAGTTTCTCATCCACCATGCCGTGCAGCGTCTTGAGCTCTTCCGCCTTGCTGCGGGGCATGACGAGCGTTGCGTCGGCGGTGTGCACGACGATCAGGTCATCTGCGCCCAACACGGTCACGGTGTGTCCGGGCGTGCCGCTGACGACGAGGTTGTTGCGGCCTTGCACAACCAGCGATGCACCCGCACCGCCGGTGCGATTGCCGCTGGCATCGGCGGGAAGCGTTTCGCCGTACGCGGGCCACGAGCCGACGTCGAGCCAGTTCACATCCATCTGCACGGTGCAGACGGAGAACTCCTTGCTCTTGCTGGCGGGCTCCATGATGGCGTAATCAACGCTGATCTTGGGCAGCGTCGGATAGACGCGGGCGATCACTTCCTGTTGCTTGGCGGTGCCCCACGCGTGCTGGATCTGCAGCATGCCGGCGTGGCTTTCGGGCTTGAACTTGCGCAGCGTTTCCATCACCGTCGCCGCGCTCCACACGAACATGCCGCTGTTCCAGCCGAAGTGTCCGCTCTCGACGTAGGCCTGCGCGCGGGGCAGGTCGGGCTTCTCGACAAAGCGTGCGACGTGGAAGGCGAGGTTGTCCGCGCCGGCGACGCCGCGGATCGGCGTGCCGCGCTCGACATAGCCAAAGCCCGTGGCCGGGTAGGTCGGCTTGATGCTGAACGTGACGAGGCGCTTGGGGTCTTGCTCGACGAGGCGGAAGCCCAGGTCCATCCGCTGCTGGAAGGTCTCCTGCGGCTCGATGATGTGGTCCGCCGTCAGCACGCAGAACACGGCCTGCGGATCAATCTTCTCCAGGATCGCCGCGGCGAAGCCGACCGCGTTCACCGTGTCGCGCCCCGTGGGCTCGCCGAGGATCTGCTGGTCGCCAAACGCGGGCAGGTCTCGCCGGATCACGCCGCGATACGCCTCGGCGGTGCAGATGTAGCGCCGCTCTGCGGGCACGACGCCTTCGAGTCGCTGCGCCGCGATCTCGAGGAGCGAGCGCTGGGCCGCCCCGCCGGGTGCCGCATTGGCCCCCGCGTTCGCGTTGCCCTTGGGGCCAATGAACTTGATGAGCTGCTTGGGCAGGTCCTTGC
The DNA here is from genome assembly GCA_033763695.1 of Planctomycetota bacterium. Classification (GTDB taxonomy): domain Bacteria; phylum Planctomycetota; class Phycisphaerae; order Phycisphaerales; family UBA1924; genus JANRKB01. The sequence continues at coordinate 177,225 of JANRKB010000043.1, read as the reverse complement.
GGCTCATCGGCCAGAGTCGGGTGCCGGCGCCGCCGGCCATGATCATCGCATAGCGCATGACAGAAGATATCGGACACGACGCCGGGTGTCTTGCGACCGTCCTCCGAAAGTGACGCAGTCGACCGGACGGCAGGTCACCCTTCGGGCGAATCAATCAACTCTTGCAGCCGTGCCGCCAGCGCGGGCGGGAGTCGTTTGGTCCATGTGGCGTCAATCAGCCCGACGCCGAGCATGTCCAGCAGGTGAACCTGGTCCTTGCGCCGAAACGCGGTCAGTTTGATCCGTACCAGCGCATCAAGCGAAACCAGCCGAAACGACCCGAAGTCCTGCGATTCGCTCACGTCCGGGTTCGGGCCTGGCTCACCCTCACGCACCATCTCGCCCGCGAAGATCACATGCACGGCATCGCGCGGCGACGCTCCGGCATGGTCCAGAAATAGATCAAGCCCAGCCGCACGCCGATAGACAAATCCCGCCGCCTCAAGCGCTTGTCGCGCGGCCTCAAAGTCCGCACGCCGAATGAGCACATCCACGTCCTGCGTGTTGCGTACCGCCGCCCGATCCACGGTCGCCACCCATGCCGCAACTGCATTGCCTCCGACCACGGCATAATCGACGCCAGCACCCGCAAGCGCGCGTGCCGCCTTCAGCAGTCGTTGGCGTACCAGTTCCACCGCGTCCACCATCCTTTGGAGGAGATCCGCGTGCGTCTGTCCCGAGATGGGCACTCCGGCGCTCACGATCAACTCTAGGTGGATCGCCGCCCTTCCTCATACAGCTCAATCGGCAGCCCATCCGGGTCGGCAAAGAACGTAAAGGCTTTCCCCGTCGCGGCATCGATGCGGATCGCCTCGACCGCCACGCCCTTGGCCGTCAGTTCCGCCGCCGCCGCCTTCACATCCGCCACCCGCAGCGCCAGATGCCGCAGCCCGCACGCCTCGGGCATGGTCACGCGCCGCGGCGGGTCAGGAAAGCTGAACAGTTCCAGTTGTGTGCCGTCGGGCAGCGCCAGATCCAGCTTGTGCGACCGCCGCTCCGCGCGATACTCCTCACGCACCACGACGAGCCCGAGCGTCTGCGTGTAGAACGCCCGCGAGCGGGCATAGTCCGAGCAGATGATCGCGACGTGATGAACCCCAAGCAACTCCATCCGCGAGCGTAGCGCGGCGGACGTTCACGCCACTCCACGTGCCGCGATCACGACCGGCTTTGGGGGCGTGATCGTGGGATCTCGATGTTCGTGAAAAAGACACACGATCATCCGTGCAGAGCCGCGGATGATCGTGCCACAGGTCGCTGAATGTCCAAGTGGTCCGCGTCTCGCGTGCGATCACGCCGCGCGCGGGTCGTCGTCGTTGCCGTTGAACGCATCGCGGCCCAAGAGTTCGCGCAGATTGCGCATCCGAGCCTCAACATCCTCCCACGCCGTTCAAGTTGGTGAGGTGATCGCAGGTGTTTGAGCGGATCCACGTCCACTTCATCCGCACGATCGCAGTCAGCCCGGTGTTCGACCGGACCCATCACGATTGGATTCGATCTGCCGTGTCTCGCGAAGCACGCAACCGCACGTACCGCGATAAACTGGTGAGATGCTCACCGAAGCGATCACAACGTTGCTTGCGGAAAGATCGACAGCACTCCAGACGCGCAACATCGACGCGTTGGAAGCGATGCTTGCTCACGACTACTGCTACGTCGATTCGCTCGGCCGATGCCTGCCGCGCGATCGTTATCTGGCCTCCCGTCGATCCGGGGAAGTGCGAATGGTCACCCAGAAAATCTCGGACGTGCAGGTCCGCGAGATCGCAAACGGAGTTGTGCTCGCCACGGCGATCCTCCACGACGACGGCACGTTTGACGGCAAGCCCTTTAAGGCGGCGTATCGCGTTACGCACGTCTGCCGACTCGAGTCCGGCGCGTGGCGATTCGTGTTCGGTCAGAGCACGACGATCGAATTGACGCCGTAGTTCGCTGAGCCCTCGCCAAATGTCAACACTGGCCGTGCTCCGCAACGGGCGTGATCGGCGGTGCCGTGTCTGCCGGCGGTTCGCTGGTTTCGCTCCCGACGCGGCGAGCCTCACTCGCGGTGCGGTGTACGCCCATCAATTTCCATCAAACGCGTGGGACCGTGGGGCGTTGCAACTCACCGCGAAGGCACGATCCACCGCCCGAGGCCTTCGGTGTCGCGGCAGAGGCACATGATTCGGATCGCTGCGCCCGCCCAGACGGGCGGCGGCATGTCGGTCAACGGGTGCGTCAAACAACAGACGAGCGAACCAGACTGACACGTGCTTACGCCGCTCGCGGGTCGTCGTCGTTGCCGTTAAACGCGTCGCGGCCCAAGAGTTCGCGCAGGTTGCGCATCCGAGCCTCGACATCCTCCAACGCCGACTCGACGTTGGCGATCGAGTCCATTCCCTCCGGCAACGGGTGTGCGTCGGGGCTCGACGGCGAAGTGCCCGGCGCCCAGCGACCGATGCGGCTCACCGGCCCCTGCCGCGGCTCGTCTTCCGCCCGGCGCAGTCGCAGCCACGGGAAGGTCGAGCGGTCGGCGTCAGGGCTGCGGGTCGCGGGGTGCAGTTTCAGGGCGGGCATAGCAGTACCCTCAAGTGGGGAGTGACCGTCCGTGCCGTGCTGCGTGTGCGGGGTCTCATCCATGGCCCCGCAGCATCGGCTGTTCTTGCGCACCGGATGCGGCAGACATACCGAGCCGGTGCACACATCCCCGCGCGATCGGACTGGCTTGCCCAAACTGACGGGCTGCAGGTCCGAAGGCGCGGAACGACACGTTGCTCTCGGTCCATCGCGCCTGATTTCTTGAACGGCGCGTTTTCATAAAAGTCCGATAAGAATGGTTGCTGCGATCACTGATCGTGGCAGCCATTGCGAATGGACGGGAGCAATCGCGATTTGTTGCCCGATGGAGCGGGAGCGCTGGCGAGATGTCTGCTGGCGTCCGGCCGCACACTGAAGCCCGAGGAGTTGGAGCATGACTCTCAGCTTGATCGCGTCCGCCGTCTCGGCGGCGGTTGCCGTGCATGAGCCCGGCGAGTCATTGACGCCGACGGGATGGGTCAATCAACATCTCGACGAGGCCGCGCGGCAGAGAACCCAGGCTATCACCGACGACTGGCTGCTCGGCAATCACATGTCGAGTCTTGTTGGAGTCGCATCCGACAGGACGGACCAGAGTGCAGGGGTCACCGCGCCGGGTTTCGGGCCTCGGATCGGGCCTGCGGATTGGCCGGGCTTGCCGTATCCGCTCCCGACCATCTCGATGCGCGTGCGTGCCGTCTTTGTCGGCGACGACAATGGGAGTCGGCGCGTGCAGATCACGCCGTCGCAGGTGCAGCAGTGGGTGAACAAGGCGAACGAGATTCTCGCGTCGTCGGGCATTCAGTTGACGTTCAATCCGGCGTTCGGCTCGGGTGATGTCGAGTATCTCAACAGCACGCTCATCAACAACCTCGAGAGCAACACACAGGCGAACTGGTCCACGATGGTGGCCGCGGCCAACGCCGTTGCTGCACAGACACCCGAGCGCATGACCGTGTTCTTCCGTTGGGGCCCGAACGCGTCGCCGACCGGAGGTGGCTTTTCGTGGACCGACCTCAACTTCATCGGGATGCCCGGCTTCAGCGGTACGACTGTCTGCGGCGTGCAGAACATCGGCCTGTTTGCACACGAGATCGGGCACTACCTCGGCCTGCCGCACACCTTCACTGGCATCTACGCATCAGTGTCCGCCGCGCAATCCGCCTACATCAATGCGGGTCGAGACGCCGCTGTCTTCAACAACGATGGCCGCGACGAAACCGAGCCCGATCCGTTTGTGAACACGTCGGCGACACAGTGCAGTGCGACAAGCGTGACGCTCGACGGAACCGTGTTCACTTTGCCGCGCTCGAACGCGATGTCGTACTACCATCCGATCAGTGACTTCACGCCGTCGCAAAGCGCGACGATGCGGCAGGTGTTGCTGCTGCGATCACGGCAATCGCTGACTGCAGCCCTGCGTGGTCCTGCGCTCGTGCCGATCGAAGCCGAGCTTCGTTCGTGGACGCGATCAACAGGCACGACGGGCTATCAGACAATGCAGGGGTTCCTCGGCCGATGGAGCGCGGACACGCAGCAGTTCTGGGCGGGTGGTCCGGTGGGGAGCACGTTGCAGATGTCGTTTCCAGTCGCTCGCGCCGGGCGCTATCGCGTCTACGGGTCCTTCACGGCCGCCCCGGACTTTGGCATCCACCATCACACGATCAACGGGCAGGCCGGAACGCCGCTTGATCTCTACGCCAATCTTGTGCTCCCAACGGGTCCAGTGTACTTGGGCGCGTTCAATCTGGCGGCAGGCAACAACACGTGGCGTACGCAAGTCGTCGGAGCAAACCCGAGGTCGACGGGTCTCAGGTATGCCTACGGCCTCGACTACATTCTGCTTGAACTGGAGTGTGCCGCAGACTTCAACCAAGACGGCTTCCTGACTTTCGAGGATTTCGACGCGTTCGTCGCAGCGTTCGAGGCGGGGAGTGCCAATGCCGACTTCAACGTCGACGGTTTCCTGACGTTCGAGGACTTTGACGCATTCGTCGCTGTGTTTGAGTCGGGGTGTTGAGCGCGATCACGATCTGAGCATTTCTCCCACCCGTGCGGCGATGGTGCGCGGGTGTGGTGCTTCGTGGGCCGAGCGAGTCGCGATGCAGGCGGCATGTCGCGAGATCGCGAGCTCGAATGCGGCCGCGTGTCGATTTTTCTTGTGTCTTTTTCTGGTCGCCGCTAGTCTTTGGGGTCATCTCGCGGCCATCTGATTGCACTGCCGTGAGAGGCGGCGTCGCGGGTCGTTGCCGCGATGCTGAGCGAGAGATCGCCATGAAGGATGCTGCGATGAAGAATCTTGTTTCCGGACGTGGGCAGGCAAACCTTGGCGCACGCGCTGGTCTTCGACTGCTCGGCGCGGCGTTGACGCTCTCGATCGCCGCGGGTGCCGCGGCACAGACCGACATTAATACGAATTTCCTCGAGATCACTGGTGCCGGCGGCGGTTCGACGTTCTTCGGCACCCCGTACACCGCCAGGCTTCTCGACGGCGTCGCCACGTTCTACGTGCGCGGCGATCTTTCAATCCCGGCATCGCAGGTGATCACCATCAGCGGTCCATTCCCCGCGCGCGTTCTGGTCGGCGGCGATCTCATCGTCAATACCGGCACCATCATCGACGCGAGTGCCTACGGCCTGGGGGGCAACGCAGGCGGCGGCAATGGTGGTGCTCCGGGCGCGGGCAGCCAAGGCGGGGTCCAGCTAGGCAACCTCTCGCCCAATCTTGATGTCGGGCAGGGTGGCGACGGTGGGACGCCAAACTTCTGCATCTTCTCAAACGGCGGAAGCGGCGGCGACGGCAGTCCTGGCTATCAAGTCTTCGCCAATGTCGGGCGTGGAAGCTCAAGCTCCATTGCTGGAAATGGCAACACGGGCTCGCTTGCATTTGGCCGCTTGGCCCACCTGCAGTCGGTGCGAGTCGGTGGCGCCGTCGTGCTCGGCGGGCTTCAGGGAACTTCGGGAAGTGGCGGGCTCATCGGCGGCGGCGGCGGCGGTGGCTATGCGAGCGGCGGACAAGGCGGCAATGGTTCCGACGGCAACCCTGGCTCCATCGGTTTCCCGGGGACGAACGGGAACGACGGCCAGCAGCCGCTTGCCAACGGCACGAGCCCATTGCTCGGAATCGACACGACGAAGGATCTCATCGCCGGTGCGGGCGGCGTGTCCGGTTCGGGCGGCTCCGGCGGCGGCGGCGGTGGCTTTGGAGGTTGGGGCGGTTCCGGCGGTGGTGGCGGCGGCGGCGGCGCGACCTCGTGCGTCTCAGGCGGTCGCGGCGGCAACGGCGGCATCGGCGGCGGTGGTGGTGGCGGCGGCCCCGGTGGACGCGGCGGCGATGGCGGCGCAGGTGGTGGCGGCGGCGGCGCATTCGAGCTCGGGGCGCTCGGTCGCGTCATCTTCCGCGGCACCGTGCTCGCACGCGGCGGCGACGCTTCCATCCCTGGCGCGGGTCAGCCCGGCAACTTCGGGGCAGACATGACCGGCAGCGGCGGCGGCGGCGAAGGTGGTCAAGGTGGCAGCGCCGGCTCGGGCAACGGCGGCAATGGCGGTCGCGGCGGTGATGGTGGTCCGGGCGGGCGCGGCGGCACCGGCGGCAACGGCGGACCCGGTTTCGGCGGCAGTGGCGGCACCATCCGGCTCTTCGCCTCTGATCTCTCACTTCAGTCCGCTTCGTTCGGAGCTGCGGGTGGCTTGAGCCGACGCTTCGATGGCGTTGTCGTCGGGCAAGCTCTTCCCGGCTTCGTCGCATTGGCGGCGAATGTTCGCTCGTCATTGAGCTACACGCTCTCGAGCTCTGAGATCGTGTCTACACCACCGGGTCCGAGCGGCGACAACCCGTTCTTCGCCGGAGCCCCAAAAACCGCGTATCTCACCAACTTGTCCGGTGGCGGAGCGATCGCGGGTCTCGTTAATGGCGTGAGCGCCAATCAACTCATCAATGTGTCATCGCTTCCGCCGCGGACTGTCGCCGTCGTCGCGCGCGTCACTTCCGTTCCCGGTGTGCCGTACATCTCGGTCGATCGACCCGGTGTCGCCTACATCAACGTCTCCTCATTCCCCATCACCGCTCCCGCGATGTATTTCGATGTCGGCGGCGGCGCGCCGCGCACGCTCATGACGTTTGGCTGGGCCAACGACACGCGCTTCGGCGGAAGCGGGCCGAAGAATCTCGCGCAGATCCCGCCGTTTGGTGTCTACCTCACCGCGCTGCCCACGACGACAACGCCCTGCTGCGTGCGCATCTCGGGCACGTATCGTGGCAATTCGCTTTCGGCGAGTACGTCTGGCTTTACGTCCTCGCCGCTGCTCGCGCTCCAAGCGCCGCCCTGTTCCGCCGACTTCAACCAAGACGGCTTCCTCACGTTCGACGATTTTGACGCGTTCATCGGTGCTTTTGAGGGCGGGTGGGCGCGGGCAGACTTCAACCAAGACGGCTTCCTCACGTTCGAAGACTTCGATGCGTTTGTCGCCGCGTTCGGGGCAGGGTGCTGAGAACCGCGATCACGCGCCTCAACGCGTTCGTCAGAGGCTTGCACGGCGATCGCACGCTGATCGCACGAACGCCATTAACTGATTCATGCCCGCGTCCCAGAGCCCATCTGGGACGCTTTTTCTCTTGCTTGCGCGTCGCCACGCGACTTGAATGTCATTCCATCCGCGACGGCGCGAACTTCCGCGCCGCTGCGACTTCCGGGGCCGATCGCGCCGACATCTCGGCGGCATGCGTCCTCGGTGTGCGCGAACGCAGCCGCCCCAACCAGGAGAACATCATGTTTCTTCCCCGCGCGGCCATCGCTTTCGCAGTGTCGTGTCTCCCCGCCGCGGCACAGGTCTGGGATCCCGTCGCCGAATTCTCCGGCGATCACGGCAACCCCAACGGCGTCTGGTCCTATGGCTGGTCGCCCATCGGGTTTGGCACATTCAACCCGTACACGAACTTCGGTGACTATGGCGGCACCTATCAGTGGTGGGGTTGGAACGGGGATCACACGCCTTGCATCTGGCACAACCGCACCAACGAGGTTCGAAACAACATTCTCCCGGGTGAACTCTCGCTGCACCCCGGCCCCGGTACCGAGCCCACGGTGCTGCGCTGGATCGCGCCCGAGGGTGTCGCCGACGCCGTGCGCGTTCGCGGTGTCTTCGGGCACGGCGACATCGGCGGCATGACCGTCGCCGTCCGCGTCAATAACGTCGAAGTGTGGTCCGCAATCAACAACGGCGCATTTGACCTGCGCGTGCAGACGGTTGCTGGCACGACGATCGACTTCGCCGTGTTCGATGACTACTGGTACGGCAACACGCCGCTCGCCGCGACGATCGCTCTCGCGTGTGCGCCAGACTTCAACAACGATGACTTCTTGACCTTTGAAGACTTCGACGCGTTCGTCGCCGCATTCGAGGCCGGCGATGCGCTCGCCGACTTCAACGCCGACGGCTTCCTCACCTTCGAGGACTTCGACGCCTTCGTCGCCGAGTTCGAGGCGGGCTGCTAGGGCCAGCGCCGCGGCAAACACCGCACTTTCTGGACGTTTGTCGTCTCAAGCCCGCTGTTTTCCTTGCCCTTCCCCCGACTTTCGGGCACACTCAATCGGCTTCCGGTCTTGTCCCGGGGGGAGGTATCTCATGCGTCTTGGTCGTCTCGAGCGTCTTCTTGCGATGGTGGTCTTCTCAGTCTCCTGCGTGGCCGCTCGCGCTCAGATCGAGCCGGCGATCATGCTTCACTCCGCGCCCGCCGCCAACGACAACCTCGGCGTCAGCATCGATGTCGATCGCGACACGATGATCGTCGGCGCGTACAACTACGACCCCGCGGGCAAGCTCAATGCCGGCGCGGCCATCGTCTTCCGCTGGGCCGGCACGGCTTGGGTTGAAGAAGCCCGCCTCGTCGCCGCCGATGGCTTCGCCAGCGATCAGTTTGGCCGCAGCGTCTCCATCTCGGGCAACACCGCGGTCGTCGGCGCGGTCGGTGCCGACCTGCCGGGCAAGAACAATGCCGGTGCGATCTACGTGTTCCAGCGCAGCGGCACGACGTGGACACAAGTCACCAAGCTCACGGCATCTGATTCCGCCGCGGGCGACCAGCTCGGCGTCTCGGTTGATTTCGATGGCGACACCATCCTCTCCGGTGCGCCCACCAAGACCGGCACCGCTGGCAGCGCTCAAGGCGCGGCATACGTCTTCACGCGCACCGCAGGCGTCTGGTCGCAACAGGCCAAACTCCTCGACAGCATCGGCGCATCGGGCGATCAGTTCGGCGCCAGCGTCGCGCTGCAAGGTGACACCTGCGTCGTCGCCTCGCCGTTCGATGACGTCACGCTCACCGATCGCGGCTCCGCGTCGGTGTTCACCCGCAGCAGCGGCTTGTGGACCAAGCGCACCACGCTCAATCCCGGCGACGGCCTCGCCTTCGACAACTTCGGCAACTGCGTCGCCATCGACAACGGCACCATCGTCGTCGGCGCGTCGAGCCACGATCTGACCACCAACGGCAACCAAGGTGCGATCTACGTCTTCACCGGCTCAGGCGCAACCTGGCTCCAGCAATCCAAACTTACACGCCCTTCACCCGCTGGCAACGACTTCTTCCCCACATCCATCGCCATTCAGGGTGACACCGTCGTCGCGGGCTTCCAGTCGTTCGACGGCATCGTCGGCGCCAATCAGGGCGCGGGCGTGTACTTCTCCCGCGCTGGCACGATCTGGACTTCGGGACAGTTCTTCCAGCCCAACGAGACCCAGGCCGGCGCACTCATCGGCAGCAGCGTCACCATCAGTGACCAGTTTGTGGGTATTGGCTCGTTCAGTTACTCCAAAACCGCCACCGGTCAAGGCGCGGCATTCGCCTTCCGCCGCGTCTCCGGCGGAGAGCCCTCACGCGCTCTCACCATCGCGCCGCCCACGCCTGAGGCGGACGCCAACTTCGGCAATCGCATGGCCAGCGACGGCACGCGGCTCGTCGTCGGTGTTCCCAACGAGAATGCCGGCGGCCAGACCGACGCCGGCGCGGTCTACATCTATCGCGTCCAAGACGAAAGCATCATCCTCGAACAGCGCATCACGCCGAACGACCCCTTCGCCGGCAAAAAGTTCGGCTCCTCGCTCGCCATCGACGGCACGTCGGTGATTGTCGGCGCGGTTGAAGACACTGGCACCGGTACTGGCGTTGGCTCTGCCTACGTCTTTACGTTCAACGGCTCCACGTGGTCGCAGCAGGCCAAACTGGTCGCCTCCGACGGCACAGCATCCGATCGCTTCGGATACTCCGTCGCCATCAGCGGCGATCGGGCCGTCGTCGGTGCGCCCTACGAAGACATCGTCATCAGTTCGGTCAATCAGGGGGACGCGGGCGCGGCGTACTTCTTCACGCGCTCGGGCACCACATGGACGCAGACGAGTAAAGCGTTCTATTCCGCAGCGTCCTTTCAGGACTTCTTCGGTTGGTCTGTTGCGATCGATGGTGATGTCGCGTTTCTCGGCGCTCCCAACTACGACACGACGGCGAGCATCAATCAGAATCGCGGTGCCGTCTTCTTCTACAAGTGGAACGGCACATCATGGGCCTACGACGCCCTCAAGTCCTTCACAGGCACTATTGACTCTGAACAGCTCGGCTCTGTGCTCTCCATGCGGACCGGCCTGCTTGGTGTTTCGAGTCCCGGTGACGATTTCGTGGGGTTCTGGGAGTGGACCGGTACAAACGTCGTCTTCCGTGGCAGCGTCTCGAGCGTCGATTCGTCCTTCGGCAACGCGCTCTCGGTGCAAGCCGATACCGTTGTCGTTGGTATGCCCGGCTACGGCGGCAACGGCGGAATGGTCACGCGCTACACCCGGAGCGGTTCGTCCATCACAAGTGCGGCGTCTCATTTCCCCGGCACGGTTGACGCCAGCGACAACCTCGGCGAAGCCGTCGGATACGCGGGCGGCATGATCTTCGCCGGTGGCGGCGGCATCGCGATAGGCAGTGCAAACAACTGCGGCGGCGTTCGTCGTCTCCAGTTCGGTCCCCGCTACGACCCCTTCCCACTCAACACCTCCAACAGCGTGCGCTACTCCTCGCTGGCTTCCATGCTCTCAAGCGTCCCGAGTCAGGAGAACGATCTCGTGTCTGAGCTCGGGCCCCTCGCCCGCTCCGGCGGCTTCTCCTTCGGCGCCACGCGCGCGACGCTCAACGTTCCCGTCGCGCCGTTCATGGCATCCGTCCACACCGTCACACTCACCGACGGCAGCGAACTTTCCACCTCCAACTCCGACATGCGCCTGTGGAACCGCACCAGCGTTCCCGCTGGCGCATTGGCCACCATCCGCGCGGGCACGCTGCTCCTTGACCTGCCGTCGTCGCTTGACATCAGCGCGGGCGCATCACTGGTCGTCACGCCCACCGTCGCCACGTTCGCCGGTTCCACGACGATGCTGCCCGGCAGTCTGCTCAACGCCAACTTCCTCGAGAATCGCGGCTCGCTCGCCAACTTCGGCGGCGTCGTCTCCACATCCAGCCTGAACAACACCGCCGGCGCCACCGTCTCGGGCTACGGCGACTACGCCATCGCCGTCACCAACGCCGGCCTCTTCGACGTCGACGCCGACACGCAGATCGCCGGCAACTTCTCCAACCTCGCCGGCGGCACCATCACCGTCTTCAACGGCACGCTCACGATCCTCGGCACGCTCACCAACAACGGCACCATCATCGGTGATGTGCAGGGCATTCGCTCGCCCAACTCCGCCGCCGCCGATCCGCTTGGTCTCTATGCCGCGCCCGTCTTCGGACCTCGGGCAGTTCAATCCATCTACGCCAAGGGCGGCATCAGCATGGACGCCAGCGCACGCCTCAGCCCCAGCACCGGCAGCATCATCAAGACCGCTGGCAACTTCGACTGCGCCATCGCCAGCAACCTCAACTTCGACATGGTCGGGCGCACGCTCCAACTCACCGCCCGCGGCCCGCAGACCCTCGAAGCCATGAGCATGGACCGCGGCTCATCGCTCGACAACCTCAACCCCAGCCTGCCCGGCTCGTTCCCCATCGGCACGCTGCGCATCGGTCCCGCGCAGGCCGACGTCACCATCGTCGATACGCGTGACAATGACGGCCTCGGCCAGACCGTGTGCGAAGCCGTCTACGTCGACACGCTCATCATCGACGCGGGCACCACGCTCAACGTGCCCTGCGGCAAGGTCTACTACAAGACCCTCGTCAGCAACGGCACCATCCTCTCGCCGCTCAACGTCGTCCCGCTCCGCGGCCCGTGCCCGGCCGACTTCAACCAGGACGGCTTCCTCACCTTCGAAGACTTCGATGCCTTCGTCGCCGCGTTCGAGGCCGGACAGGCCGCCGCCGACTTCAACGCCGACGGCTTCCTCACGTTCGAGGACTTCGACGCGTTCGTCGCCGCGTTTGAAGCCGGCTGCTGAGCCGCGCCGGGACATTCTCGTGTCAAGGACGCAACGCGCAGGCTGTTGCCGCGCGTGAGTGGCCTGCGCTGACGCACGCAAGGCAATCTCACGCCCCGCGGCTGACGGCGTTCCTGCGCCGGCGTCACCTTTTCTGCGCGTGGATCTGCATCCCGCTGTATCTGGTCTCCCTCTGAGCGTCTCTTCTCTCACAGGCGCTCGGCGCCGGGTGTGCGTCCGCATCGCGCGAACAAAGGAATGACATCATGCCTCGCCAGACCTCGATGACGACCCGCGACACGGTCCTGTGCATCGGCAATGCCCATAGCGATTGCGCGACGCTCGTCATGAAGCGCGCGGACGCGAGAGCTGCGTCGGGTGCACGCGACTCACTCCACCGCGATGCGCACATTGCCGCATGTTGCGAGTTCATCGCCGCGGCTCTGGCCGTCAACACTGCGACGGCTCAAAACTCCTTTCTCGGTCTTGGCTCTGTGTCGCCGGACTCGTCCAGCCAGGCGTTCGCCATGTCCGCCGACGGCAGCACCGTCGTCGGCTGGGGCTACATCAACAGCGCAACCGTCTCCGGCCAGCAGCGTGCCATCCGCTGGACCCGCGTCGCCGGAATGCACCCGCTCTTCGAGGGCCAACTTGATCTCATCAGCGCTGCCTTCGCCGTCTCCGGCGATGGCTTGTCCGCCGGCGGCTGGCACGCCCCGACCATCATCGAAGAGAAGGCCTTCAGCTGGTCCCAAGCCGACGGCGAGAGCCTCTTCAACACCCGCTCTGCCGTGCTCGGGTTGTCGGGCGATGGCACCGTCGGCGCGGGCTATGTCGTGCAGGGTCGGGGCGCACCGCGTCGCGCCGCGATGTGGACGAATGGTCATCTGACCTTCATTGATGATTCCAAGATCGTCGGACCCGGCAGTGATGCCCGCGCGATCTCGGCCGACGGCCGCGTCATCGTTGGTCTTGCGGTATTCAACGGTCTCAACGTCGCGACGGCCTATCGCTGGACCGCCGCGACGGGTATGCAGAATCTCGGATACACCGGCTTTGGCGGCCCCGGAAGCGAAGCCGACGCCGTGAGCGCGAACGGACTGCATGTTGTTGGTGCTTGGCAAAATGGCCAAGGCGGCTACTCGATCGCGGCACTCTGGAACCTCGATGTCCCGGTCCAGGTCCTGGGCACATTGCCCGGCGACGCAAGCTCATGTGCTTTCGCCGTGTCAGATGCCGGAACCACGATCGTGGGCACCAGCGGCTCGCGCGCGTTCATCTGACGCAGCGACCAGGGCATGCAATCACTGCAAGCCGTTCTCGGCGCGGCTGTGCCACCAGATTGGACGCTGACCGCCGCGCACGCCATCAGCGCCGACGGCCGCACGATCGCGGGGACCGGTCGCCACCACGGGCTCGACGAGGCGTTTGTTGCCCAGATTGGAAGCTCTGCCGCTGATTTCAACGCGGACGGCTTTCTCGATTTCACCGACTTCGACGGCTTCGTGAGCGCGTTTGAAGCCGGGGCTGCGGGTGGCGACTTCAACGCCGACGGCTTCCTCGACTTCACCGACTTCGACGCCTTCATTGCCGCGTTCGAGGTAGGCGGCTGAGCGCGGGCCGCGAGGTGGCGCGAGTGCCAAGCCCGGGGCGTCAGCCCCAGGACATCTTGAGAGGTGAGCATGCCGTCGGCGTCGAACGCTCGCGCGATCGGTCCTGTGGAAGCGTCATTCGAAAGAGCGGCGGCGGTTACGAAGCCGTTGGTGTGTCCGATGCGAGCGAGCGTGGTGCGTGCGCGAGCCACGATCGGTAGAACCGGCTCTGGCGGATGACGGTCGGGAACCAACCCCAGACAGCGGCGAGCATGAGACCGCATCCAATCAGCGGACCGGCAAATCCCAAGTACGCAACGCCGAAAACGGAAGCGAGCAGAACGGAGTAGGTCCACGCAGTGATGAACAAAGAGAGTGCTGCGCACGCTCCGGCGGTCCACACAAGCGAGCCGCGAATCTCCAGTGCCTTCGTGGCACGAGATGAGATCGAAGCCGCGAGAAGCACGGCAAGCCCGAGAATGCCCGTGACGTCACGCGCCGCCCACAGAAAGAGTCTCTGATCCGAAAGGTCGTTCCACTCGGCGTCACTCGTCGCCGCGAACATGCTCAGGACAACGGTGCCGACGATCGCCGCGATCGTCCACCCGACGACAAAGGCGCGGCCGACACCGCCGCGGCGAATGATCACTGCGCCAACTGCAGCGAGGAGTACGCAGAGCGACAGCCACATGGCAGTGCTGTGTTGCCGAAAAAGCAAGCTGTCTTGCAGTGCTCCAAGAATCGTGATTGGCACCGCGAGCACGACCAGATGGCATGCAAGGGCGGTCCAGAGAAGTCCGCGCAGCGTGCATCGCAGTTCATCCATCATGAACGCTGGTTCAAGCTGCGTTCGCGAATAGACACGGATATGCCAGCCGCATTCTGTGCAGCGGCGACTCTGCGGCAGCCTGGGATAGCCACACCTGCTGCACCACGGCATGAAGATCGCGCTGGTTGACGCCGACTCGGATGAGTTCTGCCGCACCGAAGCTGAAGTCGGCTCATCCATTGCACACAACGATAGTCCAACGCCGCGTTGGGGTCAGATCACTGCTCGTCGATCAGCATCGTGAAGGTGTCGAAGTCCTCGAAGGTGAGCATGCCGTCGGCGTCAAGATCGGCACCAGGTTCGCCCGACTCAAACGCATTCACAAACGCGTCGGCATCCTCGAACGTGACGAACCCATCGCGATTGAAGTCGGCCGGATTCTCAACAGTGAATGTCAGCACATAGTCGCCGCCCGCGACGCCATCGCCGCTGGGCAGCGTGCCGTTGACGGTTTCGCCGTCGAGCGTGCGGCCGTTGGGGGCGGCGGCATCCGTCTGCAGCGTCACCGCGCCGCTGGGTATCCGCAGTGTGTACGTGCCCGCCGCGAGCGGACGCCCGAAGTTCAGCCGCAGGAACATCCCCGCGTCGTCAGGCTCGGGGTCGGACTTCACGCGCTTGCCCTGTGCGTCAACGAGGAACGTCTGGCGATAGTTCACGTCCACGGCATCGCTGAACCACACCTTCAGCGCCGAGAGCGGCCCGGTGATTGTCTGAGCTCCCGGCAGATTCGCCGTGCCGGGCGCATCGAGGCTGGTGGTGAGCACAACCGGCGGGCCCTGGACGTAGTCCTCGTTCCATTGCGTGCCGAGCACCCAGTCGTTTGCATCAACCAGCCCAAACGGGATGCGCTCGCCGTCGCGGGCGGCCTTCACATGATGCTGAATGCGCGAGCCGTTGAGCTGCAGCGTTTCGGTGATGTTGGTCGGGCCGGTGGTGGAGTAGGTGATCGGCACGGGCATTTTGATGGTGCCGATCGAGTCGGACTGGATCTGGCGGTGGCTGACCTTCACGAAGCCGCGTCCGTTGGCGAGCACTTCGCGGTAGCCGCTGCGCAGGTCGAGCGTGCCGGGGCGATAGACCCAAAAGTCAAAGAAGTCGGAGAGATCGCGGCCGCTCACGGCCTCGGCGACGGCGATGAAGTCGTCGGTGGTGCCTCCCGAGCCGGAGTACATGGCGCGCCACGACTTGAGGATGGTCCAGAAGGTGTCGTCACCGACCATGCCGCGGAGCATGTGAAACACCCATGCACCCTTGTTGTACGTGGTGTTGCCGCTGAAGATCCAGCCGGTGTTGTTGGTGTCGTAGACGTAGACCGAGCGCGGGTCGGCGGCGTTGACGGAGCGAACGTTCTGCATCCACCACGAGAGCCACTCGGGACCGGCCGAGAGTTCATAGAACATCGCTTCGCTGTACGTTGCCATGCCTTCGTTGAGGAAGATGTCGCTCCAGGTGCGGCAGGTCACATCGTCGCCCCACCACTGGTGCGCGAGTTCGTGGGCATTGAGGTAGGGCTGGCCATTGGATTGGCCGGTGTAGGTGCTGTGCTCCATGCCGCCGCCGAAGGAGAACTCGTAGATGCCGTACTTCTCGTTGGCGAAGGGATACAGACCAAAGCGCGGCTTAAAGAGCCCGAGCATGGGCGTGACGCCTTCAAAGGCAGCGCGGAATGCGGGCGTGTCGCTGGTGGCGGTGACGGCGAACTGCACGGGCATCGAGATCGCGGTGCCGTCGTCGCGGGTGTCGTTGTAGGTGTTGGTCCAGTAGCGATATTGCGCGGTGGCAAATGCGGCGAGGTAGGGCGGGAGTTGGTAGTTGGTCTTCCAGTGCGTGCGCTTGCGGAGCGGGTTGGCGAGGTTGGTGGTGCTTTGCAGCAGGCCGTTGGCGACGGTGGTGACGTTGAACGGCGCGGTGACCTTGATCTCAAAGGTGGCCTTGTCGGTGTTGTTGCCCGGCGCGCCGACGTCGCCGTCTTTGGTGGGCCACCACGAGCCGGAGAAGTACGGCTGGCTGAGGGTGTGGACCTGGATCGGTGAACTGCTGCGGGTCCACACAAAGCCGCCGAGGCCGACGTTCAGCGGCGAGCCGTTGTAGGCAATGGTGAGCGTGAACTGCGTGCCCGCGGCGATGGGCGTGGGGAAGACGACGCGACGGCCCCACACGCCGACGTTGGTGGGTGTGAGCGGCGTGGTGCCGTTGAGCAGGACGCTGGTGACGGTGAAGGAAGGCGCGAGCGTGAAGGTGAGCGACTCGGCGTCGGTGACCGCGCGGACGGTCATGGTGTTGGTGCCGGCGATGGTTCGGGTCGTGGGGAAGAGTTCGATGTCGAGGGAGTTGCCCAGGACATCGGTGGAGTCCCACTCGCTGCGGGAGGAGTATGCGCGCGGGCCGTATTGGTTGCGGGCGGCGGCGGCGAGGTGTGCGGCTTCGGACTTGCCGCAGCCGGGGTGGAGGATGGCGTGAATGGCGTCGTTGATGGCGGCCTCGGCTGCCGGGCCGCTGGAGGGCGCGGGCGTGAGACGGGCGCGCACGGCGGCGATCTCTTGGGGCGTGGCGGTGTGCTGGGTGACAGGTGCTTCAGCGGCGGCGGCGCTGGAGGGCAGGCCGAGCGGGGCGGGGAGCGATGCGTACATCAGGCAGAGCAGATAGGACGTGCGCATGGCGAGATTCCTCGAGAGGGCGTGCGTGCGGGGAACGTGCAGGGTGCGAAATGTTCGGAGCGGATGGGCGTCAGGTTCCCGGTGAGCGTGACGCGGGTGGCTGGGGTGACTCTACCGAACCGCGGCTGCGGCACAAGAGGGGAGCGAGGGATTTGGGCGCATGTCAACACAATTGCGCGCAAATGTGGATGTAAGGCATCAGGCATCAGGCATTGGGCACTTGGCATTGGGCACTTGGCACTTGGCACTTGGCACTTGGCACTTGGCACTTGGCACTTGGCACTTGGCACTTGGCATTGGGCTTTGGGGCGGGCGCATTTCGTCTGGGCGTCACTCTGGGATGCGCGGGGGAGCTTGAGCGGTCGAGCGGGGGCTTTGGGTACGACGGCTTTTTCTTGGTGCGCAGGGGCGCACGGGGTAGTCTGGTCGGGACTTGCTTGCATGGTGTTGGTTCGTTTTGGAGTCGATGGGAGATCATCATGACTCGTTCCTTGTCTGCGGGCGTGGCGCCGGCGTTGTTGATGTCGGTGTGTGGTCTGGCCGCGGGCCAAGGGTTGTTGACGACCGAGGTGAGCTATCACGGGCGATTGACTGATGGCGGGCTGACGCCGACGGGCGTGTATGACTTGCAGTTCCGCCTGTTCGATGACCCGTCGGCGGGGGCGCAGGTGGGGCTCACGGCGTTCGAGGACGACGTGCAGGTGACGGGCGGGCTGTTCACGGCGTCGCCGGACTTCGGGGCGGACGCGTTCTCGGGAAGCAAGCAGTTGTGGGTGCAGGTGGAGGTGAGGCCGGGCGCGAGCGTGGGGGCGTTTACGCCGTTGCTGCCAAGGCAGCGGATGTTGAGCGCGCCGGTGGCGAGTTCGCTGCGCTTGCCGCTGGTGATGAAGACGAACCCGAGCGGGGCGAGCATGTTTGATCTGACCGGCAATGGTGCTGGGCGCGTGATGCATCTGAAGCAAGACGCGCCCGGCTCGCTGGATCACCACGCGCTGCAGGTGGACAGCAACGGTGGGCGACCGGCGATCCGTGCGAACGCCAACGGCGGCGGCGCACATCACGAACCCGAGCACGACGACGCTGGCGTACGGCGTTCACAGCGTGATGACGTCGACAAGCGGCGGCCCCAGTTCGACGGCCGTCCGCGGCGAGAGCAAGTCGACGAACAACTTCGGAATCGGCGTGTGGGGATCGCATGACGGGACGGGATACGGCGTGTATGGCAGCACCGCGGCAGGGGGGCCGCCATCGTCGGGAACGCGACGATCGACGGCAGCAACAACGGCTGGGCGGGATACTTCCTTGGGCGTGTGTATTGCGGCGGGAATCTGGGTGTCGAAGTCCTTCATCCGGCGTTTCCGATCGAGCACAGCAGCGGTGCGAAGTTGACGGCGGGCGGCGTGTGGACGAATGCGTCTGATCGCAATCTGAAAGAGAACATCACGCCGGTGGACCTGAGCGATGTGCTGGCGCGGGTGGTGTCCATGCCGGTGTCGATGTGGAACTACAAGGCCGACGCGGAGGCCAAGCACATCGGACCGATGGCGCAGGACTTCAAGCAGGCATTCGACCTGGGCGACAGCGACAAGGTGATCGGCACGGTCGACGCGGACGGCGTCGCGCTGGCGGCGATCCAGGGGCTGAACACGAGGCTTGAGGCGAAGGATGCGGAGATCGATGCGCTCAAGATGCAGATGAATGCGCAGAACGCGGCGAATGAGGCACGCATCAAGGCGCTCGAAGAGGCGATCGCCAAGGTGATCGCCACCCAGAAGGAAGGTGCGCGATGAGACGCATCTTCGTCGTGGCGGCGGTGATGCTGATGTGCGCGCTGAGCGCGGGGCGAGCGGCGGCGCAGCCGTACGGCGTGCAATGGGCGACGGGTGACAACGGCGGCGCGACGACGCCGAGCAGCGGCGGGGCGTACACGGTGGCGGGGGCGTTTGGTCAGGCGGATGCCGGGCCGCAGACGCAACTGAAGATGACGGGCGGCGGATACAGCGTGATCGGGGGGTTCTGGGATGTGGCGGTGCGCTGCCCCGGCGATTTCAACGATGACGGGTTTTTGACGTTTGAAGACTTCGATGCGTTCGTGAGCGCGTTCGAGGGAGGGTTCATCGAGTCGGACTTCAACGACGATGGGTTCTTGACGTTCGAGGATTTCGACGCGTTCGTGGTGGCGTTTGAGTTGGGGTGTTGAGGAAGAAGAAGAGACGGAGAGACGAAGAGACGGAGTGCAAAGGCAAAGAGAAGTCACGAAGTCAGGAGTCACTGAGTCAGGCCGCGCGTTGTGCGTTGAGGCTGGGACTTATGGGGACGGCGCGGCTCTGTCGACTTGACGCCCGACGCGGCGTTCGCCGATGGGTGGGCGTTCGATGTGACAGGCGGCGCAGTTGGCGAGCATGCGGCGGTCGCCGCCGTCGTGGCAACTGACGCATTCGAAGAGGGCGTGGTCGCCGTCGAGCGCGACGCCGGTGCGGGCGTGGTTGAAGGGGTCGTCGTTCCAGCGTTTGGCGTGGCACGCGCGGCAGGTGTCGGAGGCGGGCGTGCTGGGCATGGCGCCTTCGGGGTGACAGGCGCGGCAGCCGAGCGAGGCGTGGGCAGGACGCAGGTACCAGCCGTTGTGTTTGCCGTGGTCGAACTTGGGGCGTTCGCCGAAGCCGTGGCAGGTGACGCAGCGGGTTTCGGTGTGGCAGTTGTAGCAGGTTCGCTGGCGGTTGATGATGGGGCGCTGGGTGCGTTCGCCGTGGCAACTGCCGCAGGTGTTGTTGGCGTGGCACTCGACGCAGCTGAGCCCGAACTTGTCGGTGTGGTCGTCGTGGTGGAAGGTGACCACGGGCAACACCGGATAGGCGGTGTTGTAGACGTAAGTGTTGAGCGGCGTGGCCCGCGGCGCGGTCATATGTGACTTGGTTTTGGCGGCGGGCGCGAGGGAGGATGAGCTGGGGTGGCAGAAGCCGCAGCCGTTCTCGTGGGCCCAGTCTTTGTGGCACGAGAGGCATTGGCGGTGGTAGGCGCCGCGCAGGCCGAGCTTTTCGGTGTTGACGGCGGAGCTTTGGGCGTCGTGGCAGGCGGGGCAGGCGCGCGGCGCGACGTCGCCGGGCTTGGTGGCGGCGGCGACGGCGGCGGGCAGTTCGTGGTGGCAGTTGGCGCAGCCTTCGGTGATCGTCGACATGCGCACGTGCAGCGCGTGATCAAAGCGCACCGAGCCGAAGCACCCGGGCACGGCATCGAGCGTGATGACGCTGGGCGCGGCCGGGTCGGCGGTGGTGGTCGTCACGCTGAGGCCGCCGGTGTGAGCGGGATGTACGGCGGGCGCGGTGGGCGGTGTGGCTGGTGGCGTGGCGGCGAAGAAGAGAAGAGCCACAATGAGAAACGCATTCACAACGTGCTCTCTTTCACGAGCGGGTTGAAGTGCTCGATCACGGGCAGATGGAAGACGATGGCGCGATAGGCGAGGATCGTGAGGGCGATGGCGCCGAGGGTGACGATGATCTCGGAGAACGAGGGGAAATAGGACGCGCGCGGGTCGAGCGGCGCGTAGTTGAGGAGGAAGACGTTGAGGCGGTTGAAGGCGACGCCGCAGACGACGAGGGCGGCACCGGTGAGCAGCCAGCGCACGCTGGTGCGGCGGCGCGGCGACGAGAAGATGACGATCGGGACGATGACGCCGAGGGTGAGTTCGCAGAGCAGGAGGACGCTGTGCGTGCCGGCAGAGAAGAGGCTGGGAAGCTGGCCGCGCAGGCCGAGGTCGATGAGTTTGCCGGCGAGGTAGATGGCGAGGGTGAAAGGGATGAAGCGGGCGAGGCGAGCGAGCAGATCGCGATCGATCGGCAGGCGCAGCGAACGATGGGCGATGATCGATTCGAGGATGACCATCGGATAGCCGACGGCGAACGCGGAGAGCAGGAAGAGCAGCGGCAGCGCGGGCGTGTGCCAGAAGGCGTGGAGCTTGCCCTGCGCGATGACCATGAGCGTGCCGAGTGAGGATTGGTGCATGCACGAGAGCATGATGCCGAGGATGATGAAAACGGTCATGACGCGCGAGAGCGTGCGATCCGCAAGACGGAGCATGCGATCAATCGGCGCGTTGAGGACGGCGAGCGGGCCGGGCAGGTGGACGCGGCCGATGAAGCGCTCGCACGTCGCGGGAAGAAACTCGATGTAGAGCACGGTGAGGTAGCACATCACGCAGATGGCAACCTCAAAGAGCACGGAGTTGGGCTGCCAGTACGGCGGGAGCATGACGTGCCACATGGCCCAGAAGCGGCCCAGGTCGGTCATGACGCCCAGCGCGACGAAGGTGTAGCCGAGCATCGCGGTGAGGATCGCGGGGCGGACGAGCGGATGAAACTGCTCGCGATGCAGGATGTGGGCGAGGAATGCGGTGGTGAAGCCGCCGGCGGCGAGCGCAACACCGGTGGCGACGTCGAGCGCGATCCAGATTCCCCACGGATAGGAGTTGGTGAGATTGGTGGAAGCGCCGAGGCCCAAGGCCATGCGGAAGAGCCACGCGATCACGCCCAGAGCGGCGATGGCGGTGACGACCCACATGCCGGGCGTGAAGAAGCGCGGGCGGGCGTGCGCGACGGTGTTCGCGGCGGGCGCGGCCTGATCCGAAGGAGTGATGAGTGTTGATGAGAGGAGCGCGCTCATGCGTGTGCTCCTGTGGTGTGGTGGCGCGTCAGGTGGTTGAGCCCGGCGAGCAGCGACGCGAGCAGGATGGGACCGGAGGCCCACTTGAAGAACGTGTGCTGGATGAGTTCGGTGCGCTCCGCGGGGCTGGCGTCAGGGAGCGAGGGCAGGCCGAGGCCCGCGATCTGTTCGAAGGGACGCGGCGAGAGGTAGAGCCAGGATGTACCGCCGCCTTCGTGCTTGCCGTAGACGTGGTTGACGTACTTCTCGGGGTGAGCACGGATGCGATCGTGCGCGATGCGGAGGAGATCGTCGCGCGTGCCGTATTGCAGGGCTTCGACAGGGCAGATCTCGACGCAAGCGGGGAGCTTGCCGTCGACGGTGCGGGTTTGGCAGAGCTCGCACTTGCGGACGCGGGGCGTGAAGCCGCGCTGGTACTCGTAGGCGAGGCGATCGAAGGGGCAGGCGACCATGCAGTAGCGACAACCGATGCACTTGGAGGCGTCGTAGGTGACGGGGCCGCGCGGGTCTTTCTGCATCGCGCCGACGAGGCACGCGGAGACGCACGGCGGCTTCTCGCAGTGCATGCACTGGATCTTGACGAAGGAGCGGGGTGTGTCGGTGGCGGGGCCCGAGTTGACGACGCAGAGCGAGTCGGCGGCGGGGCTGCGGCGCGTGGCGAAAGCGGATTGATCGTCGTAACTCTCGAGCGAGCCGTGCGGGTTGTCGTTGGCGTCGGCGCAGGCCCACTCGCAGCGGCGACAGCCGATGCAGCGGCCCAGATCGACGAGCACGCCTTTGCGATCGGGGCGCAAGCCGCGCGAGGCGGGCGCGTCCGCGTTTGCGAGCGCCTTGCCACCGACGGTGAGGGCGGTGAGGACGGCGGTCGCCTTGAGGAAATCGCGTCGAGCGAGCGAAGTCGCGGTACGAGCGATGGGGGCGTTCGACGCTGGTTGCACGAACCACCTCCGCGGAAGTGGCGCGGCGGTGGCTTCAAGGTGTCTGTCGCACTCGTGTGCGCGGGATATCAACTCGAAAGGTGCGACCCCACACCGGCGTCGACGCGAAACGGGGCGTCTGATCCGGGACTCTCGCACACGGGCACGGCATGCAAAGTCGCCGCGCCGAGAACTTGAACACACAAGTGTAGATCGCAAAACCGTCTACAACCTGTTTGTACGAACGGGATGCGGCCTGCGGGGACGCGGCGACGATCACAGCACGCTTGCTGTGAAAGACACAGTCCACGCGTCACGATTCGGCGCGGAAGGCGTGAGTGATCGTGGGGCGCGGCTGCGCCGCTGCCCCACGCGGTTGATCCGCACGGCATCGCCGTGCATGACTCGTTCGGCTTAGCAGCCGCCCTCGAAGCTGACGACGAAGTCATCGAAGTCGGTGAAGTCGAGGAAGCCGTCGTTGTTGAAGTCGCTGCGCGCCTCACCGGCCTCGAACGCACTGACGAAGTCGTCGAAGTCTGTGAAATCAAGGAAGCCGTCGCAGTTGAAGTCGGCGGAACAGAGAATGAGGAACGCAGGTGCCGTGCCGACGCTGCCCGTGATCGCGACGGCGATGCAGTCGAACGCGGCGGCATCCTGCGGCTGGGCGTTGGTGAGCGTGAGCGTGCTCGTGAATGCGCCGGAGATCTCGGAGCCCCAGCCGGTGGGGCCGTCACCGATCCATTCGCCGTTGGCGCGCCAGCGGTAGACGAGGTCGGGGCCGCCCTCGGCGAGCGCGGCGAGCGTGATGGTCCCGCCGCGACAGAGGGTCTGCGATTGCGGCTCTTGCACCATGACCGGCTCGGTGAGCGCCGTGTGCAGGCCGAGTGACTGCCCGGCGACGGTCATGACGCGATCCCAGTCGGCGACGAGCGACCACCAGTCGGTCATGCGGCCGGTGAAGAGGTCGTAAGGGATGGAGTTGTTCAGGCCGGGGAACGCCTGCATCCAGAAGATGTACCAGTTGTGCTCGGTGAGGCCGTCGGGGTCGCCAAGCGGCCAGTCATAGACGAGCGAGCCCCACGTGTCGGCGCTGACATCGCGTGTCGGGCCGCCGGCGGGTGTCCAGTCGAAGATGTCGCTGGCGACGACGGCGGTGTTGGTGTAGTCGTAGTGGTCGGTGGTGTTGGGGGGCATGTGTGTCCAGCCGCAGCGGCCGGTGATGAACATGCCGTCGTTGTTTTGTCCGACGAAGTGCTTCCAGAAGAGATCGTCGTTGCCGTCTTGGACGTGTGCGGCGTGGCTGAAGAGGGCTTCGAACTGATGGCCGTGGTCGTGGACCGATTCGGCAGAGGAGCGGGTCCAGTTGTAGTTGTAGAGCGTGTAGGTGTGGTTGTAGAGCGGCAGGTCGTCGGGGTAGCGGTTGCTGTTGGAGATGTCGCCCGTGACGGGGCTGGCCATGTTGGATTCGACGGGCGCGATGTTGCCGTGGTGATAGCCCCAGAGCCAGACCTCACGCACGCCCTGGTTGTAGACCATGTTCTCGAGGTTGAAGCGTTCGAGCAACGCGCGATAGTCGGGGAAAGAGACGCCGGGCGAGCCGGTGGGATGGTCGAGGCTCTCATCGGGTGGTAGCGGTTCGAAGATGTTGACGACGCGGACGACGCGATAGCCGACGCCGGGTCGGCGCGAGGGTTCGGCGTAGCCGCGGAACCTGCTGCCTTCTTCGAGCATGAACTTGGTCTCGGCCTCGATGCGATCGATCCACGCGATGGTGTCGGTGACAGTGCCTCCGGCGCCAGCGCGGGATTCATCGACGTTGACGCCGTCGAGCGTGGGGATGAAACGGAGGGAAAGGACGGGGATTTCGCGGGCAAAGCCGTAGGCGGGTGTCGCGGTGATGGTCGGCACGCCGGGCTCGTCAACGGCACGCGCGGGCGCGGAGACTGTGAAGTCGCGAGCGCTGGTGTGCGAGCCGAAGTGGGCGGTGAGGGTGACGGTGCCCGGGTTGCGCACGCGCAGCACGTTGGTGCCGTCGACCAGGATGATGTTGGAGTCGGAGGATTCCCACGTCACAGCGGCGGGGGAGATGACGAGATCGCCAATGACGGTGTGGCCCTGCACGCGCGGCCAGATCTGCCACGTGGGATAGGCGTCGGGGAGTGGATCTGCGATGGAGATGGAGTGGATGCGGATATCAGCGAGGAAGTCTTGCAGGACCTGCGTGTCGGTGCGGACAAACGGATAGATCACGAGTTGATCAAGCGCGCCCAAGAGAGGAGCGCCGAAGACTTCGCGACCGAGGTTGATGACCGACGCGCTGATCGCAGGAAGTGGCGCGGCGGGCGTGGCCTCGTTGACGAGCGAGCCGTCGACGAAGAGTGCGAGGCGCGTGCTGTCCCAGGTGTAGGCGAGGTGGTGCCACGCGCCGGACGGCCACTCGCTGGCGGAGGAGGCGACGCCCATCTCGGGAATCGAGCTTGGGCCGAAGCGGTTGAAGATGCCGCGGAGATTGCTGGCGCCGTCGCGGGCGAAGAGCATGCCGCCCGAGCCTCCCCAGCCGAGGAAGGCGTGGTTGGCGGTGTCGGAGCCGGTCCAGTTGGGGCGGACCCAGAACTCAAGTGTGCCCTGATCGGCGCGGATGTTATTGAGGGCGGGGTAGCGCAGGTCGGTGCTGCTGACGAAGGCGGCGGCATCGCCGATGACGCCGGTGGTGTAGCCGAGGTTGAAGTTTGTGGTTGGCGGCTCGCCGTCAATGTCGGCGGCGCTGTGTTCGAAATCGAGGGTCAGCAGCGGATGGCGCGCGGTGTCGGCGGCGATGTCGGCACCGATCTCGGCGGCGGTGCGTGCCGCGGGGTAGATGCGGAGTTCGTCGAGTGTTCCGTTGGCGGACGAGCCGCCCCAGTCACCACCGACGCGGAACATGGAGTCGGAGATGGCGGGGAGGATGAAGCCGATGGAGGAGGAGCCGCGCTGTACGCCATCGATATACATGCGAACGGCGTTGTTGCTGGTGCTCCATGTGTAGGCGACGTGATGCCAGCGGTTGCTGGCCCACGAACCGATGTTGTATCCGATGCCGACTTCGGGATGGCCTCCGCCGCCGTATTGATTGAAGATGCCACGGAGATTGTTCGCGCTGTCCTTGGCGAAGAGCATGCCGCCGCCGGATTGGCCCCAGCGGAGGAAGACGTGGTTCTGTCCGTCGTTGCCGGACCAGGTGGGCCGGATCCAGAACTCGATGGTGCCCTCGGTGGCGTTGATGGTGTCGTACGCGGCGTAGGTGAGGTCGAGGGCGTCGGCGCAGACGAGACCGCGTTCGGCGTAGCCGCGGTCATAGGTTGCGCCCGCGGAAGTGAGTGGGAGCTGTCCGGACGCGCCCTGAAGCGAGTTCTCGAAGGGGAGATTCAGCGATTGTGCCTGCGCGAGCGACGCGCACAGCGCGAGTTGCAGGGCGACGCAGAAAGGGTGGCCATGCGGCGAACTTAGACGGATCTGCATTGGAAACCTCCGCGACAAAGTGCGCGGCGGAGACTTCGATGCGTGCGTCGCATTCGCGTGCGGCGGATGTCGCCCTCGGAAGAACGGCTGGGGCGTTCATGGCGGTGCGCGGCAGGGCGCGCCGCCCGACATGGTCGCTCGCGGCGACGATGAACGAAGACGCCGCGCCGACAATGACTCGAAGTCAGTGTAGAAGCGAACTGCGTCTACAACTTGTTCGCACAAACGCGGAGCGACCCGACAGATACGCCTCAGCAGCCCAGTTCAAACGCAGCGACGTACGAATCGAAGTCGGTGAAGTCGATGAAGCCGTCGCCGTTGAAGTCGGAGCCAAGGCCGCCGAGTTCAAACGCGCCGCCGAAGTCGTCAAAGTCGGTGAAGTCGACGAAGCCATCGCAGTTGAAGTCGGCGCGGCAGATGTTGAGCGTGCCGACGAAGGAGTAGGACGTGCCGCAGTCGTTGACGGCCATGGCGACGAAGTAGAGGTTGTTGGGGACGGTGCCAAGGGTCTGGATGTCAAAGGTGAGCGTGGGTGTGTACGCGCCGCTCACATTGGCGGAGAGGTTGGTGTAGCTGTCGATGAAGTATCCGTCGTTGAGGTAGAGCCAGGTGTTGAAGGTGGGATCCCAGAAGAGCCAGTACCACTGCTGCACATCGGAGAGGTTGGCGGAGAAGACCGAAGGCGTGTTGTGGCAGTAGTACACGTTGTTGGCGCCGGAGATCCACGTCGGGGCTTCGCGGCGGTAGAGCGTGGTCTGCTGCGGACGCAGCGAGCGACAGGCATTGCCCGAGCCGATGCGGATGTTGACCTGCGTGTGGTAGTTGAAGGAGACGTTGGAGATGGTGAGCGTGGGTGTGCCGACGCCGGAGGCCGCCATGCCGAAGCCGGGCGTGACGTCGGCGTTGTAGCCGTTCACGAACGGGTACCACTGGCCATTGGTCGGCGATTGCCATTCCCACTGGTAGTACGTGGCGTTCTGCGCGCCGACGGTGAAGGAGGCGCTGCCGCTGATGTTGCAGACCCACGCGGGCGCGGGGAGGAAGGTGAAGTATGGCAGCGGTGTGACTTGGAGTTCGCCCGACGCGCTGCTGACTGAGCCGCAGGGATTGGAGATGATGCAGGAGTAGAAGGCGTTGTCGCCGGGCTGCACGCCGGAGATGAGGAGGTTGGGCGTGTTGGTGCCGGAGTAGGTGGCACCGGTGCCGGTGGGGCCGTTGTTGATGTTGATGCCGTTGCGTTGCCACTGGTAGGAGAGGGTGCCGAGGTAGTTCTCGGGGGCGGCGCTGACGCCGAAGCCTGCTTCGCCGCCGACGCAGACGCCGAACTGATCGGCGGGGTCGTTGTAGATCTGCGGCTGTTGGAGGCAGGGGATGTTGCGAGCGACCCAGCCGACGCGATTGCCGGCGAGGTTTGCCGAGCCCCACATCGCGGTGCCGTCGGCGGAGACGCCGTCGGTGCCGATGAACTGGTATCCGGCGGTGTTGTAGCCCAGGGACTGGAGCCAGGGGCCGATGATCTTCCAGCCGAGCGTGGTGGACCACATGTAGCCGGGGAAGCCGCCGCCGACGGAGTCATAGAGACCGCCGACGTGGACCTTGCCGTCGACCGAGCAGCCGCCGACGGTGATCTGGTTGTAGGGTGCGGGGATTCCCATGTCGTCGGCGACCCAACTGCTGCCGACGAGGCGCCAGCGGACGGCGTGGCGCACGCCGGGGGCAAAGTCGCCTTCGCCCCAGATGATGGTGCCGGCGTCGTTCACGGCTTCGGGGAAGGCGATGCCGGGCCATGCGCCGGCGATGTTCGTCGCGCCCGCGCCATTCCAGACGACGGCCTTGGTGATACCGCCGATGTCGCAGGTGCCGACCAGCGTGCTGCCGGTGTTGTTGGAGGCGTTGACTTGGCTGTTGTAACTGCCGGGGACTTGGGGGAGCAGGTTGAGGCCGCCGCCGGTGGTCCAGGTGAAGGCGCGCATCGCGCCGGAGAGTTGGCGGGTGCGGCCGAAGAAGGTGTTGCCGTCGCCGCTCAGGCCGTAGACCTCGGTGGGTGAGCCGGTGCCGAAGGGGCCGATGGCGGTGGAGCCGGTGCCGCTGGTCCAGCGGAAGCCCAAATCGTTGGAGGAACCGCCGATGATGAGGCCATTGCGCGAGACGCCATTGGCGACGGTGTAGTTGGGGGTGGAGACCTTCGGGATGGTGATCAGGCCGCCGGCGGGGGTCCAGCGGAATGCGCCATTGGGACCGCCGAAGAAGCCGTAGTACCCGGTGATGACGCTGCCGTCCTGGCTGCCGGCGAGTGCCATCGCGCCGCCAGAGCCGGCGGGGGCGGAGATGGCGTAGAGCTGGGCGTGCGCGCAAGGCGCGAGCGATGCAAGCGCGGCGAGAGCGAGGGAGGTGAGAGTTGCGGTCGAGCGCGGGGCGCGTGTGTGAGCGTGGGACATGAGCGAGTCTCCCGGCGGCGTGTGTGCGTGCCGCGCGTGGTGGTCAGCAACCGATCTCGAAGTTGTTCACGAAGGCGTCGAAGTCGGTGAAGTCGATGAAGCCGTCGCCGTTGAAGTCCGCGCCGGTGCCGGCGTTCTCAAAGGCGTTGGCGAAGCCGTCGAAATCGGTGAAGTCGACGAAGCCGTCGCAGTTGAAGTCGGCGCGGCAGATGGTGAGGATGCCGGGGGGGCCGAGCACGGCGGCGCAGTTGTTGATGGCGATGGGGCGGAACTGCAGCTGGCCGTTGACCGTGCCGTAGTTGAGGATGTTGAAGCCCAGCGTGGTGGTGGACGAGCCGGACACGATGGCCTGCATGCCTGTGGAGCCGTCGACGATCATGCCGTCGCTGAGGGGGACCCAGATGAAATAGGTGGGGTCGAGCATCTGCCACTGCATCGTCGGCGAGCCGGTGACGTTGGCGTTGATGTACGAAGTCTGGGCGAGGCAGTTGTACGCGCCTTCGGTGGCGAAGAAGTTGGGCGGGTACTCGTGGACGATGTACGACTGCACGGGGCGGAGCGAGCGGCAGCTGTTGGAGACGCTGCATTGCACGTCGAACTGCGACAGGCTGCCGAGGGAGACGCCGGTCATCGTGAGCGTGGGCGTACTGGAGCCCGAAATGGTCATCGAGGTGTTGGTGAAGAAATCAAAGAACGGGCCGTCCGAGAGCGGTATCCATTGTCCGAAGACCTGGGAGTAAAAGTCCCACTGATAGTTGGTCGCGTTGATCGCCGAGACGGTGAGCGACGTGGAGAAGCCCTGGCAAACAGCGGCGGGGGCGGGCACCGACCAGATCTGCGGCAGGCCGGAGACGTTGACCTCGGTGGATGAACTGCTGACCGAGCCGCAGGGGTTGGAGATGATGCAGGAGTAGAAGCCGGAGTCGCCGACCTTGATGTCGGTGATGGAGAAGTTGGGCGTGTTGACGCCGTTGTATGCCGCACCGGTGCCGGTGGGGCCGTTGCTGATGTTGATGCCGTTCTTCTGCCACTGGAAGGAGAGCGTGCCGGTGTAGTTACCGCCGCCGGAGACGCTCATGGCGGCGGTTTCGCCGTCGCACGCGAGGATGAGATCGGTGGGGTCTTGGAAGAGCGTGGGTGCCTGGAGGCAGGGGATGTTGCGTGCGACCCAGCCGACGCGATTCTCGGCGTTGTTGCCGTTGTAGTTGGCGTAGCCCCAGATGGCGGTGCCGTCGGCGGAGACGCCGTCGGCGTAGATGAAGTTGTAGCCGCTGATGTTGTAGCCCAGCGAGTTGAGGAAACTGCTGATGGTGCGCCAGCCGACGGTGGAGGACCAGATGTGGGCTTGTGTGATGCCCGGGGCGTTGATTGCGCCGACGTGGACATTGCCGTCGGGCGTGTTGCCGCCGAAGGCCATGCTCGCGTACCCGTTGGGGATGCCCATGTCATCGGCGACCCAGCCGCTGCCGACTTGGCGCCAGCGGACGGCGTGGTTTCCGGAGCCGAAGGCACCGACGCCCCAGAGCATGGTGCCGGCGTCGTTGATGCCGTAGGGGTAGGACGTGCCGTAGGGCCACGCGGCGGAGATGTTGGTGATGCCGCTGCTGGTCCAGACGACGGCCTTGGTCGCTCCGGCGATGTCAGCGGTGCCAGTGAGGACGTTTCCGGTGGGTGTCGAGGCATTGACTTGGCTGTTGAAGCCGCCGGGGAGTTGGGGCAGGATGACCGGGCCGCCGGCGGTGGTCCAGGTGAAGGCGCGCATTTCGCCGGAGAGTTGGCGGGTGCTGCCGAAGAAGACGAGGCCGTTGCCACTGAGGCCGGAGACGCCGACGGGTGTGCCGGTGCCGAAGGGGCCGATGGCGGTGGAGCCGGTGCCGCTGGTCCAGCGGAAGCCGATGTCGTTGGAGGAGCCGCCGACGATGAGGCCGTCGCGTGAGACGCCGTTGGCGATGGTGTAGTTGGGGAGCGAGACCTTGGGGATGGTTTGGACGCCGGTGGAGGGCGTCCAGCGGAAGGCGTTGTCGGGGCCGCCGAAGAAGCCGTAGTACCCGGTGATGACGCCGCCGTCTTGGCTGCCGGCCATGGCGTGCAGGCCGACGGAGCCGGGCGGGGCTTGGATGAGGTGGAGCTGGGCGGATGCGGGGGCGGCCGCGGCGAGCACGCCGGCAAGCGAGAGCACGCGTGCGGACGAGCAACGGGCGCGATCACGAATCAAGTGCAGCGTTGACATACAGAACAACCCTCCAAGACCGACATTCCGCGGCAGGAACGCGAACCCCACGAGCCGATGACGTCATGGCGACCGAGCGGCGCACGGGGACGTGAAGGACGTCCATGGCGCGTCGCGGCCCGACCATGCGGCACCAGAGAGAGTTGCCGCGGCGAGCGCCGATCTTGCAGCGATGCGGGCAGAACGCAGCGACAGCGCGTCACTCACGCGTGATTTTGAGGGTTTGTGAGCAGGTTCTCGGTCTGTGATCCGTCGAGGCCGAATTTGGGCCGAATCGGAGCGTGTCGTTCTGGAAGAAAAGCAAGAGCCTCCCGTGCTGGGAGGCTCATGTGTCGGACGAAGCGTGGTTGGGCGGTGATTACATGCCGAGCTTCGACTTGATGTCGGCGAGCATCTGGTTCAGGCTGTCGAGGCCGGTAGTCACTTCGCCGGTGGCCTTGTCCTTGGCACCTGCGTCGGTGAGCGAGCTGAGGCTCTTCACCTTCTCGGCGAGGGAGGCGTAGGTCGTCTCGGCCTTCTCGAGCAGGGGCGTCACGACCGGCTTGACGAGCGGGCTTGCGCCGTCGGCCTTCTTCTTCAACTCGTCGAGGGTGGAGCGGGCGGACTTCATGCCGCTGTCGATTTTCTCCATCGCGACCTTGGCGAGTTCGGCGGCCTTGTCGGCAGCGCCGGCGGCGGCACCCTTGGCCGTCTCCGTCATCGACGCGGCGGCGTCCGTCGCCTTGGTGCCCGCGTCCTTGGCGGCTTCGTTGGTCTTGCCCGCAGCGTCGGCCGCGGCGGTGTTGGCGGTCTCGGCGGCCTTGCTTGCGCCCTCGGTTGCGGTCTTGGCCGGTTCGGCATTCTTCTCCTCGCAGCCGGTGGCGAGCAGCGTCGTGCTGGCGGCAATTGTGCCGAGGATGATCACAAAGGATTTCGAAAGACCGATGCGTTTGTTCGTCATACCCATCTCCCTGAACCGCGAGCGTGTCGGGCGGTGCGCAAGATGCGCAGGTGACGTGCGCCGAGCGATTTGCGGTTGCTGGATCATATCAGGGCAGGGTGATGGCCCGAGACGGCGCGGTCGCGCGGAATCTTGACACGGTCCTGACGCAACCTTCGAGGAACCAAAGGCAGATCTGAACGCAGGGCGCGTGGGTGCTCGCTCCGTTCCTTCCATCTCGTGCGCGAGGGAGCGTGCGAGGCACTTCTGGAGGTTCATCATGTCGAACGTGTCGATCCGTCCCCTCGTCGGGGCTTTGGCTGTCGTTCTTGCCGCCGGCTCCGCGTCGGCCCAGATTCAAGGCCCGAGCAGTTCCGCCACGCCTTATGTCATTCCGGTGGCGAGCGGCGTCGTCACCAAGTCGATCCTGTCGGTGGGCGACACCATCGGCGGCTACAAGATGGTCGGCATTCCCGACGGCATGGGCGGCTACAGCAACGGTGACGGCACGTTCACGCTGCTGGTGAATCACGAACTGGGCAGCACGGTCGGCGCGGTGCGGGCCCACGGCAGCAAGGGCGCGTTCGTCTCCAAGTGGATCATCGACGCCAACACGCTCTCGGTCTCGGCGGGCGAGGACCTGATCAAGAAGACCTTCCTCGGCGGGCTGCCGACGTACACCGAGCAGACCACGGCGATCGCGCGGCTTTGCTCCGCCGATCTGCCCCCCGTCAGCGCGTTCTACAACAGCGTCAGCGGCAAGGGCACCAGCGAGCGGATCTTCATGAACGGCGAAGAGACCGGCGCGGAAGGGCGCGCGTTCGCTTCCATCGTCACCGGCCCGGACGCGGGCAACGCGTATGTGCTGCCGTACTTGGGCAAGTTCTCGTGGGAGAACAGCCTGGCGAGCATCGTCGAACAGGACACCACGCTCGTCATCGGCACCGATGACAGCACGCCGGGCCAGGTCTACGCCTACGTCGGCACCAAGACCAACTCGGGTCTGGACATCGACAAGGCCGGCCTGACCAACGGCAAGCTTTACGGCATCGCGGTCGCGGGCGCGCCGGTCGAAGACCGCGTCAACGGAGTCGGCGGCACGAAGCGCTTCAGCCTCGTTGAAATCGTCAACGCCAAGAGCATCACCGGCGCGGCACTGGACACGGCGTCGATCGCCGCCGGCGTGACCAACTTCCTGCGCCCCGAGGACGGCGCGTGGGACCCGATGCGCCCCGCTGACTTCTACTTCGTCACCACCGATCGCATCGACCAGACCGTGCTGGGTCAGGGAAGCAACATCGCCCGCTCGCGCCTCTGGCGTCTGCGGTTTGATGACATCAGCAACCCGCTCGCGGGCGGCGAGATCCGCGCGATCCTCAACGGCACCGAGGGTCAGCAGATGTTTGACAACATGTGCATCGACACCCGCGGCTTCGCGCTGATCCAGGAAGATCCGGGCAACAACGCGTATGGCGCCAAGATCTGGCAGGTGGACCTCATCACGGGTCAGAGCAAGATCATCGCCAAGCACGACACCGCCCGCTTCGGCGACATCGGTGTGACCGCTACCGCGCCGTATACCCAGGATGAAGAGTCGTCGGGCATCTTCGACGCCAAGGACATCCTCGGCGACGGCTGGTTCCTGCTGTGCGATCAGGCACACTACAGCAGCGGCATCCCGGCTGATCTTGTGGAAGGCGGCCAGTTGCTGGCGCTCTACAACCCGCAGTCGGCTACGCCGACCGATGCCGGCGACTTCAACGGCGATGGCATGGTCGATTTCTCCGACTTTGACCGTTATGTGCTTGCGTTCGATGGTGGACACATGACCGCCGACACGAACGGCGACGGCTTCCTCGACTTCACCGACTTCGACGCGTTCGTGAACGTGTTCGAGAACTGATTCGATCCACACCGACCCGCGGCACGGCACTTGTCGCGGCTCACCGTCGAGCGGGCGCATTGAAAGATGCGCCCGTTTCTCTTTTTGTTGCGGGCTGTCGAGAGGCTCATCCCGAAGGTCAGCCGCGCGACCACGGAAATCCCGTCGGAATCAACTCCGGCCGCTGGTTCAGCCAGCCGACGAGGAACTCCATCGCGTCGGCGAGGCGCGGGCCGGGGCGGTTGAACATCTGGTTGCCGTCGACGATGGCGACCTGGCCGCGGCGGACGGCGGGGAGGTCGCGCCACCAGGGTTGCTGGGCGAGTTGGGCGGCGGCGGCTTGTGCCTGGCTGAGGGTGAGGCCGCAGGGCGCGATGACGATGAACTCGGGGCGGGTGGCGGCGAAGATCTCGGGGGGGACGCGGACGCTCTTGCCGGCGCGGCGGAGGGAGACCATCGGCCCGCTCGCGGCGCCGTCGCCGTCGCGTGCGGTGGTTTCGTTGAGCGGGTGGCGTCCGCCGGCGCGCTCAATGAGTTGAACGTTCCAGTGTCCGGCGACGTAGAGCGGGTCGGTCCACTCAAGAAAGCCCACGACCGGTCCGTCGGCGAAGGGATTGACGAAGTCCATGGCGCGATAGATGCGTTCGCGGAGGCGGACGGCGGCGTCACGGGCGGGTGTCTCCAGGCCTACGGCCTCGCCCACGCGGAGGATGTCGTCGAGCACGCCGTCGAGCGTCGTGGCGTCGAGGCTGAGGATGGTGGGGGCGGGAGAGAGTTGGGCGGCGATGCGGCGGACGCTGGCGAGGTCGATGGAGCAGACGCCGCAGAGATCCTGGGTGAGGATGACGTCGGGACGCAAGGAATGGAGGAGTGATTCGTTGAGGTGGTAGAGCGGCGTGCTGGAAGCGGTGAGTTCGCGGACCTGCTGGTCGATGGCGGCGGGGTCGATCGAGTGCGGGGCCTGGGCGGCGTCGAAGACGCGGGCCGAGGTCAGTGCGGGGAGGCTTTGGACGTCGGCAGGGAAGTCACATTCATGGGAGCGGCCGACGAGCATGTCGCGTCCGCCGATGAGGCAGAGCATCTCGGTGGCCGAGGGGAGCAGGCTGACGACCCGGGGCCGGGTGTGAGAGGCGGTGGTCGGCGAATCGGCCATCGGTTGCGTGATCCTTGGGGCTTCGGGCCGGGGTCTTTGCGAGCGGGCGTGAGCGATTGGGTGGTCTGGGTGCGGGAGGCGCGGGTGATTCCGCGCCAAGACCACAACCCCACGCCCGCGGGGAGGGTATAACACTTGTCTCCGGCGTCCGGAGACGGCCCGGGTGGCGCACCCCGGACCGGACTTTTCCCGGATCTTTGCACGCTCGTGTGCACCTTGGCTCTCAGCGACGGCGTTCCAACAGCCATGCAACACCTTTCCAATGCGATCTCCCGGCGTGTCCGCGTTGCCCTCGTGCTTGCCGCGTGCGGCATGGCGGCATCGGTCGCGCTCGCCCAGCCGCAAGCCCAGCCGCAGGGTCAGCCCATTGAGAAGGTGCAGCCGGGCGCGGTACCGAACGGTCCGGGAGGAGTTCCGGGCGCACCGGCGACCGCGCAATCGAGCGGGTCGGGCACGGCACCGTCGAGCATTACGAATGAGAATGGCGAGATCACGCTGTCGGTGTTCTCCGATCCCGTCGACCTGACGACGCTGATCGACATCGTGGTCAAGACGCTGAACATCAACGTGACGATCAAGGGTGCGCTGACGGGCAACGTGACGTTCAACGCGCCGGTAAGCATCACGAAGGACAAGCTGCTGCCGCTGGTCGATGCGCTGTTGGAACAGCAGAACTACACGATCCACCTCGACAAGGACTCGGGGTTCTACGTCGTCGAGCCGATCGCCGACGTCGGCCCGGTGCTTGGCGGCGATCGACCCAGCACGCGCATCATTCCCACGCCGGGCATTCGTCCCAGTGCGCTTCGGACGGCGGTGGATTCGCAGTTTGGCGGTGGAGGCGGCGGAGCGCCGGGCGCGCCCCAGCCTGCGGGCGGGTCGAGTGCCGCGGGTAACCTCGCGTACCTGGATGAGATGGGCGTGATCGTCGCGACCGGCACGCAGCGCAAGCTCGAGGCGGTGCAGGCGCTGGTCGAGCGGCTGATGAGCGAGTATCAGAAGGCCAAGTTCCGGCGCTTTGACCTGAAGTATGTGGCCGCTCCGGTCGCGCGTGAGCGTGCGCTGCAGCTTGTGGGGCAGATATCGCAGTCGCGTTCGCGCGGGAACAACAACAGCGGCGACAATCCGCAGCCTGATCAGCCGATGCCAAACCCCGCGGGTGGTGCCACCGGACGCGTGAACTTTGACAACGTCGCCGAGCGACTCACCGTCGACCCGCAGGGCAACGCGCTGATGTTCCGCGGCGTGGACGAAGAGATCGAACGCGTCAACGAGATTCTCACGCTCATTGACGTGCGCAGCGATCTGGTGCCCAAAAAGTACGTCGTGGGCAACGCGGCGCAGCAGATCGCCGACATCGCGAAGAATCGCGGCCTGGGCGACATCACGACGATCGAAGACACCAGCGCCAACACCAACCGTCGCAACAACTTCTACGACCCCTACAACAACCCGCGCCGCTCGCAGACCACAACCACCTCCACCGGTGGCCCGGTGATGGTGGTGGATGAGAAGACCGGCACCATCATCTACTACGGCACAGAAGAGCAGCAGAAGCAGCTTGATCGCCTCGTCAGCGAGCTGCAGCTTGAGTCGGACAAGGTCACGGTGCGCACGTACAAGCTGCGGCACGCCGACGCGACGCAGGTGGCCGAGATCGTGCTGGGCCTGCTTCAGAATCGCCAGCCAGCCGGCAAGTCGAGCCTGACGACTGGCGCGGGCGGCAACTCGAGCAGCGGCACAAACAGCCGCAACAATCGCAACGGCAGCACCAACACCAACACCAGCCAGCCCGTGATCGTCAACAACCCGGGCTTCTTTGATCCCAACAACCAAGGCGGCAGCAGCGAGGGCGAGTTTGCCGCGGGGCCGGATACGTTTGTGCTGGCGGACACGCTGAACAATCAGGTGCTGGTGAAGGCGCCGACGCGCCAGCAGGCAGAGTTCGAGCGGATCATCAGCAAGCTCGATCTGCGCCGCCCGCAGGTGTACATCGATGCGCAGATCGTCGCGGTGACGTGGACCGACGACATGCGGCTGGCGTTTGAGACGCAGTTCACGAACATCGGTGACTTCGGCGGCGTGCTGAACACCAACTTCGGGCTGGGCACGTTCGGCACGGGCGCGGGGGTCAACGGCACCAAGACCGTCAGCAACTCGACGGGCCTGACGGCGGCGCTGATCAAGTCGGACCAGGTGCCGGTGATCATCAATGCGCTGCAGCAGAAGGTGAACACGCGGATCCTGTCGTCGCCCAAGTTGCTGGTGGATGACAACGAGACGGCTGAACTCAAGAGCAAGAACGAGCAGCCGACGACGACTTCGACGCAGGGCACGAGCACGACGAACACCTCGTTCGGCGGCTACGAAGAGGCGGGTACGAATCTAAAGGTGACGCCGCGGATCTCGGACGCGGGGTACGTCGGGATGTCGGTGACGGCGGAGCTGTCGAGCTTCTCTGGTCGCACGAACAACGGCATCCCGCCGCCACGCGACACCAACACGCTGACGACGGACAGTGTGTCGGTGCCGACGGACATGGCGGTGGTGATCGGCGGCCTGCAGTTTGACAGCAAGACGAACGATCGCACAGGTATTCCGCTGCTCATGGATATTCCGGGCATCGGTGCGCTGTTCCGCGATGACAACGACAGCACCCGCAAGACAACGCTGTACATCTTCTTGACGCCGCGGGTGATTCGCGATCCGAACTTCGAGGATCTGCGCCTGCTGACGGTGGGCCCGCGCTCGGCGTCGGACCTGTCGGCGGATCTTCCGGCGATCAAGCCCGAGCCGGTGGACATCGTCGCGCCGGCGTTGCCGACGCCGGTGCCTGCGTCGGACGCGCCCGCAGCGCCGCCCGCGGCGGATGGGCCGAAGTGAGCAGGCCCGTGTTGATCGTGTTGTGATTTGATTGCTGACTGGGTTGGTCGTTCGCTTCTTCTTCTTCTTCTTCTTCTTCTTGCCTTCGCACTCCGTCTCTTCGTCTCTTTGTCTCTTCGTCTCCTTTCTTTCCCATGGCTTCACCCAACAACAAGCCGATGCTGGTCGAGGTCGCCCCTGGGGCGGTGCGTCCGGCGCGCAACGGCGATGCCCGCAACGGCACATCGACGACGCTCGCACTGCCGGGCCTGCCTGCCGAGTGGGCACGAGTCGCCGAACTGCTTGCGCCGATCAAGATCACGCCCGAACAACTCGCCCGCTTCCAGCAGGCTGAGGGCTCGGACGAAGAGCCGTGGGATCTGCTGCTCTCGATGCTCGCGATGGACGAGCATCACGCGCTGGAGATGCTGGCGCGGCGGACGGGGCTGCGGTATCTCAACGAACCCAAGCTCACCGAGTCGGCGGCACGCTTCTATGAAGTGATCCCGCCGGATGTCGCGCGTCAGCATCACGTCGCGGGCGTGGAGTCCGACGGCAGCGTCATGACGGTTGCGATGAGCCAGCCGCTCTCGCCGGCGATCTTCACGCTGCTTGAGGATGCGCTGCAGATGCCGGTGCGGGCGTTGCTCGCGCCGCGTGCCGCGGTCGCGAACCTGATCAATCGCGGCTATGAGCAGCGGCAGGATCTGGTCACCGAGATCGTCGAAGAGATGCCGCTCGATGAGCGGGCCATTGCGACGGCGGCGGCGCAGGCCGGGCAGTCGACGGACCTGTTGCAACTCGCGCGGCAGACGCCGGTCATCCGACTGGTGAACATGATCCTCTTCGAGGCGCTGCGGCGTCGCGCCAGCGATATCCACGTGCATCCGCAGGAGAATCGCCTCGTCATCCGCTTCCGCATCGACGGCATGCTGGTCGATGCGTTCACGCCGCCGCTGAGTCTCGCACCGGCGATCTCGTCGCGTCTCAAGGTGATGACTGAACTGGATATCGCGAATCGTCACAGCCCGCAGGACGGTCAGACGTCGGTGCGCGTGGGCAGCCGCAAGATCGACATCCGCTTCTCGTGCATCCCGACGATCTATGGCGAGCGGTTGGTGCTGCGACTGCTGGACCAGAGCCAGACGCAGTTGTCGCTCGATGCCGTGGGCATGACGACGCAGATGCAGAAGCAGTTCCTCGATCTGGTCGATCGCCCGACGGGCATCATTCTGGTGACGGGCCCGACGGGCAGCGGCAAGACGACATCGCTGTACGCGGCGATGGGTCGCATCGATCGCACGAGCCGCAACGTGATGACGATCGAAGACCCGGTCGAGTATCACCTTGAGGGCATCAGCCAGATGCAGGTGAACCCCAAGCGCGGCGTGACGTTCGCCGCGGGCTTGCGATCGCTGCTGCGTCAGGACCCCGACGTGATTCTCGTCGGTGAAATCCGCGACGCGGAGACGGCACAGTTGGCGGTGCAGGCGTCGCTGACGGGCCACCTGGTGCTCGCGACGCTGCACACCAATGACGCGCCCAGCGCGATCACCCGACTCATCGACATCGGCACCGAGCCGTATTTGATCACCTCGTCGCTGATCGCCGCGTTGGCCCAGCGCCTGCTGCGGCGCAAGTGCGTGACGTGCGCGGGCACGGGCACTCATGAGGGACGCGTGTGCGAATCGTGCGGCGGCAGCACCTACAAGGGCCGTCTGGCGGTGTACGAGATCATGGAGATGACCGACACGGTGCGTCGCCTGACGATGCAGCGGGCTGACTCGACGACGATCGCGCAGGCCGCGGCAGCCGAGGGGTATCGCTCGATGCGCGATGACGCGGCGGAGAAGATCCGCATGGGCCTGACCGACGAGGCCGAGGCGTATCGCGTGCTGCACTGATTCACGTCGGCCGGTTCAATGCGATTGCACAAACGTTGCGTGCGGCGTCGAAGTCCCAAAGCGGCCTCTTATGGCACGCGCCTGTGCCGGAGCGACGAACCGTGTGCGCGCCGCCGCGCGGCGGTACGCTGTCGTCCAAGTTCAAGGAGCTTGGTCATGGCGTTTCGCTCGGCGGTCGTGTCGGTGGTGGTGCGGATGCTCATGCTTGCGGCGATGCTGATCGGGCATGGCGTCGCGCTGGCGGAGGTTCGCTTCGAGGTGTCGTTTGATGCCGCGAACCGCAGCGAGCCGGCGACGGGGCGGCTGATCGTGCTGCTGCGGCGCGAGGATGCGAAACTGCCGCCGGGCACGCGACCGATCGATGGTCCGTTCTGGGATGA
Organism: Planctomycetota bacterium; assembly: GCA_033763695.1. Lineage (GTDB taxonomy): Bacteria > Planctomycetota > Phycisphaerae > Phycisphaerales > UBA1924 > JANRKB01. The sequence goes on along the minus strand of JANRKB010000043.1, from coordinate 137,320 downwards.
TCCGCAGCCGCTCTATGGCGTCGATGTCGCGGGCGCAGCAGCGGGCACGACGATGGTGGTTGATGACAAGGCGACGGCGTTTCTGGGCCGTACGCCGAGCACGCTGCCGCCGGGGAAGTATGTGGCGCAGGCGGTGCTGAACACCGGCGCGAAGCTCGTGAGCAACTGGCGCCGGGCCGATGGCAGCCTGTACACGCGGGAACCGGTGGCGTTTGAGATCGGCGAAGGCAAGGCGTCGCCGCTGGCGGTGAAGCTGGAACTCGATGCGATCAATCGCGTGGAGCCTTTGCCCAAGGTCGAGGGAGTGGAGTGGGTTGAGATCAAGAGTGAGCTGTTGTCGAAGTTCCACGGGCGCGATGTGATGCTGCGTGCGGGCGTGGTGCTGCCCCGCGGCTATGACCCGGCCGGGCAGACGCGCTATGCCGCGGTGTATGAGGTGCCGGGCTTTGGCGGCGATCATCGCGGGGCGATTCGCAAGGCCGAGGGCGTGCGGCGTGCGAAGGACGATTCAGCGGAAGCCGCGCTGGCGCGGCGGGCGTTCTGGATCGTGCTTGATCCGGAAAGTGCGAACGGGCACACGCTGTTTGCGGACAGCGCGAACAACGGGCCGTGCGGCGCGGCACTGGTGAAGGAACTGATCCCGGCGATCGAAGCGAAGTATCGCCTGCACGCGGACGCGGCACATCGGCTGCTGCGCGGGCATTCTTCGGGCGGGTGGAGCACGATCTGGCTGGCGATCACGTATCCCGATGTCTTCGGGGCGTGCTGGTCGACCTCGCCCGATCCGGTGTGCTTCGAGCAGTTCCAGACGATCAATGTGTACAAGGACGCGTCCGCGTTCGTGGATGCCAAGAACGACGAGCGGCCCAGCGTGCGGCGTGGCGGCAAGCACACGCTCACGGTGCGCGAAGAGTCGGGCGCGGAGGACGTTGTCGGACCGGACAACACGAGCGGCGGGCAGTGGGATTCGTGGCAGGCGGTCTGGTGTCCGCGCAATGCAAACGGCAACCCGGCGGGATTGTGGGATCCCGCGACGGGCTTGGTCGATCGCGCGATCGCGGAGGCGATGAAGCCGTATGACATCGTGGCGCTGCTGCGGGCGCGAACGGGCGAGCTTGGGCCGCTGTTCAAGCAGCGGATCCGCATCGCGGTGGGGGATCAGGACAACTTCTTCCTGGAACTGGCGTGCGACACGCTCAAGCGCGAACTGGACGGGCTGTCATTCCTCACGCTGCCCGAGGGCAACCACGGCTATGTGGTCATCGTGCCGGGCGCGGACCACGGCAGCATCTTCGGCACGCCGCTGCTGCGCGGGTTCTCCAAGGAAATGCTGGACCACCTGAATCGGGTCGATGGGGTCGAGAAGGCCCCATGATTGAATAATGAACGGTACTGGATCGTGTTTTGTGCGGGTTACTGCTGAACGCGTGGCAACTTGTCCGGCGTCGGTTTCGCGCTAGTATTCCGACCCTTGCCCGGGCTGCTTGGCGGCCTGGGCTTCAGTATGGATCGGAGTTTGCTCATGTACGCGATCATTGAAGAGTCCGGCGGCCAGCGCAAGGTCGCTCAGGGTGAAGAGATTCTGGTTGACCTTCTGAACGAAGGTCAGGCCTCCAAGGGCCAGAAGATCACCTTTGACAAGGTGCTGGTGGTTGGCAAGGTCGGCGGCGACGCCAAGATCGGCCTCCCCTACGTCAGCGGCGCAACCGTCACCGCCGAAGTCATCGAGCCCACCGTGCTCGGCGACAAGGTGCACATCTTCAAGTATCGCGAGAAGAAGGCGTGGAAGCGCAAGACGGGCCACCGTCAGCGTTACACCGCCCTCAAGGTGACGGCCATCAACGGCTGATCGATCTTGCATCGTCGATTTGCACGCGACCCGGCCGACCGCCGGGTCGTGTTCTTTTTGTCGCTGCCGCGGCCAGCGCGTTGGAGTTCGGCGGGCGGCGCTGGCTCAGTGGCGCGCGGCGGACCCTATTGTTTGGACCGATGATCGACAGTCGTACATCTGAACAGATCCCCGCGCAGGTGCTGATCGTCGAGGACGAGCCGGATCATGCCGAGGTGATGGCCGACGCGCTGCGCAAGCCGGGCCATGTGTGCACAATCGTGAACACGGTGGCGGCCGCGCTGGAAGAGCTGAGGCTGGGCGCGTTTGACGTCATCGTCACGGATCTGCGCATGCCTTCGTCGGCGGGACGCGACGGCGTCGCGCCCGACGGCGGCGATGCGGGCCTAAAGGTGCTGGAGGCAGCCCGCACGCTGCAGCCCGATGCCGAGACGATTATGGTGACGGCGCACGGCGATGTGCCGACGGCGCGGGCGGCGTTCAAGCAGGGGGCGTACGACTTCATTCAGAAGCCGCTGGATCTGGAAGTGTTCCGCAACCTGGTGAATCGTGCCGCCGAGACGGTGGTGCTGCGGCATCAGAACGATCGCCTGAAGCAGGACCTCGAAGGCGTCGCGGTCGACGGCATGGTCGCGGTGTCCGAGCCGATGCGGCGCATCCTGCGCACGGTGAAGACTGTCGCGGCGTCGAACATCCCGGTGCTCATCACCGGCGAGAGCGGCACGGGCAAGGAACTCATCGCGCTGGCCGTGCATAAGAACTCCAAGCGCGGCACGCAGCGCTATGTCGCGTTCAACTGCGCGGGGCAGAGCGAGAGTTTGCTTGAAGACGCGCTGTTCGGACACGTCAAGGGGGCGTTCACCGGCGCGGACAAGGAACGCCAGGGCGTGTTTGAGTATGCCGACGGCGGGACGCTGTTCCTTGATGAGATCGGCGATATGCCGCTGACCATGCAGGCGAAACTGCTGCGCGTGCTGGAGAGCGGTGAAGTGGTGCGGCTGGGGAGCAACGACGCGCGCAAGGCCGACGTGCGATTCGTCGCGGCCACCAACAAAGATCTGCGCGACAGCGTGAAGGCCGGGACATTCCGCGAGGACTTGTTCTTCCGCATCAACGGCGTGCACATTCAGATCCCCGCGCTGCGCGATCGACGCGAAGACATTCCCGCGCTCGTGCGGTTCGCGGTGGACAAGTTCAGCCGCCAACTGCGGCCTGATGAGAACGTGCCCGACCTGACCGACGCCGCGATGATGCGATTGACGAGTTATCACTGGCCCGGCAACGTGCGGCAACTGCTGAATGTGGTGCAGAACATGGTTGTCACGTCGCTGGGTGATGCACTCGCGCCGGGGCAGGCACTCGTGCTCGATGTGCGGCATATTCCCGATGATGTGCGCACCGCGGACGCGGACGGCGAAGCGGGCGGCGGCGGTAACCTCGCCGGCACGAGCCTGGAGCAGATCGAGAAGCGAGCCATTCGTGAAACACTGCGCCTGACGGGCGGCAATCGCGAGCAGGCGGCGAAACTGCTGGGCATCGGCGAGCGCACGCTCTATCGCAAGCTCCGCGAGTATGGACTGCGGTGACCGCGACTCATCGCGCGTGCTTGTCGTGCATTGCTTTGTTGAACTCGTTGGTCTTGCCTGGCGCGATGGTGAGCCATTGCCAACTCTCGCCCTTGGCGGTGCGGGCGAGCATGAGGATCTGCCCGCGGTGGTAGCCGTAGTGCTCGATGGAGCGGCACACGGCGAGCGGCAGCGTGTGCGGCTCGCCGCGGATCGTGACGCTGCGTGTCATGTCCTCGGGGCGGAGTGACTCGATCACGCCCAGCAGCGTGGCCCACGCGGCGTTCCAGCGTGCCATCATCTGGTCACGCGGCTCGACGGGTTCGGCGAACTCGCCTTCGCGATTGCGATCGGGCTTCTCGCCGTCGGTGGTCCAGAAGTCGGTCCAGCGCGAGCGCATGCTGCCGGCGACGTGGTTCATGATGATGGCGACGCTGTTCACGTTCGGCGCGACGCGGCGGTGCAGTTCGTCGTCGCTGAGTTGAGCCGCTGCGGCTTCGATCGTCCGCTTCTGCATGCGGAAGGTGTCGAGCCAGGCGGATTTGAGCTTGTCGAAAGAGTCGGGCATGGGGGTGACTCTGCGCGGGAGGGGCGGTGTGCCATATTGCCAAACTACAAATGGTCAAATGGCCAAAGAAAGGCATTCGGGATTCGGCATTCGGGATTCGGGATTCGGCATTGGACGAGAGGAGGCGACGCAAGTGTCCCAGAGTCTTTGTTGTGGTCTGTCGACCTTGGTTCCGAGACTTCGTGACTCTTGACTTCGTGACTTCTTCCTTGCCTTTCGCACTCCGTCTCTTCGTCTTTTCGTCTCTGCGTCTCTTTGTCTCTTCCTCAGTACATCTCTTCCAGCACGCGTTCCCAATCCGCGGTGCTGCGCACGGCGATGAACCGCTTGCGAACATCGTCGGCCCGCGGGTGGTGGGCCGCGAAGCGGATGCCGAACTTCCGCATCATCTTGCTGGTGGCATCCTCGCCGTGGCGCATGCCGCTGTTGACGGCGAGCAGAAGGCGGAAGTGTTCACGCAGCACTTCGCGCTGCTGTGGGATGGTCGGGGCGGCGGGGGCGCGCCCGGCCATCATGTCGCGTGCCTGGCGGAAGATCCACGGATTGCCGATGCAGCCGCGGGCCACGCTCGCGCCGACCACGCCGGTGTACTTCATCATGCGGAAGATGTCCGCCGCCGACCAGATGTCGCCGGAGCCGAAGATCGGAAGGTCGCGATGGCGCGCCACCAGATCACGCAAGAGATCCCAGCGCGACGGCCCGATGTATTTCTGTTCAACGGTGCGGGCATGGACGGTCGCCCACGCATAGCCGATGCGGCGTGCCGCGTCGAGGATGCGATGGATGTTGGCGACCATCTCGGGCGTGTCATCGAAGCTGCGCCTGAGCTTGACGGAGCACGGCACATGGCTCGGTACGGCTTCGCGGACCGCTTCGAGGATGCGAATTGCGCCCTCGGGCTCGGCGAGCCAGTGCCCGCCGCGGGCTTTCTTGCTGATCTTCTTCACTGGGCAGGCGAGGTTGATGTCGATGACTTCGAAGCGAAGCGAGGCATCGCCGTTCGTCGTCGCGGCGTGCGCGGCGTCCGATGAGACCTCATCGCCGACGGCGTTGATCTCATCGATGAGTGTTTCGCACGAGTCGTCGGCACAGGAATCCGCGCACGCGTCGTCATCGCCCAAGCCTTCGGTCGGGTCGATGCGTCCGAGTTGCTCGCCGCCGGGCAGGCGGAGATGCATGCGATCGGCGGCGTGGGTGGTCGGCAAGACGCCTTGCACTTCATAGGCGAGGAGTCGATAGGCCTTTTCGCCGCGTCGGCCTTGCTCGGCGACTTTGACCGCAGCCGCACTCATCTCGCGGGGGTCGCTGCCCATGATCTGGCAGGCGAGCGGGTGGTCTTCGCCGCCGCCGGGCACATTGTCGTGCAGTTCGCCGAGGTCGGCTTTGGCAAAGCCGCGGCCACCGGCGAGCAGCGTGCGATCGAGCAACGCCTCGGTCACGCAGAACGGGCAGCCGTGGCGGCGGGCGATGAGTCGCATCGCGGCATCGGAGTATCCGGCGAGGCCGGCCTGGAAGAACGGGGCATCAAACGCGGGCGCCAATGCCGCGATCCGCGGGTCCATCCCGGCGGCGGCGATCTCCTCGGCGGCTCGGCGGGCGTCGATGTCCTCGGCCCCGGGTGCGATTGCGGGCGTGGGCGCGGTCGCGTTGCCCGACGATGGCTCAGAGGTTTCGGCCAGCGCCTCGGCTCCGGCGTCGCAACCGGCGGCGTTGGCCGCGTCGGTCGAAGCATTTTTCGCGGTCTGGTTGCGATCCTGCGCCATGGCGGTCACTATATGAGCCATGACCAGCCAACCCCGCCTCGCGACGTCTGCCCTGCGTGCCTCGCTTTCCGCGCTCGTGCTTGTTCCTGCACTCCTTCTGGGCGCGTGCCGCAGCGAGCCGTCGATGCGCCCTGATGCGCGGGCGCTGCCCAAGAAGGCCGTGCAGACCGAAGTGGTGAACGTGCAGGTCTTCCGTCGCGATACGACGCTGGAGCTGACGAACACGACGGCACGCAACTTCGGCCCCGGCACGCTGTGGCTCAACGGTCGCTTCAGCCGCAAGATCGACGGCATGGCGATCGGGCAGACGCTGGTGCTGAATCTCCGCGAGTTTGAGGACGAGTACGGCGATCCGTTCCGCGCGGGCGGGTTCTTTGCCGCCGATCCGCCGGAGCGCGTGGTGATGACGCAGTACGAGGCGGATGGGTCGGCTTCGGGAGCCGCGCCATCGCTGGTGGGGCTGATCACGGTGCAGGGCCTCGCCGAGTGATGAGACGCCGCCGGGGAGTGTCGCGGCGCTACACTCGGCCATGCGTGCGATCGTGTTTGATTTTGACGGCGTGATCGTGGATTCCGAGCCGCTGCACGAGCTTGCGTTGCTGCATGCCGTGAACCAGATGGGGATGGATTTCAGCAGCGAGCGGTACTGGTCGCACTACATCGGCTTTGACGATCGCGACGCGTTTCGTGCGATCTGCGCCGACAACGCCAAGGACCCCGCGTCGCTCGACTATCAGCTCTTCTGCGATCTGAAGAAGCAGAACATCGAGAAGGCGATCAATCGCGGCGAGCCCGCGACCTACCCGGGCGTCAAGGAACTCGTGAACGCGGCGGCCGAGGCGGGCGTGCCGATGGCGATTTGTTCTGGTGCGCGCCGTCACGAGATCGTGCCGATCCTGCGAAACCACCGGCTTGACGGTTTCTTTCAGACGATCGTTGCGGCGGATGACGTGCCGCGCAGCAAGCCCGACCCGACAGGCTATCGCATGGCGTGCGAGCGGCTGGGCGTGGAGCCGCGGAGTTGTGTGGCGATCGAGGACACGCCAACCGGGGCCAAGGCGGCGTGGGACGCGGGCATGCGCGTCGTTGCCGTGTGTCACTCGGTGAGTGTCACCGACTTTGACAACGTCTCACGCATCGTCGAGAAGATCGGCGATGTCACGCTCGACCTGCTGCGCGGCGTGTGAGCCTGTCAGGTTGCGTGGCGATCATTCCTTCAACGACTGCGTGATGCTGATTTCCTGCAGCCGGATGCTCGCGCGATCGAGTTCTTCTTTGAGTTGATGCATCTCGTCGGGGTTGGCGCTGCGCCAGTCCTTTTCGGCGGCGTCGATCCGCTCGCGCAGACGCGCGACGAGGCTCTCCAGTGCGGCGCGCGGCGATGGCTCGAGCAGATGCCCGAACTTGGCGAGCCGCTCGCCGATCCACTTGAGATCGAGCCTGCCGTTGACGCACAGGTCGACGACGCGATGGCGGGTCATGTCTTCGCGGGCGTGGGCGAAGCTGTCGCGTTCGATGCGCTCGACTTCCTCGCGCGTCAGGCCGTGGTTGGGCACGATCTGAAGTGCGGCACGCTTGCCGCTGCGCCGTTCGTGAGCGCTGACATTGAGCACGCCGTTGGAATCAACCAGGAACTCGACTTCGAGCTGCGGGATGCCCGCGGGCATCGGCGGCAGGCCGCGCAGATGGAACACGCCCAGATCGCGGCAATCCTCGGCCATCTCGCGTTCGCCCTGCAGCACGCGGATCTGGATCGACGTCTGGCCGTCGACGCTGGTGCTGAACATCTCCTTGGCGCGGCACGGCACGGTGGAGTTGCGCACGATCAGTTTGGCGACCGCTCCGCCGCGGGTCTCGATGCCCAGTGACAGCGGGATCACGTCGAGGAGCAGCGAACCGCGCGTGACGCCCGAGAGGATCGACGCCTGCACCGCCGCGCCCAGCGCGACGACCTGATCGGGATCGACGGCGGTGTAGGGCTTAAGCCCGAAGAACGACGCAACGGCGCGGCGGACCAGCGGCATGCGTGTCATGCCGCCGACGAGCACGACCGCATCGAGCGTCGGCGTGGCGTCGGGCGCGAGGCGCAGCTTCTTAGCCGCGTCGAGCATCGCACGCTGGCACGCGTCCATCGTTCGTGCGATCAGCGGCTGGGCGAGTGACTCCAGTTCTTCGCGCGTCACACGCCGAGTGTGCTCACGCGGCGGCGTGGTTTCGAGCGTGAGCGTCGCGTCCGCTTCGTTCGTCGTGCTGAGCGCGATTTTGACGCGCTCGGCCTCGCGGGCGAGTCGCTTCTTGAATGCCGCGCTTGGTGGCGGCACGCCCAAAGTGGCGAGATCGCGAGCGAGCAAGCCCATGAGCGCGTTGTCGATGTCATCGCCGCCCAGGTGCGTGTCGCCGGCAGTGGCGAGCACTTCGTAGAACGACATCTCGCCTTCGCCGGCGGCGGGCGTGATCCGCAGGATGCTCACGTCGAACGTGCCGCCGCCCAGGTCATAGACCGCGACAAGTCGCGGCGTCTCGCCGGTCTTGCCGACGCCGAGTCCATAGGCGAGCGCAGCGGCGGTTGGCTCATTGACGATGCGGACGACTTCAAGCCCTGCGATGCGCCCCGCGTCGCGGGTTGCCTGCCGCTGGGCGTCGTCGAAGTACGCGGGCACGGTGACCACCGCGCGATGCACGGGCACGCCCAGCGCGGCTTCGGCCTGCCGCTTGAGTGCGGCGAGCACCTGAGCGCTGACTTCCTGGGGCGTCACAAGACGTTCGCGACCAGCGGTGGGAATCGCGATGCGTGCGGTGTTGTGCTCGCCCGCGACGACCTTGTACGACAGATACGGCAGGTCAGCCGCGGCATCGGCGAGCGAGCGGCCCATGAGTCGCTTCACGCTGCTGATGGTGCTCGCCGGAAAGTCCGCCGCCGCTTCGCGGGCGTCGTAGCCGACGATGGCGCTGGAATCGGCGCTCGCCCCAGAGGCCTGATCGACGAATCGAACCACGCTCGGCACAAGTGCACGCCCGGCGGCGTCGGGCAGCACGCGTGGGCCGCGGGCGTCGCACACTGCGACGAGGCTGTTGGTCGTGCCAAGATCGATGCCGACGATCACGCCCGATTGGGCCGACGAGCCCGCGCGTGCAGAGCCGCCCGAGTCAGGGCCGGGGTTGGAGGGGCGTGCAAGGTCAATCATGATTGTCTGACGGGGGTTGTCCGTCCGGGTTTGCCGGTCGGGTAGTCCGGCGTTTAGCGGTCCAGTTCGCCGGCGACGACGTTGATCGATCCGATGATCGCGACGATGTCGCTCAGCAGGTGACCCTCGCACATGCGCGCGATGGTCGCGTAGTTGATGAAGCTCGGCGGGCGGGTGCGTGCGCGGAACGATCGCGGCGAGCCGTCGCTGACGATGTAGTAGCCCAGTTCGCCGTTGGCCGTTTCGTGGGCGACGTACGCCTCGGCGACCGGCGGCGTCCAGCCGCGATTGCTCATGATGATCTCGAAGTGCTGGATGAGCCCTTCGATCGAGCCGTAGACTTCATTCTTGTTGGGCTTGAAGACCTTGCTGTCGGCGAAGGTGTCGATGGGTCCGGCGGGGATCTTGTCGATGAGCTGGCGGATGATCTCGCACGACTGCTTGATCTCTTCAACACGCACGATGAAGCGGGCGTAGACGTCGCCTTCGTCGCACGTCACGACCTGGAACTTGACGCGCTCGGCGCCCTGGCCGTCCCAGTTGTCGGCGTAGCAGAGGTACGGCTCGTCCTTGCGGAGGTCGCGGCGCACGCCGCTGGCGCGGGCCATCGGGCCGCTGAGCGACCACGCGATTGCTTCCTCGGCGGTGAGCACGCCGATGCCGCGGGTGCGATCGAGGAAGATGCGGTTGCGCTTGACGAGGTTCTCAAGGTCCTTGAGTGCGTTAGGCACTTCGTCGTCGATGAGCCGCTTGACCATGCGCTTGAAGACTTCTTCATCGGGCAGGTCCTGCATCGCGCCGCCGACGCGGGTCCAGTCGGGGTGGAACCGCTGGCCGGCGATGTAGTCCATGATGTCGTAGATCTTCTCGCGGACGTTGAAGCAGTAGAGGAAGCCGGTGATGGCGTTGAGATCCAGGCCGGCGGCGCCGACGCACAGCAGGTGGTCGCCGATGCGGCCGATCTCGGCCAAGATCGTGCGCAGCACCTTGCAGCGCGGCGTGATATCGATGCCCAGCAGTTTCTCGACCGCCGCGTGCCAACAGATGTCGTTGGAGAGCGGCGAGAGGTAGTTCATGCGCGAGCAGACGGTGACGTACTGGTTGTAGTCCAGCGCCTCGCCGAGCTTCTCAAAGCCCGAGTGCAGGTAGCCGATGTGCGGCGTGGCGCGGGCGATCCGCTCGCCGTCGAGTTCCAGCACCAGACGCAGCGTGGTGTGCGTCGCGGGGTGCTGGGGGCCGAAGTTCAGGACCCAGCGATCGCCGGTGTCGACGTGACCATCGAGGTACTTCGTGGTATCCGCGTCGACCGTCAGACCTTGCTCGGGCTTGAGTGTGTAGGGCACGCGAAACTCCCAATCTCAGACGTGAAGCACAGCCGCCAGAGGCTCGCGCCGCCGTCGGACGAGCCGCACACCGCCTCGCCGGGTCGCCAAGGCGGCTCGGTCGGGCGAATGCGGTCGCATCGGAACTCTAGGCCGCGTTTGCGGGACGCCAGCGTCGTCCGCCATCGGTGCAGGTGGCGGGGCCGGACGCCGCGAGCGCATGAAAAACCCCCTTGGAGGGGGGTTGGAGGTGACGTTGGTAGTCAAGGTTCGAGACGGGCAAGATTGTCGCCGCGATCGAGCGCGACCGATCAGCGACGACGGCGACCCATCGCCAGCCCGCCAAGCCCAAGCAGCGCGAGCGTGCCGGGCGTCGGCACCAGCATGACGCTGACATCGTCAAGGAAACCACCGTTGTAGGACTGCCCGACAACGGCGTCGGCGAGCGTCAGAGTGGTGAGTTCACTGGTGGCCGTCACGGTGTATGAGTAGTACTCCCAGTCCAACCTCCCCAACGAGGGCGCCACCGCGTCTGCCGTCCCGACCAACGTGCCATTCCAAAGGACGTTGACGGCATCGTCGTCGCCGCCGGCATCAGGGTTGGCGGCATAGGCGAACGTGATCTGATACTGCGCGCCGATCTCTGTCGCGAACGACTGCGAGATGGTCGGCGCGAAGCCACTCTCAAGCTCGATGTAGAACTCGCCTTGGGCCGCGGTCCAGGCACCCCCGCGCGAGCGCAGGTAGGCGAGGCTGGTGTCGTGTTGCCAGCCGGTCACGAAGTTCGGGCCGAGGTTTCGCGCGTAGTAGTAGTACGGGCGACCGTCATCACTGCCCCCACTAAACCATGGGCTCTCGAACGAGCCGTTGGTGAGCAGGTTCGCGCCCATGGCGGAACCCGCGCAAGCCACCACAGAGACAACGCCGGCCACAACAAGCATCGTGCGCATGACAAGACCCCTCAAGGCGGCTCACCATGCGGCTGATAGAAGATGCACGCGCGTTTGGCGGTCGGCCAGTTGGTTCCGAGAAAAACGTAAGGCTGCTGCCAATCCGGCAGGGCGATGCCCGAAAGTGCTGCTTGTTTGTGTTTTGTCTTGGCACAAGGCGTGCCAAAAAGTCCCTCGCCCCCCTGTGGCACGCCCGCCACGGCATTGGGCATCGCGAAACTCCACCTTCAAGCCTCGGCACGCCGATCGCATAAACAAGGTGCTCGTCGCCGGAGGCCAAAACAATCCGTGGCCTGAGGTGTCGGACGCAACCCGTGACTGTTTCACGGGTTGCACAGTTTTCCTCGCCAGACGATCATGTCGCGGGCCGCGGGCCTCGAACCCGACACCCCGCGGCCAACGAATCATCTGAGTGGAGGTTCGTTCTCGGTCTACATCGGCCGCTCAAAATGGCCGACCTACTCCAGATCAGTACACGCCGCGGCGGCCAACCCGCCTCGGCAAGGGAGATCAGCGATGTTCGAGAGATTCACCGATCGCGCCCGCAAGGTCATGGCTCTGGCCAACCAGGAGGCCCAGCGCTTCAACCACGAATACATCGGCACCGAGCACATCCTGCTCGGGCTCGTGAAGGAAGGCAGCGGCGTCGGCGCCAACGTCCTGAAGAACCTCGACGTTGATCTCCGCAAGGTTCGCCTTGAAGTGGAGAAGCTCGTCAAGGCCGGGCCTGAGATGGTCACCATGGGCAAGCTGCCGCAGACGCCGCGCGCCAAGAAGGTGATCGAGTACGCCATCGAAGAAGCCCGCAACCTCAATCACAACTACGTCGGCACCGAGCACCTGCTGCTCGGCCTGCTGCGCGAGCACGACGGCGTCGCCGCCCAGGTGCTCATGAACCTCGGCCTCAAGCTTGAAGAAGTGCGCGAAGAGGTGCTCAACCTCCTCGGCGCGGGCAACGAGCAGAGCGAGCAGACCGAAGGCGGCGCGGGTGGCTCGGCCGCCGCGGCTGCCGGTGCGGCTCCGTCGAGCGGTGCGGCCGGCCCCAAGGGCAAGTCCAAGACTCCTGCGCTCGACTCGTTCGGGCGCGATCTGACCGAACTGGCCCGCGAAGGCCAGCTCGACCCCGTCATCGGCCGTCAGATCGAGATCGAGCGCGTCGTGCAGGTCCTGTGCCGTCGCACCAAGAATAACCCCGTGCTGCTGGGCGAAGCGGGCGTGGGCAAGACCGCGATCGTTGAAGGTCTGGCCCAGCGCATCATCAGCGGCGAAGTGCCTGAGATTCTCCACGACAAGCGCCTCGTCGTGCTTGACCTGGCGATGATGGTCGCGGGTACGAAGTATCGCGGCCAGTTCGAGGAGCGCATCAAGGCGGTGATGAACGAAGTCCGCCGCGCCAAGAACGTGATGCTCTTCATCGATGAACTGCACACGCTGGTCGGCGCTGGCGGCGCGGAAGGCGCGATCGACGCGTCCAACGTGCTCAAGCCCGCACTGGCACGCGGCGAGATCCAGTGCATCGGCGCGACCACCTTCGACGAGTATCGCAAGTACATCGAGAAGGACGCCGCCCTGGCCCGTCGCTTCCAGGCCATCACTGTGGACCCGCCGACGCCCGAGCAGACGGTCGAGATCATCAAGGGTCTGCGCGATCGCTATGAGACGCACCACCGCGTGCGGATCACCGACGCGGCGATCAAGGCCGCGGTCGAGCTCTCGGGCCGGTACATCACCGGTCGCGTGCAGCCCGACAAGTCGATCGACGTGATCGACGAGGCGGGCGCGCGGGTGCGCATCAAGAGCATGACCAAGCCGCCGAACCTCGCCGAGATCGAGGCGGACATCGAGCGCCTGAGCATCGAGAAGGACGAGGCTGTTAAGGCCGCGGACTACGAGCGGGCGGCTGAACTCCGCGACAAGGCGGAGCAGATGCGCAAGAAGAAGGAAGACATGCAGAAGGAGTGGCGTGCCCGCGCCAACGAGATCGACGGCTCCGTCGATGAGGAAGTCATCGCCGAGGTCGTCAGCAAGATGACGGGCGTGCCGCTCCAGCGCCTGGAGAAGGACGAGGCCCAGCGCCTGCTCGAGCTCGAGAAGGAACTGCACAAGCGCGTCATCAGCCAGGAAGAGGCGATCAAGGCGATCTCCAAGAGCATCCGCCGCGCCCGCGCGGGTCTGAAGGACCCCAAGCGGCCGATGGGTTCGTTCGTCTTCGTCGGCCCCACCGGCGTGGGCAAGACGCTGCTCGCCAAGGCTCTGGCCGAGTTCATGTTCGGCGACGAAGAGGCGCTGGTGCACCTCGACATGTCCGAGTACATGGAGAAGCACAACGTCTCGCGTCTGGTCGGCGCGCCCCCGGGCTATGTCGGCTACGAGGAAGGCGGCCAGCTCACGGAGCGGATCCGTCGCCGGCCGTACTCGGTCGTGCTGCTCGACGAAGTTGAGAAGGCGCACCCGGACGTCTTCAACATGCTGCTCCAGATCATGGAAGAAGGTCGACTGACCGACTCGTTTGGCCGCAACGTCGACTTCCGCAACACCATCGTGATCATGACCAGCAACATCGGCGCTGATCTGATCAAGGGCGGCGGCGGCTTCGGCTTCCAGAAGCGCACCGAGGCGGCGGACTATGACAACATCAAGATCGTCCTGATGAAGGAGATCGAGCGGTTCTTCCGCCCCGAGTTCATCAACCGCATGGACGACATCATCGTCTTCCGTCCGCTGTCCAAGGCCGACATCACCAACATCATCGATTACGAGGTGGCGAAGGTGAGCAAGCGGCTCAAGGCCCAGCAGATCGAGATCGAACTCGATCAGGTCGCGAAGGACTTCCTCGTCGATCGCGGGTACAACCCCGAGTTCGGCGCGCGTCCGCTGCGTCGCGCGATCGGTCAGTACATCGAAGACCCGCTCAGCGAAATGCTGCTGACCGGCGGCTTCGAACTGCCCGCCAAGATCGTCGTGACCCGCAAGCAGGACTCGGACGGCAAGGACGCCGAGCACCTGTTCTTCGACGCCAAGCACGTTCCCCCGCCGCCCAAGCCCGAGGAGAACAAGCCTCAGGCCGCCGGCGCGCAGTCGACGTGAGTGCGCTTCGGATCTCGTGCCACTGACGTTTGAGGCTTTGCGAGAACGTCAGTGCGGCAGGGCGATTCGGTGTTGACAAGTCTTCTTCAAGCCCCGCGAGCGATCGCGGGGCTTTTTCTGTTGGGCTACCAACTCAGCAGAAACGCGATCGATGCCCCAGCGACCAGCATGGAAGCGCCCATTGCGACGCGTCGCCAGCGGACGATGGGCTCGCCGAGTCGCGATCCCCAGTCGCTCTTCCACGTGCCATGACATTCGGGACAGCGGTCGCCGCTGCCTCGCCACGTTCCCATCTGGAAGTTACAGCGTGAGCACACGACACGATGTCCACATCTGGCGAACAACCCGCTCACAGCGAGTGGCGCGCCAAGGAGATGCAACGAGATGATCATGAATGCTGCGAGGGGCAGCCAAGACTGTTCGGTAAGCGAGATCAGAATCAGCATCCCGGCAAAGACGCCACACGCGCCAAGCACAATCGCCCAGATATCGCTGCCACGTGCGTTTCGGCGATGTCGTCGCCAGCGAGCCGCGCTCCATCGCGTCATTGTGTTCGCGCGTTTGAGTGCTAGTGCTCGCGTGAGGACTGGAGCGAGCATGGCGAGAAGTACGCAACCTCCGACGAGAATTAGTGCGCCGCCGAACGGGATCTGTCGTACTTCGCCGATCATCGACGCGAACAGACGCTCCGCCGAGGTCGTCGACCGGTGAAGCCATTTGGCGGCGAGCGTCTCAAGCCACACCACGACGCAACACAGTGGCACACCGACAATCCAGCAACGCATCACGAATGCACTGGATTCGGAATACAAAAGAAACGCACGGCGGGTTGAGCGCCGAATCGGTCGGGAATCGAGAGCCGCTGCTTGCGAGCTTTCGAGCGGATCCTGCGGGGAGGTGGAGTTTATCTCAGAGCTTCGCATCGCGTTCATTCCCGAGGTTCCGTTCTACTCGACGAATGATTGTTCAGCCGAGCGAACGGTCCAACCGCCCAAGTCCGAGCATACTGGAAGCGACGTTCCACTTCTGCCATAGGTCCGACTCGCCGTGATGGCAGGCGCGTGCCGGCCCTCGCTTGCGCTTCGGGCTCGTTGACGATCCGACGCTGGTTACTTGGGCACGCCTTGCTTGTGCGTGACGCAAACTCTCCGCGCGAGCAAGACCCCTCTTCACCGCGCAGCGGTGCGGGTGAATAGCGTCGGGTCGTCGCGCCAGCGACACCCGACGTGAAGTCGCGCCGTTTTTATTGCATCGCGCAGCGATGCGGCAGCACCGCGGCGCGGTGCGTTGGCGAGAATATGCAGCGTTCGTTGGGTGCGGCGTTCGCCGCGACCCAACGCTATTGACCTCCGCCGCTTCGCGGTGAAGCAAAAGCGCACGCTTGGACCGTCACTTCTTCTCTGCTGCCAGCGCGGCGTCGAGTCGCTTGCGGGCGTCGTCGGTCGACGCACCCTTCTCCTTCGCGCTGTCGAGTGCGGCCTTCATCGCCTCGTTGGCCTTGCCCGCGTCGAGCGCTGCTTTCACCATCATCACGCGAACTCTGCCCGTGTCGTCCTTGGCGCTCACAAGTTCCATCACGTTTGCGGCTTCGGCGTCACGGCCGGCGAGGAGCATCGCGGCGTAGATGGGCGCGACGCGCGTGCCCAGGCCGCGGATCTCTGATTCGCGAATCTCGGCTTTCACTGCATCATCGACGCCTGGCGGGAAGCGGTCACGCGTCATGTCGGCGAGTTCAAGGCATGTGCGAACTTCGCGAACCGGATCTTGAATCAAGATCGCCAGGTCGGCGAGGCGATTGCGTTCAACAAGCAGCTGCTGCAAACGAAAACTTTCTTGGTCGAGGCTCTTCTTGGCGCTCGGGTCACTCTTCACGCGATCAAACCACGCAAGCGTGCGATCATCATCGCCGACGGCATCATTCAACACGACCCAGTCGCTCAGCGTGTCCATGGTCCGCTTGTCGGTCTTGAGCGTCGCTTCCAGTTCATCTCGCAGCTTGGTGAACGCTTCCTTCGCGGGCGCGTGCTGTTCGGCCAACTCTTTCATGCTGGCGACAAAGAACGAGCGACGCACGCCGTACATCGACGGCTCGACCTTGACCATGTTGTCCCACAGCCACAGATACTCGTCGAGGGCTTCCTTCTTCTTGCCGGCACGTGCGAGCAAGTTGGCATTCTGGTATCGCGTCTGCATGTCAAGCTCGCCGGCCTTGGCTTTCTTGAGCGTGTCCTGCGCCGCGTCGGTGGATGTTTTGCCGGCGCGGAGTCCATCGAGCCATGTGATGAGTTGTGCCGCGCTGCGATAGCCGACGATGCGATCGACTTCTTCGCCGTTCTTGAGCGCGATCATGGTGGGCATCGCGCTGATGTTGAACTGGCGCGCGAGGTCGGTGTCCTTGTCGACATCGAACTGGGCCGCGGTGCCGTGGTCGTTGAACCATGCGACGACCTTCTCATCGACCCATGTGGTCTTGTCCATCTGCTTGCACGGCCCGCACCAGACCGCGGTTGCCTTGAGAACCAGAATCTTGTCAGCATTCTTGGCGGCCTTTGCATCGGCGATGAGCGTGGGCACGCTCTTGGTCGAGAAGACCGGCGGCGCGTCCGCGGCCAACGTCGTGGACGCCATCAACATCATCGCCGCACACACACCCGCACACGCCGTGATCGCGAACCGTTGCATGAGTGCCTCCCCTGAAGTTGTCGCCGAATGGTTTGATGCAGTGCGCGGGATACGCCCGCGCGTCAGACGCCGAGATCTTTGACGGTGAAGAGAGCGTCAAAGCGCAGGCCCTGGGCTTCAACATTCTCGCGTGCGCCTTCGAGCCGATCGATCGTCGCGATCACGCCGAGCACGCGTGCGCCGGACTCGCGCAGGGCGGCGACGGCCTCCAGCGCCTGGCCGCCGGTGGTGGCGACATCTTCGAGCAGGATGACGGTGTCGCCCGTGTTCAGCGCGCCCTCGAGCTGCTTGGCCGTGCCGTAGTCCTTCTTCTTGTTGCGCACGAAGAGGCAAGGCAGGCCGGTGACGAGGCTGGCGGCGGTGACGAGCGGGATGCCGCCGAGTTCCGCGCCCGCGAGGCGGGTGACGCTTGTACCCGTCGCGGCGGACATCGTCTTGATGCGCTCGGCGAACAGCGGAGCAAGCTGCGAAAGCAAGTGGGGGCGGGTCGAGAAGAGATACTTGTCGAGGTAATAGGTGCTGGTCTTGCCCGATCGCAACGTGAAGTTGCCACGCAGCAGCGCGACATCGGCGATGGCTTGGGCGAGCGGCGAGATGGCTGGCGAGGTGGCGGTCATGCGAAACGATACGCCCCGCGCGCTGCCCAAACGAAAAGCCCCGCAGATCGAGGAATCTGCGGGGCTTGGGGTTTCCGATTCCGCCGGTGTGGTCAGAATCGGGGTCGTGGTCCTCTCGCGTGTCATACCCCCATTGGCAGTCCCTTTCGGCGACGCCGGGCCCGCATGACACCGCGAGCGTGTGTGATTGAGTCGGTGAGCATCAAGTCATTGGGAAACGTACTTGGTTGCTTTCGTTTCTCGTGATCAAATCGCTCAGCGCGTGCTCTTTTCGCGTTCGGCCTGTTCACGCTGGCGTTCGAACTGCTCCTGCATCTTTTCGAACTGCTTCTCCATCGCTTCCTGCATCTTCTCAAGCGCCTTCTGGCGTGCTTCCATCTCGCGATCGAGCGCTTCCTGACGCAGCTCCATCGCGCGTTCCATCTCGGCCTGCATCTGCTCCAGACGTGCCTGGGCCTGCTCGTCGTCGCCGTTGTTGGGGCGGATGAACGTGATGCCGTTCCCGCCGTCGCCTGCGACTCCCGGCCAGGTCCACTGCGCGCCCTTGCCGATCTTCTCGTGGGCGGACTTCAGCGATGCCAAGGCCCTCTGAAGGGCTTCCTGGATGATCTTGGAGACGTCATCAGCGCGGGCCTTGAGTGCCTCGGGCTGCAGATCGGGGTTGTCCTTCAGGGCTTGGAGTTGCTCTTCGACCTCGCTGAGGATCTTCTGCAGTTCGTCGCTCTGAACGCCAAAGACGCTGAGCGGGCCGAGCGTCGCGGATGTGGCACCTTCGCCGCCCATCACATTTGCGTCCCACGCTTCCAGCGTGACGGTGATGTCCTGCGGCTTGCCTTCGCGGACGATGTGCATGACCAGTTGATCACCGGGCTTCTTGCCGTGGATCAGATCGCGGAGTCCTTCCTGATTAATCGGCTTGGTGTCGTTGATGCCGATGACGACGTCTTCATCCTGCAGGCCGCCCTTGGCCGCGGGGGAGTTGGGCGTGACCGAGTCGATCACGATGCCGTCCTCTGCGCCGATGTGCTTGAGCAGCCGTGCCTCGGGGTCGGACATCTGAATGCCGATCATCACCGGCGGATTGCCCGCACGAGCGACGTTCACGCCCTCGGGGGCGACCATGCGGAAACGCGGGGCGGTGGCCCGCGGCGCACGCGGGGCTCTGGGGGTCGCCGGGGGCTCGGGTGCGACAGCCGCGCCGCCAGCGCCGCCGATGCCACCGCCGAAGGGCATGTTCAGAACGCCCAGCTTGCCGACGCGGAAGGTGTAGACGGCCTTGCCGTTCTCATCGCGGATTTCATAGCCGGCGTCGGTCTTGACGAGTCGATCGGCGGGTACGGCTTCGCCGTTCATCTTCGCGGAGGCATCGCCGTCCTTGACGTGGAGTTCATAGCGGTTGGTGCCGTCGTCGCTCATCATCGACATGGTGGTGCCGCTGGAGGCGTGTCCGCCGGGGTTGTTCTGGGCGGCTTGCTTCTTGCCCAGGGGCTTGTCGAAGCCCTTGTCTTCCTGTGCCGGGGGATCGTCGGTGAGGGTGGCGATGGCGCTGCGCCCGGTGGCGCCCAGGACCAGGGCGAGCCCGGCCGCGAGCACCAGACTGCGACGCAGGCTCGGGCCGCGACGCAGGCTCAGGCCGCCGAGCCAAGAGGGTGAGGACGTGTTCAGCGTGTTCGTGTTCATGATGAGGTCTCCTGCTGTGCCGCGGCGTGCTGAGGCGCGGCGTGCTGTGATTGGATGGTGAGTGCTGGTTTACAGCGGTGAACCGCTCGACTTGAGCGGCACGGTGACGGGTTGGGCGTTGCCGGCTTCATCCTGCGTGAAGCGCACTGGGTCGGCGACGCGTGCGCGTTCGACGATCTGGCGGATGTAGACGACGTCGTATCCGCCGCGGCCTTCGTCGACGGGCGTCGACTTCACGAGGATCTTGGCGGGCACTTCGCCGACGACGCGGCCTTCCTTCTGGCCCAGCGAGCGATAGGCGTCGAGGGCTTCGGTGGGCGTGTTGACGATCGTGCCGCCGATTTGGGTCGGGCCGAGGCTCGCGCCGAGCATGGGTGATGAGTTGGAGCCGCCCGGCTGCAGGCCGGCGAACCACGCCAGCGCGACGGCGGCGGCGGTGGCCCAGCCCCTCCATGCCGCGGGACGGATGACGCGCCCGCGCTGGATCGGAATCGGAGCGAGCGCGTCGTCCGCGGCTGAACTTTCTGCGGCGCTCTCAAGCGTGACCGAATCGGCGACGCTGATCGCGCGGCCGACTGCCGCCGAGAGCAGAGCGGCATCGCGCTGGGCCAGGGCGACCTCGCGCCACAGCGTCCCATCCGTCGTTGCGATCCGCTCGATCGTCTGCCAATCGGCGGCGCTGGCGCGCTGGTCGATGATGCGGGTGATGAGCACATCGCGATCCGGAGCGTCGCCGGCGTCATGATTTGGGGTGCTCGGGGTTTCCATTGGTCCTCTCCAAAGGTGCGGCACAGGCCGCTCCAACCACCCTGATGCGCATCGCGCGAAGATCCGTCGGCAGGATGGTGCTGCCGAGACCGGAACCACAAGGAATCATGGGGAGCGCAGCCCCGGCGTCCGAACGACCGATAATAACGGCCTCTGTTGCCTTGAAATACGTCGTTTGAACGGGTCGTGTCAGGTGGCGTTGCGAACGCGCACGTTCTGGCGGCCCTGGCCGTCGGTACGCCGGAAGGCCCGCACCGCGTTCCGCAGCCCCAGCCAGAGGGTCCGAGTGATCAGTCCGATGATGCCGAAGGCGATCAGGAGGATCGCCAGCGGGACGATGATCACGAGGACAAGCGCAAAAACGGCCAGCAGGATCAGGACGCCGGCGACCCGGGCGATGATCGAGGGGGCAGACCACGTCCGCGACCACATGCCCGAGGCACTGGACCGGACCGACTCGCCCAAGATCACGATCTGCCGCATGACGGATTGTACGGAATCGGACGTGCGGGCGTTCACCAAAGGGTGGCCGCCGGATTGCCGATCCAACGGAGGCGTCAGAGTGGACGCGAACCCCCAGGAGACGGCAACGTAGAATCCGGGCGGTGGGTTAGTGTCAGTAGGCGGCGCCGGCTTTGGCGCGATGATCGTCCATGGTGATTCGAGTCCTTGCCATCTCGATGCTTCTGCTGCTTCGCGTGATCGGCGCGCCGGGGCTTGATGCGGCATGTCTGCCCGTCGCGGCCTCGTGCGGCAGCGATGTCGCGCTGGCAATCAGCGATGCGGCCGCTCCGACGTGCTGCGACGCTGCTGAAGCGTGCGAGTGCTGCGTCAGCGCGCCAGCGCCGGGGCCCGCGCACGAGCCCACTGGACCTGTGCCGTCGGAACTGCCGCGGCTTGCGTCGTTCTTTGCGATTGATCCCGGTGTGTTGAACGTGCCGGGTGACGTTGTGCTGGGGCGCGAGGTCGCGGTGCCTGGCTGGCGCGTGACCGAGCCGCAGCGTCCGGTCGCGCGTGCTGCCGCGGCCATGACTTGCGTGTGGCGAACCTAAATCCTGCGTGGTGCGCCGTCGTTGCGCGCTGAGCAAATCGCGGCTCCCTGCCGCGTGATGTCGTCACGTCCGTGATCGGACGGTCTCACGGCACGCGGTGCGCACTCTCTGAATTCACGCGGGTTTCCCTGTCATTCACGCATCGATCGCGGCCGCGCGGCAGTGCTGCGCCAGAGCCGCTCATTCATGAAGAGGTCTTTCCATGGTTTCATTCAACGCATCGTTTGGGTCCACTCGCTCAGGCTCCGCCGTTGGTCGTCATCGGCGTGGGCTTTCGGTGTTGGCGGCGACAGGTTTGGTTGCAGCGCTGGTGCTCGGCGGCTGTGCCGCGGGCTCAGGGAGTGTTGCTTCGGCTTCTGCCAATTCGGGCGAGGAGAGTGTGGTCCACAACGTGTCAGAATCGGACGTGAAGGCAGCACACGCCGAGACGCCGATCGCCGGCAAGCGCGCGGTGCTGTGGGTCAACGGGCTGGGCTGCCCGCTGTGCGCGACCAACATCGACTTGGTTCTGGCGCGCGTCAAGGGCGTGAGCAACGTGAAGGTCGATCTGTCCAGCGGCAAGGTCTCGCTCGATGTTGATCCGGCGTCGCCGCCGACGTCGGCGCGGCTGGCGAAGGTGGTCGAGGACTCGGGCTTCACCCTTGTGAAGGTGGAGGTGCTGCAGTGAATCGATCTGCTGCTTCATGTCTCGCGCTGCTGGTTTCGGCGGGTGGTGCGATGGCGCAGGAGGCGATGTACACCGCTGCCGCGACCATGCCCGCGCCGGGGCTGTTCGTGCTGCGCCAGCAGGCCCACCTCTTCTCATACGGCACCCGTCCCAACACCACCAACACGCGCACGGATGTTTATGAATCCATGACGTCGCTGGCGTACGGCGTGGTGCGCGACGTGTCGCTGAACCTTGATGTGCCCACGGCCATCAAGGTGAAGCACATCGCCGGTCAGGACTCGGACCATGACCAGGGCATCGAGGATCTGGATCTGATGCTCAAGTGGCGATTTTACAAGGACGACTCGGGTGGCGTCGACACGGTGCGTGCGGCTCTGATCGGCGGGGCCAAGGTCGCCAGCGGCGATGATGACGGCTTCTCGAGTCAGACCGTCAGTCCGATGCTCGGCGGTGTCATCACCGTCGTGCGCGGCAGGCACGGCTTCAACCAAGACCTCTTCTACATCCTGACCACTGGGGGTGATGAAGCCGACAACCTCGGTGGTGAGGGGCTGGCCGACGCCCTGCGGCACAACACCGCGTATCTCTACCGACTCGCGCCCGATCGGTACGCCGCAGACTCGGTGGCGGCGTGGTACGCCACCATCGAGCTCAACGGCATCTACGAGACCAACGGCGACTACGAACTGCGCTGGTCGCCGGGCCTGATGTACGAGGGGAGGCGGTGGGGGGCGGAGATCATGGCCCAGTTCCCGCTGAGCCACTCGCTCGACCACCGTCCGGAACTGGACTTTGCGCTTGGGTTTGGGGTGCGATTCCTGTTCTAAGTCTTGACATCCATGGATTTTGCGCGGCGTTCGCTGCCCGGCATTGACCTTGCGTCCCGGGCGGCGAACGCTTGCCTTTCCATGACCAGCCCGGCGTCTGAAGAAGGCAAACGTCGGGCCGCCGCCTCGCACGCGACGGCCCCGAACCAGACTGCACTGACCAGTGACCAGTTGCGCGGGTTTTTGCGCGCGGAGGTCATGCGCACGCCGCGGGTGGTGCGCGAGTGGCTCGGCGCTGAGCGCCTCGAACGGCACCTGACGACGTGGATCACGCGGCATCTGGTGGCGCACGGGCATCGCTCCGAGGCGTATGTGATCTCGACGCCTCGCGGCGCCGCGCTGGCATGCCGCGCCGAGTCGCAGAAGCACGGGGCCAAGCCGCTGGTTGAGGTGATCGCGCTGGCGTTCTTGCCCAACGATCGGGCTGAGCTGGGCGAGTTGGCCCGTGCCGCGCTTGATGGTGTGCCGGGCGATCACGACGACAAGGTGCGGTTGATCTGGTGGCACGATGCGCCGTGGCAGCCGGATCGCGTCGAACCGGGTCATGCGGCGGATGCGGCTGGTCCGACGATCAAGATCGGCAAGTCGCTGTTCTCGATGCCGATCGAACGCATTGTGGAGCTGCCGCCCCCGGCCGGACGCGAGCGGGTGCGGATGAGCCTCGCGACGGATCTGGACTTCTACGACGAATACGCGCGCCACTATCAGGCGTGGATGGAGGCATCGCCCCACTTGGCGGACTTTGTCCGTGTCGAAACGCGCGAGGACATGCAGGCTTTCCTCGATGAGGGGTTGCTGGCGCTTGCCGAGTTTGATGGCGCACACGGTTGGGAACTCGGCGGCGTGATGGCCGCACGCGGCGGCAAGAGCATGCTCGGTCTGGGCGGCGTCCAAACCGCTGAAGAGTTCATCTATCCCGCGTTCCGGGGCCAAGGACTCGCGGCTCCGATGCAGCGGGCGTACGTCGATCTGCTTGCGAACCGGGGGCACGGCTTCGACGGCGGCTGCGTGATCGGGTGGATTCATCACATCAATGAAGCCTCGCGCCGCACCGCGCTCAAGGTCGGACGCCATGAACTGGCCCGCCAGGTGCTTGTGCGCCCGTGACGGCGGGCGGAGGTGCCCGTCGATGTGGTGGCGAACCCCTGAGGCGGTCGCGGACTTGCGGCTTTTCACGCCGCGCGGGATGATCCGCCGATCTCTCACTGGCGATCGGTGCGCCCGGACGGCGTGCCGCGACGGGATCAAGGACGAACGGAGACAGTCATGGCGGACATGCAGCAGGTCACGGTCATCGGGCGGGACGCGAAGTTCAAGGGTGAACTGTCGTTCGACTCGTCGCTGAAGGTGCTGGGTCTGCTGGAAGGCCTGATCCGCGCCGGCGGTGAGGTGACCATCGCCGAGGGCGGCCTGATCAAGGGCGATGTCGAGGCCGCGACGATCATCGTCGAAGGTACGGTTGAGGGTGACATCATCGCCCGCAACAAGCTGCAACTGACCGCCAAGGCGCGCGTGATCGGCGATGTGACCGCGGCGTCGCTGCTGGTCGCCGAGGGCGCGTCGTTCATCGGCCACTGCCGCGTCGGTGCTGAGGCGGTCGCCAAGCTTGCCGGCGAAGAGCGCGAGATTGCGACGATCGAGACCAAGCCGGCGGCGGCACAGGCGATCAAGCCCGCGGCCCCCAAGGGCACGATGCCGGCTCTGAACATTCCCCCGATGCCGACGCTGCAGACGATCGGCGCGGGAGCTGTTTTGGGAAGTGGCGTTGGAAATGGAATGCCTCCCGCGCCCGGCAGCGGCTGGCTCTCGGCGTAACTGACGGCTGGATCGACGAAACCACGGCGGAGCCGCGGGCGTCATGCGATACACGCCTCCACAGGTCAGTGTTCCGACTCGGCTTACCGCGTGTTATCACTGCGGCAGGTCGTTCGCCGCCCCCATCAAGGCGATCAACGCAACTTGCCCTTCGTGCTGCAAGCGACTCGTGCTCTCGGACATCGTGGTCAAGGGCCAGCACCAGTCGCGGCGCGTCGAGACCTGCGGCATTGTGTTCGTCGAGAAGAAGAGTCAGCTCGCGGCCAGCGATATCTTCGGCGGTGAAGCGGTCGAAGTGCTGGGCGAACTGCGCGGCAACGTGCGCACCGCGGGGCATGTCGTGATCGGGCGCAAGGCCCGCTGGAGCGGCGACTGCGAAGCGCCCACGCTGGTGGTTGAGCCGGGTGCCGTCATCGACGGCGGGTTCTTCCGAATCAATGCCGGGCCGCCCGTCGAGGCCGAGGCAACCGACGCCACGAGCGCCCACGGCTCATCGGAACAGTGATGCTCCACGTCCATGAACTGCGCAAATCGTTTGGCCCGCTGGTCGCGGTCGATGGTGTGTCGTTCACGCTGCAGCCCGGCGAGGTGTTCGGGCTGCTGGGGCCCAACGGCGCGGGAAAGTCGACGACGATCAGCATGGCGATTGGATTGCTCACGCCCGACTCGGGACGGGTGGAGATCGCCGGCGCGGGCAGCCCGAGCGAGCCGCGCGTGCGCGCGATGATCGGCGTTGCGCCGCAGGCGCTCGCGCTGTATGACGAACTGTCGGGCGAGGAGAACCTGCGGTTCTTTGGGCGCATGCAGGGGCTGGCGGGTGCAACGCTGCGGACGCGGGTGGACGCCGCGCTTGAACAGGTGGGGCTGAGTGATCGGCGCCGCGATCGCGCTGGGACGTATTCGGGCGGGATGAAGCGACGGCTGAATCTGGCGGCGGCGATCGTGCATGATCCGCCGCTGGTGCTGCTCGATGAGCCGACGGCGGGGGTTGATCCGCAGTCACGCAACAACATCCTTGAGATGGTGCGGCGGATGTCAGACGCGGGCAAGACCGTGCTCTACACCACGCACTACATGGAAGAGGCGCAGAAACTCTGCGATCGCGTCGCCATCATCGACAAGGGACGCATCCTCGCGATGGGCAGCGTCGAGGAACTCATCCGGGCGCACGGCGGCGACAGTGTGGTCGCGATTCATCGCGGCGACGCTGAAGAGCTTGTGCGCACGCGCGAGCCCGTGAACGTGCTGCAGGGCGTGCTCAGCGCGGGCGACGTCACGAGCGTGCGGATCGATCGCCCTGATCTTGAAGGCGTCTTCTTGGGCCTGACGGGCCGGAGGCTGCGCGATTGACAAATCACTCGCCGATCAGGCCGGTGCTGGCGATGGCTCACAACGATCTGCGCTTGCTCGTGCGCGATCGCGGCGCGATGTTCTTCACGTTCATTTTCCCCGCGCTGCTCGCGATCTTCTTCGGCATGGTCTTTGGCGGCGACGGCCCGCGCGGGAAGATGCCCGTTGTTGTCATTGATCAGGATCAGTCGGAGGTCAGCCGCGCGTTCGTTGCAGACTTTGTCGCGAGCGACGGCGTGAACGTCACGACCACGGACGATCGTGCGAGGGGTGAGCAGGCGGTCCGCGGCGGAAAGGCCGTCGCATGCGTCATCGTCCCCAAGGGCTTCGGCGAAGCGGGCGCGAGGCTCATGACGGGTGAATCGACCAAGCTCGAGATGCTTACCGATCCGACGCGGACGTCGGAGGCGGGGCTGCTCACTGGGCGGCTCAGCGAGCTGGCATTCAAGCGGATTTTCGCCGGCTTCACTGATCCCGCGACGTTCACGGATCTGATTGCCAAAGGCCGCGCTTCGCTCGCAGAGTCGACGAGCGCGGACGATCGACGCGTCTTTGGTGGATTGTTTGACAGCTTGGATGTGTTCAGCAAAGACCTCGACGCTCGGAAGAAGAAGCGCGAAGCCGACGCAGCGGACGGGGGCGCGACGAAGGCGGCGAAGGGCTTTGAGTTCAAGCCGCTGGAGTTCACGACCACGTCGGTGGATCGCAGCGGCGGCGGTATGCCGCGCAAAAGTTATGAGTTCACGTTTCCGCAGGGCGTGGTGTGGGGGCTGATGGGCTGCGTCGCGGCGTTCGGTACCGCGCTCGCCAGCGAGCGTCAGCGTGGCACACTGCTGCGGCTGAGCACAGCGCCCGTCAGCCGCGGCTCGATCATCGTCGGCAAGGCGCTGGGCTGCTTCATCGCGTGCGTGTCCGTGCAGGCGCTGCTGCTGGCGATGTCGATCGTCGTCTTCGGCGTGGTGGTCAGTTCGTGGCTGGTGATGCTCGTCGCGATCGTCTTCTCATCGCTCGGCTTCGTCGGCATCATGATGGCTCTGGCGGGGCTGAGCCGCAGCGAGGCCGGCGCGGGCGGCATCGGCCGCGCGATCGTCATCATCCTCGCGATGATCGGGGGCGGCACGATTCCGTTGTTTGTGCTGCCCGAGTCGATTCAGCGGATCAGCGGCGTCAGTCCGTTCAAGTGGGCGTTGATCGCCTTTGAGGGCGGGCTGTGGCGGCAGTTCAGCATGCAGGACATGCTGGTGCCCTGTGTCGCACTGGTCGGCTTCGGTGTGGTCGGCTTCGTCGTCGGCGTGATCGGTTTCGCGCGCAGCCGACCGACGTGAGCCGGCCGCGCGGCGTGATCAGCGCTTCTTCTTGATCGACTCGCGCTGGGCCTTCTCGGCGGCCAGTCGCTGCTGCTCGGCCATCTGCTGCATGCGTGCGAAGAAGCCGGGCTTCGTCTCCTTCTGCTTGGCGGCCAGGTCGTACTTGTCGATGTGCGAGCGGATGTAGCGGCTCTCGAGGATGCCCAGCGTCGAGTTGGCGGTGAAGTAGATCGAGAGTGCCGCGGGGGCGTTGTACATGAAGAGCGGGAACATGATCACGCTCATCCACTTCATCATCTTCTGCTGCGTTTCCTGCTCGGGCGTGAGGTTGGCCGTCGGCGGCGAGAGGTACTTCTGCTGGATGAAGAAGACCACGCCGAGCAACAGCGGCAGCACGTTGAGCGAGTGAATCGGGCCCATCAGGCTGCTGAGCACGGGCACATGCACGCCTGCTTCGCTGAAGACCCACAGGCGGTCGGGCTCAGCCAGGTCGGCGAGGAACGTCGTCAGGCCCAGCTTCTGGAACACGCCGAAGAAGGCCGACTCGTGGCGCATCTCGACGGAGAAGAAGAGGGTGGCGTAGAGCGCGATCCAGATCGGCATCTGCAGGAACATCGGGATGCAACCGAGCGCGCCGGTGGGGCTGACACCCTCTTCGCGCCACAGGTTCGCCATCTCCTGCTGCATGCGCTTGGGGTCGCTGCCATACTTCTCCTTCAGCTTTGCCTGCTTGGGCGCGAGGCCCTGCATCTGCTTGCCGAAGCGGGTCATGCGGATCTGCGACCACTTGGTGACGGGGTGCAGACAGGTGCGGACTATGACCACGAGCATGATCACCGCGAGCGCCCAGTCAAACACAACGCTGTTGTGCAGGAAGAGCAAGAGGCCCGAGAGGAGGCCCGTGAGCGTTTCGAACGTGCAGAACGCGCACGGCCCGCCGAAGTTGTAGACGACCATGCCATCGAGCCCCAGCGCCTTGAGCAGCGGCTCCTTGGCGATGGCGGGCTTGCTCATGGGACCGGCGAGAATGCCCTGGCTGAAATCAAGAATGCCGCCGGGAGCGACGGGGGTGACAGGGCTGGAGAGACGCAGCGCGATCGACTCGACTTGCTTGTCGGCGATCATCCCCTGATCGAGCACGATGCGATCGACGACGGCGACCTGATCAAACTGCTTGCGCATCGGCGCGAGGTTGATGTCGGCGAGGGGGAAGGATGCCGCGCCGTAGTACCGGTTGGTGAAGCCCGTCCAGACGAGGCTCTCGCCGTTCTTGATGCTGGTTTCGTTGGGCCACTGGCGAGCCTCGGCGGGCAGCGTTGCGCCGCGGGCGACGACGGTGGCGCGCGGGATGACATGGCCGCTGGACATGACGAACTGCTGGCCCGGATCGCTGGCGGGCGGGAGCAGATAGCCAAAGTGCAGGCGACGCTTGTCGCCGCCGTAGCCGTGCGAGTCGTCGGTCAGGTCGGACGCGCCGACCTGCCACCACTTCACGTTGATCGGGGCGGCGGTGAGGTTCGCAATGCTCTGGTGCAGCGTGATCTGGTGCGTGCCCGGGGCGACGGCGTAGCGGCGCAGCACCTTGGCAACGGGCGCGTCGTTCGCATCGACGATCAGCGCCTCGAACTGGCCCGGGCCGTCGGGGAGCGCACGCCAGAGCGGCGCACCGCTTGCGTCGATGGTGAGGTTGACAAACGTGCCGTTGATCTCGATGCCCTGGAGCGCGAACGGCGTGAGCTTCAAGAGCCCGCCCGACGCTCCCGGCACCTCTACCTCGCGCTGCACGGTCACATGCTCGTCGCGCTTGATCGTCTCGTACTCGCGCGTCAGTTGCACGCGGCGGATGCCCGCACCGACCTCGGAGAACTCCACATACAGCAGAAGGTCGCTCTTGTCGTCCAGCGAACCGATCGGTGAACTGACAAAGCCGCCCGGCTGGGGCACGGCACGCAGGCCCGCGATCGGCGGCAGGCTGCTGGGCACGGCAGCGGGTTGTGGCGTGGGCTGTGCTGCGGCGTTGGCAGCCGGATTGGTGTTTGGCGTGGTCGCGGTCGCGGTGTTGGGCGTGCTCGTCGGCGTTTCGCCGGGCGTGCTGGCGGAGGTGCCTGCGGGCGTGGTCGCGCTGGCGGCCTGCTGCTGTTGCACGCCGCGCCCCGCGTTGACGAACACGGCGTAGGCGACGCCAAGTCCGCCGAGGACGACCAGCAGAGGGATGAGAGCGCGCAGCAGCGTGTTCTTGGGTTGAGGCATGGGTGCGAGAGGTTCCTGACCGGGATCGAATGCGCAGCGCGCCCGCCCGCCACAGCGGGGGGCGGCCGCAAGGGCGAAGGATAGGAAGGCGTGGGGGGAGACGCATGGCCCACGCCGGGCTTGGAGGGGCGAAGGTCGCGTGTCGATAGACTGCCCCGTGTGCCGCGGGCGTTGCTCGCCGCCCGGGAGTCTTCGCTTGCATATCGCGCTACAGGTCTTGTGTTGGATCATCGTCGGCCACGGCGGGTTGGCCGTGCTTCTCACGCTCATGCCGCGGCTTGGCTCGGCGTGGCTCGCGGCGGCGGTCGCGCGGGCCCCGATGCTTGACCTTTTCGTCGCGCTGCTCACGTGGGTGCCGTGGGTGGTGGGGGCGTACTTCGCCGGGTGGCTGGGCGTGGCGGCATCGATCGGCGCACAGGCCGTGGTGCTCGCGCTGTGGACGACGGGGCATGAACTCATGCACCCGCGTGCGCGGAAGGGGCCGCGGATCGTCAAGTCGCTGAACAAGATCGTGGGGCGTGCGCCGAATCACCTCGCGCTGTGGGCCACGCTGCCCGCGCTGCCGGCGTTCTGGATGATCCGTTTCGCGCAGGTCTTTGCCTATCCCTTGCTGCGCGTGATCCTCAACTTCCCCAAGTACAAGCACAGCGAATGGGTGATGGTGAGCCGCCACAAGTTCGACGGCCTGGTCGGCCACGACCTCATCTGGTGCCTCTACTGCGACTGGATGACCGGCGTCTACTCGCTCGGCGGCGAGATGCTCCGCAACGTCGAGAGCTTCTGGTGCCCCATCCGCTTCTACGACGGCAAGAAGTGCGAGAACTGCAAGGTCGACTTCCCCGACATCGACGGCGGCTGGGTGAACGCTGATGGCACCATGGAAGATGTCGTCAAGGTCGTCGAAGAGAAGTACGCCAGCGGCAGAAGAGAGTGGTTCGGACATCCGGTGCGGCTGACGGTGAAGGGGGAAAGCGGGCAAAAGCGGGAGTGACCAAGACTGCGAGTTTGCGCTGTTATGAGTTTTGGCGTAGCAAGATCACCTCCGGTCTTTCGAAGGTGATCGTGTGCGGGAATGACTTGGCGGCTCGCCTACGCGATCGTCCTCGCAGGACGTCTTGTGATCGTGTCACATTTTGCTTTCGGCTCACCCCTCTTCTCCTACAATGACGATGTTGGCGGCATCGACGTTTCGTCTTCGCCACGAGGACCAGCAACATGACGCGGCCTACGAAAACAAGCAAATGTGTTGTGGCGGGGGTGCTCGCGTGCGCGGCGGGGGTGCTGGGGTTCAGCACTGACGCCAACGCCGCCCCGACCCGGCGCGTTCTTGACCGCGACGCCTACGCCGATCGCCTCCGCGCGATGTGGATGGCCCAGTCGATCGCCAACTGGACGGGGCTGCGCACCGAAGGCCGCAAGCAGGGCCCGCCGTTCTACACAGACGCCGATTGGGGCAGCGGCAGCGGCGGCTCGCAGATCACCTATGTGTTTCAAGACCCGTGGGGCGCCGACGACGACACCGATATCGAGTACGTCTACCTGCACCTGTGGAACCAGCACGCGACGTCGAAGCTCTCGGCGACACAGATCGCGGCCGGCTGGCAGGCCCACATCAACCGCTTCATCTGGGTCTCGAATCAGAAGGCCCGCGCGCTGATGGATCGCGGCGTGGTGCCGCCGGCGACGGGCTACATCAGCGCCAACCCCGACGCGCTGCGAATCGACGCGCAGTTGACGACGGAGATCTATGGCGCGTTGTGTCCCGGCATGCCCGAAGAGGCGCTGGCACGCGGCGAACTGGCGATCGCGACGACCTCGAACGGGTACGCGACTCACGCCGCCCAGTTCTTCGTCGTGCTGTATGCGTTGGCGACACAGGTGGACCCGGCGCTGAGCGGGCGCGATCAGGCCCTGTGGCTCGTGCGCGAGGCGCGCAAGTTCATCCCCGATTCGTCCAAGACCGCCGATGCGTGTGATCTGGTCCTGGCGGACTTTCTCGCCAACCCCGACATCAACGATTGGGAGTCCACGCGCGACAAGGTCTACGCCCGCTATCAACTCAACGCCGCCGCCAACGGCTTCGTGTATCGCAACTGGTACGAGTCCACCGTCAACTTCGCGGGCGGCGTCGCCGCGCTCCTCTACGGCCAGTGCGACCTCAAACGCATGATCCAGATCGGCACGCTCTGGGGCTGGGACAGCGACAACGCCACCGCCACGCTCGGCGGGCTCTACGGCCTGATGCGCGGCACGCAGGCCGTGCGCGACGCGTTCCCCGGGCAGACCATCTCCGATCGCTACTGGGCTGCGCGCACACGCGACAACCTGCCCGACTATTTGCCCGCCGATCCCGACGCCGACGACACGTTCACGATGATGGCCGAGCGGATGCTGCCGCGGGTGGAACAGGCGATCGTCGAATCCGGCGGCAAGGTGGACGCCGACGCCCGACGCTGGGCCTTGCCGCGGCCTGTCGGCGGCGTGCCGCTGGCGTTCAACCCCTCGTGGCAACTCGCGCTCCGCAGCGCGAATCGCCAGGTGCGCGACCTCGGCGGCGTGGTCACCGCGAGCGCGAACTTTGGTGCGCCGCCGGGCGGCTATGGCTCGGGCGGGCCAAACGCATTCTCCAACAACACCGAGCTCGACGGGCGCGGCACAGAAGTGCCCGACTCGTTGACGCCGTTCTACTCCAGCCAAGGCACACCGAGCCCCATCACGCTCAGCGTGACCTATGACCGCGCCGTCGCCGCCCACACGATACGATTTGTGGAGGGCAACCACTTTGCTGATGCGAATGCCAACGGCGGGTGGTTCACAAGCGTCGCGGTGCAAGTCCGTGTCGGCGGCAGTTGGATCACGCCCGCCGGCACGTGGAGCGAAGCCCTCGACGCATCGCGGCCGTTCCAGATTCTCGACTTCACCCTCGGCGCGCCGGCCGCCGTCACGGGCGTGCGCCTCGTCGGCCCCGGCGGCGGCACGGGCGCGTTCGTCACCTGCGCCGAGATCGATGTGCTGAGCGCAAGCCAGCCGCCGACTCGACAGAGCATGGACCTGAACGGCGACGGCACGACCGACATCAACGACCTGCACTGGCTGCACGGCACCCCGATCGATGTCGATGGCAACGGGACCGCCGACGCGTCCGATCGCGCCTACCTCGAAGCCTGGCTCCGCAGCGGCGAGCGCGGCGAGATGGAGAGCGGGAGGCGGTGAGGGGACGTTGAATCCGCTACTGAGGCGTGAAGGACACGTCGAGCCGATACGGCGTGTTGTCGCGAGTTCTGCTTATCGCGACGCCAATGACGTAAACACCGGGTTGAAGTTCGCCGACCAATTCGATGTCTTTGAGACTCCCGTTGACCGGTTGTTCATAGGCGACAAAGTCCCGAAGGCGAATGTCTTCACCACGCGCGACAAAGGCGTAGCACTGGCCCGTGCGTTCTGATACCTGAACTCTGAGGGTGCCCGGTCGCGTGACTTCAAAGATGTATGCGTCCTCGGCATCCCCAGCTGGACCAATCGAGTCGCGGCAAAAGAACGGATTGTCGAGCGAGCGAATCCGCATCGCCGACGTCGGTGTGTCTCCCGGGTCTTTCTCCAGCAGTCCTTCTGGTGGTTTTGAGATTGTGCTCTTGAGGCGCACAACGAGGCCGTTCGCCCTCTCGCCGGTTGCATCAGGAATGCCGACGCCGATGTGAAAGTAGTAGATTCCGCGAGGGAGCGTCAGGTCCACTTTGGCCTGTCGCGGTCCGAAGGTCTTGGTTTCGAGATAGTCTTCACGAAAATCTTCGCTGGTGTCTCCCATGCGATCTCGGAAGATGCGGAGGCTGATCGGTACGTCACAATCCGCAAACAGAACGAATCGCCGGTTGTCGTCAACGGCAAGGCGGAAGCGCCGATTTGGTTTCTCTTGCGTGACCGTGAACCCGCGCGTGTTCTCGACTCCAGATAGGGTGGTATCCAAGTCCTCGTCGAACACGACTGGATGGAAGTACCTGGGGTACATGGCACGATACTCCGGCCCGTGCCATGGAGCGTCTCCCGCGCTGGTTGGAAACGGCAAGAGATCTGGAACGTCGAAGACCTTCATCAGATGCGGCTCGCTCATGAAGGGGTTCATTGTGTATGGATGAAGGGTCATCGGCTCGATCTGGTGGTCACGTTGAACCCGCTCTAGGACGCGTGGCCACTCTTCGCGGAGTTGCGCGGCGTTGTCCACAATTTGCCTCTTTGTGAACCGCTCGGCCTCGTTGCGCCATGCGTCTGCGCGGCGATCATCGTTGTCCAGAGCCGCGTGGACGATCCCGCCAATCTGCATTCCGACGATCAGCGGACCGGCCGATTCAATGATGACATACTGACGAGCCGCCCGCTCGACGTGGCTCTTCAGATACGCAGGCACGTTTTCCGCTTCGCGGATTGCGAGCAGCCGCCGACAGCGCTCGCGCGAGGTGGCTTGCCAAATCTTGAACATCCCGGCAAGTGAGACGGCGACGCCGCCATCAGGCGTTTTGACGAGATACTCAGACTGGATCGACGGGAGCGGATCTTCAACGATGGCTTTCACGCTCGCGAGATACTTTTCGACCTGCGCCCTGATCGGTGCCTGCGTGGCGCGTACTTCTTCAAGTACGGAGGTTGTTGGTCGTGGTGCTTGTGGCGTTGAGGCGTCTAGAGGAGATACTCTCGAGAACTCGTCCGTCGTCGGCGTCGAATCATGAGTCCGAGCGGCGGGAGGATTCGAAGCCGAGTCTGTCTTGAGAGCGCCATCGAGCGTTGGCGCGGCGGCGAGCGACTGGTCTTGGACGGAGCCAAGTCGATAAGCGACAACTCCGGCGACGCCGAAAACTACGCATCCCAGGCAGGCAACGATGACAACCAAGGCAGACCGTCGAGCGGCGCTGCGAGCTGATTGACCGATGTGCGAGCGCCGAATCAGGCGTCCGCAGTACGGGCACGGCCCCTCTTCGGCAGCCACCTTCTCGTTGATGCGCAATTCCGCCTGACACTCTGGGCAACGCAAAGTCGCCATGTAAACCTCGCTGGCGAAAGAGGTTGTCGCAATTGTGTTTGAACTCGCTCAAGGGCTTGTTGTCGGGCCGAGCCCTTACCCCATCGCCATCGTCACGAGGAACTCGGCGTTGGTCTTCACCTTCTTCAGGCGGCTCTTGAGCAGTTCCATCGCCTCGACCACGTTCATGTCGCTCAGCACCTTGCGCAGGCGATAGACCAGTTCGAGTTCCTTGGGGTCCATCAGAAGTTCCTCGCGGCGGGTGCCCGACGCGGGGATGTCGATGCACGGATAGATGCGCTTGTCCATCAGCTTGCGGTCCAGATGGAGTTCGCTGTTGCCGGTGCCCTTGAACTCTTCGAAGATGACTTCGTCCATCTTGCTGCCGGTGTCGACCAGCGCGGTGCCGATGATGGTGAGGCTGCCGCCCTTCTCGATGGCGCGTGCCGCACCGAAGAACTTCTTGGGGCGCTGCAGGGCGTTACTGTCGAGGCCGCCGGTCATGATCTTGCCCGAGTGCGGCATCTCGGCGTTGTAGGCGCGGGCCATGCGGGTGATCGAGTCGAGCAGGATGACCACATCCTCGCCGAACTCGACCATGCGCTTGGCCTTCTCGATGACCATCTCGCACACGCCGACGTGGCGGCTGGACTGCTCGTCGAACGTGCTGGCGACGACCTCGATGTTCGGCCCCTTGCACTGGCGGCGGAAGTCGGTCACTTCCTCAGGACGCTCGTCTACCAGCAGCACGATGATCTTCGTGTCCGGGTTGTTCTTGGCGATCGCCTTGGTGATCTTCTGCATCAGCACCGTCTTGCCCGTGCGCGGCGGGGCCACGATCAACGCACGCTGACCCTTGCCGATCGGCGCGACGAGATCGATGATGCGGCACTCGATCTCGTCGGGGGCCGTCTCCATCACGAAGCGCTTCTCGGGGTGCAGCGGCGTGAGGTCTTCGAAACTCACGAGGTCGGCGATCTTCGCGGGCGGGCGGCCGTTGACGCTGTCGACGCGCAGCAGCGCGAAGTAACGCTCGGATTCCTTGGGCGGGCGGACCCAGCCGCGGATCACCATGCCGCGCTTGAGGCCGAAGCGGCGGATCTGCGTGGGGCTGATGTAGATGTCGTCGGGGCCGGGCAGGTACGACTGCTCGGGCGAGCGGAGGAAGCCGAAGCCGTCGGGCATGATCTCGAGCGTGCCGTCGCCCATCATGAGGCCCTGGCGCGTGGCGCGGGCCTTGAGGATCTTGAAGATGAGGTCCTGCTTGGGAACTTGGTGGAAGTCGGTCAGACCTTCGCGCTCGGCGACCTTGAAGAGCGCCTCCATCTCCATGCGCTGCAGTTCGCCGATCGAGAGCGATTCCTGAGCGGCTTTGGGGTCGGCGTTCTTGACGGTGCGCTCGAGTTCCTGTGCCTCGCGTTCGAGTTCTTCATCGGAGGGGAGCCAGTCGTAGGACTGACGCGGGCCCCCGCCCCCGGAATGGCCGCCGCCTGAGTGACCACCACCGCCGCCGGAGTGGCCGCCACCTTGGAAGCCGCCGGGGCCGGGGCCCATGCCGGGCATGCCGCCGCCGCGGCGCTTCTTGCGGCGGCGCTTGCCGAAGCCCATCTGCTGGCCTTGCGGATAGGGATAGCCGCCGCCACCCTGACCGCCACCTTGTCCACCACCGGGACCGCCGCCTTGATTCCCACCGCCGCCTTGGCCACCGCCACCATTGCCGGGGCCGTAGTTCCCGGCGTTGTTGCCGTTGCCGCCGCCGCCGTTCGGGCTGCCACCGTTTTGGCCACCTTGGGGCGCGTTGCCGGACTGCGAGGGAGCGGGAGCAGACGAGGGTGCATCAGCGGGGCGATCAGTCATGACAGGCCTCGGGGCGTGAGAAGGAGCAGAGTGCTGGGCGGCAGGAGCGGGGGCGTCAGCGGGGGCCGGCGCGGGACGCGGCGTCTCGCGAGAGCTCTCGCGCGGGGCGGCTTCGCGTGGCGCGGCGTCCCTGGCTGACGGCTCGCGTGCGGGGGCTTCCTTGACAGCTTCACCCTTCGACGCGGCCTCCTTCTTGGGGGCGGCCTTCTTGGTCGAGCCTTCGGCCTTGGAGCCGGTTGCCGTGGACTTTGCCATGGAGAGAGATTCCTGGGAACAACACGAGCGCAGCGGGTTGCAGAAGAGTTTGGCCTGCGCCGGGCGGCGAAAGAGCCGCGGATTCATGCGTCGCCGTGCGCTGGGTCGAGCAGTCGCGACGTTGCAGGGAAAGACAGCCGGGCACCCCCGCGCTCACAAAGCGCGGCTGGAAACGCACCCTTGGCCACACGCGACGCGAAATGGCGTCATCACGCGGCACGACCAATCCGTTGGAAAGATTGGCCACTTGAAGGACTGGGAACATCGGACCGGGCCAAGGACAGATGAGAACAGGCCGCAGCCGACGAAAGACTATATCCACCCGGCGACGGGCGGTCACGTCAAGGGTGGGTCAAGACTCCATGCGAAAAGCGGCGCGAATCAGGCGCGGCCAAGCCGCACCGAAACGCGTCCCCGCGGCTCGCGATGAGCCACATGCCTTCGCGGGTGGCGAAAAGCGAAGGTCGCTTGTGATGGCCCGCGCCTCGCGCGGACTCAGGCCTTCTTGGCGCCCGACGCCGCCCCGCCGACGGGGGTGCGATCGATGCTTTCGCGCATGAGGCGACCGACCTTGAACTTGACGGTCTTCTTGGGGGGAACCTCGACGCGCTGGAGCGTCTTGGGGTTCTGGGCGGTGCGGGCGGCCCGCTCTTTGATCTCAAAGACGCCGAAGTCACGGAACTCGAGGCGATTGCCGCGCTTGAGCTCGACGATGACCTGATCAAGGAACTCCTGCACGGCCTTCTTCACGGTGACCCGCTTGAGGCTTGTGCGATCGGCGATGCGTTCGATGAGGTCCTTCTTGGTGACGGTGGAAGGCATAAGGCTGCCTCAAAAGGAAGACCACGAAGCCGCGTGCGAGTCACGCGGGCGCTGAACATCGAACCATCCATGGACCACTGCTCGCGGTTGGCAACGCATCGCGCCGCTGTTCATTCCTCGCGGGAACAACCAGAAGCGCCCACCACTTGCTTGGGCGGACATCCTGTCCACCCACCCACACGAAAGCCCTCGAAGCCGTCCTGCATGCCGCACGCGTCGAAGGCACCAGCGTCACAAAGACGTCGGCGACGGCGCTGCGGAGTTCAGACGCCAGATGCGCGGGCAGGGCACATCTGGGTCTCCAGTATCGCGTGTGCGCTCGCACAGGTCAATGCGCACGTGTCGTAAACTTCATCGGAGTAGGCACTTGACAAACGGGCGGCGGGTGTGCATGACGCAAAGTGGGGAGTGGCCGCATCGCGTGGAAGCGCAGCCTTGCGGCCTCAGAATCGCAGATCAAGGCCGAAATACAGGCCCGCGATCGCGCCGTCGTGGCGGAACTTGCCGGTGCCGTCGCCGCTCTCAAGATCAAAGGCGAGATTGCGATATCCCACGAGAATCCCCAAGTGATCCACAGGCTGCCACGAAAAGCCGGCCATCACATCCCATGAAAATGATGAGCGGTTGCCGCCGCCCATGCCGCCCAGATCGACGGTGACATCGACGCTGAAACGTTCCGCGATGCGGAGCGAGCCGCGCAGACCGGCGATCGCTTCGATAAACGTGCGATCCAGCGTGAGGCTGCCGCCTTGGGTGCGGGCCAAGTCGTATTCGAGGTCATACATGCGTGCACCGGCGAAGGCGTGCAGTTCGGGGGTGAGCTTGATGCCGCTTTTGGCGCGGTCGTCGAGCTCCCAGCGGCCCAGGCGATAGCCGACGGTGGCCTCGAGCATGTTGAAGTCGAACGACGACGTGAGCGTGTCGCCCGCGGCATAGCTGATCGAGCCGAGTTCACCGGCGCGGCCGATCTGCACCGAGCGATCGTTGATCGAGAATGCCGTACCCCCCAGCCCGAACGACCATTTGTCGCTGCTGATGAGGACGCTTCCTGAGGGCGTGAGGCGCGGACTGTCGCCGTCGAGCTCGCCGACAGTGGTTTTGGACGAGCCGAGCGACTGTCCGGGCATGCGCAGCTTGCCGCTGTAGCCCGCGTACCAGACTACTGGCTCAACCCGCAGGGTCAGCCGCGACTCATCATGCGATGCGGCGGTCGAGGCCGTTGCGTCATTCGCTGCAGGCTGGGTCTGCTGCTGGGATTGGGTCTGGGGCTGGGCGGCACACGGTGCAGCGCATGCCGCGGCAACGGCGAGCGTGAATCCGGCGATCGAGGTCGAGCCGAGCGAGCGACGCCGAGCAATCGTGGGCATGGCGGACTTCCTGAGGATGCCGTGCGACCAGCACACGCCGCACGTCGGCGGCTGATCACATGGGCGAGAAAGCGTACCACGCCGGTGACGATGCCGTCTTGCGAAATGCCCCGCCCGGTGCCGTGAGCCGCGATCGGTATCCTCGCCCTGCGCCGCTTACGCTTGATTCGTGAACCGACGCGTTCTGCTCGCCATCGAGATCAGCAATCCCACGGCCCACGAAGGCGGGCCGTGGGCGGGCACGGCGTCGACCGGCGTGGCTCTCGCACGCGGCGGCGCAATCCTCGGCGGGCCGTTTGAACTTCTCTGCGTCGAATCGCTCGCACCCGATAAGGGACAGGACGACGATCTGCTCCCCGCGATTGATCGGGCGTGCGCCCGCGCCGGTGTTCGGCCGCGTGATGTCGGCGTCGTGGGTGTGTCCGTCGGCCCCGGCGGTTTCACGGCACTTCGCATGGCGATCAGTGCGGCCAAGATGATGAGCGACGCGCTCGGAGCCGCGTGCGTGGGCGTGCCCAGTGCGCAGGTCGTGGCCCAGCAGGTGAGCGGCACGGCGCCGTTCGCCGTCGCGCTCGCCAGCAAGGGCGAGGACAGCTTCGCCACCTGCTTTGAGCCTCGCGGCGACGCGGGCGCACCGACGCCTCGCGGCGATGGGCAGTTGCTCGGCGCGGCTGGCCTTGCATCGCTCGGCGTTGCGCGACTGATCGCCGATCAGTACTTGCCTCAGTCGATGCGGGAAGAAGCGGCGAGGCTCGGCATGGTGATCAAAGCGCCACGCTTTGATGCCGGGGCGTGTGCGCTGCTGGCGTCGATGGTGGGTCAGCCGATTGATCCACTGCAACTCGCGCCGATCTATCCGCGCGAGCCGGAGGCGGTGGTGAAGTGGCGTGCTCTGAAGGCCAAGCGAGCCGCGACGCCGTGAGGCGGATGGGTCGCGCGAGGTCGGGCGCGTTGCTCACGCGGACGTGCGAGCGCTCTTACTTGGGTGATTCAACGAAGACATCGACGACCTGTCCGGGCACGATGGTCACCGTCGGCGGCGTCACGATATCGAAGACGACCTCGACGACGCGGGTGTCGACGCGTTCGGTGGTGCTGCCGCTGAGCGTGGTCTTGGCGCGGGCGTAGGGCTCGATCCGCCGCAGTGCGAGATCGATCGGTGCCTGAACCGCGCCGCGCGTACGGGCCTGCGCCTTGGCCCCCTTCGTGACGAGTGCGAGGTCTTCCTCGTCTACGAGTGCGCGAATCGACATCTGCGACAGATCACCGAGGACGAGCACCGGGCGGGTGGCGTCGAGGGCGGCGAGCGTGCCGGGTTCGACGTTGCGACGAAGGACGGTTGCATCGCGCGGCGCACGGATCGTCAGGCGATCAATGAGGATCGTCAGTGCATCGACCTCGGCCTGATTCGACGCGAGCTGCGCCTGCACCACGCCCAAGTCCGCCTTCCAGCCGCCCGCCTGGAGGCGTGCGAGGCTCGTCTGTGCCTGTTGCAGGTCGGCCTTGGCGGCATCGGTCGCGAGCGTTGCGCTGGTCAGGTCGCGCTGCGTTGCGGCACCGCGTTGCAGGGCGTCGGCGATGAGACGCTGCTTGTCTGAGAGGTCCGCGACGCGGGCCTGGGCCGCGGCGACCGCGGCTTCCAGCGGCGGCAGATCTTCGGCTCGCGGGATCGCCTTCCATCGATCAACCTCCGACGTCGCGACCTGCACCGCGGCGTGCGCACGCAGCAGATCCGCCCGTCGCGCCCTGTCGTCGAGTCGCAGCAGCGGCTGGCCAGCCTTGACGACATCGCCAACTTGCACGAGCACTTCGCTGACCAGACCCGGCTCGGGCACGCCGAGTTCGATCACGCGATCGCGGGGTTCGACGGTGCCGATGCTGGCGATCCCGCGCGGGAATGGGTTGACCACGGGCGGGCGCGAAAGTTCGAGCGGCTTCTCGATCTCGTACGCCGTGCCGACGGTGTAGAGCCCGATGCAGGTGCCGACGATGGCGAGCAGGATGGTGGCGTACTTGATCATGGGAAAGAAAGTCCGAAAGTCACGGAGTCACGAAGTTAGGAGCTGAAGACGACCCCCGGCGGCACGCGCACAACCCGCCACAAACTCAGCAGGCTCGCCAGCACGATGCACACGATGATCGCGACGAACGAGCCCGCCACCAGTTGCCACGGCAGCAGCGTGTCGAGCTCCGCGTTCGCGTTGCGCAGCATGAGCGTGAAGATGGCCGCGATGCCCAGGCCGATCCCGAAGCCGATGATGCCCACGATCAGCGCCTGCGCGATGACCATCGCCGCGAGCGTGCGTGTGTGCGTGCCCATCGCCTTGAGCACGGCAAAGTTCCGCAGGTTCTCGATCGTGAACTGATAGAAGATCGCCGCCGAGAGCAGCAGGCCGACGAAGAAGCCCAGCACGATCGTGATGCCGAAGTTGATGCCGATGCCGGTGTCCTTGAGGATGTAGTCGATGGTGCGGAGGGCGAACTCGTTGCGGGTGAAGGCCGCGGCACCGTCGATCGCGTTGATGCTCGCGCGGACTTCCTCGAGCCGTGCCGGGTCCTGCACCTTGACGAGAATGTACGAGATCGCCTTGCTGCCGGTGGGCGTGAACTTCAGCGCGTTGTCGTAGGTGGTATAAATGACGGCGTTGGAGTCAAAGCCCTTCTTTGCGCGGCAGTAGCCCACCACGATCGCGCGAGCGTCGTTGAGCTTGAGCACTTCACCCACCTGTACGCCGTCGAGCTTCTCACGCGAGCTCTCTTCGACCACCACCGCGTCGGGTGCACGCAAGTCGTCGATGTGCCCCTTGGTCATCTCCGGCGGGCGGCCGATGAGGCTCGATCGCGGCAGGCCGATGATCTGCACACGCTGAAAGCGGCCGTTGTTGAGTTCCACGATGCCAAGGTTGGTGAACAGCGGCTCGGCCCACGCTACGCCGGGCACGGAGCGCACGCGATCTAGTTTGCGATCGGCCAGCGCGCGATACTCAACGATGAAGCGCGTGCTCGGGTCGGTCACCCACAGGTCTGGCTGGCTGATGTTCTGCAGGATGCCCGTGGAGCGGATGAGCAGGCCGAGGAAGATCGACGCCTGCTGGTTGATCAGCATGGTGGCGAATGCCAGACCGAGCACCAGCGTGAGGTACTTGGTGCGATCGCCGAAGAGCATCTGAATCGCAACACGCAGCACGGGCGAAGGGTATGGGGTCGCGTCGCGATTGCCAGTGCCGCGCGAACATCAACGCGGCGATTTCTGCGGCGAAATGCCCCAGAACGCCGCCCAGTTGTCCCATGCAAAAGCATGGACGCTGTCGTCGTTCCAGCCCGCGTCGCGCAAGCCATCGCCCAGCAGCGTGTAGTGGGCCGGGCGGTTGACGCCCTCGGGTTGCGTCAGCGCACTGAACCCGCCGTCGGCGTCGGAGCCAAGGCCGACGCAGCGCCGATGCCCCGCGAGATCGCAGATGCGTTCGACGTGGGCAACCCATTCCTTGATCGTCGCGCGGCGATCGCGTCGAGCCCCGCGCAGAATGAACGGCGAGAAGATGTTGACGCCGATCATCCCGCCGCGGCGGGCGATCTCGCGCACGACATCATCGGTCAGGTGTCGCTGGCGCACCTCGCCGCCGGGTTCGTCGACGAGCGCACGGCAGTTGGAGTGTGACGCGATGATCGGGCCGGTGGTGCTCTCAAGCACGCTGTCGAGGGCGCGATCGGAAAGATGCGTGACGTCGAGGATGATGCCCAGTTCCTGTGCGGCACGGCAGATCTCGCGTCCGGAGTCGGCCAGCGGATCGGTGTTCATGTTGCCGCCGGCGTGCCGCGTGCCCTTGGCCCATGCCAGACCGATGGCGACGACGCCCTGCTCGGCCCAGCACTGC
The DNA here is from genome assembly GCA_033763695.1 of Planctomycetota bacterium. GTDB lineage: Bacteria > Planctomycetota > Phycisphaerae > Phycisphaerales > UBA1924 > JANRKB01. The sequence goes on along the minus strand of JANRKB010000043.1, from coordinate 94,826 downwards.
ACATCCGCAGCGTTGCGGATCTGGTCCGCGCCCTCCATGAGGATGCCGAGCGCCGGGCAGGTCGGCGTCGCGTCTACTTGCGTTCCGGGCTCATTGGCCCGTCGCTTCATGAGTGTGCAGCGTCCTTCTCGGGCCCACGCGTGATAGATCGCGGTCTGCTTCAGCGCAGCGAGGCGTGCGGACGCGGCATCGCCGGCGCGATAGGCGTACGCGGCGTCTTTGCCGTCGGGCTCGATGAAGATGGTGGCGAGCATCCCGGCGACGTTGCCTTCGCGCAGCGAGGGGAGCGTGATGCCGCCGGGCGGGTCGCCGCCGCCCGCGGTGGTGGGGTCGGCGGCGTGCATGTCGCGTCCGCTCAGGGCCATGTACGCCAGATCGAGATGAGCATCGAACCAGAACATCGCCGTCCTCGCCGGAGTAGTCGTCGCCCGCAGGCTGGCGAGAAGAACGCCCTTCGCGCCGCCGCCGATTGAGGATATCGTGGTGCCATGAGCAACAACTCGGCGAACTATGGGCCGCGCAACGACCCCACATTTCGGCACAAGATCCGCTGCCCCAAGGACGGCTTCCTGATGGAGCAGGTGCCCGTGGGCGGGCTCTCAGTCGATCGCTGCGCCAACTGCGGCGCGATGTGGTTCGACGCACGCGAGCTCGAGAAGGTCCTCAAGCACGATGAGGTGATTGCGCAGCTCGACATCGGCAAGCAGATGGATGTGACGCGCGGCGGGGTGCTCGGCGATCGTCATTGCCCGCGCGACGGCTCGCCGCTGATCACGATGGTCGATGAGAAGCAGACGCACATCGAGGAACTCGGCTGCACGGTGTGCGGCGGAGTGTTGCTCGACGCGGGTGAACTCCGCGACTTGAGCGAGTTCACGCTGAAGGAAAAGTTCCGCGGCTGGCTTGCACGCCGCAAGCAGTAGTTGATGCGCGCAGTCCAGCGTGATGCGAGCAACACGGCGTGATGGTCGCGCGTGTTAGAGGTTGATCTCTTTCACATTCGGCGCGACGTGATACTCCGCCTCGGTCGCCTTCTTGACATCATCGAGCGAGACGCCCGGCGCCAGTTCGGTGAGCACGAAACGATTGCGTGCCGCGTCGAACTCCATCACGCACAGCTCGGTGATGATCTGGTGCACGCAGCGTTTGCCGGTCAGCGGCAGGGTGCACTGCTTGACGATCTTGGGCACGCCGCCTTTGGCGGTGTGTTCCATGGTGACGACGACGCGGCGGACGCCTGCGACGAGGTCCATCGCGCCGCCCATGCCCTTGACCATCTTGCCGGGGACCATCCAGTTGGCGAGGTCACCCTCTTGCGAGATCTGCATCGCGCCGAGGATGGAGAGATCAACGTGTCCGCCGCGGATCATCGCGAAGGAATCGGCGCTGGAGAAGAATGCCGCGCCGGGGCGCGCGGTGATGGTCTGCTTGCCCGCGTTGATCAGATCAGCGTCGACGTCGGCGTCCTTGGGAAACGGGCCCATGCCGAGCAGGCCGTTCTCGGATTGCAGCCAGATATCCATGCCGCTGGGCACGTAGTTGGCCACCAGCGTGGGCATGCCGATGCCGAGATTGACGATGTAGCCGTCGCGAAGTTCGCGGGCGGCACGCTGCGTGATCTGTTCGCGTGTCAGTGGCATGGGGCAAGTGTATCGGGGAGGCCGAGAAGAGACGAAGTACCGAAGGGACGAAGAGACGGAGAGACGAGGTGCGAAAGGCAATCAAGCGGGAACAGTCGAGAAGTCCGTGTCGATCATGAACACTTGGCGCCGGAGTGCTGAGTGCCGGGCACGGGTGGCACGCAGAGGCGAGTGTGTTGGAGAATGGCTCACTCTGCCACTCTGCCACTCTGCCACTCTGCCACTCTGCCACTCTGCCACTTTTCGGCCCTCGGCCTCGCTCATCGCTCTCCGGCGACCCGTGCCAGTGCCACGATCTGCTCGACGCCGAGTTGTTCTGCGCGCATCGTCGGCTCGATGCCCGGCGGCCACGCGATGTCGCGTCCGAGCAAGGCTCCGAGCTGTTTGCGGCGTTGTGCAAAGATGCGCTGCGCCGCGGCTGCCAGGCCCGCCGGGTCATCGGTGAGCGGCGTCGTACGCCTCTCGATCGAGATCATCGCGCTGGTGACATCAGGCCGCGGCCAGAAGCACTCGGGCGGCAGCACGCCGACGCCGCGCACCGTTGCCAGTGCGCCGCAGATCACGCTTACGAGTCCATAGTCCTTGCTGCCTGGGCCGGCCGCGAAGCGATCCGCCACCTCGCGCTGGATCGTCACGTGAAGCGACAGGCAGCGCGGCACGTTCACCAGCAGCGTCGTCATCAGTGGCGTCGCAGCGCCATAGGGCAGATTCGCCACGAGCCGGAAGGGGCCATCGCCGATCGCACGCAGAATCTCAGGGTTGACCTCGCGCTTGCCCGCGAGGCAGTCGCCGTGGACGAGCGTGAAGCGCTCGCCGAACGAGGCGAAATGCTCGCGCAGGTGTGCCGCCATGCCGTCATCGAGTTCGCACGCGACGACGCGGCAGCCGCGGGCCAGCAGTTCCTCCGTCAGCGTTCCGGTGCCGGGGCCGACCTCGACCACAGCATCCCCCGCACCCACGCCGCTGGAGTCGACGAGTTTGCGGATGAGGTTGTGATCGGTGAGGAAGTTCTGGCCGAGCGACTTCTTGGGCGACATGCCGCGTGCTGCGAGGATCTCCTTGATTTGCGTGAGGGTTTGCATGGGAAGAAAGAGACGGAGAGACGGAGTGCAAAAGACGGGAAAAGAAGAAGTCACGAAGCTAACGAATCAAATGGGCACTCCGCCACGTTGCCGCTTGGCTCTTTCGAGTGATCTCATCACCACTCGCCCGCGAGGATTGCATTGATCGCGTGTGCGACGCCGTCTTCGCGATTGCTCCGCGTTTGACGCTTGGCCCGATCGCGCACCGCCGGGATCGCGTTACCCATTGCCACGCCCAACCCGGCGGCCTCGATCATCGCGACGTCGTTGATCTCATCGCCGATCGCGGCGATTCGCGAGGCATCGACGCCGCGTCGCTCGGCGATCCAGCGGATCGCATTCCACTTGGTCGCGTGCCGATCGAAGAGTTCGAGGATGTCGAGGGTGCCCTCGTCCTCAGTCTCGCGCACGTGCTGGGGCGCGACGACCGCGGGGAAGTGATGCACGATCGCGCTGTCGCCGAAGACCTCATCGAGGTCGCGACGGATGGTCGAGAGTTTGCGTGCCCTGCCGCACACGCCGACGCGGACGGTGTGCTCGGGGTGGTCGTCGTGCTCAACGCGTGGAGCGTGCCGCACCTTGACGTTCATCTTCTCGAACCACCACTCGGTGACGGGGTCCAGCGGCAAGGTGGGTTCGCCGCGAACGACCAGATAGTCATACCCGGCGGCGACTGGGTCCTTAAGCACCAGTGCAGGCAGGCCGTGTGAGAGCATGCGTTCCACGCCGCGGCGGACGAGTGTCTCGTCGATCGCGAAACGATGGAGCGTGTGGTTGGTCACCGGGTCGCTGATGATCGCGCCGCCCGCGACGACGACCGGGTCGGTCTGCTCGATCGCGTCCAGCGCATGGCGGCATTCAACCAAGCCGCGACCGGTGCCCACGATGATCGTGATGCCCGCGTCGCGCGCCCGCCGCACGGCATCCTTGTTCGCGGCACTCACGCTGCCATCGGGCGAGAGCAGTGTGCCGTCGAGGTCGAGCGCGATGATGTCGTAGCGATGGCCGGGCATGCAGCCAGAGCGTAGGTGCGCGCGGCCACGCATTGGCCGCAGTGCAATCGGTCAATCGCGAAAGCCGAGGACGTTCGGCGTCGACTGATTAGAGGGTGATCTGTCGCGTCTTCTCGCTCGCGCCGCTCCCGTTGACGGTGAGCATCGTGCCGCCCAGCGCACCGATGCCGCCCATCATCGCGGGGTTGACGCCCGCGACCTTGGCATTGCGACGGCGGAGTTCGAACGCGGCGATGTCGGCGACCGATGTGCCGCGCAGGAACTCCAAGTGCTTGTCGCGCTGCATCGTCCAGTACTTGTGAGCCGGGCAGGCCCGCTCATCAGAGCACTCGGATGTGCCGAGCATGCAGCGCTTCTCGACGACCGGGTCGTCGAGGGCGATGCAGATGTCCATCAGGGTGATGCCGGTGGCGGGCTTGGCGAGGGTGACGCCGCCACCAATGCCGCGCTGGGTGAACACCACGCCCTTGCGGGCCAGTGAATGGATGATCTTGGCGAGGTATGAGCCGGGAATCCCCGACGCCTCGGCAATCTCCTTGACAAGGACGGGCCGCCCCCCGGCGGAGGCGACGAAGCCCAACGCCGTGGCTGCATAACCGGCTGCTTGGCTCAGCATCGCATGGACTCCTTTTTCAGACCGCCAGCGTGGAGGAGGGCGGCAAGATGCCGCGGTCGGGCACGCTGGACTGATCGGCCTTTCGGACCAACCAACCAAAGATACGACAATCAAGTCCGTTATTCAAGAAATATCGGTAGGGAAACACGTCCCTCACGCCAAATTTCATGGAAATCGACTTTTCCGCGTTTTGGCCAACGCCCGCTCTTGACAAAGGACCAGAAAGTCCTGAAGATCCCGAACCGGATAAACCGATCCAGTGGTCGTCAATCAATCCCGGGGCCAGCGTCTCAACAGGCGGTTCCGCGTTCAGGACAGGTCCGAGAGCCAGTGGGAGTGACTTCATGAGTGGTTCTGCAGCAATCTCCGAAGGCCAGGCGAGCAGCCGCGGCGTCGCGATGGAGCAGTTTTCCTACGACGACGCCATCGTCCGCAAGTTCCTCCTGATGACCCTCATCTGGAGCTTGGTGGCGTTCCTGGTGGGGCTGATCGTCGCGGTTGAACTGGTTCTCCCCGACCTCAGCGCGAGCGCGGGTCCCCTGGGGCAATACCTGAGCTTTGGCCGTCTGCGTCCGCTGCACACCAACGCGGCGATCTTCGCCTTCGCGGGCAACGCACTCTTTGCTGCCGTGTATTACTCGACGCAGCGGCTGTGCAAGGCCCGCATGTTCAGCGACGCCTTGAGCAATCTTCACTTCTGGGGCTGGCAACTGATCATCGTCTGTGCGGCCCTCACCCTCCCGCTGGGCATCACCCAAGGCAAGGAGTATGCCGAGCTTGAGTGGCCCATCGACCTGCTTATCGCGGTGGTGTGGGTCGCCTTCTTTGGCGTGAACTTCTTTGGCACGCTTGCCAAGCGTCGCGAGCGGCACATGTATGTCGCGCTGTGGTTCTACACCGCGACCATCATCACGGTGGCCGTGCTGCACGTGTTCAACAGTCTGGTCATCCCGGCGGGCCTGTTCAAGAGCTACAGCGTTTATGCCGGTGTGCAGGACGCGTTCATGCAGTGGTGGTACGGCCACAACGCCGTCGCGTTCTTTCTGACCACGCCGTTCCTGGGCCTGATGTACTACTTCATGCCCAAGGCCGCGGAGCGTCCGGTCTTCTCCTATCGCCTGTCCATCATCCACTTCTGGTCGCTGGTCTTCATCTATATCTGGGCGGGCCCGCACCACCTGCACTACACGGCACTGCCGTCGTGGGCCAGCACGCTGGGCATGCTCTTTAGCGTCATGCTCTGGATGCCCAGTTGGGGCGGCGGCATCAACGGCCTGCTCACCCTGCGCGGCGCATGGCACAAGGTGACCGAGGACCCGGTGCTCAAGTTCTTCGTGGTCGGCGTCACGTTCTACATGATGTCCACGTTCGAAGGCCCGATGCTCAGCGTCAAGAGCGTCAACTCCCTCTCGCACTACACCGACTGGACGATCGCTCACGTGCACGCGGGCGCGCTGGGCTGGAACGGCTTCCTCGCGTTCGGCATGATGTATTGGCTCCTGCCGCGCCTGTTCCAGACCAAGCTCTTCAGCAAGGGCCTGGCGACCACGCACTTCTGGCTCGCGACCGTCGGCATCCTGATGTACATCATTCCGATCTATGCGTCGGGTCTGACGCAGGGCCTGATGTGGCGTGCCTTTGACGCCACCGGCCAGCTCAAGTACCCCGACTTCACCGAGACGGTGACGCAGCTCATCCCGTTCTACTGGCTGCGCATCCTGGGTGGTCTGCTCTACTTCGGCGGCGCGCTGCTCGGTGCCGTTAACTTCTTCATGACCTGGAAGGCCCGCCCGGCGGTCTATGACGTGCCGGTCTACTCGGCCCCCGCGCTGAGCGCCGCGCCCTTCCATCCGGAAGTCGCGCCCGAGAGCAAGCTCACCAACACCATCGACGCAGGCAAGAAGATCGACACGATCATGTCGGTCTGGTGGCACCGCGTGTGGGAGCGCAAGCCCGCGCTCTTCGGCGTGATGACGTTCCTCGCCGTCGCCGCCGCGTCGTTGTTTGAAATCGTGCCGACGTTCCTCATCAAGAGCAACGTGCCGACGATCGCCAGCGTGAAGCCCTACACGCCGCTGGAACTTGCCGGACGCGACGTGTACATCGCCGAGGGCTGCTACAACTGCCACTCGCAGATGATCCGTCCGATCTACGCCGAGGTGAAGCGCTACGGCGAATACAGCAAGCCTGGTGAGTTCGTCTACGACCATCCGTTCCAGTGGGGCAGCCGTCGTATCGGCCCCGACCTGGCTCGCGAAGGCGGCAAGCAGAGCAATCTGTGGCACGCCATCCACTTCAACAATCCTCGCGACATCAACGACAAGTCCATCATGCCGGCGTATCCCGCGCTGCTGACGGACGACCTCGACTTCGCAGGCATCCAGCAGCGCGTCCGCGCGATGGCGATGCTCGGCGTGCCCTACGGCGAGGCGGTCAAGGACGGCGTCGCTGAGAAGATGGCTCGCGAACAGGCCCAACTCATCGCCGATGACATCAAGAAGCAGCGCGGCCCTGAGCAGATCACGGCGACCAAGAAGGTCGTTGCGCTGATTGCGTACATGCAGCGGGTCGGTCGCGACATCAACCCGCCGCCGGACGTGCCCGCCGCACCGGCCGCTCCCGCTGCCGCGACTGTGACGCCTGCGGCCGAAGCCGGCAAGGTCAGTGCTGCGGCCTCGACTGGTGCCGCGACCAGCGGAGGTCGCCCATGAGGATGTCCGAGATCATGAGCGCGATGGACCTGTCGGTGTGGCCCAAGGCGGCACTGATCATCTTCATCGGTGTGTTCGTCATCATGGCCTGGCGCACATGGCGCGAATCAAACAGCGACATGGCTCACAACGCCGCGTTGCCGATGGACGACGAACCGCACCACTGAATCGCAGAGCACAACGATTGATCCCACGAGGAGTTCCCACCCGTGAGCAACAAGAACGAACTGCTGGACCACAACTACGACGGCATTCAGGAGTATGACAACCCCACGCCGGGTTGGTGGCACATGCTCTTCCTTGCCACGATCGCCTTCTCGATTCCCTACTTCGTCATCTACGAGATGAACCCGGATGTGCCGACGATCCAGGATCGCGTCGCGCTGGACGAGAAGGCGTCGCAGGCCAAAGTGCTCGCCGCCATCGGCGACGTGAAGGGCGATGCCGCGGGTGTGCTCTCGCTGGTTGGTCAGCAGAAGACCCGCGTGATCGGCGATGCGATCTACAAGGCCAACTGCCTCTCGTGCCACGGCAGCAAGGGCGAAGGGCTCGTCGGCCCCAACATGACCGACGAGTACTTCAAGAACATCAAGTCAATCGGCGAGATGGTGCCGCTGATCGAGAACGGTGCCGCGGGCGGCGCGATGCCGGCGTGGAAGAACCGCCTGAACCAGAAAGAAATCATCATCATGGCGGCGTACATGGCGGGCCTGCGCGGCCAGAACCTCCCCGGCCCGCGCGGTGCCGAGGGTGTTCAGATCGCCCCGTGGTCGGCCGAGCCTGCACCTGCCGCTGCGCCGGCGGCACCAGCGGCACAACCCGCGGCACCGACGCCCGCGAAGTGAGGCCGTGTTTGGAACGCACGGCCCCGCGCGAGACTCTCAAACGGAGACAACTCGCTCGCTCGCGTGGCCGTGGCTGGTGGTTTGTGGAACGTGATTCATCACCGGCCGTGGACGAGAGTCCGCCGCCGGTCTTTCGGTGGGGCCACGCGAAGTTGGCACACGCTCCGGGGCGTGTGCCAAGCGCGTGGGGCTTTGTGCAAGGATGTGTCGCATGGCGGGTTCAAGCCTTCTCCAACCTGAAGAACGCGTTCTTTCCACGCTCAACAGCGACGGTTCACGCCGCTGGCTCAAGCCGCGCCTGAGTCCGGGCCGATTTCTCACTGCCCGCCGCGGCGTGGCGTACTTCCTCCTCGCGCTGTTCATCGCGATCCCGTACATCAAGATGAACGGCAAGCCGATGATCCTTCTTGACGTCGTTGCGCGCGAGTTCACCTTCTTCGGCAAGACGTTTCTGCCCACCGATACGCTGCTGCTCGCGCTGTTGATGGTGAGCATCTTCCTGACGATCTTCTTCCTCACGGCCGTGATGGGCCGCGTGTGGTGCGGCTGGGCGTGCCCGCAGACGGTCTACATGGAGTTCGTCTTCCGTCCCATCGAGCGATTCTTCGAAGGTGCGCCGGGGCGAGCCCTCAAGCCGGGAGCGAACAAGGGCGTCCGTAAGGCGCTGAAGCTCGCGACGTTCGTGGTCATCGCGCTCTTCATGTCGCACACGTTTCTGGCGTACTTCGTCGGCATTGACCGGCTTATCCACTGGGTGCAGGGCTCACCGCGCGATCACTGGCCGTCGTTCCTGGTCGTTGCGATCACGACTGGCCTGATCCTCTTCGATTTCGGCTTCTTCCGCGAGCAGATGTGCATCGTCGCGTGCCCGTACGGCCGCTTCCAGTCTGTGATGCTTGATCGCAACTCGCTGATCATCTCCTACGACAAACTCCGCGGCGAGCCGCGCGGCAAGAAGAAGCGTGAGGCGGACCTCGCGCTGCCGGTGCTCAACGCCGCGGCGGTACAGCCCGTGGGCGATTGCATCGACTGCTCGATGTGTGTGACGACCTGCCCGACGGGCATCGACATCCGCAAGGGCTTGCAACTCGAATGCATCGGTTGTGCGCAGTGCATCGACGCGTGCGACAGTGTGATGACCAAGCTCGGCCGCGCGACGGGTTTGATCCGCTACTCCTCACAGAACGCGGTTGAGAAGAAGCCGTCCCGCATCCTCCGCCCGCGCGTTGTGCTCTATCCCATCGCGCTCACCATCGCGCTCAGCGCATTCACCTATCTGCTGATCAACGCCAAGACCGCCGACGTCAGCGTGCTGCACGGCAAGGGCATGCCTTTCTCGGTGCTCCCCAGCGGCGAAGTCGCCAACCCGCTGCTCGTCAAGGTGACCAATCGCACCAACACCGAGCGTTCGTACACGATCACGCTCGAAGGCATCGCCGGCGTGCAGATGGACATCGCGCAGAACCCGCTGGTGATCCCCAAGGGCCAGATGCGCGAGACGCCGTTCCTTGTGAAGCTGCCCCCCGAGACGTTCGCCACGGGCAAGAAGGTGATCACGGTCGTTGTCACTGATGATGCGGGCGACGTGCAGAAGCTCAACTATCGCGTGCTGGGTCCGACCGGCGTCGCCGGCGCTTCCGCGCCCACGTCATCGGCCAAGGTGACGACACCCGGCGAGCGTGCGCAGAGCGCCGCGGCGAATGCGGAAGCGACAACCGGCAACGCCGCACAGGGAGGACAGAAGCCATGACGGCGATCCGTCGCGATTCCAACGTAGCGCAGGCCGCGGCTCGTCCCACGTTTCGCCAGACCTACACGTGGCCGGCGATCATCATCGGACTGCTGGTGCTCAACGCGGTGATCGCGCTGTGGCTGGTGGTGCGTGCGGTCAACGATCCGACCTTTGCCGCCGAGAGCAACGCGTATGAGAAGGCCGTGCACTGGGACGAGCACTTGGCGCAGCTCAAGTTCAACCAGCAACTGGGTTGGAAGGCGGCGATCCGCATCGAGCGCACGGGCGAAATGCGTCATGAACTCGTGATCGATCTCAAGGATGCCGCGGGAGCCGGCCTCGAGAGCGTCAACATGAAGGTGGAAACCTTCCATCACGCCCGCGCGGCCAACATCGCCCAGATCACGCTCGCCGCCGACCCTGCCGCACCGGGCGTGTATCGCGCGCCGATCAACATCACCCGCGCCGGTCTCTGGCAGGTCCGTCTCACCGCCAGCAAGAGCGGCAAGACATTCACGGCGGACGAGACGATCACGGTCGATGCGGCTGACGTTTCCGCGTCCAATGCGGGCAACAGTGGGGGGGTGCGATGATCGGTCTGGTCGCCACAGTCTTCCTCGCCAGCCTGCTCGGCTCGCTGCACTGCGCGGGCATGTGCGGCGCGTTCCTCGCGCTGGCTGTCTGTGGCACCGAATGCACCAAGACGCAGGCGCGGCGTGCGCACGCGTCGTATCACCTGGGTCGACTCGTCAGCTATACGGCGCTGGGCGGCGTGGCTGGCGTGCTCGGACAATCACTCGATCTGGCGGCGGCGTTTGCGGGCGTGCAGGGAGCGGCCGCGGGCGTCGCCGCTGGCTCGATGATCCTCTTTGGCCTCTTGATGCTGCTCCGCACGATGGGCACCCGTCTGCCGCGGATTCCTGTCCCGGCCGCGTGGACCGCGTTTGCGGGTCGCATGCATCGTCTCGCACTTGATCAGCCGCCCGCGCTGCGTGCGGTGCTCATCGGTATCTTCACGGTCATGCTGCCGTGCGGCTGGCTGTGGGCGTTCGCAGTCGTGGCCGCAGGCACGGCGTCGGCCTGGAGCGGCGCACTGGTCATGAGCGTGTTCTGGCTCGGCACGCTGCCGATGCTCGTGGCGATGGGCACGTCGTTGCGTGCCGTCGGCGGCTGGATGGGCCGACGCATGCCGGTCTTCGCGTCGATTGCGCTCGTGCTTGCCGGCGTGGCAACGCTGGCGATGCGGGTTGCGCTGACGCCGCGCCTTGCAAACCTGCGCCTCGACATGCCCGCGATCTCGACGACCAGCACGAGTGACATCGTCTCCAGTGCGGCCCAACTTGCACGTCAAACGCCAGTGTGCTGCGACGCACCGGCGCAGCCCGCGAATGCGCAGCAAGCAACTGCACAGGCCGCACCCGCTTCACCCGCGGCGACAACCACGGAGGTGAAGTGATGCCCGCCGAAGTGCTTGCCCGTGCCGTGCGTGAATCGTCGCGCCGTGCCGCCACCAGCCCCGACGTGCTCTCGGATGTGCGCTGCTCGCTCTGCTCCGCGCCCGTGCCGAGCGGGATGCTCGAGGAGGGCGTCGATCAGCAGTTCTGTTGCCATAGTTGCCGCGGCGCATTCGCTGTGCTCAATGCGTGCACGCTCCCGGGCGTCGACAGCACTGAGGTGCCCGCGAGCGTCTTTGCGTCGTTCGATGAGCCCGAGTTCCACGCGCTGCACGTCCGTCCGCCGAGCGAGGGAAGCCCGCTCCGCAGCGTCGATCTGCTGCTTGAGAACGTCACATGTGCGAGCTGCGTGTGGCCGCTGGAGCGACTGCCGCAGATGATCGCGGGCGTGACCGAAGCGCGGATGGATCTGCGTCAGAACACGTTGAGCGTCACCTGGGATTCGTCGCGCGTCGCGCTCTCGGCCATCGCGGCCATGTTGCAGCGGATCGGCCATCGTTGCCATCCCGCGCAGGGGCGCGAGGCCGCACAGGTCCGCCGTGCCGAGGATCGCGCCATGCTGGTGCGACTCGCGATTGCGGGCGCACTGTCGGGCAACATCATGATGATCGCGTTTGCGATCTACGGCGGGGTTCTCAACAACTCGCTCGACGAGTACCACACGGTGTTTCGCTGGCTCAGCATGCTGCTGGGCGTGTGGTCGCTGGTGGGGCCGGGTCGCGTGTTCTTCAGCCGCGCGTGGTCGGCGCTTCGCACGCGCCGCATGAACCTCGATCTGCCGATCTGCATCGCGCTGGTTGTGGGCGGCGTCTCGGGTGTCGTCAACACGGTGCTCAATCGCGGCGAGCTTTACTTTGACTCGCTCTCGATGCTCGTCTTCCTGCTGCTTGTGGGCCGCTATGTGCAGCATCGCCAGCAGCGATGGGCCACGGATTCGCTTGAGCTGCTGTTCTCGCTCATGCCGCGTAGCGCACGTCGCATCGATGTTGAGAATGGTGTAGAAGTCGCACGCGAGCTTCCTGCGGAGCGACTCCAGGTCGGCGATATCGTCGAGGTCGTCGCGGGTGAATCGATCCCCGCCGACGGCATCATCGAGCGCGGCACATCAGACCTCGATCTCTCCGTGCTCACCGGTGAGTCCATGCCCGCGCACGCGGCGACGGGTACCGCGGTGCACGCGGGCACGGTGAATCTCACCTCGACCATCCGCGTGCGCGCGACTGCAACAGGGGCGGACACACGCGCGGCACGCCTGATGAAGCTTGTTGAAGATGCCGCGGCGCGCCGTCCAGCCATCACCAAGTTCACCGATCGCGCGGGCGAGCGATTTGTCGTTGGCATCGCGCTTCTGGGCATCGTCACGGCCATCATCTGGTCGTTTATTGATCCCTCTGCCGCCCTCGACCACACGACGGCCTTGCTCATCGTGACGTGCCCGTGTGCACTGGGCTTCGCGGCACCGATGGTGTCCGCGATCGCCATCGGCCGCGGCGCGCGTCGCGGCATTCTCGTCAAGGGCGGCGATGTTCTCGAGACGCTCTCGCGGCCTGGCCTGATGCTCCTTGACAAGACGGGCACGCTGACGCAAGGCCGCGCCGCGGTGCAGGCGTGGGTTGGTGATGATGACGCGCTGAGTCTCGCCGCAGCGCTTGAACGCCACAGTGTGCACCCCATCGCTCGCGCGATCATGGCGTTCGCCGAAGCCCGTCCGATCAATGCAACAACCAAGGTCATCGCTCCGATCGTGCATCGCGCTCGCCACACCGTTGGCGGCGGGCTTGAAGGCAACATCAACGACCACGTCGTGCTGGTCGGCTCACCGGAGTTTGTTGCCGCGTCGCTGGACGCAGGTCTGAGTGCAACAAGCCCAGTGCGTGATGCCAACATCGCCCGCTTCGCTGCCGAGGGCCTGACGCCCGTTGTTGTCGCGGTGGATGGCATTGTCCGCGGCGTGCTCGGCTTGGGCGACGCCTTGCGCGACGATGCCCGCACAAGCATCGACGCGTTGCGTGCGCAGGGATGGGCCATCGGCATTCTCTCGGGCGATCATCCGGCGGTCGTCGCGCGTGTTGCGGGTCAACTTGGGCTTGACGTCGCGAACTGCCGCGGCGGAATGAGCCCCGAAGACAAAGCCGCGTTCGTGCGCGATGCGATTCAGCGGGCGAACACCAGGGCGACAGCCGCGCAGCCTGCCGCGCCGGTTGTGATGGTCGGCGATGGCGTCAATGACGCCGCCGCACTGTCGACGGCCAGCGTGGGCATCGCGGTCCACGGCGGGGCCGAGGCTTCGCTCGCCGCGGCCGATGTGTACCTCGCGCGTCCCGGCTTGTCGCCGATTCTCGAGCTGCTTGCCGCCGGGCGTGGTGCGTTGACGGGTGTGAAGGCGACGCTCTGGGCGTCGCTCGCATACAACCTGCTCGCCGCCGCATTCGCCGTCGTGGGCATCATCAATCCGATCGTCGCCGCGATCTTCATGCCTTTCAGTTCGATCACGGTGCTGACGATCGCGTTCGTGTGGAAGACTTTCCCGCGCGAGCTGCCCGAACAGCAGTCGTCGCGCTCGCTCGCGTCGCCACGTTCCGACGTTGCGACGCCGAGCGACAGCCCCGTCCTCGCAGGAGCCACGGCATGAGCGTTATCTACATCGCGTTGCCTGTGACCGCGCTTCTCGCAATCTCCGCCGTGTGGGCGTTCATCGCGTTCGTTAAGCGCGGCGAGTACGACGATCTTGATACGCCGCCCGTGCGCATGCTGCATGACGACTTGCCGAGCAATCTCCGCAAGTGAGTTCGGCCTGGAGGCATTCACACCGCGCGAGCGAGGTCAGTTGCCGCCGATCTTCTCTTCGGGGTCGGCGGTGTCCAGCGCGGGGCGATCCATGTCGTTCAGTTCGACCTTGCCCGCGCCCAGCAGCGTGCCGGTGGCGAACGCGAGATCGACCTGGGCGATCTGATAATCGGATATCGCCTTCACTTCCGCGCTCTGGGCATCGGCGAGTTTCGCCGCGGCATCGAGGACGTTCGTGCTGGTCGACTTGCCGACGTCAAACTGCCGCTGCTCTGCCTGAAGCGTGCGGGTGTTGAGGATCACCGACTGGCGTGCGGCCAGGATGCGCTGCCACGACGCGTCGATCTGATCGACCGCCGCGAGTACCTCCTGGCGGATCGAGAGCTCCTTGGCTTCCTTGCTGCCCAGTCGTTGCAGACGGCGCAGGATCGCCTCGCGGATGCGGCTCTTGGCCTGCTCGTTGCCAATCGGGATCTCCGCGTTCAGCCCCAGCGACCAATCGGCGTAGTCATTGCGCTCAAGTGTGCGGAACGAGTCCTGCGTCGAGCCGCCGATGCCGTTGATGCGATAGGAATAGTCGAGCGAGAGCAGCGGCAGGGCGCGATTGCGTTCGAGCGCGATAGTCACCGCGTCCGCCGCGAGGCGCAGTTCGAGATCGAGCATCTCCATGCGATTCGCGACGGCCTGCTCGGCGAGCTTCTTGGCGTCAAACTCGTAGCGCACTGGGTCGGGCTGCGTGGTGGTCTGCACCATCGTCGTCGTGTCGATCGTCAGACCCGGGGTGTTGATGATGCGCTTGAGCTCGCGCTGCTGCGTGAGCACATCGTTCTGTGCGAGGATAATCGCTTCGAGCCGATCGGCGATGCCGGCCTCGGCCCGCGTCACTTCGATCTCAGCAACTGCGCCGGCGTTGAAGCGGCGCTGGGCCTGCTCGAGCTGTGCCGCGGCCAGTTCGTACTGCTGCTGGCGCACGTCGAGCAATCGCTTGGCCTGATAGAGGCGCCAGTAGGAGCGATCGACCGCGGCGAGCTGACGGATTGCTTCGAGCTTGGTCTGGGCATGGCTCGCCTGACGGTTGTAGCCCGCGATGCGGAGCTGGGCGGTGTTGGCGCGACGGCCGGCGTTTCGCAGCAGTTCATGGCTGAGCGAGAACTGCAGATCGCTCGAGTACGACTCGGGGAGCGTGCTGAACGGATTGTCGACCTTGTTGCGAGCCACCGGGAGCGAGACGCTGGCCGTGCCGCCGGTGCGAAGCGGAATGCGCACGCCCGGCTCGATGGATTGGCGATTGGACTGGCTCGAGGAGGTGGTGAGCGTCGTTGCCTGATCCGACTCGCTCCACAGCGTGCGGAGCGTGAAGACCGACTCGAACTTGGCCTCTTCGGCGGCCTCGGTCTCGCGAGAAATCGCCGGGTCGTAGCGCGAGACCTTCAGATCAAGATTGTGTTCCAGCGCGCTCTGGCGGCAGTCTTCAAGGGCGAGATCGATCTTCTCGACGCCCTCGAATCGCTTCTTGGCCAGTTCCTGTGCCGTTTCGTTGGCAGTGTCGCGGCGTGCCTCGGCGAAGTCGGTGCGATCAATCTGCTTGACGCGCTCGGGCGCGATCGAGCGGGCGTGGTCGGCCTCATCGGGCCAGGGCGCGGTCGAGCACGCGGGCAGCGCGAGCGCGAAGGCCAAGCCCGCGATCAGCGCCACTTCTCTCGCGCCACGTCCCGCACGACACCGCGTATCACAGATGACTTGCATCTTCACTTCCTGCTCCGCTTGGTCACGGCCGCCTGCGCGTCCCCACGTGACTTCGTGACTCTTGACTTCGAGACTCGCTGTCTTTGCTCGCGCACGCCGTTGCTGCTCGTTACTCATGCCGCAGGGCGTCGATGGGGTTCAGGCGTGCCGCCTTGATCGCGGGGAACATGCCGAAGATCACACCGACGCTTGCGCTGAAGAGGATCGCGAGGACGATCGCCCAACTCGGGATGTACGCCGATTCGAACGGTGTGTCCTTGGCGAACTGCATGCCGAAGACCGCGGCCTGTCCGAGCAAGAGCCCGACGCCGCCGCCGACGGAGCACAGCGTGATCGCTTCGACAAGGAACTGCAGGAGAATCACCGACGGTCGTGCGCCGACGGCCTTGCGCAAGCCGATCTCGCGGGTGCGTTCGCTCACGCTCACGAGCATGATGTTCATGATGCCGATGCCGCCGACGAGCAGCGCGATGCCGACGACGCCCGCGGCACCCATCGTCAGCCCGCGAGCAACGGTGTTGAACTGCGAGATGGCTTGATCGATGGCTTCGACGCCGAAGGTGTCGGGCTCTTCGGGCGTGAGGCCGCGTTTGCGGCGCATGTAGAACTTCACTTCGGCCTTCACCTCTTCGAAGAGGTCCGGAGCCTTGGACTGCGCGACGACGTACATCCGCGGCTCGGGGCGCATCACTTCGCCGGTTGCGAACGGGATAAAGATCTCGGTCTGCGCCTCGTTGCCGCCGAACATCGGGCTCACCTTGCGCGTCTCAACGACGCCGACGATGATGAAGCGGCGACCTTCGATGAGAATCGATTGCCCCGTCGGGTCGGCCTTCAGGCCCATCTCGCCGACGCCCTTGTCGTTGATAAGGCAGACCTGCAGGCGGTCCTTCTCGTCGGTCGAGTTAAACGTGCGGCCCACGGTGACGTAACGCATCTCGATGTCGTGCCAATCGGGGCGGATGCCCTGCACGCTCACGAAATCGCGCACCTTGTCGCCAGCCTGGATCTGCACGTTCATTTCCATGATCGGCGTGAGGCGGGCGAGCGACGGGCAATGGAAGAGCAGGCCGTCAACCTGGTCCTTGGTGAGGCGGATCTGGCGGAACGAGTAGCGTTCGCGCATGTTGTCGGGGCGGCGTGGGAAGATCCACACCTTGTTCGCGCCGATGGTCGCGAACTGATCGAGCACGTACTTCTGCAGGCCCGTCGTCGCGGCGATGGTCGTGAGCACCGCGGCGACGCCGATGATGATGCCCAGCGTTGTGAGCATCGCGCGCACCTTGTTGGCCCAGATCTGGGCGAGTGCGAGCGTGACGGTCTGCGTGAGCAGTCGGATGATGATCACGAGGGCACCCCCGCGGCCGCGGCTTGCGTCTGGGCGAACTGCAGCGCCCGCTTCACATAGTCCTGATGGATCGGATCCGTCGCGGTCGGATGATCCGACACGATCTTGCCGTCGCGCAGGCGGATGATGCGATGCGCGAAACCGGCGATGTCCTCTTCGTGCGTGACGATGACGATCGTCTGCCCCTCATTGTGCAGGGCCTGGAAGAGCGCGATGATCTCCTCGCTCGTCTTGCTGTCGAGGTTGCCGGTGGGCTCGTCGGCGAGCAGGATGCTGGGCTGATTCACGAGCGCTCGTGCGATCGCCACGCGTTGGCGCTGTCCGCCGGAGAGCTGGTTGGGCTTGTGCTTCATGCGCTCGCCCAGGCCGACGCGTTCGAGCGCTTCCTTGGCGCGGCGTGTCGCGCCCCACCAGAATCGCTTGGAATAGATCAGCGGCAGGGCGACGTTCTTGAGCGCCGTTGCCCGCGGCAGAAGTTCGAACGATTGAAAGACGAAGCCGATCTGCTCGTTGCGGACCTTGGCGAGTTCGCCAGCGCTGAGGTCTTCGGTGCGACGCCCGGCAAGCTCGTACACGCCGCTGGTCGGGCGATCGAGACAGCCGAGGATGTTCATGAGGGTCGACTTGCCCGAGCCGGACGAACCCATGATGGCGACGAACTCGCCGCGCTGAATCTCAAGATCGACGCCGCGCAGCGCGTGCACCTTCTCGGTGCCGATCTTGTACAGCTTGTGAAGTTGTCGGATGCGGATGGCGTTCATGGGAGAGGAGCAGAAGAGACGAAGTGCGAAGGCAAAGGCAGAAAGTCACGAAGTCAAGAGTCACGGAGCCAAGAGTCACGAAGTCAGAGGCACGCGCACGTCAACGCCGCGTGCCTGCGTTTCAGCCCTGCGGCCCACTGCTCTGGGCGTTGTTCTGCGGCTTGGTCGGTTCGGGCTTGCCTTCCTGCGGCTTGGGCTCGGGGTGCTTTTCCTTCTCTTTGCCGTCTGCCGCACCGGCGATCTTGGTCTCGCCCGTCGTCGAACCCGTGCCCGGCTTCTTGTCCAGCGCCTCGTCGGAGATGCGCTGATCGTGCTTGAGCGCCAGCAGCGTCTTGAACGGCCCGACGACGATCTTCGTCCCCGGCTCAAGACCCTTGAAGATGACGGTGTGCGTCAGGTCGCTTGGGCCGATGCCGACGGGCAGCGCCTCCGCCTTGCCGTCTTTCATCGCGAAGATCACGCGGGCGAACTTCTTGCCCGGATCGATCGAGCCCGCGGCCTGCGACACTTCCGCCGGCAGTTCGTCCACCGCGCGATCGAGGATCGCCTGGCTGGGCACCTTCACCACATCAGCGAGCGTCTGCACGCCGATGTCGGCGTTGCACGTCAGGCCCGAACGCAGCGTGATCCCCTCGGGCACATCGATCTTAATCTCGGTCTCGAAGTACGACGAGCCGTCCTTATCCGTGAGCTTCTTCAAGCCCACGCGCTCGACGGTGCCAGCGAAGTCCTTGTCGGGATAGGCGTTGACGAAAATCTTGGCCCGTTGGCCCGCCACCACCGGCGCGATGTTCGCTTCGTCGACGCGCGCCTTCATCAAGACGTCGGTCAGGTTCGCGACTTCCATGATCACCGAGCCCGGGTTGTTCAGCGTGCCGACGACCACGAGCTCGCCGACTTCGGCGTCGAGTTTCGTCACCACGCCGTCGAAGTCGGCCTTGATGACCGTGTTCTCCAGGTCCTTGGTCGCGCGCTGGATGCTCGCCTGCGCGGCTTCGATCGAGTGCTTGCTCTGGTTCACGCTCGACTGGGCAGCCTGAAAGTCGGCCTCGGCCTGATCGAGCTCGGCCTTGCTGATGTCCTTGCTCGCGAAGAGTTCCTTGCGCCGTCCGAGTTCAAAGCCGGCGTTGGCGAGGCGTGCCTGCGCGCCTTCGAGCTGGGCCCGCTCGCGCTTCTCCTGAGCCTTGGCCGAGTCGAGCGCGGCGGCGAGATCCTCGCCGTTCAGACGGATGAGCACATCGCCCTTCTTTACAAAGTCACCTTCGCGGAAGGGCAGCGCGATGATGCGTGCGGAGACCTGCGCGCTGATTTCGACCTTCGTGCGCGGCTCAACGATGCCCGGTGCGCTGATCGAGCGGATGAGCGTGCCGCGCTCCACGGTCTCGAGGCGGACCTTCATGCCGCCCGCCTCGGGGTTCATCTTCTCCATGAGCGTCTTGAGCGTGCCCGACTGCCAGAGGTACACGCCGCCGCCGGTCACGAGCACCAGCACCAACACGACAAAACCGATGATCCATTTCCACACGGGGCGGTTCTCCGATCGCGAGGCACGTTCAACGCGGCATGCCGGACTCTGCCGCCGACGCTCGTGCTCGTGAATCACGACACGGCGTCAGCCCAACTCAGGCGTCTGCATCACACGAGTTGGGAATCCAGATTCGCACGTTTCAGATATGTTCCCTGAACGGGTGAAAGCGTATGCAAGAAAACGCCTGGCGTACCCAAACGCACACCGGAGCGGACGTTCGCGCAACACACGCGCAACCCTCGCGATACGACTCGGATGGCGCGGTTTTGCACGGCTCTGGAGCTTGGCGGAGGGGATCTCGCGTTCAAAGCGACTTGCGGATCGCCAAGGGCATCCAGAACGCGGCTCGGCCGGCCTTGGGAGAGATCAATACTCAGCGTTCCGCGGGGACTGCCGCGGTGCGCAGTTCCGTGTCGATCTGCTCTTGCACCAGGCGCGACAGGGCGAGGTCACCCCAGAACCCGGCCTTGATCGCGATGCTCGTAACCTCGGGCGATGCCGCGCTGAGCGTGACGCGGATGTCACGATCATCGAGGGTGACGGCCCACGTGCTCGCGCTCGTCTCACGAAGGCGTGCACGCGTGGTCTTGAATCCCAGGCTGGAGAGCGCACGCCCGACCGCGGCATGCGTCTGCGCGAGCGATGCACGCGTCGCCGAGATCAACTCGCCGCGTGTGAATGTTGCGGTCTGTGCCGAGACGGCGTTCAGCCCCGCTGAAAGCGCCATTTCAGGCCCCACACACCCAGGGACCACGGCGGCAGACGCGAGCACCAGCATCGCGCTGACAGCGATCGTGCTCCGTGTTCGGAGCGACGAGCCCGCGCCGTGCTTGGGCCGCAGTGCATCCATCGCAAGAAGTCTATTCGATGTGCGGCCCACGCCGCTCACTTGATCTCAAAGCCCAGCGGCGCGACCGAGAGTTCCGGCTTGTTCGCTGGGCCCGTGACGCGATAGGTCACGAGTTTGTCAGTCACCTTGGTGAGGTCGCCGAGCAGCTTGCCGACCTTGCCCGCTTTGCCGAGCAGACCCTGCATCTTCTCCAGCGGCCCGGCGTTCACGGCCAGATCGAGCTGCTGATCGAAGCCGATCTTCCCCTTGGCGCGGGCGGCAATCACCGGCGTCGTCAGTTCCGAGTCCTTAAGCATGATGCCCGCAGGGCCGAGGTCATAGGTCGCCGTGAGCGCGTGATTCACGTCGGTGTTGCCAAGCAGGCTTCCCGCGAGGCCCAGTTTCTCGGCAAGGTCGCTCAGGCCGGGCAGCAAGATCAGTCGCCCGTCTTTGATTTCGAGGTCGCCGTTGCCCGCCAGCTTGCCCTTGGGGTCGTTCAGGCTGCTCGTCGCGCTGCCCTGCGAGTTGAGGATGCCCGCGAGTTTCGGTGGTTCGCCGCTCTTCTGGGCTCGCAGCAGTTCGCGCAGATCGAGGTTCCGTGCAGTCCAGGTCGCTTGCAGCGGTTTGTCGGTGCTCGCGAGTTGCAGCGTGCCGCGCGAGATCACCGCGCCCTTGATGAGGTTGGCGGTCTGGTCAAACTCGAGCGTGCCGCTCTTGAGCGTTGCGTTGATCGCAAGGTTGTCGATGGGCAGCCGGAACTCGCCTCCCGCGACATTCAGCGCGGTGATCGTGACGTTGGCTTTGACGTCCGCGGCATTGATGTCCTTGACCGGCAGTATGCCGCTGATGTTCGCGACCATCTTGCCGCGGGCGTCGTGCTCCTTCAGCAGCGTTTGGAGCTGTCCGGGCAGGCTGCTGAGCGTGTCGGGGCCGAGTTCCGCGGTCATCGTCGTCTGGGCCAGGTCGGCGGTGAGCGTGTCGATGTTGAGGCGGCCTTTGACGACAAACTGCGCCTGCGGAGCGCGGCCAAACGCGGTGTCGATCGCATACCAGCCGGGGTCCTTCGCATCCGGGCTGACGGCCAGATCGAGCGAGAGCCCCTCGATCTTCATCGGCGGGTTGCCGTCGCTCGCGTCGTAGGCCAGCGCGACATCCTTGAACGACACCTTCTCAAGCCGAATGGTGTTGGAGAGACGGAAGTTGGGGTCGATCTTCTCTTCGACCTTTGCGATCGCTTCCTTGCCGTTCGCGCTGGCCTTGGTGGCGTCAACCGCGCTCACCTTGCTGAACGGCACGAGGCCCTTGAATCCGCCGTCTTTCGAGGCGATCAGGTTCACATCGCCGCCGGTGAGCAGCACGTTCTTGATCACGATCGGCTTGCCGATGCTCGGAATCTCGGCGAGTTCGACGTCGAGGGCGGCGACCTTCACCACGCGCGTGCCGTCGGGCGCGGTGAGCGTGACGTTCCGCAGGGACACGCCGTACGGCGCGTTGTACTTCACAGTGTCGAACTCGATCGTCGGCACGATGTAGCTGGAGACGATGCCCACAAGCTGCTTGCCGATCCATGTGTCCACGCTCGCGGCGTTCTGCGAGCGATAGAACAGGAACCCGCCGACAGCGAGGGCCACGAGCACGACCAGCGCGACGACGAACTTGAAGGCCTTGGCGATCATGCCCGGATCCTACCCGCCGCCCGCACCGCACCTTTCCCAGACGCGGTGGCTCCCGGCTTGGTGGCCCGGTTCGGACACCCGCGCCGCGGTTCTGTGAACCACCCGATGCGATCTGCGCCCAGAAATCGGGGCTCAGCCCACGGGGCATGCCGAACATTGAGCGAATCTCATGTTTCGGCGCGAGGGCGCGGCCTATCCTTGCCTCCCTATGGCCAAGACACGCGAGATCAAGAAGCGCATCAAGGCGGTCGGCAACATTCGCCGCATCACCAAGACGATGCAGATGATCGCCACGAGCAAGTTCGCCCGCGCCCAGCAGGCGTCGGTGGCGTCCAAGCCGTACACCTCGACGCTCTTCCAGCTCGTGACCGAGCTGAGCAACGTCGACGGCGTGTCGCACCCGCTGCTGGCCACCGCCGGTGCCGCGGCCGCTCCGGGCGCCAAGGAAGTCACGCTGGTCATCACCAGCGATCGCGGCCTCTGCGGCCCCTACAACGGCTCGATCCTCCGCACATTCACCCAGTTCATCCGCGCCAACACCTCTGCCAAGAACGGCCTCATCGAGATCGTGGGCAAGAAGGGCGTCGGCGCGCTGAAGTACATGGGAATCCCCGTCGCCAAGCACCACAGCAACTTCACCGACAAGGTGTCGTATCAGCAGGTGCAGGAGCTCGCGGGCGAGTACGTCCAGCGCTTCCTCGCCGGTGAGATCTCGCGCGTCCGCGTCGTGTACATGAAGTACATCTCCGCCGGCCGCCAGACCCCGACGGTCATGCAGATCGTCCCCTTCCAGCCCGAGACGGCCGCGGCTTCCAAGCCCGCCACCAAGACCGGCGCGAGTACGCAGTACGAGTTCAGCCCCGACGCGGCCAATCTGCTGGGCGATCTGCTCCCTGCCGCCGTCAAGGCCGTGCTCTTCCAGGCTTTCAACGACGCCATCGTCAGCGAGCACGTCGCACGCATGGTCGCGATGAAGTCGGCGACGGACAACGCGGGCAAGGCTGGCAAGCGTCTGACCCGCGTCTACAACCGCGCTCGTCAGGCCCAGATCACCACCGAGCTCACCGAGATCATCTCGGGTGCCGCTGCACTCAAGTAAGCAGTGCGATCACCATCACGGAGGGCCCAACTGGGACCCGCGGAATCACACGCGCTTGGCGATGGTTGTGTTGTCATGGACGAGCGGCAATCGATCAAGCCGCGTCGGCGCGGCCTTGGTTCCGCTGGCGGTCAATCTCCGCGCGCTGCGCCCAACGCTGCGGACGCACGTTCGCGGGTGCGTCGTGACGCTCGCGCCAGTCATCGGCGTTGCGCAGGCTCAGTTCGCTGGGCATCGTCTTGCGATAGCCCAAGAGGCGGATCACTTCGAGCACATCCGTCCACGTCGGGAATGACATGGCGTTGCCCTTCTTGAACTGATCGATCGCCATCAGGAACAGGAACTGTTCCTTGGTCATCTCGCCTTCTTCGGCGGACTTGGTGAAGTCGCTCAGTCGACGTCCGCGTCCGCGCCGACGCTCCAGACCGCTTGAATCGTCGCCGTCGAGGTGGGCCTGAATCTGGCGACGATCAAGCCCGAGGCGACGATCCACCACCGAGCCGCCAAAGCGATCGGCACCCGGGTTGGTGCCGGTGTTGGCAGCGGCATCGGCGGCGGGGCCGGTCGGCGGCGTGCTGGAAGAAACAGACCCCGCGTTGACGGGCGTGCCCTGCCGGGGAGCGGCGGGCGAAGCCGGCGATGCGGGGTCGTTGGGCTGACTGAAGTTGGACTCAGGCTTGGTCATGGCGTCGGCCCCGGGAAGGACTCGAGGGCGACGCGGCCGCTGCGCGTTACACGCGGCGTGAGGGATCAGAGGTCTTCGTCGTCCTCGTCCTCATCATCGGCGAGTTCGCCGTCGGCCTCGTCCTCATCCTCACTGTCGTCGAGGAAGTCCTCGTCGTCGTCCTCAAAGCCCTCGTCGTCGGCGAACTCGTCGTCGTCGCCAAAGACCTCATCGTCGTCGTCGCCGTCCTCGTCGTCATCCTCGTCATACATGAACGGATCGACGGCCAGACCACCGGCACCCTGCTGCCAAGGCTGTTCCCACGGCTGCACCTGCGCAGGGAGAAGTTCCGTGGAGTCCATGTCATCCGCGAGCAGAGCAAGCGTCATTGATCACCTTCTTTCGGCCGTCGAGCCACCCACGATCTGGTCTTGTCTCCGGCAGACTTGTACCTGTCGTCACACCGGTCCGTTTCAACACGTCACGAAACGGATTCTGATTCTCCGCCCCAAACCAAAACTCCAAACCGAAACTCCAAACCGAAACTCCAACACCAACGCTCCCAACACCAACACCGAGTCCGAAGCATCGAGCGCTGGTCGTCGCGTCGCACGGGTGTCGGCCGCGAAGCCGCACCGGTGTGTCCCGAGGGGGCGCATTGTTCCCCGGTCAACCCCCCGCGTCATCTGCCAGTTCACAACTCTGCGCAGTCTTGGCGGAGTCGAATCGGGCGGCCGGGCGCGGGCGTTCGAACCGGGCAACAGGCGGTACAGTACAGAGTCATCGTCCGGTGTCAAACGGAGATTTCCCGAACGCTCGGGACGGTGCTTTTGGTGAGGCTTTTCTCTCCCAGCGCGGGCGGGAGTGCCGATGCTGCCTCCACTGCTGCTGGCTTTCCGCTGACTATGCCGCTCCTTTATGTCTGATACGACCACAACTCCCGCTTCGCCCGCCCCGTCAGCGCATGACGAGCCCGGCACCGAAGTGACGATCGCTGAAACAGGGTTTCATCCGCTCGCCGGGCTGGCCGCACTCGCGCTACCCGGTCTTGGGCATGCCGCCCGGGGCGAAGCCAAGCGCGGCCTCTACGCCGGGGCCGGAGTTCTCGGTCTGTTCTTCGGCGGTTTGCTCGTCGGCGGCATCGACTGCGTCGACAGCCGCGAGGACGGCCTGTGGTTCATCGGCCAAGCCCTCGTCGGCCCGGTCGCCTTCGCCACCGACGCTCTGCATCAGAAGCACTTCAAGGTCATCGACCCCATCACCAAGCAGCTGCGCTCGGCACAGCCCGGCGAGGTGCGGGATGACGCCACGGGCTTCTTCACCCCGGCGATTCCCAAGATCTCGCCCCTGGACAGCACGGGCAAGCCGCTGATGAACGTGCCGAACGTCAAGGGCGTCGGCAAGATGAACGAGCTCGGCACGCTCTTTGGCACCGTCGCGGGCATGCTCAACCTGATCGTCATCATCGACGCGGCATTCCCCACGGTCTTCCGCCGCACCCGCGTCGCCGCGGCCTCCGCCGGAGGTGCCGCATGACCACCCTCGCGTGGCGACCGTTCCTCGATCCGCTGCCGCTCGACGCGTGGTGGTTCGTGCTGCTGATCCCGATGGCGCTGGGCGTGGCGATGGCCTACAAAGCCGTGCGCGTGCATGACCTGAGCACATACTGGAAAGCCGTGCTGGGCATGACGCTCCAGATCATCCTGGGCATCGCTGGCCTGGGCCTGGGCATCTACATCTTCGTGCAGTTCATCGCGACGCGCTTGCTGACGTGAGTGCGGCAAACAGCACCCCGAACGCGAACAAGACACGGGTGTTTCATGCAGGGCTCTCCCCTGGAGTGGTCCCCCTCTCTCCCGCTTGCGCTTCATTTCCGGTCTTCCTCCGCCGATAAGACCCAAGGCCGTCCGCGATCCATCGCGTCGGCTGACGGAGTCCTTGTGCAGATTCAGACCTGACGTGTCCTTCGTGTCTCGACCTGCTTCGCCACGCCGCGGCAACAGCGGCACACCGCATGGTCCCTCGCATCGCCGATGCTCTGGTGCTGGTTTTCCCGCCCGGGCTGTCGCTGCGCCGACTCGATGACTACGGCATTCTTCAGCCCGAGTGGGCACTGCTCGATCGACTCGTCGAACACTTCGGCCGCCTCATCCTCGTCACCGACGGCAAGGCCGATGACACGGCCATCGCGGCCGAACTCGCTGCCGCCCACACCGCCGAACACGCCTCGCGCATCGAGGTCGTCTGCAACACCTCCGCCCGCTCGGCCACCGAGTGGGACGCCGCCAAGATCTCGCGCCTGTGCGAACTCTGCGTCGGCATGCATTCGGCTATCGTCAAGACGCATCAACTCGAAGCCGGCGATGTCGCGATCAGCGCGACCCGCGCCCTGCGCGGCCGCGGTATGCGCGTCGCGCTCATCGCCCGCGGCGGCTATCCGTGGTCGCGCTTCATGGCGTGGGAGTTTGGCAACGCCAGCGCCCAGGCCCGCGCCGCCGCCCGCGCCGAAGCACGCCTCTGCAAGCACGCCGACGCCGTCTGCGGCACAAGCCAGCAAATGGTCGAAGATCTCTGCTGGCGCTACGGCGTGGACTCCGCGCAAGGTGTCGTCGTGCCCACGCACGTCTCACCCAAGCCCGACATCAATGCCGCGGCCCAGCGCGACGAGGCCACCGTGCTCTTCGTCGGCCCGCTCATCCCGCGCAAGCGACTCGACATCCTAATTCGCGCGATGTCGATGCTCGAAGAGCCCGACAAGTCGCGAGCTCGACTCATCATCCTCGGCGATGGTCCGCTCAAGGGCACGCTCGTCGCGCTCGCTCGCGAACTGGGCGTCAATGCCGTCTTTGAGCCGCACCCGGGCCACGAGCGTCTGCTCGATCGTCTCGGTTCATGCACGATCTCGGCGCATACATCCGAACTCGAAGGTCTGCCGCGTGCCGTGCTTGAAGCGATGGCGGCTGGCGCGCCGGTCATCGTCGCCGACACGCCGGGCCTGAGTCGATCGGTTGAACACGGCGCGACAGGCCTGCGCGTTGATCCGACGCCCGAAGCCTTTGCCCACGCCATCGGCGCGCTGATGCAGGACGCCGAGTGGCGCGACCTCATGGGTTCGCGTGCGGCGGGCGTCGTCCGCGAGAAGTACGGCCTGCACGCCATCTTGCCGCGCGAACTCGACGCGTGTGTCAAGGCCCTGCAGCAGCAGCCGGTGCGTGCGACACGACACGCGGCGTGATGCGTTGCCAGCGCGGCCTGCGGAACACCTCTGCCTGAAAACAAACACGCCGCGATTGCTCGCGGCGTGCTCGTACGTTGATCTGATCACGGGCCTGTTCAGGTCACCCTGGCATGCCAGGCCCATTCACTTCCGGCTTGCTCAGCAGCCGATCTCGAAGGATGCGACGAACGCATCGAAGTCGGTGAAGTCGATGAAGCCGTCGCGGTTGAAGTCGGCGGCGAGATCACCAGCCTCGAACGCGGCAACGAAGGCGTCGAAGTCAGTGAAGTCGATGAAGCCGTCGCCGTTGAAGTCAGCCGTGGTCACCGTGACGTCGACGCTCTGGCAGGAGCTGTCGCCGCACGCGTTGGACCAGCGGGCGTAGTAGGTGGTGGAAGCGGTGGGAGCGGCGATGGTGAGGGGCGAGCCCGAGCCAACGAGCGTGCCGCCGCACGAACTCGTGTACCAGTTGAGCGTCGCGCCCGAGCCGCCGGTGGCGGTGAGCGTGATGGTGCCGGTGTCGTTGCCGCAGAGGTCGGCGCGATCGACAGAGGCGCTGGTCGGGGCGGAGGGGAGCGGATTGACAGTGACGGTGTTGCTGGCGCAGTTGCTGTTGCCGCAGGAGTTGGTCCAGCGTGCGTAGTAGGTGGTGGTGGAGGTGGGAGCCGCAACGACGATTGACGTGCCGGTGCCCAATGCCGCGCCGCCGCAGCCGCCGGAGAACCACTGCACTTGGGTGCCCGAGCCGCCGACGGCGGTGAGCGTGATGGTGCCGGTGTCACCCGCGCACACCGAAGAACGGCTGAGCGTGACGCTCGTCGGATCGGTTGCGAGGGCAGAGATGCCGACCGTGACGCTGCCGCAGTTCGTGCTCGTCAGGCCACTGGTGGTGTTGCGAGCGCGGCTGAAGTAGGTCGTCGGAGAGGCCGGAGCCGGGATCACGAGCGACGTGCCGCTGCCGACGAGCGTCGTGCCGCAGCCGCCGGTGAACCAGTCAACCGTCTCGCCCGCGCCAACGGTGGCCGAGAGCGTGACGTTGCTGCCCGCGCACACCGGGTTGGGCGTGGCGGTGGTGCCGGTCGGGTCGGCCGGGCCCGTCACGGCGTTGATGCGGATCGCGCCGCGATTGAAGTTGAGGAAGATGTTGCCGACCGCGGCGACCTTGATGCGGCCGGTGTTGGTGGCGACGTTGGGAACGATGATCGTCTGGCTGCCGTCGTTGGGCGTGCTGGAGACGAGCGTGTAGGGGAAGGTCACGCCGTTGTCGGTGGAGAAGAGAATCGCGACGTTGGCGCAGTTCACCGGTGACGCCGTCGTGTTGGCGACGTTCCATGTGATGGTCTGCGTCGAAAGGCCGGTCCACGTTGTGGGCGAGGTCTGGCTGGTGACGGTGAAGGGACCAGCGGTGGTCGTTGTGTTGAACTGGGTGTCACCGAACGCCGTGCCGCCGCCGCCCGCCCTGTTGTCGCGGACGGTGCAGCGCCACTTAAGTGTGCGCGAGGTCGTCGGATACTTCTCGCCGATGCCGGGCGTCGCACCGGTCAAAGCGGCAGAAAGCTGCGGGAACAGGCGCTTGCCCGTCGACGTGCCCGTGAAGGAGCGGAAGATCGGGCTGGTGCCGTTGTCGGTCCCGGGTGTGGCGGCCTGAGCGGCGCCGAGGTCACGCTCTTCCCAGCAGTAAGTCAGCGCATGGCCGTCGATGTCGTTGCCGGTGGCCGCGAGTTCGAAGGGCGTGCTGATCGGAATCGTCAGCGTCGAATAGTTGGGCACCGTGATCGTGGGTGCGTTGTTGGTGGTGACCGTCGTGACCTTGCACGAGCGGCTGGCATTGTGTGCCGAGATCTCAGCGATCGACTGGAAGTGGAAGTAGGCGTCCGAGTTGGCCTGAAGGTTGTCGTTCGTGCCGCAGATGCCTGCGTAAGCCTGGATGGTGCTGCCGGAGCCGACCTCGTAGGCGGTGCTGGCGTTGCGGTTGCCGCCGGCGCATGAGCCGTTCACGCCGTTGAATGTGTGGTTGCCGCCCCACTGGTGGCCCATTTCGTGGGCGACGTAGTCGATCCAGAAGGAGTCGCCGGTGGGCGGCGTGAGGCCGGTCGAGCCCTTGGCCTTGCTTCCGGCGGTGCAGACGACGCCGAGCTGAGCAACGCCGCCCGAGCCGGTCGAGACGTTGTGGCCGATGTCGTAGTTGGTGCTGCCGATGACCGAATCGATCGTTGACTGGTTCTGGTTCAGCATCGTGCTGGTTCCAGCGGCACCAGTGCTGAACGGATCGGTCGCGGCGTTGGTGTAGACAATGTTCTGGTTGTTGGCGACCAGCGTCATGCGGATCGCGACTTCGGCCTCGTACACGCCGTTGATGCGATTCATCATCGTGACGATCGCGGCCTGGCCGCCCGACTGCGTGCCGCCGAAGTTGGCGGTGTATTCGCCGGTGGCGGCGACGGCGAGGCGATAGGTCTGAAGGCTGACAAGGGCACGCGGGCCGTAGCCGCCGCCGCCGTTGGCCGCGCCGTCGCCGGATGCGTTGGAGTTGCCGATGGTGCCGCTGGCGGGCGGGAGCTTGCTTACATCGATGTCGAGCTTGGGCGATTCGGTGTAGCACATGAATGCGCCGACGCCGCGGACGTTGTCACGCTTCCAGTACACCGAGTAGACGCTGGTGTTGCCCTTGCTGTACGGATCGATGTAGGCCCAGCCGTTGGGCGACTGGATCTGGCCTGCGAAGCCCAGTTCCGTCCACGAAAGGCGGATGATGGCCGACGGATCATCAATGCCGACGCCTTGGTATGTCTTGAACGTCGGGAACTGGGCGGCCAGGCCGGGCTCCATGATCTGGTTCTCGACGATGTTGAAGCGCTGATACGAGCCGTCGGGCATGGGAACCGTGAAGACCACCGGAGCCTTCTCAGCCTCAGGCGTGAACTCCATCGGCGCGTTGCGCACGACGTTCTGGAACGCCTGATCGTCGATCGCGAAGACGCGATAGATCGCCGGACGAACCCACTCATCGCTCGCCTTCAGAGCCTGCGGCACGTTCTTCACTTCCGACCACACGCCGTCGGCTGAGTCGTTCGAAAGGCCCAGCGCCTCGATGTTGCTCATCGCCTTCCACGAGTACGCGGCGACGCCGGGTGTGGCGGCCTTGATGGAGGTCGTCGCGGCTTGCTGCGCCAACGCGACCTGACACAGCCCCAGTGCCGCGCCGGAAATCACCAGCAGCGACAACGAACGACGGATCGGATTCATCAGCTCGATTCCTCTCTACTCGTGCCGAGGGTCGAGCGTCGCCCCCCAAAGCCGATCCATCGGCGCTCGAGGCGGAACTGACAATCGGCAGACTCAAAACGGCTGCACGCGGCCCCGGAGAGGCCGCACGTTCAACACATCAACCGCAAACGCGGGTCTCACACGACAAAACACGCGGGCAAGGGTTCGACAATGCCGCGTCGGGCAGACTATCGCGCTGGGGTGTTTCCCTGCAAGGAAAAACTCACCAACAGGTGTTCTTGGACCGTCCGGGCCAAGGTGCGCCGAGTTCGCAATAGCGCAAGTGCAACCCGATGCCGGGCTTGCACGCCCGCGCCAAAGCGGCGAAACTGCGGGTGCGATTCCCGAAAGAAGCCACGACGGCGTCGCGGAGCAGGCTCACGCGGGCCGCGTCTCCTCGGGCCGTCGTGCGTGGGGTACCCAGACGTGTCCGATCAGCCAGCCGATTCACGCCAGCCCAACCAAAATCCGAGCGAGCCGGCGTCGCCACAGACGCCGCCCGTGACACCGACCCCTGCCGCTTCAACGCCTTCGGCGGAGTGGGAGCGGACGTATGCGCTGTTCATCCATCTGACGTTGCTGCTGGTGCACTTTGCCGTGCCGGTCATTCCCGCGCTGGTCATGTGGCTCATCAAGCGCGATCAGTCGCACTTTGTGGACGATCACGGCAAGGAAGCCGTCAACTTTCAGATCTCGCTGCTCATTTACGCCCTCGCGAGCGTGCCGCTCATCTTCGCGTGCGGCATTGGCATCGCGCTCAGCGTCGCGGTGTGGGTGCTGGGCATCGTGGGCATGATCATGGCCGCGGTCGCCGCCCACAAGGGGCAGTTCTATCGCTATCCGATGTGCCTGCGATTTGTGAAGTGAGCGAGCGCGTTCAATAGATCTCCTGCAGCCACGGCATCTCGGCGGCAAACGCGTCGTGCACCACCCGCAGAGCATCCGCATTGGCACCCGCCGGCAGCAATCCCGCGGCACGAAGCGTGAGCGGCGACTGGTAGCCCGAATAGAGCGGCGCGAGCGCCCCGATGTCGAGCTTGAGCGTCGGCAGAATCGTCGTCGAGGTCTTGTGCGTCGATGCGCGGCCGCGTTCGATGTGGACTTCCCACAGCCCCGCGTTGCTCTCCAGCAGTGGGTCGGTGATGTCGAGCGCGAAGCGCGTCGAGAGCCCTGAGGGATAGCCGCGTTGTTCGAGCGCCGCCTTGACGTTGACGATGCGGAGCATCCATTTGTCCTGCAGCGTCGCACGCTCGGAACGCTCGGCGAACATGGAGAAGAGCGGATGCATCGGCGAACCGAGGAAGCGGGCCTCGCGCGCGATCGACCAGTGGTCCGCGATGTACGCGGCGATGCGCCGCCCGGCGCGCGGCGTGCTGAAGAGCACATCAGAGAAGACGATGTCGAACGGGTTGGCGCCCTCGCGCTTTTGCATGAAGAAGAAATAGCCCTCGATCGCGCCCGCGTGCCGAACGAGGAAGCCGCGGGTCGGCTCGCCGCGGATGCGATGGGTCTTGGCCTGCCAGATCGAGTCGGGGCGGTCGAGGAAGCCGTGGTGGTGGGGGGCGAGCGAGCGATAGAACGCTTCGAGTTCTGGTTGGCGGGCGGCGGTGAAGGGCTCGAGCGTGAGCGTGTTCATCTCGCGCTTGAGTGCGGCCTCATCGCGCAGACGGAGGCCTTGGATCGGGAGCGTGACGCCGTAGCGCACGCCCGCGTGCTCGAATCCGGCGTTGCGATAGACCGGGAGCGTGGCCGGGTAGAGTCCGGCGAGCGCGTCGCCGCGCAGGTGAATCTCGCGCATGGCGTCGCGCATGAGCGTGGTGCCGATGCCGCGCCCGCGATGCTCGGCCGGGACCACGACCACCGCGATGCCGGTGAGCGAAACGCGCGAGCCCGCGAGGAACGTGCCCATGGGCATGAGTGTGAGGCCGCCCGCGGCGTCACCATCGAGCGTCACGAGACGAATATTGTCGCTGCCGTGCTGGCCCACCCATTCGCGGACGATCGGCTCATCCCAAGAGAAGACCTGGGAGACTTGGCGGATGTACGCCTCGATGAGTTCCGGGCGGGACGCGCGGCCGTAGACGACGTGTGACATGCAACAAGCGTAGATGAAGATCGGCAGGCGCACATGCCTCGGGGCGGCGGCGAACTACCATCGTGGCATGCCCACCCGCAGCCTGACCACGCTCTTGTCCGGCCTGATCGATTACGCGGGGCTGTTCCCGCCCGCGAAGCTGTCGATGCAGCACGCCGTCGAGGCGTACGCACGCGCCCGCGTCGGCGAGCATGAATGGATGCTCTGCCGGTTCGTGTGCCCCGCGGCACGGCTCAAGGAACTCTCGCAGTGCGCCAGCGTGCTCATGCCGGGCACGAACGCGACCAGCGGCTATCGCGAGCACGCCGACGTCACCGAGCCGTGGCATATCTCCGCGCTGGTGGAGACGCCCGACGATCTGGACATCATCCGCAAGTTCAACGAGCACCATGATCAGGAAGTGAATGGACTGGCGCTGGTCGACGCCATCGAGATCAAGCTGACTTCGCCCGACGAGGCGGACGACATTCTCGACACCGTGCCTGATGAGATCTATCCGTTCCTCGAGGTGCCGGCGGGTGTTGATCCGCGCGGGTTCATCGCGGCGATGGCGGGCAACGCGTGTGCCGCGAAGATCCGCACCGGCGGCGTCACGCCCGAAGCGATTCCAAGCCCCGAGCATGTGGCCGCGTTCATGAACGCGTGCGTGCTCGCCGATGTGCCCTTCAAGGCGACCGCGGGATTGCACCATCCGATCCGCGGCGAGTATGCGCTGACGTATGAGAAGAACGCGCCGCGTGCGGTGATGCACGGGTTCCTGAACGTGTTTGTGGCCGCCGCACTGCTCAAGCATGTGCGGGCGGATGAACAGCTCGCGATCGACGTGCTGCGCGAGACGGATCCGAAGGCGTTTGTGTTCACGGAGGAGGGCGTGCGCTGGCGCACGCATGTACTCGACGCGGCACAACTGGCGCACAGCCGCGAGGCGTTCAGCCTCACCTTCGGCAGTTGCTCGTTTGACGAACCCGTCGAGGATCTGAAGAAGATTGGGATGGGGTGAGAAGAGACGGAGTGCGGGAAGAAGAGACGGAGTTCCGAAGAGACGAAGTACGAAAGGCAGAAAGAAAGTCACATAGTCACAGAGTCATGGTCTCGGACTCATGGGGTCACCGAGTTGTGGAGTGAATGGGCAGGGTTCAAGAGCGGGCTTGCACGGCGAAGCCGTGCGGGTCAATAGCGTGGGGTCGTCGCGCAGCGGCACCCCACGGCGAGAAACCTCTCTCGTGCCGGAATGTCGAGCATGGACCGTGTCGCTCGCGATCCAATCTTGACAAGCCCGAAGCGCACGCGACGGGCGGCGTGAGTCGACCAGCGCTGAAACCAGAATCATCAATCCGTCAACGGGCATCAATCGCTCGGCGAACGGCAGGAGCATGAACGATGGCGGGTCAGATGGAATCAGAAGAAGTGCTTGAAGTGTCGGCGGCGGATCTTGCCGCGTGCAACGATCCGAACCTGAAGTCATGGGTTCCGGGCGCGAACGACGCGTCGTGCGACTTCCCGATTCAGAACCTGCCGCTGGTCATCTTCGCGAAGGACGACGAGGAGCACGCGCACGGCCATCACCACCACGACGGCGAAGCGTGCGATCACGACCATCGCGTTCCGACGCACGGCGTGGTGATCGGCGATCAGATCTGCGATCTGCAACTGCTGCTCGAAGGCGGCGTGTTCAACGAACTCGGGCACGAAGAGCCGCCGGATGACATTCTGCTCGCGATGGAGGATTACTCCTTCAACATGCTCGCGATGCTGGGTGCGCCGACGCGGCAGCGCGTGCGCATCGCCGTCAGCAAGTTCCTGCGCGACGGCGCGCCCACCGGCCAGCAGGGGCGACGCCTGCGGGCCAAGGCGCTGCGGCCGCTGAAGGACGCGACGATCCTGCCGCCGATCGTGGTGCCCAACTACACCGACTTCTACGCGTCGATTCACCACGCGACGACGGTGGGCAGCATGTTCCGCCCGGAAAATCCGCTCTTGCCCAACTACAAGCACGTGCCGATCGGCTATCACGGGCGTGCATCATCGATCGTCGTGAGCGGGACCGACATCCGCCGTCCGCGCGGCCAGCAGGCGCCGCCCGATGACAAGCCCGGCGCGGCACCCACCTTCGGCCCCAGCACGATGCTCGACTATGAACTCGAACTCGGGCTCGTCGTCGGCAAGCAGACCAATCAGGGTGAGCCGGTGCCGATCGCGCAGGCCCGCGAGCACATGCTCGGCGTGGTGCTCGTGAACGACTGGTCGGCGCGCGACGTGCAGAAGTGGGAGTATCAGCCGCTGGGGCCGTTCCTCGCCAAGAACTTTGCGACCAGCATCTCGCCGTTCATCGTGACGATGGATGCGCTCGAGCCGTTCCGCTGTGCCGCGATGAAGCGGCCCGAGGGCGATCCGACGCCGCTGCCGTATCTGTTTGACGCCGAGGATCAGGCCAAGGGCGGACTGGCCATCACGCTCGAAGTCTGGCTGCAGAGCGAGAAGATGCGTGCGGCGGGCACGCCCGCGGTGCGACTGAGCCGCGGCTCGTTCACCGACATGTATTGGACGCTCGCGCAGTTGCTCACGCATCACACCAGCAACGGCTGCAATCTTTCCTCCGGCGATCTGCTCGCCAGTGGCACGATCAGCGGCGTCGCCCCCGACGCACGCGGCTGCTTGCTGGAACTGACCTGGGCGGGGCGCGATGCGAGCGGGAAGCCCCTGCCGCGCAAGCCGATTCAGTTGCCCAGCGGCGAGACGCGCACGTTCCTTCAGGACGGCGACGAGGTGATCATGCGCGGCTTTGCCGAAACGCCCGGCGCACGCCGCATCGGGCTGGGTGAGTGCCGCGGCAAGATTCTGCCGGCGCTGTGAGCGAACGTCCGCCATCCGCGCGTCACCAAGATGCGAGGCGTTGTGCAGTGCGTATCTCACGGTTCGCGAGCGTGATGGCACAAAGGCCACGGAGTGTCACTCCGCGGCCTTCGGGTGTGTCCTCTGCGGCGCGGTGTGCGACGCGCCTCAGCGACGACGACGGGCGAGACATACGCCGGCAAGGGCCAGCAATGCCGCGCTCCCCGGCGCGGGCACTGCGGACGCGCTGGCCCATGCAACATCCGTGACGAACGGGTCGGCGGCGTTGCTGTGCGGGTTCCAGTCAAAGGCCATGTTCTTGTTGGTTTCGTACACGCCGCGATCGAGATATGGGCGCATCACCAGGCCGTTCTTGTTCACGGCGTTGATGGTGTCATCAAGCCCGCCACCCATGAACTTGGGTGACTCGTGGTCCAGTCGGAGTGCATGACCGAGTTCGTGAAGACCGTTGATGACCGGGTCGAACGCGTCGCGGTTGTTGAGCAGGTTCTTGGCCACACCCCAGATGCTGCCGCCGCCGATGGTGAACGGGTTGATCACGATCTCGGCAGACGTGTATCCGCCCGCGGCATCGCGATTCAGGAGTCGGAAGAACGCGAGCGCGTTGCTCGGGCCACCACCGCCTCCTCCGCCGCCACCGGGCAACTTGTCCATGTCGGCGCGGCCAAAGGACGGCGGATCGACGAACTCCCCGCCGCCGCCTCCACCGCCTCCTCCTCCGCCAGCCATGGTTCCCAAGCGGATCGTGATCACGGGCGAGTCGTCCATCGGATTGCCCACGGCGAAGCGCCACGCGTTTGCGCCGTTGTTGGCGTTGTTCCACGAGTTGGCGGCGTGGAAGTAGGCGTCCGCGAGCGATGAGCCTCCGATGTTGGGGATGCGATTGGTCGGGTCGTAGATCTTGTAGTTGGTGACGCCCGGGTCAAACTTGAGGTAGAGCGTCCGCTTGTTCTTGGTCCAGTCCCAGGTGTTGTCGACCGCGCCGAGGGCGGGAGCGGCCAGAGATGCCAAACCGACGAACGCAAGCAAGGCGATGGCGGCATTCGCGTGCCGAGAAGAGCGGTGGTCGGCGGAGCGGTGCGTATGGATTGCTGCGGTGTGCATTGGTGTCTCCCGGGTTCAATCGTGGCCTGCCGTCAGAACGCTCCGATCAACGGCCACAGGACGACAACGCATCCCGAGAGAAGCACTCACGCGCATGACGCACCCTTTACGCAATCCTCGCGCTTCGCTGGGGCCAGATGCGGCGCGTGGTCGGCGTGCGCGCGAGTCGTGAGAAAAACAGACAGCCTGCGATCGCCGGACCTAGGCTTCCGCCCAGGTTTTGCACAAAGGACACCAACTGATGCGCACCATTCTCGCCGTTTTCCTCGCCGCCGGTCTGGCGGCAACCTCGTTCGCCCAGGATTCGGCGAGCCAGGGCCAGCCCGCCCAAACCCAGCCTCAGACGCAGCCCGCGCAGGCCCAGCCGCAAGGCCAGCCCGCCGACGCCGCGCCGATGGCGATTCCGGAGCCGCCCCAAGTGCCCGCCATTCCCGTTCCCGATATGCCCATCGTCAAGCGCACCGAGCTCCCCGGCGGAATCATCGCCGAGGACATGAAGATCGGTGAGGGCTACGAAGTCCCGGCGCACGGCGTCGTTGTCGCCCACTACCACGGCACGCTTAAGGAAGGCGGCAAGGTCTTCGATTCTTCCTTCCAGCGCGGCGAGCCCATCGCGTTCCCGCTCGACGGCGTCATCAAGGGCTGGCAGGACGGTGTCCCGGGCATGAAGGTCGGCGGCATCCGTCGCCTCACCATCCCCGCGGCACTCGGCTACGGCGATCAGGGCGCGGGCGAGGCGATTCCGCCCAAGGCCGACCTGGTCTTCGTGATCCAGCTCGTCGACGCCCTGCAGATCATCGATGAGAAGGTCGGCGAAGGCGAGCCCGCCGCGCTCCAGTGCCTCCCCGCCACGGCCCACACCGTCACTGGCACCGATGGCAAGGAGATCGAGAAGGTCGACGCCAAGACTCCCTACATCTGGCTGCCGGGCGAGTGGGAGCCGATTCAGTTCGGCGTCGTCGGCATGAAGGTCGGCGGCAAGCGCAAGCTGATCGTCCCCAAGGAAATGAACCAGACCCCGCCGCAGCTCCAGTCGGCCCGTCCGAGCAATGTGCCCGTGACGGTCGAGATCGAGCTTCTCGGTCTGCGGAACCTGCCGCGCCGCTAAAACGCGATCAAATCGCGATCAACGGATCGCGTGAAGTGATCGGACAAACAGAAACGCCCGCGATCGCTCGCGGGCGTTTTCTTTTGCGTTGGTTGTGGTGAACTCGAACGGCGTTTGTGTGCCGCCGACGAGATCAGGGCTGGGCTCAGCAGCCGGCTTCGAACGACGCGACGAAGGCGTCGAAGTCGGTGAAGTCCAGGAAGCCGTCGGAGTTGAAGTCGGCGATCGCTGCGCCCGCTTCGAACGCGACGACGAAGGCGTCAAAGTCGGTGAAGTCCAGGAAGCCGTCCTCATTGAAGTCGGCATCACAGGGGCGCGGCAGCGTCGCAATCCATGCGTCGGAGTTGCCGCTGGGGTTGATGCCGATGCCGCAGATCGTGGTGCCGTCCGCCGAGATGCCCGTCGCCTGGCGGAGGATCCAGCCGTTCAAGTTGACGCCGGCGTTGACGAGCAGCGTGCGGATGCTGCGCATGCCTTGACGCGAGGACCAGATCATGGCGTCCTGGCCCGCGGCGCTGGTGCCGTAGCCGACAATGATGCGGCCGTCGGCGGAGACGCCAAGGGCGTTGGAATCCAGTGCGCCGCCTGCGAAGTCACCTAGGGGCGAGAGGGCGCCGGTGTCCGCGGACCAGACGAAGGCGACGGTATCCGTGCCGTCGGACGAATAGCCGACGACGACGCTGCCGGTGCTGTTGCAGGCATTGGCTTCGCTGAATGAGCCGCCGGTGGTACCGGGCGGCGTGCCAAGCGGAAGTGTGCCGAGGGAGGTCATGCCCTGACCGAGCACCCAACGGAAGGCCTCCGAGGTCGAATCAGTGGACCCGGAGCCAACGATGACGCTGCCGTCGTTGCTGCAGGCGTTGGCGATCGAGAAGGTCTGTCCGCCGGGCAGGTCGCCAATGCCGCTGAGGGTGTAGGTGCTGCCGGACTTGACCCAGCGGCAGGCTTCGCGCTGGAAGCCCGCAAGTTCGCGGGCACCGACGACGATGTTGCCGTTCGCCGAACAGGCGTTGGCCTGGCTGCCCAGCACGCCGCCGGCGATCGTGCCGCCGAGGGCGAGCATGGTGCCAGCCTCGTAGCGGAAGGCTTCGTTGCCGCTGTTGCCCAGTCCCTTGCCGACGACGACATCGCCGTTGGCATTGGTTCCGAGTGCGATGGAGGAGAAGGAACCACCGGCGAGGTCGCCGAGGCCGAAGATGCCGCCGGCGTTGCGCCAGCGATAGGCCTGAAAGCCCGCCGTCGAGGACGAGTAGCCCACCACGCTGCTGCCATCGGAGGAGATGGCATAGGCCTCAGAAAAGTTTGTGCCTCCCGCCAGGTCACCAATACCTTGGAACGAGGCATCGACGGCGAGCGCGGCATGGATGGAGCAGAGGCTCCCCGCGACGAGGACACACTTCACGACGGACGCGCCAAAACGGCACGCGACGGGGATCTGCGACATGGTCTCTCTCCAGCGAAGTACACCCGGTTTGGCGGCACCAAACCCTCACGAACGGGAATACTCCCCTCCAAACCACAGTGTACGTCAAAGCCCAAAATCTCCAAGCGCGAAAAGCGGCAATCTTGTGTGAAGACATGAGTTGAGCGACTGAATCGGGATGGACGGGCGGATTTCGCCGGTTTGGGCCGATTCGCCTTGTTGGGGCGGAGTTCAGGTGGCATCTTCTTGGGGAAGCGTTGGATTTTGCCGACCCGAACCTGATCCGAGCGCAAGAGTTGTGCGTATGGAACGAGGGAGTGGTTGTCGGGCGGTCGGTGTCGCCGGACGCGGGTGATGAATCGGCCCAGCGGGGTCCGGTGACGCCGTTGCGGTACAGTGCATGCCTCGTGAGGGTGATGGTGCGGGCGTCGGCCCGCGTCGTTCCCAGGTGAGATCGGTTGCCATTGAGTGCGTCGCGTGCCGCGGCCACACGCAGTTGAAAGAGGAGTCGGACGGAATGCTCAGCGCGCTGACGACGTATGTGATCGCGGGAGCCTTGCTCGCGCAAACTCCGGGTGTCGAGTCGACCCAGGCCACTGGCGCGACGAAGACCATTGCGACTGCTCAGGCGCACGTGGAGGCGCAGTCGGGCGGAGCCAGCGTCTCGTGGCGCGAGCATGTGGTCGCGGGGACGGTCATGAAGGTTCCGGTCGTGTCACTGCGAGCGGCAGGTTCGGACGGCGCGACTCCCATGATGAGTCCGAAGGCTCAGGCGTTCAGGACGCAGCGTCGAACGGCGCTGACGAGCGCACTGCGTGCCGCCGGGCTGAACGACGCCCAGATCACGGAGCGACTCGACGCACCGGTCCATGTCAATCGTGAACCATACAAGTATGCCGGCCCCGGCTGGATCAAGCACCCGCTTACGCCTGAGCAGCAGATTCAGAAGTATGGCACGCTTGTCATGCCCGCCGCCCACGGCGGCGAGGAGAGCCAGCCCGATCGCTTCACCACGGCGCAGCGCGCGACGCTTGCGAACCTCGGCGACACGCAGCGCCAGCAGGCGGCACATGGGTTCGGACCGCGCGATGTGTGCTCCGACATCCTGAACGGGCGCATTCCGCCGCCGATCAAGTTCACGCCCCTCGGACCTGCGCCGTTGGCGGGGCTCGATATTGAGGGTGACACGAAGTCTGAGGACGAGAACGAGTTCTGGAGCCGCATGCCCGCGAGCGGACGGGTGATCTCGATCGCGTGTGACCCGTCAATCGTCAACAACGTGATGATCGGGACCAGTGGCGGCGGCATCTGGCGCACCACGAACGCACAGAACGGCAAG
Source organism: Planctomycetota bacterium (assembly GCA_033763695.1). Classification (GTDB taxonomy): domain Bacteria; phylum Planctomycetota; class Phycisphaerae; order Phycisphaerales; family UBA1924; genus JANRKB01. The sequence goes on along the minus strand of JANRKB010000043.1, from coordinate 54,889 downwards.
CAGCCGGGTTGGACCAACGTCTCGGATTCAGAACTGCCGTTTATCGATTCGTCGACCGGAAAACCCTTCAAGTCGGATACGTTCGGCCTCTCGACCTTCGGCGAGGTTGAGTACGCCCCCAGCGACTCGAACATCGTGTATGCCGCCGATGGCTCGTACTTGGATTTCATCGAAGGGACGTCGGTTTTCCGCTCCAACGACGGCGGCACGACGTGGTACTCGGTGGCGTTCGTCATCACTTCCGGGACGACAGCAAGTCAGATTCTCGTCGATCCCGCAGACCCGAATCACATCTACATCGGGGCCGCCTCAAGCGACGGAAGCAACAGCGGCAATCTGTACGAGGCGGTGCTCGACAATGTCGTGATTTCAGGGGTGAATGTCCCTTACATCAAAGAGTTCACCCAACTGCCCGCGCCGGACGGCGTGCGCAGCGGCTTCCCCGGCGTCACGGGCTTGGAGTGGATGCAGTTCGACGGCAAGCTGCGCCCCGCCGTTGCGTTGGACGGAACAGGTGTTTACGTCTGGTACGAGGAGATCGGGTTGCTTTTTCCGATCACACGTGCAGTTGGGCCCGACTTCCGCCGCGTGATGCTCGACGCGACGCCCGACGGCAGAATCCTGCTGGCGGCGGGTGTCGGCTCGGGCGGCAATCTCGTCGGAGCCCTCCGCCTGGTAGCCCCGGACTTCATCCCCGAATCGCTGCCGTTCGGCACGGTGAACGAGACCGGCGACTTTGGTCTGCCCAACATGCTCAGCGTCTACGGCTCCTACACCGGCTTTGTCGCGATCGATCCGGATCCGGCGAACAGCACGCACAATCGCGCGTTCTTCGGCGGTGTTTCGCCACACTTGGCAGATGCCGGACTGGTCGCAACGAGCACGTTCCGCGCCGTCATCGACAACAGCGTCAGTCCAAAGACCCCGACGTGGTACGACATGTCGCGTGCCAACGCGGTACCCACTTCGGTCGTTGCGGACGTTGACGCGGACAAGATTGAGCGGAGCGTGCATCCCTATCAGAATGCCGCGGCGTTCGACCGCTCCGGAAACATGTGGATCGCGCACAACGGCGGCGTCTGCATGGTCGAAGCCAACAAGCTCGGCGTGACCAACAAGCCCGAGTTCATCGACAAGAACGGCGTCGGACTGCGTCCGGCCCGCAACCCGGTGACCACGCCCGGGCCGCTCAACATCGCGACGGCGATCTCCTCGACCTTTAACTGGTTCGCGGCCAATCGCGTCATCACAGGCCTGCAGGGCAGCGGCGTGGGCGAGATCGACGGAATCATCCAGGCCGACCCGGATGCCCCGGTCGGTGGCGTGCCGCAGTTCAAGGCCGTGACGGGCGACAACGACGTCAAGGCGGATACGAGCGCCGATCCGCCGGAGATTCAGGGTCGTGCGCTCGGCGGTGACGCAGGCGTGGCGCTCTATGACCTCCGAACGCGGCTTGGCAGTGTGAGCGGCGATCGTCAGCCGCAGGCGTACATGAGCTCCGTCGTCGGCTCCCTCCGCGTCTTTCGGCGCAACTACGAGCGCACGTTGGTACACCAGGGTGACACGAGTGGCACGGGCACGGACCCCGATCTGATCGTCGAGGCCGGCACCATCAGCCCGATGTCGGGTTCATGGTCGAGCGATCGACGCGACAACTACCCGCCCATGCGCGCGGTGAAGCTGGATCAGAGCGAGTTCAATCAGACCGGCGATGATCCGCTCAACCCCAAGTTCGACACGTTCTTCAGCGGACTCATGGTCGCGACCACGCGGCTGTGGATGATCGCGGACCCTGCGCAGAACTGGTCGGCGTCGTTCAATCCGACCGCGCCGCTGGGCGGTCTGCACGCCCGGTGGAAGTCGGTGCTTTCGCTTGCCTCGCAGCTCTCGGAGACTGACGGGCGTCGGCTCTTGCAGGGCCGCGTGACGTCGATCGGCTTCGCCAAGCCTGATGACTTGCGCGTGCTGTGGTTCACGGCCAACACCGGGCGCCTCATTCGTGCGACGCCGGATCGCAAGGACGATGGCAGCGGCGTCCCAGCGAACGAGATCAAGCTTGACGCGACCACGCGACTGCCGACGTTCGTGCAGTCGAATCTGAAGAAGGTCTATCCTCCGGCGACCGAGGCTCGCGCGCCCGGCCGCGCGGCAGACGTGGTCGTCAATCCCAACGATCCCAACGAGGTCTATGTGTGCTTCGGTATGTCGACCGACGTGCTGAATGCGGACAACACCGTGCGCGTGGCCCGCGTGGCCCGGGTGAAGTTCACCCCCGCTGACCCGAATGATCCGATGTCGGTCGACCAGACGATTGTCACGCCGATCTCGTGCAACCTGTTCGGCGTGCCCTCGCTGAAGTCGGGCCTGACGCCTACGGCCATCGCCGCGTCGTGGGGTTCGGGCGGCAACACGTTGTTCGTCGGTACCAAGTCGGGCATGTATGTGACGCAGGACGACGGCGTGACGTGGCGCGTGGCGGACCCGGGCCTGCCCCAGGGCATCGTCCGTGACATCCAACTCGATTCGCTCCTGAGCAACGCGAATGCCGGCAAGGTGCTCGTGTCGTTCGAAGGTCGAGGCGTGTGGATCGCGAACAACACGATCCCGCCGTCCTGCATCGCTGACTTCAACGGCGACGGGTTCCTGACGCCAGACGACTTCGACGCGTTCGCCGACGCGTTCAACGCGACCTGTCAGTTTGCCGACCTCAACAAGGATGATCAGTTCACCTTCGACGACGTGGACATTTTCGTCCAGTCGTTTGAGGGTGGGTGTGAGTGACCGTCCAGCGTCCCGAAAAACGGCCCGTCCCGCGCTGGCGGGGCGGGGAGGCCGCAAGATTGGATAAGTTATAGAATCTGACGGAAAAATTGCATAGAATTGTGTTTACTCAGCATCCTGACGGCGTAAACTGCGCATGGAGGAGCGTGTCGGCGGGTGGCCGGCGGCACTTCTCCTGACGCAGCACACCGTCCTCCGGAGTCCCCAGATGCGCTCGAAGCATGTTTGCGCGTTCCTGTCTGTCAGTCTCATCGCCCTTGCCAACGCCGCCGGTCAGGCGACGTTCATTCCGCTGGGCGACCTGCCCGGTGGCGCGTTCAGCAGCGCGGCCTACGGCGTGTCGGCCAACGGCAAGTACGTCGTCGGTGCGGGCACCATCTCTGACATTCGTCAGAGCGACGGCACCACGCAGAACACCGGCCGCGGCTTCGTCTGGTCGCTGGGCACGGGCATGGTTCAGCTTGATGCGCTGACCGGCGCGAATCTCCCCACGTCGATCGCCAATGCCGTCAGCAACACCGGCCTGATCGTCGGTGAGTCGACCGATGCGACGACCTCGCGGGCCGTCACGTGGAACGTCGGCTCGACCGCGATCACTGACCTGAATGTGCAGCTCACTGGCGCGACGGCCCAGGGCGTGTCGCGCGACGGCGGGACGATTATCGGCTTCGGCGACAGCCAGCAGACCAACGCCTTCTACGAGGGCTTCAAGAAGATCGGCAGCGATCCTGACTTTGTGCTCAATGACATCTCGGGCGGCGACATCTTCGCGACGCCGTACGCCGTGTCGGGTGACGGCAACGTGACGGTCGCGTCGGGCTCGTCGGACTTTGACGCGGGCGAAGTGGCGATCTACTGGGAAGGCACGGACGTCGATCCGTTCGACCTCCCGGACATCAACACCGGCGCCAGCGACCTTGAGTACTACGGCTTCGCGCAGGGCGTGAACAACGACGGCAGCGTGATCGTCGGCCAGGGCTCGCCGGGCATCTCGTTCTTCGCGCTCAACCGCGAGGCCGTGAAGTGGACCAAGGGTGCGGGCGGCCTGTACACGGTCGAGCGTCTGGGCGGCAAGGTTTCGACGGGCTACGGCGTGACCGACGACGGCAACACCGTCGTGGGCCGCGGCCGCCTCGTCGGCGCTTCGACCCCGGTCGAGGCGATCATCTGGCGCAACAGCGCTCCCACGAAGTTCCAGCTGCTCAAGAGCGTCCTCGTGAGCGAGTATGGCGTCGCGAACCTGACGGGCTGGACGCTCAAGCGGGCCAACGCCATCTCGGCCGACGGCAAGGTCATCGTCGGCGAAGGCACCAACCCCTCGGGTCAGACTGAGGCGTGGGCGGTGATCTTCGGCAACATCTGCCAGGCTGACTTCAACGGCGACGGTTTCCTCGACTTCACCGATTTCGATGACTTCGTCACCGCGTTCGAGGCTGGTCTGTCCAGCTCGGACTTCAACGGCGACGGCTTCCTCGACTTCACGGACTTCGATGACTTTGTGGCCGCGTTCGAAGCCGGCTGCTGAGTCCTGAATCGGACATCTCTCCGCATGTGCCGCCCGATGGGCGGCGGTGCAGAAACGCCGAAGAACCCCCGCGGCACACGGGGGTTCTTCGTTTTTGCGTGGCGACCAAGCCAGTGGCGGCGACCTACCCTCGCGTCATGTCTGATGCTGCACCCGTCCGTCCGATGAATGAATTGGTTGCCCAGCGCCGTGCCAATCGCGACAGCGTGGCCGCGCTGGGGCTGAATCCGTATGGCACTGCCGAGCCGAGCCTGATGACGCTGGCGGCGGCCCGTGGGTTGTTTGACGAGAAGGCCAACGACGACTTCAACGCCAACAGCAAGACGCCGGGATACACGGACCCGCGGCCCAGCGCGAACATCGCGGGACGCGTCATGCTGCTGCGCGACGGCGGCAAGCTCCTCTGGATGACGCTGCGTGACGACACCGGCGACTTGCAGGTGGCGATCAGCCAGCGCGATGTGAATGAGCTCGCGTTCAAGGTGGCAAAGGCGACCGACCTGGGCGATGTCCTGATCGTCTCGGGCCGCGTGATGAAGACCAAGACGGGCGAGATCACGGTGTGGGCGAGCGATGTGAAGCCCGCGGCCAAGTGCCTCGTGCCGCCGCCGGCCAAGCATGAAGGCTTGAGCGACGTCGAGATTCGCTATCGCCAGCGGTATGTCGACCTGTGGGCCAACCCCGAGACGCTGGGCGTGTTCAAGATGCGCTCGCAGATCGTCGGGCGCGTGCGCCGGTTCCTCGAGAGCCGCGGCTATCTCGAAGTCGAAACGCCGATGCTGCAGAGCCTCGCGGGCGGCGCGGCGGCGCGGCCTTTTGTGACCAAGATGAATGCGCTGGACATCAATCTGTTCATGCGCATCGCGCCGGAGTTGTACCTGAAGCGATTGCTCGTGGGCGGCATGCCGCGGGTGTTTGAGGTGAACCGCAACTTCCGCAACGAGGGCCTCGACAAGCAGCACAACCCCGAGTTCACGATGCTCGAGGCGTATCACGCCTTCGGCAACGTCGAGACTGTGATGGAACTGACCGAGAGCCTGATCCGCGACGCGGCCACGATGGTGCACGAGCAGTCGGGCGGCACGGGTGATGCGATCCTGCCGTTCGGCGAGTTGTCGATCAACTACAGCAAGCCCTTCGAGCGGCGCTCGTACGGGGAACTGTTTGCGAAGGCGTATGGGTTTGAGATGACCGACACGGCGAAGTGTCGCGCGGAACTCAAGCGCCAGCGGCCGCAGTTGGCCGCGGCGATCGATGCGATGGATCCGTGGCTGGTCGTCAATGAACTCTTTGAACACAAAGAGCGCGGCGGCGAGGCGCAGTTGGACCATGCGCGGCCGACGTTCATCACGGATTATCCTAGTGCGATCTCGCCGCTGACGCGACCCAAGCGCGACAACGCCGCGCTGTCGGATCGCGCGGACCTGTTCATCGCGGGCATGGAAGTCGCGCCGCACTACACGGAGCTCAATGATCCCGATGTGCAGGAGGCGAAGTTCCGCGAGCAGCTCAAGGGGCTGGACGACGAGAAGAACGCCGAGGAAAACACCTTCCGCACGATGGATCACGACTTCCTGCGTGCGCTTCGCGTGGGCATGCCCCCTGCGGGCGGCATGGGTCTGGGCATCGACCGACTGGTGATGATCCTGACCAACCAGCGGACGATCCGCGATGTGATGCTCTTCCCGCTGATGCGCCCGGAAGAGGGCTTGGCGTAAGCGGCGGTCACGCGCGACGCTGATTGAAAGGCGTCTTGCCCCTCATCCCCGGCTTCGCCGGACCTTCTCCCTGCCTCGGTGAGAAGGTGGGAGCGGTGAGTCCTCGCGGTTCGTGCTACTGCGTCACGGCAAGCGCGATGTTGAGCGCGTTGTAGGCGACGTGCACAACAATGCTCGCGCCGAGGCGCTTGGTGCGTTCGAGCGTCGCGCCCAGGCCGACGGAGAGCACAAACAGCACGGGCAGCACATGCGGCGGGACAACGGAATAGTGCATCGCGGCGAAGGCGACGCTGGTGATGATGATCGCGCTCCACGCGCCGCCGGTCACGCGAAGCACGGCGGACTGCAACATGCCGCGATAGAGAATCTCTTCGACAATCGGTGCGCCGAGAATCGCGCCAGCGGCGACGACCCACGTCCACGGATCGCTTGAGTTGCCCGTGATTTGCTTGAGTGTTTCATGCGCGAGCGGGTCGGGCGTTGCGTGGTAGAGATTCTGATAGGCCCACACCGAGCCGACCTGCGAGGCGTACACGATCGGATAGATCAGGACGAACGCGCCCAGGCCCACCAGAATGTCGCGCCACTCCCACTTGAGGCCCGAAGTGCCGGCCCCAGCGTTGAGCAGGCGGCACATGATCCAGCCCGCGATCGCGCCCGTGCCGAAGTAGCCCATCGCGACGATCGCGGAATAGCGTGGCGTGCCTTGGCCGCTGCCGGCGGTGAGCCACGGAGCAGAGAGAACCAGACTGGCTCCGAAGGCGGCGGACATGTAGACGATGAGCCCGGCGAAGAGCCAGACGTAGGCGGGGTGGGGCTGCACGCCGCGGAGCCCGCCGCGCTGGAAGCTGCCCGGGCGGATCATGTCGGCGATGAAGAGAATGACGAGGATGAGCGGTGCTGCGACGAGCAGCCCGCCACTGAGCCATAGGTCGAGCGCTCGCTTGGCCTGTTCGACTGTGGGCGTCGGTGCATTGTTCAGGACCGGTGGCGAAGCGGGTGGTGCCGACGGTGCGGGCACTTGGGCCATGCTCGCGGACTGAGCGACACGCTCTGGCGGAAGCGGGGAGTGCGTCGAAGAATCAGTCGCGAGTGCGCCCGAGCAAAGCGCAAGGCCAACAATCAGCCCTGTGACCACGCACGGCAGCCAAGACCCCTTCCCCGAGCCCAAGCCTCTGCCCGGCAGCAAGAAGCCGAGCGAGGAGCTGTTTGATCCGACACTGCCGCCCGCGCCGGCGACGGGGGCGCACGAGGCGGGCGAGCCGACGCGCATCCCGATCCTCGACGAGATCATCGCGCACAAGCGCGAGGAAGTGGCCGCGGCGAAAGCGCGGACCTCGCTGGCGGAACTCGAAGCGATGGTGGCCCAGGAAGAGCCGCCCAGAAATTTCTTTGCCGCGGTGACAACGCACGCCAGTGCGAACGACACGGCGGTGATCGCCGAGGTGAAGCGCAAGAGTCCCTCGGCGGGTCTGATCCGCTCCGAATACGCCGGCGATTCCTTCCGCCCAGAGTTCATCGCCCAACGGTATCACGAAGCGGGGGCGCGGGCGATCTCATGCCTGACGGATGAGAAGTTCTTTGGCGGGCATCCGTCCTTTATCCGCCGGATCAAGGACGCGGTGCCGTTGCCGGTGATCCGCAAGGACTTCCTGATCGATCCGTGGCAGTTGTGGGAGAGCCGGGCGGCCGGGGCCGACGCGGTGCTCTTGATCGCCGAGTGCCTGAACCAGAGCATGCTTCTCGACATGCTCATCCTCGCGCAGCAGTTGCAGTTGACCGTGCTGCTGGAGGTCCACACGCCGGAGAATCTGCTGCGGGTCAGGCCGCATGTGGGCTTCCCGCATCCGTCGTATGCGCTGCTGGGGATCAACAACCGCGACTTGTCAAAGATGGAAGTGGATCTGGGGCACACGATCCGTCTGGCGGACATGGTGGAGAATCGCTCGGTGCTTGTGAGCGAGTCGGGGATCCGCACGCCGCAGGACTTGAAGCGGCTGCGTGGCGTTGGGGTGCAGATCGTGCTGGTGGGTGAGCACCTGATGCGGCAGGAAGACCCCGGAGCGGCGCTTAAGGCGCTGCTGTCGTGAGGGCGGCCGTGACACCCGCGCGACGTGTGCGGCGTAGGTGGGTTGTATCGGGAGCGTGAGGCGATCCCCCGGCTGGGGTGATGATGCCGTCGCGCAAATGGGCCGATGACAAAGGGCGGCTTGATTCGGCGTGCGCGCGCCGGGTGATTTTGTGTGCCGCGGAGAGGTTTTGGCATGACGCCCAAGAAGCCACACGCGATCCCCAGCGCACCTACGGGGCACCGGCCCAACTCGATTGGCATTCAGAGCCGCGAGCTGGAGCAACTGTGCAATCTGCTGGATGTGCGGACCAGCGCGGAGGCGGCGCGCAAGCGGGACTTCATCCGTTGGCCGTTCCGCCACGCATCGCTGGCACTGAAGATCGTGCATCCGGGTTCGACCACGGTGCAGATCTCGGTGGCCTGCCGCAACTTGTCGTGCGGCGGCATCAGCGTGATGCACTCGGCGTATGTGCACCTCGGTTCGCCGGTCATCGTGACGCTGCCGCATCCGAAGTTGGGGAGCGTGGACGTCGATGGCACGGTTTCGCGGTGTTCCCACCTGCGCGGCGTGGTGCACGAGATCGGCATCAAGTTCACCAAGTCGATCAACGCGCGCGACTTTGTGAATCTGGACGCGTTCACCGATGCGTTCAGCCTCGAGAAAGTGAATCACGAGGAACTGCGCGGCTGCGTGCTGCACCTGGAAGACAGCGAACTGGATCGCAAGCTGGTGCAGCATTACCTGCGCGGGACGCAGTTGCGCGTGCGGCCGTGCCTGACGATCGACGAGGCGCTGAAGTTGGCGCAGGAGGGCTGCGATCTGGTGGTCGCCAGCGTCGACATGCAGGGCATGGAATCCACCGACATCGTCGCGAAGTTTCGCGAGGATGGCGTGCAGGCACCCATCATCGTCGTCACCAACGACACGACGCCCGCAACGCGGCAGCGGATCGCGGATATGCGCGCCAACGCGTTCATCACCAAGCCGCTGAAGCAGGATGTGCTGGTGCGGGCGATCGGTGAGTTCCTGATGGTGGGGTCGCAGACGGGATCGCTGGCGACCACGCTGAAGGCCGACGATCCGAATGCGCCGCTGGTGGATGGCTTTGTCGATTTCCTGCACAACGCGGCGGGGCGGCTGGAGGACATCCTCAAGCGCGACGACGCCGCACAGTGTCGGCAGATCTGCCTGCAGATCAAGGGCACGGCACCCGCGCTGGGCTTCGACGCTGTCGGAAAGCTCGCGGACGACGCAGCCCACGCGGTGGCGGCCAGCATGAGCGTCGCGGAATCCATCAAGCCGGTGCGGCAGCTCATCAGCGCGTGCATGCGCGTGCGGTCCGATATCGCGGCGTGATGGCTGTGACATCTGGATGAACTGCAGCGTCGGGTCCCCTTCCAAACTCGACATGTGCCCGGCGGATGCCAACGTCATGAGCCGATAGAAACCTTGGCTGTGACCGCGGGAGCGAGTCAGAGCGGCAAGGGGCCGTCTGCGTGCGCATTGGGATGACATGGAGCCGAACGCAGTCACTGCTGCTGCACAGTCTGGCGGCGGTGCTGGTTGCGCTTCTTGTACACGCTTGGGTCATGCCTTCGCTCGCCAAGAGCGATCGCGCCACGGTGGATCGTGCCGTCGCGGCGGCGCGAGATCGCGTGCATACCGCCGTACAGAGCCGGATCGATGACCTCTCCCGCACCTGCGAGGACTGGGCGGCGTGGGACTCGATGTACGCGTTCGCCACCGATCCGGCGGGCAACAAGAAGTTTCAAGAGGAGAATTTCGTCGCGGACACGGTCGCGAGTCTGGGCCTGAGCCGAGTGATGCTGTTGGACATGAATCGCGACGTCGTCGCGGTGCAGGACTACGACCAGGTCAAGGCCGAGGCCGCGAGCTTCGGCTGGCCGCGTGGTGTGCCGGGCTTTATCAAGAGCATGGATCCGTCGCGTGAGAGCCGCGGCGCGATGATCGGTCCGGACGGGCTGCCGAGTTTCTATTCGTTCAAGAGCGTGCGGACGGGAAGCAAGGAAGGGCCGTATCGCGGCTTCCTGCTGATGATCCGCCCGCTGCTGACGAGCGACCTGGAGCACATCGGCACGCTGACCGGCGCGACAGTGGCGGCGCCGGGCGTCTCGACGCAGACACAGCTCGATGAAACCGCCGGGGTTCCGTCGACGACGCTTGAACTGACGGACGCCGAGGGCGCTTCGGTGCTCGCGATGAAGGTGGCGATCGATGATCGCGAGCTGCGTGACGCGGCGGCGTCGCGTGATGCGATCCTTGAGCAGGTCGGCATCGCGCTGGTGCTCGTGTGGCTCGCGTCGATGGTGATTGTCACGGGGCGCGAGCGGCTGCGAGATCTGAGTGAGCTTGGTCCCGAGCTCGCCGGCGATCGCACCTGGCTCAAGCCGGTCTTTGGCATGGCGGTACTGTCGCTGGGTATTGCCGGCGGAGCGACGCTGTTCTCGTATCGCTGGGAGCGATCGCAGATTGATGCCGAGTTTCGGCGGCGTGCGGTGAACTTCGACAGCCTGATGTCGGCCGCGCTGCGGCGTGAACTGGACGAAGCGAATGTCGTGGCGGCGGCGGTGATGGCTGCAAAGGCCGATCGTGATGCCGCGTTTACGCGCATGGTTGAATCTCTGGTCACCGAGGATCGACGCGAAGGGCTCGTGCTCGTGCGCTGCGAAGGGGAGGAGCGGAGTCTGGCGGCGGTCTCGTCACTGGCTCCGCCAGTCGACTATGCCGCGCTGGTCCGCGAGGCCCATGTCGTCGATGTGATTCGACGCACGACCGACGATGGCGAGCCCGCGATGAGCGGCTCGGTCGTCATGGCGAGTGATGATGGACCGATGACGCTGCTGGTGCTCGCGGCACCAATCTACGACGCTGAGAAGCCGCGCGATCTGGTGGCGCAGCGTCGCGCTGCGTTGCGCGGCGTGGTGTTGTCTGTGCTGGATTCGCGGGCCGCGCTGCCGCAGCTCTTGGGCGGGTTCCGCAGCGGGCGCACGGCGTGGAGCGTGGCGGACGAGCGGAGCGAAACGCTGGCGATCGGTGGTGAGCCTTCGCTGCTGCGATCTGAGGCGGCCCTGCACGACGATCGTGACTCGGAGATCAACGTCGGCGGGCAACTGCTGCATCTGCGATACGTCGCATCGGCGGACTTCGTGCCCGGCAGCGGGTGGCTTGCGCCGGCGGTCGGTGTGCTGGGTGTAACTCTGGCCGCGATGGTGACGGCGATGACGGCGGCATTCGTGCGGCGTGCAAGCATCACGGCGGCGCTGGTCGAGCGCCGCACGGCCGAGCTGCGTCAGGCCAATCGCGAGCTTGAGGACGCGAGCATCCGCGCCCAGAGCGCAAATCGCGCCAAGAGCGAGTTCCTCGCGCACATGAGCCATGAGATCCGCACGCCGATGACGGCGATCCTCGGCTATGCCGAACTGCTTGAGGAAAGTCTGAAGGACGCCGGCGAGAAGCGCGACTGCGTCGGCACGATCCGGCGCAGCGGCGAGCACCTGCTGACGATCATCAACGACATTCTTGACTTCAGCAAGGTCGAAGCGGGCAAGATGGAGATCGAACGCGTGGTCTGCGAACCGCGCGCGATCGCCGCCGAGGTCGAGTCGATCATGCGGGTGCGGGCGACGGCCAAGGGGCTCGAACTGCGCGTGGAGATCGATCCGTCGGTGCCGCGCGGCGTGCAGTCCGATCCGACGCGGCTGCGTCAGGTCTTGATGAACCTCGTCGGCAATGCAATCAAGTTCACAAATGTTGGCAGCGTCAGCCTGTTCGCCTCGGCCGACGTGCACGGCGAAGCGTGCGAGATTCGGTTTGTCGTGCGCGACACCGGCATCGGCATGGAAGAGGCGGGGCTGGCGCGGCTCTTCCAGCCGTTCTCGCAGGCCGATTCATCGATGAGCCGGCGCTTTGGCGGCACGGGGCTTGGGCTTGCGATTTCACGAAGACTCGCGAACCTGCTGGGCGGCGATCTGAGCGCGACGAGCACGCCCGGCGTGGGGAGTGAGTTCGTCTTCACCTTTGCCGCAAGCGTGGCGGAAGTGAAGGAAAGTCAGCACGGTGTCGCGCCTGAAGCGCCTCACGCCGATGGCCCGCGGCTCGCGGGACGGCGCGTGCTGGTGGCCGAGGACGGCATCGACAACCAGCGGCTCATCCGCGCGTTCCTGACGCGCGAAGGTGCAGAGGTCACGATCGTCGACAACGGCAAGCATGCGATGGAGGCGGCGATCGCAGCCCGCGAGGGAGGCCGCGCGTTTGATGTCGTGCTGATGGATGTGCAGATGCCGATCATGGACGGCTACACGGCGACGCGCAGCCTGCGTGCCGCGGGGTATGACGGCCCGGTGTTGGCGCTGACGGCCCACGCGCTGCGGAGCGACTACGAGTCGAGCATCGCGGCGGGGTGCAATGACCACCTGACCAAGCCGATCAACAAGAGCAAGCTGATCGCGGCGTGCGACCTGTGGTCACGCTCGGCGGACATCAACGGGCGCCTGGCGGCATAGCTGTGCTCAGGCGGAGCGACGCTTGCGGCGAGCAGACGTCGAGCGGCGTGGCGCACTCTCGACACCTGAGACATGCAGGTATGGAATCTGGGCCCAGCGATCCGAGTTGGGTTCGGCGATGAAGACTTCTGTCTTCATCAGCACTGCAAGTTCTGGGCTTGCAACCAAGAAGCCACGACCACTGCTTGAGCGAATCAGAAACGGCTCGAACGGGTCGCGCGCCAATCGTTCGCGAATCGTGCTGGCGATCATGACCTGATCCTACCAAAGGATCTGTCCCGGGAATCAGCACGGGACGATCGGGGCGGCAGATTCAAACGCGTGAGAGAAAGGGTGGTCAACGGGACTCGAACCCGCGACCCCCGGGATCACAACCCGGTGCTCTAACCAACTGAGCTATGACCACCATCGTCGGCCCGACGGCCATGCCGCCGCCGACAGTTCTGCAAGTCCAACGATACGAGCCTTGGCCGCGCCGATCAATCCGGCGGGCATTCCCACTCCAAAACACGCGAAATCCAAGCCAGAAACACGGTTTCGTGGATATTGCGGACACACATGTCTAGAGTTGTTCGGAGCGAAGCATCGCGCTCCGCTCCGCGATTCGCCACGCCTGTTCGTCCGGCGTGAGGGTTCTTTCGGAGGCTGTTTCCAAGGGCCGCGCGTTCGTGTGAGGGCCCATTTCAGTCGCCGCGAGGTTCATGCCGGACGCCAGTTTCTGGCCCCACTCTGGGCCGAGGAGCGTTCGAATGACCGTTACTTCCAGATCACCGATCACCCTTGCCGATCCGCACGCCAAGCGAGTGCCGGGAGCGGATATTGTGTCGCCCAAGACTCCCAAAGGAACGACCATGCCCAAGACGTCCAATCGCGTGCTACTCGACTGGGTTGATGAGATGGCGGCAGTGTGCGCGCCCGACAAGGTCGTGTGGACCAGCGGCAGCGATGCCGAGTACAACGAACTGTGCGAGCAGATGGTGAAGTCGGGGACGTTCATCCGGCTGAACCCCGCGAAGCGTCCCAACTGCTTCCTCGCACGCTCACACCCGTCGGATGTGGCGCGCGTCGAGGAGCGGACGTTCGTCTGCCCGCCCAACAAAGAAGACGCCGGCCCGACCAACAACTGGGCGCCGCCCGAAGAGATGCGGGCCAAGATGCGCGAGGTCTTCAAGGGCTGCATGCGCGGGCGCACGATGTATGTGATCCCGTTCAGCATGGGGCCGATCGGTTCGCCGATCGCCAAGATCGGCGTGCAGATCACCGACAGCCCCTATGTCGTCGTCAACATGCGCATCATGACGCGTATCGGCGATGCGGTGCTGGCCGCGCTGGGCGATGGCGGGTTCATCCCGTGCATGCACTCGGTGGGTGCGCCGTTGAATCCCGGTCAGAAGGATGTGGCCTGGCCGTGCGAGCCCGACATCGCCAAGAAGTACATCGTTCACTTCCCGCAGACGCGCGAGATCTATTCCTACGGCTCGGGATACGGCGGCAACGCGCTGCTGGGCAAGAAGTGCCTCGCGCTGCGCATCGCCAGCGTGATGGCCCGCGACGAGGGCTGGCTCGCCGAGCACATGCTCATCATGGGCATCCAGGCGCCCAGCGGCGAGAAGTCGTATCTCGCGGCGGCGTTCCCCAGCGCGTGCGGCAAGACGAATCTTGCGATGATCGTGCCCCCCAAGGCCTTCGATGGCTGGAAGGTGACGACCGTCGGCGATGACATCGCGTGGATCAAGAAAGGCCCCGACGGCAAGCTCTATGCGATCAACCCCGAGGCCGGGTTCTTCGGCGTCGCGCCGGGCACCAACAGCAAGTCCAACCCCAACGCGATGCTGTCGATGGCCAAGAACTCGATTTTCACCAACGTCGCGCTGACCGACGATGGCGACGTGTGGTGGGAAGGCCTCACCAGCGAGCCGCCGAGCCACCTCATCGACTGGAAGGGCGAAGACTGGACGCCCGGCTGCGGCCGACCCGCCGCCCACGCCAACTCGCGCTTCACCGCCCCCGCCGGTCAGTGCCCCAGCATCGACCCCGACTGGGAGAACCCCGCCGGCGTGCCGATCAGCGCCTTCGTCTTCGGCGGACGCGTGAGCAAGGACATGCCGCTGGTCTTCCAGGCGTTCAACTGGTCGCACGGCGTGTATCTGGCCGCGACGATGGGATCCGAAGCGACGGCGGCGGCGATCGGCGTCACCGCCACCCGCCGCGACCCCATGGCGATGCTCCCGTTCTGCGGCTACAACATGGCCGACTACTTCACGCACTGGCTGAACGTCGGACGACGCGTGCCCAATCCGCCGCGGATCTTCCGCGTCAACTGGTTCCGCAAGGACGACGCCGGCAAGTTCATCTGGCCGGGCTTCGGCGAGAACATACGCGTGCTGAAGTGGATCGTCGATCGCGTGCAAGGCCGCGGCTACGCGGTGGAAAGCCCGCTGGGCTGGATGCCGCGCTATGAGGACTTGGAGTGGAAGGGCCTCGATTTCCCCGCTGAGTCGTTCTATCAGCTCATGTCGGTGGGGCGTGACGCGGGCGCGCTGGAAGCGCGTTCGCACGAGGAACTGTTTGATCGCTTCCTCGATCGTCTGCCCAAGGAGTTCGTGCTCGAGCGTGAACTGCTGCGCTCGCGCCTCTGGCGCTCGCCCGATCGTTGGGAACTCGCGCACGAGGATTGACGCAGCGTCGTCGTGTCGCGGCGGGCGTCGAAGCCATCGAGCCAGCCGCGGCACGCAGCGAACCAGAACGTGAAAACGAATGCACCCTCGCACAGATCATGCGAGGGTGCTTTGTTTGTCGCGACAACGTGCTCAGCGGCGGCGGCGCGACGTTGTCATGCCGACGAGGCCGAGCAGCGCGAGCGAGCCGGGGGCGGGCACCATTGTGATTACGCGGATCGAGTCGGAGCCATCGGACGAATCAAGCCAGAAGTTCAGCGTGTGCTTGTTGGCGGAGATCGAGAAGCGATCGCCGGTGGTGGAGAGTTCGACGCCGCGGGTGGCGAGGCCGTCGGGGTAGGTCGTTGCGATGGAGAGGAAATCGCTTGCGTCGAGCGACGAACCGGAGCCGGGAGCATCGCCGACGCAGACGATGCCGACGATGTCGCCGCTGAAGGTGACCGAGCCGGAGACAACGCCCGCGGTGTTGCCGCCGAGGTGGATGAGGTAGCTCGAGACGGTTTCGAAGCGATCGATCGACCACACACCGAGCGACTTGGAGTGGTCGTAGATGCCGGGGGCGAGGGCGTCGACACGCAGCGCGCCGCCGAGGCGGAAGTCCTGACGCTCTTCCCACACGCGGGCGATTGCGGTGGCGTTGGTGCTCGGCGCGGGAGGCAGGGCGTTCACGGTGCTGGGCGCGTTGATCTTCTGCACGCTGCCGCTTACGCCGACGATGCCGGCGTGCGCTGTGGTGGCGAGTGCGAGCAGAGCGAGCGCGCAGGCGAGGGTGAGGCCAGTTCCGTTGGCGTTGGTCGTCTTCATGACATCCTCTCTTGGTGTTGTCGGATCAAGAACACCCGTCGCGATCAGGCGGCGGGTGTCGAAGTTCAATCAGTTCAAGCGCGACGGCGGCGGCCGGCGACGATGCCGCCGAGGCCCATCAGCGCGAGCGAGCCGGGCGTGGGAACAGCGGTGATCACACGCATGTAATCGCCGGGGCTGCTGATGGCGAAGTTGAAGCGGATCGAAAGGCCGTCGTTGGAGATCGTGAAGCGATCGCCGTTGGCGCTCAGTTCAAGCCCGCGGCTGTTGACGTTGTTCGAGTAAAGCGTCGGAGCGCCGAGGAAATCGCTGTTGTCAAGCGTCTTGGCCGTGGCGTTGCCGTCGCCGACGCAGATGACGCCGAGGATGACACCGTCGAATGTCACCGCGCCCTGAGCGTTGGCACGGGTGCTGCCGGGCGAGTCAAAGTGGATGTAGTGGCTGTTGACCGTGGTGCCCGCGGCGATGTTGAACACGCCCAGGTCGCCTGCACCGTCATAGGTGCCCGGGGCGAAGGCATCGACGCGCAGAGCATTCTCGAGCGTCACGTTCTGACGCTCGTTCCACACGCGGACCCAGTCGTTGTCCGTCAGCTGGTTGATGCGGGCGTCGGCAGGGGCCGCGATGAGCTGGGCGTCACCGGCAACGCCGACGACGGCGGCCTGGGTCGAGCCCGCGATCGCGAGCAGGGCAAGGGTGCTGAGCAGGGCGGTCTTCATTTCTCGGTCTCTCTTTCGTGATCTGGGGAACGTTGATCGCCACGGCTTCACATGAGCGGTTGCGTCACCTTCACCCTGCCACACGATCCGGGCATGCACCCGTGCCACGACCGGCGTCGATGCAAATAACGCGCGGCGATGACGATTGCGACGGCGCAGGCGGCACACACCGAACTCAGCAGGGCGTGGCGGCGCGGCTTGCGGACGTCTGCGCGGGGGCGCAAGACCGACACCAGCCTCCGAATGGGCTGTTCGCAGTTCGGGCGGCGTGCGAGTATGAGAAAAGGGTTGTCAGGGGAACGTCGCGCGATTTGGGCTTGGTTCAGCGGCGGCGCGTATCATGTGGGTCCATGCCCAGCGCTGCCGCCCCCAAGAAGTCTGCTGCCCGTCCTTCCAACGCGACGGCGCGCCCCGAGAGCAAGCCCGAGAAGGGCTCGCCCAAGAGCACTGGCAAATCGCGCGGCGGACCGGGCGAGGCAAAGCCCGCCGAGATCTTCGGCAATCGCCTGCGTCGTTTGGCCGCCGCGGCTCGCGAGGCATCGCTCAGCCACATCCTGATCTCCAACCCGATCGACGTGGGTTATCTGACCGGCTTCCTCGGCGGCGACTCGTATCTGTTGCTGGCAACCGGCGGCGGAAACCCCGCGATCATCTCGGACTTCCGCTACAAGGAAGAGCTTGAGCCGATCGCCGCGCTCTGCCAGGTCGTCATGCGCCAGCGCAGCATGGGCGAAGCCGTGGCGCAGCAACTTGCCGACTACGGCGACGACGTGGAGCGGGTCGGTGTGCAGGCCGAGCACATGACCGTCGCGGAGCGCGACGCGCTCGCCAAACGTGTCGGCCCCAAGAAGGTGGCGAGCACGGTCGGTGTCATCGCGCGGATGCGCGCGGTGAAGGACCAGCACGAGATCACGCTGATCCGCAAGGCGATTCAGATCCAGGAAGCCGCGCTGATGGCGGTACTGCCGACGATCGAGGCCGGCCAGAGCGAGATGGAGATCGCGGCACGCCTTGAGAGCGAGATGAAGTCGCGCGGTAGCAGCAAGCCGGGCTTTGAAACGATCGTCGCCGCACGGGCCAACGGCAGTCTGCCGCACTATCGCCCGCAGGCCGTGAAGACCGCGGCGAATCAGGCCCTGCTGATCGACTGGGGCGCGGTGTACAAGGGCTATCACGGCGACATGACGCGCACGTTCGCGCTGGGCAAGTGGCCCAAGAAGATCCGCGAGATCTACGAGATCGTGCTGGAGGCCCATGAGAAGGCCGCCGCCGCGCTTGCGCCGGGCAAGAACAGCAGCGACATCGACAAGATCGCGCGCGAGCACATCGCGCAGGCGGGCTACGGCGAGTACTTCGGGCACGGCCTCGGGCACGGCCTGGGGATGAACGGGCACGAGGATCCGCGGCTGACCCACATGCTCGCGGGCTCACGCTTGCAGGCGGGCAACGTCGTGACGATCGAGCCGGGCATTTATCTGCCGGGCGTCGGTGGCGTGCGTATCGAAGACGACTTTCTGATTACCGAGAGCGGCAGCGAGAACTTGTGTTCCCTGCCCAAGAGTCTGGAATGGAGCACGCTGGGGTAGCGTGTGTTTGTGTGCGTTCCGGCGTGCTTTCTCCGGGCCGGGCGTGGGGATTTGTGCAGTGTTTCGCGGCGTGGACGGCAGTGGTGGGGCGGGCACCGGAGACCCGTCCGCGACCGAGATCGAGACGTTGTGCCGCCGGCGAACGCGAAGAGGATCAGCCATGATTGAAGCCAACAACCTCAAGCAACTCGTGCAACTGATGGTCGACAACGACCTGACCGAACTGGACCTGCACGACGAGAAGCAGCAGGTGACGATCAAGCGTGCCAGCAAGACGATGGCGCCGGTGGTGCATGCCGCGCCGATGCAGTACGCCGCCCCGATGCAGATGGCTGCCCCGGCGCCGGCCGCGGCACCCGCTCCGGCCGCTGGCGGTGGGGCGGCAGCGCCTGCGGCGGCTCCGGCCAGCGACGCGGGGCTGATCGCGATCGAGAGCCCGATGGTCGGCACGTTCTATTCGGCGGCCAACCCCGACAGTCCGCCGTTCGCGTCGGTCGGCGCGACGGTGACGCCCAGCACGGTCGTCTGCCTGATCGAGGCGATGAAGGTCTTCAACGAGATCAAGGCCGAGAAGGCTGGCAAGATCGAACGCGTGCTGGTGAAGAACGGCGAAGCGGTCGAGTTTGGGCAGAAGTTGTTCCTCGTCAGACCCTAAAGAGACGTAGAGACGGAGAGACGCAGAGACGGAGTGTGAAAGGCCGGTCCGCGCGTGGCAAACGTGAAGCGAGTTGAGGACCTGATCGCATGGCAACGGGCTATGGAACTCGCCCGGGTCATCTACAAGGTCAGCGCCTCGCTTCCTTATTCAGAGCGGTTCGGCTTGCAGTCTCAGATTCGACGTGCCGCCGTGTCCGTGCCCTCGAACATCGCCGAGGGATTTGGCCGTGAATCGACGACCGAGCTGCTCCGGTTTCGTCGCGTCGCGCGAGGCTCTCTCTTCGAACTGCGAACGCAACTCCGTCTCTCCGTTGATCTGTCGATGCTTCCATCCGATGCCATCCCGACTGACCTTGTTGATGAAACTGACCGTGTCTTGCAGGCACTGATTCGAAGTCTTGAGGCGGTGCAGGCGTCCCGCGAGACTCGCTAGCATCGCTTGATCTTCCGTCTGGTTTTCTCTCGCACTGCGTCTCTTCGTCTCTCCGTCTCTCCGTCTCTTCCCCAACACCCATGTTCAAGCGCATCCTCATCGCCAATCGCGGCGAAATCGCCCTCCGGATCCTGCGTGCCTGCCGAGAACTCGGCGTCGAAGCCGTCTGTGTGTACTCCACCGCCGACAAGGACGCGCCGTACCTCAAGCTCGCCGATCGCGCCATCTGCATCGGCAGCGGTCCCGCCAAGGACTCGTACCTCAACATCGCGCGGCTGATCTCCGCCGCCGAGATTGCCGACGTCGACGCGATCCACCCCGGCTACGGCTTCTTGTCCGAGCGCCCCGACTTCTCGCAGGCCTGCCGTGATTGCAAGATCGAGTTCATCGGCCCCAGCCCTGAGGCGATGGGAGCGCTGGGTGACAAGGTCGAGTGCAAGAAGACCGCCAAGGCCGCGGGCGTGCCCGTGTTCCCCGGTTCGCCCGACGCGATCGAGGACGAGGAAGAAGCGGTCAAGATCGCCAAGCAGATCGGCTTCCCCGTGATCATCAAGGCGTCCGCTGGCGGCGGCGGCCGCGGCATGAAGGTGTGTCACGACGAAGCCACGCTCCGCGCCATGCTCCGCGTCGCGAGCCAGGAGGCCCAGGCCGCCTTCGGCAACGGCGCGGTCTTCATCGAGAAGTACCTGCAGAACGCGCGGCACGTCGAGCTCCAGATGCTCGGCGACAAGCACGGCAACGCCATCTATCTGTGGGAGCGCGACTGCTCGCTGCAGCGCCGCCACCAGAAGGTGATCGAAGAGGCCCCCGCGCCGCTGGTTGATCGCCCCAAGCTTCAGAAGGTCGCCGAGGCCGCGGCCAAGCTCATCAAGAGCGTCAAGTACGCCGGTGCGGCCACCTGCGAGTTCCTGCTCGACGGCAGCGGCGACTTCTACATGCTTGAAGTCAACACCCGCGTGCAGGTCGAGCATCCCGTGACGGAGATGATCACGGGCGTCGACGTCGTGCAAATGTCGATCAGGATTGCCGCGGGCGAGAAGATTCCCTACAGGCAGGAAGACATCAAGGTCAACGGGCACGCGATGGAGTGTCGCATCTGTGCCGAGGATCCGGCGATGGGCTTCCGCCCCTCGGCGGGCAAGATCAACACGTGGGAAACGCCGGGCGGTCTCGGCGTGCGCCTCGATTCGCACGTGGTGCCCGGATATGTCGTGCCGCCGAACTACGACTCGATGGTCGGCAAACTGATCGTCCACGCCGAAACTCGCGAGAAGTGCCTTGATCGCATGGCCCGTGCGCTGCGCGAGTTCAAGGTCGATCCGATCAAGACCACCATCCCGCTGCATCAGCAACTGGTCGCCAACCCCGACTTCCGCAAGGGCGGCGTCGATATCCACTACCTGGAGCGTTGGCTGAAGGCGCAGGAAACCAAGGCCTGACAAAGCGAGTGTCGCGGAGCACGGGCGTGCGTGGCCTCCCGACCATGCCAACGATGTTGCCATGATCTCCACGCTCCTCGTTGTCAGCGCGATCGCGATTCAGCCTGCTTCTGCCGCGTCGCCTGCCGCGCCTGCATCGACTCCAACCGACTGGCGTTCGGCCGAGGCTCCGCTCTTGAGCGGCCACGTGCAGCTCACGCGGCGCGAGCAGTTCATCAAGGCCGGAGAGGCATACTTCAACGCCGACGGCACGCGCGTGATCTTTCAGGCAATCGCAGTGCCGCCCGCCGGCGCGGCACCGGATCAGTTCTATTCCATGTTCGTCGCGGACCTCGCGCGCGACGCAGCGGGTGTTCCGACCGGCCTCGCCAACATCACGCGCGTCAGCCCACTCGGCTCGGCCAACACCTGCGGCTGGTTCCATCCGACCGATTCGTCGCGCGTGCTCTTTGGCTCGACGCTCGTGCCGCCAAGCGCGAAGGAGAAGCCCGGGTTTCAAGTCGGCACCAGCCGCTATGTGTGGCAGTTCCCCGAGGAGATGGAAGTCGTCACGGCGTCGCTCACGCCGGGACACGCGTCTGATGCCACGGCGTTGTTTCATCGCCCTGGCTACGACGCCGAGTGCTCGTTCAGCCGCGACGGGCGCTTCGTGCTGTACGCCAACGTCGATCCGACCAAGGCCAAGCCCGATGGTCATCAGGACGCCGACATCTTCATCTTCGACACGCAGACCAAGACCCAGCGTGCGATCGTGGTCGCTCCGGGCTACGACGGCGGGCCGTTCTTCTCACCCGACGGCAACTGGATCTGCTATCGCAGCGATCGCGCCGGAAACGACCTGCTGCAGGTCTACGTCGCGAAGCTCAAGTTCGAGAGTGACGCGAGCGGCACGCGAGTGCCGGTGGGGATCGAACGCGAGTACCAGTTAACGCACAATGAACACGTCAACTGGGGGCCGTATTGGCACCCGTCGGGCGACTTCCTCGTCTATGCGACGAGCCAGGTGTCGCATCGCAACTATGAGGTGTTTGCGATTCAGACAGATCTGAAGGCGCTCGATGCCCTGGACAAGGTGTCATCCATTGCCGCTCCGGCAACCATCATCGTGCCCGACGTACCGACGCGTCGCGTGACGCACGCCGAAGGTGCGGACGTGCTGCCCGTCTTCACACCCGACGGTGCGTGGATGATGTGGACCAGCCAGCGCGGCCCGCTCGTCGCCGGAGAAGAGAAGCCATCAAGCCAACTCTGGATGGCATGCTGGAATCAGACTGCCGCGCTCTTCGCTGAGCCTGCGGCAAGCCCCGTAGCCGAATCAGCCTCATCCAAGTGAAGCGTGCAAGTGGCGCACCCGACACATGACGCAGCCGCGTGAAGCATGACAAACGATGCGGACAATCCGGATAGCCCGCCGTCGCAGCCAGCGATTGCGTCGGAGAGCGTACGACCCGCGGAAGTGACGCCGAGCGAGACGGCGGAGGTCGCGGAAGCGCGAGAGCCGGCGCCCGATGAGTTCATCGACGAGACGGTGCCCGCACTGCCGAAGGACAAATGGGCCCACCGACGCGGCGAGCCGCGCGTCTTCGCGCTCATGTGGACCATGTTCCTGCTGGTCGCGACGATGGGCATGCTCGGCGGCGTGCTCGCGGGTGGCGTGATCTCCTACGACGTCTATCGCCCTGCCGCACGCATCTTGCTGATCATCGCGATGGTCGGTATCGCGATCCTGTGGCCGATGGCGCGACTGTCGCAGGTGCGCCCGACGGAAACGCCGATCGCCGCGGCGTTCAAGGACATCGTTGTCATCCTCGTGCCGCTGCAGGCGGTGATCTGGCCCCAGCATTGGCTCGCGGCATGGGCGTGGCAGCCGCTCGCCGCACTGGGCGCCGCGATGATCGCGTGGGTGCTGCTGCTTGGCGGCGTGCTTGCGTTGGCGATGCAGGGCCTTGCGCCCAAAGGCGAGCACGTGCCGCGGCAGGAGGGCACGCGCACCGCGTGGATGAGTGCCATCGTGTTCATGAGCGTCGCCGCACTGGTCGTCCGACTCGCTTCACCCGGCGAGCGTGCGGGAACCGACGAGCGATGGTCCGACGTGCTCGGCGTGCTGTCGCCAATCGGAGCGGTCGTTGAACTCTGCCATGATCGAGCGTGGTCGGGCAGTGCGATCGCCGTTTCCCCGGCACACTGGATCGGCATCGGCATCGTTGCGCTCGCCGCGGTGTCGCTGTGGTTGATCGCGTGGGGTGCGGCGCGGGGTGATCGCGCGGCGACGTGAGCGCCGCAGAGCCGGCAGGGTCGTGGGCGTTCTACTGCACCAAGCCCTTGGTGAGCCGCATGAACGCGGTCTCGAGGTTCACCGGTTCTTCGGTGAACTTCCACACGCGGAAGCCCTGATTGATGAGCAGGTTTGGGATGTCCGTGAACGTCTTGCCCGCGGCATCCTCGTACGAAAGCTGTACCACGCGTCCATGGCTTCGCTGCTGCGCGCTGCCGGGCTCGGGGTCCAGCACGGCCACCTTCTTGACGCCCGGCAGTTTGCCCAGCATCTCCGCCGCTTGTTCCACGCGATCGGTCACGCCGACGTGAAGCACATGCCCCATGCGTGCGCGGCGGATGATCTCATCGACGCTGCCGTTGAACAGCAGTTGCCCGCGTTCGATGATGCCGACGACGTTGCAGAGCTCGGCAAGCTCGGGCAGGATGTGCGATGAGATGAGGATCGTCTTGCCCATGCGGCGCAGCTCTTTGAGCAGTTCGCGCATCTCGATGCGGGCCCGCGGGTCCAAGCCGCTGGCGGGCTCGTCCATGAGCAGGACTTTGGGGTCGTGCAGGAGGACGCGGGCGACGCTGAGGCGCTGCTGCATGCCGCGCGACAATGAGTTGACCTCGGCGGTGGCTTTGTAGGAAAGGTCGGTGAGCTCAAGCACGTCATGAACGACCTTGCGGCGTTGCGTGCCGTGGATGTTGTACGCCGCGGCAAAGAACTCGAGGTACTCCGTGACGACCATGTCCTCGTACGCGCCCATGAAGTCGGGGACGTAACCGATGAGCGGGCGGATCTGGCGGTTCTGATAGCCGATCGTGAGCCCGGCAACGTTCGCCTGACCGCTGCTGGGCTTGAGAAGCGTGGCGAGGATTTTGATCGTGGTGGTCTTGCCAGCGCCGTTGGGGCCGATGAAGCCGAAGCAATCACCCTCGCCGATGGTGAGGTTGAGGTTGTTGAGCGCGACGAGATCGCCGTAGCGCTTGGTCAGGTTGATCGTTTCGATCATCGGCACGGGCGGGGCTCCGAAAGGTCCCGAGGACACATGGCCAAGTTGCCAAATCAGATCCAGAACAAGGAAGTGTCGCGATCTGTCTTTCTCAATCAGCTACACGGGATCCTTTCCCGGCGGCGCGGCGGGCGTCGGCCCGGGCAATGCGTTCCAGTCCGGCGGGGCTGCGTCCAGCGGATAAATCCAGCGCACGACCGTTCGTCCGGTCATCTTGATCTCAACGCCGTCGACGTAGACAGGCGTCGGCGACTCGCGGCCCAGCGGCGTATCGCCGCCGATCGTGCCCACGATGATGAGGCACGGCTGGGTCGACCAGCGGCTGATGTCCCAGCCGTGGGTCAGGACACGCTGCATTGAGGCAAACGTCTGCTGTTCTCCCTTGCTCGTTGCATCGGGAGTCCGGAGCAAGCTGTAGAAGCTCAACTGCGCCACAGAGTCGAGCAAACGCGGCGTGGCGATCGTGCTCTGGGCTGCGGCGAACATCGAATCCTGCTTCGGTACGAGGTCATCAAGGTATCTGAACGCGAGATCCGACGTGCCGCTGAAGAGATCGCCGACATTCAGAGCGGCACCCACAGGCCACGCGTTGAACTTCACCGCCGAGCCATCGAACTTGGGAGCCGATGTCGAAGAGAAGTTGATCGGCTGCTGGCGGCGCACATACATCACCACGACGTTCTGAAGTTCGCCGGGCAGGTTGTGAACCAGCGTGCCCTGGAGCTTGTTGCCCACCAGGCGCAGGCCGTCGCGTTCTGTGCCGCCCTCGGGCGCGACGGGGTGCGGCATGCCCCAGCGCGGCCCGCCAGCCCACTCAAACTGGAACTGCTTGACGGTCGCACGCGATGGCACGTTCCACGCCGAAGGATTGCGACCATCGACGATGTACGGCCGCGCGTCGGGAAACTGCGTGCGTGCGCCGTCGGCGGTGGGGGACTCCCACGCCGAAGCGATGTTGCCCGCCGCCCGAGTCTCGGTGGTTTCTTCGATCTTGGCGTTGGGGCCGCCGATCTGGATCGACGCCGTGCCATAGGTCGGCGTGAGAATGGATGCCCATGTGCGAGCACGCTGCTGCGGCTGGCCGTAGATGTGATCGAGGAACGTCACATGGGCCGCCTCGACCCGGCGCGGCCGCAGCGCCGTTGCCCCCGACCACGCGAGCGCAGTGAACGCCCCCGCCGTCAGCACATACGCGAGCCACGCGTGGCGAATGCGATTGGTCTTCTTCAGCACCGCGTAGCCCAGCGGGCCGGCGGCAAGCCAATACGCGGCGAACACGACGAGGCCCAGCAGCACGGCCGCGGCGGTCTGTCCCTTCTTGGCAATCTCTTCGTGCAGTCCGCCGTCCACGGTCATGACTGGGCGCGAGAGATTCTGGCTGACGCCCGCCTTCTGAGCGGCGGGCACAAACTTGCCGCGCTTGCCGAGGATGCGATGCCAGAACATGTCCGCATCGATGGCGTCGCTGATGCCGCGCGTGCTCAGGTCGACACCGATGAGCGTGACCATGCCCGCGTCAACGATGCGTCGTGAAACCAGGCAGCGACCATCAGGGCCGCTGATCAGGCTGACGGCTTCGTCGGGGCGCGCGTCCTCGCGCGGGATGAGATCATGCAGCGTCGCGCTGCGGGGAATGAAGCGATCGCGCGCCGAGGTGAAGATCGCCTTGTACGGCTCAAGATCGACGTTCTCGCGACGACTGATCTTCACCGCCGGGAGCAAGTCGATCAGTTCGTTGCTCGAGGGTGTTGTCCACGCAGACCCGACGGCGGGGAGCGAGATGATCAGGTGTCCGCCGCGATGCACCCACTCGCGCAGGGCGCGGGCTGCTTCGCCGCGCAGTGCGCTGATGTCCGCGCCAAGCCAGAAGACGGCATCAAACGCGGCCAGCCCTTGCCAGCGATCGGGCAGGTCGGCCGCCGAAAGTCCTTCGGCGATCTCTGTGACTTCGTGGCCAAGCGTGAGATAAGTCTGCGTCGGTTGATCGCGATCGGCGTACGCCCGCAGACCGGCGGAGCGTTGGCCGAGCACGCACGCCATGCCGACGCTCGGTTCGAGCACGCGCAGCGTGCCGCCGCCGATCGGCGTCTGCCCCAGCATTCGGCCGGGGCGTGCCTTGAGCACTCTGTCCTGCTCAGCGTCGGATGTGATCGCCTCGTGCGCCTCGAGCATGCCCGTGAGGTTGGAGCCCAGCGCGTTGAAGGGCAGGCGGAGATAAACCCAGAAGGTCTGACGCGTGCCAGGGTTGAGCGTTACGACGCGGGCGTAGGTCGCGCTGTCGCCGTCGGCGTCAGGAATGACAATCGAGAGAATGACATCGCGTTGCTTGGGGTTCGAGTCGACCGCGGAGATATTGACGCCGATCCAGTCGCCCGCGCGGGCTTGGTTGCCCACGCCGAAGCGATCGATGCCGAGCACGATCTCATTGGCGACCGCCGATGTCGCCGTCGGAGCGACGGGCGGCGATGTCTCCGTTGGGGAGGCGTTGTCCGGCTGGGCGTGGGCGGCGACGCCCGAGAACAGCACGGCGGCGGCCGTGAACGCGAGCAATCGACCTTTCCAAGCCGCACACATCGCCACATGATCTCCCGGGGAAGGCGTGGTGATGATACCGAACATCAAGCCGACGGGTTCAACATCCGAAACACTTGCGTGGAACACTTTTCCCAGGTGACGTGGATCGCGCTGGCCGTGGTCGGGGGGGCCGGGATTCTCTCGATCCTGAACTACCTTGCGCGGCGTGTCGGGCATCAACTCGCCCTGCACGACCTGCAGATCCGCGTCCACACGCTGCAGCAGGAGTACGAACGCCGCAAGGCCCTGATGGCCGAGGCGGCGGATCGTCCCAAACTCTTCAGCCCCGATGGCGAGGGCGAGTTTGACATCGTGGAAGAACCGCGCTCGAAGGCTGCATGACCCACGCGCCAAGCGCAAGAAAAAGCCCCCGAGGCGGGAACCTCGGGGGCGGTGTGTGTCTGACGTCAGATCAGGGAACATTTACGCGTGACGGCACAGGCCCGTCATGCGTTCGACACATGCTGTCAGAGAGGCTTAGCAGCCGGTCTCGAACGCCGCGACGAAGTCGTCGAAGTCGGTGAAGTCGAGGAAGCCGTCGCCGTTGAAGTCCGAGGTGCAGTCGCCGCTCTCGAACGCCGCGACGAAGTCATCGAAGTCGGTGAAGTCGAGGAAGCCGTCTCCGTTGAAGTCGGACGCGCAGATTGGGGTGTTCACGACGACGTACTGGTTGCCGTCGATCGTGTCAAAGCTCAAAGTCTCCGGGTCGGCCAGGTTGCCGGTGCCGGTGGGCAGGCCGCCGATGACCTGGTTGGACATGAAGTTTCGATCGCCGTTGGTAATGAAGCCGGCGACCTTGATGTCCGAGGAGCCATCCCAGCCGAGTTCGGCCAGGTCGATCTGGAACTCCATACCGGTGGTGACGGCCGAGGGGCAGTTCACCGCGTCACCGCTGACGCCGTCGATGTTGCTGTTGTTCATCGAGACCTTGACGAGGCCAGCCGCGGGAGGAACGGGCGCGCTGGGGTTGGCGACGACCGCTTCACCGGCCTTGCGCGGAGCGTAGTTCGTGTAGATGTTGGCCTTGGTGCCGTCTTGGCTGTCAATGTTGGTGCCGTTGTAGGACACGGGGTTGTTGGTGCTCTTTGCACCGCCCGAGTACGCGCCGTAGTCGAGCGCTTCATCGTTGAAGCCGCGGAGAGCGCCATTGGTGCGGAGAACCGCCGCGTTCGAGTAATTTTCGATCGGGCTGCCACCACCCTGATACGACACCCAGTAGTCAGCTTCGAAGCCCGCATCGAACGTCAAGCCGCCAAGGCCGTTGTTCAGCGTGCCGAAGTCGATGTCGGGGTTGTCCGAACGCATGACATTCTGGCCGCCGGGCTGGCAGTCGATGAGCAGGCTGAACTTGTTGAAGTTCGTCTGCAGGTTGCCGGTGACGAGCAGGTTGAGCTTGCCACCGGAGATGTTGGCGAACAGGCCGTCGATCTCCGAGCCGCCGGCGATGTCCACATCACCAGCCGCGGGCGGGCAGATTGCCGCGACGCCGCCGGTGTTGCTGTTGTTGATGTCGATCGCGATGCCGTAGGTGTTGGTGCCGCCGGCGAGCGTGCCGCCCGTGCCCGGGTTCGCGCTGCCGAGGTAGTTGCCGGTCGTCGTGAGCAGTTCGGCGAGGTTGGGATAGAACGTCGCGGGGCTGCCGCCGAGGCCGAAGGTGATGTAGTGGGTCGCCTTGAAGCCCGCGTCGAACGTCAGGCCGTTCGTCGCGTTGTTGCCTTGCATGCGCTGCAGCGAGCTGAAGTCGACGTCGGGGAAGGTGTCGCCCTGGGCGAGCTTGTTGTAACCCGCGCCGCTGCCGTTGTCGATGAAGAACTCGAGCTTGCTGAAGTCGCTGTTCAGGTTGCCCGTGATGATCACGTTCAGATTCGTGCCGTCGCTGTAGGCGTAGATTCCATCAAACTCCGAACCGTTCGCGGTGTCGACCACGCCGCTGTCCGCGTTGCCAGCCGACGTGCGGTTGGTCTGGAGGGCGAGAGCCGCGCCATAGGCGGCGTCCTTGGTGCCGTCGACCGTCGCGGCAGCGCCGGAGGCCGCAGTCGCGACCGTCACGAACTGATCACCGCTGATCGAGCCGAAGTTCACATCGCGGGGCTCGCCGAGCGCCGCGGTCTTGGCGGGCAGGCCGCCGAGCACTTGATTGCTCACGCCGCCGTGGCCGCTGTTGTTCATGAAGGCGCAGATGCGAACGTTCGCGCCATAGGTGCCGAGGGCGGCGAGGGGAATCTTGAACTCAACACCGGTCGAGACCGTGGCGGGGTCGCCGCCGAGCGTGTTGGGATCGCAGGTCAGGTCCGGGACCGTGTCACCGAAACCGGTGGGCACGTTCTGCGACCAGCGGATCGCGCCGTACGCGGCGTCCTTCTGGCCGTCGATGGTGATCTGAGCGTTGACGGTGCCGGCGAGGGCAGCAACTAAGGCGGCGGAGCAAAGAGCAGTCTTCTTCATCTCACGATCTCCCTACATCTGTGGGCTCACGTTGGAACCCGATGGACACACCTGCCCGAATCGGAACTTCACCCGCGGCAACGTCTTCCGGCACACGCCGAGAAGGCACGAGATCGCCGCGCAGGCAAAAGCAAAGTTGTCGATCGACCCCGTCGTGGCGGCGTGAGATGCTTCCCGGAATCTCGCCGCGAGGTCTGGGCACCTGTAATGTACCACACGATCCGCTGGGAGAGAATGCGAAATTCGGCGATTGCTGCGCAAAATCAATGGTCAGGCCGATGTCCGTCCGGTGTCTGTCTTGCGTTCTCGGACCTTCCTTCGGATTCTCGGCCATGCGGGTTTGCACGCGTGTGAAGGCATCACTCCGCGCTGAAACGATCCGGAAAAGGGAACACTCGGGTCCGATGTTTGGTATACTTCTTCGCAAGGGCTCGCCCAGGTGTCGCCGGGCCCACGCCGCACCGGACGTCGCTTTGGCTTCGCCGCTGAAACGATCCATAATCCGGCTTCAAGAAGTCTTGACGATTTCGAGCGCGGCGTCGTAGTCTGTAAGACATTCCAAGCCCGGGGGGGCCTGTCGGCCCCGGCCACGATCTGCACCCGGACCCCTTACAAGAAGGAAGGCTGGCCATGATGGACCGTCGTCAGGGTGTTCGTGCGTTTACGCTCATCGAGTTACTCGTCGTCATCGCGATCATCGCGTTATTGATCGGCATTCTGCTCCCCGCGCTGGGCAAGGCCCGTGATGCAGCTCGCACTGTGCGCTGCTTGACGCAGGTGAAGCAAATCGGTCTCTCGATGGCGCTTTATGCCAATGAATTCAAGAACTGGGCCCCGGTCGCTCAGTACTACAACGCGGATCCGAGGTATTTGCAGCAGCAAGAGACATATGGCGGCGTCGCTGGATTCTTCAGCCTTCGTCAGGTCGGCAACGGCGTGAACTTCGGTTTCAACGGCAGGAAGCCTGAAAGTGACCCGACGCTCACGTACAAGTCGCCGACGAACGGCGCGCTCGGTGGTCCCAACGCCAACAAGACGCCGCTGATGCGCAACTACATCGAGGGGCTCACGGTTTTGACGTGTCCGGCAGACAAAGAAGATTGGTACTGGTCCGCACTGCATTCATACCAAAACAGCTGGTCGACCAAGCCGACGGTCCTGCAGCCGCGGCCCGCCGCATCTGAAGATCAGGTCGCTGACTACAACGTGTCGTACTTGTACATCGCAGGATTCAAGATGGACGATCCGGAGCTCATCAACGCGGCTCCACTCTGGGGCGACGAGACGAACGCCCGAGATCTCATGGAACGTGCTTGGTATGGCAAGGCCGATAGCGCGTCAGACCGTGCCTACACCGGAGCGCAGGAGGGCTACTACGCGAAGTCCGACAACCACGGCACCCAAGGCGGAAACTTCGTGTTTACCGACAACAGCGCGAAACTTGTCAAGGGAAACATCCAGGACACGTTCTTCGTGCAGGCGAGTTCAAGCCCTCTCAGCATCAATGCTGTGAAGAAAGACAAATCAAACCGGGTCCAAACGACCGACTGATCCCCATGATGCTTTCAAGGGCCGCGGAAAACACCGCGGCCCTTATCATTTTTCCCATCCGAACGATCGCATGTGGGAAAGCGACGCGTTCGCGGTGGACAACCGGTGCATAACCCGCGTGACTGTTCAATTCTTGCGAATCATGCGATCGAACCTTGCGACGCGGCCCGTTCCATGCGAGCCTTTTGACGCCGGGGGATGACGCCCCGTGGGCGAACTCTCCCGCACTCCGGAGACTCGCAATGAAGACCCAAGTTTCTCGCCTCGGCGTTGCGGTTAGTCTTGCGATCCTTGCCTCACACGCGTACGCCCAGTGCGTTCCTTTCGGCTGGTCGACTGTGACAAACAGTCCATTCCTCGCTTCCGCCGCGTCTGCCGTCGAGTGGGATCCGGATGGTGCGGGCGTTCGCACGCCGGTCTTGGCGATCGGTGGCGATTTCAACGAGAACATTCTTTGCTGGGATCCTTCGACTGGAAACTTTACCAGCGATGTAAGCCTGATAAACGATCCGAATCAGCCAGTCAACCCCGGTGGATTTGTTGAAGCAGTTGCCGTCTATCACGGCGACTTGTACGCCGCTGGTCGGTTCTCTGTGGCGTTCTCGCCCGGCGGCCAGTTTCTGAACAACATCGCACGATGGTCCGGCACAGCGTGGGTGCCGCTCGGATCGGCCGCTCCGGGCGTTGATGGTGATGTGTTTGCGCTGACTGTTTGGAACGATCAGTTGATAGTTTGCGGATCGTTCACCCATGCTGGCGGCGCATACTCCCCTGCAGTTGCCGCTTGGAACGGACAGAACTGGATACCACTTGGATCGACGTTCGATGATTCGAACCAGCCCATCGCGCTCAGTGCGGTGAGCTATGAATCAGACCTCGTCATTGCTGGGCTGCTTGACGTCACTGGGTCGATTGGCACGCCGTCTGGGACCGCTGGCCGCTGGAATGGCAGCGCTTGGACTCAGATGGGGACTTCACAAGACGTTGGAGGGCATATCGCTGTTTGGGATGGCACGCTCTACAGCGCTGGTGGACGAACGTTCAGCAGATTTGTCGACGGATCGTGGGTAGACATCTTTCCGCCCTCATTGCCAACTTCGGGTCTCATCACTGTCTACCGCGGATCACTTATCTTGGCCGGAGGATTTGAAGGAGCCGCGGTCGATGATCCAACCAGAAACGAACCGTTGCTACGCGCAGTAGGTGCCGTCCAATGGGACGGTCGAGGGTTCAGATTGATGGATACCGATCCAAATGTCTTTTACGAGAACGGGCCTCAATCCTGCATCTTCGCGTCATCGAACGGCTATCTTTACGCCTTTGGTACAAGTGACTCGCCCGAAGTTCACGGCTTTCGCGGATGGGGCAAGTGGACCTTCGGCGAGAAGCCGTGGATCGCGCGCCAGCCTGTCGAGGCCGTTGAACTTGATCCAAGCCAGACTCTGACTCTCACTGCCAAGATCGCGACTGGTGCGGTCGGCGTCTCGTATCAGTGGTATCGTGACAACGTTGCGCTGACCAACGGCCAGGGTGCGGGTGGTGTGGTCGCGGGGGCCGCCGGTTCGATGCCCTCGCCATCGATCGACCAGCCGATCACGCTGACGGTCTCGGGTGTCAAGCAATCTGACGCGGGTAGTTACACTGTCCGCTTCTCCAACACCTGCAACGGCACGCCGACTGTGGTTGACAGCCTTGGTGCAACCGTGACCGTCACTTGCCGAGCGGATTTCAACAACGACGGCTTTATCGTGTTCGAAGATTTTGACGGATTCGTCAGTGCCTACGAGCTCGGTTTGTCGTCCGCCGACTTCAACGGCGACGGGTTCATCGACTTCATCGACTTCGATGCCTTTGTGGCGGCGTTTGAGTACGGCTGCTGATATACTGCCGTCGTGGGGTGAGTGCCCCACCACGGCTTTTCCGGCCCTTCCAAACCCCGGTTCTCGGGGCGCGATGCCTCCATCGCGGCAGCGACGTAGACTCCCGCCGTGACTTCAAGCCCCGCTGATTCCGTGCAGCCCGCCAAACCGTCCAAGCCGCTCTGGCGGCGTCTCTTTGGCGCGCAGGAATCGGGCCTCATCATCGTCATCGCCCTGATGATGGCCGCCCTCACCCTCTTCGGCGGGACCAAGCCCGGC
This sequence comes from Planctomycetota bacterium, assembly GCA_033763695.1. GTDB lineage: Bacteria > Planctomycetota > Phycisphaerae > Phycisphaerales > UBA1924 > JANRKB01. The sequence continues at coordinate 21,974 of JANRKB010000043.1, read as the reverse complement.
AGCATCGAACGCATCGCCTTAGGCAGCGGCGTCACCGCCGTCGACGGTAGCGGCGACGTGCTCACCATCGTCGGCGACGCCGCCCTGCGCGATCAACTCGTCAAGGTCTACGGCACATCCGCCGATGGTCCGCTCGCCATCAAGGTCGGCGACCAAGTCACCCGCATCGCCGTCGGAGCCAACCCGCGTGTGACGGGCGACGACGCCGACCGCCAGTTGCTCGTGCGGCGGACGATCAACAAGTTCCTCGACATCAACAACATCGTGCTGGTGGCCAAGAACGCGAGTTTCATCGCGATCATGGCCGTGGGCATGACCGCCATCATCATCATGGGCGGCATCGATCTGTCGGTCGGCTCGGTGTACGCGCTCGCCGCCGTCATCGGCGCGGTCGCGCTGCGCAAGCTGCACGCCGACTCGCCCGACGCCGGCGCGCTCACCTCGGTCGCCACCGGCCTCTTCGTCTGCTGCGGCCTTGGCGCACTCTGCGGCGCGTTCAATGGCGTCATGATCGTCGGCCTGCGGGTGCACCCGTTCATCATCACGCTCGGCACGATGGCCATCTTCCGCGGTCTGGTCTTCATCCTCACCAAGGGTGAGTCCATCTCCGACTTCTCGCCCTCGTTCACCAAGGGCTTCTTCAAGGCCGAGATCGGCAGCGGGCTCTATCCCGTGCCGATCTTCGTGATGATTGCCGTCGTCGCCGTGGGCGTGTTCATGCTCTCGCGGACGGTGCTCGGACGCCGCTCGTATGCCATCGGCGGCAATGAGACGGCCGCGGTGTACGCGGGCGTGCCGGTCGGACGCGTCAAGATCATCTTCTACACGCTCTGCGGCTTGCTCGCGGGCCTCAGCGCGTGCGTGTACCTGGGCTACCTCGGCGCGGCCGAGCCGGGCGCGGGTCAGGGCTATGAACTCAGCGTCGTCGCTGCCACCGTCATCGGCGGGGCATCGCTCTCGGGCGGGCGCGGCAGCGCCGCCGGGGCCATGCTCGGCGCCATCCTCGTCGAACTCATCAACAACGCGATGGTGATCCTCGAGATCGACCAGTCCTACACGCAGATCGTCATGGGCACGGCCATCATCGCCGCCGTCGTCGTTGATCAGGCCAAGGGAAAGCTGACAGTGCGGGGGAAGTAAGGCTTCCGCGGGGCTGATCCGCTGAGGCGTGCGATTCGTATAGAAATCGCTGGCGCGAAAGGCAAAGCAGTTTCATCACCGAGGCACGGAGACACAGGGAAGAACGGGCGGAGTGGAAGAGTGAACGCGACTTCGTGACTCCGTGACCTTCAAGACATGCAACCAACACACCCAGCGCGACGCGCGGGGCGTGACAAGGCCCGTGCCCGAGGGGAGATACTCGGGCGTGGAAGAGGTTTCGACAGTTTCTGGAGCAAAGCACATGGCTACGCAGTGGACTCGTCGGGCGTTCTCTCTGGTTGCCCTTGCCACCCTCGCCTTGGGCGCGGGCTCGGCGGTGGGCGCCGAGCAGGCCAAGGAGTATCAGTTCGGCGTCATCGCCAAGAGCCAGAGCAACCCGGTCTTCCAGGCCGCGCGCACCGGCGCGATGGACGCCGCGGCTGACCTCTCGAAGAAGTACGGCATCAAGGTGAGCGTCAACTGGCGCACGCCCACCAACGAAGACGCCCAGAAGCAGGCCGAGTTCGTTGAGAACCTCGCCAGCCAGGGCGTCGACGGCATCGCGGTCTCCTGTACCGACGCCAACGTCCTGACCGCGGCGATCGATGACGCCGTCGGCAAGGGCGTGCCGGTCGTGACGTTCGACAGCGACGCGCCCAAGTCCAAACGCTTCGCCTACTACGGCATCGACGACGTCGAGGCCGGCCGCAAGGTGATGGCCGAACTCATCAAGGCGATGGGCGACAAGGGCGGCACGGTGGCGATCCTCGGCGGCAACCAGAACGCGCCGAACCTCCAGGCCCGCATCAAGGGCGTGAAGGAAGAGGCCGCCAAGCACGCCAACATCAAGATCAAGGACACCTACTACCACAAGGAAACCGCCAACGACGCGGCCGCCATGGTGCAGCAGGTGCAGACCAGCAACCCCGAGATCGGCGGCTGGGCGATGGTGGGCGGCTGGCCGCTCTTCACGCAGAACGCGCTCGACGGCGTGTATGACAAGGCCAAGGTCACCTCGGTCGACGCGCTCCCCGAGCAGATCGAGTACGTGAAGAAGAACCAGGTGCAGGCTCTGATCGTGCAGGACTGCTACGGCTGGGGCTATCAGTCGGTGATGATGCTCTTCGACAAGGTCCACAACAACAAGACCCCGGAGAAGGTCGTCAACAACTTCGAGCTCAAGGTCTGCTCGCCCGCCAACGCCGCCGAGTACGACGGCCTGTGGAAGAAGTGGCTCGGCAAGAAGGACGACGCGGCCAAGGAAGAGAAGAAGGCCAAGTAATCACTGAATCGCGTCGCCCGCGGGAAGCCGTGGGCGATGTCTTGGATGAGAAGTGGCGAAGTGGCGGAGTGACAAAGTGGCAAAGTGCCGCGTGCGTCGACTCACACTTCGCCACTGTGCCACTTTGCCACTTTGGTTGATTGCATGCCCGGCGTGACGCTTGAAAAACCGATCCTGCTCCGCGCGGAGGGCATCTCCAAGCGCTTCGGCGTCACTCAGGCGCTCGACGATGTCTCCGTCGCCTTTCGCGCCGGCGAAGTGCACGCGTTGATGGGCGAGAACGGCGCGGGCAAGAGCACGCTGGGCAAGGTCATCGCCGGACTGCACAAGCAGGACTCGGGTGCCGTCACGATCTATGACGCCGGAACCGCCCGCGTTCTGCGGCCCGGCTCGATCGACGACGCGTTCGAAGCAGGCATCCGCATCGTGCATCAGGAGTTGGCGCAGTGCCCGAACCTGACGGTCGCGGAGAACCTCTGCCTCCACGACATGCCGCGCACCGCCTGGTGGACGGTCGATCGCCGCGCCATGAACGAGCGGGCCGCGAAACTCGTCCACCGCCTCGACCCGGGCATCGACGTCGCCGCCCCGCTCGGCTTGCTCGCGCCCGGCCGCCGCCAGATCTGCCAGATCGCCGCGTCGCTCGATGAGCGTGCGGGCCACGGCGGGTCCGGGCCGCGCGTCATCGTCTTCGACGAGCCCACCAGTTCGCTCTCCATCGCCGAGGCCGATCGCCTGCTCGCGATCACGCGCCAACTCGCCGCCGACGGCCTGACGATCATCTACGTCAGCCATCGCATGGGCGAAATCTTCGCGTGCTGCGATCGTGTGAGCGTGCTGCGCGACGGCAAGTTCGTCGCCACTTCCGACATCAAGAGCATCGATGAGCCCACGCTCGTCGAGCAAATGATCGGCCGCCGCCTCCAGACGCCGACGGGTCGCATCAAGAGCGCGGGCACCAACTCCAGTCACAATCCGAGCGACAACGGCGGCGAAGCCGCGGCACTCCGCGCCCTCGCCAACGGCAGCGACGCGCCCCACGCCCCGCCGGGCAAGGTGCTGCTCGAAGTTGACGGCATCACGTCGCCCGGCCGCCTTGAGAACATCTCGCTCCAGGTTCGCGGCGGCGAGATCCTCGGCATCGGCGGCCTGGTCGGTGCGGGCCGCTCCGAACTGCTCGACGCCATCTTCGGCCTCGATCCGCGCTCAACCGGGCGTGTCATCGTCGATGGCAAGTCGATCGCGACCAACTCCGCGCGTGCCGCGATCGACGCGGGCGTGGGCTATGTCCCCGAAGATCGCCGTTTGCAGGGCCTCTTCTTTCAGCTCGGCGTCGGCGAGAACATGCTGGTGCCTTTCATGCCGCGCCTCGCCGGCCTGCTCGGCATGCGTTCGCTCGGTGCGGAGAAGACGCTGGTCAAAGACAAGTTCGTCGAGTTCCGCGTCAAGGCCGCGTCCGCCGCCAGCCTGCCCGGCGAACTCTCGGGCGGCAACCAGCAGAAACTCCTCATCGCACGCTGGATGGGCAAGAACACCAAGGTGCTGCTGCTCGACGAACCGACCCGCGGCATTGACGTCGGCACCAAGAGCGAGGTCTACAAGCTCGTGCGTGCCGCGGCCGATGCCGGCGCTGCGGTGCTGCTGGTCAGCAGCGAAATGCCCGAACTGCTCGCGCTGTCCGATCGTCTGCTCGTCATGAGCGAGGGCCGCCTCAGCGGCGAGCTCAACGGCAATGACATGACGCAGACCAATATCCTGCGCCTCGCGACCGCCAGCGAGAACGGGCGGCGTCCCGTTGCCGCGTCGGCTTGAACGCCGCGAACGCTTCGCGTTCCTATCCTTTCTCCCTGTGACAAGCGCACCGAGCACTCCAATCGCGGCAACGCCTCCAGCAGCGGCGAGCGGGCCAGCGCGCACGGGCTTTAGACCTGCGGAGATCGAGCTTTCGGTTGTTGCGCCCGCCCACAACGAACAGGACAACATCGACGAACTGGTGCGCCAGGTCGGTGCCGCACTGGCGCCGCTCAAGATCGCGTTCGAGTTCGTCATCGTTGACGACGGCTCGGTCGATCAGACCCGAGCACGGATCGCGGCACTTATGCCCACGCATCCGTGGCTGCGCTGTGTCGCCATGAGCCAGACGCCGCCGGGCAAGGGCAACGGCCAGTCGGCCGCATTCCACGCCGGGTTTCGCGCCTGTCGCGGTCGACTCATCGCCGTGCTCGATGCCGACTTGCAGAACGATCCCGCCGATCTGGGAATGATGCTTGAGACGCAGCGGCGCGAGAACGCGGACCTTGTGCAGGGCGATCGCTCGCACGCGCGCAAGGACAACGTCGTCCGCCGCGTCGGCTCGATCGTTGGCCGCTTGTTCCGGCGCACGCTGCTGGGTGATGACGTGCGCGACACGGGTTGCTCACTGCGTGTGATGAAGCGCGAGTTCGCGCTGCGCCTGCCGCTGGAGTTCCGCGGCATGCATCGCTTCATTCCCGTGACGATCGCGCATTTGGGCGGCAAGGTCGTGCAGGTGCGCGTCAACCACAGGCCGCGCGTCGCGGGCGAGACGAAGTACGGCATGGGCGTGCTGACGCGCGCCTGGCCCGGACTGATTGATCTCTTCGCCGTGCGCTACATGCGCAACCGCCGCCGCCCGACGACCAGCATCGAACTGCCGCGGCCCGGTGCGGGCAACGCGACCGAGTCTGGGCCCAACGCGTGAGCACCCGAGCATGAACACCCGCAAGCGTGTGAAGTGGGAGCCCGGTGCACTGATGGTGCTCGTGCTGTTCTTGGGCTTCTGGCTCGCGCTGGGGCCGAGCAGTTGCACGAACTACGACACCAAGCCGGGCGCAACAACTCAGAAACTGCTCATCGCCGACACGCGTGGCGTGCTCGAAACGTGGAAGAACGATTCGGGAGCATTTGAGTTCCGCGTGTTGACGCGCGACGGGCACGCCTCGGCTCCGTTCGACGAGACCGCTTTGCGAGAACGCTTCGGCGAAAACGTCGCGGTTAACGCGACCGCGCAGCGTGCCAACTTGCTCTTCCGCATTCTGGGCATCACCAGTTGGGCGGGCTTGGTGTGGGTGGGCGTCGGCTTTCTTGGGCAGGGCGTGTTTGCCAGCCGCTTCCTTGTGCAATGGCTCGTGAGTGAGAAGCGCCGTCAGGCCGTCATCCCCGAGAGCTTCTGGTGGATGAGCCTCATCGGCGGCGTCGCACTCTTCGCGTACTTCGTCTGGCGACAAGACCCGGTCGGTGTGCTCGGCCAGTCGTCGGGCGTTGTGGTCTATGCACGCAACCTGCGGCTCATCTACAAGCAGCGTCGCCGCGCCGAGCGAGAAGCGCCTGAAGGCTCATTCAACGACGAGTAGGCGGGCTGCTGTTGTCCGTGATCGAGATCTCCATCGCTCGCCCGCACATACGATCTGCTATGCGCGTGCTGGTGGTTGACGACTCCGATCGCATTCGCGAATCCGTTGCGGCAATGCTCCGCGATGAGGGCTACGTCGTCGACACGGCGTGCGACGGCAAGGATGGATTGATCCATCTGCGAACCACCGAGTACGACGTCGTTGTCCTCGACGTGATGATGCCTGAGATTGATGGCTTCGAAGTGGTCCGCCGCGCGAGAGAGAAGAACGTGCAGGCGGCGGTGCTGCTGTTGACAGCACGCGATGCCGTGGATGATCGTGTGCGTGGTCTGCGCTCCGGTGCTGATGATTATCTGGTGAAACCCTTCGCGTCGGACGAGCTGCTCGCTCGTGTTGCCGCGCTCGTGCGGCGTCGGCACTCCAATGTGCGGCAGATCCTTCGTATCGCCGACCTGGAAGTTGATACAAGCGTGCGTGTCGTCCGCCGCGCGGGCGTGGAGATCGACTTGACGCGTCGCGAGTTCGCGATCCTCGAGTACCTTGCGCTGCGATCACCCGCGTATGTCTCGCGTCATGAGCTCGAAGAGCACATCTACGATGAGAACGCGCGGATCATGAGCAACGCGATCGACTCAGCGATCGCGGCACTGCGCCAGAAGCTCAACGCCGGCGGGCGCCCGGATCTCATCCGCACCAAGCGCGGCGTCGGATACGCCCTCACGGAGCCAACCAATGTGGTCCATCCGTGATCGTCTGGTCCGAACCTTCATGATCGTTGCAGCGGCGTTCGCGCTGCTCGCGGGCGTTGCCCTGATTGCCGCGGTCGAAGCGATCACCTGGGTGCAGAGCATCGCACTACTCACGGCGGACGCTGGGCGACTCGCGCTTTCCGTACGAAACGACAGCGAGCGACCGATGCTGCGAGCACTGCCCGTTGAGCTGCGGGCGAAGTTCGATGTGTCATCCACCGATGCATACTTCCAGATCTGGTCCGCAGACGGCTCGACGATCGCCAAGTCCGACTCGCTCGGCGCACAGACGTTGGACCCGCCGCCGATGGCTGAGCCAAATCCCGGCGAAACGGCGCGATTTCCGGAGGAAATCGAGTTTGGCAGTGCGACGCTGCCCGATGGACGAAGCGCGAGTATTGCATGGGTGCGATGGGTCCCGCAGGGCATTGCCGAGCACGCCGGCGAGGAAGATCCGCGACTCACGCTTGTGGTCGCGCACGCGGGCGGCGTGCTCCGTCTGCTGCGACTGGGTTTGTACGCGTGCGGCGGGCTTCTGATCTGCGGCGGACTCGTCGCACTTACGTTCATCACGAGGGCGATCGTCGCGCACGGGATGGAGCCGATCACGCGGCTCTCGCATCAGGTCGCGAGCGTCGACGCAGAGCGATTGGGTTCGCGCGTGACGACCGCGGGAATGCCCGATGAACTGCGGCCGCTCGGCGACGCATTCAATGCCACACTGTGTCGGCTCGATGAAGCGTTCCAGCATGAACGCCGGTTCTCTCGCAACGCGGCCCATGAGCTGCGCACGCCTCTTGCGGAGATTCGTGCCGTTGCAGAGCACGCTCTGCGACGAGCCGCCGATCCGCAATCTCAGTCACTGGCACTGCGTGACATCTCCGGTGTGGCGGCCCGGGCCGATGATGTGCTCACCGCGCTCCTTCAGATCGCTCGTGCACAGGCATCGGAGTGGCGTGGCGAACGCGTGTGTGTCGATCTCGCAGCTCTGGTTCGAGAAGAAACTGCAGGGGATGAAGCCTCGCTGATCGCCCGCGGGATTCGTCTTGTGGTTGATCTTCCAGAGACGCTGAGCGTCCACGCTGAGCGTGGTGCGCTCGAAACGATCGTCTCCAATCTGGCTCGAAATGCCCGCGAGTACACCCCCTCGGGCGGGAGCATCAGTGTTGCGCTGCGAGTGATGCACATCGCGGGCCAACGTCCCGAGATTGAACTGCTGTGGGCGAATGGTCCGACAGATCTCCAGTCGGCCGATCTTGCCAGCATGTGCGAGCCTTTCTGGCGAAAGACGCCCCGGCGCGGCGACGGCACGCACAGTGGCCTGGGCCTCACCCTTGTCCACGCGTTTGTCCACGGCTTGGGCGGCACGCTCGATCTGGAACTGACACCCGACGCCCATGTGCGGATCCGCGTTCGCCTTCCACGCGACACGGACGAGCCTGTTGCGACGATGTCCGTTCCTCCAGCCTGAGTTTTCGGGCGTTTGCGATTCGGTCGCGCGTCCATCATCTTCGCATCATGTTTCGCGCAGGCTTCTGGCGCATGCTTTCTCCAGCTCGTGTCGGTCGTACTCCCGACGCAGCCACAAAGGAGTTCTCATGCTTTCGCGCGGATATGGCTCTCGTCGTCGTGTCTCCGTCTTCGTCGCGGCCTCCCTGACGGGGGCGCTCGCCTCACTGTGTCATGCCCAGACAACGCCCGCGTGGTTCGACCAGGCCTTTGCCGAGCAGCAGCTCGGTGTACTTCGCGAACTCAGCGGCGTGCCGTCGTTGTCGGCAACCATCATGCGCCTCAATGACCCGGAGCCCGCAACGGCCGCGCTCGGCGTCCGGCGAGTCAGTGATCTCGCGCCCGTCACGAGTGCTGATCGCTACCACGTTGGCTCCAACGCCAAGGCCATCACCAGCAGCATCCTCGCGGAGTATGTCCAGCGCGGTGTGCTGTCGTGGGAGTCGACCATCGGCGACGTGCTGAGCTCTCGGATCCCCGAGATCGACGCACGCTATCGCGACGTGACACTCCGGGAGATTCTCACGATGCGCGGCGGCTTGCCGATGCTGTTCACCAACGATGAACTGCTTGCCTACGCCGGGCTTCCTGGCACCCCGCACGAGCAGCGTGAGCAGATCGCCGCGTTGATCCTCGCGCAGCCACCCGCGTTCGATCGTTCTGAATCTCATTACTCCAACGCCGCATACATGATCGCGGGCCTGATGGGAGAGATCGCCAGCGGCAAGACGTGGGAAGCGGAGGTGACGCGGTTGCTTGAAACCTCGCTGGGTCTTCACATTGAGATCGGCTGGCCCGGCAGCGATGGCAGCGACCAGCCTTGGGGTCATGTTCTGTCCGAAGGCCAGATGCTCGAGATCGACCCGCGCGGCGAAATCCAGTTCCCGGTTGCATTCAACCCCGCGGGCAATCTGAGCATGTCGATTCCCAACCTCGCTGAGTTTGGACGTCAGCACCTTCGTGCTCTTCGCGGCGTGACGAGCGCGCTGCCGTTTGACAGCCAGCGTGTCGAGCAGATGCATGACACCCAGGGCCGAGTGTTCGCGATGGGCTGGACGGACCTGCGCCCGATCGGCGGCATCGGCGACGGCTGGATCGGTTCAACCGATGCGTTCACGTCTCAGCTCTTTATTGATCGCTCGCGAGGCCTCGCGGTTGCTGTCGCCGTCAACGGCAACGGCGCGCTCGATGACGGCTCAATCGCCTTGTTCATCGCGGCGGACATCATGCTTCATGCCGTGCACGCCTGCCCAGCCGACTTTAACAACGACGATGCCGTCGACTTCGGCGATTTCGACGACTTTGTCGCAGCGTTCGAGCGCGGCGAGATCGGCGCCGACTTTAACGACGACGGTTTTCTCGATTTCAGTGACTTTGACGACTTCGTTGCCGCGTTCGAAACGTCGTGCGCTGGTTAAACGTTCGCGCCGGTGGTGAGGACGTGCCTCAGTGTGCCGATCCAGGCTCAGGTCCGGTCGGTGCCGCAGGGGAGACGAGGGTGACGCCGCTCGCATGATCGACCTCGAAGGTCAGGTGCACGGCGTCGCCTTCCTTGATCGCTTCCTTGGGAATCTTCTCGCTGGGGACGCGGATGACGCTCGATGACTTGGCCGCTGCCTGCTCGGGCGTTTGCACCACCAGCGTCCAGAACGGATCGCCGTCGAGGTCGGGCTTGGCAGAGATCACCCGCGCGTCGACGCCCGTGTTCAGCGCGTCCTCATTGAACGTCGGTGGCTTGAGAAGCGTGGACTTGAGGATGAAGATGGCGCACATGAAGTAGATGATGATGCCGGTGACGTCGACGAGCGTGGCGACGAACGGCGCGCTGCTGCTCGCGGGGTCGAGTTTGCACTTCTTGAGGATAAAGGGCAGCATTGCGCCCATCACCGAGCCCCACAGCACCACGCCCACAAGCGTCAGCGAGATCGTCCAACCGAGGATCGTGTAGTGACGCATCACGTCTTCGTCGTGGAACCAGCCCATCCAGCCGAAGAGGTTGATGCGGAAGAGGCCGATCGCGCCGATGACCAGTCCGAGCATGCCGGCGACGGCGAACTCACGCCGCAGCACCCGCCACCAGTCGCCCAGCTCGATTTCCTTCAGCCCCAGAGCGCGGATGACGAGCGTGCTGGCCTGTGAGCCCGAGTTGCCGCCCGATGAGATGATCGCCGGAATGAACGCCGCTAGGATCGCCGCACGCTTGATCTGATCCTCGAACGCGGCGATCGCGTTGCTTGTGAGCAGCTCGCTGAGGAACAAGAGCGCGAGCCATGGAATGCGCTTCTTGAAGAGGCTGAGCACGCTCGCCTGCATGAACGGCTCTTCGAGTGCGGCCACGCCGCCCATTCGCTGCATGTCCTCGGTGGCTTCCATCTGCGCCACGTCGGCCACGTCGTCGTGCGTCACGATGCCGATCAGCGAGCCGCGGCTGTCCACCACCGGCAGCGCGACGCGGTCATAGCGCGTCAGCATCTCGACGGCTTCGCTGCGGTCCATGTCGGCCCGAAGCGTGACGAACTGGTGGTTCATCAGGTTGTCGATCGTCTGCGTCGGCTCTGCGAACAGGACCTGCCGCAGCCGCAGATCGTCAATCAACTTGCCCTGCTCATCAACGACGTAGATGACGTTGACGGTCTCGGCGTCGCGCCCGTGCCGCCGGATGTGGTCCAGCGCCTGCGCGACCGTCCATTCACGCCGCACACGCACATAGTCGGGCGTCATCAGTCGCCCGACGCTGCGCGGCGGATATCCCAGAATCGCCTGCGTCGCCTGACGTTCACTTGGGCTCAGCGATGCCACGAGCCGCGCCGCGACTTCTTCGGGCAGTTCATCCAGCAGCCGCGCGCGATCGTCGGCGGGCATGTCCTCGACGATGCGCACCGCGGCCTCGTTGCCCAGGCTCGCGATCAGTTCCTGCTGCTTTTCCGCGCTCAGGTACGTGAAGCACGCCGCGGCGTCATCACGATGCAGAAAGCGGAACGCCACCGCGGCGTCCTTGGGCTCCAGCTCCGTCAAGATCTCGGCGACGTCGGCGGGCGGCAGCGTGTGCAGCGACTCGCGCAGCTCGGTGAACAGCCCTTCGCGGATGCACTCGCGAACTTCGGGCTCCAGAAGTTGGGCGGTGGGGTTCACGGGCATATCAAAGCCCGCTCGGCCAACCGAGGCGAGAACGAAATGCGTAAAACCGGCTACTCGTTCACTGGCGACGACGCCGCATCGGCCGCGGCCCGCCGAGCGCGGGCTTGGGCGGCGGCCTCGTTCACGAGCAGACTCAGGTGCCCCGCGAGCTCGCGCTTGACTGCGTCGATATGCGGCACTTGTGTGCCCAGTTCCCGCGCAAGGCTTGTCACGGGGCGCCCGACCAGGCCGCACGGCACGATGAGGTTGAAGTGATCGAGGTTCGTGCTGACGTTGATCGCCAGCCCGTGCATCGAGATCCACTTGCGCACGCGGACGCCCATGGCGCAGATCTTGGCGTGTGGCGCACCATCGCGCAGCGTCCAGACGCCGGTGGCCTTCGGGTCGCGTGTCGTGGCGACGCCGAACGCGGCGCACGTGCGGATGACCGCTTCTTCAAGCAGCCGCATGTACTCGTGCAGGCCGAGATTGAGTCGATTGAGATCGAGAATGGGGTAGGCGACGAGTTGGCCGGGGCCGTGATAGGTGATGTCGCCGCCGCGATCGGTCTCGGCGACCGCGACCCCGTGCCGCGCGAGCAGTTCCGGCGTGGCGACCAGATGTTCGCGTGCCTCGGGGCGACGGCTCACGGTCACCACCGGATCATGTTCGACAAAGAAAACCCGCCCGACGTTCGCGGCAGGATTCGTCGCGGCGGCTTCGCGCCACGCCAGCACTTCCTCCACACCAGCGACCTGACGCTCATATGCAGGGGCATACCCCAGGCGACCGAGATCGCTGAGCGCGAGCGGCACGGATGGAGCCGAGGGCTGCGATGGGTTGGTCGACGCGGAGTTCATGTCACGTTTGGGTCCGGGGCCGGAATTGCGCCCGAATCGGCTACCATACGCCCAATGCGATTCATCCATCCGTCTGCGATCGTCGCCCCTGAATGTGAACTGGGCCAAGGCGTCCACATCGGCCCCGGCTGCATCCTCACCGGACGCGTCGTCCTGGGCGACAACGTCCGCCTCATCAACAGCGTCAACATCCACGGCCCGGTCACCGTCGGCAACGACGTCGAGATGTACCCCAACGTCTGCGTCGGCTTCCCTGGTCAGGACTTCAAGTTCAAGCCCGGCATGCCCACCGCAGGCGTTCGCATCGGCGACGGCACGATCCTCCGCGAAGGCGTTTCGCTGCACGCGTCTACCCACGCCGAGAACCCGACCACCGTCGGCAAGCGTGTCTTCATGATGGCCAACTCGCATGCGGGCCACGACGCGATCATCGGCGACGACTGCATCCTTGCCAACGGCGCGCTGCTCGCGGGCTTCACGCTGATCGCCGACAAGGTCATCATCAGCGGCAACGCCGCGGTGCACCAGTTCTGCCGGATCGGACGCATGACGATGCTCGGCGGCCTTGCGGCCTGCTCGGTCGATGTTCCGCCCTACTGCGTGAGCCCGGTGCGCAACACGATCACGGGCCTGAACATGGTCGGCATGCGCCGCTCCGGCATCCCGCGCGATCAGATCACGCGGACACGCGAGGCATTTCGCAAAGCCCTCGTGCCCGCGCTACTGCGCGATGAACGCGTCGCGATCCTGACCGAGATGGGGCGCGATTGCCCGCCGGTGATGGAGATGGCCGAGTTCATCAAGTCGGGTAAGCGACCGATCGCCACCCCGCCGCGCGAGCGCGGCCGCGGCAAGAACGCACAGGCCGAGACGTTGATTCCGGAGTGAAGAAGAGACGGAAAGAAGAAGAGACGGAGAGACGCAGAGACGCAGAGACGAAGAGACGAAGTGCGAAAGTCAGAGGCGTGACTTCGGAAGACGAGCGTTCCTGTCTTCTTGCCGAATGCCGAATGCCGAATGCCGAATGCCCTCTTCGCCTTTCTTTCCTGCCGCATCCATTAGAGACCACCCATGGCAACCTACTACCAGCTCGACTTTGAGAAGCCCGTTGTCGAACTCGAAAGCCGCATCGAGGAGGCCGAGCGGTCCCTGCGCGAGCTGCCCGAGGGTTCTGACTCGCTGGCCGCTATGACGCTGCGCTCCGAGATCGCCGACCTGACCAAGCAGCGGCACGAGAAGCTGACCCAGCTCTACACCCAGCTCTCGCCCTGGGCCACCGTGCGCGTCGCACGCCACCCGCTCCGCCCGCAGACACGTCAATACATCGATCTCATCTGCCGCGATTTCTGCGAGCTCCACGGCGACCGTCGCTACGGCGATGACCCCGCGATCGTCACCGGCTTTGGACGCATCGGCCCGCTCAAGTGCCTCATCGTCGGCCATCAGAAGGGCAAGGAGACCGCCGAGAAGATCGCGTGCCACTTCGGCTGCGCGCACCCCGAGGGCTATCGCAAGGCGCTGGCGAAGATGAAGCTCGCCGAGAAGTTCGGTGTGCCGATCGTCACGTTCGTCGATACGCCCGGCGCGTATCCGGGCCTTGGCGCCGAGCAGCGCGGCCAGGCCGAGGCCATCGCCGTCAACCTCCGCGAAATGTCCATCCTGCGCGTACCGATCGTCAGCATCGTCATCGGCGAGGGCGGCTCGGGCGGTGCGCTTGGCATCGCCGTCGCCGACAAGGTCGCGATGCTCCAGCACAGTTGGTACTCGGTCATCAGCCCCGAAGGTTGTGCGGCGATCCTCTGGAAGGAAGCCAACGAGAAGACCAACGACGCAGCCGCCAAGGCCCTCCGCCTCACCGCCCGGGACAACCTCGAACTGGGGATCATCGACGAGATCATCCCCGAGCCGATCGGCGGAGCCCATCGCGACCCACGCGGCACGGGCGAGAGCCTGTCGCGCTGGATCGTCACGCGAATCCAGGAACTCAAGCAGTTGCCGATCGATCGCCTGCTCGAGAGCCGCTACCAGCGCTTCCGTCAGATGGGCGAGTTCTTCGAGCAGCAGGAGGCCGCCAAAGCCTGAACGCAGGGTCGCGGCTCGGCCCGCGAGAAGAAGACGCCAGAATTCAAGTTTTTGACCGTCCGGACGATGGCCCCTACCCTTGGACCCTCAGCCGGCGGTGTGTCCGCATGGCGTCATCCGTCCGGGTCGATCGCTGATCCTCGGGGTGAATGTGGCCAAGAAGACCAAACCAACCTCGAAAACCGCCAAGCCCGTCGCGAAGGCCGCCTCCAAGCCCGCGAAGGCTCCGGCCAAGGTCGCCGCCAAGCCAGCTGCCAAGCCCGTTCCTGCCGCCAAGGGTGCAAAGGTCGCGACCGCCAAGCCGGTTGCCGCGAAGGTCGCGCCTGCCAAGCCGGTTGCTGGCAAGGCTGCCGCCGCCAAGCCCGCGCCGAGCAAGCCCGCACAGACCAAGGGCGCCGCGGCCAAGACGGCCAAGCCCGCCGCACCGGTCGCTGAGGCAGTGGATCCGAAGAAGCCAGTCCGCAAGGGCATCACAATTGTGACGCCCAAGCCGGTCAAGAAGGCCAAGACCAAGACGCCCACGACGTCCAACATCGCCCATCTCGCGGGCCAGTTGCTTGGTTCCGGCGCGGTGCGCAAGCCGCTGATCCCCAGCGGCCCCAACGCCAGCGCGGTCCGTCCGCTTGGCGCCCAGGGGCCCGAGCCTGAGCCTGAGTCGAATCACAAGGCCAAGTCGCCCTTTGGCAAGAAGGATCTTGAGCGCTTCCGCCAGATCCTCATCCGCAAGCGGGCCGAGCTCTTCGGCGACGTGACGACGATGGAGTCTGAGGCGCTCAAGGGCAACAGCGGCTCATTGAGCAACCTTCCTCAGCACATCGCCGAGCAGGGCAGCGACACCTACGACCAGTCGCTCTCGCTCGACCTCGCCGCCGCCGATCGCAAACTCATCCGCGAGATCGATGACGCGCTCAAGCGCATCAACGACGGCACGTACGGCATCTGCGAACTGACCGGCAAGCCGATCAAGGTCGAACGCCTTGAAGAACTGCCCTGGGCCCGCCACTCGATCGAGGCCGCCCGCCTGCTCGAGCGCCGCTCCATGACGCGGGTCTGATGCGGGGTCTGATTCGCGTTCTCTCCTGCATCCGTGACGAGCGAGGCACCGCTGTTGAACGACACGAACACTCCATCCGACGCGACCTCCCTCGGGCGCGTTGTTTCGCCGTGGCGTGATCTCAAGTCGTGGTGCGTGCTCATCGGCGTCACCGCGTTCGCGATCGCGACGGATCTGTGGAGCAAGTACGCGGCGTTTGATCACGTCGCCGGCTTTCCGATCCGCTTCACGCGTGAAGAAGCCATCACCAACCTCCGCGGCATCATCCCGATCCACGAGCCGATGGTCGTGGTGCCCAACCTGCTCGAGTTCACGCTCGTGCTCAACCCCGGCGCGGTCTTTGGCATCGGCGCCGGCAAGCGCACCTTCTTCATTGGCGTCACCGTCGCCGCCGTGTTCTTCGGCCTGTGGGTCTTCGGCAAGTGGACCCGCAAGAGCGAGCACGCCGCGCATGCCGCACTCGGCCTCCTGCTCGGCGGCGGACTTGGCAATCTCTACGACCGCCTCTTCTACGGCTGCGTCCGCGACTTCATCCATCCGCTGCCGGGCGTGAAGTGGCCCTTCGGCATCACCACGCCGTGGAGCGGCCGCGAGGTCTGGGCCTATGTCTCCAACGTCGCCGACTTGTACCTGCTCATCGGCATCCTGATGCTTCTGTTCTTCGCTTGGCGAGCCCCGCGGCAGCATGCATCCCCCGGCGCGACCACGCCGGGCAACTGAGCCGACTGGCACGGCCCACCAAGGTCTTGAGTCATGAAGCGGATTGAATCATGAAGCCTGCCGCGCTCAATCTGGAAGTGTTCACACTCGGGCCGTATCAGACCAACTGCACGCTGCTGTGGACCGATGGCTCGACGGACTGCTGGATCATCGACGCCAGTTTCGGCCCCGCGCCGATCGCACGCCGCATCCGTGAGCTTGGCCTCGTACCGCGCGCGATCATCCTCACACACGCCCACGTTGATCACATCGCTGGCGTGACGGAACTGGTGCGTCAGTTCAAGCCTTTGCCTGTCTGGATCCATCAGGCCGAGCGCGACTGGCTCGCCGACAGCGAGTTGAATCTGAGTGTCTTCAGTGGCGTGCCCGTCACCGCGCCCGGGCCTGATCGCCTGCTGCAGCATGGCGAGCGGCTCTTGCTCGCGGGCCGCGAATGGCAGGTGCGCCACGTCCCCGGTCACTCGCCCGGCAGCATCGCGCTGTGCTCGCAGGCTGAGCCGATCGCGATCAGCGGCGACGCACTCTTCGCCGGTTCCGTGGGCCGCACCGACTTCCCCGGCTGCAGCATGCGCACGCTCGAACGCAGCATCCGCGAGCAGTTGTACACGCTGCCGCCCGAGACGGTGTTCTATCCGGGGCACGGGCCGACCAGCACCATCGGCGACGAGATGCGCTCCAACCCGTTCGTGCGCGCGGTGTGACGCCTAAAGCGTTCGTTCGCGTTCCAGTTCCGCCTTCACGGCGTGCGCGACGTACTCATACTGCTCGATGCTGTTGTAGAGCTGCGCACTGATCCGCAGCGTGCGTCCCCAGTGCGTCGTACGTCCCGAGAACGTCGTCGCCGCCGAATCGGGCGTCCAGCCGGGCACAAACCACAACGGCATCTGGATCGCGTACCGCCGGATCAGCTCGTCCTGCATCGCGTCGTGATACAAGCTCGGACGCTTCATCAGACGCGCGTGCCGCTCGGGCTCATGCGGCGGCAGCAAGATCGTCGAAAGCGAGCCGAGCATCGCATCCGGCGCGGGCGCTTCGACCTCAAGCACGCGACAGATCACATCCCGCCCGCGCAGCGCAAGCTCGTGGTTGCGACGCATGACCTCGGGCCAGCCGCCCGGCACCATCGCATTCATGCTCAGCATCGCCTCGGGGATTGACATGAACGCGCTCATGTCGTTGGTGCCCACATAGTCAAACTCCGTGAGCATGTGCTTGCGGCCCGGACGCGGCGACTCGGCGCTGTTGCTCAGCACGATCGGGCGGAAGTTCTTCTGCCGATCCGGCCGCACCCACAGAAACGCCGAGCCCTTGGGCGAACAAACCCACTTGTGGCAGTTGGCGGTGTAGTACGAGGCATTGATCGCGGCGATGTGAAGATCGGGCAGCATGCCGATCGCGTGCGCGCCGTCGATCACCACGCGTACGCCGCGCGGCTCCAGCACGCGCACGATCTCGCGCACCGGCAGGATGATTCCGGTCGAACTCGTCACATGGCTGACGAGCGCGGCCTTGGTGCGCTCCGTCAGTTTCGCCTCAAACGCGCGGACCACCTCGCCCGGATCGCGAACCGGGAACGGCACGTCAACCATGACGACTTGTGCACCAGTGCGCCGTGCGATATGTCGCACGCCGTTGATGCACGCGGGATATTCATGGCTGCCGACGAGGATCTCATCGCCCGCTGCGAACGATTGATTGGCGAAGGCGGTCGCGACGCCGTGGGTCGCGTTGGGGACGGGCACGATATCGACGGGGTCGGCGTGGGCGAAGTGACCGATCGCGCCGCGGGCATCGTCCATCAGTCCCGGGTATGTCTCGATCATGAAGCGGACCGGTTCGGCTTCCATGCGTTCGCGCAGCCGCGCCTGCGCGGTGAGCACCTCGCGCGGGCACGCGCCGAATGAGCCATGATTCACGAACACGACGCTGGGATCCAGCGGCCAATGCGACGCCAACGCACCGCGTGTCGGGAGGGTCTTCATCGCAGGTTGGTTGTCGGCGGCTTGCATCATGGCGAGTGTCACGCGTGGTGAAAGGGCAAGGGCGAGTCTCGGGCGCGATGATACTCCACCGCAGGGGGTCCGCCGTGCTTGACTTTGCCACCAGCGCGCAGAACACTCATGACATGCTGGTCAAGATCCCCGCAACACAGTCGACCCTGCCGCGCGTTTCGCGTCGGGCGGCGTGTTGTTGTCGCGGTTGATCTTCCGAGGCCTGGGCCTCCTGCCCGATCGTGCCGCCTCGAGTTGACCAGCATTCCCCGCCCGCATTCCTGTATCGTGTTGGCGTGCCGCGTCTTCAGTGGCGGCATCACAAGGCACGCACTCGTCCGATGCGAGAGACTTCATGACGACGCCAGGGAACGACATTTCGGCAGCACGCGATGCGCTCGCCGCCCATCAGACGCGGCTGGCGTGGGGCGGCGCGACGCTCTGCGACGCGTGCGGCTTCGTGGACGCCCTGCGTGCCGCGCTCTTCCCGCACTTTCGCGCCGGTGCCGCACTCGAACTCTCGCACCTTGAGCGAGTGCGCCTCGAAGCACGCCGGATGGCCGAGGGCCTGCGCATCGCTGAGCCGCAGCGCTGGCCAGAGGATCTGATCGCGCATCTGCCCGCGCTGGCCGAACGTCTCTACGCCGATGCTCGCGCGATGCTCGAGCGCGATCCGGCCGCCAGCCACCTCGACGAGGTGATCATGGCTTATCCGGGCTATGCCGCGATCGTGCTGCATCGCGTGGCGCATCACATGCTTCGTTCGGGCGTGCGGATCCTGCCGCGTGTGATCAGCGAGTACGCCCATTCGCAGACCGGCGTCGACATTCATCCCGGCGCGACGATCGGCGACGAGTTCTGCATCGATCACGCGACCGGCGTGGTGATCGGCGAAACGACCATCATCGGCAATCGTGTCACGATCTATCAGGGCGTCACCCTCGGCGCGCTCAGCGTGCGCAAGGGGCTGGCCCAGACCAAGCGGCATCCCACCATCGAGGACGACGTCACGATCTATGCCAACGCGACGATCCTCGGCGGCAACACCGTGATCGGTCGCGGCAGCGTCATCGGCGGCAATGTCTGGCTCACGCGCAGCGTGCCGCCGGGCTCAGTGCTGATGCGCAAGCCCGATGCGCCGTCGGATCTGGTCGCGGGCGACGAGTACATCATCTGAGAAGTGGCAGAATGGCAAAGTGACGGAGTGGCAAAGTGATGAAGAGAACCCGCGATCTATGTTGACCAGCCATTCAAGAGGGTGACGACGATCCGTCGCACATCGCCACATCGCCACATCGCCACATCGCCACATCGCCACATCGCCACATCGCCACATCGCCACATCGCCACATCGCCACATCGCCACATCGCCACATCGCCACATCGCCACTTCGCCACTTCGCCAAGTTCCATTTCCGCCATCGAACCAATCACCAAGGACTTCCCCATGCGCGCCAACACGATTCTCGACACCATCGGCAACACCCCACACGTCAAGATCCACCGCCTCTTCTCCGGCGGACATGACGTCTGGATCAAGCTCGAACGCGCCAACCCCGGCGGCAGCATCAAGGACCGCATCGCCCTCGCGATGGTTCAGGACGCCGAAGCACGCGGCGTGCTCAAGCCCGGCACCACGATCATCGAGCCCACCAGCGGCAACACCGGCGTCGGCCTCGCGATGGTCGCCGCCGTCAAGGGCTATCGCCTCGTGCTCGTCATGCCCGAGTCGATGAGCATCGAACGCCGCGCCATCATGCGTGCCTACGGCGCGGAACTCGTGCTGACGCCGCGTGAACAAGGCATGAAGGGCGCAATCGCCAAGGCGCAGGAACTGGTCGCGAGCCGTCCGCCTGCGTGGATGCCGATGCAGTTTGACAACGCCGCGAACGTCGCGGTGCACGAGCGCACCACGGCACAGGAGATCCTGCGCGACTTCCCCGAGGGGCTCGACTACATCATCACCGGCGTCGGCACGGGCGGGCACATCACCGGCTGCGCCAAGGTGCTCAAGCAGCATTGGCCCAAGCTGCGCGTGATCGCCGTCGAGCCCAGCAAGTCGCCCGTCCTCAGCGGCGGCACGCACACGCCGCACGGCATTCAGGGCATCGGCGCGGGTTTCGTGCCGTCGATCCTCGATCGCTCCCTCCTCGATGGCATCGTGCAGGTGACCGACGATCAGGCCAAGGACTTCGCACGCCGCTCCGCCAAGGAAGAAGGCGCGTTCATCGGCATCTCCAGCGGCGCGACGCTCGCGGCCATCGCGCAGACGCTGGCGAAAGAGTCTTCGCCCAAGCGCGTGCTGGGCTTCAACTACGACACCGGCGAACGCTATCTGTCGATCGAAGGGCTCTTCCCGGGACAGTGATCCGCGATCAGTGCCCCGCGAGCAGCGCCGCACCTTGCACGATCAGCCATGCGTACGCCCCGGCGAAGAGGTCGTCGATGAGGATGCCCAGTCCGCCCGGCACCTTCTGAAGCTGCCGCGCCGGCCACGGCTTGATGATGTCCATGACGCGGAACGCCACGAACGCCAGCGCGAGCGTCAGCGCGATGCTTGCGTTGCTCGCCAGCGCGGCACTGGGCAGGAACATCAGCGGCATGCACTGGGCCGCCGTCTCATCCGCCACCGCCTGCGAGGGGTCCTTGCGTCCAAACGCCACCTCTGCCGCGTCTCCTTGCAGAAGGCACGCGAACGAGAAAAACACCAGCACGCCAAGCAGCAGGCCGTGGTACAGCCACCACGACTCTGCGGGGCCATGACCGGACCAGATGAGGGCCGCGGCCAGACCAACGGGAGGCAGAGAGCCCCACGTCCCGGGGGCGGGTCGCAGATGGCCGAGGCCAAAGGTCGTGATCACAAGCGGCTTCTTCACCGGCTCATCCTACCGAACTGCGAGAAGGGGCCTCGCACGCGTGCAATGCGATCAAAATCCAAAACAAGAACGTTTTTTGTCCATACAAAGCATGAATGATCGGCTTTGGCGGGCTGTTGGCGATGCATGGAAGAGCCGATAAACATACGGTTCTTCCCTATCGTTTCTTGGAAGCGAGGGGGTCGAGCGGGGGTTGTCAGTGCGCGCACTGGGCGCGTGCCAGGCCGCCGTGCCGCGGCATTTGGGAGGCCTTGCTGTGTTCCTCATCCGCCGAGCCAAATCCGAAGACGTCGCGACGCTGTTCAAGCTCGCGAAGATGGTGCACTTCATCAACCTCCCCGCCGATCGCGACATCATCGCCGGCAAGGTGATGCACAGCCGCGAGTGCTTCTCCAAGGCCGGGGCCAAGGCCCACGGCATCATCCACGAGCCGGCGATGCCAGTGGCCTATGCCGCCAGCACGAAGCGCCTGCCCCCGAGCATGGTGGGGCTTGGTCAGTCGGTGCAGAAGTCTGACCTCTTCATGTTCGTGATCGAAGACACCGAGTCGGGCAGCGTGCTCGGCACATCGCAGGTGCTCGCGCACATGGGCGGCCCGGGCAACCCCAACGTCTCATTCAAACTCACGACCAAGGAGTTCTTCTCCAGCAGTCTGCAGACGGGCACCAAGCACACCGTCGCCCAGTTGTATCTGGACGAAAGCGGCCCGACCGAGATCGGCGGGCTCATCCTGCAGCCGTCGTTCCGCGGGCACAAGCAGGGCCTGGGCAAGATGCTCAGCCTGATCCGCTTCCACTTCATGGCGCTGCATCGCACGTTCTTCGCCGATCGCGTGATCGCGGAGATGATGGCCCCGATCACGCCCGACGGCCAGAACCTGCTGTGGGAGTACCTTGGCCGTCGCTTCATCAACCTCACCTACACCGAGGCCGATCGTTTCTGTCAGTACTCGCGCGAGTTCATGACCAGCCTGCTGCCGCGCGAGGAGATCTACCTCACGCTGCTGCCCCCCGAGGCCCGCTCGGTGGTGGGGCAGGTCGGGCCGGAGACCGTTCCGGCACGCCGCATGCTTGAGAAACTCGGCTTCGCGTATCGCGACTTCATCGACCCGTTCGACGGCGGGCCGCACCTGGAAGCCGACACCGACGAGATCTCGATCGTCAAGCACACGACCCGCGGCACGCTCGGTGAGCCCATCAGCACCAGCGCCGCCAAGAAGTCGG